>NZ_SJSN01000049.1 GCF_004331675.1 Pedobacter frigidisoli | reverse complement strand
GTATGCAGCCTATAAAGTGCATATTTGATTATCCACCTATATTTTTAAAGTTCTGTGGATACAGGTCCTTAATTTTCTTGTGGTTTATTGACATTATATTTTCCAGTGTGTATTTAAGCCACTTGTATGGATTCACCTGATGCTTYTTGCAGATCGCAAAGAAAGAATAGATCATTGCTGATCTTTGCGCYGCTTCGTGGCTTCCKGCRAAGAGATAGTTTTTCCTGCCCAGGCTCACCGGTCTTATTGCATTTTCTACCAGGTTGTTGTCGATTTGAAGGCTGCCATCATAAAGGTATGCRCTTARGGCATCCCATCTTGCRTAAGCRTAGGCCATTGCCTTGCCAATCTGGCTTTTGGGCAATGTTATCTTGATTTCYTCAAAGATCCATTTGCCGATATCATTCAACATAGGTAAGGATTTYTCAAGGCGGAGTTCTTTTGCCTGATCTGCAGWYAAACCTTKTTCTCTGATTTCCCGTTCTACAGCATATAGCTTCTGGATCATCAATAAGGCCTTTTCAGCTCTTGGTTTATCATTATCAAGCGCTTTTTCAAACTCACGGCGGGCATGGGCCCAGCACGCCAGATGTATTATATCCCTGCTTTGTGCATACTTTTGGTAAACGGCATACCCATCAGTCTGGAGATAGCCCTTGAAGTTGCCCAGGATTGGTACGGGCGCACTACTCCCACGGGTAGGACTGTAATCAAATAGCACGGTTCCATCCAAGGGAGAATGGTAGACCCAATAGTAGCCCTGGTGGCAAGCGCCTTTTTTGTCACTGTCCAATACCTTTATCGGTGTTTCATCAACCTGCAGATAGCCTTTAGCCTTTATGTCGAAAACGAGTTGATGGTAGAGTGGTTCCAGCTTTTCGAGTGCCTGTTTTGTCCAGCCCTCGATTGTGGAAGAAGGGATCTGGATATTCTCCCTGGCGAAGCGCTGTTTCTGCCGGTAAAGTGGGAGGTGATCTACGTATTTATCGGTGACTATTGATGCCAATAACCCAGCTCCCGGTATTCCCTTATCTATGACCCGTTYGGGCAGTTCTGCAATACTTACTCCATCCCCGTTTTTTCCTGCGTATTTGTAGCGGATATAACGCTTGATGAAAAAGCGTGCTGGCTCGCACTCAAGTTCCTCTGTAATCTCTTTGCCAATACATACCATTCCTGTGAGATCCCCCTGTGGATGGATCTCAATCTCCTCTACGGGAAGGTGGGATGGTAACTTTGCGCGTCCGTGGTGATTGGGGCGCTTGCGCACATATTCTATCTTTTGTTTGACCTCTTCCTGCTGTATCAGTACATCCTGAACAGGAGCTTCAAAGGGAAGCATTGCCTGATTTGGATCACCCTCAAAGCGTTCACGCTTCTGCCCGAACTGCATGCGCTTATACATCGCAATCTGTGCTTTCAGGTAGTCTACTTCCTCACCCAGTCCCGAGATGGTACTGTGGTGTCCAAGGATAACTTTATCACGCTCGGAAATAGCTTGGTCACGGGCAGAAATGATCTTTAAAAGATCTTCCTTTGATAGATTTTCCAGTGCCGTTTCCATATCCTAAAAATACGAAAAAGCCATCGCTTAGGCAAGTAAAAAGCGCTTTTTTACACTAATGAATACCGTTTTTTGGTTATACTTCTTACTACATGTATACCTTCGATCATTAATACCAGATCGCTCCAGGATACAAGATTGCCATCTTTGGAGGSCCGGTAAAAACTACCGCTTTCAAGTCGCTTGTAATACAATACGAAACCTCCGTGCTCCCAGTGAAGAAGCTTGATGAGTGTGCCATTTTTGTTAAGAAAAATGAACACGTCCCCATTGGTGGGCGAAACACCGAGCTCAGAGCTGACCAGCCCGCAGAGCCCGTCAAAACTTTTGCGCATGTCACACTCGCCCTTGTAAAGATGATAGACATGAGAGGAACTTAAAGAAAACATGGCTAGTAAAGTCTTATCAGATTTGAGAGCGTTTTAAGATCATCACTGGATGCCTTAACGATTACCCCGTTTGGATAGACAACATCGATAAGTGTTGGTGTGATAACAGTTGTGGCAGTAACCCTGACAAAGTTAGAAACAGCCCTTTTCCGTTTGTTGCGGGATACCCAATTGGCAAAAGTGGTGCGTTTTACCCCAAGGGTCTTACAATATTCCTGCTGGGTCATGCCACTTACACGCCAAGCCTCAACGGCTAACATTTTTTCTTCTGATGTTTTCATGAATTTATTTTTTTTCAAAGAAAAACATCTGGAGGGTCAATTAAAATATGGACTTCGTAGGCTGCTTAC
>NZ_SJSN01000048.1 GCF_004331675.1 Pedobacter frigidisoli | reverse complement strand
TGCAAACTTTGGTAAAGAAATATCAACCAGACAGCACGGTAGAGTTTTATTTCGTTGCAACGCTTGAGTATTCTCCGAACTATAAAAAGCTGACTACCGATTTTATTGCAGATCAGAAATATGACTTCGATGTTTTGTATGACGAAACCGATCCAAAAACGGGCAAGATGGGCCTGGTGTTCAATGGCTATGCCAGGCAGTTACAGATGAACGGTATCCCTCAAAAGGTGATCATTGATCAGAATGGCTATGTGAGATGGGTCTATGGGGGATTTGACGGCGACCTGGTTAGGATGGTCAAGGAAGTAGACTACGTCATCTCATTGATTAAACAGGAAAAGTAGCGTGAAACAAGGTTCAATGTAGGAGTGAAATTCAATAACAGTTAATTATTAAGCTATATATGCTGTACAGATTTATACCTGTACAGCACATTAGATTTGTAGTTGAGCAARCCGCATACTGCCAAAAGAATTGAGGCTTCTGAAAGACAATCTGATTATTTGCAAAACAGCGACCGCAGGTTATCCGGTAAGAATTGAATATAGTCTTACAGATTATTGCCCCAGCATCAACGATGTTATAAAGGCCATGGAACAGTCGGGCCAAAAACATAGAATTAAAATTCGAGAACATAGTCAAATCAGTTTAGCGGGTGGGTGTTGCAACTATCAAAAACAGAAATTGCTAAAACAAATCATGGYAACTCCATCATTARTCAAAAAAGTTACCTGACCCAATGTGTATTTTGGTAGCCGAATTTAGTGAKAAGATAAATTTCGATAGAGATGAATCTATTCCCAGGCTGACGTATTAAATTGGGATATCCTGTAAGAGGGATGAAGGTTCAGCCGTTGGTTTATGCTAGTTAACGCAGAATAATCTAAAAAGGTTTAGACTACTTTTTATTAAAATTTCGATTTCGATAACTTATTGGTTACATATGTGTTAAATGCGAAATACTATAAAAAAAAACTTCCAACTTAGCCTTTAAGATGAAGATAATGGAAAAACAAAAAAAAATTGAAAAGGACCTGGTATTCAGTGATGAAATCAAAAAACCATCCGACTTTAAATTTGGAAAGGCGGTGGCGAATGCATTCGACGATATGGTCGGAAGGTCTGTTCCCTTCTATGCTGAAATCCAGCGTATGATCTTTGAACTTGCCGCAGAGCATGCTCTKCCAGGAACGACCCTGGTAGATCTGGGCTGTTCAACCGGAACCACGATGATTGGGATCAATTCCCTGGTGAGTGAGGATATCCGGTTTGTGGGAATAGATGATTCGGGCGAGATGCTTCAAAAATGCGAAGCAAAACTCTCTGAAGTGAAATTTACACGGCCCTATGAGCTCATAATGGCCGATCTTCATGGTGAGGTTAAAATTGAGAATGCTTCTGTTGTAATCCTGTGCCTGACCTTACAGTTTGTAAGGCCCATCTATAGAGAAAAGCTATTGAAACGCATCTATGATGGCATGGTCCCAGGTGGCGCGCTGATTGTTTCAGAAAAAATCCTGGCGGAAAACACCATTTTCAACAGGGATTTCATCAGCTACTATTACGACTACAAGAGACGCAACGATTATAGCGAAATGGAGATCTCTCAAAAAAGAGAGGCGCTGGAGAATGTCCTTATCCCCTATAAGCTCAGTGAAAACGTGAAGATGCTCGAAGAGGCAGGATTCGTGGCCATAGAGATCTTTTTTAAATGGTATAATTTTTCAGGCTTTATAGCGATAAAAAACTAACATGGTAACCGTCGGCAATTTCTTTTTTAGATATAGGAACTTTCTATTCATATTCCTTTACCTGTGTCTTTTTATCCCATCTCCATGGATCTTCACTGAGAAAAAATTCGGCCCACATTATTATTTTATTCCCATCATCCTTGGCCTTATTATAACGGTTACCGGACAGCTTATCCGTGGGGCAACCATTTCGCTGGCCTATATCGTTCGTGGCGGAAAAGATAAAAAAGTACACGCAGAGGACCTGGTAACCAGTGGGATATTTGCACATTGCAGAAATCCGCTTTATGTTGGCAATATCATGATGCTGCTAGGTGTAGGAATCTTGATCAATTCAGCAATCTTTGTATTTGTCCTTATCCCTATTTTTCTATTTATCTATCAGGCCATCGTATTGGCTGAGGAAAATTWTCTCCGGGCCAAGTTTGGGGGACAGTTTGATATCTATACTGTAAATGTTCATAGATGGCTATTTAAAATCCATGGCCTGGGACAGACCATCTCGAGCATGCAATTTAATGGTAAAAGATGGCTTATAAAAGAGTATAATACCCAAGCGATTTGGATCATGGGAATTGTTACTATCCTATTATTCTACTATCCTCAGCTGACCAGCTACAACGTGGAAGTCAGAAACCTGGTTTTTATTATTTCGATAATTCTTATCGGCATATATTACCTCTTCATTAGGTACATGAAAAAATCGGGAAGATGGGCCCTGTAAATACAAATAATTTATTATGTAT
>NZ_SJSN01000047.1 GCF_004331675.1 Pedobacter frigidisoli | reverse complement strand
TGTAATCAGTAAGTTAATCTGCACAGAAATCGGCAAATAAGAATACACCAAAAACGGCAACAAGAGTGCACAAAAAAAACGGTAGGATAATTAAACCCCACCGTTTAATACGACCTTCATCGGCTTACGACAACTGATGAATATGCACGCATTCTTGAACAAATTTATGATGTATTATGAAATTAAGCGAATGTCCCTTGCCGGACGTTCAGCTTCAAAGATCAGCAAGGCGCTGAACTGTAACCGCAGAACGGTAAAAAAGTACCTTGAGATGGATGACGGGGAGTTTGACGCCTTTGTCAGGACTCAAAGTTGCCGTCAGAAAATACTTCTGCCATATGAAACCTTTGTATGTGATCGCCTGGTCTCTTTCCGTGATACCTCCTCTGCCCAGGTTCATGATCTTCTCAAAGAGAGGCATGATGAATTCCCAAGGGTAAACCAGAAGACGATCTACAATTTCGTCAAGTGGATACGCAGTAAATACAATCTGCCATATGAACCTGCCATTAGGGATTATTCCGCTGTTGATGAAACTCCCTTTGGCCTTCAGGCCCAGGTGGACTTCGGTGAATATAATATCCGGTCAAGCAACGGCAAGCGGCTCAAGGTTTACTTTTTTACCATGGTCCTTTCCAGATCGAGGTACAAGTATGTAAACTTCAGCGCCAGGCCCTATACTACCAGAACTGCCATTGAGGCCCATGAACTTGCCTTCAGCTTTATCAAGGGCATTCCTACGGAAGTTGTTTACGATCAGGACAAGGTCTTCATCAGCAGTGAGAACAGTGGCGATATTATCCTGACCACCCAGTTTAAGAACTATGTAAGGGATCGGGCCTTTCAGTACCATTTCTGTCGAAAGTCTGATCCGGAGAGTAAGGGAAAGATTGAGAATGTCGTCAAGTATGTGAAGCAGAACTTTCTCTATAACCGCACCTTTCATGACCTGTCCGCACTCAACACTGATGCAATAGGCTGGCTGGCGAGAACGGCAAACAAGCTTGAGCATGGATCCACAAAAAGGCCTCCAATTGATGAGTGGATCATTGAGCAGCACTTATTGACTCCCTACTACCCGGTAATGATACCTGATCTTCCCATCTCATTATATACGGTAAGGAAGGATAATACCATTTCATGGAAGAGCAACTTTTATTCCCTTCCCCTGGGAACCTATACCGGAAGGGGAACCTCCGTATCTGCACAAAATCAGGGAAATGAACTCGTGCTGTCTGATAAGGACAAGAAAGAGTTGTGCCGCCACCAGATACCCATAGGCACAGGTAAAAAAGTCTTGAAGACGGGACATAAAAGGGATGCCAGTATCGCGACCAACGAACTCATCTCCAAGCTGCATAACTACCCCTGTGAAAAAGAAGGTCTGGATAAGTTTATAGAATCGATCAAGAGGGACAAGCCGCGCTATCTCAGGGACCAGTTGCTTCTTCTGCTTAAATTGATCAGGGATATTGATACGGAAACTATCAATCGAGTACTTGATTTCTGCAATCAAAAGGGAATAAACAGTGTAAATGATCTCAGCAAGATCCTGGAGACCTTCCAAAAAGCGCCACCGGAGGAAAGCATACAGACCTCTGCGATCAATCCATTGAGCGGTGGGTCATCAATAATGGCCCTCATCCAGCCGCTCACCAGCAACATCAGTGACTACAATTCAATAATGAACCCAATAATCAATTAAGGAATGAACCAGAACGAACAGATTGACCAGTATTGCCGACGTTACAAGATAATGGGAATGGCATCGACCATTAATGAGACTGTGAAACAGGCTGAGGCCTCCCAGCTCAGCTATGCTAGTTTTTTGATGAGGCTTTTTGAAAAAGAGGCTGAACACAGGGATAGGCAGGCAAGGGAAAGGCAACTAAAGACGGCGAACCTGCCATTGAAATCCTGCCTGAACGACTATGAGGAAAGAAGCGAAAGTGGTCTTACCAGTCAAAAGATGAATACCCTCAGGGAACTGGGGTGGATGGATCAGCTTTTTAACATCATGTTAATGGGTCCCTCGGGGACCGGAAAATCATTTCTCGCAGCAGGACTCTGTGCTGATGCAATTGAAAAAGGCTACAGGGCCTACTTCAGAACGATGGAGGATATCATGACAATGCTGAGAATGAAGGAGTTCAGTAGGACAGCTATGGCAGAGTACAAGCGTATGGCAAGGGCAAACCTTATTGTTATCGATGACATTATGCTCTTCCCGGTAGAAAAGGCACAGGCAGTGAATCTTTTTAACTTCGTAAACCAACTTTATGAAAGCACCTCATTTATTATCACCACCAACAAAATGCCTGCTGACTGGGCCAAAATGCTGGATGATGAGGTGCTGGCCACAGCTCTGCTGGACAGGCTTCTATTCCGGTGTGAGGTAATCAGTCTTGCGGGAAAATCTTACAGAATGGAAAATAGGAAAACAATATTTGCAAGTTAGGACCAGAAGATTAGCTTTGTAAAACTGTGCACACTTGTTGCCGTTTTCTGTGCACTCTTAATTGCCAATTCTTGTGCAGTGTTATTTCCCGATTACA
>NZ_SJSN01000046.1 GCF_004331675.1 Pedobacter frigidisoli | reverse complement strand
TGATTATTCCGAACAAAGTACACCACATTCCGAGGCATAGTGCACCAGTTTGGTTCTGGCTTTAGCACTAACTTTTTAACCATATCACTTTTTGGACAAAGCGATATTCTGTAAACTTAATGATTTTTTTTATTTCTCATGGATTTGCCCGTAAGTGCAATTCTGTGAGCAGATGCTGACAGCCTGTCCATAATTGCATCTGCAAGTGTGGGTTCATCTATAAAGTTATACCAGTTATCCACTGGCAGCTGCGAGGTTATTATTGTCGCACCGTTGCCGTATCTATCCTCCAGAATATCAAGTATTGCTATCCTGGCATCATTGCTCAGGGGCTTAAGCCCGAAGTCGTCTAATATCAGTAGCCTGTTTGAGGATATCCCCTTAATCCATCGGAGGTAAGTTCCATCGAGCCTTGCCTGGGCAAGGGCATCCAGAAACTTATTCATACTGAAATATAGCGTACGGAATCCAAGTAGGCAGGAACTGCGTCCCAGTGCACAGGCGAGGAAACTTTTCCCGCACCCGGTTGCGCCCGTAATGAGCACATTTTCACCACGTTCAATAAAAGTGCCGTCCGATAGTCTTAGTACCTGTTCACGGGTAATGCCACGCTCGGAGGTACAGAGTATATCTTCGGGAAATGCATGATATCTAAGCTTACTGAACCTGAGATATTTTTCTGTTCTTGCATGCTCACGGTACTCGATCTCTGCCTGGACAAGCATGGCGAGCATTGAATGTGGGTCTTGGATTTCGTGTACTGGCAATTGTAGTGTTGCCTCATAGCGCCTGGCCATTCCGCTGAGCCTTAGGCTCTTCATCTGATCTGCTGTGTTCTGTGTATTCATATTGATCTTTATCAATTGGTTTTGTATGCTTCGGCTCCTCTCACGTTCTGGTGTAGTGGTGTCTTATATTCCTTTTGTTCTGTTTCCTTGACCATGTCCATATTATTGTCAAGGATGTTTTTTATTACAGTGTATTTAAACCTGTGCCCGGTGAGTGCTCTTTTGCAGGCAGCTTCCATTCTTGCCGTCCCGTAGGCTTTCAAGAGCCGCATCAGTCCAGTGCAGCCAGCATATGATTGATGTATCACCGGATTGCTCTGCATCAGCTTTTGAATAAAGTCATAAGTGTTCTGACCCGCTTTTTCAGCCTGTTTCAGATAATATTCAGGATCCCATCCCTTTTCATCTGAAAAAGATTGGTGAGCTTCAGGCATATGTTCCCTTACCGTGGTAAAATGGTGTTTTCTGAAACTCCGGACGTGTATGGCAATCCGGGTGCAATTATGGAAGATCTCAACGCTGTCCATAGAATATGATATCCTGACCTCCTTGCCGATATACCTGAATGGAACGCTGTAATAGTGCCAGTCTTCACCTACAACAACATGATAGTTCTTCTGAACTTTTGCCTTGGTATAGTGCTGGATAAAGAATGATGATTCGGGAAGTGGTTGCAAAAGTGCTAACTCATTATTGTGGAAGAGCTCATAGCGGCTGAAACTCTTGCGTTGAAAACTAAGCTGGTGGTGTTCATTGAGCTTAATCCTGATTGCCTCATTCAATTCCTTGAGACTATAGAAGGTCTGGTTCCTAAGTTTCGCATAGATGCGCATATAGGCTATCCTCACAAAGTTCTCTATGCTTGGTTTATCCTTTGGCTTGTACGGGCGAGCAGCAAAAAGCGCAATCTTGTTATGGTTGGCCCATTGCTCCAGCATCTCGGTAAAGACAGGTTCATACTTTGAGCTTTTGGATACCCACTGTCTCATATTATCCGATTTTACGCCTTTGGGCACGCCACCGATATAGATGAGTGCTTTGTTCAATGCTGATACAACCTGGGGTAACTTCGCATCTACAAGTGCTTCCACATAACCGTAACCGCTAAAGGGAAGAATGGCAAGAAACACTGGACAGCTAACGAGTTCTCCTGTAGAGGTATCAAGATAATGCAGTGGTGCACCGGCAAAATCTACCTGCATCATCTCAGCTGGCTTATGCTCAAAATGCATAACGGCCTTTGGGGCCCGGTTATGTTCCTGCAGCAGATCACAGAATCTTGAATATTGAAACCCTTCCGGGTAATTGGTAATATACTCTTCCCACAGCAATAACCTGGTTACGCCTTCTTTGGAGGAGAGTTGTTCATTGTGATATTCCAAATGTTCAAGAAAATGAACCCGCCTGGGGTCAGCATCCTCCATTACCTCTTGCTTTACAAGGCCAAGAATCTCATCGATATCCCTATCAGAGAGCTTTAGCAAGCCATTAAAGGTTAAACCTGTCGATCTGAACTTTTCCAGGTAACTCGCGATCGTTCGCCTGTTGACCCGGACCTCTTTTTCTATTTTCCGTTGGGAGACGCCCTGATCGAGGAAAATGAGTATCTGTCTAATCTTATTCATGCTGAGCAGTTTGTTCGCCATATTTATAGGGGTAAGCTTGATGCTTACCAAACCTATATAATTGGCGGGTTAAACTATGCCCAATTGCGTGATATGGTAAATATAGTGGTGCAGTATGTGTCGGAATGGCAGAGTGAAATAATCCTGCAATAAACCAAAAGTGGTGCACTTTGCCTCGGAATATTTAATTACCTCAAACAAAAACTGGTGTACTTTGGCTCGGAATGACTGGTGTACTATGCCTCGGAATGGGTGGTGTAGTATAGGTCGGAATATCCA
>NZ_SJSN01000045.1 GCF_004331675.1 Pedobacter frigidisoli | reverse complement strand
ATGTCAGCTTCAACTTTGGTTATCTGCAGTTCTTTATCTTCCTTGCTGATCACCAGGGTTTTGATTTCTGTGTCCTTGCTTTTCTGTTCGTTGATATAAGGCTCTTTTGCCATTTGCTGTTTTCCCACTAGCTCTTTTTCCTCATTTTGGAACCTCGCATAAATAGCATTTAAGCAAATGGATAGAGCTAAGGGGCTGCCACTGTTTCTTGATCCATCCCTAAAACCCGCTTCGTGGTAAGTTCTTTTCCTTACCTCCTCTGCCTCTTCGATAGGCGGCTCGTTGATCTGTACATTTTCATCCTGGGCATTGTCATCCATTTTTGGACGAAAAAAATTATCTATTTGTGAGATCATAAAATTAAGTTTTAGGTTTGATTTATCGTTTTATTTCTCTTTTTCAGAAACAATCCGGTCTCTGGAGTATGTTTTTCGAACAGGTAAAACCTCGGTAACTTTTTCTTCCTCTAGAGGTTCCTTTTTGCGATAGAAACCGATGAGTAAAAAGAGTAATCCGGCAATTATATCGAGTGGTATCCATATACTTTTTCTATGCAGATAAAAGGGGAATAGTGGATTAAAAAAGATTAATACGAGAATAAATATGAAAGCCAAGGGATAGTTTTTGTACCTCAACCAACCGTAGATAAATAATATGGCGCCTAATGAAACAATTGTCCTCAGGAAGGTATAATAAACTATCGGCAACTTTAGTACGCCAACGAAGCATGCTATAGCACAGGTCGCACCTATAAACCTGACTGTAATTTTACCATCACTATGGTTATGATTACGATTGTACATCTGTTTCATTAGCGGTATTTAACAGTTGTTTGGTAGTCCCTAAATGTTTGGCCAAATGCTTCTGTAAACTCATAGTTGCTAAATTCGTATTCTTCGTTTAAGCCAGTATCTGTACGCAGTTTGATCTGGCCATATTTAGCTATTGGGATTTGATAATTGCCTTTAAATCTTTTATCTGGCGTACCGTTTTTGTTTACTTTTGCCCAGGTTTTGTCAATAACCTTCGAATCGCGGGGTACCGTTCCCGTCTCTGTAAACCTTACATAACTCTGCTGTATGTTAATTTCATCAAGCCCGATTATTGCAAAATCTTTCTTGTTGGCATACATTACAATAAAGCTGGGGTAGAAATATAAATCTGCGCCATTTGCATTTTCAAAATAAAGTGCTTCAAAATCCGACCTAATTTCAACTAGTGATCTAAAAGAAAACCTTACATCTCTTTTGCTTACAATCGTACTGGCCGATGAACGTGCTGCTACACGGTCTTGAAAGTGTGCATTGGTTACATCCCAAATTTTATGTGAGGTTGTTAAATTTCCAAATGCTTTGACCAAGCTATCGTACTTTTCCCTGATTTCTGGATCAAACTCCAAATCTAGTTTCACAAAACAGTTACCAATCAGCTCTGTTGTTTGCTTTATAACCTCTTTTTGAGCTTGGATATTTAGCCTTATATCTTTGGATATTGATTTATATATCAACCCATAAAGCAATACGTAACTTAAAATTAGTTTCATTTTTGAGGTGGCCAAAGCCGCCTGAATTTTTAGCAGATCAACTTTGAGCTCCTTCCTTTGTTGCTGTGCCAAAAGTATTGCTTCTTTTATTCCCGCCATATTTTGACTGGTTATCTCGTGCACATCTGCACTAAAAATATTCTCAGAAATCTCTATTTGCTCAACGTGGTCGTAGATATCGGGCGTGGTGTTAAGACCCGACAGCTTATGTCTGCTACTAATATTTAAAAGAGGAACAGACGTGTTTAGATAAGTTCCAGACTTTCCGAAAGTCATACTGGCTCCTTTAACCCCAATCGAGGTTGATATGCCACTTTTACTAAAGTTCAAATGAACCCCAGGTATAATTTTAATTCTTTTATGAAAGCTCCAAGCCATTTGATATTTTAATTTTGATATTCCAAAACTATGCGGCTTAAGGGGACTATCCTTACGGAAAACCGTAAAACGAGAAACTATTTTACCACGGGAATAACTTGATTATAATTAGTTAGCCGCAAATTTAAAAAACAGATGTTATAAAAAGGGACTGTTAGAACGTCTGTAAGACGAGAAACAGCCCCTCTGTTGGTAAGCTCAAAAGAAAGATTTTAGTTTAAGTGGTATGACATGGTTTTGAACATGTTTTACAGCCATTTGATTTACTATAAGTTTTTTTTGCTTCTGTGACGGCGCCTTCACATGATAAAAATTCGCCTAAATACTTTCTGTTATCAACAGCAGGTAAGTAAGTACAGTCTTGATCATGAACTTCATGATCACCGTTACTTTGTGCATTTTTGTTTACATAATACTTTTTCATCTTGAATTATTTTAGATGATAAACCTATGTAGACAACAATTCTTTTCCTAAAGGGAAACCGTATTTTAAGTAATTCGATATTTATTACCCACCCTTTCTTGGGCTTTAGGAGATCCTCCGTTTGGAGGATGGAGCAGTACCTTTATATTTGGGTATTGGGCAGATCATTAATAATTCTAAAGTTTGATGATGTTGGGTTCTTGATTATTCCGAACAAAGTACACCACATTCCGAGGCATAGTGCACCAGTTTGGTTCTGGCTTTAGCACTAACTTTTTAACCATATCACTTTTTGGACAAAGCGATATTCTGTAAACTTAATGATTTTTTTTATTTCTCATGGATTTGCCCGTAAGTGCAATTCTGTGAGCAGATGCTGACAGCCTGTCCATAATTGCATCTGCAAGTGTGGGTTCATCTATAAAGTTATACCAGTTATCCACTGGCAGCTGCGAGGTTATTATTGTCGCACCGTTGCCGTATCTATCCTCCAGAATATC
>NZ_SJSN01000044.1 GCF_004331675.1 Pedobacter frigidisoli | reverse complement strand
AAGAAGTTAGTTAGAGGAGCAAACAACAGTATGTTGCCTTTGAAAGCCTCGGATGATTAGTACTACTCGACTATGGTGTCGCCACCTTTACATCTGTAGCCTATCGACGTAGTAGTCTCCTACGGTCCTATATGGAACTCTCATCTCGTGGCTAGTTTCGCACTTAGATGCTTTCAGCGCTTATCTATTCCCAGCGTAGCTACTCTGCAATGCCCCTGGCGGAACAACAGATTCACTAGAGGCTAGTCCAACCCGGTCCTCTCGTACTAAGGTCAGCCCCACTCAAAATTCCTACGCCCACAACAGATAGGGACCGAACTGTCTCGCGACGTTCTGAACCCAGCTCGCGTGCCACTTTAATCGGCGAACAGCCGAACCCTTGGGACCTTCTCCAGCCCCAGGATGTGACGAGCCGACATCGAGGTGCCAAACCTCCCCGTCGATATGAGCTCTTGGGGGAGATCAGCCTGTTATCCCCAGCGTACCTTTTATCCTTTGAGCGATGGCCCTTCCATGCAGAACCACCGGATCACTATATCCGTCTTTCGACCCTGATCGACCTGTATGTCTCACAGTCAAGCAAGCTTATGCTATTGCACTCCGCGTACGGTTACCAAGCGTACTGAGCTTACCTTTGAAAGCCTCCGTTACCTTTTTGGAGGCGACCACCCCAGTCAAACTACCCATCAAACAATGTCTCCCACAACGTGGGATTAGACACCGAATACAGAAAGGGTGGTATTTCAACGTTGGCTCCACGACGCCTAGCGACGCCGCTTCAAAGCCTCCCACCTATCCTACACATCCTGTACCCAATGTCAATGTTAAATTGTAGTGAAGGTGCATGGGGTCTTTCCGTCCCGTTGCGGGTACCCGGCGTCTTCACCGGGACCACAATTTCACCGAGCTCATGGCTGAGACAGCGCCCAGATCGTTACACCATTCGTGCAGGTCGGAACTTACCCGACAAGGAATTTCGCTACCTTAGGACCGTTATAGTTACGGCCGCCGTTTACTGGGGCTTCGATTCAATGCTTCTCCGTGAGGATGACATCCCCTCTTAACCTTCCAGCACCGGGCAGGTGTCAGGCCTTATACCTCATCTTTCGATTTCGCAAAGCCATGTGTTTTTGTTAAACAGTCGCCTGGGCCTTTTCACTGCGGCTGACATTGCTGCCAGCGCCCCTTCTCCCGAAGTTACAGGGCCATTTTGCCGAGTTCCTTAGCCATGATTCACTCGAGCACCTTAGAATCCTCTTCCCGGATACCTGTGTCGGTTTGCGGTACGGGTATTCATAACCTGGAGCTTAGCGGTTTTTCTTGGAAGTCTGATTACCTGCGCTATCCACTCGCCCGAGGGCTCGCGGTACTATCAGCTTTCAGCATCGTTGGCGGATTTGCCTACCATCGATATACCTACGGCCTTTAACGATCTATTCCGTCAGATCGCGGCAGTGTCACTACTCCGTCCCCACATCGCAGTTATGAATAGTACTGGAATATTAACCAGTTGTCCATCGAATTTCCCCTTCGGGTTCTCCTTAGGTCCCGACTGACCCTGATCCGATTAGCGTTGATCAGGAAACCTTATCCTTTCGGTGGGCGGGTTTCTCTCCCGCCTTATCGTTACTTATGCCTACATTTGCTTTTCCATGCGCTCCAGCACCCATTACCAGGTACATTCGCCGCACATGGAATGCTCCCCTACCGATATATTTCAATCCCATAGCTTCGGTGTACGATTTAATGCCCGTTTATTATCCATGCCCGATCGCTCGACTAGTGAGCTGTTACGCACTCTTTAAATGAATGGCTGCTTCCAAGCCAACATCCTAGCTGTCTGTGCAATCGGACCTCGTTAGTTCAACTTAACCGTAACTTGGGGACCTTAGCTGATGGTCTGGGTTCTTTCCCTCTCGGCCCGTGACCTTAGCACCCCGGGCCTCACTGCCGACTATATTATATAGCATTCGGAGTTTGTCTGGATTTGGTAGGATTTGACTCCCCCGCACCCAATCAGTAGCTCTACCTCTATATAACTCAACGTCGACGCTGTTCCTAAAAACATTTCGGGGAGTACGAGCTATTTCCCAGTTTGATTAGCCTTTCACCCCTACCCACAGATCATCCGGAAACTTTTCAACGTTTATCGGTTCGGTCCTCCAGTACGTGTTACCGCACCTTCAACCTGTCCATGGGTAGATCACAAGGTTTCGCGTCTACCCCCCCTGACTATACGCCCTGTTCAGACTCGCTTTCGCTTCGGATCCGTGTCTTAAACACTTAACCTTGCCAGGGAGGAGTAACTCGTAGGCTCATTATGCAAAAGGCACGCCGTCACGCCACCTGGACGCTCCGACCGCTTGTAAGTACACGGTTTCAGGTTCTATTTCACTCCCCTGTTCGGGGTTCTTTTCACCTTTCCCTCACGGTACTGGTTCACTATCGGTCTCTCAGGAGTATTTAGCCTTACCGGATGGTGCCGGCAGATTCCCACAAGGCGTCTCCGACCTCGCGGTACTCAGGATACTGCTAGACTGGCGTCCTATACGTGTACCGGGCTATCACCGTGTATCGCTGGGCTTCCCATCCCATTCCACTTCTGTTCGCCAATGCCACGTCGCAGTCCTACAACCCCACCTATGCCGTAACATGGATGGTTTGGGCTCTTTCCCTTTCGCTCGCCACTACTTAGGAAATCATTGTTATTTTCTCTTCCTCTGCTTACTTAGATGTTTCAGTTCGGCAGGTTTGCTCATTATATGTGACATGTCTTCAACATGCCGGGTTGCCCCATTCGGAAATCTCCGGATCAATTCATATTTGCAGATCCCCGAAGCTTATCGCAGCTTATCACGTCCTTCATCGCCTCTGAGAGCCAAGGCATCCCCCGTGTACTCTTTATTACTTTCTTCTACCTGTACGCCTTTTGCGCCGTACGGTATGCTTTTTCTGCTCTTGTCATGATGTCTCATTCC
>NZ_SJSN01000043.1 GCF_004331675.1 Pedobacter frigidisoli | reverse complement strand
TGTTGCGTATTATAGAGCTTATCCATATAACGATAGATTTTACCCAAATGAAGATCTTCGTCAAAATGTGCCTTCAGGTATTCAATCGTTGCAGATTTGCTCATAGGCTGATCTAGTCTTGAGATAACCAGTTGTCTCAGGATATAATCATCTATCGCATCATATCCAATTGAATCATATACTCTATTTAGTATAAGCTGAGTGCCATTGTGAAGGATATTTTCAATATTGGAAAGCAGGAGGTTGGTAACGTACGCTTCATCTGTCTCCTGGGTATGCTGCTCGAATAAACCTTCTCCTTTCACCTGATTATCTGCCCAGATCTTGCCTTCCTTGTAAAAACGTTCAATCTCGGCCTCATCCCTAGAGACACCAATTGTCTTAACCTCCTTAAATTTACCTTGAACCTTGACCGCTACCACAATGCTAGTGGTGCCAGAACGGTTCTTTTTTTTGCGAACAAACATGCCTAAAGATAGTTCTTAATCGCCTTACGTCACCCAAATTGGCGATGCAAATACCGTAACTAACATAAGATCAAGTCGTTGTGAAATTTATTAAAAAATCATGGCGAAGTCAGGATAAGTCTGCAAAGGTCGGTTTTTTAACCTTATAAATTATTGCTCACCTAAAGTTAATTTCGAGGTATTAAAATTTGTAATTATTGTGTCTTAATAAGAAGCACCAAAAAATGCATATTTACTTTACAGCTGTAAAATATTCTTCCTTCTCTGACGTATGTGTTCTAATTACGTTGGTAAGAATCAAATTTACCAATACCTTTTGTGCCTTGCGATAAGAACACCTTAACAGTTTACTAAATTCCTTGAGTGTTATCTTTTCATTTTCTGCCAGATATTCCAAAAGTTTTTTTTCGTTATCTGAATAGGAGATAAGCACACCATTATTTTTGTGATCTTGTTTTAAAACTTCTAAAATGATGCGACTTGCTAAAACGCTTTTATCATCTAATCGAATGTATGCCCACCATTTTTTTTGGTCATCTAAGGCGTAATGAGGTTTGGTGTCGCTTTCTGGGATGTTTACAACCAAAACCAATTTATCATCAACATAAATTTCCTCGAAATAAGGCTCGATAGCGGGCTTACAAAACTGATGTGCCGAGGTTAGAATCATATATTTCTCTTCCTCTTCAGATTTTACACCTTTAATTGATCCATCATCAGCTACACCAACTAAGAGTTTACCGCCCTTATTGTTGGCGAAAGCAACTAGGCTCTTCGCAATTTTTTCGGTATTCGTTATGGTTTTTTTAAAATCAAGCCTGACACCCTCACCCTGCAAAATCAAACTTTTAATACTAGGCATAAAAATAGATTAATAAGCAACTCTTGGCGTTTCGCCTTGATGCAGGTTTCGGATATAAACTTCATTCATCACGGTAGCACAAAGCTCCCCATCCTTATTCGTAATTTCCATTGGATAGGCCTTAACAAATTTACCTACGGTTTTCAAGGCCAGTGCTGCTTCAGTAATCATTTCATCGGTAACTCTGATGGTGAAATACAAGTTAGAACGACCTGGTTTTAAATATTGTATAGATGCACTTTTTAACCAAACCCGAACCTTAAAACCTCTTCTTTGCATTAACTGGTCAAAAAGTAGGGCATAGAAAGGATCTGTAGCAGCATAAATTGTACCACCGAAAATAGAACCATTGTAATTCTTGTTTAGAAAACTTTTACTTAGCTTAACCGTACATGTTCTAAATTCATCCTCAAAATTCTGAACCCAGATGCGCTGAAAAAATAGGGGCGGATAAAAGCGCATTACCCATTTCAGGGTATTTTGAGAAATAATCATATTTACTAATATCAGAAAGATTTATCACCTTTTAAAGTTTTAAGGATGATGTTTTGGTAATATTTTAGTAAATTAGAATCATGCATGTTTACGATACCGTTACAGCCGCTTTGGCCGACCTTGATAGCCGAGGCTATAATCTCGATTTCAATTTAACACCAGAAAATTTGGAATGTAAGGAGATAGATTTACAATTAATGCCTGAAGAATTTGAGATTGATGAAGTTCATCGATTTGAGGGAATGACCGATCCTGCCGATAGTTCAGTCGTGTATGCAATTTCCTCAAATGTTGGCAATCTAAAAGGAGTTTTAGTTAATGGATATGGTGTTTATGCAGAAAATGTTTCGCCAGAATTGCTAAATAAGTTGAAAATTCATCATGACTGATATTACTTAAAGGATTAAGCAATTACCACTTACAATTTTTAATTATGTGCTTAACAAAATTATGTTGAACGGGTAATATTTTAGTTAAAAATGCTAATTAACAGATAAATACATTCTTTATTTGAGCAAATAAGGAAAAAAAAATAAAACCAAATGAATATAACGTTGTTAGCTTTATAGATAACAATAAAAAACTATGAAAAAAATAATCTTAAGTCTTGCTTTTGCTGGTACATTAATGATTGCCACATCAGCATGCAATTCGTCTAAAAATATGGCTGGATCTTCAGACAGTACGATGACGGATTCTACAACTACACCGATGGATACAACTAAGACGACCACGCCGCCTGATACATCGAAAACAATGCCACCTGATACAACAAAAAAAATGCCTCCAATGTAGGTAGATAAAAGCCACTCTAAACCAAGAGTGGCTTTTATTTTTAATATCTATTTCATTTATTTGAGCTTATTTGTATTTTCAGCAATTAAACCAAATATTGAAATGGATTCGCAATCAAAGAACAACAACCGCAATGTAATTTTCTTAGTTATAGTGGCCGCCTTAGGGTACTTTGTAGATATTTACGATCTTGTTCTTTTCTCAGTAGTTCGTGTTCAAAGTTTAACAGAAATTGGTGTATCAGCAAAAGATATGCAGTCTGATGGTTTTCTAATCATTAATTCTCAAATGTTCGGGCTTCTTTTGGGCGGAATACTATGGGGTGTTCTAGGCGATAAACTCGGTAGGATAAAAGTTCTTTTCGGTTCAATTCTTTTATATTCATTAGCAAACATTGCAAATGGCTTCGTAACTACAGTTAATAGCTATGCCATTGTTAGATTTATTGCAGGCATAGGTTTGGCAGGAGAACTTGGCGCTGGGATTACACTTGTTGCAGAAACAATGGATAAAGAGAAGCGTGGCTATGGAACAATGATTGTTGGCGCAATTGGCCTTTTAGGAGCTGCAGTGGCCGCAACTGTTGCTTCAAAATACACTTGGCAAACTTCATATTTCGTAGGTGGTGGAATGGGATTGGTTCTTCTTCTTCTTCGTGTTGGTACATTCGAATCTGGAATGTTTAAACATGCAGCCAACCAAAAAGAAGTTTCCAAAGGAAATTTTTTCATGCTCTTTAATGATAGAAAACGATTTTTAAAATACCTCTATTGCATATTAATAGGAATTCCATTATGGTTTGTAGTGGGGATCTTAGTTACTTTGGCACCTGAGTTTGGAAAAGCGCTTGGTGCAACAGAACCATTAAAAGCTGGGACAGGAATTATGTTTACTTATTTTGGTATCGCCATTGGCGATGTGGTAACTGGATTATTATCCCAAGTTCTAAAATCAAGAAAAAAAACTGTTTTCATTTTCCATTTACTGTCGGTCGTAAGTGTTAGTGTTTATTTAACCAGTTTTGGGTTAAGCAGTGGCTCTTTCATCTGGATTTGCTTATTTATGGGCTTTTCGGTGGGTTATTGGGCAACATTCGTAACTATAGCCTCAGAACAGTTTGGAACAAATATTAGGGCGACAGTTACTACCACCGCACCAAACTTTGTTAGAGGAGCACTCATCCCCATTACTTTTCTCTTCGAATTTCTGGCCAAAAGATATAGTTTAATTACTGCGGGATATATGGTGATGGCGCTTTTAACCATTATTGCGATGTTTGGCTTAAGTCAGCTTAAGGAGAGTTTCAACAAAGATTTAGATTATCTGGAAGAATAAAAATTTTTAAACAGTGAATTTCGGACTCTAGACGTAAGCAGCCTACGAAGTCCATATTTTAATTGACCCTCCAGATGTTTTTCTTTGAAAAAAAATAAATTCATGAAAACATCAGAAGAAAAAATGTTAGCCGTTGAGGCTTGGCGTGTAAGTGGCATGACCCAGCAGGAATATTGTAAGACCCTTGGGGTAAAACGCACCACTTTTGCCAATTGGGTATCCCGCAACAAACGGAAAAGGGCTGTTTCTAACTTTGTCAGGGTTACTGCCACAACTGTTATCACACCAACACTTATCGATGTTGTCTATCCAAACGGGGTAATCGTTAAGG
>NZ_SJSN01000042.1 GCF_004331675.1 Pedobacter frigidisoli | reverse complement strand
GCTTTATGTTCCCGGGAACACGTTACCAATCATGATCAAGGATGATAAGGTTGTTTACCTGAATGTAATCAATCCAAAGAAGCGTATCGCAGAACTGATTGCAGACTGTCCGACACTGTTGAAGGAATGGGTAGAAGGGGAAAAATACACGGTCAGGGATAGGGAAGCGATAGTCAATGCATACAATGGCTGTCGGGACTAAATCTTCGGCAAAATTTACAAGATTTTTATTTTTTTTGAAGTTTTCCTAAACAGCGTGTCTAGCGCTGCATATTTTTAACGAAACTAATAAAAAATCGAATTGAGTGAAGGTTGAGATGATTCTCTTCTAACCTATGGACAGAGGCTAATAAGGATTATTTATTTATAATCTTGTGCACAATACTTATTGAACCTCTTTTGAAAAATCCTGCCGTAGGTTTGCACAAAATTTGCACACATTTTTGACGCAGTGTAACCGAAGGAGGAAAGTTTGTACTGTAAATTACTTATTTTACGAATTCAAGCATGTCAAGGCGTAGTGGTTAATGGGAATCAAAGATTATGAGTCCTCTAGCCTAATCGACCTATTATGAGGTAAAATGTGCTTTTCTGACTTACAGAGGCAATTTGCTAACTATTTTTGGAACTTCAAAATTTTGCTCCTTTTCGTATTTGTTACTGTTTTATTTTTGCCTCACCACTTCTACAAAAACTCATGAACGATATCTTCATATTTTGATATCCTGCGTTGACGAGCCAAGCAACCCAATGAGGTCGAAAATTGCTTCCGTCATGAACTCTTCTTATGGAATACTTTATTTAATCGATTGTCTAAAGACACCCTTTAGTAACGCTTGTCGAAACCATAAATTTGACCAAACGATAAATTTCTATTGTTTCAAAGTTATAATCCCAAGATCTTTTTGTACAGTTTTACCAATGATCCTTGCGTGCTGTGTGTGGGCTGTGCGAAACCATAAAACCCCATCGCTGGCATTTTATAGTTTCTAAATTGGCTACATCCTCCTAACCTGTGCATATCTGATCCAAATCCCTATCTTTAAAAAAAATCGTCATGAAAGCGCTTTGGAACATCGTCGTCAAAAACGTATCGAACATCATGAGTTTGATCGGGATTATTCTATCTATCTACTTCGGTGTCTATTACGTCCCTGCATGGCTAGAAGATGCAGAAAAACAGAAATTCTACAATGCCCAAGCCAGCCTTGCGCAATCGATCAAAGAACTGATCTTTAGCGATTCCACCTGCACCTATCCAGAGATACAGTCGCTGGTCAAGGCAAAAGAAATTATTCTTAATAAAAGTTATCCCCTCACTACAGCGCAGATCATGGTCGAAGTGGAGGCCTCTTTCATGGACGATAAATTTTGCCACTAGAAAAAAGAAGGCAACTGATCGCCGAATCGCAGCTGATCAGAAAGACCATACCACCAAATTTAAACAAAGCGGAAGAGAAGAAAAGTTCAGTTCCCCTACTGGGTTGGTTATCGGTGATCTTTACCCTGACCGCAACAGGTGGTGCCGTTTACGGCTATTACCTTAGATACCTCAAGGAAAAGGAAACCCAGGAAGAAATCAACAACCAGGTCAGTCAGGTTGAGGCAGAATTCACGGGCTATCGAGGCGGCATCGCCTTTGAAAGCGAAATCGTCAAGGCTCTGCAGAATTATCCAGGCGTTGAGGTAAGGCGGTTGGGTGAACCAATGGATTGGGGGTTTGACATCGAATTCACCTATAATCAGAGAACCCTATACATCGAGGTCAAA
Organism: Pedobacter frigidisoli; assembly: GCF_004331675.1. Classification (GTDB taxonomy): domain Bacteria; phylum Bacteroidota; class Bacteroidia; order Sphingobacteriales; family Sphingobacteriaceae; genus Pedobacter; species Pedobacter frigidisoli. The sequence continues at coordinate 3,424 of NZ_SJSN01000042.1, read as the reverse complement.
TACCTCACCAGAAGCAAGGTCGGCCTGTCTGGATATTATGGTGATATTGACCCCAGTAATGCATGATACTGACCCCCTCGGGGATTTGGCCTGTCATAGCTGACGGCATGACAATTTCACCTTTTTTTTCTTAGACTTTCTCCTTTTAATTCAATACGATAAGATGTGTGGACCATACGATCCAGAAAGGCATCGGCCAGCGTTGAATCTCCAAAGATGTCCCACCATTTTTCCACTGGTAGCTGGCTGGCAATTATAGTTGCTTTTTTTGCATGCCGATCCTCAATTATCTCCAGCATATCCATTCGCTGTTGCTGTTCGAAATGGGTTAGCCCAAAATCATCCAGAATAAGCAGATCTGCCTTTGATATCTTCTCAAAGAACTTATAGACACTTCCATCAATCCGGCTCATCTTTGTTCTTAAAAGTAACTTCTGTACATTGAAGTAAGCGACTCTGTATCCCTGGGCACATGCCTGGTGGCCCAATGCGGAAACCAGGAACGATTTTCCGGTTCCCGTGGAACCGCAGACCAATATTGCCTCTCCCTTGGGGATATAATCGCCTGTGGCAAGGATTCCCACAGTAGCCTTGTCCAGTCCCCGCTTGGAATCCATGTTCAGTTCCTCGATTGATGCCCTGTAACGGAAGTTTGCATTTAACTGAAGACGTTCAAACCGCTTTCCATCCCGGTCATCGGTCTCTGCCTGAAGCAATATTTCCATCCCCTCACTAAAGGTTAGTTCATGTAGTTTTCTTGTTTCATTGAGGGCTGACCAACTACGGGTCATACCATGCAGGCGTAGATGCCTGAGTTGTGTTTCGATATTCATTTTTTAGAATTTAATTGTTGTTTGTGAATAATATTCCATACCACGGATATTGTTATGATCTGGGAGTGGCTGTTCCTGTTTCGGTTCATCCTGATTACCAACCATGTTATTCTTTAGTATGCGTTCAACAAAGCGATATGAAAGATTGCGGACATTCATTGCAAGCTCACAGGCTGCCCCAAATTTGTCGGAATCCACACCTTTCTGCAGCCTGAGAAGCCCGTCACAGGTACGGTAGAGTTGTTCCGGATGTGTGTTCTGCTCGAATATCATCTGGAAGAGAAGATGCAGTTCTGCAGATTTCTCCTTTGCCCTGGCGATATAATATTTGGGACTCCTCTCCATATAATGCTGGTGATGTGAGCTCAGATGGTCTTTTTGCGTGGAGTAACCAGCTGGATTCAGATTCCGCACATGAACTGCAATCTGTTTGTTCCTGGCGTATATCCTCACCATGCTCCTGGTATATATTACCTGAACTTTTTGTCCTACATAGGCAAATGGGACGCTGTAATAGTGTTTATCCTTACCCAGGTAGATGTGGTTGTTATGCGCCACTTTGGGTTCTGAATAATACCTTACCTCAAAGCGTTCGACCGGAAGTGGATGGAGCAGGTGTTTTTCAGCTGCAAGAAAACGCTCTTCCCTGCAGTAGGGCTTTTGCTGCATCCTGGTCTGGTTATGTGCCTTTACCTTTTCCCGAATCGCTTGATTAAGCGATTCGATATCAAAGAACTGACGGTTCCTAAGTCTGGCATAAACACGGTTGTATACCAGCTTGACCTGATTCTCCACCAATGCCTTATCTTTTGGTTTTTTCGATCTTGTAGGGATCACCGTAATCCCATAATGATTGGCAAAATCATCCAGTGCACGGTTGATCTCCGGCTCAAACCTGTTGGCTTTTATAACCGCAGACTTCAGGTTATCCGGTACCAGTACCGCAGGCGCACCACCGAGTTCCCTAAGGCAACATTCGAGCGCATGGAGAAAATCATCTACCCTCTGGCTCCTGACGGCCACTACAAAGCAGTAATCAGAGAATGGAAGCGATGCCACAAATATCTGGCAGGCAATAACCTCACCGGTCTCTCTATCAATATAATTCATTTGCTTACCGGCAAAGTCAACGAACAGCTTATCTGCGGCAAGATGCTCAAGCCGCATTCCGGGACGTCTGGCTATGAGTTGCTGACGAAGATGGAAACAAAACTGGGGATAGCTATATGCAGGCTTGCAACCAGCCTCATATTCTTCATAGAGAAGTAGACGGGTCATCCCAACTGATTCAAGTTCCTTGGCATAATAGCTCAGGTTCGACCGAAGATATTCAAACCTGGGATCTTTATAGGCTGGACTTCCTATGTGGAATTTGCCCATTAGTAATGGGTCTTCCATCTCCAGAAGTTCCGAAATTGGAATCTCGCCAGCCTCCAGTTTGGAAATATATACCTTAACGGTATTCTTACTGATGCCTAGGTTGCGTGCGATGCTCTTAATGGAATCGCCCTGTTTGTGAAGGCGTAATAATTGTTTGATCTGACTCATTGCTTTCGATTTTCCGGCCATCTTACGCTACTTTAGGTAAAGGATTATTTACCTAAGTAAGCCAAATCAAATTAAGGAGGGGGTCAACATGCTCCATTAGAAACTGCATTAATGCAGATCAAGAGGGGTCAATATGCTCCATTACAAAATCTTTAATACCCAAGGGTGGGGTCAGCATCCGCCGGAATGTCAGTAAAAGCTTTAAATGGTCTTACCGTAAACCGAAATTGGAAAACATAATTGGGGGGTCAACATGGTCCAGAATATCCACCTGTCCTCGATACAAAAGTTCTTCCACAAACAAAAAGGACGACAGGGCGAATTCTGGTTCGTACATAACAATGAGCTGACCAAGATGTCTCAGCACAGGTTCGAGGAACTTAACCAGCTTTTCGGTTCATCAAGACCATGTAAACTCATCCAAGCGAGTTCAGCGGCAGAATTTACCGAAAAATTAAAGGAATTTTTAAGCTAAACGTCTCCGTCCCTCATTACAGGGCAGGTAGTAACTTGAAGATCGACATTTTTCGCCACGTTAATAAGAATTTCAGAGCGCAGCAAGAGCGCTTCCCCGTTAAGGGTAATTGAAATGATCGCTGGATGAAGTATATCTTGTCTATCAAGATATTATAGTGGTCAATTTTGACCGAAACACATTAACTCAGAATCCTAAATGACGTGATAACCCCTTTAGTAGCAATATATGCTTTGTTGTTTGCAAACGGGTTTTCATGTGCCAGCATCATACATAATAAATTATTTGTATTTACAGGGCCCATCTTCCCGATTTTTTCATGTACCTAATGAAGAGGTAATATATGCCGATAAGAATTATCGAAATAATAAAAACCAGGTTTCTGACTTCCACGTTGTAGCTGGTCAGCTGAGGATAGTAGAATAATAGGATAGTAACAATTCCCATGATCCAAATCGCTTGGGTATTATACTCTTTTATAAGCCATCTTTTACCATTAAATTGCATGCTCGAGATGGTCTGTCCCAGGCCATGGATTTTAAATAGCCATCTATGAACATTTACAGTA
>NZ_SJSN01000041.1 GCF_004331675.1 Pedobacter frigidisoli | reverse complement strand
CCTTTATGATGGCAGCCTTCAAATCGACAACAACCTGGTAGAAAATGCAATAAGACCGGTGAGCCTGGGCAGGAAAAACTATCTCTTCGCCGGAAGCCACGAAGCAGCGCAAAGATCAGCAATGATCTATTCTTTCTTTGCGATCTGCAAGAAGCATCAGGTGAATCCATACAAGTGGCTTAAATACACACTGGAAAATATAATGTCAATAAACCACAAGAAAATTAAGGACCTGTATCCACAGAACTTTAAAAATATAGGTGGATAATCAAATATGCACTTTATAGGCTGCATACATAGATTTTTATACGCGAAATTTAAAACATGGTGAAACTAACGGAGTTCTAATTGGCCCTCACTCTTCAAATTTAATTTCAGAAATAATACTTGTTACGGTCGATAATGAACTGACTAAACATGGATTTAAATACATTAGAAATATAGATGATTATACTTGCTATGTTGAAACATACGAAGAAGCAGATAGATTTTTTTTAAACTTAGCTGAAGAACTCAAAAAATATGAATTGGTTCTGAATAGTAAAAAATCTAAAATAATCCCGCTGCCTTTAGCAAGTGTGAAAAATTGGGTGACTAAACTGAATCATTTTAATTTTACAAATTCCTATATAGTTAATTTTAAACAAGCGATTAGGGTCAAAGAATTAAAAGGCTTTATTGATTTTGCAATAGAATTGATGCTGGACGAAAATTCAGATGCTTCAATTTTAAACTATGCCATAAAAATAATTTCGAACAAACATCTAGACGCTAATGCAAAGGACTACTACATTAAGCAGATACATCATTTGGTTTTACTTTATCCATACCTTATAAATTTACTTGAGCAACATGTGTTTGAACCGCATAAAATCAGCGGTAACATTATAAAAAAAATTGCAAAAGACATTTATGCTTACGGAATTAAAAAGAAAATTTATGAAGCTTGCTCTTACGCTATTTATTGGGCAATTAAATATGATTTTAACATTGAAATACTGACCAATAAACAAGATTCTGTAAATTCGTTAGATTGTATATTTTTAATGATCTCATACCTATATGACAAAAAATACTATAAAAAAGCATATCTCAAAGACTATAAAGATCTATCAAAAGAATTGAAAAAAGATGATTTTGATAAATATTGGCTTTTCATTTACGAAACATTGCCTTGGACAGAATTGACTGATAATTACAGGACTATTAAGAAAAATGATTTATCGTTTATAAAACCGGAATTTAATGGGTAAATAAAATTATATGGCTTAATGTTCATAATATATGAAGTGATTAGGCAGCAGGTTGTTTTGCTAAGAGATTTTGTACCTTTAAAACTATTATTTTTAACACATTAATAATGTTGCATCGTTCTAAGAACTTTACTGCAAGGACGTCGCTTAATGTGTATGGCACTACCCATACTTATATATAAGTAATTATAGTCCACTAGACCTGATATAGTTTTTTCTTATTAGATTAGTAAAAGCTAATGAAAATGATAAATGCATCCCCCATGAATCTAATCGGCTAAGAACTCGAACATTTAAATCTCAATGCAATACACCAAAGCAAACAAAAAACCTTTCAAATACAGTTAAGAGAATATCAAATCAAAATTATCAAAGAAAATTTAAATTATTCAAAAGTTTAAACATTGTGAATAATTATACGCATCTAACAAATCATCGTCCAAAATAAATCAGAACTTCTTAGTTCTTTAAGCATGAATTAACCATTAACAATAATGAATGAAATAGATCTGATTAAGAAAATTAAATCTGATTATCCAAATGCCAGTCAATTGAATGAGGCAGAAACAAGATTTAAAATAATTGATGAAATTCTTGAAAAGTATTTAAAATGGCCCAAAGTCGATACTTGTGTTGAATTTTTTGTGGATGGAAACAGAGCAGACTACATTTTGAAAAATAAAGCAAACAAGCCAATTTTGATTGTTGAGAGTAAAAAACAGGGTGTCTATTTTGACCTACCGTTAACGTTTAACTCTTCCAAAAACTTTCAAAAAATATCTATTGATAAATTAATATCAAATGAAAATATAAAAGAGGCAATTAATCAAGTTAAGGAGTATTGTGAAGATTTGCTATGTCAATATGGGGCCATTACAAATGGAGATGTGTGGATAATATTTAAAATAACTCCAACAAATCAAAAACCTTGGAAAAAACTACCGGCTTTTGTAATTAAAAACTTGAATTTCTTTGAACAGGACTACACGACGGCAATAAATTTACTTGGCTACACTAGCATGGTTGAATATAATTCAATTGCAACAAATATTGGCGTAAATAAAAAATCATACACTGAGGTCTTCTTTCCAAAGCAACAGATTGCTTCTTATGACTCACCGGTCAATAGTAACAAATATGCTGGATCTCTAAGTTCCTTATCTAGGAAATATTTAGGGCCGATTCCTTTCTCAGATAAAGAATTTATGCGAAAATGTTACGTAAGTAATAAAGGTCACTATGATGAGCTTCAGAAGAATGTGCTAGGTTTCTTAAACGATTCATTAACACCATATTTCAAAAATCAGGGATTTAGGGAATTTACGGATGATAAAGCTGGAGGAGCTTTTGGAACAAATATCGTAAGGACAATAAGACAAGAGAATCTCGACAATGTAATGATTCTTTTTGGTGGACGAGGATCTGGTAAATCAACTTTTTTAAAACGCTTTTTATTTCACGTCAGACCTGTTGAAATAGATATACATTCAGAAATAGCACTCATTGATTTAATTGATTCCGCTCAAACATCTGATACCTTAACTACAGAAATATGGGAAAAGGTAAAGCTAGGTATAGATAAAGATCAAATAATTAATTCCTCTAGAGAAGAGATTCTTAAATTATTTTCGAATGAATTTGAGATTTATCAAAAACAACTTTTAGTTGGGTTGACACCTAATAGTGAAGACTATCAGAGACTAGTGCGGACGTTCCTTAGTGATAATATTAATAATACTAAATTATTCTGCGAAAAGCTTAGTCTTAAGCTTAAATCTAAAAATAAAGGATTAATAATATTTCTTGACAACATGGATCAGTTAAATCCAGATTTACAAGATCTATCATATTTAACAGCAATTGAAATAGCAAAAAAATTAAGTTGCTTGGTCATCATTTCAATGCGAGAAGAGCGTTTCTACATTGCTAAAACAAAAGGAGCATTAGATGCATATCATACACCTGGTTATCATTTATCAGCTCCAGTAATACCTGAAGTTATTATAAAAAGGCTCGCCTACATAATAGAGATTCTCAAGTATACAGAAGATCCTGACTTAGAATATGGTATTAAAACAGGTGGTGATCTTAATACCATAACTAATTTTTTGAATATTTGTATATATCAATTAAAAAACAAGGACTCTCATCTTTCAAGATTCCTGAGATTTGCAACACATGGTGACGTGAGGCAAGCACTAGATTTTTTTAGAGGATTTATTTCTTCAGGCTATACAAATGTTGTGGAAATTTCTCAACATCGATTTTGGACCTTTCAAATTCATCAAGTTATTAAACCGATGATGATACCTGATAGAATATTTTATGATGAAAAGTTAAGCCGAGTTCCAAATTTATATCGTTTAAGAAATGATAATAATAGTTCACACTTTACTGGATTAAGAATTCTTAACTTACTAATGCAGAAATTCACATCCAATCCTTCTGGCTTCATTGACTCTAAATTATTCGTACAAGAATTTGAAGAAAAATATTATTTGAAAGATGATTGCGAGCGTCATTTAGATGTATTTATGATAAAAGGAATTGTTGAATCAAGTAATAGACTAGAAACTTACAATGAAAATACTGACCAGATTAAAATAACAGCATATGGTCATTACGTTTTTGATACCTTAGCCTTTAATTTTGCTTACCTCGATCTTGTTTCCTTAGATTGTGGTGTTTTTAATGAGGAGCTTAGTAATTACCTATCTAAATCTGGAAATACGGAATCTAAATATAAACAAGACAATAATATTATCGACCGTATGCAACTTAGAATTGAACGCGTTGAGCATTTTATAGAATATCTTGAAGAACAAGAAACTGAAGAATTTGATCATTTTAACCTAGATGCAACTGAGATAAAATTTGCACAAAAGATGAGATATGCTTTTGATGAAGAGAAAAACAGAGTTATTGAGAGTGCTAAAAGAAATAATAATTAGGTGTTACTTTTGCAATTGTATTATCTTTTTTTAATACTAAAGCAAGTCTACAACCGTCTAAACAAAGGACACTTTATGTCAAGGGATAATACCTTAATAAATACTGTCCTAAAATTACAATTTTACTTTGCAATAATTCATTACTTATGGAGGAAATAATACCGGAATTGCATACCAATATTTCTGGGAAGATTAGAAATACAAAACTGCCTAAAGCTAAATCCCTATGGCCACTATTTGAAACCATTAGCAATAGCATACATGCTATCCAAGATAAGAAAATAGAAAACGGTAAAGTTATGATATACATTTCAAGGCAAGGCAATGCTGATATCTTAGCAGAATGCGAAAAGGTGGATATCTATCCGATAATGGATATAGAAGTCATTGATAATGGAATTGGTTTAAACCTTGGTAATTTTAAATCTTTTTTGACTGCTGAATCAGAGCACAAGATAGAGAGAGGTGCCAAAGGAATTGGAAGATTCGTCTGTCTTAAAGCTTTTAAAAGTCTGAAATTTAAAAGCAGCTTTAAAAATGAAGTAACAAACGAGAACCACATTAGAGAATTTACTTTTAAGCCTATTGACAAGGGCATTTTCGAGCATAAAGTTGATTTATCATCAAGTGTTAAAACAGGAACATCTGTAACTTTAAAAAATTTCATAGCTGACTATCAAGATACCTGTCCAAAAGCATTGTACGATATTGGGGAGAAAATCATAGATCATTTTTTAGTGTTTTACCTCAACCAAAAAGCTCCACATATTGATATTATAGAGAAAATAAATGGTACTAAAATAGATTTAAACAGCATATTCAATACGTCTTTTAAAGCTTCTATTAAAGCAAGTAAATTTGAGTTATATGGGAATGAATTTCAAATACATTTGCTTAGGCTGTATGATGTAAAAAAAGGTCATAGAATACATTATTGTGGTAATGATAGAGTTGTGAGGGAAGAAAAATTAGTAAAATATATTCCAGACTTAGGGAATTCTATAATGGAAGAGGCGAATATTTATTTTACATACCAGGTCTATATAACCAGCAAATTTTTAGACGATAATGTGGATAACGAACGGACTGATTTCGATTTCCCAGATAATTTAGAAGATACTGATTTGCAAAATCTAGTTAACGATTTGCCTAATCTTGATCGAATAAGACAAAAGGCTGTATTGAGTTTAGAAGATATATTGAAAGATTATTTAGGAAACATAAGGGAACAAAAGTATGAAAAATACAGTCAGCATATAATTGCTGACGCACCACAATATAAAACACTATTAAAATATAAACCTGAAGTAGTTCGCAATATGAATCCCAATTTATCTGGAAACAGATTAAATATAGAATTGTACAAAGTGCAATCGGATTTAGAGATTGAAATTAAAGAATTAGGAGAGAAAATTCTAAATACAAATTCTGTAAATGATTCAGATGAATATAAATTGCTTTATGACGATTTTATTGAAAAGTTTAATGACATAGGGAAAGCAAATCTTGCAAAATATATTGTTCATCGAAAATCTGTAATAGAACTTTTAGATAAATTTCTTGGTGTTGATGACAATGATGAATTTCTTACTGAAGATACAATTCATAAGATTTTCTTTCCATTAAAAAGTGAATCTGATGAAATCACTTTCGAGCAACAAAATCTATGGCTGATTGATGAGAGATTATCATATCACTCATATTTGTCATCCGATAAATCCTTTAAAGAAACAAAGATCCTAACAGGATCAGAAAGTCTTGATAGGCCAGATTTGTTAATATTTAATGAAAGTTTCGCATTTGTAAATGATGAAGCTCCTCATAATTCATTTGTAATTGTTGAATTTAAACGCCCAGAAAGAAAAGATTACCACACGAGAAATAAAAAGAAAAATCCTATCGATCAAGTCATTTCATATATAGGAACAATAAGAGAAAATACTGCAACTGATAGAAAGGGTAAAGTCATTCAAGTTGATAAAGATCGAACTCCATTTTACGCTTACGTTATCTGTGACTTTAATAATAATCTTAAAAACATATTAGATGAACGTAATTATACCCAAACCCCTGATGGACAGGGATACTTTTATTTTCACTCAAAGTATAATGCTTATATTGAAGTTATATCCTACACAAAGTTATTAAAGGACGCTAAAGCTAGGAATAGACTGTTATTTGATAAACTCGGTTTACCTAGTCATTAAATACATATATGAGCGAAAATTATAAAAAAAGATTCGGATTTAGTAACGAAACCCCGTGCTCAGTGAGCGGTTGCTCGGAGCCCCCTTTTGTTGAAGTCCTCCTCTACGATTATTATGATTTTGCAAATGAAACATTTTATCAGCAAGACTTTACCTGCCCATTTCTTTGTGTAAAACACATGAATATCAATGAAGACAAAGCAATTGGAATAAGAAAGCCTAGGGGATTAGTGACATATCCCTATAGCAATAAAGATGGTGCGCAGGGCTTTTCAAAATACATGCCTTTAAAGGATTTATATCCTAAATTATTCTCTTCAGAAGAATTAGAGAATAATGCCGAATTACAAATTAGCTTGAATGAGGTTAACGATGAATTAATCGCATACCTTGTTCAGCATCCAGAATTTATTCGCAGCCTTAATCCTAGAAAGTTTGAGGAGTTGATTGCCGAGATTTTTCGAAATAAAGGTTATGAAGTTACTCTTACACCTCAAACTAGAGATGGTGGAAAAGATATCATCGCTGTTTATAATAGTCCTTTCGGCCACCAAATGTTTATAGTGGAATGTAAAAAATATAAGGAAGACCATAAAGTTGGCGTTGAATTGGTAAGAGGATTATATGGTGTTAAGAGCGCAGAACGTTACACTCAAGCAATTTTGGTTACAACCTCTTCTTTTACAGAAGATGCTAAAAAGTTTGTAAAGCCTTTGGAATATGAATTGGCTTTAAAAGATTTCGAAGATATAAAGAAATGGTGCATGGACTATTCTAAATAAAGTAATAAGATGAGACACTTATTATTTAGGGGTATAATATTAAAAATCAGTGTCTTATTTTTGAAATACCATATTATATATTATCAATTATTACTCAAAATTAAGCTTATAATCTCAACACGCCTAAAGGAACTACGGCATAAACGCTCCTACGGCCTCCACACATCCTATTTATTCCGTTCCTCCTTTGCTAAATTTCGATAAAAGCTTGCCTAGTACCATAATTAATTCAAATCATATGGTACAAGAACAAACAACATTTAAGGTGGCTGAAGTGCAAGTAAGCTACAAACCAGATTACAAAGTTAAAGATAGACCAAAAATAAGCTCATCTGAAGATGCTTATAAGTTATTCATACAGGAATGGGATTCAGGAAAGCTAGAGTACTTAGAGCAGTGTAAAATGATACTGCTGAATCGGGAGAATAGGGTGTTGGGTATTGTTGATATTTCGACAGGTGGTGTTGGTATGATTATAATGGATCCAAAGATTATCTTTTCAATTGCATTAAAAGCAAATACATCTGCAATACTGATTTGCCACAATCATCCAAGTGGTAATTTAAGGCCAAGTGATTCAGATATTAAGATTACTAAGCAATTAAAAGAATGTGGTAAATTACTGGAAATCGAGCTTTACGATCACCTGATAATTGCCAATCATGGGTATTATAGTTTTGCTGATGAATGCACAATTTAAATTATTAGCTTGGGTTAATCACCCAGGCTAATTTCATCTATTTGAACTTGGTTTGGTTATTTCTGAATTTTATCTACCTCTTTTGTAATAGGTTTTAAAGAAACGTATCCTCTCTCATATAATCTATCTCCCCGAATACATGCAAATACCCTACAAATCAATTTGAACTTAATGGCATTCATGATTGACTGATTATTCCGAACAAAGTACACCACATTCCGAGGCATAGTGCACCAGTTTGGTTCTGGCTTTAGCACTAACTTTTTAACCATATCACTTTTTGGACAAAGCGATATTCTGTAAACTTAATGATTTTTTTTATTTCTCATGGATTTGCCCGTAAGTGCAATTCTGTGAGCAGATGCTGACAGCCTGTCCATAATTGCATCTGCAAGTGTGGGTTCATCTATAAAGTTATACCAGTTATCCACTGGCAGCTGCGAGGTTATTATTGTCGCACCGTTGCCGTATCTATCCTCCAGAATAT
>NZ_SJSN01000040.1 GCF_004331675.1 Pedobacter frigidisoli | reverse complement strand
CTTGCGCTAAACGACCAGATGATGCAGGTGGAAGAAGTATTCACACCTCACCAATTGGATTATCTAGACGTAGTAAGGCAGCGGGTAGAAGGCGCAACCGAGTTGCAGAAAAACCCCTACAAAAAGCATACGCTTGCCTGGGGAACTTGGTTATTAGCCAGATTGGCGGGATGGAGCGGATACAAATCTCACGGTCCACCTGGATACATTACCATCAAAGATGGCTTCGATAAATTCAACCTACAATTTGTAGTGTATGCCGAAATAATGAAATATAAAGATGTGTGTAAAGATTAGCTTTTAGGAGAGGGATTGAATAACCTTAAATGAACCAGAAACATTCACAGGGTGAGGTTGTAACATTTCCATTTCCTTGCCAGTTTAGTTTCTGCATTCTCTAAATTGCAGCATCCAAACGAAAATTCATGAAGAAATATTTACTTTTCCTTTTGCTTTGCACGGGCGAATACACTTTCGCACAACAAATTGCACCATTAACAGTCGAAAAAATAATGCGAGACCCAAAATGGATGGGAAGTTCGCCTACAAACTTCCGCTGGACAGCTGATAGCAAAACTTTATACTTCAATTGGAATCCCGAAAACAAACCAAAAGAAGAGTTATATAAAATTTTGGCTTCATCACCATCGAAACCTGTGAAAGCTGTTGATAAGGAAGACGAGAAATTATTGAGTGTGAATTACGTTTATAACAAAGATAAATCACTGGGCTTGGTGGAGAAAAGCGGCGATATTTATCTTCAAAATTTCAAAACGAAGAAAGAAACCAGGTTAACCAATACCATGGAAAGAGAAAGCAGTCCTGTTTTCTTAACCAACGGAGATATCGTTTATCAATTAGGCGACAATTTATTTCAGCTTGATTTAAAAACTGCTGAAACCAAGCAAATAACTAATTTCGTTAAGGGGAAAGCCGCAGGAAGAACATCAGCAAAACCAGCTACCGAGCAGGATAATTGGTTAAAAGCGCAACAAACTGAGTTGTTTGATATCATCAAAAAAAGAAATGCAGAAACGCGTGGTGGTGCAGGCCGTGGCGGAAGAGGACGTTTTGGCGCACCATCTGCTGATACCAAATCGTTAAAACCACTTTACACAGATGAGAGATTTTTAAATGGTGTTGTGATTAGTCCTGACGGGCATTTTGTAACTTACAAACTAACTGCCCCAGCGGCCAATAATCATAGCACAATCGTTCCAAATTATGTAACCGCATCGGGTTACACAGAAGATATTCCAGGCAGAACCAAAGTCGGCGAGAGTGAAAATATTTCGCAAGGCTTTATCTACGATACGCTAAAGGATTCCGTTTATGCCATTCAAACCTCTACCATTACAGGCATAAAAGATATTCCCGATTTTTATAAAGATTACCCGAAAGAACTTGATACTTTAAAAAAGAAAAATGCGGATAGGCTGGTTAATTTTTTCGGTCCGCTGTGGAATGAGAACGGAAGTACAGGAATTATCGTAGCAACTTCTGCCGATAATAAAGACCGTTGGATTTTAAAGTTAGATGCGGCAACGGGCAAATTCAGCCTGGTCGACCGCCAGCATGATGAAGCCTGGATTGGTGGTCCAGGTGTTAGCGGATTTTTTCAGGGAAGTACAGGTTGGATAGATAACAATCGATTTTATTATCAAAGTGAAACCACTGGATATTCGCATTTATATGTTGCAAACGTTTCAACGGGCGATAAAAAACAGCTGACTTCGGGCAAATGGGAAGTTCAATCTGTTCAATTATCGAAAGATAAAAGCACTTTCTATTTTGAGGCGAATAAAGAGCATCCTGGGATTACTAATTTCTTTAAAATTGGTGTAAACGGTGGCGAACCTGTTCAAATTACCACAATGAAAGGTTTAAATGATATTACACTTTCTCCTGATGAAAAATATCTTGCCATCAATTATTCTTACATGAATAAACCAGGCGAATTATACATTCAACCTAACAAAGCAGGTGCACAAGCTGTTAAAGTTACAGAGTCTACCACCAAAGAATTTAACTCTTATAAATGGCGTGAGCCCGATATGGTTTCGTTTAAAAACCGTTACGGTGCCGATGTTTATGCAAGGGTTTATAAATCTGATAATCCGCATCCAAATAATCCTGCTGTTGTTTTCGTTCATGGTGCAGGTTATTTGCAGAACGTTCACTTTGGTTGGAGTACCTATTTCCGTGAGTTCATGTTTAACAATTTGTTGGCGGATAATGGCTATACAGTAATTGATATTGATTATACTGGCAGTTCGGGCTATGGCCGCGACCACAGAACAGGAATTTACCGCCACATGGGTGGAAAAGATTTAACTGACCAGGTTGATGGCGTTAAGTTTTTGGCTGAGAAATACGGTGTAAATCCTAAACATGTTGGTTTGTATGGTGGTTCTTATGGCGGCTTTATTACGCTGATGGCGATGTTTAACGAATCGGATGTTTTTGCCAGCGGCGCTGCTTTGCGTTCGGTTACCGATTGGGCGCACTACAACCATGGTTACACTTCAAATATTTTAAATGAACCCTTTAATGACCCGATTGCTTACAAACAAAGCTCGCCGATTTACTTCGCTGATAAATTAAAAGGGAATTTATTAATGGCACACGGAATGGTTGATGTAAATGTTCATTTCCAGGATATTGTTAGAATTACTCAACGCTTTATCGAGCTTGGAAAAAACAATTGGGAGTTAGCAGTTTACCCTGTTGAAGACCATGGCTTCATTGAGCCAAGCAGCTGGACTGATGAGTATAAAAGGATATTTAAATTGTATGAAAATACATTGAAGAAATAAAATTTCGAATCCCTCTTAATGAAAATTAGGAGGGATTTTTTGTTTCCGTCGGCTGAAGCACAAAGGCAATGAAATAAAAACTAATAATAAAACGTTTGAGGGGTTTTAATTTAAATTCCTCCCCCTGCCCCCTCCAAAGGGGGATAGCGATCGCCATAAAATGCAAAGAGCCTTTATAATTTTGGAACAGTATTATACTTGTTGTTATTTGCATCATGTCTCCCCCGCTGGCGGGGGAATCAAAGGGGGTGGTTTTATCCCAAGAACTATAAACCACTGTTAGATAAACCCGTCGGCTGAAGCGCAACGGCAATGAAATAAAAACTAATATTAGAATGTTTGAGGGGTTTTAATTTAAATTCCTCCCCCTGCCCCCTCCAAAGGGGGATAGCGATCGCCATAAAATGCAAAGAGCATTATATTTTGGAACAGTATTATACTTGCTGCTATTTACATCATGTCTCCCCCGCTGGCGGGGGAATCAAAGGGGGTGGTTTTATTCCAAGAACTACAAACCACTGTTAAATAAACCCGTCGGTTGAAGCACGACGGCAATGAAATAAAAACTAATATTAGAATGTTTGAGGGGTTTTAATTTAAATTCCTCCCCCTGCCCCCTCCAAAGGGGGATAGCGATCGCCATAAAATGCAAAGAGCCTTTATAATTTTGGAACAGTATTATACTTTTTGCTATTTGCATCATGTCTCCCCCGCTGGCGGGGGAATCAAAGGGGGTGGTTTTATCCCAAGAACTACAAACCTCTGTTAAATAAACCCGACAGAAGTGATTCCGATTTTTTATCGGATTAACGAATGGCGGGACTGCAAACCGCCAATATCATCATCCGTTCATTTCCGAATAATTAAATAGTGAAAAATTCTACATCTCAAAATAATTATAGTTTTTGACTATATCGTTATCAATAAATACAATTAACTATTAATGAATCATGGTTGATTGAGAGTTGTTTTCGCCGTACCTTTGCGGTACAAATTAAAGACAAAAAATTATGGCAATAGTAGGTAAAAAATTCCCGAGTGTTAGTATTGATGCAATGTCAGACATGGGTGATGACTTGAAAATCAACGTATTTGAAGAAGCTGTAAATAAAAATAGTAAAGTGTTATTATTCTGGTATCCAAAAGATTTTACTTTCGTTTGCCCTACAGAATTACACGCATTCCAAGCTGCTTTACCTGAATTTGAGCAAAGAAATACAATTGTAATCGGCGCATCTTGCGACACTAACGAAGTTCACTTCGCATGGTTAAACACACCAAAAGATAACGGTGGAATTGAAGGTGTTACTTATCCGATTTTAGCTGATACACACAGACAATTATCTGGCATTTTAGATATCTTAGACCAGGAAGTTAATTACGATGAAGAAGGAAATGAATCTTTTTCAGGTTCAAATGTTTCTTTCAGAGCAACTTATTTAATCGATGAAACTGGTAAAGTTTTCCACGAAAGTGTTAACGATATGCCACTAGGCAGAAACGTTAAAGAATATTTACGTTTAATTGATGCTTACACTCACGTTCAAAAACATGGCGAAGTTTGTCCTGCAAACTGGGAAGAAGGAAAAGAAGCAATGAACGCAAACAGAACTGGTGTTGCTGAATATTTAGCCGCTAACTAATTAAACAAAACGTTATGTTTTTAGAATTAACAGAAGATAATCTTCAACAGTATTTAGCCGATAACCCGAAGGTCATGGTTCAGTACGCTGCATCTTGGTGCGGTAACTGCAGAATCATGAAACCGAAGTTTAAAAAGCTGGCTGCTGAAAATGAAGATGTGGCTTTCTTAATTGTTGATGCCGAGAAACTTCCAAACTCACGCAAATTTGCAAACGTTGATAATTTACCAACTTTCGCAGCTTTTGAAGGCGGTAATTTAGTAGACCAGGTGCAAACCAACAAAGCGGAAGGTTTAACTGAACTTTTTAATAAGATAAAATAATGAAGATTCCGGTTATAAGACAATTATTTCAAAATACCACTCCTGCTCAATTGGAGACAACTTTAGAAGTTTTAGAGCTTTTCTGTGAATTCAGGGGCGTTAGCGAACACGAAGTCGATGTTGCAGGCGAAATGATTACCAATATTTGCGGTGCGCTTGAAGTACACCAAATGGTAAGCGAAGGTGCTGCTGAAAAAGATGCACTTAACGCTTTCGGCCAAAAAGTTATGGGTTCGATTGATAGATAGTTTTCTTTAATCGGGCTTTTTAAAATATAGACCCTCTGCAGAAATGCAAGGGGTTTTTTGTTTTTTAGGGATTGCGTCATTGCGAGACACGAAGCAATCTTAAATCGATGGGTTATAAAAGCAAAAGTTGTAGGATTGCTTCGTACCTCGCAGTGACGACCGTTCATGTTTGGGTTAACAAAAATTGGACGTAAAAGAGGTTTGTGAAAGCCCCGACAATGAGAACGGCTGTCATTCTGAACACAGTGAAGAATCTCCAAGCGATAGAACACAATCGTAAATTAGCCCGTGCTAAATTTTGGTGCAGAATCAATAGGTTAGGGATTCTTCGTGCCTCAGAATGACAAAAACCAGGCGCAAAAAAAAGGTCTGTGGGGACACAGACCTTGGAATCAATAATTTTAAAATAATCTGCGAATCTGCGGCTACTCTTAAGCCAAATTCCTCCCTGCATTTACAATTCCAAAAACCGTTCTAACTGCTAATTTTTCTAAAGCGGCTTGGTCTTTTTCACTTTGGTCGTGCTGTAATTTTTCCAAAGCAAAATGCTGAATCAAAACCAATGGCAAAATAATTCGTTCGCGGGTGGCGATAGATTTTTTATCTACAGGATAGTTCGCCATTAATGTTGCTTGTCCTGATAGTTTTAAAAGCATCTTTTTAGTTAACTCAAATTCATTGTGTAGCTGAGTCCAAAAAGCACCAAATTCTTTATCGTTAGCCAAATGCGCTGTAATTACAAAGTCTGATTTACTCATGCTCATCATACAGTTATCTACGATGGTTTTCAAATAATCAGAATCTTCGTAAACCTTAACTACTTTATCCCAATTGCCAGCTTTTTCTTGCGTATTTAAAGCCGTTCCCATTCCATAGAAACCTGGAACATTTTGTTTTAGCATGCTCCAAGCAGTAACGAAACTAATTGCTCTTAAATCCTCCAGTTTCATTTCTCCGCCACCGTTTCTTTTTACAGGGCGACTGCTGATATTTGCCTGAGAAAGTAATTTCAATGGAGAAAGTTTTTCTAAATAACTTACAAACAACGGGTGCCCACGCAAATCGACAAATGCCTTATAACTCTCTTCGGCCATTTCATCAAGCAGCGCTTTGTTATCATCATCTAAAAGAATGTTGTGTTTCTCTTTTAAGCCTGAAGAAATCCCTGCATTAATTAATTGCTCAATATTAAATTCAGCACTTTCGATTGAACCGTATTGCGAACTGATGGTTTGGCCCTGAACGGTTAACTGCATGTTTTTATTCGCAATTTCTTTACCCATCGAGGCGTAAAAACGATGTGTTTTACCTCCACCACGAGCAGGCGGTCCACCGCGACCATCAAAGAAAGCCAGTTGGATATTATGTTTTTTAGCTACTGCAGAAAGTGAGGTCTTGCCATTAAAAATCGACCAATTTGCCATTAAATAACCGCCATCCTTAGTACTGTCAGAATAGCCAAGCATAATATCTTGTTTATTGCCACGGCTTGCTAAATGGGCTTTGTAAAACGGATTACTATAAAGCGTTTCCATAATTGCTGCAGCACCTTTTAAATCGTTAACGGTTTCAAAAAGCGGCACGAAATCAATTGTAAGTGAATCTTTGCTCCAGCCGTTCCACAGGAAAAGCTCTATCAATTGCAGAATATCGCTGGCTTGCTGGCAATTACTAATAATAAATCTATGGCAAGCTTTTTCGCCATTGCGTTTTTGTATACCCTTTATTTCTTTGATGGTTTGAATGGTATCATCAATCAAAGCATCAGCCTCTGTTACATAAACGGGCGTGGCTTCCTTAAAAGATATTAATTTTAATTTTTCGGCCTCTGATAATTTATCGTAATCCTCTGGGTATAAAGAAGAAATTGGTTTGTTTTGACGGCAATAAGCGTGAACGCTTCTTAGCACTCGGCTATCCTGACGAATATCTAACGAGGCGAAATAGTTTCCGTATAAATCTATTTTGCGAATCAAATCGTTCACTAAATCCACGAATAGACCATCATGTTCTTTGAGCAAAGTCTCTTTTATTTTATTCAGGTTTTCTCTTAATTCATCCGAAATATCATGTAGTTCGCAGGTTTGGTCGAAAGCGTTTTTATACAATACATCGTGCAGATTTGTAATATTTTCTTCAACACCTCTAAAGGTTATACGGCGTTTAATTATCCTAAAATCACGATAGTAACAACGGAAAAGGATTTGGCGCAACATTTTAGAAACCTCTAAAGTAGTATCGGCGTGAATATTTGGATTACCATCTCTATCGCCACCCGGCCAGAAACCGAGTTCTAAAATCTTCTTCGTTTCCAGGTTATATTCATCTAGATTTTGGTCTATTTCTTCCTGAATATTTGCCGCAGCAAAGTAAAAAGTATTCTCTAGAAACCAGGCAAGATTTAAAGCCTCATCAACAGGTGTTGGCGATTTTTTATTGAAGAAAGGTGTTTTACCTAACTGCTGCAAAAGTGAATTCATCGAGGTGATATCGTTCTCCCTGATTGCAGTAGTTAAATCGGTAATAATGGCCAATACACTTCCAGGATAGAACTGCGTAGGATGTGCGGTTAAAACCAAGCGAAGAGAAAGTTCATCAATTAACTTCTCAATTTTAGCCAGCATTGGTTTGTTATCCGCATTCTTTTTAAGGATGAACGCCAGCGTACTCTGCTCATCTGTAGTATTTAACTTAGTAAAAGAAGCATCTTCCACAGCATCAAAAAGCACAACTTGACGCTCTATATACTGTATAAAACGGAACAACAAATCTACAATGTCTTTACGCTCGGTATAGCTGGTAAACTTGGCAAAAAACTCCTCGATAATTTGAGCTGGTTTTTGACCGTTAGCAATACCATCTTCGCAGCTTTTAAAGAATAAAGGCAACAAAGTTCCGGTATCCTTAATTTTATAAAAGGGAAGTGTTAGAAACAGACTGTTAAAAAGTTCGAACTTGGAGATGACCTCATTATTGAAGATGGATTCACGCTGTGTAGTTAAACGAAGTTTAGGCATAGCTTAAGCAATGGTTTTGTATAGCGTAATACTACAAAAAATGCTTAAGGTATTAAAATTCTAAGGCTTACTATTTGGATATTTGCAGAATAAATTTTAATTTTAAAATCTTATTTGGCTACTTGCTAGCTAAGTAAGAACAAATGCAATGTTTAAGGGCATTGTATTGATTGTTAATTTTTTGGGTTAAAACAGCCGATGTAATAAAATACAACGGCTGTTTTTATTTAAGGCCCAAGCTACTCCTAAATCCTCCCCCGAGGGGAGGACTTTAAGGCAGAAGTATATTTTTGTGGGGTAGGTTTGGGTTTGGTTTGATGCTATAACCTGCTGCTTTACCCCTCCCTATGAAAGAAACAAGTATTTCATAACTTATTGTTTGAAGCCTCACCCTATGAAAGCGTGTGGTATTTGTTCTTTTCCGTTGTCCCTCTCCAGAAGAGAGGGAAACAAAGGATTGTGGTTTGAACCATTGGGTTTAGATGAACCGCCCATAAAAAACCTCTCTTCTGGAAAGAAAGCCTCACCCTATGAAAGCGTGTGGTATTTGTTCTTTTCCGTTGTCCCTCTCCAGAAGCTAATCTTTACACACATTTATTTAGCAGATATAATTAATTAATACGCTGATTATCAGTTAATTACGGTTTATTTTTCGTATATTTAGTGATGTTAGATCATTGCTATTCAGGTATTTACAAGGGTTTTTTATCAGATAATCGTATTGCTGCCAGATTGGAAAGTTGTCTATCAGATTTATTATCTTCGGGAACAGCAGTTATCAATCAGTTAGCCCAGACTCATACCCTAAAAACTGCTTTTTACCGTATGCTATCAAATACTCGATTAGATCACGATGATATCCTGGAAGGCGGCT
>NZ_SJSN01000004.1 GCF_004331675.1 Pedobacter frigidisoli | reverse complement strand
CGCATGCAGTTCGGACAGAAGCGTGAACGCTTTGAGGGTGATCCAAACCAGGCAATGCTTCCCTTTGAAACTCCTGTTCAGATGACCTTATTACAGCAGGAAGAGGTCAAACAAAGGATAGAATATGTGCGCAAGCGCCCAAATCACCATGGACGTGCAAAGTTACCATCCCACCTTCCCGTAGAAGAGATTGAGATCCATCCCCAGGGTGATCTTACAGAAATGGTGTGTATTGGAAAAGAGATTACAGAGGAACTGGAATGTGAACCGGCACGCTTTTTCATCAAGCGTTATATCCGCTACAAATACGCGGAAAAAAACGGCGATGGGGTAAGTATTGCAGAACTGCCCGAGCGTGTCATAGATAAGGGAATACCGGGAGCAGGTTTGCTGGCCTCCATACTTACCGACAAGTATATGGACCACCTTCCCCTTTACCGGCAGAAGCAGCGCTTCGCCAGGGAGAATATCCAAATCCCTTCTTCCACAATCGAAGGCTGGACAAAACACACAAAAACAAAGGGATATCTACAAGTCGATGAAACCCCGATAAGGGTAATGGATAGTGACAAAAAAGGCGCTTGCCATCAAGGTTATTACTGGGTCTACCATTCTCCCTTGGATGGAACCGTATTATTTGATTACAGTCCTACCCGTGGGAGTAGTGCGCCTGTACCAATCCTGGGCAGCTTCAAGGGCTACCTCCAGACTGATGGCTATGCGGTATACCAAAAATATGCACAAAGCAAAGATATCATACACCTGGCCTGCTGGGCCCATGCCCGACGTGAGTTTGAAAAAGCACTTGATAATGATAAACCAAGAGCTGAAAAAGCCTTATTGATGATCCAGAAGCTTTATGCTGTGGAACGAAAAATCAGAGAACAATACCTTTATGATGGCAGCCTTCAAATCGACAACAACCTGGTAGAAAATGCAATAAGACCGGTGAGCCTGGGCAGGAAAAACTATCTCTTTGCAGGAAGCCACGAAGCGGCGCAAAGATCAGCAATGATCTATTCTTTCTTTGCGATCTGCAAAAAACATGAGGTTAATCCCTACAAGTGGCTTAAATACACGCTGGAAAATATTATGTCCATAAACCACAAGAAAATTAAAGACCTGTATCCACAGAACTTTAAAAATATAAATGGTTAATTAAATATGTACTTTATAGGCTGCATACAATGTTTTAAGGTCAAAATAGATTTCATAAGAGCTAATTTATTGTCGCTAAGTTAAAATTTAATATGATAAATTTAGTCAGGAGGATTTGGCGCTTTATATATGCGTCCAATATTGCACATAACGGTTTAGGGATTGGAGCAGGCAGGGAATAGTAGCACGTCAGCCCAATAACTTACCGAAGATAAATAGAATTACAAATGTTCAAAATTTATTCGTCAGCCCTGCTTGTGCCAAGCACCCATGTAAAAGCAGTAATCCCGTTCCATCAATAAACAATGTAGTCTAACGTTAGTTAGCTACCAAAACAATTGAAATATGGCAACAGAAATTACTGCTTTACCGAAGTTATACATTGGTATCGACATTCACAAGAAAAGCTGGTCTATACATATCCGCACGGATATCAGCGACCATAAGAACTTTACCGTTCCATCCGAGCCATCGGTAGTCTATGATTACGTGAACAGACACTTTCCCGGTTACGAGGTGGCACTAACCTACGAGGCGGGCTGCTGTGGCTTTAGTGCAGCAAGGTTTTTATGCAGATGGGCTGGGAGGTTACGGTGGTAAACCCCGCAGATGTGCCCACCAACAATAAACAATACTATCAGAAGACCGATGCGCTTGACTGCCGCAACCTTAGTAGACAATTGTCATTGGGCGAACTGAAAGGCATCTTTGTTCCAGATGAGTGTGAGGATGAACTGAAAAGCCTGTTGCGACATCGTGCAGCCATCACCCGCCAACTGCGTGCTACAAAAGCCCACATCAAAAGTTTTCTGCTTTATCAGGGCGTCAAAATTCCTGAAGCATTTGATAGTCCCAACTGGACAAAGGCATTTTTGGGTTGGCTGAGAGAACTGGAGTGGCATTCTGCCACGGGCAAGGTGTGTTTGGATAGCAAGTTGCGTGTCTACGAATTTATCCATACAGAATATCTTCAGCTGGCCAATGAACTTCGCAGCTACTGCAGAACGTACCACAAGCAGGATTATTATCTGCTTAAAAGCATTCCCGGTATTGGAGGTTATCTAGCCTCTGCTTTGCTGGCCGAACTGGGCAATATCAGGAGATTCAATAACGAAGCGAGTTTTGCAAGTTATGTTGGCCTGATACCGATGATGCGCAACAGTGGGGGAACTGAAAATGTATTTGGGGTAACGCCACGCTGCCGTGGGCTGTTGCGGAGCTATATTGTGGAGGCGGCCTGGGTTGCCCTGAGGCTCGACCCCCAGATGCAGGCCTATTACCGGAAACATATTGGCAAGAACCCAAAAAGCATCATTGTGAAGATAGCAAGAAAACTGCTGAACCGTATTCTATCGGTGATAAAAACGGAGAAACCTTACCAGATCAACTACCAAATATTATTGCATAAAAAAGAAGATATACAACAGGAAACATAATTGTTAAAAGCTCATCAAAAAACAAAGATCCAGACTACAAAACAGGGGTGGTGAAGCATTGGGCTTTCACATCGCCAAGCAGGTAGCTGTTTTTTACAATCAATATAACCATACGGGTGCAGGTGGTGTCATGAAAATGGGCAGCCACACATAGGAGCCTGAGCTTAACGATTATCTAGGTGTTTGAGGAGCATTAATTTAGCCCCCCCAAATGTCCATTTATTGGAATATTTAAAATGATTGATTAACTTGGTTCTAGGAAAACTGCTTTACATAGGAACGCCTGTTAGCACCAGTACTTATTCTGTCAGAGTGTTTGTTTACCATCATAATAAAAGTGATGAAAATATCTCAATGCGTTAATACAATGTTGTCCCCAATGATGTGTAAAGCTCCATTTTAGTTGCCAAAGTGCATCTTCAACTGCTTCGTCAGTGCGTATTTTTTCAATCTTTATTAATTCAATTTTCAAATCTCTATAAATGTCTGCGAAGTCGTCCACCAACCAACCTTGACTTGCTTCTCTGTCAGTTATTGTCCAGCCAGCATTCGGCTTTCCATCTTTTTCGGAATATGTTGGGTCGAAAATTTCCCAATAAAATGTTTCTGCTCCAAGTTCTGAAATAAGTCCAACATTTTTATTCTCAAAAATTGTTTCTCGGTCAAAGTCGCTGTCAGCTGATGAATAATTTAATTCGATTAGGTCAAGTTTGTGTCCAGCTGAATAAAGGTCTAAAAGTGCTGTATGAGTTTTTGAATAAAATATTTCTTTGTCGATATTTTCAGTTTCAAGTAGGTCAACAAATTGTCGAGCAGCAAAAAGAAAGGTCTGAGTAGAAGTCCTTTCTAAAAATTCTCTGATTTCTGTCGATAGTTTGTCTGCCATAGTATTGGTGCTAACTCTTAAATAGGCGAAATCCATTTTTATATTATTTTTATTGTAAGTGTTTGTTGTTAAGTGTTTTAAGCTTTTTTTTGAATTTCGTTTTATGTATTGTTTAAAACCAAATATAATTCATTTTTCAGCGTTTTTTCTCAGTATTTTATCTAACGGACTTTCTATGTTTTCAATCGCGTTCTTGCTCACATGAGTATAACGTAAAGTGGTTTTTATATCATTGTGCCCTAATAGCTCTTGTATATAACGCAGGTTGGTTCCACTTTCAAGTAAGTGAGTTGCATAACTATGTCTTAAACTGTGGAAGCTACAATTATCCGGTAAGCCTAAATTTTTAAATGCATTTTTAAAAATAATCTGTGCACTTCTAGTAGAGTACCTTTTCTATTCTGAGCTTCAAAGAGCCACACTTTTGGTTTATATAATGTATAATATTTTCTTAACATAGGTAAAATTCTATTACTGAGAGGAACAATCCTATCTTTTTTTTCCTTTGCTTTGCTGATGAAAATTTGCATCCTATCGCTATTAATGTCTTTAATTTTTAGGTTAACCACTTCAGAAACTCTTAAGCCAGCGCTATAAGCTAATAATAAGATTGTTTTGTGTTTTAAGTTTTCAATTGTCAGCAAGCCACTAAGTATTTTTTCTTCACTAATTACTTTAGGGAGTTGCAGATGTTTTTTAGGTCTAGGTATTTCAATAAAGAACTTCTCTCTTTTTAATACTTGTTCGTAATAAAATTTAAGCGCATTTATTCTGCTATGAATGGTAGCTTCGGTAAGCAACAAAACTTTTATGCAATAAAGTAAATAGGCTTTTATTCTTTCCGTATCGAAATCATCTGCGTTATGGTTTTTAAACACATTTAAAAACGAATTCATTTCACCTAAATAGGTTCTTATAGTACTTTTACTATAACCTTTTAAAACTAGGGTTTGTTCCATTCTAGAAATCACAGTTTCACTCATTTCTCCTCCCTTTTTACCAACAAAAATTCCTCATCAGCTAAGCTCAAAAATCCATATTCATAACAAAATATATAGGTATTACCATTTTGGGTTTGATAGGTATGCGTATGGTAATCGAAGTTGAAACCCGCAGATAGCAATTTCTTTCGAGTTGTTTTAGCCTTGGCATCTGGATTTAACTTTGCCAAAATGGAACGGTTCTTTTTTAAGATCGAATTGATGCGCTTAAGCACAAGGCTATCTCCAATTTTAAGGTTATTGTTGTAGTTGTTGCGACAAGCGTCGTCACAGAATTTTTTGTCGGCCCTGCCTTTTAATGGCATGCCGCAATCTAAGCAGGAGCGTTCCATAATAATTTGGTTTTATATTATGGGATGATCTTTTAAATTTATAAAAATAATTTCTATTTATTTTATAATAATGATAGCCTTGGAGAGCGTTAAACGAAGCTTATTCGTCTATAAACGTTTATAAACGACTATAAATATTTACCGTACGACTAATTTTTCTTCTTGTTTGCACCTTTGTTCTGTCGGTAGTCGTGGTGATTACTGTTCGTTAAATATTTAGAAACTTAAATTTAAAAATCATGGAAAGTGTAATTAACAAAGTAGTATTAAGTGGATTTGCTGGTGCAGATGCTGAATTAAGAATTCTTTCAGGCAATCAAAAATTAGCAAGAGTTAATCTTGCTGTAAATGAATCTTACAAAAATGCTTCAGGCGAAGAAGTTAAAAAAACGCAATGGTTTACTTTAACTTTCTGGAATGCAAAAGCAGATTTAGCAGCTGCACAAATCAAGAAAGGAACACGCTTTACAATAGAAGGCAGATTACAAACAGGAAGCTATGAGGCTAAAGACGGAACCAAAAGATTTACTACTGATATTGTAGTAAGTGAGTTGGCCATTAAGGAAATAGAATTAGCAAATTAAAATAAATAATCATTACACCTCTTGCTTTTATAACCGCAGGAGGTGTAATGTTAAAGTTTTACAGATAAGCCAGTGTAAAAATTTACGCCAGCTGCAGGATTAAAATACCTGCCGTTTGCCGCATTCAAATCATTGCCCAAACTGTATTTTTCGTTAAGGATATTATTAATTCCGAAGAAGATATCAAATGGTATTTTGCCGATTTTTAGCGCCCTTATGCCAGTCTTTAATTCTAGCAGATCATATTTGCCAGCAATAACAGTATTGGCGTCGTTTAGTGGGATAGCTGAAGTATGGTTATGTTGCAAGAATAAGTAAAATCCTTTTTTAAAATTAAATTCCAAGCTGTTTACCAAAATATGCTCAGGAACTCCAGTCAGCTTATTTCCACTAAAAGTAGCATTGCCATTTACAAAATCATCAAACCTAAAATGGCTAAAGGTGTAATTGCTTCTCCATTGCAATCCTGTTAAAAATGAGGTTGTATTTTTTACGACCCAAAACATAGTTTCTAGCTCAATTCCTGTTTGTTTTGTTCCACCTGCATTAATAAAATATTCTGCATCATTTTGATTTAAGCGCCTAACAATGGCATCTTGTAAATTAAACCAGAAAATATTTCCACTGGCATAAAATCGATTATCTTTGGTTTTGTAGCGAAGTCCTATTTCATAATTCCATCCCAATTCCGCTTGTAAATCATTATTGATATTATTGTCTGATGACCTCACCTCGGCAATGGTTGGTGGCGAATAGCCTTTACTTACAGAAGTTCTGATCGAAAAATCGCTAGTTAAAAGATATGATAAGGCAAGCTTTGGCATTAGTTGTGCATCAAATTTTCTTTGCTTTTCGGCAATCGTAATAGGGAAGAAGCTTTCGTATTGATAGTTAAAAAAGTTTGTACTTGATGCCAGTTCAATTAATAACTTGCTATTAATATCGAAATTTAGCCTCAAATAAGCAAAATTTTGATTTGCCCTTAAATGATCGAAAGCTTGAATGGTGGTTGGTTCACCACCACTATTGTTAAAGTTTTTGATCTGGCTTTTTGTGCTGGCGCTTTCTAAACCTATCTGACTACTAAACTTTAGATTGTCGTTATCCTTAACATATTCCAGAAAAGTCCTTAAGCCTAAAGTGCTTTCATATCGCTTTTCATAATTGGTGATGAATGGATTCTTGAAATCGGTATAGGTAGTAAACAACGCAATAACATGTTTAAAATGATTACTGATCTGGTAAGTATTCGATATCCCTCCAAAAAAAGTTTTATTATAAATTGCAGCTTTTTGAGTTGTTGCTCCAGGAATAGTTGGCGTAGCAGGGCGGGCAAGCCTTGGATCTTGTTCTAGCTGAATGGCTGTTAATCCTCCTGGGGTTTTGTAGCTTAAATCACTATAAAACGCAAAAGCCTTTAAACTGCCAGCAGCACTATAATTCCATTGGTGCTTGGTTTGAAAATACGCTCGATCCATAGCACTGTTTTCGCGATAGCCA
Source organism: Pedobacter frigidisoli (assembly GCF_004331675.1). GTDB lineage: Bacteria > Bacteroidota > Bacteroidia > Sphingobacteriales > Sphingobacteriaceae > Pedobacter > Pedobacter frigidisoli. The sequence continues at coordinate 338,858 of NZ_SJSN01000004.1, read as the reverse complement.
TTGCTTTTTTGATAACCTTGACCTACACTAAAGCTGTAATTCTTAAATTGATGTTGAATGTTAAATGTTTGGTGGAAGAGGCCATAAGAGCCTGTAGTTATCGATGCGCCAACCTGATCTTGGTTTAAGCTTGGTGGATTAATGAGCACTGCTCCACCGGTATTCGCCCCAAAAATACTGGCTTCTGGTCCTTTGTAAATTTCCATTGAACCAACGGCAGAGAAATCAATCGAATTTAAGTAGGTATTTCCGCCTGCATCAGTCAAGGGGAAATCATCTACATAAATTTTAATATTTCTGATCCCGAAAGGCGAACGAAGCAAACTTCCTCGAAGTGATAAACGGTAACTTCCAGGCGATCGTTCTTCCATTCTTACCCCGGGAATGGTGTTAAATGTACTGACTAAAGAATTGCTATTTTGATTTTTAATCAGGCTGCTATCTACAAGGCTTACTGCAGAAACCGACCTTAAGATGGGTTGTGTATTGTAATAACCTTTTACAACAACTTCGTTCAGTTTTTTAACAGAATCGGTTTTAAGTTGCGCATGGCAAACAAATGAAATTAATATAAAAAGATAAGTAAAGGATATTTTCAATTTTCGGGATTTAATGATTAACGGCCATCAAGTATATAAAAATAATGTTTATATACTTGCTGGTCGTTTTTTATAATTTATTTTGCAGCAACTCTCCAAATAACACCGCTAACATCATCTGCTACTAATAAAGCGCCATCTGGTGTTTGTGTAATGCCAACAGGTCTTCCATATACTTCAGCCTTATCGACATCAGCCACGAAACCTGTTAAAAAATCCTCCAGCTTTCCTGTTGGTTTTCCGTCCTTAAATGGAACGAAAGCTACTTTATAACCTGAAATTTCCGAACGATTCCATGAGCCATGCTGACCAATAAATGCACCTCCCTGATATTTTGCCGGAAACTGAGTTGCCTTGTAAAAAGCCAAACCCAAGGAAGCCGTGTGTGCACCAACTGCAACATCTGGTGCTATTGCTTTTTTAACCATTTCTGGATTCTTATCTTTTTGGCGAGGATCTTCATTTTGACCATAGTAGGCGTATGGCCAGCCATAAAACGCTCCAGGTTTTACGCTTGTGATGTAATCTGGCACCAAATTATCGCCCAATCCATCACGCTCATTAACGGCTGTCCAAAGCATATTCGTTGTTGGCGCCCAATCTACTCCAACAGGATTTCTCAAACCGCTAGCATAAATTTTTTCTTCAGTTCCATCCAGATTGATCTCCAAAATGTTCGCTCTTCGCACCTCGTTTTCCATGCCGTTTTCACCTACATTACTTCCAGATCCAACAGTGATATAAATTTTACTTTTAGCAGCATTGGTGATCAAGTTTCTTGTCCAGTGATTGTTATATCCGCCAGCGGGAAGACTTAAAATTTTCCTTCCTGTTGAGGTAATTTTGATGTCTCCAGATTTGTACGGATATTGCCAAAGTCCATCTGTATTGGCTACATAGAACTTATCTCCAATAATTAGCATACCAAAAGGCTGGTTCAACCCACTTAAAAATGTTGTCGTAGTTTCTGGTTTTCCATCTTTATTGGCATCTCTATAAAGTAAAATGGTGTTGGCGCTTTTACCAGGAACTTCCGATTTTGCTTTCCCTGTAACGGTATTCGCAACAGCTTCAACAGTGCTTCGTTCTGAGTTGGAAAGGGCAACCAAAACATCGCCGTTTGGCGCAATATAGGTATTCCGCGGACTTTTAATATCTGATGCAAACTTGGTTACAACAAAACCCGCAGGAGCAATTGGCATTTTGCCTTCTGGCCAGCCAATAACTTTACTGAATTTATCTTTTGAGGCAGTTGTATCTGGAGCTGGCAAATTTAACTCGCCAGTTTCTGTAACCACCTCGGTTTCTTCTCCTTGCTTTTGATCTGATTTGGAATTAGATTGGCAACCAAATAATATGGCTGAGGAAAGTGCAATGGTGTAAAAAAAGTGATTTTTCATGCTGAATATTTTAGATAGGGAATTGATTTTCTGAAAATATAACATTGAAAGCCACAAGATGTTTTTGAATATGCACAACCAATAAAAAAGGAACAAACACTTGGTTAATTCCCTTTTAATTCTAGCTGATTTTTTATTTGGCCGTTTTAACCAAACTTTGATATAATTTTTCTTCAATGCTTTTGGCATTTAATAGGAGTGCAGAGAATTGTGGGTCTGATTTTACGAGTAAAAATTTTCCGTCGGGCAAAACAATGGCCGATGTTCCGCAGGATGTTGCTTCCTTAAATAATAAGCGTTTTAAAAAGCCGGGATCGGTTTCTATTTCTAATCCCTTTGATTTTATCTGACTAAAATTTTCTCCTATTTCTCGATATTGATAAATGGAAACTTTTGGTCTTTTTGCTGCCTTATCGATGATATTCTTCTGAAATGCCCAGCGCACATTATTGATAAATTCTGCATTTTGGTTGCTAAGCTCATTCCAACAAGCATCTTTATTAAAATCGTACTTGATGATAATGGTATCCCTTAAACTCAACCTTTCGTTCTGTTTTAGGAATTGGTGCAGTGAATCTATTTGTAATTCGGTGAGTGTTCCAGCCTCATAACGTTTATCTTCATCTACATAAAGTTTTGGGGTACAGCTATAAAGAAATGCGAATAAGATCAATAGGATGGGCAGTAATATGGGTTTGCGTAACATATAGGGGATTATTTATATTGGATTCTGTAAAATTTATGGGTTTCATCAAGCACTAAATTATTTTGGTCGAACCATTTCATAAAATTGTTCCAATTAGAGCTATTGGCCAATTGCCATTTATTAAATTCAATTTCCTCGTTCATCCCCAATATCCAATAATTATAGGGCTCCAAAAAATCGAGTTCCTGTAGTTTCTTCTGATAATCGAACAACACATTTGGATATTTTTTATCGCCACCATCTTTTAAATAGGTATTTAGAAATGTTGTTCTAATTTCATTTAAACTTTTTAGGTTAATTTCCTTCTGCCCTGCAACAGCCAGAATTGTATTGGCCTCATACATCATTTGAAAAGGCAATTTAAAGTTTTTGGGGTCTTTAAAAGCATCAGCAGACATTGCTATATTTTTTGAAAATGCAATACTTGCACTGTCGCCATTAATTTTGATCTGGCTTTTATAAGTATCAAAAAGAAGTTTGCTCATTTCCCTCGTCCGCTCAGAAGCCCAATCGAGGTTCATAAACAGCTCTCCGTAAATCATTCCCCAGAGCTTTTCATCAGAATCGAGAAATATTTTCGAAACCCTGTAATAATTAGCGGCATAAGTAGGTTCCATTTCAATGCCCTTTTCGTAATATTTTATGGCGTTATTGTAATCATTGGAATTAAGTTTCATGTTTCCGAGTTCGGCATAAATTTTCCCAGAATTTGGAAACTTCTTTAATCCTGCCTCATAGGTTTTCATCGCCTGTTCGGGTTTACCCAAATAATCATAAGCATTACCAAGAGTTTGATATACTTGATCGAAAACATCCTTATGTTTTAAAAGTTTGATGAGGATTTCAGCAGCTTTCTGATGATCCTTTTTGCCAGAATACGCGTAGGCTAATTCATAAGGATAATCGATATTATCTGGATCGAGCTTTTGAGATTCTTCGAGTAATTTAATGGCCTCATCAAATTTGCCTTCCTCATCCTCGAGCTTAAAGGCCGTTTGAGATTTTGATTTTGCCAAAGCCTTATCCTCTGCACTTTGGGCAAAAGATATTTGAAAGGAAAGGATCAGTAGGAGGGAGAATAATTTTGAGATTGTTTTCATTAGCGCCTGATTTAGATGAAATCTCTGATTGGCTTTAAAACCTTTCGAGAAATTTCATCTAAATATAATGGCTTCTAGCGAGCCGTTGAAATAATTTTGAATTTACTTTATCCTTTTAAAATTTTGGTTTTCTCTGCATCGAATTCTTCTTGCGATAAAATTCCTGCATCTAATAATTCCTTAAGATCGATTAGGGCTTGTTTTTTAGCGGCCATGTCGCTTTTTATAGGCTCTGCTGCGGCTTCCCCCGTCGAACTTTTAACCGTTGTCGTTAAGTTCGATGGTCCGAACTTCAATAACAGTTCCGTAATCTCATTAAATCCTTTTATGTTCGAATAATCGATCGCTTTCTGTTCTTTTACGTTTACAATACTTGGATCAGCAGATTTTTCCAATAAAAACTTAACAACATCTTTTTTACCGTTTGCAGCGGCATAATGTAAGGCGGTGTTTCCGCTTTCATCTTGAATATTTACATCAGCTCCTTTATCTAAAAGTAATTTAAGCATGTTTAAATGTCCACTTTTGGCGGCTACATGCAACATACTTTCGCCACCATATTCGTAAGAACTATTAAAGGAAAAACTTGCCGAAATGGATATGTTATTTGCCGTTTCAACCCATTCGAGGTACGAATACATCGAATCATCGTTGTTTGATAAGGGCTTTGCGTAATTTACATTTACACCATTATTTAAAAATAATTCTACAATCTCTTTTTGGTTATTGGCACAGGCGTACCAAATAGGAGAGAGGCCATTTTTAGAGGATACAAATACATCCGCACCCTTGTCGACCAATATTTTAGTGAGCATACGGTTAGCGTCGTAGCAGGCAATGAGCAAGGCCGATTCTCCTTGATGATTAACGTGATTAATGTTGCCGCCTTTATCCAAAACCAAATCTACCATTGGTGTATTCTTCGATTTAACGGCAAAAAGCAATGGCGAATTTCCATCCTTATCGGTGGTATTAATGTTTGCGCCATGATTTAAAAGCATCTGAACAATTTCTTTGTTTCTATAGCTGGTGGCGATAAGTAGAGGCGTTTGTGCCTCATTATTTTCAATATCAACCTCCATTCCTTTTTCAAGCAGCTTTTCTAAAACCTCGATTTGTCCGTTTTGGGCGGTAACATGAAGTAAGCTATTTCCTTTAAAATCATTAATATCTACCTTTGCTCCCTGATCTAAAAGATATAAAGCTGTTTGTTTCTGTTTCTGCAAGCAGGCAAAATAAAATGGTGTTTCGCCTTCATGATCGCCATAATCTAAATCGGCACCTTCATTAATTAGTATTTGTACCAAATCCAGGTAACCACGGTGTGCGGCATAATGTAAGGCCGTTCTCCCTTTTTCATCGGTGTAACCAACTTCAACTTCTTTGTTTGCCAATAAAAGCTCGGCTATTTTGCGCTTGCCGCTTTCGCAGGCAATGATAAATGACATCGACATATTTCTATCCCTTAAGATTGTTTCATTAAAAGTTCTACTGTTTTTATTTTATAATTATCATCTGATGCGAGCATTAAAGCCGTTTTATCCTCATCGTTGCTAATGCCCGCGTCTGCTCCGTTTTCTAGCAAAAGTTTCACTTTTCGATAGGTGTCTTTCGCCTTGTCGTGATCTTCGTTTACGTTGTAAGCACGAACCTTGTGTAACAGCGTATTTCCATGAGAGTCTTGTGCATTTAAATCTATATTTCCCGTTTCCAATATAGCCTGAAGTATTTCTACAGATTTTCCTGCCGCCATATCTAGCGTTGTTCTTTGCTCTCCGTAACGGTTACCGGCTTTATACAAATCTGCTCCATCATTAATCAATTGCTTTATAATAGCCTGATTGGTCTCCATGCTATCAAAATTAATCTCTGTTACGTAGTTAAACAAAACCGTTTGGCCTAAACTATTTACTTCATTTAATTCAGGTGAGGCATATTCGCTAAGTTTTAGATAAGCATCAAGGCTGTGATTCCAAATAATGGCGTAATAAAAAGCATTGTTTCCGTCATGATCTACATGGTTTGGATTTGCGCCGTGCTCCAATAAGATCGTTGCTAAATTTACTTTTCTAAACCTAAGCGCAGAAAGTAGAGCAGTTTCGTTTATCGTATTAGGTTCATCTATTTCAATCCCTTGGCCAATTAAAATATCGGTATATGCTTTAAATAAATCGTAATATGATTCGCTAGACATGCGGTATATACCTTCATCAGATTTTACCAATTGATGTAAAATGTTTTCATCCTCATGATTTCTGAAACTGGCATCACATCCAAAATTGATCAGGGCTTGAATATTTCTTAAATTCGCACTTTTAATAAATGCATAGCTTATTAAGGTGTAGCCCTTTATCTCATCGTTTATATTGGTAAAATGACCTACGAAAACATCGAAGAAATCATTTAGTTCATCATCTATTTTCCTAGAGTTGAAAAATGCATAAAAGAAACTATGATCGAAGCTATCATACTCATAAATATCGGTTTCGATTATTTTATGATGGGCAAAAAGATGCAATATATCGAACTGTTTTTCTTCAATTAAAATTTCATAAAGCATTGCCCTCAGATGGATGTTAAGATCTGAGGGCAATTTTTCTCCATTACCTAACGCAATTAAGGCATTTGAAAAATCCCTTTCTCTTATCGCTTCTTCTAATATCATTGAGCGTTCTTCATTAAAAGTTCTACTGTTTTTATTTTCAGGTTATCGTCTGATGCCAACATTAAAGCCGTTTGGTCTTGATCATTTGTTGCGGAAATATCTGCACCATGCTCAATTAAAAGTTTAACCTTTCTGTACATTTCCTTTGCCTTTTCAGGTTCGTAATTTACATTTTGAGCGCAAACTTTATGTAGAATATTGTTCCCCTTATCATCATTCCTATTCACATCTACTTGTCCAGTTGCTAGAACAGCTTCTAAAACACTAGCAGGTTTCTCGACAATTAAATCTAAGGGCGTAGTTTCTGTTGAATAATAAATACTAGGTTGATAGAGATCTGCACCATCTTCCAATAATTTAATTAAAAAAGCACACTCACTATCAGAATTATACATCATCCTGGTGTATTCGAACAATAAGGTAACCTGATTTTTATTTACAATGTCGAATTGTGGCAATGCAAACGCCCGCATAATATTGTACATTTCCATACTTTGTAGATTTGCTACAGCATAATAAAAAGCCGAGTTCCCAGTTTTATCTACATGGTTTGGATCTGCGCCTTGCTCCAAAAGGAAAGATAAAAGATGAGATTTGTTCCCCTCTACCGCAGCAATTAAAGGCGTTTTTTGAACAATGTTTTCGCCATCTACTTCAACACCCTCATTTATTAAAAGTTCGATGTAGTTTTTTCGAAGCTTATCTAATTCATTATCATTTAAATCGAATCTTTTTTGATTGTTTTTTACTACTAAATGGATGTAATTTTCCTCTGCATTGGTTTTGAAGTTCACATCGCAACCAGCATCAACCAAAATTTTGATCAGTTCTACGGCTGCCAGCTTTTCGAAAAAATATCCCAGCAAGGTTTGGGTAGCAACCTCATCATTTAAATTATCAAATTTGGAGATAAAATTTTTGAAAAATTCCAAACCATTCTCATCGGTTTTCAAATACCTTACCACCGTTTGAAAAACACTTCTGTCGAAATTTTCAAACTCATAAATATCGGTTTCAATGGTTTTATCTTTTATTAAATGAAGAATGATTTCGTACTGCTCGCCCCGAAACAAATTATCTAAAATTTGCGATTTTTGATGGGGTTGAAGTGTTTTGGGGAGTTTCTCTCCCGCTAAAAGTTTTGCTGATGCTTCGGTAAAGTTGCCTGCGTTAAAAAGTTGTTCTAAAGTTTGCTCACTCATAATTGTAATAGTTCGGTTATCGTGCCAACTGTTTAGTGTTAATAACAAACGGAAATGACTAGGAGATGTTTATGGATCAACCAAAAAATATTCATTTAGCGTTAATAAATTAATCTAAACAGCAAAAATATTAGGGGTTGATTTTTGGAGGGAATAATGTTTATAAAAGTATAAAAAAAACCTAAATCGCAATATCTTACTTTTAAAATATCAAATTATCATCTTTCGCAAACCATAAATAACATTAGTGTGTTCCTTAATTCAATCGATTATTTTATCTTTAGGCGATTTTAAACTGGTCGGTTTGCAAACCTAAATCGATCTCATAATTAACCTTATAAAGCAAAAATCAATATAAACATGTCAAATACATCAAAAATTATCTACACCAAAACCGACGAGGCGCCAATGTTGGCTACCTATTCACTTTTACCCATTGTACAAGCTTTTACCGCATCAGCTGGTATTGATGTAGAGACCAGAGATATTTCTTTAGCAGGAAGAATTTTGGCAAACTTTCCTGAGTATTTAAAAGACGATCAAAAAATTGGTGATGCATTAGCCGAACTTGGTGGCTTGGCAACAACCCCGGAAGCTAACATCATCAAATTACCAAATATTTCTGCATCAATTCCGCAATTGGTTGGTGCAATTACCGAATTAAAATCGCAAGGATTTGCACTTCCAAATTACCCTGACAACGCACAGAGTGATGAAGAAAAAGCAATCAAATTAAAATACGCAAAAGTTTTGGGCTCTGCTGTAAACCCTGTTTTGCGTGAGGGGAATTCAGATCGTAGAGCACCAAAAGCAGTTAAGAATTATGCTAAAACCAATCCACATTCTATGGGCAAATGGTCTGCAGATTCGAAAACTAAGGTAGCAAGCATGACTGAGGGCGATTTTTATGGTTCAGAGAAATCGGTAACTGTAACTGAAGCTTCTCAATTTAAAATAGAATTTGTTGGCGCTGATGGCACAGTAAAGGAATTAAAAGGTTTAACACCCTTAAAAGCGGGCGAAGTTATTGATAGTTCGGCTTTGAGTTTATCGGCTTTGAAGACTTTCGTTGCCAAAGAAATTATTGAAGCAAGAGCAGCTAACGTTTTACTATCTGCGCACTTAAAAGCAACGATGATGAAAGTTTCTGATCCACTTATTTTTGGTGCGATTGTAGAAGTTTATTTTGCTGATGTATTTACAAAATACGCCGATTTATTTAAGGAATTGAACGTTGATACCAGCAATGGTTTGGGCGATGTTTATGCAAAAATTGCTGGCAACCCTAAACAAGCAGAAGTTGAAGCTGCATTAGCTGCTACAATAGAAAACGGTCCGGCATTGGCAATGGTAAACTCTGATAAGGGAATTACCAATCTGCATGTTCCGAGTGATGTTATTGTTGATGCTTCGATGCCGGCAATGATTCGTACCTCGGGCCAAATGTGGAATGCAGCTGGTAAACCTGAAGATACCATCGCTCTAATTCCTGATCGTTGTTATGCAGGTGTTTATACTGCAACAATTGATGACTGTAAAGCACACGGCGCTTTCGATGTAACCACAATGGGTTCAGTGCCGAATGTTGGTTTAATGGCACAAAAAGCTGAGGAATATGGCTCTCATGATAAAACTTTCCAAGCTACAGCGAGTGGAACTATTCAGGTTACCGATGCTGATGGTAAGGTTTTCTTCGATCAGAAAGTAGAAAAGGGCGATATCTTCCGCATGTGCCAAACTAAGGATGCACCAATTCAGGATTGGGTTAAATTGGCCGTAAATAGAGCTCGTTTATCAGAAACGCCTGCAGTTTTTTGGTTAGATGAAAACAGAGCCCACGATAGAGAAATCATTGCAAAAGTAAATCAATACTTAAAAGATTACGATACTGCTGGTTTGGATATCCGTATTCTTGCACCAATCGAGGCAACTAAATTTACTTTAGAACGCATTCGTAAAGGCGAAGATACCATCTCAGTAACCGGAAACGTTTTGCGTGATTACTTAACGGATTTATTCCCGATTTTAGAATTAGGAACTTCTGCGAAAATGTTATCTATCGTTCCATTAATGAATGGCGGTGGTTTATTCGAAACTGGTGCTGGTGGTTCTGCTCCAAAACACATTGAACAATTTATAGCAGAGGGTTATTTGCGTTGGGATTCTCTTGGAGAATTCTTAGCGCTTCAGGCTTCCTTAGAGCATTTATCTCAGACTCAAAACAATGCAAAGGCACAAGTTTTAGCTGATGCTCTAGATGAAGCAAATGCTAAATTCTTAGCAACAGATAAATCTCCAGGCAGAAAATTAGGAACAATTGATAATCGTGGTTCACATTTCTATTTAGCTTTATATTGGGCTGAATCTTTGGCTGCACAAACGAAAGATGCTGATTTAAAAGCAAGGTTTACACCGTTGGCCAAGGCATTGCAAGAAAACGAAGCTAAAATTAACGAGGAATTAATTGCTGCTCAAGGTAAGCCACAAGAAATTGGTGGATACTATAATCCTAATGATGATTTAGCAAGCAAGGCAATGCGTCCGAGTGAAACATTGAATGCTACTTTAGCTTCTTTGTAAGTAGATATTTTTTTTAAGTTTAGGAGTCGTAGCGTTATTGCTGCGACTTTTTTTGTTTTGCACTGAACTGATTTCCGGTGCCAATGTTAATCTAATCCTTTTGCTATAGTTTTTCTCCCGCAGATCTCGGAGATTATCGCTGATAAATAGTCAAATAGTCTGCGTCGATAACGTAAATCTGTGAGCTAAAATCAATTCGCTCATTAGAGATATTGCGTAAGTATTAATGATGATTTTGTTGTTAATTATTTAGTTAAAAACCGCATAGTCGATGGATCAACTTTCATTTCAAAGCTTCCATCTTTTTGCTTCATAAACTTAGCAGAAATAATAGCAGTTGCCCTCGGCGAAACCAGCTTATTTGAATAATGGGTGTGAAACACATATTGCAGAGTTCCTTTCTGATCGGTAAAGAAATCTCCATGACCAGTACCATTATAATTGAGTGTTTTTCTACTGATAATTGGATTACGCTCAAACTTTTTCCACGGTCCGAAAGGGGAGTTGGATGTGGCATAGCCTACGGCATAATCTGGGCTGCGAAAATCGTTAGCAGAATAAAATAAATAATATAGATTTTCTTTTTTTAATACGGTTGGTCCCTCGGTTACTGGCCAGCCGGTTTTTTCTGTGTTCTCCCATGGTTGTGACGCCGTAATGCATTCCTTTAAAGTTTCGGGAATAATATCAGAAAAATCAGGTTTCATTTCCGCCACAAAAATCCGATTTCCATTGCCAAGCCTCACATGATATAGATATGTTTTTCCATCTGTATCCACAAAAATAAAGGGGTCGATTTGAAGTCCTTTACCAGGTAAAGATTTAATTTTTTTCTGCGTAAAAGGTCCGAGTGGATTATCGCTTTCGGCTACAGCAATATGTTCGTTTGCGGTATAAGCTATAAAGTATTTTTCGCCTTGCTTAAAAACCTGTGGTGCCCAAAAACCTTTACTACCATAACTTTCTCCTTTGGATAAGGCAAAACCAATGTTCTTTCCAACAGGACCAGTCCATTTCTTTAAATCTGTAGATTGATAAACCTCAAATCCCTTATCACTACTGGTTCCGTAGAGATAATAGGTACCTTTATCCAAAAATATTGTTGGATCGGCTACGTAGATAGTATCGGTATTCTTATAAATCTCAATTGATTTTTTTGCTGAAATATTACTAAAATTTAAAATAAGAATAATGAAGATTAGGAAATGATTTCTCATGATTTAGAGGGAAGTATTTTTGGGGTTTGCGTGAGTTACAGGAGTGGTATGCCTAATTTATAGTCAACCAGCTGTTTTAATTATTTCATGATTATCTAATTCAACTTAATGCATTAAATAAAGGTATATATTATTGATGAACTAGATTATTGTTAACCAAAATCTTAAAATCTTTTATCTGATCGGCATCCTCAAAATAGCGCTTAGGGATTATAATTGCAACAGCAGTATCAAGGTAGAGGTAAAAAGCTGTTGAACTTTCTTTTAGGCTTTTAACTGAATCCCACTCATTTATTCCTTGTGCATTTTTCATCTTATAGGAAATTTTATCATCAGTAAATTGAATTACTCGCTCCCCCAATATTGAGCCCTGCTCATCAGGTAAATTTTTTGTTGATTTCAGATTTCTATTAATTCCTAAGATAATACCAAAAGAACATACAATAATAATTAATAGCGTTATTGTGATGTCGAATCCATCTTTGTTTACAAAAAATAGAATCAGAGTTGTTACGACAATTCCAATTATTATGGTATTTTTTAATTTTGTCTGTTTAAAATGAAACTTATTTAGTTCATAATAATCTTGACGTGTGATATCAATTGTTATTGTCATTTAACTAGAATTTTATGAAATATATGTGAACTTATGAGGGAATAATTTATACAATATAATTTTAAGCTAATCTAAATTATTTACGTGATATTATCTTTTTTAAGGTTTGTAATAATTAATGTTTTTTATTTGTTTCTTGCTAATAGAATTGGGTTTTTCTGCGTGAGGGATAGAAGCGATATCCTTTTATTTTTTAAAATAAAAGATTTAGCGGATAGCCCGACCCTTGCGTAGCTTGGGGCACGCCCAAATGATTTTGTGAATTAACTAACTTGTAAAACAAACCTTATTCCACTCAAATTGTTATCTTCATATAAATTAAAGAAGAGCAATATCATGGCAAATAACGAAAATAAAGGATCGCAGGATAAAATACATACCACTACAGAAAATAGCGAAATCAATAAGGAAAACTTAGCTTACGATGAAGTTAAGGGAAGTTACGAGCTTGATGTAAAAGGAACTGATAAGGATTATGATCATCCTATGGGTTATGAAACAGTGGCCGTAGGAGCAAAGGATGATGATTCTACTTACGATGAGGCTAACCCTTATGTTGGCGATGAATATGCTAATGATGATGAAGTTGCCAATGATAATTTAGAGGAATTGGGCATGCATGTAGATAATGGAGAAAGTGTAAAACTTAGTCCGGAAGATGAAATTCTCGCCCGTACACCAGAAGATAATCGCGATGATTTGGATGAAGAAGGTTATCCAATTAATGACCAGCCCCAAAAGCAGTAAAGTGATCTCCATCGAAAGAATGGTGATCTAATAAAGCGATTATAAATAGAAAAGCAGGATTATACAGGAAGAGTGTAATCCTGCTTTTGTTTAAAACAATATTTTAGAGGGATTTTGAAATTAATTTCTCAATATTTTCTTTCCAAAGATTTCGATTATTAACAACGAATTTTTCAACTTCACCATCTTTCAATACCACTTCTAAGCCATTTGGAACAATGCCCAAGGTTTTATAAAATGCGATCTTTTTTATTTCATTTATCCCTATGGAGAACGCATGATTTTGTATGTTGAAACGATGTGATTTGAATTCTAACCTATCTGGTAATAAGTATAATTTTCCACCAAGGGCTTCTGCGTTTTTGAAATGGTTGGCGCCACCTGAATGAATAATATCGCTTTCATTTGAATTATTTAGTGCTGTTTGCGCTTTTACCCTTTTTGAGTTTACAAAGAAATACATCAATAAACCAAAAAATATTCCTGCTATTGGGGCTGAAATAGCGGCATAGCCAATACCAAAAATGATTGCTTCAAATATTCCAAAGAAAACAGCAAAAAATACGGCTGCAAAGATGGAATTTTTGATCACTGCTTTTTTCTCAGTCGACATGTTTATGGGTTAATATCTAAATTAAATCTTTTACGCAATTCATCGAGCTTTGGATTTTTATTTACCAGATAATCATACTTTTCACGGTTGCCATATAACCTGTTCTCTATCTTGCGTTCAACCTGTTTAAAGGTAATATCAACTGCGAAATTTTGCAGCTGATTGCGAAGAAAGTTCATCAGCTCAACCGATTCCTGCTGTACAAATTGTTCTTGGGTTTTACTTTCTACCGAAATTTCTATGAGTACAGGGCTTAATAGTTTTGGTGCAAAATTATTGAGGATGGTAAAAAGATTAATCTTATCGGTAGTTTTAAGAATTTGGATGTATTGATTCCAAATTTCCAATAGACGATCATAAGTGAAAGTTTCTCTAGCTTCTCCGGTAACCTTTTTCGGGCCAGAATCTTCATCTCCACTGGCTACCCTTTCCAAATCATTTAAGGATGGAATTAGCGTGCTCGCCGAATTTGCCTTTGGAATATTGATGCTAATGGATGTCGCTGATGAAATAGGAGCGAGTCTTGGTGTTTCTTGTGGTTTTTCTGCTAAGGGAGTACTTGTTGGAATAGTTGCCTTTTGAACTTCTGCAGGTATTGGCGATAGGTTTTCGCTCTCACCTTTAGACTTTGGTCTTTCAGCTTCTGAAGCTTTTTCAGCTACGACATTAGTTTTTTTTTTATCCTGATCTTGGTCAGTTGCTGTATTACTTGGGCTTAAAGGCTGTTGGGCTAAATGGACGACCGACCGGACGTGACACATTTTAATTAGGGCCAGCTCTACTTGTAGGCGTTGGTTTTTAGAGTTTTTATAATTTAAATCGCAAGTATTAGCCAAGTTTAGTGCCGTTAGCAAAAACGAAAGCTCGGTTTGTTTACACTGATCTAAATATTTTTGCTTGATGTTTTCGCTAACCTCTAAAAGTTTAATGGTTGCGGCATCTTTACCCACCAATAAATTACGGAAATGACTGGCAAGGCCGTTGATAAAATTATTGCCATCGAAACCATTGTTTAATATCTCATCAAACAAAAGTAGCGTTTGGCTAACTTCTGCATTGGTTAAAAAAGAAGTAAGCTTAAAAAAGTAATCGTAATCTAAAATGTTCAGGTTATCAATTACCGCTTTATAGGTGATGTTCTTGTTCGCATAACTGGCAATCTGATCGAACATCGAAAGCGCATCGCGTAACCCTCCATCTGCCTTTTGCGCTATAATGTGTAAGCCATCAGCTTCAAATGCAATGTTTTCACGTACGGCAATAGCAGCCAAATGGCTAGAGATATCCTCAACCTGAATACGGTTGAAATCAAAAATCTGACAACGCGATAAAATGGTTGGCAAGATCTTGTGTTTCTCTGTTGTAGCTAAAATAAATATGGCATAAGATGGTGGTTCTTCCAGCGTTTTCAGAAAGGCATTAAATGCATTTGCCGAAAGCATGTGAACCTCATCAATAATATAGATCTTGTATTTTCCTGCCTGTGGCGGTATGCGAACCTGCTCAATTAAACTACGAATATCATCCACAGAGTTGTTAGATGCCGCATCTAATTCATGAATATTAAACGAATGACCGGTTTGGAAAGAAACACAATTTTCACATTGTCCGCAAGCTTCCATATCTGCTGTAGGGTTGGTACAGTTAATGGTTTTTGCAAGAATACGTGCACAGGTGGTTTTACCAACTCCCCGCGGGCCACAAAATAAAAATGCTTGGGCAAGTTGATTGTTTTTGATGGCATTTTTTAGCGTACCTGTAATATGCTGCTGACCAACTACGGTTTCGAACGTGGCTGGGCGGTATTTACGGGCAGAAACAATAAAATTTTCCATCGGCACGAAAATAGGGATTTTTTAGGTTTTGTAAGATTGAAAAATGGGAATGTTGAAAAGTTGGTCATTTCTTTTTATCGATCAACAGGATGCACGTCTTACTCGAAAAATATTTTTTCCAATTGTTTTTCATAGCGTCCACCTACCTCAACTCTTGTGATATCCTCTAAAGCAATTAATAATGATGGCCTATCTAAAGATTTTTTTGTTCCAAATTCATAAAGCACAACATGTTCGCTATCCATTTCGTGTATTTGTCCAATAAAGCAAATGTCTTTATCAATATCCTCTATGTGTATAGTGATGTGACCAAACTCATTATGGACCGTTTTTAAAATACTTTCCATATCGGTTAAGTCTATAGAGATTTTTTCTGAAAGGCGCTCAGATCTATCGATGAGCTTAGTCATGCTGAAGTTTTCATTTCCATCCCATCTAATCCTTGTGATGTTATGTCTATATATAATGGAGAGGCCATCGTGAAAACAATCGTCATCAAATTTCTCCAATAGTAGAAACTCCTCATTAAAATCTAAGATATAGCCAAAGTAAGATTCGTTATAGTTATCTGTATAAAGATTGATTAAGGTCTGGTTTGATTTAAGTTGTGATATGTATTTTGTTTGAACATCCATTGATGAGTATGATTAGGGCTTATTTTATTACTTAATTACTGACTTTAATTCGTTCCGGTATTCTGATGCACTTTTACCAGTAAATTCATGAAATATCTTATTAAAGTGGCTAAAGTTATTAAAGCCACTCTCAAACGAAATTGCTGTGATACTGATGTGTTTCTCTGCAAGAAGTTTTGAGGCATGAACCACCCGATATTCATTTACAAATTTGGTGAAAGTCTTTTTGGTGATCTTCTTAAAATATCGGCAAAATGATGGAACGGTCATACTTGCCATTTCAGCAATGTCTTCCAGGCTAATCTGTTCTTGAAAGTGATCCTTAACAAAATTGAATATCATATTAATTCGGTCATTATCTTGAACTTGCATTTCCAATGAGAAGTTTAATGCATTTAAAAGCTTATAGTCGGAGGCTTGTTCCAATTCTCTTAAAACACCTAAAAGGGCTAGTAATTTCTCAAGTGGCCAGGCATTATGCATTTTCTCTAATGTAGCACCGACAAGTTTCATAGTATCCTTGCCAAATGCAATTCCATATTTAGCTTTTTCGAATAAGTTGGCAATTCCTCTGGTTTCTTTAAGGGACAAAAAATCTGTACCCAAAAAGTCGGGTTTCATTTGTATCACAACTTCAGTCTTATTTCCGGTGTTGGTATCTGTAAAACCACAATGTGGGAGATCACTACCAATTAAGATTAGGTCACCATCTGTATAATAAGATACATGGCTGCCAATTTGCCGTTTCCCTGATCCACCATTTACAAAAACCATTTCTATCTCTGGATGATAGTGCCAAAGATGCGCCATATTGTTTTCATTCTGCACATATTTAGAATATGTAAAAGAACTTCCAAATGATGGTTCAACTATTTCAAAACTAGGGCGAAGCGTTTTCATATATTATATACTAATGTAACTAAAAAATGTGCTGAATTGATAATGTTATGACACAACTACTAATTTAGGGTTAATATTGCATATATATAAGCAAATATTGATTCTTTTTTGCTTTAATACGTATAGTAATTTAGCATTATAAAATAATTGCTAACTCTTTAATCTATTTTATCATGAAAAGTATATTCAAAATCGCAGTAATTGCTGCTATATCTTTATCAAGTACAATTGCTCAAGCCAATGATGACGATTTTTCGTTAAAAGCTAAGAGTGAAAAGGAAAAAACAATAAGTTTTGTAATAAATGAAGCCAACGATTTCAGTATGTCTATTTTTGGTGAGAATAATGAAGTATTATTCGAGCAAAAGTTATATGCTGTTGCAAGCTCAACCAAGACTTATGATTTAAATGCCTTGCCAGATGGAACCTACAAAATGAAAGTAGAATCTGGATCAAAACTAGCACAATACGACGTTACAATTTACAATAACATGGCTGTGTTTTCTGCACCTAAAGTAACAGAGCTTCACAGGCCTGTAATTACTTTAACTGATGATGTGATTACCTTAAATTTCGAACAAACTAAGAAAAACCCGATAGCGGTTCAAGTACTTAATGATAGTAATGATGAGCTCTATTCTGAAGTTTTTAAGGATAAATCTAAACTAAACAAGAAATTTAATGTAAGCCGTGCAGATGGTAAGGCGTTAACATTTGTTGTAAAGTATGATAATGACGAAACTTTTGTAAAAACAATCGAAACTCGCTAATTTTTAAAATAACTAAAAAAAAGGAGATGCCTACCCAGGTTATCTCCTTTTTTATGCCATCAACTTTCAGAGATCTACGTTCGTTATTGTGTAGGGTGCCTATTCTTTATTGTTATTGGTTTGTGTTTTTTTAACCATATAAAGGATTACTGAAATTGTGTTTTAAACCCGATTTAACGAAAATACTTTTTGTTGCAATTAACCAATGATAATGTGCTGGCATGGAACAAAAAGATTGTAGTGGGAGCGGGGCTGATGTAACCGATTACCAATAAAACTGCTTTCCAAATCATCCTAGTACTTGTTTAGATTAACTTACTTTTACGGCTGATGGTATAGCATTGCTCTACATAGAAGTTTTTTCTGCTCAATCATTTGATTTTAAGAATAATATTGTTACTTTTGCAACCCCGTAATACACCTCGGGTTTAACAAATTAAAACATAATTTATAACAATGAATCAGTACGAAACTGTTATCGTTCTAACCCCATTGTTATCTGAAGAAGCTGCAAAAGAGGCATTAGCCAAATTTAAAGCAGTTCTTGTTGATAACAATGCCGAAATTATCCAAGAGGATAATTGGGGTTTGAGAAAATTAGCGTATCCAATTGAGAAAAAATCAAACGGATTCTTCAACTTAACTGAATACAAAGCTTCAGGAGATGTGATCGCAAAATTAGAGCTTCAATTAAAACGCGATGAGCGTGTGTTACGTTTCTTAACTATCCGTTTAGACAAACACGCTGTTGCTTACAATGAGAAAAAACGTAGTGGTGCGTTTAACAAAAAAACTAAGGAGGTTGCAGCGTAATGGCAAGAGAACAAATACAATACGTAACCGCCCCTAAAGTAGAGGATAACCGTAAAAAATATTGCCGTTTTAAGAAAAACGGAATTAAATATATCGATTACAAGGATGCAAATTTCTTGTTGAAGTTTATTAACGATCAAGGTAAATTATTACCACGCCGTTTAACTGGTACTTCGTTAAAATTTCAACGTAAAGTGGCTCAAGCAGTTAAGCGTGCTCGTCACATCGGTTTGTTACCTTTCGTTGCAGATCAATTAAAATAGGAGGCTCAGAGATATGGAAATTATTTTAAAACAAGATATTAAAGGCCTTGGTGAGAAAGATGATGTAGTTAATGTGAAAAACGGTTATGGCCGTAACTACTTAATCCCTCAAGGTTTTGGCGCTTTGGCTACTTCTTCTGCTAAAAAAGTTTTAGCTGAAAACTTAAAGCAAGCTGCTTTTAAACAGGATAAAATTAAGAAAGATGCTGAGGGTATCGCTGAACGTTTAACTGATGTTAAACTTTCTATCGGCGCTAAAGCTGGCGAAAGCGGAAAAATCTTTGGAGCTGTTAACACGATCCAAATCGCTGAAGCATTAAAAGCGCAAGGTTTTGATGTAGATCGTCGTCGTATTACTTTCGAAACTGAACCAAAATTTGTTGGCGAGTATGTTGCTAACTTAAACTTACACAAAGAAGTTAAAGTTCAGGTTCCTTTCGAAGTAGTAGCTGAATAAGCAATCTTTTAAAGTCATAAAAAAAGTCCTTTCAGTTTTCTGAAAGGACTTTTTTTGTGATGTAAAATGTAAAAATGTAAGATGGATGATGTGCGGAATTCCATCTTACATCTCACATTGTCCATCAAACCTATCCCTTAGGTGTTGTGGGCCTAATCTCTATCTTACTAGGTAAGGTTCTCGCTGGCATGGCCAATAAATCTACAATCAACTTACCCATATCTTCTGGTTGGATTTTCCAAGCATCGTTCTCTGCATCTGGATTATGATCGTTGAAATGACTTGCAACCGAACCTGGCATTATCGTGCTCACTTTCACGCCGTATTTTCTTAAATCTAACATTACCGATTGTGAAAAACCTGTTAACCCAAACTTACTGGCATTGTAGGCAGAACCACCTGCAAAGAAATTGGTACCTGCTAAACTAGAAATGGTGAAAATAGTTCCCTTGGTTTTCTTAATTTCCGCTACACTTGCCTTGATGCTATAAAAAACCCCTGTTAAATTGGTGTCGATGGTTTGTTGCCACAATTCAACACTCATTTCATCTATTGGTGCAAAGTGACCAACGCCTGCATTTGCTATTAAAACATCAAGCTGTCCCCATTTTTCGATCACCAGGTCTACGGCATCTTGTTGAGATTTGAAATCCTTTACATCGGCCTCGATGGCCAAAATATCTCCATAATTTACCAACGTAGATGCTGCCTCATTTGCACTGGCTATCGTTCTACTGGTAATGGCAACTTTGTAACCATTTTTTAAAAGTGCTTCGGCAATTCCAAAACCTATTCCTTTACTACCTCCCGTAATGAGGGCTACTTTTATGCTCATAATAATTCTTTTAGGTTTAACGATTGAAAACCAAATATGTTTAAATGAAAATAAATCTTGTAAAAGATCGCTTTAAGAAAAATGACAGATCAATTTCTGATTATTGGAAGATTAAGATTTTATTACCTTTGCCCCATGGCCAAAACAAGATCTACCAAAGCAAAAACGAAACGACCATTATTAAAAAAGATTACCAGTATTGCCAGTAAGGTATTCATATATTTTTTGCTGGTTTCTATAATATGGGTTCTAGCCTTGCGGTTTATAAATCCTCCGATTACCTTGTTGATGGTATTACGAAACATTGAGCGCAAAGCTGATGGTAAGCCTTTTAAAACGGAAAAGAAGTGGGTAAAATTTGAGGACATGTCTGACAATATGAAAAGAGCTGCGGTTTCTGCCGAAGATCAACTCTTTTTAAAACATATTGGTTTTGACATGAAAGCCATTGAAAAAGCTTTTGCCAGTAATGCAAAAGGAAAAAAAGTTAAAGGTGGAAGCACGATTTCTCAGCAAACAGCTAAAAATGTTTTCCTATGGCCAGGTAGATCGTGGATAAGAAAAGGTTTCGAGGCCTATTTTACATTGTTAATTGAGTTGTTTTGGAGCAAGGAGCGGATATTGGAAGTTTATCTCAACGTTATCGAAATGGGCGATGGAATTTATGGTGCAGAAGCCGCTGCACAAGAATACTACGGAAAATCGTGTACAAAACTGACTAAAAGACAAGCGGCCTTAATCGCCTCCTGTTTTCCAAATCCAAGAAGATGGACGCCCAAAAATGCGACGCCTTACATCAGGCACCGTCAATACCTTATTTTAAGAAATATGAATAGGTTAGGGCCACTTGATTTTTAAGGTAAGATGTTAAATGGAAGAGGTAAGATGGGTAGCAGTTTGCCATTGTCCACCATCCATTCTACATGTCTTAATCATGGTCTTTATTCCACCTGATCTTTATCCCACCCTTATCATCATCTATAGCTTTTAAATGTAGAACAATTCCTTTCATTCTGGCTTCGCGTTTTTCCTTATTGGTCAGGTTTTCATCACCTTTTGGATTTCTAAGCGGAATATCCAACGCAACATCGGTTCCATTACCCAAAGCGTAGGTTCCTTTAACGTTAAAGTTAATAGCGCTAGAATTTATCAGCATCGGACTTATCTCTACCTTATCGCCACGAATATTTAATGTGCCATCTAGATTTTTAATTTCAACATTCGAAAGATTTCTATTTGGAAATGCAAATTTTCCAACCTTAACCATTGGATCGAAATTTACAAGTGCAGCATTATTCAAATTGAAAACTACTTTTCCATTGATCGATCTAGGCAATATCTTTCCGGTATGCGAAATTCTACCAGAAATATTAACTAAAGAGGATAGATAACCTTTTAAGTTTTTATTGGTAATGGTATTCTGCCCGAAGTTATCGAAGGAGTAAAAGAAATCCTTTACACTTACATGGCTTATTTTTGAACTTATCTTGAAGCTATTTGAGCTTGGTTCTTGAATGATATTACCATTTAAAGCCAAAGTTCCACCTGCATGTGCAACACTGATCTTGTTGAAATATATTCCCTCACCTCTCAAGGAGATATCAGCTACCAAGTTTTTTGCTAAGAACTTATCATAAATTGCCTTACCAACTGTGAGGTTAATATTCATTTTAGATACTTCTAAAACGTTGCTGAGTTCTTTAGAGGCAGCTTTCATAGAATTACCAGACGATGATTTCTTCTTAGTAGTCCTTGGTCCTAAAAATGGCAGAAATTCATTTAGGTAAAGTTGCGGGCTATGCATTTTTAGATTTACCAGAATCTTATCAGGATCGGTATAGTAAAGGTTGGCGAAGTTGGCAATATTACAGCTCACATTCAGTTCACTTTTACCCAATTGGAAGTGCCCGTTTTGGATGGAAAGATCGTTTTGATCGAAGTTGATGTTCAAAGCACTTTTTACCAAATGAAGTTTTCTGGGAACGTATAGAATATCTGCATCGGCAATTTTAATCTTACCAGAAACTACCGGTTTTGTAAATTGAAAGTTATCGATATCGGCCTTGCAATAAAGCCTTAAATCTGCGGTACCATTTTTAAACTCAAAATCTTGTGTACCCAAAGAGTTATTTAAGTTGGATAATGGAAACTGTGAGGTAACCAAGCCTGTGGCAATCGGGCGAGCAAGGTTAGTCACTGTGAAAGTGTCTATCTTAAGCGGTGCATTGAAATATTTTGCGGTCAGTTTATGAAACTTTATGGCCGAATTCTCATCCCCGATAATGCCGCCAACCGTATCTTGATTGGTAAATGAACCATCGAAATTGGCAGCTGTTAATTTTCCGGCAGGGATAGAGATCACATTATCACGAACGGTTATGCCTACCTTAATTAATGGATCACCATATTTTCCCGATCCATCATCAATAATATTTCCCCTGATGCTGATCGGTTTTTCTATTCCAAATTTTAATAGTTTTGAGGAGATATTTGGCGATAATAAAAGTGCAACATCACGAAATAAAATATCATCAACAGCAATGCTAATGGCAAAGGCAGATTTACCGAGATCTATCTTAGCACCAATCTTAAATGGATGTCCGCCAATGTTTAAGACTTCTGGATCAAGTATTACAGCATCTTGTGCTTTGCTATAATGTGCAGATAAAGTTCCCTCTAAGGATTTATCTTTTAAGAAACTGCCTTTTCTGGTATTAAAGGCAAAGCTATTTACTTGAGTCTTTAACTTAATTTTGCCTGTCCAGCCGCTATCTGGATATTTCATGCGGCCTTGGATTTGGTCGATATTGAAATTGAAAAGCTTAAATCTTTTTTTGTTATCAACAATTAAATTAACCTTATTAAAATCGATTTTTTTTATCTCTAGGGCTGTAGATTTGGTTGATGATTTCTTTTCTGTTTTGGGCTTTGTCTTAAAAATACTGGTGTTGCTGTAGCCGCTAGAATCTGTATATAAATAAACAGAAGCATCGTTAATAGCGATCTGATTAATATTTACATTGCCCACAATGAGTGAAAGCACATTTAACGATACATCGATATCTTGTGCCTTTAATAAATCATGTTTGTGTTGCGACCATAAGCTATCGCGGAGTAAAACGCCATTTAGGGAAACCGATACACCTGGAAAGCTTTTTAAAAGCGTAGGTTCCATGCTGGTTGCCGTAATTTTACCGTTAAGATTTTTGTTTAATTGTTCCAGTATTGATGAAAGAATTTCTTTCTTATTTCTACTGATGTAAAATGCTCCAGCTAGCCATGTAAGAATGACTAGAATAATTAGAACGGATACAATTCTTAATAAAATTTTGAGCCAGCTCTTCATACACATTATTTGATTCAACCAATATAATGCTTTTTGCCAGCTAATTGTTTGGGTCACAGCAAAAAAATAAGCCAGAACCGTACCGTTGATTTTAAGATTTTTTATCCTAAAAGCGCTTCGAGATCGGGATGGTATTGTGAAGTTAAGAATTGGGTAATAGAGAAATCGGCCAGCCTGTGTTTGTAAAAAGGATCTTCCATCAAGATATTTTTTAATTCGTCTTCGTTTTTTGCCAATGCCAAAATAATTCCACCTGTACGGGGCACTTTTCGGCCCGAGGCTACAAAAACATTTTGATCGTAGTATTTCTTTAAAAATTTAACATGTGCACTCATGTGCTCATCCAATTCTTCTAGGGGAACAATATATTTTAAATCGACAATAAACATGCTGTTTATAATAAATGGGCAAAAACGGTAGAGTGCCAGCTATTTTGAAATGGAACTTCCCATTTTGTTTCCAATTCTGATAAAGTTTGTACCATATTGTTAAACACAATCGTGCTAGCAGTTACCTGTTTAATATTGACTAGGGTTTCAAAATCCTCTTTACTGTTAACTACAACTTCATCATCAACCTTATAGGCCATATTGAAACGATTGAAAAGATCAACATTGTATTCTTGTTCGATATCTTTGATTATCCGAACAGAACTATCGATAGAGCATCCCGTAACATTTGCCTGGCTTTCATCAACAGTTAAAATGATAAAAAAACCATAGCGAATTTCTGCCTTAGCCAATAATTCGTTGCCATGTGCTTTCCATTGATTGGTGAAACTTGCTAATTTATTAAGGATTTCGTTTTCTTCAGCTGAAGTAAACTTGCGGTCGCTTTGGTAAACCCAAACTCTAGATTGTGGAGAAAAACTCATGTACAAATTTAGTATTTTAATTAATTTGCTGTCGCTAAATCGTTGCCCTGATGAAAAAGTTTACACTTTGCTTGAAAATATCGCTTATTTCAGCGTTAAGCTTGTTCTTGTTCTCTTTTTCAGATCCCGAATCCATTGAGCAATATGTTGGCTTTCTTCAAAAATCATTTACTGAGCATTACGATTTCAGTCAGGAAAGTAATCAGATTAAACGTTATGAGCTTAATGTTACCAACAATGGTTTCTGTCGCTACAAGCGATATTTCACCAATGGCAAAACTGAATATTTCGCTTTTAAGCTATCAAAGTTTAAAGACATGGATTATTATGGAGACACATCATCGGGTAAATTGTATCTGCGCACCAAGGGTGATGATGTAATCGTTCAAACCTATAAGGATAGGGGTGGAGATGTTGATTCTATGGCTACGCAGGTAATTATTCCACTAAAAAACATGGAGGCAGAAGATTTAAACCTGATCAGGGAAAATTTTAATAAGATTAACCCCCAAACCCCCTGAAGGGGGCTTTTAAAAGCGAGTGAGGTAGGCATGATGTTAAGAGACACTCGTAGCAAGAAAAAATCTTTTTTTGTGGTTTTTAGCTTACCTCGTTCTCGTCCGTGGTTGGTGGCCCACCAAACATAATTGCCTGCTCCGATTCATCGGAGGGATTTAGTAATTAAAGTCCATTTGCTCTTGCTGTAATTTCTGCAATGTCCAAAACCTTCACTTCTTGTTCCTTATCTTTCAGTTTGATGCCATCGCTTAGCATCGTCATGCAAAAAGGACAACCTGCAGCAATTACCTGTGGATTGGTTTCCAATGCCTCATCAATACGCTCTACATTGATGTCTTTTTTGCCTTTTTCTGGTTCTTTAAACATTTGGGCACCACCAGCTCCGCAGCACAATCCATTGCTTTTGCAACGTTTCATTTCTACCAATTGTGCATCTAAAACTTCTAATGCCTTTCTTGGCGCTTCATAAATCCCATTTCCACGACCTAAATAACAAGGATCGTGATAAGTTATCTTTTTGCCCTTGAAACTTTCACCACCCTCAGCTTTTAGCTTTCCATCATTAATTAAATCTTGAATCAGTTGTGTATGATGAATCACTTCATAAGTTCCTCCTAAGCCAGGATATTCGTTTTTTATGGTATTGAAGCAATGCGGGCAACCGGTTACGATTTTTTTGATATTGTACGCATTCAATACCTCAATATTGGTCATGGCCTGCATCTGGAATAGGAATTCATTACCAGCACGTTTTGCAGGATCGCCGGTGCAACTTTCCTCAGTTCCTAAAACGGCATATTTCATCCCTACATGATGTAAGATCTTACAAATGTCGCGGGTTATTTTTTGCGCTCTTTCATCGTAACTTCCAGCACATCCAACCCAAAATAATATTTCTGGTTCTTCTCCTGCGGCCATTAGTTCGGCCATTGTAGGGACTTTAAATTCCATATTCTAGTATCTAGTATTTAGTATCAAGTATCAAGACTTGGGACTATAAAATATTTTTATCTTTTAGGTATTACTCCGGACTTATTACTCGAAACTCCGAACTACTTTTCATCTGCCCAATTAAAACGATCGGCAGGAGAATATTTCCAAGGTGCTTGGTTATTTTCTACGTTACTCATCATCGCATTAATGCTTGCGGGTGCCTGTGATTCTTCCATCACCGCAAAGCGACGTAATTCCATAATGATTTGTAAGGGATCTATATTTACAGGACAAGCCTCAACGCAGGCATTACAACTGGTGCAGGCCCAAATTTCCTCTCTGGTAATATAATCATCCAATAATGATTTTCCGTCTTGATGTTCTGCGCCATTTTGATCTATTCCCTTTCCGATTTCGGTAATGCGATCACGGGTATCCATCATTATTTTTCTTGGCGATAAGAGCTTGCCTGTAATATTTGCCGGGCATACCGATGTACATCTCCCACATTCGGTACAGGTGTAAGCATTCATTAAGTTTATCCAACTCAAATCTGTTGCATCCTTGGCACCAAACTTTCCGGGTTCGGTTTCTGCTGGTACAAATGATGGATCGAGCATAGCCTTAACCTCGTTGTTAACTGATGCCATGTTGGTAAATTCTCCCTTTGGTTCCAGATTCGAAAAATAGGTATTTGGAAAGGCAAATAAGATATGGAAGTGTTTTGAATAAGGTAGATAATTTAAAAACGCTAAAATACCAATGATGTGAAACCACCAGCAACTGCGTTCTACAATTACCAAAGCACTTTCCGTAGAAGGCAATAGGTTCATTAAATACTGACTAACAGGAAAGGCACCGGCATTAATGTAATGGCTAGCGCCCAATAACTGTAATTTGGCATCAGCGGCATTCATTAATAAGAAAGCACTCATTAATAAAATCTCGGTAATTAAAATATAGTTGGCATCAGATTTTGGCCACTTGGTCATTTCGACGCCGCTAAATCTTTTCAATTTAAGTACGTTTCTGCGGATTAAGAAGATAACGCATGCCGCCCAAACGGTAAAGGCGAGTATTTCAAAGGAACCAATCAGAAAATTATAAAAGCCACCTAAGCCATGAAAAACGCGATGTGTTCCGAATAGCCCGTCGATCATAATTTCCAACACCTCAATATTGATGATCACAAAGCCTATGTAAACAAAGAAATGGAGAAATGCAGGTATTGGACGGACCACCATCTTCGATTGGCCAAAAGCAACCCTCATCATGGTGATTAATCTTTTAACGGGTTGATCATTACGATCAACCGACTTTCCTAAGCGGATGTTGCGAAAAATCTTGCGTAAATTAACAGTAAACAGCGCAATTGCTGCAAGTGTTATTACTAGAAATAGAATCTGAGCCACCATGCAATATTTGATTGATATGCTAAATTAGGATATTTAATTCAAATAAATTACTATGCATGCATAAAAAAATCAGTAAAAATGTTTGTTTATACTGATTCTAAGTTAGTTTAGTCTTTTAAAATTTTGTAATTAAAATTAATTAATTGATAATCAGCACTGCCGGGAATATTTGAAAATAAAATTTTGCTTTTGAAAAAAGAACGCTACATTTGCAATCCCAAACGGATGGTGCCATAGCTCAGTCGGTAGAGCAAAGGACTGAAAATCCTTGTGTCCCTGGTTCGAATCCAGGTGGCACCACTTCCAAAAGCCTTTCAGAAATGAAAGGCTTTTTTGGTTTAAAGCCAATTTATAAACGAAAATAAATTTTAAAACGGCCCTTGCAATTGAAAAAAAGAATACTACATTTGCATTCCCAAACGGTTTGGTGCCATAGCTCAGTCGGTAGAGCAAAGGACTGAAAATCCTTGTGTCCCTGGTTCGAATCCAGGTGGCACCACATCGAAAAGCCCATTACAGAAATGTAAGGGCTTTTTTGGTTTAATGAAGATCATGTTCTCCTAAAAAAAATCTTTGTTTTATCGACGTCATGGGCGGACTCGAACCGCCGTAAAAGGTTTTGCAGACCTGTACCTATACCACTCGGCCACATGACTATTAATCAAGAACTGATGATCATCAAAGATAAAATAATTTATATTAAATCTATAGATAAAGTAGTTAATAATATGTTTATGTTTCCAAATGTTATCATGTGATTAATAATCAGTGGTTTAAGGTGTTGTAGGTAGAGAATTTTATTAGAATAATTATCCAGCTTCTGCTAGTTCCTTAACTTTTTCTAGCGCCTTTGGCCAGGTTTTTACCAGATAATCTTTCCATTCATCGTTAACATTCATATCTATAATGAGCGTTGTATGATCATTATGTTCTTCTAGGGTGTAGTTTTCTAAGGCATTTCCCCAATCTTGTAGTTCCTCTTTCCCATCTTTTAATTCACCTAAATGTTTTATCGAAAGAAATTTGTTTTGAATGTTTTCCTCAATTATAGCAACCATTCCATTACCTTTTCCATCAGTAAATAAGGCCTTGCTTCCCTTTTTCCAATCGGTTGCCGCTTGAGAGCCTTCCATAAAAGCAGCTGCCCATTTTGGATAACTTTCCACGCCAAAAAGTATCTGCCAAACTTTTTCTGCTTTGGCATTAATGTCTGTCTTAATTGTGATCTTTTCCATAATATAGTCTTTTAAACACTGTAACAGGCAGCTTGCAATTATGCATATCAAGCAAGCTTTCAAGATTAACTAATCATTCCTTTTGATTTAGTAAATACTATTAGGTAAATATCGAAAGATTTAATGAGGTTTTTAAGGTGCAAAGAAGACATTTTAAGGGGTAGAAATGGCAGATAATTCTTTCGTATCTCTGCATCTTTCACTGCAATACTTAACCTCATCCCAATTTTTGGCCCACTTCTTTCGCCATATAAAGGGGCGTTTACAAATGCTACAGATCTTTGTTGGAAGATCTTGTTTCTTAATATTTTTCATTAAATTTTACATTTATAAATAACCAATGCTCACGAAAAGATAATTTAATCGGCAGACTCTACCTATTCAACCATATATTTAATTTTCAAAATAATAATTCCGATTAAATTTAGTTTGTTAAATGGAAAAGCTATACACTTACACAACCAAATTATCTGTAAATCCGTATATCAAACATATCCTTAAAAAGTTTTCATGAGAAACAACAAAATTGTATGCACTTTAGTTCTGGCATGTCTCTTTATGGCCATTACATCTTGCAAGAAGAATACTACTGAGCCTGAAATTGTCAGCACACCATTTGCCACCCCTACAACCAATGTTGCTTCTGGCACTCGGGCTGAACTAATCAAGGATTCAATTTTTTTGTATGGAAAGGAGCTTTATTATTGGAATGCCTCATTACCAACCTACGCCGCATTTAATCCCCGTGGATTTAGCTCAAACGAAACTGAGCTTTACGCTATGACCCAATATTCAATGGATCCATCAACAGGAAAGCCCTATGAATATGTTGCTAATTCAACTGATCCAAAATATTCTTTTTTCGATTATACCGCCACTTCCGGAAAAACGGGAGCTTTAAAGGCTGATGTAAATGGATCAGCCAATGACTACGGTTTTTCGGTAATGTACAACACCACTACAGATTTGCGTGTGAAATATGTTTATCCAAATTCGCCAGCTGCACTGCAAGGATTGACACGTGGTTGCAAGTTGACCAGTATAAATGGAAGAACAACTCTAACTTATAATACCAGCAATGTTAGCTTTTTAAATGATGCTATTTTTGGAAGTAACGCCAGTGTGAGCTTAACCTTTACCGATTTGAATGGAACATCTAAAAATATAGTGGTTGCGAGTTCTACATATACTGTTAACCCAATATTATTTACCAGTGTTTATACGGTTGGTACAAAAAAAGTGGGTTACATCGTATTTAACAGTTATACAAACAATGTTTCCGCAGCCTTAAATACTACATTCGCAAATTTTGCAAACCAAGGCGTAACAGAACTAGTTGTCGATTTACGGTATAACGGTGGAGGTTATGTATCTACAGCTACGCAAATTATTAATCTTGCCGCACCCACCGCACAAACCGGTAGCACAATGTTTACCTATTATTATAATAGTTATCTACAGGGACTAACTACAAATGCTGCAAGAAAAGCATCAGTATTAATTAACCAACCTCTGCTTGATGGTTCTGGAAATCTTCAGAACTTTACTACAGGTGTAAACGGAAAATACGCCACATATGCCGACTTAAACTATTCGCCATCAGCGGCTGATAATATCGAGAAATTTGCAAAATCTGGTTCCTTGACTTTAAGCAGGGTATATTTTATTGTTACCGGTTCTACAGCTTCCGCCAGTGAACTCACCATTAATAGCTTAAAACCAGTTATGGATGTTAAACTGATTGGAGCAACCACATATGGCAAGCCAGTTGGGTTTTTCCCCGTAAGGATCGATAAGATAGATATGTACATTCCAGAGTTTGAAACTAAGAATCAAGCGGGTGTTGGAGGTTATTACTCAGGATTAACCGTAGATAAGGAAGCTTACGAGGACTTAACCAAAGCATGGGGCGATGAAACTGAAACCTTATTGGGATATGCATTACTATACGCCAAGTCTGGTAGTTTCATTAGCACCGGAACAAAAACAGGGAGTTTAGGCGCTACCTCTACGATAATGCAAACAAAACTATCTTCTGATGAAATTAAATCAGTTACAGAAAGTCTTGATCAAAATGGATTTAAAGGAATGGTGATGACTCCCGACAGGAAATTCTAAATGCACAAAAAAGCCCTAAATAATTTTGAGGGCTTTTTTGTACTGTTTTTACAGCAAAATTTTACTGCTAATATCTTTATTAATGGTAATGTACCCTGGATATTTTACTGGAGTACCTCCTAACATGAATGTTGGTTTAATCTTAATCGTTAATAAACCAAGTTTTTCATCTTTTGATGAAGATCCTTTTTGAGCCGCTTTCATAATATCATTGAAAACATTTCCGTTAGAGATTAATCCATAGATATTACTGATTAATTGAACAGGAACGGTTACGGTTTGTCCGTGGGCAATACTAACATTCTGATTGATAACACCTTCAGCTAAATCGGTATTGTTGACCAATATTTTGTACTCAAACTGATTAATGGCAGCAAGATTTGCCGACGGATTAGTGATTTCGAGATTAAGGTTGGCTTTTAATGGAATGTCTTTTCTTAACAAACCAAGGGCAACACCTGGTAAACTTGTTAAACTAAAGCTCTGCTGCTCCATCAGTTTTTTAACATCTGTGCCGGCGATGGATACTTGTTGAACGCCTGTAATTTTATAGGTGCAGTCTTCTAACGCTTTAATTTGTTGCGCTTGCCTGTTAATGCCGCAACCAAAGAGGCCGACAGTTAAAAGACAGATCAATAATTTCTGTTTCATTTTGTGTGTATTAAGTAATAGAGATTATGCCCGTAATTAATGGGCATTTCTATAGTGCAAACATAACGCCAAAATAATTAATCTATTTCAGTGGTTGCACTTTATTCTATCTTAACTTAGGCACTCGGTGTAACTGTCTCAATTTTATCAGCATGGTCATCGTCCGAATTATCCTTATTTTCGTTAACCTCAGTAACCTCCTCCTTTTCATCGGCATCTATTTTCTCTTCTGGTTTTTTGTGCACTTCCTTATCTTCCTCGCTTGATGAATCATCTTTAGTTATTGTAGATTCTTCTTTTTCTGCTGACGGAACTACGGTTTCAATTTCCAATTGTATATCATCAGTTGGTTTTGGGTGCGAATTCGTTTGCGCTTCATTTGTTTTATCCTTTTCGTTTTCCATGATAGTATCTGTTTCTTTATTAAATGATTTGTGTAGCTAATTTGTTTGATTTTTCTTTAAAGCTTATCGCTGGATTTTTAACTTTGAAGAAAAAACGCCATGGCCATTACCTACCGGAAAATTGAGGAAAAAGATAACACCGAACTTGCAGAAGTAATCAGAACCATTCTTCGAGAATTTAAAATCGATAAGCCTGGTACAGTTTATACAGATCCAACAACAGATCACTTATTTAATGTCTTTACGGCTAAACAGTCCGATTATTGGGTTGCAGAAGAAGATGGACTTTTAATTGGAGGCTGTGGAATTTATCCCACTTCTGGCTTGCCCGATGGTTGTGTGGAACTGGTAAAGCTTTATACTTCGGCTGCAGCTAGGGGAAAAGGTGTTGGCAAAATGTTGATGCAGAAAAGCATTGAGTCTGCCCAACATTTCGGTTATAATGAGGTGTATTTGGAATCTTTTCCAGAACTTAAAACAGCAATTTCTATGTATGAAAAAGTTGGATTTAAGAAATTATCTGCACCATTGGGAAATTCAGGCCATTTTGCATGTAATGTTTGGATGTTGTTGGTGCTGTAACCAATATTTACTGTAAACAAGGTGTTGGGATAATTTTTTAAGGTGTTGGAATAACAATATTCCATCAAAGCCACACATTCTCTAGCTTTAAACCATGAAGAAAATCAAAATTATTTCCATTCACATCCTTTGCTGGGTCTTGGTTTTAGCTTATTTCTATGGAGAAATTTTAATTAAGGGCGTAACGCTTCGTGCGGCAGCCTTTGATATTTCCATGAATTTCATCCAAATTGTGGAATTTTACGTTTGCTATTTATGGCTGTATCCATCGTTTCTAAAACGAGGTAAAATTCCTCAACTTATTTTAGGAATTCTATTTACCATGGCTTTATTCATCGCTATGCGGTATTTTATAGAACAAGTTTTATATTTCCAATGGTTTGGGATGAAGAATTATTCTGAAGATACACCAATGGCAAAGTATATCTCAGATAACATTTATTATAGCATTTCTTTTTTGGTTATTCCTGCTGCGGTTTTCAGTGTTGAGCAGAATTTTAAGTCTGAGATTTCAAATCGAAAGTTGAAAGATGAAGTAGTTAAATCGGAATTGGCCTTTCTTAAATCGCAGATTAATCCGCATTTTTTATACAACACTTTAAATTACGTGTATTCTTTGGCCATTCCAGTTTCAGATAAATTGGCTAATGCGGTTTTGCGTCTATCAGATTTGATGCGTTATACCTTAAATGAAAGTCCGGATGGAAAGGTAACCTTAACCAAAGAGGTTGAATATTTGGAAAGTTACATCGAGTTATTTAAGATGCGTTTTGAACCCAATTTTTATGTAGAATTTACAACTGATGGGATTGCAAATCAGAAAGTTGCAGCCTTAATGTTGATTCCATTTGTAGAAAATGCCTTTAAACATGGCGTGGTAAATGATGAAAAACAGCCTATTCGCATTAAGTTAAAAGTTCAAAATAATAGATTGAGTTTTGAAGTGAGCAATAAAATCAGTCATGCACAAAAGGACCATTCAAGTGGCGTTGGTTTGGTGAATATTCAACGGAGATTGGATTTGATTTACCCGGAGAAACATGATTTATTGGTTTCTAACAATGGAAATACTTACAAAACCACTTTAATCTTGAATATCTGATGATTAATTCTCTAAGCAAACGCTCCACATTATTTGTTCTATTAATTAGCCTGTCTTTATTTTCGGCTTGTGCACCTATTCGGGCTACTCGATGGTGGCAGCCAGATTTAGCAGACAGTTCTAAATTTAGAAATGCAAGAATATTGCCAGCAAAAGAACCATTCCGTTTTATTGCTGGAGCCAATCAAATCCAACATCAGCAGTTAAAAATTTATTTGGACACCTTTCTCAACCGAACCAACACCAACGCATTTCTGATTATCAAAAACGATACAATCATTTATGAGCGTTTTGCCGAAAACGTAAATCAGAATACATTGCATCCAAGTTTCTCGGTAGCAAAATCATTCGTTGCTACCTTAATGGGAATTTCCATTGATAAAGGCATTATTCATTCATCAAACGATCTGGTTATTAAATATTTGCCTACTTTAGAAAAGAATGATGAACGTTTTAAAAAGCTTACCATTCAGCATGTGTTGGATATGCGCTCTGCAATAGATTATGATGAAAATAAAGAAACACCATTTTCTGCAATTACAAAGTTATATTATGGCAGCTCGTTAAATAATCAGATTGCTAACCTAAAGATGAAGGGTGAGCCAGGATTAAAATTTGAATACCAAAGTGTAAATACGCAGATTCTGTCGGCAATTTTAGAAAAGGCAAGTGGAAGACAAATTCAGGATCTGCTAGCCGAATATTTGTGGCAACCTTTAGGCGCCGAATCTAATGCGCTTTGGAGTTTAGATAACCAAAAAACCGCCAAAGCTTTTTGCTGCTTTAATGCAACGGCGATAGATTTTGCCAAACTTGGTAGGCTGTATCTTAAAAATGGAAACTGGGATGGAAATCAAATTATATCCAAAAGGTGGATGGATACTACAACAAATCCAGATACACTCGATCAGCTGGGTTATAAAAATCAATGGTGGGCTTGTTATGATTTTCGCTATTTTAAGGATTTGGAAAGCGCCAATGCTGCACTTGCTAAATTGAAAATTAGTGCGGATATTAAAAAAACAAAATACAATGGTTACTATTTTAAGGTAAAGGCAAATGATTATACTGCTGAGGGAATTCTTGGTCAGTTTGTATATGTTAATCCAAAAAATAAAGTCATAATTGTGAGGATGGGGAACTATCCGAATAGACAAATAAACTTTGAAAATTTTATTCCAAAAATAGGACGACAACTTTAAATTTTTAAACTATGATCCGTTGCCTTGCTGTTGATGATGAATCTTATGCATCTGATATTATCGCTGCCTTTATTACCAAAACACCTTTTTTAGAATTGGTTGGAACCACGACCAACGCCTTTGAAGCTTTAAATTTGGTAAACGAAGGGAAAGTCGATTTAGTGTTTTTGGATAT
This sequence comes from Pedobacter frigidisoli, assembly GCF_004331675.1. Lineage (GTDB taxonomy): Bacteria > Bacteroidota > Bacteroidia > Sphingobacteriales > Sphingobacteriaceae > Pedobacter > Pedobacter frigidisoli. The sequence goes on along the minus strand of NZ_SJSN01000004.1, from coordinate 304,349 downwards.
TCAGATGCCAGAATTAACTGGAATTCAGTTTCTTAAAATCTGCGGTGGTAAATGTAAGGTAATCCTCACCACGGCCTATCCAGAATATGCGCTAGAGGGTTTTGATCTGGATGTTGTAGATTATCTTTTAAAACCAATTTCCTACGAGCGTTTTTATAAAGCCGCTACAAAAGCGCAACAAATTTTAGCACCAATTGTGCCTGTTCAGCAGGAAATAGTTGCTCCATATCCTCAGGGAAATGATTTTATCTTCATTAAAGGCGACACAAAGAATAAATTCATCAAGGTTAACTACGACGAAATCCTTTATATTGAGGGATTGAAAAACTATGTATCAGTATACACGGCAAGCCAACGAATCGTCACTTATCAGGCTTTGCGGGAGCTGGAAGTCGAATTGCCAAAACCACCTTTTTACCGCATCCATAAATCGTACATCATTTCGATAGAAAAAATAAAAATGATCGATGGAAATACGGTTTACATCAACGATCAATCCATCCCGATAGGAGAAACTTACAAGGAAGAATTTTTTAAGGTAGTGCGTGAAGGGAAGAAAGGTTAAGTGTTAGAATTGTTCAATTGTTCTATTGTTTGAACTGTTGAAACTGGTTAATTATTTAATCGGTGAATTAAGGAAAATGTAAGCTCGGATTGTTTTCAAACTATGAGTGGTTTCCCCCGCTCGAGGGGGCAGGGGAGGATTTTTGAATCCAACACTTCAATCATACTTAATTCTTCTTTGCGAAAGCTTTGAACCCTTTGCGTTAAAAACCTTTTTGTGCCAAAAGGTTTTAACCATATTTAAAGTTTGAAATTAGATAAACGCCATGTCGATTAAGCAATTAAAACATTTAACCGACTAACCCTTAATATTTACTTCTATTTTTTTAAGTTTGCCGCAGAAGATTAAATCAAACGATACCATGCAAGAAACGAATTCCTTAAACCAAGTTGCCGAATTTCATACCACTTTTAAGCATCCTATTTTAGAAACGCCAATTATTCCATCGAAGCAAAGGGCAAACCTTCGAATTTCGCTATTGGCTGAAGAATTAAAGGAATTGCAGGAAGCTGTAGAAAACGACGATTTAGTGGAAGTTGCAGATGCACTTTGCGATTTACAGTACGTTCTGGCTGGAGCAATTCATGAATTTGGTTTGGGCGGAAAGTTTAAAACATTGTTTGATGAAGTTCATCGTTCTAACATGAGCAAAGCCTGCAAAACTGTAGAGGAGGCGGAGCAAACCATCAAACATTATTTCGATAAGGATCAAACGGAATCTTACTACAAGGAAATTGATGGACTGTTCTTGGTTTTCAGAAAAGGGGATGATAAAACGCTAAAATCAATCAACTATTCTCCCGCAGATATTAAAGGACTTTTGGTTTAATTGTTATTTATAACTGAGGATTGAAGACATTAAAACAGATTGTAAAAGAGATCAGCACCTCTGCCAATGAGCCTGGGCCGAGTAGAGATACCCTTATTCGTAAGTTCGTGCTTTATTCTCCAAAAATGCCCTTGCGCTTACATCAAGAGCAACTGATAGCCGAATCCAAACAATTTAGTTTACAGGTATTTGATGAATATTTTACCCAAGATAATGTTACAGTCAACTGTTTCAGTTGGGGGAATGGCAAAAGGAAAATATTGCTCACCCACGGTTGGGCATCAAAGGCGTTAGATTTTTACGAACTTATTGTAGAGCTGCAGAAGTTAGAGGATGTAGAAATTATTACTTTCGATGCACCGGGGAATGGAAGTTCTATATCCGAACTTTCTAACCTCATTCTCTACCGCGATTCGGTAAAGGCAATCTTTGATCAATACGAAGAAATCGAATTTGTTATCGGTCACTCTTTGGGCGGAATGGCAAATATTTTAGCTTTGCAAGATTTGGAGTTTAAGCCTAAGTTGCTCATCAGCATTGCGCCGTTAATCAGGTTAAAAGAGAATTTCGAGCAAAGTTTAGATTCCTTAATGGTGAGTAAATCAGATCAGGAGATTTTCTTTAAAAACTTTGCTGTTGAGGTTAAGGTTCCTGCCAGTTATTTCAACCTTTTGGATCTTTACCATTTGGATAAATCCATCAAACATATTCTAGCTTTCGATCCTGATGATCATATTTCACCCTATCCTTTTCTCGAAGAATTTCTAGATAAGAATAAAGAAATAAAATCGACTAGCTTTAATGATATTGGACATTTCAAGATTGTTAAAGCGCCAGAAGTGATTACACTTGTTATCAATGCAATTAGCGAAAACTGATTACGCTGTTTAAAGATTAGTTCTCAGGCTTCCCATACCGCCATCAATATTAATGATTTGTCCGGTAATCCAATTACTTTCATCGGCAAGTAAAAAAGTAATTGCTGCCGCAATATCTTCTGGGTTGCCATATTTTCCCAGTGGATGTCTTTTTGCAGAAGCAGCTTTCTTGTCATCACTATTTAACAAGCTAGCGGCCAATCTGGTATCAGTAAGTGATGGCGCCACAGCATTTACCCTAACTTTAATCGCTGAAAATTCTGCAGCCAGTGATTTAGTCAGTCCCTCAACACCAGCCTTTGCTGCTGCAATACTGCTGTGAAAACCCATTCCTGTTTGTGCCGCAACCGAACTGATTAAAACGATAGAAGATGCACCAGCAGCCTTAAGGTTTTTCAAGGCTTGTTGAATCACTTTTGCCGCACCAATTACATTTAAACGGTAATCATTTATAAAATCATCTTCCGAAACTCTACCGAAAGGCTTTAGCGTAATGCTTCCTACAGAATAAACAAGTCCATGTAATTCGGTTGGTAAAAATGTGGTTAGGTCATCTAGTTTTTCCAGTACATCGAGGTTGAGGTGCTTTATGCCCGCTGGCCATTCTTCGCTGCTCGTTCTCGAGGCGTTGTAAACTGTAGCACCTTTTTCTACAAGGTCTTTTATCAAGGCTAAACCAATGCCCGAGCTTCCGCCAACTACCAATATGTTCTTATTACTGAAATCCATGCTAGCTATACTTCAAAAACAACACTTTAGTTTTACTTGTGCAGAATTTTACAATCCTACACTCGTAAAATGATTTTTTTTGGCTTTCCCTCAACCCCCAATTTGTAATTTTTTGATAGACCTTTTGATTATCCCTACCATAATTGACTTGTTTCAGAAAGCTTTCCATAATTTAGGATGTCTCAACATCAGCGCTAACCCGATATAGATACCATTGGAAATACTTCACCGACAAATATCATTTCAAGAGCTGCTGAATTCAAGATAGATTTATCGCCATCAGTTATAAAAAAATAATTTCAAAGCTTAAAAATCAAAATCATGACTAAACATAATTTTAAAATCGGTTTATTCGGCATAGGTTTAGATACCTACTGACCACAATTCGATGGACTTGAAAACCGCTTGATTGGTTACCTCAATGAAGCAGAGAATAGGTTGAATGCTTTTGGAGCTGAGGTTTTAAATTTAGGATTGATAGATAATGCTGAAAAAGCCTTTACCGCCGGGCATGATTTTAAAAAGGGCGATGTTGATGTGATTTTTTTGTACGTCACTACTTATGCGCTTTCATCAACGGTATTACCCGTGGTTAGGAGGGCAAAAGTTCCCGTTATTGTTTTGAATTTGGCACCAGAAAAGGCAATCAATTATAAAACCTTTAACAACTTAAATGATCGTACAAAAATGACTGGCGAGTGGTTAGCCTTTTGCTCCGCTTGTCCCGTGCCAGAAATTGCCAATGTTTTTAAGCGCTCGGGAATTCAGTTTCATCAAATTACGGGAGTTTTAAATGATGCGGAAACCTGGACGGAGATTGGTGAATGGGTCGAGGCCGCAAAAGTAGCGCACATCATGAGCAACAATACCCTTGGCTTAATGGGTAATTATTACAGCGGCATGTTGGATATCTACTCAGACATTACCTTGCAGTGCGCCGTTTTTGGAAATCATGTTGAGATTATTGAACCCGATGAACTTACCGATCTGGCTAGCCGAGTTTCTCCATCAGAAATAGACGAGAAGGTGGAAGAGTTTTTTGCTGTTTTCGAAGTAGATCCATCTTGCGAAAAAAATGAAATAGAAAATGCAGCTAAAACTGCCGTTGCCTTAGACAAATTGGTTGCAAAATATACACTTGGGTCTTTAGCCTATTACCACAAAGGCACAGGAAATGCCAATGCGGCAACCATGAGCTCAATTATATTAGGCAATTCATTGCTTACTGCAAATGGGGTTCCCGTTGCTGGCGAGTATGAGATCAAAAATGCACAGGCCATGAAGATTATGGATAGCTTTGGCGTTGGCGGCTCCTTTACAGAATATTATGCCATGGATTTTCAGGATGATATCGTACTCATGGGGCACGATGGACCAGGCCATTTGGCCATAGCCCAAGGCAAGATAAAAGTAAAACCACTTCAGGTTTACCATGGCAAAGTGGGTAGCGGGTTATCGGTAGAAATGTCGGTTAAACATGGAGCAGTAACCTTACTTTCTGTAGTTGAAAATAGCGGTAAAATCTTTTTTTTAATTGCCCATGGAGAATCAGTTGCCGGTCCGATATTAGAGATTGGAAATACCAATAGCCGATACAGATTTCCAATTGGGGCAAAAGAGTTTGTAGGTGATTGGAATGCCAACGGACCAGCACATCATTGTGCGGTTGGTATCGGGCATATTGGGGCTAAATTAGAGAAATTGGCGAGTTTGCTGGGCATCGAATCTATCAAAATTTGCTAATCAAAATGCGTTGATCAGTCTGGCCAATTTACGGCAACAGCATAACAGTGCATAACAGTTAAACTTTATCGATTTTCTATTTTAGACCAACCAAATATCAAAAAAAGAGCATGCAAGCAATTCTAGGCGTATTTTTTCATTTTATCGGAGGTTTCGCATCCGGTAGTTTTTACATACCATATAAGAAAGTTAAAGGTTGGGCTTGGGAGAGTTATTGGATCGTTGGCGGGATTTTTTCTTGGCTTATCGTTCCACCTTTGGCCGCTTATTTAACCATTCCAAATTTTACGGATATTATTGTTGCCACGGATGGGAAAATCTTAATGTTAACCTATTTCTTCGGGATACTTTGGGGTATTGGAGGCCTAACTTACGGATTGGGCGTTCGCTACCTTGGCGTTTCTTTAGGTAGTAGCATCATTTTGGGTTTGTGCATGGTGCTGGGCTCCATCCTGCCATCCATTTATTTTGATGTTTTTCCTCAAGCTGGTAAGGATACTTTTTCCATGTTCCTGCATACCGATTGGGGTAGGATGGTGCTGTTAGGGCTGTTGGTCTGTGTACTCGGAATTATCATCTGCGGTAGGGCAGGTATGTTAAAGGAACGAGAAATTAAAACCGATGTTACCGATCCTCATGGATTAGAAGTTAAAACGGAATTTAAATTCGGGTTAGGCTTATTCGTTGGTATTGTATCTGGCGTTTTAAGTGCTTGTTTCAACTTCGGTATCGAAGCTGGCAAGCCAATGGCTGATGTTGCAAATGCAGTTTGGAAAGCTGCAAATCCAGCAGAAACAGGGAACTTTCTCTTCTCCAATAACGTTACCTATATCATTGTACTTTGGGGCGGATTAACCACCAACTTTATTTGGTGCATGGTTTTAAACGCCAGAAATAAAACATTCGGCGATTATACCAATGCAAAAACGCCGCTATTAAAAAACTACATTTTTTCTGCACTCGCCGGAACAACTTGGTTCCTACAATTCTTCTTCTACGGAATGGGAGAGAGCAAAATGGGCAATGGCGCAAGTTCTTGGATCTTGCACATGGCATTCATCATCCTAATCGCAAACATTTGGGGCTTGGTATTAAAGGAATGGAAAGGTGTATCGAAAAAAACGCTGGTAACGGTTATAGTGGGTATCGTGACGATCATTGTATCGGTGCTAATTGTAGGTTACGGCAATTCAATTAAAGGTTAAATCATAAAAAAATAAAAAATACTATAATGTCAATCGAAACGAAAAGTTATAATCACGTAAGCTATTTGTGGAATGAAGATGAAGCCGCAAAACTGGCTGGAGATGAAGTTGCATTACTAATTTACCGCTCTAATTTATTGGGTGCCGATTTACGCTTAACCAATTATGGTGGCGGAAATACATCGTGTAAATTAATGGAAACGGATCCGCTTACAGGTTTGGAAACCGAAGTAATGTGGGTGAAAGGTTCTGGTGGCGATTTGGGAACATTGAAAAAAAGCGGCTTGGCTGCACTTTATGTAGATCGCTTACGCAGTCTTAAAAATATTTACCGTGGTGTAGAACATGAAGATGAAATGGTGGAATTGTTTAACCACTGCATTTTCGATCTAAGTTCAAAAGCGCCGTCAATCGATACACCATTACATGGCTTCTTACCATTTAAACATATCGATCACTTACATCCAGATGCTGCAATAGCTATTGCGGCTGCAAAAGACGGTAAGAAAATTACACAAGAACTTTTCGGAGGTACTATCGGCTGGGTAGAATGGAAGAAACCAGGTTTTGAGCTTGGTTTGCAATTGAAACAATGTCTTGATGAAAATCCAGGCATTCGTGGAATTATGTTAGGATCTCACGGTTTATTCACTTGGGGCGATACGGCTTACGAAAGTTATTTGAATACCTTAGAAGTTATCGAAATCTGTTCCGATTATCTTGCTCAAAACTACGGCAAGAAAGGTCCGGTTTTCGGCGGACAAAAAATAGAGAGTGCTGATGGGGAAAAACGTAAAAAACAAGCAGCTACTTTAGCGCCGATTTTACGTGGATTATGCTCTTCTAAACAACACATGATTGGTCATTTCACTGATGATGCTCGAGTTTTAGAATTTACTAACTCCAACGATCTTGGTCGCCTGGCACCAATGGGAACCAGTTGTCCTGATCACTTTTTAAGAACGAAGATTAGTCCGTTGGTTTTAGATTTAAAAACTGATGCCGATTTAAGTGATACAAAAGCTATTAAGGAAACTTTATTGCCAGCTTTTGAAGCTTACCGAGCAATGTACACGGATTATTACGAAACTTGTAAACACGATAATAGTCCAGCCATTCGCGATACCAATCCGGTAGTAATTCTATATCCTGGAATTGGGATGTTTACTTTTTCAAAGGATAAACAAACCGCAAGGGTTGCTGCAGAATTTTATATCAATGCGATAAACGTAATGAAAGGTGCTGAAGCGATTTCGGAATATACTTCATTGCCACACCAAGAAGCTTTTAATATCGAATATTGGTTGTTAGAGGAAGCGAAATTACAGCGCATGCCTAAGCCAAAACCACTAACTGGAAAAATTGCCTTAATTACAGGTAGTGCCGGCGGAATTGGTAAGGCAATTGCTAAAAAGTTTGTTGCAGAAGGTGGCGTAGTCATCTTAAACGATATGAATGCTGAACGTTTACAAGAAGCGGGAGCTGAATTCGAAAAACAATTTGGAAAGGATTCTTACAGCACTACGGTTTTAAATGTAACCAGTCAGGATGATATAAATGGTGCTTTTGATGCTGCGGCATTGGCTTTCGGCGGTATTGATATTGTGGTGAACAATGCTGGATTATCCATTTCAAAAACCATTGGCGATCACACGGAAAAAGATTGGGATTTATTATATGATGTTTTGGTTAAAGGCCAATTTTTCATTACCCAAGCTGCAACAAATACGATGCAAAAGCAAGATATTGGTGGCGATATCATTAATATTGTAAGCAAGAATTCGTTGGTGAGCGGTCCGAATAACGCAGGTTACGGAAGTGCGAAAGCAGCGCAATTACATTTAAGCAGGCTAAATGCTGCAGAATTGGGTGCAGATAATATCCGTGTTAACGTGGTAAACCCCGATGCGGTAATTAGTGATAGCAATATCTGGGCTGGTGGCTGGGCAGAAGGTAGAGCCAAAGCTTATGGCGTTACCGTTGCCGAATTGCCTGCATATTATGCAAAACGTACTTTATTAAATCAGATTATTTTACCAGATGATATTGCCAATGCATGCTTCGCCTTTGTTGGTGGCTTGCTTAGCAAATCAACAGGAAATATGCTAAATGTTGATGGTGGAGTAGCCATGGCATTTGCAAGATAATCCCTCGGTCTGTGTCCCCACAGACAGAAATGAGGTAAATAGTCTGTGAAGACACACACCATGGTGGTAAGTAAAATGCCCCTCGATCTGTGTCGCACAAACAGAAATAATGGAAATGGTTTGTGGAGACACGGATTATGTAAGAAAAAAAGTAATAGGATTTATGATCCTAAGTTTTAAAATTAAGTTTTAGTAAGTTGTTCCCTCGATCTGTGGCCTGCTACAGATCGAAAATGACTTTTTTATATATCATCATCCCATTAATGAATGATGATCCAAAAAGGCACCTTTTGCCTCAATTATTAACCTGATAAAACCAAGTATTCTCATGAATATCGAGCAGAACCAAATAGAAAAACACAACGACTCCTCATTAACCTCACATCAGCGTAAACTTAATTTTTTGAAAGAAGATTGGTCGCATGTTGATTTAGAAAGCGTTATCCAAAAACTAGTTGATTTTCAAATTGCAATTCCATCTTGGGCATTAGGAACAGGTGGAACGCGTTTTGGACGTTTTGCGATTACGGGCGGAGAGCCACGCACGATCGAAGAAAAAATTGAAGATGTTGGTTTATTACATGCATTAAACGGTGCAAGTGGCGCAATCTCCCTTCACATTCCATGGGATATTCCACAAAATGCAGAAAGCTTAAAAAGCTTGGCTTCTAGCTACGGTTTAAGGTTCGATGCCATGAATTCAAATACCTTTCAAGATCAGGCGGGTTCGGCGCATAGCTATAAATTTGGTTCGTTACAAAATGTAAATAAGACCATTCGCAAGCAAGCGATTGAACATAATATTGAGGTAATCAAACAAGGGATTTCCCTAGGATCTGATGCTTTAACAGTATGGCTTGCCGACGGTTCGTGCTTTCCTGGCCAATTAAATTTCCGCAAGGCTTTTGAAAATACTTTAGAAAGTTTGGAAGAGATTTACGCTGCCTTGCCAGAGAACTGGAAAATGTTTGTGGAGTATAAAGCTTTCGAACCTAACTTTTATTCAACAACAGTTGGAGATTGGGGACAATCATTGCTTTATGCAAGCAAATTGGGCAAAAAGGCTTATACCTTGGTCGATTTAGGTCACCATTTGCCCAATGCGAATATCGAACAAATTGTGGCATTGCTTTTAATGGAAGGGAAATTAGGTGGCTTCCACTTTAACGATTCTAAATATGGAGATGATGATTTAACCGCAGGAAGCATCAAGCCTTATCAATTGTTCTTGATTTTTAATGAACTGGTAGAGGGAATGGATGCCAAAGGGATGAATCACGCTAAAGATTTAGGTTGGATGATTGATGCATCTCACAATGTGAAAGATCCTTTGGAGGATTTATTGCAATCTGTTGAAGCGATTATGATTGCTTATGCCCAGGCTTTATTGGTTGATCGTAAGGCGCTTAATGCCGCTCAGGATAATAATGATGTAGCAAAAGCACAAGAAATTTTACAACACACTTTCCGTAGCGATTTAAGGGCTTTAGTTGCTGAGGCAAGACTGAGAGCTGGAGCAGCATTATCTCCAATTGGCTTATATCGCGAATTGGATGTTAGAAAAAACTTGGTTAATGGTCGTGGTGTAAATACTGTTGCTACAGGATTGTAATTTAGAAACCAAGAAATGCCGAAGCCTGTTATTGCGATATTTGATGTTGGGAAAACGAACAAAAAACTTTTCCTTATTGATGAAAACTATCAAATCGTTTACGAACGTTCAGCCCGTTTTGTAGAGACTGTAGATGAAGATGGCGAGCCTTGTGAAAACCTCGATAGTTTAAAGTCCTCTGTTTACGATTCGCTGAATCAGGTTTTGCAAATGAAGGAATTTGATATTAAGGCAGTAAACTTTTCTACTTATGGTGCTAGTTTCGTTTATCTCGATGAAAATGGAGAACCACTAACGCCGTTGTATAATTACCTTAAGGAATATCCAGAGGCACTTAAAAATGAATTTTATGCAAAATATGGTGGCGAGGAAAAGATTTCTTTGGAAACGGCCTCGCCAATTTTAGGAAGCTTAAATTCTGGAATGCAGCTTTACCGGCTTAAACATGAAAAGCCTGAAGTATTCGATAAAATAAAATGGGCGCTCCATCTTCCACAATATTTAAGCTACCTGATTACGGGTAAGGCCGTGGCAGATATCACCAGTATTGGCTGCCATACCCAACTTTGGGATTTTAACAAAAACCAATACCACAATTGGGTTTCGGAAGAAGAAATTAATGAAAAATTTGGAGAATTTACCGCGGCAGATTCGAGTATCGAAACCAAATTTGAAGGTTCAAGCTTTAAGGTAGGTGTAGGTTTGCACGATAGTTCTGCCGCTTTAATTCCTTATCTGGCAAACTTCAATACGCCATTTGTATTGATTTCCACCGGAACTTGGTGCATCAGTTTAAATCCTTTTAATCAAGATCCCTTAACCAAGGAAGAGCTTAAACAAGACTGCCTTTGTTACATGCATTTTAAGGGGAAACCGATAAAGGCATCGAGAATTTTTGCAGGATATGAGCATGAGATCCAATTAAAGCGAATTGCCGATCATTTCGATCGTGCGGCTTATCTTTTTAAACACCTAAAGTTTAATCCGAGTTTAATCTTAAAATTAGCCAATAAAATACCCGAAAATCAAAGCGATCAAACGAAATTTTCTGCAGTTTCGGCTTTTGGCGAAAGAGAGTTGAGTATCTTTCAAACTGCAGAAGAAGCTTATCATCAATTGATTTTCGATTTGATTAAACAACAGATTTATTCCCTTAAACTGATTTTAAATACGGGTGTCCGCAGAATTTTTGTGGATGGTGGTTTCGGCAAAAATGCAATTTACATGCACCTTTTGGCTACTTCTATTCCCGATATTGAGGTTTATGCTTCTTCGGTATCTCAAGCAACGGCTATTGGAACGGCCTTGGCAATAAACGATGCCTGGAACTCAAACCCTGCCCCAACAGATATGATTCAACTCAAATATTATTCTGCAATTCAGCGAACGATATAATTTATACTAGATTTTTATTATATTAGAAATCCTAGCCATCACTATTTTGAAACCAGAAGATTTAGTTTCCTACATCCAGATTGATGAATATTCATCAACCCCAAAGTATAAACAGCTTACCAATGCTATTTTGGGGGCCATTGAGGCTGGAAAACTTAAAAAGGGAAGTCTTTTGCCCTCGATTAATGAACTGAGTTTTAGCTTGGAAATGTCGCGAGATACGGCAGAAAAAGGTTATAGAAACCTGCGTAAATTGGGTGTTGTAGATTCGGTTCCGGGTAAGGGTTACTTTATTATCAATACCGATTTTTCTAGAAAACTTAAGGTCTGTTTGCTTTTTAACAAGCTGAGTACGCATAAAAAGATCATTTACGATTCCTTTACTAAAGCGATTGGCGAAAATGCAGCAATAGATTTTTACATCTACAACAACGATTTTGTATTCTTCAAGAAAATGATTTCTACCAAACTTGATGAATATACGCACTTCGTCATCATTCCCCATTTTTTAGAGGGTGGAGAAAATGCTTCGGAGATTATCAATACCATTCCAAAGGAAAAACTCGTTATTTTGGACAAGCTTTTGCCCGGAATTACTGGCGATTTTGCGGCGGCCTACCAAAACTTTGCCCAAGATATTTATGCTGCATTAGAGCAAGCGCTCGATCGATTATCCCAATACAATACGCTCAAGATTATCTTCCCAAAAAACAGTTATTATCCCCACGAAATATTAACTGGGTTTTATCGGTTTTGCCAACAATATGCCTTCAACCATAAGGTAATCCATAATATTAAGGAAGAGGAAATTAGTGCTGGTGAAGTATATATCAATTTAATGGAGGATGACCTGGTTACTTTAATCGAAAGACTAATTGTTCAAAAGCTAGAGATTGGAAAAGATGTTGGCGTAATTTCTTATAACGAGACGCCACTTAAAAGGATTATTTTGGATGGAATTACAACCATTTCTACCGATTTCAATGCGCTTGGTTCTCAAGCTGCGGCGTTTGTATTAAATGGCGAAACTGGTAAAATTGAAGTTCCTTTTTACCTCAATTTGCGTAAATCACTTTAGGCTTTGCTTCAGATAATTTGCTATTTTTACCTCAATATTTTTTTTTAAATGAGGGAAGAGCAAGCAGGTGATCAATCAATAGCAATAAATCCATACGATTATATTCTGCGAGATTTTAACCTGAAAAATCTGAATGCAATTGTTATTCTCAAGCATTTAAATCAACAAATCCATACCGATAGTAGAGGTTTTTTTACCCTTTTTCCAGAGCAGATAGAGATTGATTTCGGAGCATTTAGCTTTCCCGATTCGTCAATTTATTTCCCCGTTGTTCAAGTTCAGCAAAATGAGGATTCGGTAAAGCTTTCTTGTAGATGTGTTACGCCAAAAAATAAACTTTGCGAACATCAGGCTCAGGTACTTTACAATATTCTGCAACGACCAGATTTACTTATTTTCTTTGATGAAAACCTTCGTAGGCAAAAGCTTTCTAAAATTGCCATCGATTATGGTTTAGAAAAGGAGAAAAATCTCGATTCACTTTTCAATTTAAAGCATGTAAATGGTGAAGTAGAGATAAAGCCCAAAATGGATTCCCTACAGCCTTTTGATAAGGAGGCGCAGCAGCAATTACAAAATATTTTACTGCCAACGGCTAATACAAAACCTACCAAAAAGATAAAAGAAGCGGGTAAAATGATTTTGGTTTTGGGCCAACATCGTTATTACAACAATTTAACTTTAGCGCTGTTCGAAGCTGAAACCACAAAAAGTGGAAAGCTTAAAAACCCCTTGAAAAGCATTAATCAAGCCGATTTATTATTTAAGGAAGCCGATAGTGATGTGCTAAAATTTTATAGCGGCGTTGCTACTTTTCAGCAAAATTACAATACCGATCAGGCTGAAGCAGAAATCGAAGCTTTAAGGGCGATTGCAAAAAATCCTCTAAATATTCCCATCTATCTTCAGGATGCAAAGCAATCTTCAACCATCCAGGCTGCCTCAATTGCTCCCGTAAATGTGCATGTGCTTGATGTTGATTTGCGTTTAACGGTAAATCAAAAAGACGATTTTTACGAAATTACTGGGCGATTAATTATTGATGGTAAATCTTATGAATTGGATAGTTTGGTGCTTGTTCATCAATATTTTATCCAACTTAAAGATCAACTTTACCTCGTTACCCGACTAGATTTTTTACGTGTAATTGGTTTCTTTAAAAAGCAGAGCAATCGATTAATTCTGCATAAATCTAAATATCCAGAATTTCAGAAAACTATTTTAATTCAATTAGAGGGCAGTATTCAAGTAGATTATTCCTACTTAAAACCAGCAACAAAAAGTCAGATTGAGGAAAAGGGTTTTGATTTGGAGAATGAGCAGCTGATTTATCTATCCGAATCGGAAGAATTTATTCTCATTACGCCAGTGATGCGTTATGGAAATCAAGAGATTCCTGTGCTTTCCAAAAAGCAAATTCAAGCGCAAGATAAGCTCGGAAATGTTTTCACGATTCATCGTGATGAGGACGTTGAGCTTCAGTTCATTGGAAATATTTTAAAACAGCATCCCTACTTTTATGATCAGGAAACCAGCGATTCTTTTTACCTGCACCGTAAAAGATTTTTGGAGGAGGCTTGGTTTTTAGATGCTTTTGAAACTTGGCGCAGTAAGGGCATTCATATTCTTGGCTTCAATCAGCTAAAGAACAACAAGCTTAACGAGCACAAACCCGAAATCAATATCGAGGTTTTAAGTGGAACAGATTGGTTCGAAACCAAGGTGAAAGTTAAGTTTGGTAAACAACAAGTAGCGCTGAAACATCTGCATAAATCCATCAGAAACAAAAGTAAATTTGTTACCCTTGATGATGGTACACAAGGAATTTTGCCGCATCAGTGGATAGAAAAATTTGCGGCCTACTTTAATGCTGGCGAGGTAACCGATGAAAGTATTTTAACGCACAAGATTAAATTTTCATCAATAAATGATCTTTATGAAGATGCCTTGTTGGATGGTGATGTGAAAAATGAGCTAAAATTATACAAACAAAAATTTGAGGGAACAGATGCCATTCAAGAGGTCGAAGTACCAAAAACGCTTACTGCAACCTTGCGCCATTACCAAAAAGATGGTTTAAATTGGCTTAATTTCTTGGATGATTTCAACTTTGGCTCTTGCTTAGCCGATGATATGGGACTGGGAAAAACCATTCAAATTTTGGCTTTCATTTTATCGCAAAGAGAAAAAGTAACGCACAATGTTAATCTCGTTGTCGTTCCGGCATCTTTAATTTTTAACTGGAAAGCGGAGGTAGAAAAGTTTGCTCCATCCATTAAGGTGAAAACAATTTATGGCAACGAACGAACCAAGACTACCGATAGCTTTGATGATTACGAGATCATTATTACTTCGTATGGAACGTTACTTTCCGATATTCGTTTCTTAAAAGATTACCGTTTTAATTATCTCTTTTTGGATGAATCTCAAAATATAAAAAATCCAGAATCGCAAAGATATAAGGCCGTTCGCATGCTGCAATCGCGTAATAAGGTGGTAATGACGGGTACACCAATCGAGAATAATACGTTCGATTTATATGGACAGCTATCTTTCGCTTGTCCTGGTTTGTTTGGCAGCAAGCAACAATTTGCTGATTTATACTCCACACCAATAGATCAGTTTAAGGATAGCAAAAGAGCTGAGGAACTTCAAAAAAAGATTAAGCCTTTTATTCTCCGCCGCACAAAAGAACAGGTTGCAAAAGAACTTCCAGATAAAACAGAAATCATTTTATACTGTGAAATGGGTGAGGAGCAACGTGAGGTTTACGAAGCAAACAAAAAGGAAATTCAGGATTTTATTTTGAACAAAACGGAAGATGAATTGCCAAAAAACTCAATGCATGTGCTCAAGAGTATTACACAGTTGAGACAGATTTGCAATTCTGCCGCCTTGCTTGCCGATGGAAAATCTTACCTGCAAGCTTCATCTAAAATTGAGGTTTTGGTAGAGCAGATAGAAAGCAAAGTTGGAAAGCACAAGATTTTGGTGTTTTCTCAATTTGTTACCATGCTCGATCTGATCAAAAAACAATTGGAAAACCGTGACATTAAGTATGAATATTTAACTGGACAAACCAAAAAACGCGAAGAGGTAGTAACTTCATTTCAGCAGAATGATGATATTTCCGTTTTCTTAATTAGTTTAAAGGCTGGCGGCACCGGACTAAATTTAACAGAAGCAGATTATGTTTACATTGTCGATCCTTGGTGGAATCCAGCGGTTGAAAACCAGGCCATAGATAGGGCCTATAGAATCGGCCAGCATAAAAATGTAATGGCGGTGCGATTAATTTGTCCGGATACGATCGAAGAAAAAATTATGAAGCTGCAGGCCACAAAGAAAGATTTAGTTAAAAATCTTATCCAAACCGATGGCGGAATATTTAAAAATTTAACAAAGAAAGAATTGTTGGGTTTGTTGAGTTAATTCGTCTTATTAAGTTTTGTTAGGTTCGAAATTGGGTAAACTTCGTCAGTCTTGTAAATAAATCTCGAGTGAAACTGTCGAAGTCCTGCTGCGCTTTTGGCCTTTAAGACTTCGGAAGTTAACTCGACTTACGAAGTTTTGTTGGGTTTTGTGATGGGTAAACTTCGTCAGTCTTATCGATGAAATTGTCGAAGTCCTGCTGCGCTTTTGGCCTTTGAGACTTCGCAAGTTAACTCGTCTTACGAAGTTTTGTTAGGTTTGAGAGATGGTGAACTTCGTTAGACTTGTAAATAAATCTCGAGTGAAACTGTCGAAGTCCTGCTGCGCTTTTGGCCTTTGAGACTTCGCAAGTTGATTCTCCACACCAAAATCAAATACTTTCTACATAATCATAATTCAAATACTTTGGAACATTTAGGCTTTCCACAATCTTCCAATCTTTCTTTTCCGTAATAAATGTAGGTTCAATCAATCCAGATTCCTTAGCTGCAGCACTATAAAACTCCATTTTTGTAGGATGGTTTGGCGCACACGCATTATAAATTTTTCCAAATGCCTGTTTCTCCAAAAGCTTACAGGCAATACCTATTGCATCAGTTTGATGGATTAAATTTACTGGCGCTAAACCATTTGGAACATCCGTTTTACCCGCAAAAAATCGCCCAGGGTTTCTGTTCGGTCCAATCAATCCTGCAAAACGAATAATGGCATAATCTGTAGAACGATACTCTTTTACAAGCAACTCAGCCGCTAGAACAACTTTGCCAGAATCGGTATCAGGATTTGTATCGCTTTCTTCGTTTACAATCAAATTTTCATCACTGTAGACACTCGTGGAGCTTACCAAAACAACCTTTTTAGTTTTATCTTTTGCAGCTGCTAAAATCGATTTTATTTTATCGGGATAACTGTTCAATTCAGTTGAGTTTCTTTTTGGTGGAATGCAGATAAAAAGCACATCGGTTTCAAAAAAAACTGGATCGGCAGATATACGCTCGGTTGTAAAATTAATCAAGAAAGGACTTATGTTTTCTTCGGCCAGGGTTGCCAGTTTTGTTGGAGTGGTGGTAGAACCTTTAACCTGATAACCCAATTGGATAAGCTTTTTTGCAAAGGGTAAACCGAACCAGCCACAGCCTAAAATGGAAACAGTTTTAATATCTTTCATCATACTTAATTTTTTGAAAATTATTGTTCTGTAATTCTTGGCGGCTTTCAGCCCCGCCATTTGCTATAGTCCCGATGAAATATCGGGAGCTGCCGCTTTTGTCGGGTTTATAATTTGTGTTTCTGCATTTGGCCATTAAAGTTGGCAGTTTTTGGCCATTTAGCCCCGGGTGTAGCGGTACCCTGCAGGGCAAGGAACGAAGCCCAGAGCGTACAAGCGAAACACGGGAACAAACTTTGATTTTTGAACAGGCTTTGCGCTTCAAAAAGAATTATCCTTTTTCCAAATTGTAACAAGCCCTGCAACGTGGCTCGTAACTTTCTTTTTCGCCAAGTAAAACCGTACTCTCGTTAGCAACGGTTCTATAACTGTAAAGCGCCGGGTTTCCGCAACAAACGCAAACCGCATTTACTTTTGTAACGTGCTCTGCAATAGCCATTAACGCTGGCATCGGCCCGAAAGGTTTACCTGTAAAATCCATGTCTAAGCCTGCAACAATAACACGTATTCCTTTAAGGGCGAGTTTGTTGCAAACTTCAGGAAGTTCATCGTCAAAAAATTGAGCCTCATCGATTCCAACCACTTGTGTATTCGTTCCAAGTAATAAAATGGCAGAGGCACTATCAACAGGTGTAGAGTTGATGGAATTTAAATCGTGGGAAACCACCGCGGTTTCATGGTAACGTGTATCTGTTCTGGGCTTAAAAATCTCTACATTCAATTTAGCAATTTGGGCTCTTTTTAACCTGCGAATGAGTTCCTCGGTTTTGCCAGAAAACATGGAGCCGCAAACCACTTCAATACTTCCTGAAAATTCACCTCTTCTTCTAAAATTTTGTTCGCTAAATAACATCCCCGATTTTTTATTTCCCTACGTCTTCTCTATAAATTTAAACCGAACAAATATCATAATTATGTGTTATTTTTGAACACATAGTTACCAACATAAATCGACCAAAAATTCGTTATAAATTCATGATGAACCAACAAGATATTTTCAGAAAGATCGGCAGCATTTTAACAGAATTGAATGAGCAATATCAGTTTTTAGCTCAAAATCCTGAACAATTAAATGATTTAGAGGTTGAACTTTTTTTAGCCAACGCCGATTTTTTGGCAGACCATGTTCGGATCTCACAAAAATTAAACACAAATAGTAAGCAAAAAACAGATTCGAAAATTTTATCGACTGTTGAGCAAGCTCCACCAACCATTGCCGATGAACTGAAAGTTCTTCAAGGTTATAAACCGATGGAAGAATGTTTTGATCCACCAGCACTTGCCGAGGTTGCCGCTGCTGAAGAAGAGGAAGAACGGGTGGATGTTCAGCAGGAACAAGAGGTTTTGGATGATGAAAAAATCAAGGAGGAAACAGCTGAAAAGATATTGGCGCATGACTTTTTTAAACCAGATCATGATGATCATAGCTTTGAGTTTGTTTTAGGTAACCATACTGAAGATGATAAATTTGATTACGAGGCCAAAAATGTTGAAGAGATTTTCGATAGACCTTTAAGTAGAGCTGAGGAAGAAATTTTAGCACAAAAGAAAAAAATACACGAAAAAGAGGAGAGCCCCTTAACAGTTGAAGAAAATATACCAGCAGAGGATGATGAGATTGGTCCAGAGCCATTTCTAATCTCAAACCAGGAAGAAGAGGCAGAAGCAGTACAGCCTAAATTTGAGGAGCCTGTTGTTGAAATCCCTAAAATTGAAGTAGAATCGAAATCCATCGAAGCCTTAAAAGATGTTGAAATGGATGAACCAATACTCTCGCCGCCAATAGCTGTAGAAAGACCAGCTTTTACGCCAGAGGCCATTCCAGTTAGACCAGTAACTCAAACTATATCATCAACTCCGCCACCTAGCTTAAATGATTTATTGGCAAAAACAAATGGTAAGAGTGATGAATCTTTCAAAGCGCCAATTGTCGATTTAAAACAAGGCATTAGCTTAAACGAAAAGTTGCTTTTTATTAAGGATCTTTTTAAAGGTTACAACTTAGCTTACTCTGAAGCTATTGATATTGTAAACAAGATGAATAGCTTTGAAGCTGCTGATGGGTTTTTGCAAAATAATTATGCCGTTAAAAACGATTGGGCGAATAAACAGGGAACAGTAGATCAGTTTTACGAATTGTTGAATAGGAGATTTAGTAAGTAAGCGGAAAGGCCAAGGCTAAAAGACTAAAGATGGCAGTTTGGGCCACAATTGACTTTCGTTTTATTGGCTTATTGCCACTTTACAGCGCTATGTTTTCGCTTTAAGATTTGATCTTTCTTCTTTTAGCTTTCTTAAAAGAATCCCATTCTGTTCGAATCCAATTTCAGGAAGATAAAAAGTAAGATTGTAAAACTCCAAAGAGACGAACCTCCGTAACTGATAAATGGAAGTGGTATACCAATAACAGGTATGATTCCGATCGTCATCCCGATATTGATAAATACGTGGAAGAATAGGATACACGCTACACAATACCCATATACACGAGAGAATGTAGATCTTTGCCGCTCTGCCAGATTAACTAGCCTTAGCAAAAGAAAAATATACAATCCAATAACTACCGAACAACCTAAAAATCCCCATTCCTCACCAATAGTAGAGAAGATAAAGTCGGTACTTTGTTCAGGAACATAACCATATTTAGTTTGTGTTCCCTGCAAAAATCCACGACCAGTTGCCTGCCCAGAACCGATGGCAATTTGAGATTGTATTACATTGTATCCTGCTCCTCTATTATCGGTTTTAAGGCCAAGCATTAGCTCAATTCTACTGCGTTGATGTGGTGCAAGAACTTTCTCGTATGCTACCTTAATTAAGAAAAGATAGGCAATTGCAAAAACGGTTACCAATATCGTAGAGAAAATAATTTTCTGCTTTCTTCTATTGTTATAGATAAAAAGCCCGGCAATAGCGGTAATGATGATGATTAAGATATAAGTTGGCACTAAGAAATCTGCTACAAAAAGTACAATCATGCCCAAGAAAATAAGCAAGAAGTATCCCGATAAACCCTCGCGATAAAGTGGGAACATAAAAGCAAGAAAAACCAATGCCGATCCGGTATCGGGTTGTAACATAATCAAAACCAAGGGTGCTCCTACAATTAATCCAGCAATCATAATTGTCTTAAAATCCCTAAATTTTGGGTTAAAAGCACCAACATACCTGGCAAGTAAAAGGGCTGTTCCAAACTTGGCAAATTCTGCTGGCTGCAACTTAAAGGAGCCGATGGCAATCCAAGCTTGGTTACCTGCAACCTTATTTCCGATAACGAGTACTGCCATTAACAGTAATAATGTTCCACCATAAATAAAAGGGGAGAAAACGTTAAATAGCCTGCCATCGAACAATAAAATGGATAAACCTAAAACTAACCCAGTTATCACATATATTAATTGCTTGCCGTACAGCGTATTAAAGCCAAATACCGCAGATTGTTCGGGTGGAACTGAGGCGAAAATATTGACAAAACCTATAGTGCAAAGGGCTACGTAGATTAAAACGGTAATCCAATCTACATTAAAAAAGAAACGGTTTCCCTGTTGCTGTTGCATTTTATTTTTTGATTACAGGTTTATCAGTAATTACTGCTTTTAAGGCTTTAGGTTTTGCAGCAACTGTTCTTTTTAGGGTTGCGGCCTTAATCTTCAAGCTGTCTTTTATTCTTCTAGTCGAATCTGTTTTTTTATTCAATAAGCTATCGGCTTTTGTCAGCTTTCCTGGTTTTGCTTTTTCCTTTAAAGCAGGCAATAAATTCGTATTTGCGAATGCACTTACTGTGTACCCGTTAGATTTAGGTTTAATGCTATCCGTTAAATATTTTTCTACAATAAAACTTGATATTGGAGCAGCATAACTTCCACCAAAACCACCATTTTCTACAATTACAGCTATTGCGATTTTAGGATTATCGCGAGGGGCAAAGCCAATAAAAACCGAGTGGTTTTTCCCATGTGGATTTTGCACTGTTCCAGTTTTTCCGCACATTGTAATTCCTGGGATTTGAGATTCTTTCGCTGTTCCGTACGGTGCATTTACTGCCTCGAACATTCCCTGAATTACAGGCTCAAAATACTTTTCATCTACACCAACATAATTTTTTACAACGTATTCTTTTTTTACAACATTTTTATCGCCAATGCCTTTTATTAAGTGCGGTCGAAGGTAATAACCTCGATTGGCAATTGCGGCCATTACGTTTGCCATTTGCAAAGGGGTAGACGTAATTTCACCCTGACCAATAGATTGCGAAATTACCGTGGTGTAACCCCAACGCTTACCGTAGATTTTATCGTAATGATCGTTTTTGTAAAAAATCCCCGCTTTCTCGAAAGGCATATCGATACCCAGTTTCTGCCCAAAGCCCCATTTAGAAATCTGTTCATGCCAGTGCGCATAAGTTTCACGCTGTTTTTTCATTCCATTTTTGGTAATAATATTCTGAAAAACATGACAAAAATAAGTGTTGCAGCTTCTGGCAATTCCACGCTGCATATTTATTGTTCCATCAACGTGTTCACATTTAACCTTATGGTTTCCGGCCATGTAGTAGCCTGGACAGAAGAAAGTTGTACTTGGGTCTATGGCGCCATCCTGTAATGCTACCAAGGCATCTACCGGTTTAAATGAAGAACCGGGTGAGTATTGACCCGCAATAGGCCGTACAATTTGAGGCCGATATGGGTTGGCCAATAAGCTCATGTAGTTTTTTCCCCAATCTTTTCCAACAAATTGATTGGGATCATAACCTGGGCTGCTTACAAATGCAAGTATTTCGCCGGTAGCTGGTTCGATGGCTACAATCGCACCAACCTTATTTCTCATCAATTCTTCGCCCAATCTTTGTATTCTAATATCTAGGGATGAAATTAGTCGTTCTCCAGAAACGGCGTTTACATCATACTTGCCGTTGGCATAACTTCCCTGGGCTACATTTTTGGCATCGTATAAGGTATTGACTACTCCTTTTTCTCCACGAAGAAAGTCTTCATAAGATCTTTCTAGTCCACTTTTGCCAATAAAATCGCCAGGCTTGTAATAGCCCTCAGATTTTTCAATATCCTCAGGACTTACTTCTTTTACATAGCCAAAAAGTTGACCTGCAATACTATCTGGGAAGTGTCGCACCGTTCTATCTTGGGTTAAAAAGCCAGGAAAACGGTACATAATTTCTTGTAAACGGGCATAACTCTGTACCGAAATTTGCCTTTCGAAAAATGTAGATTGATAATTGGATTGCGTTCTGGCTTTTTTTAACTTTTTTCGAACATCATCTATGGTGATATCCAAAGCAGTTGCCAGTGCCAGTGTATCAAATGGTTTCACCTCATTGGGGGTAACCATTAAATCGTAAACAGGCTCGTTCTGAACAATTACTTTCATGTTGCGATCTAAAATGGCACCACGAGCAGGATATTTATATTTCTTTTTAAGCACATTACTCTCCGCAGAAATAAATGCCGAATCGCTAATAATTTGGATATAGAATAACTTCCCCAATAAAATGAGGGCGATTACAATAAATAATCCTTGAACGATATATTTTCGATTAAACAGTTGATCCATTAGCGGGAAGTTCTTTTATAGAATATAAATTCTACCAAGAAAATAATAAGCAGTGTAAAGATACAACTTAAGCCGCATCTCATTAAGGTATAACCAATTTCGGTTAGCTTAAATGTTTCTAAAAAGAACAGCACTATATGATGTGCAATAACGCAAAGAAAAGCATAAAGAGAAAACCATTGGAAACCCATATAACTTAATGAGGGTTCGGGGTCGTCAATTGCATCACGGTTTAAACTGATGGAAATAAATGAAATTCTAACAAAGGCCAAAACTACACAAGCTGTAGCATGAACACCCATGGTATCGTAAAAGGCATCGAGCGTTAAGCCCGTACCGAAAGCCAATAAATACAGTAGGATATTTGGGATGCCAAAGGGAAGAAGTAATAAAAAAAGCACGTAAATAAATGGTGTAGAAAGATCATAGAAGCCCATATTCTTGAGCAGGAAGACCTGAACAAAAAGCAATAAAAACCACCTGATTGTATTTATAATTATTATTCTACTATTCATTCGGCTTAACTAGGCTTTCGAGGGCTTTCTGCTCTTCGGCCTTTTTATATTTTACCACATAAACATATTGCAACGTGCCAAAATCGGTAAATAAATTTAATTCTCCCGATAGGAAATTATCATTGGTTGCCACGTTGGGCTTAACAATTCTTCCAACAAGGATGCCCGCAGGGAAAGAGCCATAACCAGAAGTAATAATGGTATCGCCAACGTACATTTTAATGTGGTTTGGTACTTCTTTTACAAAAGCTTTTTTAATATCGAAATTGCCATCGCCCCAAACTAACGATCCTAAGGCATTGTTCTTTTTAAGGGTTACACTAATTTTAGTGTCCTTATGTAAAAGCGATTGAATGGTTGCCAAGTGCTCAGAAACATCACGTATAAAACCAACAACACCTCTTTGAGGAGCAATTACAGCCATTCCATTCTTAATTCCATCTACACTACCCTTGTTAATCGTCATGATGTTATTGCGTAGCGTAATCGAGTTTTTAACTACTTTTGCTGCTAGATAGGTATACTCTTGGTTGGTAACCGTATCTATAACCTTAACATCCTTTGCGGTATCAACGGTGGTTAAGGTTAGTAATTGTGTTTTCAGTTTTGCATTTTCAGCCGCAAGACTATCGTTCACCATTCCTAAATTAAGGTATCTCTTAAAAATGTTTAGTCGCTCATAAGCTGTACCTACAATTTCGTTCGATGAATTTAAGGTAACACTACGCTGATAAGCATTATTTTTAACGGTTAGGTAAATCCCAATCGTAAAAAAAACAAAAAATAAGAAAAATGCGTTGTATCTGCTAACGAAAATCCAAAGGTTACGCATATGTGGAGGTAAAATGGGAGATGGAAGATGGAAGATGGTTAAAGTCCATTTTCCATCATACCTTTTCCATGTTAAATTATTGCATTAAGAATTTATAGCCACCAATATTTTTAAGGGCGATGCCCGTTCCACGAACAACTGCACGTAAGGGATCTTCGGCAACGTGAACAGGTAATTTAGTTTTAGCTGCAACACGTTTATCTAAGCCTCTTAATAATGCACCACCACCGGTTAAGTAAATGCCAGTTTGGTAAATATCAGCAGAAAGTTCTGGAGGTGTAATCTCCAATGCCTTTAAAATCGCTTCTTCAATTTTTGAGATTGATTTATCTAAACAGTGCGCAATTTCGGTATAAGAAACAGTAATCTGTTTTGGAACGCCTGTCATTAAATCACGTCCTTGTACTGCGAAATCTGCAGGTGGATCTTGTAATTCTGGTAAAGCTGCACCAACTTCGATCTTAATTTTTTCTGCAGTACGATCACCAATCATAATGTTGTGTTGGCGACGGATGTAGTTCACAATATCAGAGTCGAAGTTATCTCCCGCAACGCGGATAGATTGATCGCAAACGATACCCGATAAGGCGATAACCGCAATTTCGGTTGTACCACCGCCTATATCGATAATCATGTTGCCCATTGGTTCCTCTACATCAATTCCAATACCTACGGCAGCAGCCATTGGCTCGTGGATTAAGTAAACCTCTTTTGCGCCAGCAATCTCAGCAGAGTCACGTACAGCACGTTTCTCTACCTCAGTAATACCCGATGGAATACAGATAACCATACGTAAAGATGGAAACATCCAACCTTTACCACCGTTAAGCATACGGATCATACCTTTAATCATGGCTTCAGCAGCATTGAAATCGGCAATTACGCCATCTTTTAATGGGCGAACTGTTTTAATATTGTCGTGGGTTTTACCCTCCATTTGCATCGCTTGGCGACCAATGGCGATAACTTTGTTTGTAGTACGATCGAAAGCAACAATAGATGGTTCATCTACAACCACTTTATCGTTATGTATAATTAGGGTATTCGCAGTGCCTAAATCAATGGCAACTTCTTGCGTAAACCAGTTAAATAATCCCATGTATAAGGTATGTTATTTTGTATTTATCAATTTAAACTATTTCCTATGTACCAAATAGTTTTTTATTATTTAATTGTTTAAATCATCTTAAAGCATGTTATTATTCTCTCCAGGATAATAGCATAAATGAGATTTTTAAAATTTATTGTTTAATGTATAGCTTCAAAATTATCAACCCGATTTACTTAGGTCTTAATAAGGTGTGCAAAGATACAAAAGGCAATTCAATTTATAAGAACGGTGAAATAATAAAAAATGGTGTGTTGAGCAAAAAATAACTTTTGCCTTTGCTATTAATTACGGAGCGGATAAGGCTAAATGTAAGCAAAAGCCAAATGGTTTAGCCGAATTTTCTCAATATAACAATAGGTTATAAAAATGTAGGTAAACTTTCAAAATTTATAGCGACCTTTTCTTTGAGCCATCTAAAGAAAACCGGGCGTACTAGCCTCCAAATACAGTTTGATTTTTATAGGGAAATATTTTATTTTTATATGAATACCTGCTTTTGGGTATTTTTGATATTTATATAACTACTTGATCTTCAATTTTGTATATTTAACTCGTTAAAATTAAATCAACGGGACGATTTAGGTTAAACATTTTAAAAATTTAATGCAGGTAGTAATCTCTATCTGCATTTTTTTTGTTAAAAAAAAACACGCTCCCAAGGGAGCGTGAAAGACTAATCCAAATCAAATCATTTGGGACGACAGAAGAATTAGCCTTATATTTTTAATACTATTGAACGAAATTATGTCAGTTGTTTTAGGAACGTGTAAATATTTGGCCTCTCAAAGATGTAAAATTATAATTTAAAACAACCACTCCTAATTTAAACAAATAGGGAATATCTGTCAGTATCCAAGATGGATTCGTCAAGTGTTAAGTGCATTTAAGTGTACAGGAAACTAATAGCAACGTTGTAATTTTTAGTATACCTACAGATTAGTTTGTTGCTTAAATTATAAGGTATGGATCAACAGAGGTTCAAACCAAAATAATCTCCCTCTATTTAAAAAAGGGAGACTATCGTAGTTACTTCAACGTCCTTTCGAACAGATATGTTTCTAGTGTTTGAAATGCCTAACGCCAGTGGTAACCATTGCAATGCCCATTTCGTTCGCTTTTGCAACTGAATCAGCATCCTTAATGGAGCCACCTGGTTGTAAAACTGCTGTAATTCCAGCCTCAGCAGCAATTTCTACGCAATCTGGGAAAGGAAAGAAAGCATCAGATGCCATTGAACATCCCTTAACGCTGAACCCGAAAGATATAGCCTTATCTATCGCCTGTCTCAATGCATCAACACGTGATGTTTGTCCAACACCGCTGGCAATTAAAACATCATCCTTAACCAAAACGATGGTATTCGATTTGGTGTGTTTTACAATTTTATTGGCGAAGTATAAGTCTTTTAACTCTTGTTCAGTTGGCGCTTTATCCGTAACAGTAGTCATCTGATCAGGACCCTCGATAATTAAATCCTTATCCTGCTCAATTACGCCGTTTAATAATGTCTTAAATTGTTTTTTGCTCAGCGCTACCTCGTTGCGCTGTAAGATAACGCGGTTTTTCTTTTTGCTAAATAACTCAATAGCTTCAGGCTGATAAGATGGAGCAATTAAAACCTCGAAAAATAAGTTGTTTATTTCTTGAGCGGTTTCTAGATCAACTTCAACATTGGTAATTAAAACACCACCGAAAGCCGAAACTGGATCACAGGCCAAGGCATCAAGCCAAGCTTGTTTAACGGTAGCACGAGAGGCAATACCACAAGCATTTGTATGTTTTAAGATTGCAAAAGTTGGGTCTTCAAATTCATCAATTAATGCAACAGCAGCATCCACATCAACTAAATTATTATAGGAAAGTTCCTTTCCGTTTAGCTTGATAAACATGGCATCTAAATCGCCATAAAAAATACCACCTTGATGAGGGTTTTCTCCATAACGTAAAGTTTTAGCCGTATTTACACTTTGTTTAAAAACATCAAGCGGTTCTTCAGTATTGAAATAATTAAAAATAGCGGTATCGTAGTGAGAAGAAGTATGGAATGCAATTTTAGCATAAGTTTTACGCTGTGCTAGAGTTGTTTCACCGTTTTGTTCTTCCAATTGCGCCAGCAGGGTAGGGTAATCATTTTTCGATGCGATGATTACCACATCGTTAAAGTTCTTTGCCGCCGCACGGATTAGTGAAATACCACCAATATCGATCTTCTCGATAATTTCTTCTGCAGTTCCACCAGCTTTTAAGGTTTCTTCAAAAGGATATAAATCAACAATCACCAAGTCGATTTCAGGAATTTCATATTCAGCAATTTGTTCCTGATCGCCAGCTAAGCCTCTGCGATTTAAAATACCGCCAAAAACTTTTGGATGTAAGGTTTTAACACGACCACCTAAAATTGATGGATAACCGGTTAAATCCTCAACAGCAGTAACTGGAAGATCTAGGTCTTTAATAAATTGTTCTGTTCCACCGGTAGAGAATAATTGTACACCTTGAGCGGCTAACAATTTTACCAACGGCTCCAAACCATCTTTATAATATACTGAAATTAAGGCGTTTTTAATCTTAATGGGCTGACTCATTCTACTGTAATTTTTGAGCCGCAAAGGTAATAAAACACGACGATTTATTATTAGGTTTTCATCGTAAAAAAATCCAACTTAATTATTAATCATGCCGACAATGCCGTAAAGGCTATCAAGGTTGATGAATACGAGGCTATAATGTTTCAAGATGGCAATATTCTGATCGCAATAGTAGTATTTGGTAAATTATTTAATGAAGTAGTATCTATTTCCCCAAATTCCTCAATTCGGGAATATTGCTTGTAATAACGGGAAATTTATTTCGCAACGATGTTTGTTAGAAACTCACATTTAGTTAGTATTAATAGAACAGAGAAGTTGACGGTTCAAGCTACTTTGCCAAATCTGAAACGTTTCTTGGATCGTGATATTCAGCGTAATGTCGCGGATAGAGTATTGTACATGGGAGCAATCGCATATAAATTTATCAGTAAAAATGAATCAGCTCTTTACAGTATTGAGCCTCGTGTAACTTACAGAGGTGTTGAAAATTATAAGAATATTTTAGATGCAGGTGCAAATCTTCAGTTCTTTGGCGATAAATTATTAATGAGTGCCATGCACCACAGTACCAATAGCGTACCATTGGTGCCGGAACTACCTATAAAAATATCTTAACCATTCTTACACAGTATACTACGAATACCTCCGATCTTCAAAACTACAGCAATGGGGAATTTGAGATTGCCCTGAAGTACAACTTTAGATAAGCTTACACTATTGAGGCGACCCTCGATTAAACTGTAGAACTGAATTTACGATTACAAAATACTTCATGTTGTTCAACTTAATTTTGAAGTTGATTTGAGAATTATTAAGAGAATAAATAATGCATCCGAAATAAATCGGATGCATTACTGTTTTCAACATATTTATAAACATCAGAAAATAGCCGAATGAAAATTCTTGTTGCAGATGACCATCAGATTGTTCGATATGGCCTTAAACTTATGGTGAAAAGTATATGGCCACGAGCAAGGGTGGAGGCAGAGAATTTAGATGCAGCAGTAAACTTAATATCAAGCAACAATATTAGTTTAATGATTTTTGATGTAAATATGCCAGATGAGGAAAAATTAGAAGAGTTGATCCGTTTCATTGTTAAGGAAGCGAAAGCTGTTATTTTTTCGGGTTATGAAAAAACGAGCCCATGTATTGAGCTTTTGCTTGCCGCAGGCGCAAATGCTTTTATTTTTAAGGATTCTTCCGTGGTAGAAATTAAAGAAATTTTGGCCTCGTTGTTTATGAATTCTGGGCCGGAGATGAGTTGAACATTTTTGGGCCTCAATATTCGAATACAGAATATGCCAACTATGAATAGCTAAAAAATCTATCTAAATGACTGTTTATACTTGTGGATCAAATTCAGCAGGGACGTGATGGCTCAGCCTAATCCTCAAGCAGCAAAGCGAATGCCCTAAGCAAATTATTTCTTAATTTTCTTTACAACCGTTTCAACAATTCTTGGATAGTGTTGGTGCTCTAGTTGTTGGCCCTTAAATTTTACCATTTCCAAATTATCACTTTTATCGATTTTATATCTGGCTTGGTAAATATATTCACCCTCGTCATAGTTTTCATCAACGTAGTGAATGGTAATTCCACCCTCTGTTCCGCCCGCTGCCATCACGGCATGGTGAACATGGTCGCCATACATGCCCTTTCCGCCAAATTTAGGCAGAATAGATGGGTGTATGTTAATGATTCTTCCAGGGTAAACAGCAATCAGGTTTTGAGGAATGAGCCATAAAAAACCGGCCAAAACAATAAAATCGATATCAAGATTTTTGAGCAGATCTATAATTTCATCTGTTTTGTAAAACTCATGTTTATCGAAAATGTGCGTGGGAATTTCAAAGTTATCAGCTCTTTGCAGTACGTAGGCATCAGCATTATTGGTTAATACCAAAGAAATCTCTATATCATTACTTCTTTTGAAATGCTCCATCAGTTTTTGGGCATTAGAGCCCGAACCAGAAGCAAAGATGGCAATTCGTTTTTTCACTCAATAATCGTTTTCCCCAAAAATAGTATTTTTACGCCTGTTTTCTGTATAGATGTTAATTTTTATTCTGTTGTTTTAACGTGCTATAAATGAATAATTTTATTGTATTTTTGCAGTTCGGAAATGAGGTTAAATCTTGACGAATAAAAAAGTTAAAATGTTTTGTATTTTAAAAACATAAACTCTATATTTGCAACCCGAATTATAGGAAACGAATAAGAAAAAATAAAAGGCTAAATAGAAATGGCAAATCATAAATCTTCATTAAAAAGAATTAGAGCAAACGCTACAAAACGTTTACGTAACAGATATCAGGCAAAAACTACTCGTACTTTCATCAAGAGATTACGTGCTGCAGAAGATAAAAAATCTGCATCAGATTTATTGCCTAAAGTAATCTCTATGTTAGATCGTTTAGCTAAAAAGAACATTATCCACAAAAACAAAGCGGCTAACAACAAATCGAAATTAACGAAATTCGTTAACGGTTTAGCATAATCCACTTTTTTTACGATATTAATAAAGGCATCCCAACCAAAAGTTGGGATGCTTTTTTTTTGCGTAAAAAATTATGGAAGACTACGAACAAAAACTAGGAATCAAACTGTGGGCCGAAGAAGATCGTCCGAGAGAAAAATTGCTGCTCCATGGTCGCCGGCATTTAACAGACGCAGAGCTGATTGCCATTTTAATTGGCTCGGGAAATAGGAACGAAACCGCCGTTGATTTAAGTAAACGGATTTTGGCTTTCTATGAAAATAATCTAACCAAGTTGGGAAAAGCATCTATCCAAGATCTATCCAAATTTAAGGGAATTGGCGAGGCCAAAGCAATTTCTATAGTTGCCGCGTTGGAATTAGGTTTGCGTAGAAAGGAAACGCAGGAAGAACAGCTTACCCAAATTATCGCTTCGAGCGATGTTCACAAATACCTCCACCATACTTTTGCCGATCTGAACCATGAAGAATTCTGGATTCTGTTGCTCAATAGATCCAATCACATTATCGGCAAATATTTAATCAGTAAGGGCGGACAGGCGGGAACCGTTGCCGACCCGAAAATTATCTTCAAGGTTGCGCTAGAGAATAACGCAGCAAACATTGTTTTGGCGCACAATCATCCATCGGGAAATTTAAAGCCTAGTGAAAGCGATAATAAACTTACGAAAGATTTAGTGGCATCGGGAATTATGCTCGGACTTTACGTAGTTGATCATTTAATATTTACCAATAATGGTTATTACAGCTATAAGGATGAGGATGTAATTTAAGGTATCAAATTATGGCGACCGTCACCCTGATGCTATACTTATCCGATTTATTTCAGGGTCTTATGACTTGGCGGCTTGGCATTCTGTATAATTAATGCATAGAAAAGCTTTGATGAATGGTTTTGGTACATTGTATAACAATTTGACTACTTAAAATTCAATTAACACTAAATTAGTATTATTGGCAAATTGAAAATTATAAATCACCTCATGAAAACTTTTAAAATCCTATTATCACTTCTGCTTCTATCTACAATAACATTGGCCCAAAAAAAGGGGGAGCCAATTAATATCATCACTTATAATATTCGTTTAAATGTTGCCTCTGATGGCGTAAATGCCTGGCCAAACCGTAAAGACAATGTTAAGGCTTTGGTTAAATTTCACGATGCGGACATTCTTTGCGTACAAGAAGCTTTGCCTGAACAATTTGATGCTTTACTTGAAAAATCAAACTTCGATGTGGTTGGTGTTGGTCGTGAAGATGGAAAACGAAAAGGCGAATTTTCTGCAGTATATTTCGATAAGGATCGATTTACCAAAAAAGACGGTGGAACTTTTTGGCTTTCAGAAACACCAGAAGTACCATCAAAAGGCTGGGATGCTGCACTAAATAGAGTTTGTAGCTGGGTAAGGCTTTACGACAAAGTCAATAAAAAAGAATTCTTGGTTTTTAATACCCATTACGATCATATTGGCGTTAAGGCTAGGGTTGAATCTGCTAAATTATTAAAGCTAAAAATTCAGCAAATTGCACCAACTTTACCTGTAGTCTTTACTGGAGATTTAAACGTAACGCCCGAAACCGAGGCCATCGCTACTATAAAATCTTTCTTAATTGATGCAAAAGAGATTAGTCAAGAGCCTGCTTACGGTCCTAATGGAACTTTTAATGCTTTTGATTTTAACAGCGATCTCAAAAATAGAATTGATTACATCTTTGTAAATAAGGGTTTTAAAGTTCAGAAATTTGCTGTTTTAAGCGATAGTAAGGATAAAAAATATCCATCAGATCATTTACCAGTCTTTGCCAGGCTTTGGTTTTAATTATATCAATATTGAAATCTAATTCTCCATTTCCATTCCAGTTTGAGCTTTTTGGTAATCAATATCATTACCATTATATTTTCGAAACACTTGCTTTTATAATTGGTGTTCGGGTTTACTATTATTTAAAGAAAGGTATTGTCGATCCAATTTCTGATGAGAACAGATTATGGATCATGTTGGGTGCTATGTTGGGCGCCCTGATTGGATCTCGAGTTGTAGCCGTACTGGAAACACCAGAAGTATTAAGTCATCTAAGTTTTTCTGTGCTCTATCAGAGTAAAACCATTGTGGGCGGCTTGCTTGGTGGATTATTTGGTGTTGAAATTATCAAGAAAATCATCGGTGTAAAAATAGCTTCGGGCGATATTTATGTTGTTCCAATTTTGGTGGCATTATTTATCGGTCGCATTGGCTGTTTTTCGATGGGTATTGATGAACCGACTTATGGTATTCCAACTACTTCTTTTACTGGAATGGATTTGGGAGATGGTATAATGCGGCATCCGATTATGCTTTATGAAATGATTTTTCTCATAGCGCTTTACTTTCTTTTCAGATCAGTTAAAAATAGAAACCTCATCAATGGCGATCGCTTCAAATTATTTATGGTACTCTATTTTCTCTTTCGTTTTTTGATCGAATTTATAAAGCCTTATCAATCATTATTATTAAATTTAAGTAGCATTCATTGGTCGGCTTTGCTGATTTTTGTTTATTATTATAAATTCATTATTAGAATTTCGAAGTCCATTTTCATTAAAAATCAGAAGCATGGCTAATACGAGAGATTATATTTATTACGATTACACCAAGAGCCTGTGTCCACAATGCCTCATGCTTTGCGATGCAAAAATCGTTTTTCAGGATGCAAAGGTTTTTATGCTGAAAAATTGTAGAACGCATGGCGATAGCAAGGTTATGATTGCTGATGATGTGGAATATTATAAGCAGATTAGAAATTACAATAAGCAATCGGAAATGCCGCTGAAGTTTAATACCAAGGTGCATTACGGTTGTCCGTACGATTGTGGGCTTTGCACTGATCATGAGCAGCATTCTTGTTTAACCGTGATTGAGGTAACCGATCGCTGCAATTTGGCCTGCCCAACTTGTTATGCCATGTCGTCGCCAAGTTATGGTCGGCACCGTACACTAACAGAGATCGAACGAATGATGAACGTAGTGGTTGAAAATGAGGGTGAGCCTGATGTGGTTCAGCTTTCTGGTGGCGAGCCAACCGTTCATCCAGAATTTTTTAAGATTCTAGATCTTGCCAAAACCAAGCCCATCAAACATTTAATGGTGAATACCAATGGAATTAGGATTGCAAAGGATATTAAATTTGTGGAGAAGCTTGCCACTTACATGCCTGATTTTGAAATCTATTTGCAGTTTGATAGTTTCAGTCCAGAGGTGTTGACCAAAATGAGGGGCGAGGATTTAACCGAAGTAAGAAGAAAAGCCATCGAGCATTTAAACCAATATAATGTTTCTACAACTCTGGTGGTAACCCTGCAAAATGGATTGAATGATCACGAAATTGGCGATATTTTAGACTATGCACTCAAACAGCGATGTGTGCGTGGTGTAACTTTTCAGCCTACGCAAGTTGCAGGTAGAAATGATGATTATAATGATCAAAAAGGCAGGATAACGTTAACCGAGGTTCGCAGGAAGATTTACGAACAATACCCAACCTTTACGCCGCAAGATTTAATTCCAGTTCCTTGTAACCCTGATGCGCTTTGCATGGCTTATGCCTTAAAAATTGGCGACGAGGTTATTCCAATGACGCATTTAATCAACCCCGAAGATTTACTCAATAACTCCAAAAATACCATCGTTTTTGAGCACGATGAAAAGCTAAAAGAACACATGTTGAATTTATTTAGCACTGGTGTTTCTGTAGATTGTGCTGAAGATACTTTTGGCGAATTGATGTGTTGCTTGCCAAGGGTAAAATCTGATAATTTGAGTTACGATAATCTCTTTCGCATCATCATTATGAATTTTATGGACCCACTTGATTTCGATGTTCGGGCCGTTAAAAAATCTTGTGTGCACATAGTTTCTGATAAATATAAAATGGTACCTTTTGAAACGATGAATATTTTTTATCGGGATAACAAGATCGATACCATCAGGGAAAAACTAAATATGAATTGATATGATTATTGTATTGTTGTTTTTATATGGACTTGCCATAGTCGGTTTATTCATTGGCGGCATAATTACTATTATTGTTAAATCATCAAACAATGAACCTACAAAACTCGGGGTCCAAATGCTAATTGCATCGATAATTATGCTTGTAATTGGTGGGGGAGCTTGCGCAGTATTGCTTGCTAACGGATAAAATATGGAATTATTTGTACTTTATTGGATTGCAGTAATAATCCTATTTGTAGTTGGAGTAATCCAAGTAATTATAAAATCTTCCAAAAACGAACCTGTAAAACCTGGCTTAAAGCTAATTATAGCTTCTGTGGTTATGTTAGTGATTGGAGCTGGAGCTTGTGCGGTGATTTTATCGAACTTGAATATTGGACGTTAAGGTTTTAATTGTCGTCATTTCGAGCGAAGCCGAGAAATCTTTTAAGCTAATGTTCGCCTTGTTTCAAAGATCTCTCTGTTTCGCTGCGCTTCAATCGAGATGACGGATTTTTTATTACTTCAAGATTTCTTGTTTAGCTTTCTGCTTTGGGCTTTAAATAATATCTTTGCGTTTTATGAAATTGAGTATCACTCGAGATTTATCGTGATACCTGATACTTGCTACTGACAAATGAAACCATCATGATTTTGCCGATGCAACGCAGAAGACAACAAAATCGTGATCGCCTCATTACAATAAAAAACAATAAATAACTAAATGAAAATATCATATAACTGGTTAAAACAATTCGTTCAAATAGATAAAACGCCTGCCGAGCTTTCATTAATCTTAACCGATGTTGGTTTAGAGGTAGAAAGTGTAGATAAGGTTCAGCCTATTGTGGGTGGATTGGAGGGTTTGGTTATTGGCGAGGTTTTAACCTGCGTTCAACATCCTAATGCCGATCGTTTACGGGTAACTACTGTAAATGTTGGTGGCAAGGAAAATCTTCAAATTGTTTGTGGTGCACCAAATGTTGGCGCCGGACAAAAAGTGGTAGTCGCCACGGTTGGTACAACTGTTTATCCTTTGGAGGGCGAGCCTTTTAAAATTAAGGAATCAAAAATAAGAGGAGAGGTTTCGCAAGGGATGATTTGTGCAGAGGATGAAATTGGTTTAGGCAAATCTCACGATGGAATTATGATTTTGGATGATGATACCGAAATCGGAATTCGTGCTAAAGACCATTTTAAAATGGATGATGATTTTGTTTTCGAAATTGGTTTAACGCCAAATCGTGCCGATGCAGCATCTCATTTAGGTGTGGCTAGAGATTTAGCGGCTTATTTCAGAAGTGAATATGAAATGCCTGATCTTTCTGCTTTCAAAACTGATAACGAAAATTTGGTAATTCCTGTTGAGGTCGAAGATTCGGAAGCTTGTCCGCGTTACAGCAGCTTGACTATTTCTGGCGTTACTGTAACGGAATCTCCAGAGTGGTTGAAAGATAAATTAAAGGTTATTGGACTTCGCCCGATTAATAATGTAGTGGATATTACCAACTATGTTTTGCATGGTTTAGGTAAGCCGTTACATGCTTTCGATGCTGATAAAATTGCGGGTGGAAAAGTAATCGTAAAAAAAGTTGCAGAGGGAACACCTTTTATAACGCTCGATGATGTAGAGCGCAAAATAAGTGCAGATGATTTAATGATTTGCAATGCAGATGCGCCAATGTGTATCGCAGGCGTTTTTGGTGGAAAAACTTCAGGTGTTGATACACAAACTAAAAACATCTTTTTGGAAAGTGCTTATTTCAACTCGGTTTCGGTACGCAAAACTGCGAAGAGACATGGGTTAAAAACAGATGCCTCGTTCCGTTACGAGCGTGGAACAGATCCAGAAATTACAGTTACAGCATTGAAGTATGCGGCTTTATTAATCAAGGAAATGGCAGGTGGAGAAATCTCATCATCAGTTTCTGATATTTATCCAAGCCATATTAAGCCGTTTGAATTCGAGGTAAGTTATAGCAACATCAATAAATTAATTGGGGCGAATATTCCATCCGCAGAAATCAAACACATCATTACCGCGTTAGGAATTACCGCAACCAGTACTTCTGATGATACTTTGGCACTTAGGGTTCCATCTTTTAAGGTTGATGTAACCCGCGAATGCGACATTACCGAAGAGGTTTTGCGTATTTATGGTTACAACAACATCGAAATTCCATCAAAGGTAAATGCATCATTATCTTATAGCATTAAGCCTGAAAAGGAAAATACGCACAATGTAATTGCTGATCTATTATCGGCAAATGGTTATGCGGAGATCATGTGTAACTCGTTAACAAAATCTACTTTCTCTAAAAATTTAGATGAAGCCGTATTTATTTTAAATCCACTAAGTAGCGATTTAAATGTGATGCGACAAAACTTGTTGATGCCAGCTTTGGAGAGTGTTGCCTACAACCAAAACCGCAAAAATGCTGATGTGAAATTTTTCGAATTCGGCAAAACCTATCATTTGATCAATGAGAAGTATGTGGAGCGACCAAGGTTATTATTATTAATCTCTGGAGCAAAACAAGGAGAGCAATGGAACCAAAATTCTAAATCAGCAAGTTTCTACAATTTGAAATCCGCTGTTGATGCGATCATTTCTCGTTTAGGAATTTCGAGTTATCAAACCGATACTTTGAAAGATGAAAACTTCGCTTATGGCATTAAATATTTCCGTGGAGATAAAGCCTTGGTAAGTTTTGGTGCTGCAAGTAAGGCCGATCGTAAGGTTGCTGATGTAAATGCAGAAGTTTTCTATGCAGATTTTGATTGGGCTGGTTTGTTAGATATCGTGAAGAAAAATAAAATCGTAAACAAAGAGGTTTCTAAATATCCGCAGGTGCGTAGAGATTTATCGTTGTTGATCGATCAGGCAGTAACTTTCGATACCCTAAAAGGAATTGCTTTTAAAACGGATAAAAAGCTGATCAAGGAAGTTGGTGTCTTTGATGTTTATGTTGGTGATAAATTACCAGTGGGTAAAAAATCTTATGCATTGAATTTTATTCTGCAGGATGAGGAGCAAACCTTAACCGATAAGCAGATTGAAAACACCATGCAGAAACTAATCGCGAATTTAACCCAGCAAGCGGGTGCAGAAATTAGGAAATAAAATATAAATTCGTATTTTTAGAAATAAATTCATGACTTCTGTTGCAGATCAATTAGATAAGGTATTACAAAAAGCAGCTCGATTAATCGAGTTATGTAATGCACTACAAGAAGAAAATGATTTATTAAAGCTTGAAAATCAATCGTTAAAAGTTGCGCTTGATACTTCGAAAGGCAAAAATGTAGAGCTTGATGAAAAATTAAGGGTTACAAAATTGGCTAAAAGTATAGAGGGCACAAGTGAGAAGTCGCTTGATATTAAACAAAAGATTAACGATTTTGTGCGGGAGATTGATAAAAGTATCGCATTACTTAAAAAATAAAATGATGCGTGGTAATCAGAAACTAAGCTAACAAATGGGAGAAATCTCGATTAAAATAACCATTTCCGACCGTATTTATCCCCTAAAGGTGAATACAGAAGAGGAAGAAATTGTGAGACGGGCAGCTAAAATGATCAATGAGCGCATAAAAGATTATCAAGATAATTATGCGGTTAGAGATAAGCAGGATCTTCTTTCTATGGCAGTTTTGCATTACGCAACCGCCGTATTAAGGACTGAAAATAAAGTGCAAAACCAAGATACTGCTGTTGCCGATAAAGTTGAAGAATTGGATGTTTTACTCAATGGTTTTTTCACCAAATAAAGGTTCGTTCTTTAGGCGACTCGTCACTCTGAACTTGTTTCAGAGCCTTAATTAATAAAATGCTGAAATGAATTTCAGCATGACGACAGCTTATGATAATTAGCATAAAAACATAGCCGCGGCTAGTTTTTTGAGTTTCAAAATTTATAAAACTTAACACTTCAATATCTATGGGGTTAAGAGGGCGTATTTCATCTGCTTTATGCACCTGAAAATGGCTTAAATCCCAATTATGCTTAGTTGAGGTTTAAAATAATGAGACTTATAAAAATTAGCAGCGGTTTTTTTTTACTTAAAAAACAAAATGGAGATAACGGAAATTCTAGGATACATATTTGCCCTAATAGCAGGCTTAGGTATCGGTATAGCAGTAGGTAGGTTCCTACTACGTAACTTATTAAAGGGGCAAGAAGTTGCAGCCCAAAATAAAGTTAAAAAGATTTTAAAAGATGCAGAGAACAATGCAGAAATCTTAAAAAAGAATAAACTTTTAGAAGCAAAAGAGAAGTTTTTGCAATTGAAAGCAGAGCATGAGCAAGAAGTGAATGCGAAGAATAATAACATCAACCAGCGTGAAAATACCATGAAGCAGAAAGAGCAATCGGTAAATCAGCGTATGGAAAACTTCAACAAAAAGGAACAAGATTTAGATAAACAAAAGGTTAATCTAGAGAAGCAGACTGAAATTGCTGTTAAAAAACAAGAAGAAGTTGAGGTATTAAAAAATCAACATTTAACACAGCTGGAAACCATTGCTGGCCTATCTGCTGAGGAAGCTAAAAACCAGTTGGTAGATAATTTAAAGGAAGTTGCTCGCACTCAAGCCATGATCCAGATTAAGGATATTGTGGATGAGGCAAAACTTACTGCCAGTAAAGAAGCTAAGAAAGTGGTTATTCAAACCATTCAACGTACAGCAACTGAAGCTGCGATTGAAAATTCGGTTTCTATTTTCCATATTGAAAGTGACGAGATTAAAGGTCGCGTGATTGGTAGAGAGGGTAGAAATATCCGTGCTTTAGAAGCGGCTACAGGTATCGAGATTATTGTTGATGATACGCCTGAGGCCATTATTTTATCGGGTTTCGACCCAGTAAGAAGAGAGATTGCCCGCTTGGCTTTACACCGTTTGGTAACAGATGGTCGTATTCACCCAGCTCGTATTGAAGAGGTGGTGGCTAAAACCAAAAAACAAATTGAAGATGAGATTGTAGAAATCGGCGAACGTACGGTTATTGATTTAGGTATCCACGGTTTACATCCTGAATTGATTCGTATGGTTGGACGTATGCGTTACCGTTCGTCTTACGGACAAAATCTTTTACATCACTCGCGTGAGGTGGCTAATTTCTGTGCTACAATGGCAGCAGAATTGGGCTTAAATGCGAAGATGGCAAAACGTGCTGGATTACTACATGATATTGGTAAAGTGCCTGATGATAATCCTGAATTGCCTCACGCAATTTTGGGGATGCAATTGGCCGAAAAATATAAGGAACATCCTGAAATTTGTAATGCAATTGGTGCCCACCACGATGAAATCGAAATGACATCGATGATTTCTCCAATTATTCAGGCTTGTGATGCCATTTCAGGTGCTCGTCCGGGTGCACGTAGAGAAGTGGTAGAAAGTTACATTAAACGTTTGAAAGATCTTGAAGAACTGGCTTTATCTTACCCAGGTGTAGAGAAAACATTTGCTATCCAAGCAGGAAGAGAACTTCGGGTGATTGTAGAAAGTGAAAGAATTACAGATGCACAGGCAGAATTATTGGCTGCAGATATTTC
Organism: Pedobacter frigidisoli; assembly: GCF_004331675.1. GTDB lineage: Bacteria > Bacteroidota > Bacteroidia > Sphingobacteriales > Sphingobacteriaceae > Pedobacter > Pedobacter frigidisoli. The sequence goes on along the minus strand of NZ_SJSN01000004.1, from coordinate 264,922 downwards.
AACTCGTATTCAAACAGAGATGACTTATCCAGGACAGATTAAGGTTACCGTAATTAGAGAAACACGTTCAGTAGCTTTTGCTAAGTAAGGAAGATAATTCCACTGATTTTACGCTAAGGCGATTGATTACACAGATTATAAAGCGATGGAGTTTTCCATCGCTTTTTTCGTTTTAGTTCTCCCGCAGACTAAAAAGATTAACGCAGATTTTAATTAGTAAGTAATTTTGTATTGCTATCTATTATCCCGTCTTTTAGATTGAAACGCAGTGGAAAGGAGAAATCTTTTAAGTTTGTTTTTAACGACGTGTTAAGTCCAAAGATTTCTCGGCTTCGCTCGAAATGACGTCGGATGAGATAGTCGACGTTAACTGGGATAGCTGGAATTGTATTAGCCATTCTTTTTCAATCTCCATTTATCCATGTAATCTGTGGTTGAAAATTAGCTAAACCACACAAATATTTTTCATATTTTTACATTATGAGCAAGCCAACTATCCAAATAGAACCAAAACGTCCTGTTGATGTACTTTTTGATAAGTATGCCGAGAGCCATCAAAACCCAACCAATAAGTTGGTGCATTGGATTTGTGTTCCATTAATTGTATTCAGTTTGCTTGGTTTAATTTGGCAAATTCCATTTCCTCATCTTGGTTTCTTAGGGAATTATAATGGGTTTTTTAATTGGGCATCTTTTCTTTTGGCTTTTAGCTTATACTACTATTTCACACTCTCACCCGTATTGTTTTTTCTAATGATTTGGGTAGTAGGCTTAATGAGTTACATCATTGTAAAGATTGAACAAGCTGTGGGTTTGGGCAGTGGAACTGCTTATGCCATTTATGCGGCCATATTTGTCGCGGCTTGGGTTGGTCAATTTATCGGACATAAAATTGAAGGTAAAAAACCATCATTTTTAGATGATGTTAAGTTCCTGTTAATTGGTCCGATTTGGTTATTGCATTTCATTTGCAAGAAGGCAGGCATTAAGTACTAAACCTAAAGTGGGTAACATTAAATTAACCTTTAGCTAAACAAAGCTTAATTAACATCTAACATAGAGCTAACATTGTGGTAATAGCTTTGCCTAAAATAAAACACAGGCAAATTGGACTTAATCACAATTTTTAAAAGATCGGCATTAACAATGTTGATTTCATTTCTAAGCATAGTAGCTTATGCGCAAACAGGTAAAATTTCTGGTAAAATAACAGATAAAACTACAGGCCAAACCTTAGTCGGTTTGTCGGTATTAATTGAAGGAACCTCAATCGGTACTACAAGTGATGCAGATGGAAATTACACTTTAAATACTGTAAAAGCTGGAACTTACAGAATAAGCTTTTCTTTTATTTCGTTTAAAAAACAAATAATCCCAAATGTTATCGTTACTTCAGGAAAAACAACAATGATTAATGTTGTTATGGAAGATGATCAATCTACCTTGAATGATGTTGTTGTTACAGGTACTAGAAAAACTGGTACCGAAGTATCACTTTTAGCTGAGCTAAAAAAATCTCAATCTATAGCGAATGGTGTTTCATCACAAACAATCCAGCGATCAGGAGATTCTGATGCAGCACAAGTTGTTAAGCGTGTTCCAGGTATCACAATCGTTGATAATCGTTTCATAAATATTCGTGGTTTATCAGAGCGTTACAATAATGTTCAATTAAATAATGTAACTGCTCCAAGTTTAGAAACTGATGTTAGATCTTTTTCTTTTGATTTAATCCCAAGCAATCAAATAGATCGTGTACTGGTTTACAAGAGCCCTTCTGCAGATATTCCAGCCGATTTTGCTGGCGGTGTAGTTAAAGTTTTTCTTAAGAGTATTCCTGATGATGACCGATTGACCATTGATTATGGTACGAGTTATCGCCAAAATGCAACTTTTAAAGATTTTAAGAGAACCAATACTGGAAGCCTGTATTTCACGGGTTTCAATACTGGAGATAATGATTTGCCCGTAAACTTCCCTTCGAATCTAAACAATGCCAATGCTAGTCAACTAAATGCAGCAGGTCATGCCCTAAGAAACAATTGGGTTCCAGATGCCAATACCGCAAACTTAGATCAGAAACTAAATATTTATGGTAGTAAACGTTTTAATATCAACAATAAACTATTGGGTAACATTACGGCAATTACTTATAGCAATAGTAAAACAAATAATGCAGTTTTTAGAGGGAACTATGAAGTTTACGATCCCATCTCACAAATTGCTGAAGAAAATTACAGATATAACGATAATCAATATACTTACAATGTACGTTTAGGTATCGTGCATAATTGGGCTTTTAAACTTGATAATAACAACACATTCGAATTTAAAAACTTATATAATCAGTTGGGTACATCGCAGTATGTGAGTCGTATGGGTGAAGAAAAACAACAGTCTTATGCCAATTATGCATCTAACGTATTGTATCGTGGCATATATTCTGGTCAATTGTCTGGAGCTCATAAATTCAATAATGAAACGACAAAGTTTGATTGGGTTGCGGGTTATAGTAAATCTTTTAGAGATCAACCAGATTATTCACGTTACAGGACGCTTTCTAACGGTGATGGAACTTTCAATATTTTTGTTCCAACGGGCGGTGCTCAACCCGAATTCTTAGGAAGATTTTATTCGAAAATGAATGAGGACATAAAGACGGGTGCATTCAATGTTGAACAAGCCTTGGCTCCTAAATCAGAAGGATTTAAACCTTCAGTAAAAGTTGGTGGTTACTATGAAGATAAACAACGAACATTCTCATCAAGAAATATTGGTTACGTAAGGGCTAACTCTTTAAATTTTGACCAGTCTTTACTGAAAGGATCAATTGAAGAACTTTTTGACTGGAAAAATATTAATACCACTACAGGAATAAGATTAGATGAGAAATCAAACCCTTATGATAATTATGATGCTTCGAACAAACTATTTGCAGGGTTTGCCAATCTTGTTTTGCCTTATAAAGATAAATTAACAATTGTAGCAGGTGCACGAGTAGAAAATAATGTTCAGAAATTGAACAGTTTTGATGCTGGTGGTCCTGTAAATGTTAACAATGACATCACAAGGGTTCTTCCTTCTGCAAATGTACAATTCAATGTTACTGAGAAATCTCTATTTAGGTTAGCTTATGGTAAAACACTAAACCGACCTGAATTTAGAGAAATTGCTCCATTTTCATTCTATGATTTTGATCAAAACTTTAATGTTGCTGGTAACCCAAATTTAAAAACAGCAAAAATTGATAATTACGATCTGAAATATGAATTCTACCCTTCTACAAGTGAGTTAATCAGTATATCAGGTTTTTATAAAAAATTTAAAGATGCAATTGAGATGACTGCGATACCTGGTTCCAATGCACAGTCTTTTAATTTTAACAACGCTCAAAACGTAAGAAACGTGGGTGTCGAATTAGAAATGCGTAAATCATTGGCAGGTATTAGCGAAAGTAAATTCTTAAATGATATTACATTTACCTTAAACGCATCTTACATCAATAGTAAGGTAATGTTCGACGGTGCTAATGCTATTGGCCAATCTAACGATCGTCCAATGCAAGGCCAATCCCCATACATTGTAAATGCAGCTATATTTTATAATAACATAAAGTCGAAATTTCAAGTCAATTTGCTTTATAATGTTTCTGGAAAACGTATTGCATTTGTAGGTACTGATTTGATCAGGGACATTTATGAGATGCCAAGAAATGTGGTTGATTTAGTCGTAACTAAAAACTTCACCGACAAACTTTCTTTGAAAGCCAACTTTAGCGATTTGCTAAATCAAAATTTCACCCTTATGCAAGATGGAAATCAAGATGGAAAGTTTGATCAGAATGTAGATCAAGTTACTGCGCAATTTAAAAGTGGTCGTCAATTCGGATTAACACTTTCTTACAAAGTATTTTAACAAAACTCAAGAGATATAAAAAACAAAAAAATGAATATGAAAAAGCTTTATAAGCCAAAATTTGATGCAAACGCCCTTAAGACAATGATGTTTGTTTTGGCAGGAACATTAATCTTTAGTTCATGTAAAAAAACTACCATCATTGAATATAATGAGGCTGGTTCTAATACTGGAACGGTTACAAACCCTACAACTGGATTCACTAAGCCTGTTGTAGAAGTGGCTGCTGGTAGTATTACCGTTAATACAAAATGGACTAAAGACAATATTTACAGACTTAATGGGTTTGTTAGAGTAGGTAGAGATGCCAAAAACAAAGCTGGTTTAGCTGCAATTGAAAGTATTACCTTAACAATTGAAGCTGGTACAGTAATTATCGGAGATAGGGAAACAAAGGGCACTTTGGTAGTGCAACGAGGTAATAAGTTAATCGCTGAAGGTACAGCATCTCAACCAATCATTTTTACTTCGGAGCGTGCTCCAGGGTTGCGTGAACCAGGTGATTGGGGTGGTGTGGTATTATGTGGAAAAGCTACTAATAACCAAGCTGGAGGCGAGGCAGAATTAGAAGGTGCTTATGAAGGTTGGCATGGTGGTACAAATGATGCAGATAACTCTGGAATCTTAAAATATGTAAGAATTGATTATGCTGGTACACCTATAAATCCAAATCAAGAGGTTAACTCTCTAACAATGGGTTCTGTTGGAACAGGAACTGTAATTGATTTCGTGCAATGTTCATACGGTTTAGATGATGCATTTGAATGGTTTGGTGGAACGGTTAACGCAAAACATTTAATTGCATATCGCGGTCTTGATGATGATTTTGATGTTGATTTTGGATTCCGCGGTACTGTTCAGTTTGCTGTTGGTATTCGTGATGCAAATTCTGCCGATCAATCAGGTTCAAATGGTTTTGAAGTAGATAACGATGGAACTGGTTCAAGTGTTGCGCCTTACACGTCTCCTCAGTTTTCTAACGTAACTCTTATCGGGCCAAAGAAAGACAGAACAAAAACCATTTCAACTCAATTTCAAAATGCTATGCATTTGAGAAGAAATAATAAAATAAAAATTTACAACTCTGTATTCACAGCGTATCCAAATGGATTATTTATAGATGGTGCAACAACTTTAGCCAATGCAGCAAATGGCGAACTTGTTCTTAAGAATAATGTTCTCGCAGGTGTAGATGGTTGGGGTGCTAATGGTTATGGTACTGGGGGCACAACTACATTTCCTAATCCAATTGGTGTTGAAACTAAATCAACCGGTAATGTTGGTGCTCAAACAATTGATGTCTGGTTCAAGACAGCTTCATTTGCAAACGAAACTTATGCTAAATGGGAAGATATAGGTATTGATGGTAGTATTTTTGATTTAGGAGCTACACCGAAATTAACTTTAAACACGGGATCTATTTTATTAGCGGGTGCAAATTTTACAGGTTTAACTGGTTTTGATGTTGTAACACACCGTGGTGCATTCGGAACTACAGATTGGACTACAGGTTGGGCCAGCTTTACACCACAAACAAATACTTATTAATAAATATTTTAGTATAACTAATTACAAAAAAATGCCAGATAGCGATATCTGGCATTTTTTGTTTACAACAATTTATTTTTTATCGGTAACTTCTTTTTCAACCGCTTTAGTCTTTTTTACAGTTTCTTTGGTAGCCATAACTGGTTTTTGTTTTTCAACTAGAGCTTTCTCTTCTTTTATAAAGGGAGCCATTGAATCATCTTTAACCGAAATGCTAACTCTTTTTGATAGTTGTTTAGCAAATTTCTCGATCACTTTATCTGTTTTTTTTGCCTTGCCAAACGGGGCAACAACTTCGTTAAATGCTACAGCTAATTTCGATTCTAATTCTTTTCGTGCTTTTTTGCTTGCCGAGGGGGTTTTTGACTTGGATTTATTCTTTTTCATCTAAAACTTATGTATATCCTCAAAGATAAAATATCCAAAAGTTAAATTAATATTATGATTATGTTAACTGTTAAGCGAGCGGTTAACATATAAAATATTTCAGATAACTTAGTCTAAAGAGATTAGTTAGTTTTTAATCAAGCCTATGAATTATCCAATAATAATCGGAGTTGCAGTTTTGGTAGTTATTTTGATTATTTATCTGATCATCCGAAACCAAAAAGATAAGAAAAATTTTGAGGAGGATGTTATTCAGTCAGAATTACCACCAGAAAAAGACGATAAGGAAAATATCTAAAAGCTATTTCCTGGCGCAATTTCGCCTCCTAAATCCAAAGTGTTTTGAAATCCCTCTAAGTATTGCAATAAATGTCTTTCTGCATTTGCATAAGAGGTAAACGTAGATGCGGGTTCGTAGGCATCAGAATCGCTTTTACTTTTGTAGAACAAACTGATTTGAAATACAAAAACACTATCATCATTAATAGGCGACATAATTCTAGCCTTAACGCCGTGACCATGTACCTCAACAAAAAACTCTTTTAAAATGGTATAGATAACAGCAGACATAGGGTATAAATTTAGAATCAAACTAAATATTAAAAGTCTAAAATTAACTTAAAATGCGAGCCATTTAACTTGTTGTTGATATGATAACATTTTCTTAATATTAATTTAATATGATTTTAAACTGAATATTGCTATTTAATTGGCTCATAAGCATATACCACTTCATATTTGATGTTCTTTAATTTCGTAGAAATTTGCCCTATTTTTAAATCTTCACTTTGTGGAGTTGGTTCGCAGAAAGAATAATTCTTGCCTTTGTAAACAATAGATTCTCCAACTGGTTTATCAAATTGTACAGCCATTGTTAAGTGGGTAGGGTAAAGGAGGGCAATCATCGGTAAATTGTATATTTCCTTTACGAGGTAAAAAAACAATGCTGCCCGATCATCACAGTCGCTATATTTATTCAATAAGGTTTGTTCTGGAGATAAACGTTTTTCCATACCAAAGTTTTGTTCATCATTTTCATACAGAAAGGCATACCGCGTAAATCTCATTAGGTAATCCACACCGTTTTTCTGGTCTAATTGCTTTAAGTTTTCCTTTAATATTGGAATTAACGAGCTGTAGGTTTCCCTGCTTAGAGGAATATTAAAATAATTTTCGAAAGTTACACCTGGGTAATTCTTAAATATTGCCTGTACATCTTCACTTACCTTTAATTTAAAGTGAAAAATTTTCTGCTTATAACTAAACTGCACGTCTTTTTCCTCATAGCTTTCTGGTTTAAAATCTGGCATTCTCGTTACTTTGTAAGAAAAAGAGTTTTTGGCCTCTGGAATTGAAATTTCTACAGGTTTATAAACATCTGCTTGCTTAAAGAGCTTTCCATAATCGTGATAATTTAGGCACATGTACTTTTTGTTATCAATTGTAAAAAATGGAATATCGCTTATGTCTTCTTCATTTCTGACGTAAAAAATCACTTGGTTATTGCCAATCGCCAATCTTGCATCGTAACCACATTTGCTTAGTAAAAACCATTTATATAGCGTGTAGCGAAAATAATTTTCGCTTTTTGGAGATATATATTCTGCCGTTTTGCGTACCAACTGATAATAAATCCAATCATTTAAGTGATGTTTTTCCTGATAAGCCTTTAATGAGGAAATGAGATTAGTATAATTACTTAATGATATGTTTTTATAAAACTTTGCAACTTCAAGTCCAGATGCTTTTTCATCTACTTGAAGAATTGCTGAAGTATCGATAGAGAAATTAAAGGTGCGATCATAAAAATCAAAAGCATAGTTTTGTCCTTTGCTGATGGTAGGAAGCATCAAGCCGCTGGAGAACAAAAAAATGCTCAAGAAATATGTATATATGCTCCTTTTCAAATCCCTAATATATTTGGTTACATTAAATTTACTTATAATTAACACAAAAGCAACAATTTCTTTATGTGAATAAGTAAAAAAACCTTAATAGGAATTTAACATTGAGAAATTTAAATGGTTGCTAAGTTTTTGCTTTACCTAGCGAATAAAGACCATTTCTGAGGTGTTTTAAGAGGGATATATTACAGTTTTTGCAATCAATTTCACTTATTAATACTGGTTTACCAATGCTGATTTTAAGCTGATGTCCGTTTTTGTTAAACAACTCTGAAATTAGCTTTGCCGTTTGTAATGATGGATGTATCAATTTTAAAAGGCTGAAGAAGAGCCCATTATTTCCGTGGAAATAAATGGGCAGAATTGGAACGTTGGCCTTTGAAATTATCTTTCCAACTACAGGATGCCATTCTCTATCGGTAATCTGATTTTTTCTAACCCTATAAGATGAAACCTCTCCAGCAGGAAATATGGCAACTGGGTTTCCATTCTTTAAGGTGTTTAAGGTTATTTTAATTCCGCTAATGCTGGATGCATCTTGGACTTTTTCAAAAGGATTTACAGCAATGATGCTTTTTTCGAGATTAGGGATTTTCTTGATTAAGAAGTTTCCCATAAACATGGTCTCGGGCCTATATTTAGTTAGCGTGCTTAAAATTGCAAGTGATTCTATAGCGCCGTAAGGATGATTTGCTATTGCAATGAAAGCTCCATCTTTGGGGATATTTGCCAAATCTTCATTATTAACCTTAACCGTTACACCCAAAACTTTAAGAATGTGATTGGCAAACTCTGCACCTTCTAATTCATTTGCATCTTTTATAATTCCATTAAACTCATTAATCTTTAAAAATCTCATTAAGAAACTCGCTAGGCCCGGAATAGGGATATTACAAATACCAGCTGCTTTAGAAAAATTTTCCTTAGATATTAGTGTCATAGGGTGTACATGAAAGTTGATTGACTTGAAGCAACTTTATAATAAATAATTGAGCTAAATACAAGATGCGAAACGGCTGATGTTATTTAATTTCAGCTGCTTAGCGTAGCTCATAAAGAGTATCTAAAGATAATGGAATTATGTTAACATCAGCGTAATATTTCATTAAGAAATTACTAATTTTTGTGGAAAAGCAGCATATTTTTCAAAAGAAAAAAATAATTAGGATTAAATTTTTAAAATAAAATAATGGTAAATAGGAATGAAAAATATATATTTGCCATCGCAAGGGGTGAGAGCCTTGCATCACAATCATTAGATTGAGAGCGTTAATTTAGATAAAGGTTACAACAGCGATTGTTGTAACCTTTTTTTTCGCACTAGATTAATCAACAATTGATAACTGTTTATTTTAGAATATCTATCGTTCCATCACCCTTTAACCTAAAAAAGTATTGTACAAATTTTCTGTATTTGGATATATCTATTTTAGCCACAATGCCACTATTCCCTTTTTCATCCTTAATATCATCGCCCACCTCAATCGAATCTAATTGATTCTTTGTTAAATTTTTCTTAACCAACATATCCCTAATATTTAAGTAAAATGTAATTTACGTATTAATACTTGCATATCAGTTTTTTAGGTCAATTATAACAGCAACGTATGATTTCTGCATGCTCAAATTTTGAACTATATAGCGTACTAATATCTTTTTAAAGCGTAGATATACTGATTGGAGGCGGTTTTCTTTTGCATAGGTTTACTAGCACTTAATAATAAACTAAAACGCTATCAAAAGAATTCTATTTATTGTTGATGAACAATCATTACAGGAAATTGTACAACTAGTTTTTAAAGAAAATTATATCGTAAAAGGTATTATTTCTAGCAGGAATCTCGAAGAAGTAATTTCGAATTTTAACCCGGATATTATTTTGCTCGATGTAGATTTTGGTGGTGCTGATGGTAGAGTGGTTTGTAGATATCTAAAAGGTTACCAACCCACAGCGCACATACCAATTGTTTTGATTACTGCAAATACCGTTACAGATAGTGACTATCGTTGTGAGCCTAATTCCATAGTTGAAAAGCCTTTTGATATTGAAGTATTAAAATCAATCGTGGCTGAGATGATTAATTAAGTTAATAAATAACTTTTGAGAGTTGTTTACAGGAGGTTATCACAGCAATGTGGTAGCCTTTTTTAGTTATCCATTTATGCTTAATGGGAGAAATTATTTTTGAATTACTTGCTATAAATTTGCTTGGTGCTGTTGAAAATGCAAGTTTAATAACTTTGTGTTAATACTGATTTAATAAGCTGCCCTTACTTTTGTGGCATAAATTACTTGGTTAGTATTTATAAAGTTTAGGTTAGTTGATAAGAAAAAACCCAGATGGATGTCTGGGTTTTTTTGTTTCTAATTATTATAAGTTCTTGCCTAATTTCTCTAACATTTCGGGCGGAATGTTGTGCGTATCTACTACTAGGAAACCATCCAAACAATCAGAAAATTTCGGATCTATGTTAAACGAAATGATCTTAGCGTTAAGGTTCATATACTGCCTTAATAATACAGGAATCTTAATGTGTGAGTTTTCTATATCCCCAATAATACTGTCTAAATCCTTAAAAGATTCACTACTATCTACCAAGGTATCGGTTGAAATGGGCAGAAGATCTGCCTTAAATTTATTGCGTGGTTTAACATATTTAGCCATTTCATAATCGAAGTGGTTTTTGGTGATGTAATCAACAATTAAAGCCTTACTAAATTTCGAGAAGTTATTGCTAATGCTTACCGGCCCAAACATGTATCTATACTGTGGGTTATCGATTAAGTATTTCAAAATACCCTTCCACAACAAAAATAGGGGAAGAGGCTTACCTTGATATTCTTTTCTAATCCACGATCTGCCCAATTCAATTCCTTGCCTCAGCATTGGATAAAACTGATCTTTCATCTTAAATAACTCCGAAAGGTAGAATCCTCGACGGCCCATGCTTTCCAAAATCTCATCACCTTTACCAATACGATAGGCGCCAACTATATTTTCTAAATCCTTATCCCAAATAAATAGGTGATTATAGTAAATGTCATAATTATCTAGATCGATTTTCTTGTTGGTTCCTTCACCTACCTCACGGAAAGTGATTTCACGCAAACGACCAATCTCTCGTAAAATATTCGGTATTTTTAAGGTTGGAACAATGTAAACCTCATAGTTTTTCTCTGTCCATACTTTAAAATCAGCCAAGGTATCTACGTCACCCTTAATTAAAACCCTCGAGGTTTCTTCAATAATATCAGCAGCTTTTTTCTTAATCTTAAATAAATTCAACGGATTAAATAATTTTTTCTCTGTATCCAATCCAATGCCTAGGGCATAGGTGCGTGCACGCAAAAAATCCATTAATTTATTGCCACTGTTCATGTGCGAAACCTCCGATGGGGCAATAGGCTTACCTATTCTAACTTTAATGGTCAGTCCTTGCTTATTTAAAAATTCAGATGGTAGTTTCGCAGTTCGCAAAGTTGGGTGTATGAAACTTAGTATATTAAAGAAAACACCATTATTGCCATGAAAATAGATTGGAACAACTGGTACCTTTGCCTTGGCAATTAACTTACCAACCACCGGATGCCACATTCTATCGGTAACTTGTTGTGCATCTAATTTAAAGGTCGAAACCTCACCCGCAGGGAAAATTCCAATTGGTGTTCCGCTTCTTAATAAATCAAAAGTCATTTTCAGGCCACTAATACTAGATGAGTGCTGAACATTTTCAAAAGGATTTACGGCAACAAAAAACTCATCCAAATTGGGTATTTTCTTCAAAATGAAATTAACCATTACCTTTGCATCAGGCCTAACGGTGCACAAAAGCTTAACTAGGGCCAATCCTTCTACTCCGCCATAAGGATGGTTTGCAATAGCAATAAATGGTCCTGTTTTTGGAATGCAGTTTAAATCATCATCATCAAAATCGATGGAAACACCAATCGTTTCTAATATTTTATCTACAAATTCTAAACCCTTAAAATGCTGGTTTTGAGAAAAAACATCGTTAATGTCGTTCAACTTCATGATCTCCATCATTAAGCCTGCTAAACCTGGCACACCGAGTTTATCTAACTTTGTCGCCTTAGCAAACTCAGAGGTAGTTATGATCTTCATATAAAATTCTTAGTTGTTGATATGCAAAACCCTAGGGTTTTGCAATTCCAAAAATAAGATTTATATTTATAATACACACGTCATATCGCAAATGAGAATTTGGCTCAATAAACATTTCGGTTTCAATAAGAGCGAATTCAACGGATTGCTGGCGCTGGTTTTTATTATTATTCTTTTGAAAACTATACCTATTATATACTATAGTTATCAAACAATAGAGAAAGACGATCCAAATCTTCTCTCCCAAATAAAAAAAATAGAGGTTACCGATCAAGAAAATTTTCATAAAACAAGAGATCGAATAGAAAGTTCACAACCTTTAAAAAAGGCGCAACTTTTTAATTTCGATCCAAATAGCCTAAGTATTGATGGTTGGCAAAGCTTGGGCTTATCCTTTAAACAAGCTCAATCGATTGTGAATTATACTAAAAAAGGTGGAAAGTTTTATAAGTCCGAAGATCTACAGAAAATGTACACCATTTCTCCAGAAATGTATCAGAAACTTTTGCCATATGTTAAAATAGAAAATCAGCCGAGTGGTTATACAAAGAAAGATTTCACTTTTGAGAAAAAAGAATATGTTAAAAAATCGCCAGTAATTGTAGATATTAATAAAGCCGATTCTGCACAGCTTGAAGAGATAAAGGGAATTGGTGGTGCTTTCGCAACCCGAATATTAAAATATAGGGAGCGGTTAGGTGGTTTCTACAAAAAAGAACAATTAATGGAAGTATACGGACTAGATTCTATAAAGTATGGTGAAATTAAGGATCAGATCTCGATGAGCAGCATAACCCTAAAAACAGTAAATATCAATACGGCACAGTTCAACGATTTAAAAACCAATCCTTATCTATCGTACAAACAAATTAACGCCATTATTCAATATAGAAAACAACACGGTAATTATACTAATCCTGGCGATTTGAAAAAAATATTAATCATAAATCAGCAAATTATCGATAAAATTACACCATACATTTCTTTTTAAAACTGGCTGCTCATCAATTATTTTTTGGATTAATACAACGAAATTCTAACTTCAACTATAATTTGTAAAGCAGTTTCAGTATTAATCGGTTCGGAAAGTCCTGCTTTGCACTTCAATCTTTTTCGTTAACGTAATTGCAGACTTTGTCGAAAGTTCAACCAAAAAGGATTTCTGTTGCAATCAGGTTTATTTACTAAAAGCAGCGCAAGCAACAAAAACATTTTCACCGAATACGGTCATTCTTTAGGTTAAATCCCTAGCTCAACTAAGTTATTTTTAAAAAGTTGTAAGAAATTAATTATCCATTAAGGCAATAATTTAAGGGTTTAAAATTAATCGATAAGCTAATTGTACCAAATACCATTTCATTCTGTAATTACACAAACATTTAATGGTAATTAACTATAAAATAAATGTTTATAATTGCCCAAACTAACTATAAAATATAAATTTAATGAGCGTAAGCTTTAATTTTTCCGAAACAGAAACTCAACAAAATGTAAAGGCCATGGTCCGCGATTTTGCAGAGAAAAACATTCGTCCAAATATAATGGAATGGGATGAGGCACAGCATTTTCCCGTAGCATTATTTAAACAATTGGGAGAATTAGGCTTAATGGGTGTTTTAGTGCCCGAAGAATACGGAGGCTCCGGTCTAGGCTACCAAGAGTATGTTGATGTAATTGTAGAGGTTTCTAGAGTTTGTGGCTCCATTGGTTTATCGCTGGCGGCGCATAACTCACTTTGTACTGGCCATATTTTGGCTTTTGCAAATGAAGAGCAGAAACAAAGGTGGTTGCCTAAATTGGCCACAGCAGAATGGATTGGCGCTTGGGGGTTAACAGAAGCTAACACAGGTTCTGATGCTTTAAGAATGATGACTACAGCTGTTGAAGATGGCGACGATTACATTATAAATGGTACCAAAAACTGGATTACCCATGGTAAAAGTGGCGATGTTGCGGTTGTAATGGTGCGAACAGGAGAGCAAGGGAGTTCTAAAGGAATTTCGGCAATCGTTGTAGAACGTGGAACACCTGGCTTCTCGGCAGGCAAAAAAGAGAATAAGCTAGGCATGCGAGCATCAGAAACTACAGAAATGATTTTTGATAACTGTCGCGTTCCAAAAGCGAATTTATTGGGAAATGTTGGTGAGGGATTTAAACAAGCCATGAAAGTTTTAGATGGAGGCAGAATCTCAATCGCTGCACTAGCTTTAGGCATAGCTAAAGGTGCATTCGATGCAGCAGTTTCTTATTCGAAACAACGCCAGCAATTTGGTCAGCCAATTTCTAGCTTTCAGGCCATAAGCTTTAAACTTGCCGATATGGCAACAGAAATAGAAGCCGCGGAATTATTAATCCGTCAGGCTGCAGATTTAAAGAACAGACATTTACCAATGACAAAAGAATCGGCAATGGCAAAATATTTTGCTTCAGAGGTTTCGGTTAGAGTAGCTACAGAAGCAGTACAGATATTTGGAGGTTATGGTTATACCAAAGACTTCCCCGTAGAAAAATTTTACCGTGATAGCAAATTATGTACAATAGGCGAGGGAACTTCCGAAATACAAAAGATTGTTATTGCCAGAGAGATTTTAAATTGAGCTAAAAACAGCCCAGCAAAAAGCTAGATAATTAAAACAACAAACCAAATATATTATGCGCAATCCGGAAGGTTTAACCGCCTCCGGATTTTTTTTGTTTAAAACAAGTTAGTATGAAAATGGTTTCCCAAAACCCTATTTCGCTGTTACAATACTATCAACAACATATTCGCTAAAGCCTCTCCACGGTAAAGCATGGTTATATTGTTTATAATGAAGCTCATAAAATTTACCACTATTGGCCATCATCTTTTCGGCAATTTCCTTATTGGAAATGGAAAACTCAAATTCGTTACTTTGAACACTTCCAGTTGTTCTCGATCTTATTCCGCTCTGAATAATTTTGCCTTCGTAGGTTTTAAAGATATATCCTTTCTTTACTACGTAGTTTAACTCTCCAGCTTTTACGCCCTCGCCAAAAACAAAGAAATAGCGATAATAGCAAACTGCCGCTAAAATGATGATTACTAAAACCGCAATGATGGAAATTACTTTTTTACCAGCTGTCATATATATTATAATGAATAAACTAAATGTAGATAAAGATTGGAATAAATCAGTTATTTGAACTAAAAATTTTCTTTTTAAAAATCTTTCTCATTTTCAATAAATTACTTACATTTGCAGCCCCGATAACACGGGAAAATTTAAAAAACCACGAGAGGAGGTATTTCAGCGTTATGATCATTATTAACATTAAAGACGGCGAATCATTAGATAAAGCCCTAAAACGTTTCAAGAAAAAGTTTGAAAAAACTGGTGTATTGAGAGAACTACGTAGTCGCCAAGCATACGAGAAAAAATCCGTTGCTCGCCGTACTGAAATTAAACATGCTGTTTACATTCAGAATATGAATCTAGATACAACTTCTTAGTTGTTCACGATATAAATACATTGAAGTCCCGATCTTTAGGTCGGGACTTTTTTGTTTTTAAACTGAATCGAAATCTTTACAATAAACAATTTGTTAATGATTTCTTTATATCAAAACTATTTGTAACTTCATATTAACGCCTTGAAAAAGATATTGAATGTTGCTAAAAAGTTTTATTACATATTTAACTCACGAGAAGCGCTATTCTCAGCATACCATTACCTCCTATCAAACTGATTTAGGTCAGTTTGAGGAGTATATCAAAAATACTTTCGAATTAAGTTTTCCCGAAGTTAAGCATACACACTTAAGAAGTTATATGGTCGATTTGATGGAGAATAAAACCTCAGAAAATACCATCAACAGAAAAATATCAACTTTAAGAAGTTTTTACAAGTTTTTACTAAGGGAAGAGAAAATTCAGCAAAATCCAACGGTTTTGATTAAAGCCCCAAAGATTCCAAAACGACTTCCCGTATTTGTCGAAGCTCAAAAAATGGACCAGCTCTTAGATTCAGAAAATTATTTTGACGAAAGTTTCAGTTCTGTTCGTGATCATTTGGTAATGGAACTGCTTTTTGGAACAGGAATGCGTTTAGCGGAACTAATTCAGCTAAAAGATTCGGATGTTGACACTTTTTCTGGCACCATTAAGGTTTTAGGTAAAAGAAATAAGGAAAGAATTATCCCAATAAATAAACAACTTATCAATCAGGTAAATACTTATATTGAATTAAAAAAGTTGCAGAATTTCGACAACAATTTGCTTAACTTAATCGTTTCCAATACAGGTGCATCATCATACCCAAAACTGATATACCGCATTGTTACCTCAAACCTAAACCACATATCAACCAATGAAAAGAAAAGTCCCCACGTTTTACGGCACAGTTATGCGACTACCTTGCTTAATGCAGGTGCAGATTTAAATGCTATTAAAGAGCTTTTGGGGCATGCTAGCTTAGCTGCAACCCAGGTTTACACACACAATTCAATTGAAAGATTAAAAACAATTTATAAACAAGCCCATCCAAAGGCGTAAAAAAAGGAGGAAAAATGAAAATCGGAGTTCAATCAATCCACTTCAGTGCAGACAGTAAGTTGTTAGAGTTTATACAGAAAAAGGCAAATAAGTTAGATCAGTTTTTCGATCAGATTATTAGCGGTGAGGTGTATTTAAAATTAGAGAACGTAGAAGACGAGGCAAACAAGATTAGTGAGATAAAACTCATTGTGCCGGGTGGAACCCTATTTGCTAAAGAACAATGTAAATCATTTGAGGAAGCTACAGATTTGGCTATTGAATCGCTAAGAAAGCAGATCACGAAGCACAAAGATAAAACTCGTGCAAAATTAAGTGAGCATAAAGCAATTTTAAGCGAAAGCGAAGCCACTGATTACTAAGTGAATATTATTATAAAACATAATTTTATACATAGCGGACTACCTAGTCCGCTATTTTTTTTTCAAATTTATTTTGAAGTGAAATATAATTGTGTAGATTTGCATTCCCTTTCGGAAACGGCGTTATGCCAATAAGAAAAGGTTAGTTCTTTTAAAAGATTAAAGTTTTTAAAAAACACGCTAATAATATGAAAAATGAAGATTTTTCGTATCATTGCACAAAAATTAAAAGCCTCCTTAGCTCAGCTGGTAGAGCAACTGACTTGTAATCAGTAGGTCATTGGTTCGATTCCGATAGGAGGCTCTTTTTGTTTTAAGGTGTTGCATTTTGAAATAAAGTAGGGGGGATTCCAGAGCGGCCAAATGGGACAGACTGTAACTCTGTTATCGCAAGATTTCGAAGGTTCGAATCCTTCTCCCCCCACATTTTAATGTATGAATGATTAAATTTTGAGTAATAGAATGTTTACATTCACTCCTTGAATAATTCTATCAATCAATCATTAAAAAAAGCGGAAGTAGCTCAGTTGGTAGAGCGATAGCCTTCCAAGCTATAGGTCGCGAGTTCGAACCTCGTCTTCCGCTCTAAAAAAAGTGAGCAGTTGGCGGCTAACAGTTAACAGTTTATAACTGTAAATTGAAAACTGTTAACTGAAAACTAAAAAGCCGACTTAGCTCAGCGGTAGAGCACTTCCTTGGTAAGGAAGAGGTCATGGGTTCAATTCCCATAGTTGGCTCAGGATAATAAAGCTTTGTTAAATCTGTTAATATACAGGGTAGACAAGGTTTTTTGTGTTGCATTGCAATAAAACAATAAATAAAAAATAATAAAAAGTTAACCTACTAATTAGTTATAAATAAAATGGCAAAAGAAAAATTTGACCGTAGTAAACCGCACTTAAACATCGGTACAATCGGTCACGTCGATCACGGTAAAACAACTTTAACAGCAGCTATTACAAAAGTTTTAGCTGATGCAGGTTTATCTGAGGCACGTTCATTCGATTCAATTGACTCAGCTCCTGAGGAAAAAGAAAGAGGTATTACTATTAATACTGCGCACGTTGAGTATTCAACTGCAAACCGTCACTACGCACACGTAGATTGTCCAGGTCACGCGGATTATGTTAAAAACATGGTTACAGGTGCGGCTCAAATGGATGGTGCTATTATCGTTGTTGCTGCTACTGATGGTCCAATGCCACAAACTCGTGAGCACATCTTATTGGCTCGTCAGGTTGGTGTACCTTCATTGGTTGTATTCATGAACAAAGTGGATATGGTTGATGATCCTGAATTATTAGAATTAGTAGAAATGGAAGTTCGTGAATTATTATCGTTCTACGATTTCCCTGGTGATGATATTCCTGTTATTCAAGGTTCTGCTTTAGGTGGTTTGAACGGTGATGCTAAATGGGTTGGAAAAATTATGGAATTAATGGATGCTGTTGATAGCTATATTCCAATTCCTCCACGTTTAACTGAACTTCCATTCTTAATGCCTGTTGAAGATGTATTCTCGATCACTGGTCGTGGTACTGTTGCAACTGGTCGTATTGAGCGTGGTGTAATCAACTCTGGAGATCCAGTTGAAATCTTAGGTATGGGTGCTGAGAACTTAAAATCTACAGTTACTGGTGTTGAGATGTTCCGTAAGATCTTAGATTATGGTGAAGCTGGTGATAACGTAGGTTTATTGTTACGTGGTATTGAGAAAACTGATATCCGTCGTGGTATGGTAATCTGCAAACCAGGTTCAGTAACTCCACACGCCGATTTCAAAGCTGAGATCTATGTTTTATCAAAAGCAGAAGGTGGTCGTCACACTCCATTCTTCAACAAATACCGTCCACAATTCTATTTCCGTACTACAGATGTAACTGGTGAGATTTCATTAGCTGAAGGAACTGAAATGGTAATGCCAGGTGATAACGTTACAATCTCTGTAAAATTGATTTCTCCTATCGCAATGGAAAAAGGCTTACGTTTCGCTATCCGTGAAGGTGGTAGAACTGTAGGTGCTGGTCAGGTAACTGAAATTGTAAAATAAATCCAAAAACCCTTAAAGGGCTTAAAGGAAAATAAAGAAAGCAAGGTCTTGAGGTAACTTAAGTACTTTGCTTTCTAATTACGGGAATAGTTCAACGGTAGAATAGAGGTCTCCAAAACCTTTGATCAGGGTTCGAATCCTTGTTCCCGTGCTTAAAATAATGATTGATTTTTGAATGAATGAATGATTGATTTTGAAGGATTATCTTCAGATATTACCATTCACTCACTCACTCATTCTCTCATTCAATAATTTTGATATGGCTAAAGTAGTTGAGTTTATAAAAGAATCATACGATGAAATGACCAATAAGGTTACATGGCCTACTTGGGGTGAACTGCAAAGTTCTGCGATTCTTGTTTTAGTGGCTTCTTTAATTATTGCATTGGTTATTTTTGCAATGGATAAGGGATCTACATTTGTATTGGATACTTTTTATAAATCACTTTCTAATTAATATTTACTAATGAGCGATCTAAAGTGGTATGTTGTAAGGGCTGTTAGCGGTAAAGAAAAGAAAGTAAAACAGTACATTGATGCTGAGATTAGTCGTTTAGGTTTCTCTCATTTGGTTCCTCAGGTTTTAATACCTATGGAGAAATATTACCAAATGAAAGATGGAAAAAAAATTGCAAAAGAACGTAATTTTTATCCAGGCTATGTTTTGGTTGAAACTACTCTAGATGGTGAGCTAGAACACATTATCAAAGGTATAAATAGCGTTATCGGTTTCTTAGGGGATAAAGCTGGCAATCCAATTCCAATGCGCCAAGCAGAAGTTAACCGTATTTTAGGTGTGGTTGATGAAATGAGCGAACAAGGTGAAACAATGAATGTTCCGTATTATGTTGGCGAAGGCATCAAGGTTATGGATGGTCCTTTCAATGGTTTCTCTGGTGTTATCGAAGAAGTAAACGAAGAGAAGAAGAAATTGAAAGTGATGGTTAAGATTTTTGGTCGTAAAACACCACTTGAACTTAACTATATGCAAGTAGAAAAAGAGTAAGAAATTTATTTTCAAAATATATTGTAGGACTGCAAGATTATCCATATCTTTGCAGTCCTTTTAGTTTTATAGGAATTGAAGGGAATAAAATGTTACATGCTTCCAATATTTAACATTGAGTTTTAAATAAACAATAAACACAAAATGGCAAAAGAAGTCAGTGCAATGATCAAATTACAGATCAAAGGCGGAGCTGCAAATCCATCGCCACCAGTAGGGCCTGCATTAGGTGCTAAGGGTGTTAACATTATGGAGTTTTGCAAACAGTACAACGCTCGTACCCAAGATAAAGCAGGTAAAGTATTGCCAGTTGTAATTACTGTTTATGCTGATAAGTCATTCGAATTCATCATCAAAACCCCTCCTGTAGCTATCCAATTAAAAGATGCTACTAAATTAACGAGTGGTTCTGCTGAGCCTAACCGTAAAAAAGTTGGGTCGGTGACCTGGGACCAAATTAAAGTTATTGCTGAAGATAAGATGCCTGATTTAAATGCATTTACAATCGAATCTGCAATGAGTATGGTTGCTGGAACAGCACGCAGTATGGGAATCACCGTTTCTGGTGACGCACCCTGGAACAATTAATTAAAAAACAGTTTACAACAGTGGCGAAATTAACTAAAAATCAAAAAAAGGCACATGCTAAAATAGAAGCTGGTAAAGCTTATACTTTACAGGCTGCCGCTGCTTTGGTAAAAGAGATCACTACTACTAAATTTGATGCATCAGTTGATATTGATGTTTCTTTAGGTGTAGATCCACGTAAAGCCAATCAAATGGTTCGTGGTATTGCTACTTTACCACACGGAACAGGTAAAACTGTACGTGTTTTAGCTTTAGTAACTCCTGATAAGGAAGAAGAAGCAAGAGCAGCTGGCGCAGATTTCGTAGGTTTAGACGAATATGTGGCTAAAATTGAAGCTGGTTGGACCGATGTAGACATTATTATCACAACACCGGCTTGTATGGCTAAGGTAGGTAAATTGGGCCGTGTTTTAGGTCCAAGGAACTTAATGCCAAATCCAAAATCTGGTACAGTAACTAACGATGTTGGTAAAGCTGTAACAGAGGTTAAAGCAGGTAAGATTGATTTTAAGGTTGACAAAAGCGGTATTATACACGCTTCAATAGGGAAAGTATCATTCCCAGCAGATAAAATTTATGAAAACGCTATGGAGATCATCTCTGTAATTTCTAAATTGAAACCATCTGCTGCAAAAGGAACTTATTTTAAAAGCATTCACGTGTCTTCTACAATGAGTCCTGGTATTGCAATTGAAACCAAATCAGTAGCGGGGATTTAATCATGAACAGAGAAGAAAAAAACGAAGTAGTTTTAGAACTACAAGGACAAATGCAGGAGTATGGCAATTTTTACATTGCTGATACCACTAGCCTTTCTGTTGAGCAGGTTAATAATATCCGACGCAAGTGTTTTGAAGGTGATATCACTATGAAAGTTGCTAAAAACTCTTTAATTCGCAAAGCGATTGAAGGTTTAGATGGCGATGCATCTGAGATATACGAAGCCCTTAAAGGTTCATCATCATTATTATTCTCAAAAACAGCAAATGCTCCGGCTAAGTTGATTAAAGCTTTGAGAAGAACATCTGATAAGCCATTGCTTAAAGCAGCATATATAGATTCATCAGTATACGTTGGCGATGACCAATTGAATAACTTAGTAAGCTTAAAATCGAGAGAAGAGCTTGTTGGAGAAATCATTGGATTATTACAATCACCAGCTAAGAATGTTATATCTGCACTTAAATCAAGCGGAGGCAAGATTGCAGGAATTGTTAAAACTCTACAAGAAAGAGAAGGTTAACGAACACCTTAAGTTCGCAATTAAACAAAATTATTTTACGTAAAAATTTAAAATCTTAATAAAATGGCAGATTTAAAATCGTTTGCTGAGCAATTAGTAAACTTAACCGTTAAAGAAGTTAACGAATTAGCTCAAATCTTAAAAGACGAGTATGGTATCGAGCCTGCAGCTGCTGCTGTAGTTGCTGGTCCTGCTGCTGGTGGTGATGCACCTGCTGCTGCTGCAGAAAAAACAGCTTTTGATGTAATCTTAAAAGAAGCTGGTGGCGCTAAATTAGCAGTTGTTAAACTGGTAAAAGACTTAACTGGCCTTGGTTTGAAAGAAGCAAAAGACTTAGTTGATGGAGCACCAAAAGAATTAAAAACTGGTGTTACTAAAGACGAAGCAGAAGCTCTTAAAAAACAATTAGAAGAAGCTGGAGCAGTAGTTGAAATTAAGTAATCACTTAATTTAGCTAAGCTAAAAATGTATTAGACACCGACTGAAAATGTTGGTGTCTTTACCTGTTTATAAACATCTCATTTTGTTTGGTTAATGAGAATGCTTTAAACCGAAACCAAACAAATAGTTTATTCTTAAACTAAAATCTTTTAGTCCATTGGCAAAGACAGTCGAACAAAGAGTAAATTTTGCAACTAGTAAGCACATTATAGACTATCCGGATTTTCTGGATGTGCAATTGCAATCATTCAGAGAATTTTTCCAGATAGATACTACATCAGACGATCGCTCTAGCGAAGGTTTGTTTAAAGTGTTTGCTGAAAACTTTCCAATAACAGATTCAAGAAATATCTTCGTATTAGAATTTCTTGATTATTTTGTTGATCCGCCACGTTACGATATACACGAGTGTATTGAGCGTGGATTAACCTACAATGTTCCATTAAAAGCAAAGCTAAAGCTTTCTTGTAACGATGTTGAACATGAAGATTTTGAAACCATTATTCAGGATGTGTATTTAGGTACTATCCCGTATATGACACCAAAAGGTACATTTGTTATCAACGGTGCAGAACGTGTTATCGTTTCGCAATTACACCGTTCTCCTGGAGTGTTCTTCGGCCAAAGCCGTCACACTAACGGAACCAAATTGTATTCTGCACGTGTTATTCCTTTCAAAGGTTCATGGATCGAGTTTGCTACAGACGTTAATAACGTAATGTATGCTTACATCGATCGTAAGAAAAAATTCCCGGTTACCACTTTATTACGTGCTATCGGTTACGATTCTGATAAAGATATCTTAGAACTTTTCGATCTTGCTGACGAAGTAAAGGTTAGTAAATCAGGTTTGAAGAAATACATCGGTCGTAAACTGGCTGCAAGAGTATTGAAGAAATGGGTTGAAGATTTTGTAGATGAAGATACAGGTGAAGTAGTTTCTATCGACCGTAATGAAGTGATTCTTGAAAGAGAAACCGTTCTTGAAGACGAACACATTGATATGGTTATTGAGGCAGGCGTAAAAAGCATCATCCTTTCGAAAGAAGATGGCGCAAGTCAGGCTGATTATACCATTATATATAATACATTACAAAAAGATACATCAAACTCAGAAAAAGAGGCTGTAGAAAACATCTATCGTGCTTTGCGTAACGCAGAACCACCTGATGAGGAAACAGCTCGTGGTATCATTGATCGTTTATTCTTCTCGGATAAACGTTACGATTTAGGTGATGTTGGTCGTTACCGCATTAACCGTAAATTGAAAATGAATACTCCTGATGAGGTAAAGGTTTTAACAAAAGCGGATATTATCGCAATTGTTAAATACTTGATCAAATTGATCAACTCAAAAGAAGAAGTAGATGATATCGATCACTTGTCTAACCGTCGTGTACGTACGGTAGGTGAGCAATTGTACGCACAATTTGGTGTTGGTTTGGCTCGTATGGCTAGAACAATCCGTGAGCGTATGAACATTCGTGATAATGAGGTTTTCACCCCAACAGATTTAATTAATGCCCGTACCTTATCGTCGGTAATTAATTCATTCTTTGGTACCAACCAACTTTCACAGTTTATGGATCAAACCAATCCTTTGGCAGAAATTACGCACAAACGTCGTTTGTCAGCTTTAGGCCCAGGTGGTTTATCACGTGAACGTGCTGGTTTCGAGGTTCGTGATGTGCATTATACTCACTATGGTCGTTTATGTACCATTGAAACTCCAGAGGGACCAAACATTGGTTTAATTTCATCACTTTGTGTGCATGCAAAGATCAATAGTTTAGGTTTCATTGAAACACCGTACAAACGTGTTGAAGATGGTAAAGTAGTTGTTGATTCTGATGTTATTTATTTATCTGCAGAAGATGAAGATGGTAAAACCATTGCTCAAGCTAATGCAGAATATGATGATAAAGGTGTATTTACAACTCCACGTGTTAAAGCACGTTACGAGGGTGACTTCCCGATTATTGAGCCTGAGAAATTAGACTTAATGGATGTTGCACCAAATCAGATTACTTCAATCGCTGCTTCGTTAATTCCATTCTTGGAACATGATGATGCGAATAGAGCGTTGATGGGATCGAACATGCAACGTCAGGCGGTACCATTGTTACGTCCTGAAGCTCCAATTGTTGGTACAGGTTTAGAAGGTCGCGTTGCTCGTGACTCAAGAACTCTGATCAATGCTGAAGGTAACGGTGTTGTTGAATATGTAGATGCTAACGAAATCACTATTAAATACGAACGTAACGAAGATGATCGTTTAGTTTCATTTGAAGGTGATAGCAAAACTTACCGTTTAATTAAGTTCAAAAAAACCAATCAGAATACTTGTATCAACTTAAAACCAATCGTTAAGAAAGGTCAGAAAGTTACTAAAGGACAAGTGCTTTGCGAGGGTTATGCAACTCAAAACGGTGAATTAGCATTGGGTAGAAACTTGAAAGTGGCTTTCATGCCTTGGCAAGGTTTCAACTTTGAGGATGCGATTGTTATTAATGAACGTATTGTTCGTGATGATATTTTCACTTCATTACATATTGAAGAATTTGAATTAGAAGTACGTGATACAAAACGTGGAGAAGAGGAATTAACACCAGATATCCCTAACGTTTCTGAAGAAGCGACTAAAGATTTAGATGAAAACGGTATAATCCGTATTGGTGCTGATGTAAAAGAAGGTGATATTTTAATTGGTAAGATCACTCCAAAAGGAGAATCTGATCCATCACCTGAAGAGAAATTACTACGTGCAATCTTTGGTGATAAAGCAGGTGATGTTAAAGATGCGTCTTTAAAAACTCCTCCTTCTATCCAAGGTGTGGTAATTGATACTAAATTATTCAGCCGTGCTAAGAAAACTACAAAAGCAGAAGAGAAATCGGCAATTGAGAAATTAGACAAAGGATATACAAGTATCACAGAGAAATTAAAAGCAGAGTTAGTAGATAAATTATTCACAATTGTAAACGGAAAGACATCGCAAGGTGTATTCAATATTTACAAAGAATTATTGGTTGCTAAAGGCGCTAAATTTACTCAGAAAATTTTAGCAGATCTTGAATTTGCTCACATTAGCCCTAACAAATGGACTACTGATGATGACAAAAATGAGATGATTAAATTATTGCTTCATAACTACGGTATCCGTGTTAACGAAGAACTAGGATCTTACAAACGCGATAAATTTGCGATCAGTGTAGGTGATGAGCTTCCATCGGGAATTGTACAAATGGCAAAAGTTTATGTTGCTAAAAAACGTAAGTTAAAAGTAGGTGATAAAATGGCAGGTCGCCACGGTAATAAAGGTATTGTTGCACGTATTGTACGTGATGAAGATATGCCTTTCTTAGCTGATGGTACTCCAGTTGATATTGTGTTGAACCCATTGGGTGTACCTTCACGTATGAACCTTGGTCAAATCTACGAAACTATTTTGGCGTGGGCTGGTCAGGAATTGGGTGTAAAATTTGCAACTCCGATTTTTGATGGTGCTACACACCAAGAGGTTGAAGAATGGATTGCTAAAGCGGGAGTTCCTGCTTCAGGAAAAACCTACTTATACAATGGTTTAACAGGTGAGCGTTTCGATCAGACTACAACAGTAGGTATTATCTACATGTTGAAATTAGGTCACATGGTTGATGATAAGATGCACGCCCGTTCAATCGGACCATACTCATTAATTACACAACAACCATTGGGTGGTAAAGCTCAATTTGGTGGTCAGCGTTTTGGTGAGATGGAGGTTTGGGCATTAGAGGCATTCGGTGCAGCTAATATTCTTCAAGAGATCTTAACCGTTAAGTCGGATGATGTTATCGGAAGAGCCAAAACTTACGAAGCCATTGTTAAAGGTGAAAACCTACCAACTCCAGGTGTGCCAGAATCGTTTAACGTATTGGTGCATGAGTTACGCGGTTTAGGTTTAGATATTACGTTAGACTAAGAATGATGTAAAATGTATTATGGAAGATGGATTAGGTTTCATCTTCCATCTTCCATCTCACATCTTACATTTTAACCTTAAAAGAGAGATATGTCTTACAAAAAGGATAATAAATTAAAAAGCAATTTCACATCAATCACTATTAGCTTATCGTCGCCAGAAATTATTTTGGAACGCTCAAGCGGTGAGGTGTTGAAGCCAGAAACCATTAATTACCGTACTTACAAACCTGAACGTGATGGTTTGTTCTGTGAGCGTATTTTTGGTCCGGTAAAAGATTACGAATGTCATTGCGGTAAATATAAACGTATCCGTTATAAAGGTATTGTTTGTGATCGTTGTGGTGTTGAAGTAACTGAAAAGAAAGTACGTAGAGAACGTATGGGGCACATCGCTTTGGTGGTTCCTGTTGCGCATATCTGGTATTTCCGTTCTTTACCAAACAAAATCGGTTATTTATTAGGTTTGCCTACTAAAAAATTAGATTTAATTATCTATTACGAGCGTTACGTAGTTATCCAATCCGGTTTAATGGAAGAGGATGGCATTAAGTATATGGACTTCTTAACGGAAGAAGAATACTTAGATATCTTAGATAAATTACCTAAAGAAAATCAATATTTAGATGATAAGGATCCTAATAAATTCATCGCCAAAATGGGTGCTGAAGCATTAGAAGATCTTTTGAAACGTATTAACTTAGATACTTTATCTTACGATTTACGTCATCAAGCTGCTAACGAAACTTCTCAACAACGTAAAAATGAGGCTTTAAAACGTCTACAGGTTGTTGAAGCTTTCCGTGGTGCTAATACACGTATTGAGAATCGCCCAGAGTGGATGATTGTTAAAATTGTTCCGGTGATTCCACCAGAATTA
Organism: Pedobacter frigidisoli; assembly: GCF_004331675.1. Lineage (GTDB taxonomy): Bacteria > Bacteroidota > Bacteroidia > Sphingobacteriales > Sphingobacteriaceae > Pedobacter > Pedobacter frigidisoli. The sequence continues at coordinate 238,000 of NZ_SJSN01000004.1, read as the reverse complement.
CGTCCTTTAGTTCCACTAGAAGGTGGTCGTTTCGCTACTTCAGATTTAAATGATTTATACCGTCGTGTAATTATCCGTAACAACCGTTTAAAACGTTTGATCGAGATTAAAGCACCAGAGGTAATTTTACGTAACGAGAAACGTATGTTGCAGGAAGCTGTAGATTCGTTATTCGATAACTCACGTAAAGTTAATGCGGTTAAAACTGAAGGTAACCGTGCTTTGAAATCACTTTCAGATATCTTGAAAGGTAAACAAGGTCGTTTCCGTCAGAATTTACTAGGTAAACGTGTGGATTATTCGGCTCGTTCTGTAATTGTTGTAGGGCCTAGCCTTAAATTACACGAGTGTGGTATTCCTAAAGATATGGCTGCTGAGCTTTACAAACCATTCATTATTCGTAAGATGATTGAACGTGGTGTTGTAAAAACAGTTAAATCTGCAAAGAAAATCGTTGATAGAAAAGATCCATTAGTTTGGGATATTCTAGAAAATGTATTAAAAGGTCACCCGGTATTATTAAACCGTGCACCTACCTTACACAGATTAGGTATTCAGGCTTTCCAGCCAAAATTAATTGAAGGAAAAGCAATCCAATTACACCCATTAGTTTGTACTGCATTCAACGCCGATTTTGATGGTGACCAGATGGCTGTGCATTTACCATTAGGTAATGCCGCAATTTTGGAAGCCCAAGTATTGATGTTGGCAGCACATAACATCTTAAACCCTGCAAACGGTACACCAATTACAGTACCATCTCAGGATATGGTTTTAGGTCTTTATTATATTACTAAAGGCCGTAGAACAGATGAAACTCGTGTTGTAAAAGGACAAGACTCGAATTTTTATTCTCCAGAGGAAGTGATTATCGCTTACAATGAGAAAGAATTAGATCTTCATGCTTTTATTAAAGTAAGAGTAAACGTTAAGCAAAGTGACGGTTCTATCGTTAATAAATTAACTGAAACCACTGTTGGTAGAGTTTTATTCAACCAAATGGTTCCTGAAGAAGTTGGTTATATCAATGAGCTATTAACTAAAAAATCTTTAAGAGATATTATTGGTGAAGTAGTAAAAATGACTGGTATGGCTCGTTCTTCTCAATTCTTAGATGATATCAAGGAATTAGGATTCCGTATGGCTTTCCAAGGAGGTTTATCGTTCAACTTACAAGACGTAAACATTCCGGTAGAAAAACATACTTTATTAGAACAAGCAGCTGCTGAGGTTGAAGAGGTAAGAAACAACTATAACATGGGTTTCATTACCAATAACGAACGTTACAATCAGATTATCGATATCTGGACTCGTATCAACAACAGGTTAACTACTTTCGTTATGACTCAGTTATCTTCGGATAATCAAGGTTTTAACTCAGTTTACATGATGCTTGATTCTGGTGCACGTGGTTCGAAAGAGCAGATTCGTCAGCTTTGCGGAATGCGTGGATTGATGGCTAAGCCTCAGAAATCTGGTTCAGGTGGTGATATTATTGAAAATCCAATTTTATCAAACTTTAAAGAAGGTTTATCGGTATTAGAGTACTTTATCTCTACTCACGGTGCTCGTAAAGGTTTGGCAGATACGGCGTTAAAAACAGCTGATGCTGGTTACTTAACTCGTCGTTTGCATGATGTTGCACAAGATATGATTGTTAATTCTGTTGATTGTGGTACTTTAAGAGGTATGTATACTACAGCATTAAAAGATCAGGAAGATATCGTTGAGCCATTATATGATAGGATTTTAGGTCGTACTTCATTACATGATGTTTACAATCCTTTGGATAACTCATTACTAGTAAGTGCTGGTGAAGATATTAATGAAGATGTTGCAAAATTAATCGAAGAGTCTCCATTAGAAGGTATCGAAATTCGTTCGGTATTAACTTGTGAGAACAAGAGAGGTGTTTGCGCATTATGTTATGGTCGTAACTTAGCATCTGGTAAACGTGTTCAAAGAGGTGAGGCAGTTGGTGTAATTGCGGCACAATCAATTGGTGAGCCGGGTACACAGTTAACGCTTCGTACTTTCCACGTGGGTGGTACTGCATCAAACATTGCTGCAGAATCAAACATCGTAGCTAAGTTTGATGGTGTTATCGAGTTCGAAAACATTCGTACCGTTGATACAAAAACAGAAGACGGTATTGTTCAAGTTGTATTAGGTCGTTCTGGTGAGTTTAAAATTGTTGAGCCAGGAACTGGACGTATCATTGTAACCAATAACATTCCTTACGGTGCATTCTTGTTCGTAAAAGAAGGTGATAAATTGGCCAAAGGTGATAAGATCTGTTCATGGGATCCATACAACGCGGTTATTCTTTCAGAATTTGCCGGTAAAGCACAGTTTGATGCAATTATAGAAGGTGTTACTTTCCGTGAAGAATCAGATGAGCAAACTGGTCACCGTGAAAAAGTGATTATCGATACACGTGATAAAACTAAAAACCCTTCGGTACAAATCGTTGATCAAAAAGGCGAGTTTATTAAAGGATATAACATTCCAGTAGGTGCCCACGTTTCAGTTGATGAAGGTGAAGCTATCCAAACTGGACAGATTATAGCTAAAATACCACGTGCAACTGGTAAAACCCGAGATATTACAGGTGGTTTACCACGTGTAACGGAATTATTCGAAGCACGTAATCCATCTAACCCAGCTGTAGTAACTGAGATTGATGGTGTGGTAACTTTAGGTGGTGTTAAACGTGGTAATCGTGAGATCACAATCGAATCTAAAGATGGTGAAGTTAAAAAATACCTAGTTCCATTGTCTAAACACATCCTTGTTCAGGATAATGACTTTGTGAAAGCAGGTATGCCTTTATCAGATGGTTCAATTTCTCCTGCAGATATCTTATCAATTAAAGGCCCAGCGGCGGTTCAAGAATACTTAGTAAATGGTATTCAAGAGGTTTATCGTTTGCAAGGTGTGAAAATTAACGATAAGCATTTCGAGGTAATTGTTCACCAAATGATGCAGAAAGTTCACATTGAAGATCCAGGTGATACTATTTTCTTAGAAAACAATGCTGTTGATCGTTGGGATTTTGCTGACGAGAACGATGGTATGTACGACAAGAAAGTTGTTGAAGATGCAGGTGATTCTAATGATTTCAAACCAGGTCAAATTGTTTCATTACGTAGATTAAGAGATGAAAATTCTCAATTGAAACGTAAAGATTTAAAACAGATTACGGTTAGAGATGCAAGACCAGCTACAGCAAGTTCTATCTTACAAGGTATTACTCGTGCATCATTAGGTACTAAATCGTTCATTTCTGCAGCTTCGTTCCAGGAAACTACGAAAGTATTAAATGAGGCAGCAATTGCAGGTAAACGTGATAACATGTTAGGCTTGAAAGAAAACGTAATTGTTGGTCACTTAATTCCATCAGGAACAGGTGTACGTGGTTACGAAAGAATCATTGTTGGTTCTCAAGAAGAATACGATAAATTACTAGCTTCAAAACAAGAAGAAGTAGAAGCTTAGATTTTAATCTAACAATAATTTTGAGCCTCCCGATTTTACATCGGGAGGCTTTTTTGTTGATCTAAAACCGTATTCATTTTGTTACCTTTTGGCAAACGTTTGCGTTAATTAACCCAACTCTTCCATTAATTTAATTCTGTTATGTTTGCTTTTAGTCGCTATAAATAGGTGCTGAATACTTTAATTAGGAATAAAAAAATATTATGAAACAATACCTGTGGCTTGGATTATTTTCGGTACTACTTTTTGCTTGTTCTGTAAATAAGCAGTATAATAAACGAGCATCTTGGGAAGAAAATTTTAATCAAAAGAATTCGTTCGATACTAAAACATGGTCTAAAATTCCACGGGGGAACTCCGATTGGAGCAGGCACATGAGTAACAATGACAGTTGTTATGCACTAAGAAAAGGTAAAATGATTCTTAGAGGGATCACAAATAATGATTTTTCAAAAGATACTTCACGTTATTTAACAGGTGGCATCTACACTAAAAGCAAGGTAGCTTTTGGTATGGGCCGGTTAGAAATTAGAGCCAAGTTAAATGGAGCTAAGGGAGCATGGCCAGCAATTTGGATGCTGGCAGAAAATAGTAAATGGCCAGATGGAGGGGAAATAGATATCATGGAAAGATTAAATTTTGATGCTATTGCTTACCAAACCATTCATAGTTCCTACACAGTTACCCTGAACAAAAAAGATAATCCAAAATCCAGCCAATCGGCTAAAATTAACCCTGAAGAATTTAATACTTATGCTGTAGAGAAATATCCAGACAGTTTAGTGTTTTTTATAAATGACAAAAAAACTTTTACCTATCCTAAAATGGTTAATCTAGCGCAAGGTCAATTTCCTTTTAATCGTCAGAACTACTATTTATTAATCGATATGCAATTGGGTGGAAGCTGGGTAGGTAAAATAAAAAATGAAGACTTGCCTGTAGAAATGGAGATAGATTGGGTGAGGTTCTATAAGTTTAAGCATGATGTGAAATAATAAAGGCTATTTGATTTCTGTCGAGAGCTCCGACTATCAAAATATTAAATTAACTAACCCTATTGTTTATAAAAACACTTAGTTTTGTTATATGGAAGAACAACAAAACGAAAATCAACTTAATATAGAGCTATCAGAAGAAATTGCCGAAGGTATATTCTCTAACCTCGCAATTATTACGCATTCAAATACAGAATTTGTATTGGATTTTATCCGCGTAATGCCTGGTATCCCAAAGGCAAAAGTTAAATCTAGAATAATACTAACTCCAGAACATGCTAAACGTCTTTTAAATGCATTGGATGATAATATTCAAAAATTCGAAGCAGTTAACGGTCGAATTAAAACTCAAGAAGAGCCTCCATTCCCCATGGGATTTGGTGGGCCAACGGCTCAAGCTTAAGCCTCTCAAAAATCTTACAAATAATTAGTTGTATACTATGTTAGCATAGTATACATTTGTGCTATAACCATATATAAATGAAAAAAATTTTATTGAGCGTATTACTCTCTGTTCCACTTTGGGTTTTAGGACAGGGTTTTCAGGTTAATTTACAAGGACAGAAACAAATTGGAATGGCTGGTGCAGGATCTGCATTGCCGTTAGATGAGGCTTCTGTATTTTACAATCCTGGAGCAGTAACTTTCTTAGAAAAGAACTCCATTTCAGCAGGCGTAAACCCACTGCTTTTCAAATCAGCTTTTAAACAGTCAGGATCAAACATCACAGAAGATGTAAAAAATAAAATAGCACCTCCATTTGAGTTTTATGCAGTTTGGGGACCAAAGTCTAACAAATGGAAATTGGGATTAGGTGTTTACACGCCATTTGGTGGATTGGTAGATTGGGGTGATAATTGGTCCGGCAAATACGCTTTAACATCATTAAATCTTAAGGCAATTTATTTTCAACCAACTTTAAGTATTAAGATTACTGATCGTATTGGCATTGGAGCAGGCTTCGTTTACAACCATGGAGATGTAAATCTTCAAAGAGCACTTCCTGTTAACTTTCCTGATGGACGCTCTGGCCATGTAACTTTAGATGGAACCGGAACGGGATATGGATGGAATGCTGGTTTATACATTAAAACATTAAGCAATATTTCGTTTGCAATTGTTCACAAATCAAAAGTGATTACAAAATTAGATGGTGGAAGTGCAGAGTTTGATGTTCCAAATTCATTAAGAACATCTTTTCCAGCGGGTAATACATTTAATGCTGAATTGCCATTGCCTTCAACAACAACCTTGGGTGTTGGAATTCCGTTATCAAAAAGTACTACCTTAGCATTTGATGCAAGTTGGGTACAGTGGCATATTTATCAAGATCTTTCTTTTGATTATGCTACAAATACTTCTGCATTAGCTGATACAAAATCAGCCCGTAATTATCGTGATGGTTCTTCATTTAAGTTAGGTGTTAATCACCAAGCATCTGATAAGTTAGCTTTAAGAGCTGGTATTGGTTATGCTTTTTCACCTGTGCAGGATGGTTATGTAACGCCAGAAGCGCCAGATGCTGATCGCTATATCTTAAGTGCTGGTGTTGGTTATGCGCCAACTAGTCATTTCGAGGTGAATGCTTCGTTCTTTTTTGAGGATGTAAAATCACGCAAGCAAAAAAATCTAGAGACTGGCTTAGATGGTACATTTAAAACTTTAGTTTATGCACCAGGTCTTTCGTTAACTTATAAATGGTAAGAGAAATTACAATGAAAAAATATATATTAAATAGCATTGTCGCTGCTACCATTTTATTCGCAGCTTCTTGTAAACCAGAAATTGAAACACCTGCGGGTACAACCGCGGGAAACGCAAATTTTAGTAAATATATTGCAGTAGGTAACTCATTAACATCTGGTTTTGCCGATGGGGGTTTATATTTAGAGGGGCAACAAGTAGCCTATCCTAATTTAATTGCTGCAAAAATGGCTACAGTTGGAGGTGGTGCATTTACTTCTCCATTTTTTACTGAAGCACAGTCTAATGGCTCTGGATATCTTAAATTATCGGCTCTGGTTAATGGTTCACCTACCTTAACTAATGTTACGGATAAATTAGCTTACCGCGATGCAGCCATGCATTTGGCGAAGTATACAGGGGAATTGCAAAACTTAGGCATTCCGGGTATGCGTGTTGATTTAGCTTTTGCAGCTCCTTATGGTGCAGCTAATCCTTATATGGAAAGATTGTTAACCGATTCACAAGTTGGAACGGTAAGTTATTTCCAGTTTATTCAGGGTAGAAACCATACTTTCTTTTCATTATGGTTGGGTAATAACGATGCATTGGGATGGGCAACTAATGGTGGTGTAACAACTGACGCAACGAACGTTCTAACTGATAAATCTACTTTTGCCTTATTGTATTCTAATTTGGTAAATGCCTTAACTGCTGGCGGACAAAAAGGTGTAGTTGGAACCATTCCCGATGTAACTGCTATTCCTTATTTTAACACCGTAACGGTGGCTGCTTTATTAAATGCAGCGAAAGCAATTAACCCAGCTGCTGCAGCAATTTATATTCAAACGAGCACTGGTGCACCAAGAATAGCAACAGCGGAAGATCTAATTCGTTTGCCATTTCAATCATCAGGTTTATTTGGAGTTCCAAATGCTTTAGGTTATCCTTACGGTTTAGATCCGCGTAATCCTATTGCAAATAACTGGGTATTGGATAAAGATGAAATTGTAAAAGTTAAGGATTTCGTAAACAGTTACAATAGCAGCATTAAATCTCTAGCAACAAGCAAGGGATTGGCTATTGCAGATACCTATACTTATCTAAATCAAGTTAAAGCCGGTATTGCAATACAAGGTGTAAATATTAATTCAGCATTTATAACTGGTGGAGCTTTTTCTTTGGATGGCGTTCACTTAACCCCACGAGGAAATGCCGTTATTGGAAATGTATTTATTGATGCGATTAATTCTACTTATGTATCGACTATTCCAACAATAGATATTAGTCAATATAGAGGAGTTAAATTTCCTAATTAGTTATATTCTTCTTCAATGAAAAAGGGTTTCGACAATTAATGTCGAAACCCTTTTTTATGTAAGCTGCTCTTCAATAAATTTTATAATACTTGTCTTTTCATTAGGTTCGAACCAATTTATTTCCTCATCTCTTCTAAACCAAGTGAGCTGACGTTTGGCAAATCGACGTGTGTTTTGTTTGATCGAATTAATCGCATCTTCCAAGGATATTTTATCTTCCAAATAATCGAAGATTTCACTGTATCCAACGGTATTTAATGCGTTATATTTTCGAAATTCCTGCAGTAATTTTACTTCCTCTAAAAGTCCGTCAGCAATCATTTGATCGACACGTTTATTAATTCTATCGTATAAAATTTTACGATCGGTATTTAAGCCAACTTTAATAATATTAAAAGGCCTAACTTTTTTGGTGGCCGATAGCATTGATGACAGTTTCTTTCCAAGGGATAAGTAAACTTCCAATCCTCTAATCATCCTTTGAGGGTTATTCTGGTCTACTTTAGCAAAGTACTCTGGGTCCAGTTCTGAAAGTTGCTTTTGAATAGGAGCCAAGCCCTCCTCTTCAAATTGTTTATTTAACTTCTCTCGGATAGATAAATCAATATTTGGCATTTCATCCAATCCATTAATTAGTGCATTAACATATAAACCTGAGCCGCCAACCATGATTGCTATTTCATGGTCTTCGAAAATTTGATTCAATGTTTTTAACCCTTCAAGTTCAAAATCTCCAGTGCTAAATAGTTGGGTTACAGAATGAGAATTAATGAAGTGGTGTTTGGCTTCAGAAAGTTCTTCGGCACTTGGTTTAGCTGTGCCAATTTCCATTTCCTTAAAAAATTGTCGAGAATCTGCAGAGATAATTTCTGTCCCAAAATATTGAGCCAATTGAATAGCCAATGCTGTTTTTCCGATAGCAGTTGGGCCAACAATCGATATTAAGGTTTTTGGATGTAGCATAGTTGTGTATAAAATAAAAGCTGCCAAATTTAAGTATTTGGCAGCTTTCTTATTGGTAGTGTTGTTTTATAGACTAGTAATCGTCTTTATGACTATCCTCTTCGAAGTTGTCGCCATCAGAAAATTCATCACCAAATTCGTCGCTTTCACTCTCTTCATCCTCGTCTGCCTCTGATTCGTTAATTCCCATTTCTCCCATTGCTTCCAATTCATCTGTATCTTCTGGAATAAAGTTCAGTTCGTTTAGGAAATCAAATTCGCTTGCTGCTGCCACTGCGGCAATATCTGTTGCTCCAACAGAATTTTTATCTATTATTCTAGGCGCTTCACCACTGCTTTTAGCCAAAAATGGATATTCGATATTTGGATCAGGATCTAAAACGATTTTCACCAACTCTACATGAAACTCGTAAGGGCGATCAAAATTATAGATGTAGTAAAATTTTTGGTGAGGATCTTCTATAAAACCACTCAGCTTAGAATTTTCCATTAACACTACTCGATCTTTTTTACGCTCACTTGGCAAATAGGCAATCTCATCGCCCTTTAACCAATTATCTGTACTCACGTAAAAAGAAGAAGATTTTTCGGCATTATAACCTGTAGATTTATGAATAGCCTTATGCAGGTCTTCAAATGTTTGGTTTGATTTAATGTCGATCTCTCTCACAACATCATCAAAATCTTCGAAAGTAATTCTAAACTTGTAAATAGCCATTATTGTATTTTGGAATCGTAAAAATAAAGTTAATTTATTTTACCACAACATCATCAGTCATAAAATATGGCAATAAGATAATGTTTTGGCAATTAAATTATTTATTAACAGGATTTAATCCCATTTGTTTTGCTTGATTTAGCATAAAATTAAACGCCTCATTATAATCATTTGTGATCTCTCCTTCGAGAATAGCCTCACGGATTGCATTTTTAATTAAGCCCACTTCTTTACCGGCATCTAACCCAAATGTTTCCATAATATCATTGCCCGAAATAGGAGGTTGCCAGTTTCTAATTTTATCGCGTTCTTCTACATCCTTGAGTTTTTGTTTAACAAGCTCAAAGTTGTTTCTGTATTTTGTTTTTTTGTATTCGTTTTTGGTTGTTACATCTGCATTGCAAAGCATCATTAAGCTTTCAATTTCTTCTCCAGCATCAAAAAGTAATCGTCTAACGGCAGAATCGGTAACTACTTCTTGGGCCAAAACGATGGGGCGTAAATGAAGCTGCACCAATTTTTGAACATACTTCATTTTCTCATTTAGCGGCAGTTTAAGCTGAGTGAAAATTTTGGGAACCATTCTAGCTCCACGATCCTCATGCCCGTGGAATGTCCACCCGTGCCCTTCTTCAAAACGTTTAGTTGCTGGTTTTGCAATATCATGAAGTATTGCCGCCCAACGTAACCATAAATCATTTGTATCGGCGCAAATGTTATCCAAAACTTCCAATGTATGATAAAAATTATCTTTATGTCCTTTTCCTTTTATAATCTCGACTCCATAAAGCTGAGCCATTTGAGGGAAAATGATATGTAGTAAGCCAGTATTGAATAAATGTATAAATCCGATGGATGGTTTATGTGATAAGATAATTTTATTCATCTCATCAGTAATTCTTTCTTTTGAAACAATGCTAATGCGATGTTTTTGAGTTTTTATTGCGTTTAAAGCTGCATCATCAATATGGAAATTTAATTGTGATGCAAAACGAATTGCTCTCATCATCCGCAATGGATCATCAGAAAAAGTAATTTCCGGATCGAGTGGCGTACGAATAAGTTTATTTTCTAAATCCTTGATGCCATCGAACGGATCTAAAAGTTCTCCAAATTGATTCGCATTGAGATTAATCGCCAACGCATTGATGGTGAAATCTCGGCGAAGTTGATCGTCTTCCAGTGTGCCATCTTCTACAATTGGTTTACGTGAATCTGAGCGATACGATTCTCTTCTTGCACCAACAAATTCTACTTCTAAGTCGTGATATTTAATATTAGCAGTACCGAAATTTTTAAAAATCGCAACTTTTGTATTCAATTTTTTTGCAACAGCCTCAGCATAACTAATTCCGCTACCCACAACAACAACATCAATATCTTTAGATGGTCGTTTCAAGAATAAATCACGAACAAAACCTCCGATAACATAAGCCTCTATTTGGTTTTTATCTGCGATAGCGCTTAATGTTTTAAAAATTGGATTTTGTAGGTGACCGCTTAAATCTCCTAAAGGAGATTTTTCACTTCCATCGCTTGAATTAGATTGCATAAGTAAAGTTAATTTTCAAAAATACGAAAAACATTTTTGAGTATAGCGAATAGCTTTAAAAGCATTTTATCGCTCCAATATTTTTACTTGCGAATAAACTCAAACTGGCCGCTTGCTGACAATTTCATAATGGTTGATGGTTTTTTAATACTTCGATTTTCTTGTTCGAAATCGACAACATAATCAACAGCATCGATAATTTCTGGATCAATATCATCAAAAAATTTTGGGGAGGCATTTCCGCTCAAATTTGCCGAAGTAGATACTATGGGCTTTCTGAAACGCTGAATTAATGGAGTACAAAAATCATGTTTAACAATTCTAATTCCAACACTACCATCTGCATTTATAACATTGTGCGCCAAATTTTTTGCTCCAGAGAAAATAATGGTTAAAGGATGCTCAGCATATTCGATTAGGTCGTAAGCAACATCAGGAATTTCTGCAACGTAGCTTTGCAGCTTGCTATCCACATCTAATAGTACAATGAGGCTTTTTTCAGCAGGACGATTTTTAATATTTAATAATTTTTCTACCGCATCAGGATTGGTCGCATCGCAACCTAAGCCCCAAATGGTATCGGTAGGGTATAAGATCACACCACCAGATTTTAGAATTTCGAAAGCCTTATTAATTTCATCTCTTAGCATGTTACAAAGGTAATTCTTTAATCAATATGTTAAATGTTGTAAAAGTTCAATTATTTAACATTTGGCTAAAAACAAACTGAATTTCCTTGCGTTTTTAGGTTAACAATCTGATTGTAAAAATTTTAGCGTAGGTTTTATTTTGATATTCAAAATCGTTATATTTATTACAGGTTATTTAGATAAACAACGCACAATGAAAACAGCAAAGAAATTATTAATGTTATTTACGGTTGTAATAGCATTAGCAGGGTGTTCAACCCTCCGCACCGCTTCAGATTATGATAAAAATGTAGATATGAGCGGCTACAAAACCTATAACTTTTACGATAAGGGCATTGCAAGGGTAAAGCTTAATAATCTTGATAAAAGAAGATTAATGGCAGCTGTTGAATCGGAAATGAATGCAAAGGGATTTACCAAATCAGATAAGCCAGATTTATTGGTGAATTTGGTTGTAGTGGCTAGAGAAAAAACTGACATTTATGGTCCTGGTTACTACGGTGGCTGGGGTTGGGGTGGAGGCTGGGGCTGGCGAGGTGGTTGGGGAGGCTGGGGCGGACCTAGCTATGTTAACCAATACATTGAGGGCACCATTATTATCGATTTCTTAGATCCAGCTAAAAAGATTTTATTCTGGCATGGAAGAGGATCAGGATTTAATTTAGACAGTTTCAACAAAAGAGAAGAGCGCATGTACACTGGTGTAAAAGAGATTTTGGCACAATATCCACCGAATGTTACTGCTGCTAAATAGTTAGTATTAGCTTAAAATATTTCTGTAGCAATTCATTAATTGCTGCGTTACCAAAGGGCTGTTGAATTTTTGAACAAATTCCAGCCCTTTTTCTTTCATCTCTTTTTGCAGTGATGGGTTGTTTAGAATTTTATTAAGGGCTGCTGTCAAACCGTCAACATCAGTTGGATTTACATACAAACTCTTCGGGCCACCAGCTTCTTCCAAGCATGAACCTGTAGCCGCAATCACGGGGATTTGGGAAAACAAAGCTTCGATAATTGGGATACCAAAACCCTCATAAAATGATGGATAAGCAAATACTTTAGCCATTTGATAAATCCCTGGCAAATCGGCAAAAGGAATGTTTTGTAAGAATACAATTCTACTTCTTAGTCCGAGTTTTTCGATTTCTTTTTCAACTGTTTTAAAGTATGAAGCTTGCTTTCCAATCACTACAAGCTTATATTCTTCAGCAACACCTTTTAACGCTTGAACCAATAATTTAAGGTTTTTACGTTCTTCAATTGTACCAACATTTAATATGTAATGATCAGGAAGTTTATAGGTTGCACGAATTCTACTTAGCGTAGTTTGAGGGAAAGGCGTTTTAAAACTGTCGTCGCAACTTTGGTAAATTACCTCAATCTTATCAGGATCTGTCCCGTAAAATTCTACGATGTCTGCTTTAGTTTTTTCGCTGATGGCAATAATTTTATCGGCTCTTTTGCAAGCAGATTTGCATTTCCAATCATATATTTTCCGATCTATAAATTTATAATATCGTGGAAAACGAAGGAATATTAAATCATGAATGGTTACCACAGATTTAATTCTGGAATGCTGTATGGCGAATGGAATTTCATGACTTAAGCCATGATAAATTTTAACTTCATCACTGGCTAAATCTTTTAAAATGTTTAAACTTCTCCAAAGGAAATTTCCATTTTGAGGGAGTTTAAATTCGATATTTGACTTTTTGAAAAAAGTATCGATCTGCTTAGCCGATTTAACTTTTGAAGCATAAACGAAGTATTCGTTTTCTGGAAATTGATCTGCTAAATGTTCAATTAAAGACCGACTGTAGTTGCCTAAGCCCGTTAGGTTATTTGCTGCTCTTTTGCCATCGAAGCCAATTATTAGCGGAAAGTCTAAAGCCGAAAGACCAAAGCTTGATTGATCAAGTTCTAGACTTTCGGCTTTTTGAATTTGCTTTTCGCTTTCAGCTTTCACCTTTTTGCTTTCAGCTTATACTGCTACATTGTTTTCTCTTAACGCATCGTTAAGGGAGGTTTTCTTATCTGTACTTTCTTTGCGTTTACCAATAATTAAAGCACATGGAACTTGGAAATCTCCAGCAGGAAATTTCTTTGTGTAACTACCGGGAATCACTACAGAACGAGCAGGAACATATCCTTTATATTCTACAGGAGTTGGTCCAGTTACGTCAATAATTTTTGTTGATGCTGTTAAAACTACGTTTGCACCTAAAACAACTTCTCTCTCTAATTTTACACCTTCTACTACAATCGCTCTTGATCCTAAAAAGCAATCATCCTCTATAATAACTGGAGCAGCTTGAACGGGTTCTAAAACACCGCCAATACCAACACCACCACTTAAATGAACACGTTTACCAATCTGTGCACAAGATCCTACAGTTGCCCAAGTATCTACCATTGTACCTTCATCAACATAAGCGCCAATGTTTACGTACGATGGCATCATGATTACGCCTTTAGCTAAAAACGAACCATAACGAGCACTTGCCATTGGCACCACGCGAACGCCGGTTGCTTTGTAGTCAGTTTTTAATTCCATTTTATCGTGATAAACAAATGGTCCGCTTTTGATTTCTTTCATCTCGCGAATCGGGAAATACAAAATTACCGCTTTCTTTACCCACTCATTAATGCCCCAAGAGTTTAAAACAGGTTCTGCAACACGAATTTCACCTTTATCTAATCCTTGAATTACAGTTTCAATGGCTTCGCAATAGTTGCTATATTTTAAAAGGGATCTATCTTCCCAAGCGGCTTCAATTAATTTCTTTAAATCTGAATACATGATGTTTTTAAATTTTACGCAAAATAAATCAATTTTTACTTATTAAGTGGTTAATTGATTAAATTGTTTTGTACAAGGGTTACTGGTTGCTGTTTAAATTGATTAACAATTGGAAAAAAGCCTAAGCAATTAACCGATTTATCAGTTTAAACAGTTAACCTAATTATGTACTTTTGATGTTTATGGGAGAAACAGAAAAACTTAGAATTGATAAATATTTGTGGGCGATTAGGCTGTTTAAAACTAGGAGTTTGGCTACCGATGCCTGTAAAGCTGGAAGAATAAAACTTAAGGGGCAAAACATAAAACCCTCGGCAATAGTAAAAATTGGAGATGTTTATCAAGTATCAAAAGGGATAGAAAAGAAGATTATCGAAGTTGTAGAATTCTCTTATAATAGAACTGATTCGCCAACTGCCTTAACGAAATATAAGGACTTAACCCCTGTTGAAGAGACGCATGCCTTTAAATCTGCATTTCATGCTCCAAGCTTAAAACGTGATAGGGGAACCGGTCGCCCAACCAAAAAAGATAGAAGAGAAACCGACGATTTAATTGGCGGAATGTTTGAGGAAGATTAATCAGTAGGCAGTTGTTTGTCTTCAGTTTCCTGTTTACTTATAACTGCATATTGCAAATTGAAATGCCTCATTCTATAGCTCATCATTGCTGTTTTGCCCAGTTTTTCAATCAATTTATAATTCGCAACAGCACCAACAGCTGCACCCACAAAAGGAAGCATTTGTGCTAATTTTGCCAGGTCAATATAATCTCGATATTGTTGTTGAAAGGTAAGCCAATCAAACTCATCGATATTTGTTGGCAACTGATGCGCTGTGTTGTCCCAATCCTGCATTTTTATAAACACATTTTTGCTTTCTTCCTTGCTAGAAAAAGCCAACTGAAAAATGTGAAGCATAAATAAGCGTTCACGGTAATCCTTAACTTCATAACCATAAATTGCTGCGATATCAAAAAGCATTTTCATTTTTATGCCGAGTAATAATGGGAAATCTGCCAAGCTCATTAAGAAACCGCCGGCTCCAGTAATTCCACCTTCGACTGCACCAGTTTTTTTATAGTTTTCGATTTTCTTTTTTACCAATGCTTCGCGATGCATTAAAGTTAAATCGATAATTGGTTCGGAGGTGGTAAAAGTTGATCCGAAAAGTACAGCTTTTACCATTTGCTTTATTGCTACAGTAATTGCGTTATGGACTTTATCGGGTATGTAGCTATTTATTTTTTTCTGAACCTTGTCGGTAACCTTACTAAAAAGTGATGGTTTTTGTAAGATCTTAAATCTCCAAAAGTCCATCTCACTCGTTATTTTTTGTTCGTAAGTCATAGCCCTTTTTTATATCAGACGTTTGCTTAACCTCATTTGTTTCAAAAGCAAACTAATATTGTATTCGCATAGGTGAGGTTTCCCAAAGTTTAAAAGCCTCGATGGCCTCGTCTCTCATCATTTGCACTACGGGTAAAGTCCTTTTCTCCATTGGTTTATCTAGCTCCTCGTAAATAAATTGATCATCGAAACCAATTTTCGCAGCATCTGCTTTGGTATTGGCATAATAAATGGTTTTAATCCGCGACCAATAAATTGCGCCCAAACACATTGGACATGGCTCGCAACTGGTGTAAATTACACAACCACTTAAATCGAAAGTATTTAATTCCTGGCAAGCCAATCGAATAGCCGAAACCTCAGCATGTGCCGTTGGGTCGTTAGTTGTAGTTACTTTATTTGCCGATTTAGCAATTAACTTACCGTCTTTTACAACCACCGCACCAAAAGGACCGCCAATGTTTTCGCTTACATTTTCTATAGATAGCGCAATGGCTATGCGCATAAATTCTTCGTGTTGATTTTCGTTTTCCATTGTAAATATTAAAGCAAAAAAAATGCCCCGATTAACGGGGCATTCTCATTATTTATTTTAATAAGATTATTTTTTGCTGTATTCAGCGTTTAATCCCTTAATAACTTCAGATGTAACATCTAAGCTTTCATCTGCAAATAAAATTGCACTGTTTGCTTTAGAATAAGTTAAAACCATCTTATAGCCTTTTTCTTTAGCATAACCTTTTAAATAGGTTGCAACTTTATCGTAAAGTTTTTCGTTTTCTGTAGCCTGCTCATTTTGCAAAGCACCACCAGCATTTTGTTGGTAGGTTTGTAATTCTTGTTGTTTACGAGCTAAACGTTCTTCGGTTGCCTTACGTTGATCTGCAGATAAAGTTTGTGCAGATTGTTGGTATTGAGCAACTTCTCTTTGAAATGCTTGTCCTTTAGCTTGCATATCTGATTGTGCATTTTTAGTTTTACCCTCAAATTTCACTTTAAGATCTTTAAAATATTCATACTTCGTTAACAAAGAATCAGAGTTAACGAATACAATTTTCTCTGCTGGAGAAACTGCGGCTGTAGTGCTATCTGTTTTTTTAGTTTCAGTTGTTTTAGCGTCTTTGTTTTGACATGCAGAAAAAGCTGTGATTAGTGCAGCTGATGCAAATAAACCAAAGGTTTTAAAGGTTCTTCTTTCCATTATTGTTTAATAAATTTCAGCAAAGATAAAAATGATAATTAAGTATGCAATAAATACTTTTGATGCGTAAACTTTTCGGTAATAATTGTTTATAAATAGTTTAACGAACTTTATATGCTTATTATTACTTGGAAAGCAATTGCAGCATTCCATTTTAAAGCTTATCCCGCCAACCGCTTTACTTCTCCCAAGAAAAATCGGGAGTCGTGCTCGCTTTTGTCGGGTTTAGGTGGCACAGCTTACCCAAAAATTTGCGGTTGCAGGGTGCAGAACTAGCCCAATGACTACTAGTTTTGTTAAATAAACCCGATGGAAATGGAAAGCGCCCGATTCTTCTTCGGGCCTTGTAATGCACAGCGGGACTAACAGTAAATTGAAACGCAGGTTTTGCTTTCCAAAACCTTATTTAAACTGCTTGTAATGCGTTTTATCTGCAAGTTACCAGCACCTCAAAACTTATCCACATATTAGTTTAATTGCCAAAATTTCCGTATTTTTGATCCTTATAGTTTTTAATTAAAATATGAGCGAAGAACAGGATTTAAAGTCAAATTATTCGGCAGATAATATACAGGTTTTAGAAGGTTTAGAAGCGGTGCGTAAGCGCCCTTCGATGTATATAGGTGATACTGGTGTAAAGGGTTTGCACCATTTGGTTTACGAGGTTGTAGATAACTCAATTGATGAGGCTTTGGCTGGTCATGCGGACACAATCGATGTAAGAATTTTAGAAGGAAACTCGATTAGGGTTGAAGATAACGGTCGTGGTATTCCAACCGGGATCAATACAAAAGAGAATAAATCGGCACTAGAAATCGTAATGACGGTTTTACACGCAGGTGGTAAGTTCGATAAAGATACTTACAAAGTTTCTGGTGGTTTACACGGTGTTGGGGTAAGTTGCGTTAACGCATTATCTACACATTTAACGGCTGAAGTTCACCGTGAAGGTAAAATTTGGATGCAGGAATATAACATTGGTAAGCCTTTATACGATGTAAAGGAAACTGGTGTAACGGATAAAAGAGGTACAATTGTAACTTTTACGCCAGATGCTACAATTTTTACACAGACGACTGAATATAAGTATGATACATTGGCTGGTCGTTTACGTGAATTGGCTTTTTTGAATAAGGGAATTAAATTAACGTTGACTGATGAGCGTGAAAAACTTGACGATGGAACTTACTTTTCTGAAGTTTTCCAATCTGAAGGTGGTTTAAAAGAGTTTGTTTCATTTTTGGATGGAACCCGTGCTTCTTTCTTGCCAGAGCCAATTTATATCGATGGTATTAAAAATGGTGTTCCGGTTGAGTTGGCTTTCCAATACAATGATAGCTATTCGGAAAATGTTCACTCTTATGTAAACAACATTAACACGCATGAAGGTGGAACACACATTGCAGGTTTCCGTAGGGGTTTAACCCGTACCTTAAAAAGTTATGCTGATAAATCTGGCTTGTTGAAAAACCTGAAAATGGAAATCACCGGCGATGACTTTAGAGAGGGTTTAACAGCTGTGGTTTCGGTTAAGGTTCAAGAACCTCAATTTGAAGGACAAACCAAAACGAAATTGGGTAATACCGAAGTTATGGGTGCGGTGGATATCGCCGTTGGTGAGGCATTGGGTGCTTATTTGGAAGAAAATCCGAAAGAAGCTAAAATGATCGTTAACAAAGTTATTTTGGCTGCAACTGCTCGTGCTGCTGCTCGTAAAGCTCGTGAAATGGTTCAGCGTAAGAGTGTAATGGGTGGTTCTGGCTTGCCAGGAAAACTAGCCGATTGCTCTGACAGTGATCCAGTAAAATGTGAAATTTACTTGGTAGAGGGAGATTCGGCAGGTGGAACTGCTAAACAAGGTCGTGATAGAAACATTCAAGCCATTTTGCCTTTAAAAGGTAAAATCTTGAACGTTGAAAAAGCGATGGAGCACAAAATCTACGAAAACGACGAGATAAAAAATATGTTCACGGCAATTGGTGTGAGCATTGGTACGCCAGAAGATGATAAGGCTTTAAACATGACGAAACTTCGTTATCATAAAATCGTTATTATGACGGATGCGGATATTGATGGTAGTCACATTACGACCTTGATTTTAACATTCTTCTATCGTTACATGAGGGCATTAATTGAGGCTGGTTATGTTTATATCGCATCGCCACCACTTTACCAAGTTAAAAAGGGTAAGGATTTTGAATACTGCTGGAATGATGTACAACGTGATGCGGCCGTACAACGCATTAAAGGAAACGGTAAGGAAGATAGTGTACACATACAACGTTATAAAGGTTTAGGTGAAATGAATGCTGAACAACTTTGGGATACTACACTGAATCCTGCAACGCGTACTTTATTACAGGCTACAATTGAAAGTGCTGCAGAATGCGACCATACTTTCTCTATGTTAATGGGCGATGAAGTTGCGCCACGTAGAGAATTTATTGAGCGTAACGCGAAATATGCGAAGATTGATGCTTAATTTGAGCTGGAAGCTCAGAAGATAAAAGTGAAATATGTAAACCCCACATCAAGTTAAAGACTTGAGGTGGGGTTTTTTTTGCATCGAAATTTATGATGTATTTTTCTTAGATTTATTTACACACAAATAAAATCAAAATGAAAAAGACACTCATTATCTTTTTGCTGCTGGCAGGCTCGAAGTTTGCCAGCGCACAGCACAAACCGCACAAGTTAAATCATGCTACAACAGTTTTAAAGGTTAGTAAACTCATAGCATCCGTAAAGGTAAATGCTAATGCTACTCCAGTCACTGTAGTCAAGAATGGAAACACAGCTTTAATTGTAAATTCAGATGGAACACATTCTACTGTAATTAATAACGGCAACACCTCTACTATTGTAAATTCGAACGGAACTCATTCTACTGTTATAGATAACGGAAATACAGCCATTATTGTAAATGCCAATGGAACACATTCTACAGTGATAAAAAATGGTAATACATCTACCATAGTTAATTCAAATGGTACACATTCTACTGTTATAAATAATGGAGCGACTTCTATAGTAGTTAATCCAGATGGTAGCCATTCGATAATGATAAATCAATAAAATAATCAAAAAAGGCCATTCTAAATTTTTCTCGAATGGCCTTTAGTCATCACTATAAATGCCATTAAAGCTTCTCTCCATCCAGAGAGAAGACTTGGCACTAACTAACTATT
The DNA here is from genome assembly GCF_004331675.1 of Pedobacter frigidisoli. Classification (GTDB taxonomy): domain Bacteria; phylum Bacteroidota; class Bacteroidia; order Sphingobacteriales; family Sphingobacteriaceae; genus Pedobacter; species Pedobacter frigidisoli. The sequence goes on along the minus strand of NZ_SJSN01000004.1, from coordinate 218,085 downwards.
CCAAACAGAATAGAACTAAGAATTAAGGTTGCTACAGAATATAATAAGAGCCAACCGGCGCCAATTCTGTTTGAGGTTTGTCCTCGTAAGTCTTATTATCATCCAACATTTGGCAAAGGTCTCTTTCAATTGTTCTGCAAATTGTTGTTGTTGGAGTATCTGTAGGTTTGTTCTCAAATGGATCTTGAAGATGAACAGCCATTTTCTCAACCAATAAAAAGAATGCCGCTATCGCCACAACTAGTGGAATTTCCATGAATCCGAAATATTCTATCAAGCCAAAAGGCAATAAAACGATGAACAAATGGATAGACATATTGATGTACTTACTGTAGGTTACAGGGAAAACAGTATTCTTGATTCTTTCTGAGCCACCCATATGGTTACACAAACCTGTTAGGGTCTTATCAATTTCTATTTGTTGATATTTATTGATCCATCCCTCGTTCAATGCTTTTTTCAAATCCATTGCATGGAGCTCCAATATGGTCACGGTAACATTTTTTCGCCTTTTGATGAATGCAATTTCTTCTGCCGATACATATTCCTCTAATCCTTTTCGAGGGTTAAAACCGCGTAAAGATTGACTTAAGGCATAACACCAAGCAATTTGTCTTTTTATAAAGCGCTCCTTAAAAGCTTCCACCTCATCCAAATTGTAAGGGTTTTCTACGAAAGACAATATTTGGCGGGAGACGGTTCTGGAATCGTTAACTATGGAACCCCAAAGAATCCGAGCCTCCCACCATCTATCGTACGCTTGGTTAGAACGAAATGCCAGCAGAAGTGAAATTATTGTTCCTAATAATGCAGGTACCGCAACAGGAATGGAAATACGTGTAACATGAAAATTCTGATATAAAACTACAATACCAACTGAGTAGGCGATAACAAAAAGTAGTTCTTTTTTAATCTTTCCGAATATATAGGTGAGCGGAATATTATTTCGTAACAGCATGGTATAAATTTTTAATGTTGATTAATTAAGCATTTGCTTCTTGCAAAATTGCTTCCTGTATTTTTGTATCGATAAGGTTTTCAGATGAATGAACCGTCATGATGTTTAACTCCAACACCTCACAGCCACAACGGGCAGTTAAGAATTTTGGATCGATGCTGAATTTATTAATAGGTTTAAAAGTGTAGCCTTTTAAGTAAGCAACACATTCTACATCGAAAGCCTCAATAAAGTTTTTAAATGCTGCAACCGTACTACCATAGAAATATTCAATGCCAATTGTATTTATTTTAGCTGAGTATTTTGATTTAGATTGGTTAAGTTGCTGATAAAATTCATCGCTCACATTTTCGTAATCGCGGCTTCTGCGACTCAACATTAACATATCTGTAATAGAATCCGATAACTTAAAAGCATGTACAAAGATGATATTCAAAGTTTCATTTGGTTGGTTCTGAACAAGCGCATCGATAATTTTGGTACTTTCTAGATTAAAATCCGTTGGAATTAGTATTGTTTTCATGGCCTTATCTTGTTTAAATGATTTGATTAATTATTTATACAAGTTTAGCCCGATGTTATTACAGCGAAATAAGAGGGAGATTAAAATGAGATTAGAATTTACTTAATTAAAGAGCTTAAGGGAGTAATTCTGTGAGATTTTTTTGAAGCGCAAGGCTTATACGAAAAATTAAAATTAGTTCCTGTGTTCCGCTTGTACGCTTCGCTTCGTCATGCTTCCTTGCTGCAGGGTACCGCTGCACCCAGGGCTAGGTGGCCAATTAGTGCTTTCCTTAACGTTTGGGTGGCAAGCCGTTGTGCCTAAACCCGAGAGTAGCGAACATACCAATTTTTCATTGGTGTAAAGCGAATGGCGGGACTGTATAATCCTAAGAACTACCGAACCATTAATTTTCAAAAAAATAATGTAAAGATAAATTTAAACCTAGGGGAGTTTTGTGGGCAATAGAATCTTAATCTCGGTACCAATACCCTCTTGCGATTTTATGGCAATGCTGCCTCGATGTAATCGGATAATATTTAGGGATAGGGGCAAGCCGACACCATAACCCTTAAAATTATTGGTGTTAGACGCTCTATAAAAAGGCTCGAAAATGTGCTGGATATCAGTTTGAGGTATTCCAATGCCTTGATCGGTTATGGCAATTGACAACATATTGGCATTACTTTCTAAGCTAATCCTTACTAGTTTATCGTTCGAATATTTGCAGGCGTTACTTACGATGTTGGATATGGCAAGCTTAACTAGGTTTTTATTAACCCTTAAATTTAGCAGTTGATCATCTTCAGGAAGCTTATCGAAATCTATTTCAATTTTACTATCTGGGTGAACCTGATTAACAGAAGCTTTAATTTCCCAGAGTAACTCGTCCATTCTAACCAGTTCCCAAGGCTGATTTTTACCGTTGAAACCAGATTGCGCCAAGCCTAAAAGACTGGTTAAAATATGTTCTAAACGTTCGGCCTCATCTTTAATTTTTACTAGCGCAAGATGCTGTTTTTGAGCATCATCATTAGCTTTCATAGCCAGTTCTACTTCGCCGCTGATAATGGTCAATGGCGTTCGAAGTTCGTGAGAGGCATTGCTGATAAAATTATTTTGTGTTTCAAAAGCAGTTTCCAAGCGGTTAAGCATGTTGTTAAAGGTTTCTGCCAATTGAGACATTTCATCGCTACCTTTTTTAACATCTAAGCGCATGTGCAAATTTTCGGCCTTAATCTTTTTTACGCTTTTAATCACATTTCGTAAGGGTACCAGCATGTAATTGGAAAATTTCCATCCGACAACGAAAGATAAAATTACAGAAAGAAAGAAGCCGATAATTAAAATCTTCTGTAAATCCTTGAGTTCGCGAAAACCAAAAGGATCGTTAGCAGAAATAATTACGATATAGCCCTGCTTTTCGTTTTTGAAGAATTTACCGGCATAAAAATGGTTTTCTACACGGTAACGGGCTGTATATCCCGCTTTAATTCTGTTATAAAAGCTTGCAGGCAGTTCGCGATCAATACCATTTTTGGTGTTTCCAGCTTCAATTATAAATTCTCTTTCTGATGGAAGACGCTCTAAATATTGATTACGCATTTTGGCAATAACATCGTTATTATCATCTTCGTACAGCTTTATCTGGGCAGCAATGTTTACCCTAGCTTCTAATCTTTTATAGAAATCCTCGAATGCAAACTCATTAGAGAAGTACCAAACAAAACCACTTAACAAAGAAATAATTACTGCCGAAAGGATGGCAAAAAGCAAGGTAATTTTCTTGGCGATTCCCATTATTTATCTTTTAAAACGTAACCTAACCCAACTGCGGTATGAATAAGTTTCTGATCTGAGTTTTTATCGACTTTTTTACGGAGATAATTTACATAAACATCTACCACGTTGGTTCCGAGGTTGAAATCTATATCCCAAACGCTTTCTAAAATATCTATCCGAGAAAGGATTTTGCCTTTATTTTTGGCCATATACTCGAGTAAGCGATATTCTGTTGCCGTAAGTATTAATTCCTGCTGATTTCTGCTTACGGTTTTAGCACTCAGGTTGATTTGCAAATCTGCAACATTAATTACTTGATCTTGAGAGGATATTCCACTATATCGCCTTAGTAGCATTCTAATTCTGGCAAAAAGCTCAGCAAATTTAAATGGTTTTACGAGGTAATCATCAGCACCATTATCCAAGCCATTTACCACGTTTTCTGTTGTTCCGAGTGCGGTAAGCATTATAATTGGTGTATTGGCCTTTTGATCTTTAATGATTTTGCAAAGCTCTAAACCATTTATTCCAGGAAGCATAATATCGAGAATGATCAAATCGAATTGATTTTCTAGTGCCATTTTTTTACCGATTAAGCCATCGGGTGCAACACTAACGCTGAAACCCTCATCTGTTAAGCCTCTCGAAATTACGGAAACTACATTTGGCTCATCTTCTACGAGTAATAAGTTCATCTATGGCAAGTAATCTAAAAATTAGGGGAATACAAAATCTATATCCAATAGAAATCGCTTTTAATGATTTTTTAACGTAGTAAAGATACAATTGTTTGAGTGAGCTAAAAATGGGGACAAAAAAAAGCCACTCAACATATTTGAAAGGCTAATGAAGATTGAATTATTTTAATTTCCTTTCTCTGATTTCTCCTTTAATGATTTTAATCCGCTTTCGAAATCTTTGCCGATCATTTTGTCCATTCCACCCATTACGAGGCACATCCACTTACTGATGATGTTGTTTTCTCCGCTCATGGTCCAAGTTACTTTATTGGCGCTTCCTTCTGGGGTGATATCAAATTTTGTATCGGCTAAACTTTCGAAAGGTTCAATGAATTTCAACTCAACATCTACATTTTTATTTGGTGTTAATGATTTTATTTTCATGTAACCCGAACCTGTTTCCTTGCCTTTCCAATTATATTGATGACCAGGTGTGATGGGCGAGCCTGAAAAGCTAGTTTCGGCAGTTGGTTCCATTTTAGCCCAAGGATTCCATTTGTAGAATTCATTGAAATCTGCGATGTTTTTGTAGATAACGCTATCTGGTGCATTGATAGTAGTTGAACGACTTACTGAATAGGTTTTTGGGAGAAACATGGCGCCCACTAAAATAATTACCGCCAGTACGACAATAATACCGATAAAGACTTTTAAAAATTTCATATCTGATTTGTTTGGTTAATTAAATCTAATAAGAAACCAAGTGATATCAAAATGATTATTTAAATCAAGTTATGGTGTAGAAAGTTTTGGCCGCAGATTCGCAGATTAGATTTTTAGTTCTTATCGATTACGCGTTATGGTATGTTGCCGAGGTTTTAACCGCAGATTCGCAGATTAATATTTTTAATTAATACCTTACCAGTTAAAACCTGCGAATCTGCGGCTACATTATTGAAAATCTACAGCTACTTTACAGCTGCACGGTATTTATAATTTGTGGCTAATGCAGTTATTTATAAAGCCTTAAAATCATTTTATCATAATTGATAACGGCTCTATGTTTCATTAAAATGTCGCCGCCAAGGATACTTATAATAGGTGGATGTCCAAATTGCTGATAGGTTTCACTAACAGATTGCAGATCGAAAGCTACAGTTTCGTAGTTCTTAATTTTAAGCGGTCCGATTTTTATTTCGGGAATTGTTGCTTGTATTGTTGTAGTGGTGGTGAATAAGGTCGCTGCACTAATCTCGTCGGATACGTTTAACGTTTCGGAAAGATGCTGTTCTATTAACGATTTATCGAATACACTTCTCGATGCTCCAGTATCTAATACGGCGAAGTGCTTTTCCTTAAAAACAACAACTTCCACCAAAAGGTGGAAGCCATCGTCTTGTAAGTTTATCAGTTTTAATGGGATTGAAATTGATTTCATTTCATGTTTTTACCACCTAAGACATCTTAGGACACCTGAGTTGGGCGGTTAATGTTTATTGATGATAGAAATGGGTAGAAACCATAATACTAAGTTTCCCTCTCATTCGAGAGGGAAAGCACTATTTAAGTTTAACCAAAAATTTTAAAGGTTGAGGATTAGACCAATTTCATTTCTGCAAGCACGCTATTCATATTTCTAACGGCGTCGGCACTTTTATTAAATGCAGCTTGTTCCTCTTCAGTTAATTTAAAATCGATGATTTTTTCCCAACCGCTGCGGCCAATAATTACTGGAACACCTAAGCAAATATCTTCCTGTCCGTATTCTCCTTCTAATGAAACGCAGCAAGTAAATAGTTTCTTTTCGTCGCGTAAAATGGCTTCAACTAATGCAGCTCCAGCGGCACCCGGCGCATACCAAGCGGATGTTCCGATTAAACCGGTTAGTGTTGCGCCACCAACCATCGTATCGGCTGCAACTTTATCAAGCGTAGCTTTATCCAATAAATTACTTACTGGTAAACTTTGGTAAGTAGCTAAACGTGTCAACGGAATCATGGTGGTATCACCATGACCGCCAATTACAAATCCTTGTAAATCATTAGGATTGCAATCTAAAGCTTGTGATAAATAGAATTTAAATCGTGAGCTATCTAAGGTTCCACCCATACCAATGATGCGGTTTTTAGGCAAACCAAGAGATTTTAAGGCTAAGTAAGTCATAGTGTCCATTGGATTACTAATCACAATGAAGATTGCTTCTGGAGAGAATTTCAATATATTTTCGGCAACGCCTTTAACGATTCCAGCATTAATGCCGATTAAATCTTCACGCGTCATGCCGGGTTTACGGGGTAGGCCCGAAGTAATTACCACTACATCAGATCCGGCGGTTTTACTATAATCGCCCGTTACCCCAGTAATTTTTGTATCGAAGCCTAAAAGAGTAGCAGTTTGCATCATATCGATGGCTTTACCTTCGGCAAATCCCTCTTTAATATCCAATAGAACAAGTTCGTTTGCTAATTCTTTTCTGGCAATATTATCTGCACAGGTGGCACCAACTGCGCCTGCGCCCACAACCGTTACTTTCATATATTTTAATTTAAAGGTTTGCTATCGTTAAATATTAATCGAAGGTAGAAATAAATATAAGGTTTAATAATTCTTTTCAAAATTTATATGTAACCAGAAGCTATGCCATTATTGCTATGACACTTCAAAGGGCAACATCAAGAATTGAGGTGATAACATAACAATTTGCGTTGTCAACATAATGGAGTTGTAGGAAATTCAAAACCATATTGATGTTTTTTTGGTTAGCTATTAAAAAATCATCATGGAAAATAAACCTATTAGTAATATAGATCTTAAGGCGTTTGAGGGTAAATGGTATTCTTTATATTCTATTCCAACTTTGATGGATAAGAATTGGAAACAAACTACGGAGACTTATACCTTAAAAGACGATGATCATTTTGATGTTTTAACCACCTACCATAAGGAGGGAAACCCAGAAGAAAAATCGATTACCTCAAAATTGTTTTTTGATGAAGAGAAACCTGATGGTGATATGAAAGCTCAATTTTTATGGCCTTTTAAAATTGGCTATTGGATTATAGAATTGGCTGATGATTACAGTTACGTTGTAGTTGGGCATCCTGATGAGAAATACCTTTTTATTATGACTAGGGAGCCTAAAATGGAAGCTGATTTATTGGTTGATATTATTGAAAGATGCAGGGAAAAAGGTTATGATGTAAGTGAATTGGTAAGTCAGGAGCATTTCAGTTAACTGTTTTTAAATGCTTTTTTCTTTCGTTGATGCCTCACTAACTGAAAAAAACTAATTTGATTGGAAAGATGAGAAACTAGTTAAATTCATTTATAGGATTTAAAATCCCGACCAGCAGTAGTGATCTAATTGTTTCCTAAGGTTGATATTCAAAAGGTAATTGATCGCCTAAACGCTTTTCTGACCAAAGACCGCGAATAAGAAATGTTTGATAACCACTGTAAACACTGCCTCTTGCATCAATTATAGCCTCTTTTAAATGCAATAATAGCTGAGAACTTTTACCGGTCGCATCAATAGGTAAGAGGTTACGGTCATCTGGGTAGCTATCGATGATTACTTTACTTTCTCCTCTAACTATTTCTAAACTAGCCTTTTTTGGTCGGTAGACAATATTTAAACCGTTGAATTTGTATGAAACAAATGAGCTATCTACACGGTTAACTAAGCTGGAAAATTTGGCCGGGTTAGGATTCCTGTAAATTCTTTCATCGAATATGTTACTACTTTTTATAAGCTGGTTTGCAATAAATCCCTCTTGTAAAACGGTGTTATTATATGCTGATCTCAAAAAATGCATTAACGACCCTTGATAAGCTGCCAACCTATTTTTAGCCCATATTTTTTTCTGCTCAGGCGTTCCCTCTATCTCTTCAAAACTACTATCACCATCATATGAGGTGATGCGTGTTTTAGCATTATATTCAAAAGCTCGAAGAAGATATTTGATTCTGTAACCTAGCAGCTTATTTTCAATGATTAATAATTCATCAGCACTAACTTTTAAGATAAGATCATATGGTGGATTAATCTTTTTGCCAATAAAGTTCAGAATTTCAGAATTTAGGATTACACATTTTTTTTTGTCGATCGATTTACCTAAAAACTGTTCTTTAAATATGCTATAATACCACTTGCGATCATCATCTGAGATGATGTTTACCTCATTTAGCGTTATCGGTTTTTCTTTTAAAATAATTGCAAGGTTAATGGATTTGTCATGAATAGTAATGGCCAGCGAGGGTGTTTCAAATCCAAGCATTTTTGAAGATATGGAGTAGTTGCCGGCAGTAATTCCTATGAACGTAAATTGACCTGTTTCGCTAGTTTTAGTAACCTTTTGAGAGCCGCTGATAAATACGGTAGCGTTTTGTATAGGTTTATGCTGCTCATCTTCAACAATTCCCGAAATGGTGTATGCTTCTTGGGAAATTAGATTAGTACTTGCGAATAGCATTAAGATAAAAAGCAGCTGGAAAGCTAGAGATTTCATTTGCGTCTAATTATAATTTGTTGCTGTTTGATAAAAATAAGAAAAAGGAACACATTCTAACTATTTTCAAAGCGAGCATAGCGCATAAATGTTTTGAACTTAATGTTAAGGTTCAAAGATTTCTCAACTTCGTTCGAAATGACGGATTTATTCAGGATTAAGTTATCCAAACCCGATATTCGTGGATGCCGTTTTTTTTCTTCGGCAGAAACATTAGCGGGACCAAACCCAACCGAAGAATTACTGCTATTGCTTTCCAAATTATTTAAATGATTTCGCAAAAAGGTAGATTGTATAAGTTTTTTATAGGATCTAAAATCCTAAGATCAAGGTCGGGTTTTGTAATCCCGACCAGCGTTTATCGAGTATTATTAAACGCAGGTTGAGGGTTAAATAGTGTTAAATCAGGTCAAAACAAAAAGCTAAATCTTTTTTCCTTGGTTGCAAAATGATATAAAAATTCTTCTCCCTCCTTTATTTATGGTAGCGAATGAAGCAATTTTGTTATTCTCCAATAATATGAAACAGATAAATTTATCGCTACATTTTACGCTGTAAATAAAATCTTTTTCTGAACTTTCTACTAAAATTGTTTGTTCACTTAAAGAAATATTCTTATAGCTTTCGATTTTTAATTTACCAGTAATTAACTCAGTTCTTAATGCGTTTAATTGCATTTCGATTAATTCTATTTCTTTTGACTCTGTAATCTCACAAAGATATTTTTTTATAATTGCTTCATTTTGTATTTCCCCCTTTGCGACATCATTAATAAATGCTTGGGCAATACTTATATTGCTGTGTTGTTTTGTAGCTGTACATAGAATTGCGAACATTCCTAAAAAGAGCAATTTAATTAGTTTCATGATCGATTTGGTTAGCGGTATGTGCGTATCTCTGCTTAGCCAAGATAAATAAAATACAAGAGAATTAAAACTTACTTCTTGTATTTAGGTGTTGAGGATCTAAATTTTTAAATTAAACTTAGGTTTTTCAATATGCTGAATTGGAAATTATCTAACTTGATGAATAGGATGCTAAAATTATATTATTAATGACTAAAACGAACCTAAATCCTAAATCTGAGTGGTTATATCAAATTCTTACAGTTTTAAGTTAGCATTATTTAACCAAAAGTAAATAAACGCACATAAGTTTCGTGCCTCAATATGACAGCAAGGTTGGATGCCATTACAACAATCTCGTCCTTAAAACTTATCCTAATCTTTTGTTGATAAAATCCTGACAACATCAACCTTCAAAATCCTTATTTTTGAAGAACCGTGATATTCTGAAACGGTTAATTCTTTACCATACAATATGTACTTAATTTTTGATACTGAAACCACGGGTTTGCCACGTAATTACAATGCCCCAATTACCGATACGGATAATTGGCCGCGTTGTATTCAAATTGCATGGCAACTGCACGATGAGATGGGGCGGCTGGTTGAACATCAGGATTATTTGGTTAAGCCAGAGGGTTTTAATATTCCTTATGATGCGGAAAGAATTCACGGAATTTCTACTGATTTAGCTGCTGAACAAGGGATAACATTGGCCGAGGTTTTGGAGAAATTCAATATCGCACTGTCAAAATCGAAGTTTATAGTAGGCCAGAATGTTGGCTTTGATGTAAACATTATGGGTTGCGAATTTCATCGTTTTGGCCTTGAAAATAGAATGGCAGAAATGCCGGTTTTAGATACCTGTACAGAAATTACGGCCAGTTTGTTAAAGCTGCCAGGAGGTAGAGGCGGCAAGTTTAAATTGCCAACCTTAACCGAGTTGCACTCTTATTTATTTGGCGTTCCTTTTAATGAGGCGCACAATGCAACTGCTGATGTGGAGGCAACTACACGCTGCTTTTTGGAATTGATTAAAAAGGAAGTTTTTACAAAAGAAGAATTACTGGTTGACGTTGAATATTTTCCATGTTTTAGGGAGATAAATCCAGCATCAATTCCGAGTTTTGGCATACAGCATGTTAACTTAAAATCGGCCTCTGATGAGATTCGCAAGCGCTTGCAAAAAGCAGAGGGTGGCGGCGTTTCTAGACAAGAGCTGGCTGAAAATAAACAGGAACTTGCTGCGGCAACTTTTGTGCATTTGCACAACCATACGCAGTTTTCGGTGTTGCAAAGTACCATCAGCATTCCTGCATTAATAAAAGCAACTGCTGCACAGAAAATGCCCGCTGTCGCCATGACGGATCATGCAAATATGATGGGTGCTTTTCATTTCGTTAATGCAGTTTTAAATCATAATAAAGCTGCAGAAGCTAAAAACGCGGAAGCGATTGAAGCAGGTCAACGCCCTACCGAAGTAGTCATGACGCCAATTATTGGTGTAGAATTTTTCGTTTGTGATGATCATCTGAACAGAACAACCAAAGATAATGGCTACCAGATGGTGCTTTTGGCAAAGAACAAAAATGGCTATCATAATTTAGCTAAAATGTCTTCAATTGCCTATACAAAGGGCTTTTATTATGTTCCAAGGATTGATAGAAACGTAATTGAAACTTATAAGGATGATATTATTGTATTATCTGGAAACTTATCTGGAGAGATTTCGAACAAGCTTCTAAACATGGGCGAAAATCAGGCCGAGGAAGCTTTGATTTGGTGGAAAGAGCAATTTGGAGAAGATTTTTATGTGGAGGTGATGCGCCACAATCAGGAGGATGAGGATCGAGTAAATACATCCTTAATTGCTTTGGCTAAAAAGCACGAGGTGAAACTGGTTGCTACCAATAATACTTATTACATCAACAAAAAAGATGCAAATGCGCATGATATTTTGCTTTGTGTAAAAGATGGAGAAAAGCAGGCAACACCAATTGGCCGTGGCCGCGGCTACCGCTATGGCTTGCCTAATCAAGAATATTATTTCAAATCGGGCGATGAAATGAAAGCGCTTTTTGCTGATTTGCCCGAGGCGATTTTAAACATACAAGAGATTGTAGATAAGATTGAAATCTACAAGCTCGCCCGCGAGGTTTTATTACCGAAGTTTGATATTCCAGAACAGTTTTTAGTGGTTGAGGATGAAAGTGATGGTGGAAAACGGGGAGAAAATAAATTTTTAAGGCACCTTACTTATGAGGGCGCTAAAAAACGTTATGGCGAATTAAAGCCAGAGGTTATTGATCGGTTAGATTTTGAATTGGCAACGATTGAGAAAACGGGTTACCCCGGTTATTTCTTAATTGTACAAGATTTTATTGCAGAAGCCCGTAGAAGAGATGTTTCCGTTGGTCCTGGTCGTGGTTCTGCTGCAGGTTCTGTTGTGGCTTACTGTTTATGGATCACCAACATCGACCCCCTTAAGTATGACCTCCTTTTTGAGCGGTTCTTAAATCCAGATCGTGTTTCCATGCCGGATATCGACATCGATTTTGATGATGAGGGTCGTGGTCGCGTAATGGAATACGTAATCAATAAGTACGGTTCTAGTCAGGTAGCGCAAATCATTACTTACGGAACCATGGCGGCGAAATCTTCCATCCGTGATACGGCAAGGGTTTTAGATTTACCATTGTTCGAGGCCGATAAAATTGCCAAGCTCATTCCGAATATGAAATTGGCAAAGATCTTCACACTCGATGAAAAGAGTTTGAAAGATGCCTTACGTCCGGATGAGTACGAGCGAGTTCAGGAGCTAAAGGCGATGGGGCTTTTGAAAGATTTAAGTGCCGAAACCATTCAGCAGGCGCAGGTTTTAGAGGGCTCGTTAAGGAATACAGGAATCCACGCTTGCGGTGTAATTATTACGCCAAGTGATATTACCAATTTCGTTCCTGTGGCTACGGCCAAGGATTCTGATTTATATGTTACCCAATTTGATAACTCGGTTGTAGAAAGTGCCGGTTTGTTAAAGATGGATTTCTTGGGCTTAAAAACGCTTACGCTAATTAAGGATACGGTTAAATTGGTGAAGAAAAGGCATGGCATTAACCTCGATCCAGATACTTTCCCAATTGATGATGTATTGACTTATGAGCTTTTCCAACGTGGCGAAACCATTGGTATTTTCCAATATGAAAGTCCGGGGATGCAGAAGTACATGAAAGAGTTAAAGCCAACGGTTTTCGACGATTTAATTGCCATGAATGCCTTATACCGCCCAGGACCAATGGAGTATATTCCTAGTTTCGTAAAGCGGAAGAACGGTGAGGAAGAGATTAAGTATGATTTAGATGCTTGTGAGGAATACCTAAAGGAGACTTACGGTATTACGGTTTACCAGGAGCAGGTAATGCTTTTATCGCAAAAATTGGCTGGATTTACCAAAGGTGAGGCCGATGTTTTGCGTAAGGCGATGGGTAAAAAGCAAAAGGAAGTGCTGGATAAAATGAAACCTAAATTCGTTAAGCAGGCTGCGGAGAAAGGTCATGATGCGGTTACTTTAGAAAAAATTTGGAAAGATTGGGAGGCATTTGCATCTTATGCGTTTAACAAATCGCACTCTACCTGTTATGCGTGGATTGCTTATCAAACGGCCTATTTAAAAGCACATTATCCTGCAGAATACATGGCTGCGGTACTTTCCAATAACATGAGTGATATTAAACAGGTTGCTTTCTTTATGGAAGAATGTCGCCAGATGGGCGTTACCGTTTTGGGGCCGGATGTTAACGAATCTGATCTTAAATTCTCGGTGAACATTAGGGGTGAGGTTCGTTTCGGGATGTCGGCTGTAAAAGGTGTAGGCGAGAAAGCGGTAGAAAGCATTATCGAAGAAAGGTTAGAAAACGGGGCGTATTCGTCAGTTTACGATTTTGCAAAGCGATCTAATACCAGAATTGTAAATAAAAAAGCTTATGAAAGTTTTGTTTACAGTGGTGCTTTTGATGCTTTTGGCGGACATAGGGCTCAGTTTTTCTACATCGGTCCGAATGATAAAATGAATGGCATTGAGAAGATTATCAAGTATGCAAATGATTTTCAGAACAATGAAAATACATCGCAAGCTTCACTGTTTGGTGGTTCAAAGGCCGATTTAATTTTAGAGCCAACATTACCAGTTTCGCCAGAATGGGCATTAATGGATCGCTTGAAATATGAAAAAGATGCTATCGGGATTTTTCTTTCTGGTCACCCTTTGGATAATTATAAATTAGAGCTCGATAAGTTCTGTACGCATGGTGTGAGGCAATTGAGCATCATCAATAAAGTGAGGATGGGCGATACTAACGAAGAAGTTTTGGCGGAATTTGTAAAGCTACAAAACCGGGAGCTTTGCGTGGGTGGTTTAGTGGTTTCGGCATCGCAAAGAATTACCAAAACAGGTAAGCCATTCGGGACTTTCGTTTTTGAGGATTACGAGGACGCTTCGGAAATGGCTTTATTTGGAGAGGATTTCTTAAAATTTAAGTCGTTTTTAACTGAGGGATATTTCTTACAAATTAGGGGTAGGGTTGGAGAAAGATTTGGAAAAGCAGGCGATTGGGAGTTTAAGATCACAGCAATAAATCTAATGTCAGAATTAAGAGATAAATTGGCGAAGAGCTTAACTATCCAAGTACCCATTGAGCGGGTTAATGATGAATTGATGCGAGAGATTGAAGCAATATTAGCAGACAATAAGGCAAATTCTGAGCAACAGAACTGCCAACTTAACTTCGCTATTTTTGATAGGGAAAAAGAGATTATGCTGGATATGCCATCCAAAAATTTAAAAATAAATCCGAACAACAAGTTCTTAGAACAATTGTTGGGATTGAATGTTGTAAACTACAAGCTTAACTAAGGTTTATCGCCTTGCGAGGCACGAAGCAATCTTGGTTAAAAATGAGATTGCTTCGTGCCTCGCAATGGTGAATGAGTAGATACCCTCAAAGTAATGTCAAATTGACATTAGCGAGTAGTTGGCATTACAATTGAATACATATATTTGAACATAAAAAAAATAATTATGGCATTAGAAATCACAGATGCAAACTTCGAGGAGCTTGTATTAAAATCAGATAAACCCGTATTAGTAGATTTTTGGGCAGAATGGTGTGGCCCTTGTCGCATGGTTGGTCCAGTAGTAGAAGAAATCGCTAAAGAATATGATGGTAAAGCTATCGTTGGAAAAGTAAACGTAGATAACAATCCTCAAATTTCGATGCAATTTGGTATCCGTAACATCCCAGCTTTATTATACTTTAAAGATGGTCAAGTTGTTGATAAACAAGTTGGAGCGGTTCCAAAATCAGTTTTAGCTGAAAAATTGAACAAGCAATTAGCTTAAATAAAAGTTGAGGGTATAAGGTAAAGGGTTTAAATTAAATCCGATGCTCATACTTCACTAATAATATTACAAAAACCCGAGTTCATTTATAGGAATCGGGTTTTTTTATGCAAAAATATTTTTGTTTCTTTAATTAAATTCTAATCATGTCTATGAACCTATTCAACAATAAAACATTAGGTCTGTTATTAGCAGGCTTGGCGTTAAACTGTGCAAATGTTGCGTGTGTTTCCGCGCAAAATCCAGTGGAAACCAATAAGCCATCAGCAGATTATAAACCAGCTTTCGAGGGGCAAACTCGAATTGCCGGCGTAAAAACCAGTACTGCGCTTGATATCTCGATCTTAAATGAAAGTTTGGAAAATCCTTGGGCAATTTCTGTGCTACCAAATGGTGGTTTTTTAATTACCCAAAAGCAAGGAACAATGGTAATTCTAACTGCCGATGGAAAATCCAGCAAAAAAATTACTGGCCTGCCTAAAGTTGATGCTTCAGGGCAAGGTGGTTTATTGGATGTAACCATCGATCCTAATTTTGCTAAGAACAGAATGGTTTATTGGGCATACTCAGAACCACAAGATAAAGGTGTACTTCTTGCAATTGCAAAGGGAAAATTAGCGGCAAATGAAACATCTATTGAAAATCAAACCGTTATCTATCGTGCAACCCCATCTTATGGAGGTAAATTGCAATATGGATCTAGAATAGTATTTGATAAAAGCGGAAACTTATTTGTAAGTACAGGAGAGCGTTCTGGTGGCGACATCAGAATTCAGGCACAATATTTAAATTCATCATTAGGAAAAATTCTTCACCTTACTACTGATGGTAAAGCGGTTGCAAACGGTCCTTTCGCTGGCAAGGCAGATGCACGACCAGAAATTTATGCATTGGGCTTGCGTAATCCTGATGGTTTGGCCATTAATCCTCAAACAGGCGATTTATGGGAAGCAGAATTTGGACCTAAAGGCGGCGATGAAGTGAATTTAATTAAGCCCGGCAAAAATTATGGCTGGCCAATTATTACTTATGGAACCGAATACAGCGGAAAACAAGTAGGCGATGGTATTCAGCAAAAAGAAGGAATGGAGCAACCAGTTTATTTCTGGAATCCGAGTATTTCGCCAGGCTGCATTACATTTTATAATGGAACGAGCATACCCGAGTGGAAAGGGAACTTATTCGTTGGTGGCTTGGGTGGGTCCCACATCATCCGTTTGGTTATTAAAAACAATAAGGTTGTTGGCGAAGAAAGATTGTTAGAGGGTAAAGGTGAACGTTTCCGAGACATGGTGGAGAAAGATGGAGCGCTTTATTCTGTTACTGATAACGGCAAACTTTATAAGATTGCAAAGAAATAAAATTTTCGATTGCATATTTTTCTTGATGGTTGGTGTCTCACCGACCATTTTTTTCTAGTCTCGGCAGGTGAGGACACCAGCCGATAGATTAAATATTCTACAATTCTTCCTGTATTTTAGTTCCTAAACCAACCGTAATTCACTTCTCATTTCGTCTGGTGTGGCACCAGCCGATGGAACCGCTTATTTTAACCTCTTAGGTTTTTAAAACCTGCGAGGTTTGAGAAAGAAAATATTTACACCTTTGGATTTTACCCTAAATAGTTGCACAACCTAATCCACCTAAACCCGACAAAGTGAAAAACCCGCAATTCCGGTTTTTCACCGGAAGAGGATTTGCAACGATGGTGGGAACAGATTGTGCTAAGAACTTCTGTCTTTGCTTTCCAAAACATTTTTTAATTAAGTTAACGAGAATGCGATTATGGTCTTTTAATTCGTAAATCTTTTATTAGCTTTACTTCATGCAGGCAGTTAATTACGAAAATGAAACAAGCTTCGGTAACCTCGAATTATTGGCTCATCAAGTTGTAGAGGGTTTTATTACAGGTTTGCATAAGAGTCCGTTTCATGGTTTCTCGGTAGAATTTGCAGAGCATCGGCAGTATAATATTGGCGATAATGTAAAAAATATCGATTGGAAACTATATGCCAAAACCGATAAGCTTTACAGCAAACGTTTTGAGGAAGAAACCAATCTGAGGTGTCAATTTGTGATTGATGTCTCTTCATCGATGTACTTTCCGGAGCCAAGAAATAATAAACTTACTTTTTCTATTCAGGCAACGGCTTCCTTAATGTACTTGCTGAAAAAGCAACGGGATGCGTTTGGATTAAGTTTATTTACTGATGAAATTTTATTGAATTCTCCAGCAAAATCGACCACTGTTCACCAGAAATATTTATTTGCACAACTAGAAGAGCTACTACAAAAACCAAAAGTAAATGCACAAACCAATTTAAGTGAAGCCTTACACCAAGTTGCCGAACTGATTCACAAACGCTCTTTGGTAATTATATTTAGCGATTTGTTTAATACGCAGACCAGTCCAGAAAAAACTGATCAACTTTTCGATGCTTTGCAGCATTTGAAATTCAATAAACACGAAGTTGTAGTCTTTAATGTGGTGGATAAATCTAAAGAAGTAGATTTTGATTTCGAGAATCGGCCATATCAATTTATCGATATGGAAACTGGCGATACTATTAAAGTTCATACAAACCAAGTTAAAGAGAATTACAAGGCCGCAGTTTCCTCTTACCGGCAAGAGATTGCGCTTAAATGTGCTCAATATAAAATTGATTTAATTGACGCCGACATGAATGATGGATTTTATCCGATTCTGCAGTCCTACTTAATTAAAAGACAAAAGTTAGGTTAGTCTTTAATTTCCCCACGAAAAACAACATGCACCCTAAGCTGTTACAATAAAGAAAGTTTTAAATTTTAAACGCTATAATATGTTAGAAAAAGGCGCCACAGCACCAGATTTTGAATTAAATGCTACCCCCGATCAAAAAATAAAACTTAAGGATTTTAAGGGTAAGAATGTAATATTGGCTTTTTATCCAGCAGATTGGAGCCCTGTTTGCAGCGATCAAATGGCTCTGTACAATGAAATGTTGAAATATTTTAGCAAATACGACGCACAGATTTTCGGAATTTCTGTAGATAGTGTTTGGTGCCATTTGGCATTTGAACAAGATCGCAAATTACATTTTCCGCTTCTAGCCGATTTTGAACCGAAAGGCAAAGTTTCAAAAGCTTATGGCGTGTACGATGAAGAAGTGGGGGAAAGTAAGCGGGCATTATTTGTAATTGATAAAGAGGGAAAAATAGCTTGGAGTTATCTATCACCCACAGCTGTAAATCCTGGGGCAGATGGAATTTTAGATGCATTGGAAGAATTGACAAAGAAATAATTATTATGAGCACATTAAAACCAGAAGTAAGTAGCCACGATCATATTCAGGGCGCAGCATCGGCAGCGATAACAATTGTAGAGTTTGGCGATTATCAATGCCCGTACTGTGGCGATGCCTATCCAATAGTAAAGGAAATTCAAGATGCGTTTGGCGATCAAATTAGATTGGCCTTTCGTAATTTTCCGTTACAAGAATCCCATGAATTTGCTTACGGAGCTGCTGTTGCGGCAGAAGCTGCGGCTTTACAGGATAAGTTTTGGGAAATGCATGATGCGCTTTATGAAAATCAGTACCGAATTAACGCTGATCTATTTGAAGAGCTGGCAGAAACTATTGGTTTGGATTTGGAACGGTTTCAGCAAGATGTTGAAGCAGCTAATGTTAAACAAAAAGTTGAAGCTGACTTTGAAAGTGGTGTTCGAAGTGGCGTAAATGGTACACCATCTTTTTACGTAAATGGAACTAAATTCGACGGTAATGCTTCTGATTTGTACCAAATGCTTAAAGAAAGTACATCATAATTAACCTGAGAATGGCGTCATTTGTGCACATGAACAGGCACAATTGTCGTCAATAATCTTAAATTTCTTTAAAAAGTATTGGTAAAATCCAATTCGATCTAGCATCGGTGCAGTATCTTCTCCTTTACCACACTCTAACTTCCCGTTGATAATATTGATGGTTAGTCCAAAACCTGAAGTATATCCATTCTGCTTATCAGCTGATGTTTGATTCCAATTTCCAGTCATTACCTGATGGGCTGATGGCTTCGATCCTTGTGGCGTCATCCAAAAGAAAATAGCAGTTTCGAATGCTAAAACCGGATTTATGCTGATTAAACTAGGATTATTTAAAAGTGTATTCTTGTCGCCGAAAATACAATCAGATGTAAACCCATAGTTGCCATTGTAGCTTAATTGCAAAGGACCACGACCATAATATTTCTTTCCCGCAACTGCTGGATAAATAATATTTTCGGTAAAGTAAGCGGCATTAGTATCAATTTCATTAATCAACATTAATCCATCATTAAATTGATTATTGATGCCATTTCGGGTTTCATGGGCGATGTGAGCAAAGAAAGCCGCAAGCTCTTTCTTGTTGATATTGGATTCTTTGTTAGTACAAAAATCGCCATAATCTACGTCAATACTACTGTAAGGCTTTGCTTTTGCCCAAACTTCATTCCAATCCTTATCTTGGCGAACTAATGTCGTTTTGTTTGCCCGTTTATCTGTTCGGGTAATTTTATAAATCCAATCTCCACGTTTTTCAACCTTAATTTTTATAAAGGAAATCTCCGAAAAGGCTTTTGTAAATGCAGTATAAGTATAGAACTTGTTTCGTAGCGGAAAGCAATTATTAAAATCCTTTTCAGAAATAATTTCTTTTTGAATGGCTTGAACTTTTACCAAGCCAAAGGAAAAAAACAACAACAAAATGGCAAATGATTTATACAACACTTTCATAATTAACGCTAAATATCAAGATACAAAAAACCTCATGTATTTTGCAATACATGAGGTATCAGATAAGGGTAACCGGAAAACTAAAAAACTAATTATGAGTTTTTAGAATTTAACAAAACGGAAATCGCTTCTTGTGTTTTGTTAATTCAAAGGTGCATTTCAATTATGAAGTTTTAGTGAAGAAAAACTCATTTCCTAAATAATTCCTTTCAACGTCTTTTCTAAGTCAGATTCTGATTTTTTCAATTTGTAACCTAAAACAATATCGTCAATTCCTGTATTTATATGATGTCATCGTCGTGCTGATGTTGATTTGTTAAAAATACTTTTATGGGTAAAAACGTTGCTGAACAATTAGTAGAGATGCTAGTTGAAGTTGGTGTAAAAAGAGTTTATGCCGTTACTGGAGATAGTTTAAACTATTTCAATGATGCCGTTAGGAGAAATGGTAAAATTAAATGGATTCATGTTCGCAATGAGGAAGTTGGTGCATTTGCTGCTGCTGCCGAAGCTGAATTGGATGGAATTGCGTGTTGTGCGGGAAGCTGTGGACCTGGACACGTTCATTTAATTAACGGACTTTATGATGCCCATCGATCTCATGTTCCTGTAATTGCCATTGCCTCCACCATCCCAACGGGAGAATTTGGAATGGAATTTTTTCAGGAAACCAATACCATAAAATTGTTTGATGATTGTAGCTATTATAATCAGGTAGCCACAACAGCCGAACAAGCGCCAAGAATGTTCCAGACTGCAATTCAACATGCCATTCATAAAAAAGGTGTTTCTGTTTTTGGTTTGCCCGGCGATGTTGCCCAAATGGATGCCGTTGAAAGTGTAACTTCCATGCAGTTGTTTAATAATAAGCCAGTTATTCGCCCATCGGATAATGAATTAAAAGATTTATCGAATTTCTTAAATTCAGAAAAGAAGATCATGTTGTATTGTGGTATTGGCGCTGCCGATGCACATGATGAAGTGGTGGCTTTAGCGGCAAAATTAAAGGCTCCAGTTGGGTTTTCTTTCCGTGGGAAAATGGGCATTCAATATGATAATCATTACGAGGTTGGTATGACGGGTTTGCTTGGGCAGCCATCTGGTTACCATGCCATGCATGAAGCTGATGTGGTATTGCTTCTGGGAACGGATTTTCCTTATGTAAACTTCATGCCTGTTAAAAATAAAATTATCCAAATTGATGAAAAACCAGAACGATTAGGCAGAAGAGCTAAACTTACGATGGGTTTGTGCGGAGATATTAGTGATACCATAAAAGCCTTATTGCCATTTTTAGAGGAAAAGAACGATGATGGCTTCTTGAAATCGCAGCTTGAATTTTATCAGAAAGTGAAAGAAAGTCAGCAAGTATATGTAAAAGACCAAGGTGAGGAAAATAAAATACAACCAGAGTTTGTAGCTGAAACTATTAATCGCTTAGCGGCTAATGATGCCATTTTTACTGTGGATACAGGGATGTGTTGCGTTTGGGGCGCCCGATTTATAGATGGTACTGGCGAACGCAAAATGTTAGGCTCTTTTAATCATGGTTCTATGGCCAATGCAATGCCAATGGCAATTGGAGCATCGTTAGCTCACCCAGAAAAACAAGTTATTGCCTTATGTGGTGATGGAGGTTTGTCGATGCTTTTGGGCGATTTAGCAACGATTAAACAATATAATTTACCAATTAAACTGATCGTTTTTAATAACAGGGCTTTGGGTATGGTAAAATTAGAAATGGAAGTTGATGGTTTGCCTGACAATGAAACGGATATGATTAATCCTGATTTTGCATTGGTTGCACAAGCTATGGGTTTCAAGGGTTTAACAGCTTCTAAACCTGAAGAGGTTGAAAATGCAATTGCCAATGCTTTTGCAGAAAATGGACCAGTTTTGTTAAATATTATGACTAACCCAAATGCATTAGCAATGCCACCAAAAATAGAGTGGGCTCAAATAAAAGGTATGACAGAATCGATCGCTAAATTAATGTTAGGCGGAAAAATGACAGAGGTTTTGGATACGATAAAATCGAATTATAAACATTTGGGGGAGGTTTTGTAAAGTCTTTCTACCCGCCCAACATTTACCACCCCTTCACCCCTCCTAAAATAGGAGGGGAATTGTAAGTGCTTGGGGGAAATATCATGTATAATTTTTGGTAAGTGGTTTTAAACAAGTCGTTTAAATCATGCTTTAACAATTTCAATATGCAATGTCCAGCTCCCCTCCTTACTTTCAAGGAGGGGTACGGGGGTGGTTTCCTTTTCTGTGACAAATCTTATTTACAAATTTCCCCTTAATTCTTGCTCACGCTCCAAGGATTCAAAAAGTGCCTTAAAGTTCCCTGCACCAAAACTTTGTGCGCCTTTACGTTGAATGATCTCAAAAAATAAAGTCGGGCGATCTTCTACTGGTTTGGTGAAAATTTGCAACAAATAACCTTCTTCATCACAGTCAACCAAAATACCTAAGCTTTCTAATAAGGATATCTCTTCATCGATTTTGCCAACACGTTGAGGCATCATATCGTAGTAAGCTTCTGGTGGTGCGCTTAAAAATTCTACCCCACGAGCTTTAAGTTCTTTTACAGTTTGAACAATATCCTTTGTGGCAACCGCAATATGTTGAACCCCTTCACCCTCGTAATATTCTAAATATTCTTCAATCTGCGATTTCTTTTTACCCTCAGCAGGCTCATTGATAGGGAATTTAGAGAAGCCATTTCCATTGCTCATTACCTTGCTCATTAAGGCAGAATATTCTGTATTGATTTGTTTATCATCAAAAGAAAGAATGTTAACAAAACCCATTACATCTTCATACCACTTAACGGCATCATTCATACGATTCCAGCCCACGTTGCCCACACAATGGTCGATGTATAACAGGCCAGCATCGGTAGGGTTATAATCACTTACCAATTTACGATAGCCCGGCATAAAGGTTCCTGTGTAGTTTTTACGCTCAATAAACATGTGGATGGTTTCTCCATAAGTGTAAATTCCACTCATTTTAATCTCACCATTTTCATCGCTTAAGGTTTGTGGTTCCAAATATGGTTTTGCTCCTCGCTTTGTAGTTTCCTCAAAAGCACTGTAAGCATCATCTACCCAGAGGGCCAAAACTTTTACTCCATCACCATGTTTTTTTACATGTTCAGAAATTGGATGATCAGACTTTAATGCACTTGTTAAAATCAACCTGATTTTTCCTTGTTGTAAAACATAAGAGGCACGATCGCGAACGCCTGTTTCAGGCCCAGCATAGGCCAAACTCTGAAAGCCAAAAGCAGTTTTGTAATAGTGCGCTGCCTGCTTCGCATTACCCACATAAAATTCTATATAATCTGTTCCATTGATGGGCAGAAAATCTTGTGCTTTAGCTATTTTTTCTGCAAATGTTAGTGTTTCCATATTTGTTTTTGATGTTCCGGAGTCCGATTTGGATGTCCGAAGATTTAAGTTTTAATAAGTCGGAAGTCGGGCGTCCGAGGTCGGAAGATTTTAGTTTTTAATAGTCAGAGTCAAAATTTTTTTCTAGATCCAATGCGTTATACTATCGGTCCCCGACCTCCAACTTTTGTTTTTTTACGTCGCATCATCGGACTTCCGTCTTCCGACCAATTTATTCTACATTAATCTGCCAACTTTTGTGATAGTTCTCATCCTCGATATCCAATGCATCTTGTGTAAGCATTAAAGGTTTAAAGGGATCAATCATCACGGCCAATTCATCAGTTTTTTCTTTACCAATCGATTTTTCTACCGTTCCGGGATGCGGGCCATGAGGAATGCCTCCAGGATGTAAAGTGATTTGGCCTTTTACCACGCTTTTGCGACTCATAAAATCTCCATCGACATAATACAGCACTTCATCACTATCTACATTGCTATGGTTGTATGGTGCAGGAATAGAATCTGGATGGTAATCGTATTTTCGAGGAACAAACGAACAAACTACGAAGTTGTGCCCCTCAAAGGTTTGGTGTACTGGTGGCGGTTGGTGTAATCGGCCAGTTATTGGTTCGAAATCATGGATAGAAAAGGCGTAAGGATAATGGTAGCCATCCCAGCCTACATAATCAAAAGGATGTGTGCCGTAAGTGTATGGATAAATTAATCCTTGTTTTTTAATCAGCACTTTAAAATCGCCATATTCATCATTGGTTTGCAGGTTTTCAGGCAACCTTAAATCTCTTTCGCAATAGGGCGAATGTTCCATTAATTGTCCGTATTGATTGAGGTACCTTTTTGGCGGCCTTATCGGACTAAAGCTTTCCACAATGAAAAGTCGATTGTCTTCATAATCGAACTCCAACTGATAAATGGTTCCTCGAGGAATGATCAAATAATCGCCATAAGCAAACTTGATTTCTCCAAAGCCAGTTTTCAACTTCCCCGAACCTTCATGAATGAAAATCATTTCATCAGCCTGACTATTCTTATAAAAATAATCTGTCATCGATTTTCGAGGAGCAGCCAAAACAATGTGTAAATCGCTATTGACCAGAACAGGCTTGCGACTTTTTAAATAATCATCCTCTGCTTTAATATTAAAACCGATTAAGCTGGTGTGCTTTAGATGTTTTTCGCGGGCAATTTTTGGCTCCACGCTATAAGGCTCACCCAAATGTTTTACTATAGTTGGCGGATGGCAATGGTAAACCAGAGAATACAAACTCGAAAAACCCTCGGTAGATACCAATTCCTCGGCATAAAGATTTCCATCGGGCTTGCGAAAAACCGTATGACGTTTAGCAGGAATTTGCCCTAATTTATGATAAACAGGCATAATATATAAGTTATGGTTAGAAGAAAATTCTAAGAAATAAACAATTAAAACGGCAATGCGTTTCAATTAAAAGAAAAGGGTAGGATTTACAGAGAATATTGGGCCATGATTAACTTAGAAAGAATTTTATAGCGACGAGCAGCGATGGCGTCGTTAACTAGATTGATATGTAATGCTTTTAATATCATGGTCTTAATGATCGCAAGGTAAGTATTTTATTTAAAAGTTGAAATTTTAATTACCTTTAATTTCAAACTACAATCGTCCCCGATATGAAATTCATTTTTACCCTTATTGTTTTTTTAGCATTAAGTTATTGCGGCTTTTCTCAGCAAAAAGCCAAGTACAAAATCAAAATTATCGAAAGTAATGGAAGAGTTTCCAGAGGTTCTTTTTATGCTGCCGCAGACGATGGACTTACCATTATCGGAAACCGAAAAGATACCTTAAAATTTAGTGCTGACAGTATTGTTGCCTTACATGTTCAACGAAAAGGGTTTGTTGCGCCGTTGGCTATTGCTGGCGGCTTAACATTTTTTGTGTTGGCCGCAAAAAGTGATAAACTGGTAGAATCCTTAGTGTTAATTGCTGCGGGTGTACCAGTTGGGGTTTCAGCGGGATCGCTAATTGGGGGTATATTGGGTAATCGCAAACACTACAAAAATCTAAGTGCGAAAGATTTTCCTTTGATTAAGCCAAATCTCCAGCAATATACTATATTAAAATAATGCCAATATTCTTATTCGAGATTATGTATTTTTTTTAGCTTTACCACGTATTTTAACCAAATCTATATGAAATTAGTATCCTATAAAACTGAAGACAGAGAGCATCTTGGTGTTTTTATAAACGGGCATATTTACAATTTAAATAGCTGTGATAAGCTCCTGCCAGATAATATGAATGAGTTTTTGCAAGGTGGAGAAGTACTGATGGAGCGAGCAAAGAAAGTAGATGCTCAAATAAAAGATGGAAGTTTAGTAGCCAAGGAGGAGATTTTTTACGAGATTTTGGCACCCGTTCCGCACCCTACAAGTTGTAGAGATGGTTATGCCTTTAGGCAACATGTTGCAGCTGCCAGGCGTAATCGCAAGGTTGATATGATCTCTCAATTTGATGAATATCCGATATTTTATTTTACCAATCATAATGCTATTCAGGGTACAGGTGAAATAGAGTGCATGCCAGATCATTTCGAAAAACTAGATTTCGAATTAGAATTGGCAATTGTTATTGGTAAAAAAGGTAGAAATATTAAGGCTGCAGAAGCTGATGAATATATTGCAGGTTACATGGTGATGAACGACATGAGTGCCAGAACTTTGCAGATGGAAGAAATGCTCTTGAATCTTGGTCCAGCTAAGGGAAAAGATTTTTCGACAGTTATTGGTCCTTGGTTGGTTACTCCAGATGAATTGGAACAACATAAAGTTGCAGCAAAAGATGGTCATGTGGGTAACGCCTATGATTTAAAAATGACTTGTCGTGTAAATGGTGTAGAGGTTTCTAGAGGCAATGCCGCAGATATGGATTGGACTTTTGCCGAGATTATAGAGCGTTGTGCTTATGGGGTAGATATTCTTCCTGGTGATGTTATTGGTTCGGGAACTGTTGGTACGGGCTGCTTCTTGGAATTAAACGGCACAGGTTTGCTGAATGATCCAAATTATAAAACACAGTGGTTGCAACCAGGTGATGTTGTTGAAATGGAAATTACAGGTCTTGGAGCGCTTACGAATAATATTACCAAAGCGGATACTGATTTTTCTATTTTGGCGCTAAAAAAATAAACTTATTATGAGGAATTTGGAAAGCAGTTTCCTGCCCATTTCGGTTCCTGTAGCCCTGCCATTCGCTTTACTCAGCCCGATGAAGCGTGTGCAACAAGCAAGCATACCTTTAAAAAATAAAACAGGTGCTTAAATCGGGCTTTCGTGTTCGCTTCTGTCAGGTTTAAATTACTTAGGTAAACCTTTCCTAAACCCGACAGGAGCGATTATCTCCCGATTTTTCATTGGGAATAAAAGCAAATGGCGGGACTAACATTAAAAAGAGCTACTGCAACTGATTTTCAAAAAATAGCTAATCACCACAAATTTCAAATAAATTGTTAACCTTAAAAACTAAAGATTTAACTGCGGTACAATTGCAAGATTATTTGCAATATGCGATTGCGCCTCGGCCAATTTGTTTTGCCTCTACTATAGATGCTGAAGGAAATATAAATTTAAGTCCATTCAGTTTCTTTAACATGTTTAGTACAAAACCGCCGATTTGTATCTTCTCTCCAGCAAGGCGAGTGCGGGATAATACCACTAAACATACTTTAGATAACGTATTGCAGGTTAAAGAATGTGTGATCAATATTGTGAATTACGATATGGTGCAGCAAATGAGCTTAGCGAGTACAGAATATGCAAAAGGTGTAAATGAATTTGAGAAAGCAGGTTTTACCATGCTTAAATCTGATTTAGTAACTCCGCCACGAGTTGCCGAAGCACCCGTTCAATTTGAATGTGTAATTAATGATGTGATTGCTTTGGGAGATAATCATGGAGCTGGAAATTTGGTTTTAGCCGAAATAAAACTGATTCACATTAATGAAAGTATCTTGGATGATCATGGAAAAATCGATCAACAGAAAATAGATTTGGTGGCCCGTTTGGGTGGCGATTGGTATTGCAGGGTAACTGAAAGTAATCTTTTTAAGGTTGCGAAACCATTAGCAAAATTGGGCATTGGAGTAGATCGTTTGCCAAAGTCAGTCCGTTTATCGAAAGTTTTAACGGGTAACGATTTAGGCATGCTCGGAAATGTAGAACATTTGCCTAGTGATGAGGAAATAGACATTGTTGGTGCACATCCAGAAGTTAAGGAAATATTAGACGCGACCATTGGAGATGCACAGAATAGAGAACGAGAACTTCATGAGTTGGCAAAAAGCTATCTTATCGGCGGAAATGTTGAATTTGCTTTAAAGATAGTTTTACTATAAATTTAAAAAGCTAAAATTTAATTATGCATACCATTGTACAAGTAGATCAATATATCATAAATTCCGCAGAATTCTTTATTCCGATTTTAGATCATTTACGAAATCTAATTCATAAAGCTGATGCTAGAATTGAGGAAAGAATGAAATGGAGTATGCCTTTTTTCGAACTTAAAGGTCCGATTTGCCACATTGCTGCCTTTAAAAACCATTGTGCTTTTGGCTTTTGGAAAGGCGCTTTAATGAATGATGCTTACGGAATTTTTAAGGATGAAGCGACAATGGGAAAATTAGGTAAAATTACATCATTTGAAGATTTACCTGCTGATGAAATCTTGATTGCATACATTCAACAAGCCATTCAGCTGAATGAGGATGGCATAAAGTTGCCAGCAAAACCTAAGACTAATCAAAAGCCAGATATAAAAGTGCCAGATTATTTTATTGAAGCATTGCAGGAAGATTCGAAAGCGATGGCCGTGTTTCAAAATTTTACGCCATCTAAAAAGAAAGACTACATATTGTGGTTAGAGGAAGCCAAAACTGAAGCAACAAAACAAAAGCGATTATTACAATCATTGGAGTGGATTGCGGACGGAAAATCAAGAATGTGGAAGTACGAAAAATAATCTACAAAATGCTTACGGCTTTTAGAAACCGATCTTTGTAATGCCCGTTAAGTTCGGTAATGGTTACACTATGTGCCTTACCAGAAGAAGCGTGGATAAATTTAATTCCATTTTCATCGATAGAATAAATAATTCCAACGTGACCAATTGTTCTCACTCGAGAGTTGGTGCCGGTAAAAATTAATACATCGCCAACTTTTGCATTTTCTAAGGTTGTTTCTTTGCCTGTACCGCTAAATTCTCTTGACGATCTTGGTACCTTAAAACCGAAATTACTAAAAACATAACTTACAAAACCAGAGCAATCAAAGCCAACTTTTGGGTTGCTTGTAGCATAACGATAAGGTATGCCCAACATGCTTTTTGCAAAATCAATTAATGTGGTAGAACTTGTTGTGCCACTATTGTTGTTAATTACCGTAGCGTTTTTCGGAAAACTAGCTACCAGTTTTTTAACTAAATCCTGGTATTGTTGTGGAAGTATTGTTTGAGCTTTTCCTGCAGTTGCAGACAAAATGAAAAACAGAATTGGTATTATTATTTTCTTCATATGTTGGTGCCAAAGATAGAAAAATAATTTAAGGCACCTCAAAATGTTGAAAACCAGTTAAAACAAAAGAAGCCCAAGCGTTAACTTGAGCTCCATAGTTTTGTTTTATAATCTATTATTAGATATTAGGGAACATCGTTTGAGCTTTCTCGCCAATTAACGGCATAGGCTTTTTCTGACCTTGAATCGCACCGATTAAACCGATAATCCAGATAATAAAAAGAACCAAATAAAGCGCACTGAATACATATCCTAATGCTACCGATGGAATAATTCTTAAAACAATATTGCCAGCAATACCAACAATAACATATAAGATGTTGATTAAAAGAGATTGTCTTAATTGGTATGTGCTTAAATCAGTTTTTTTATCCTTGTACATTGCAAAGTAAGCAACTAACCAAAGAATTCCGAAATAGCTAACGATTGATGCCGCTTTGCCATCTTCTGTTGTTGTTGTGAAGTTTTTGTTTGTTTCCATATATTAAAATTTAGTTTAAGTGTTTTGGATTTAATAATAGGGAAATTGCTACGAAGTAATAAAAATTAATTAGAAATAAAAAATTTAACTTTTATTTTATGTTTAAATGCTTGCAAATAAAGTCTGAGCCTTTTCGCCAATAAATGGAATAGGATTTTTCTCACCTTGTATGGCACCAACAAATCCAATAATCCAAAGTACAAAAAAGCCAAACTGTAAAATTCTCAGAAAGTAAATAGCACCAAAAATTCCAGTAGCAAAAATTAAGGGGACTACAAATGCTCCAATTGCCCAACTCAAAACGGTTGTTGCAATATGAAATAATAGGGTTTGTCTAAGTTGATAACGGCTCAATTCGGTTTGGTGATCCTTATACATGGCGAAGTAGGCGATTAGCCAACCTACAAACCAAAAATAACTTACAATTGCTGCAGTTTTGCCATTATCAGCCGATGCTGAATTTTGATTAAAGGGATTATTTGTTTCCATAGGGGGATTTAGTTTTATAAGTCTCAAGGTAGTGAATTATCTGTTCAAACCAATTTCTATGGCGTAGTAACCGCAACAGGTAAAATTTTCCCGTTAAAATATTTATGACCTGTTTTAGCAAAATCTGCAATATATTTTCCCATTTCAAAAGCCATAACAGGGCTTTGGTAACCTGGAAAAGCAGCTTCAAGCATTTCGGTTTGAGCAGATCCTAACGCTAGGCAGTTTATTTTAATACCGGTATCTGCCAATTCAAAAGCTAAACATTCGGTTAAAGTATGTAAAGCCGCCTTACTTGCAGAGTAAGCTGAAAGTCCGGGGAATTTTACGCTTCCTTGAAACCCGCCCATGCTACCAATGTTCACAATATGACCGCCACTTTGCATTAAGGGTAAAACGTTTTGGATCATTTTAAAATGGGCAATTACGTTACTTTGCAGCATTTCACCTAAATCTTGCTCGGTGGTTTCTAAGAAGGGCTTGTTAATTAAAGAACCTGCATTGTTAATCAAGATATCAATATTTCCTAACCGTTCTTTAAGGAATGGAACCAACGCGGTGTAATCATCATTAACAATATCAAATTCTACAGGAAGTAATGTGCAATCTGGATTTATGCCTTTGGCGATTTCTAAAAGCTTACGCAATTTATCTGCAGAGCGAGCTATGGCTACAATTTTATTTTCTTTTTGTAGGCTAAATTCTAAGGCAGTTTCAAAACCGATTCCGCTACTTGCACCAGTAATTATAATGTTCATTCTATTTTTTTGATTGATATCAGCTGAAAATGGCTGTTGTTTGCTAAATTAAAATTAGTTCGATATCAACTATCGACTTAAAGCCTTTATCGGAGGTAACTAGTGGGATTTGCAAAAATTTTGAAGTGGCAGCGATTATTGCATCAGGAGTTTTTACTCCATATTGCTGACGAATTGAGATCGCAATATTTTTTATTTCAGAATTCAATTCAATTATTACGCAATCTTCTAACAAAGATTTTAGTCCTAATCTCTCGTTCTCCTTAAGCAAATGCCAGCCTAATAATTCAATTTCAGATATTACTGAAACGATTGCAGTTCCATCTAAAAAGGGTTCGATTTTTTCTAAACCTTCGTGAACATTAATAAGAAAGTTTGTATCAGCAACAAAACTAAATGAACTCATTCCTTATTTTTGTTTGATAATCAACGCCGTCAAGTCCACGCTGAAGTTTGCCGAAGTGCTTACGTAAGCTTTTCTTTGCAGCTCCTTCTGAAACCTTTTTTATTGCTTCTTGCACTTTTTCTTTAGTAACAGGTTGCTGAATTTCAATTATCATATTCAAATTTAATCAATTAAAATTAATTTACGGCAGGCTAAACTTATTTGAATTTCGACTATTCCACAACTAATTGGCTTACCGGATGCTTAATTACATGCAAGCCATCATTAATCAATTTGGTGTGATCAGCTTCTTTTCCAGCTTTAATCTCTAAATAAAATTGTATTTCCTTTTCTAGTTGGTGGTAGATTTTTTTATGAAATACAATTTCCAGAATCTCCAATGCGCATAACCAATCTTGCCTGTGGTTGGCTTTTAGCTGATTGAAAATCTCTGAAAGCTGTTCTAGATTTTCTCCACTTTCCCTTATCTCTCGAACTGTTTTGTAAAGCTGATGCAACTTGGTTGTTTTATCGTCGTAAGAAATTTTATGCGTTTTCTCCTCGCTAATTAATGTAATTTCTTCGTAAGCATCTTTATCAGCAGCACCATTAAAAACTGAAATAATTTTTTCTCCAACTGCCATATCATAATTGCCCCATTCTGGTTTAAACAATATGTTATTATTGTTTCCACTAACAGTACAATCGGTAAATGTTATCAAAAGGACTTTGTCTTTCTCTCGCAGAATATTAATAACCTCACCCTCTACAGTAATTCCACTTTCGAAAATCATTTTGGTTCTGTTGGCCAAATCATATCCAACGGTTTTTATATCTTCATCGCTATAATCTTCCAATGGTTTTGTTGCATCTTTCAATTTTCCAACAGGCGAAGAAAAGCCGTCCTGATGGTAATTTTTTCCATGTGATGTTAGCTGTTTTCCAATAAAGGCCAACGCCGATGGACCTGTTGTTTTTATAAAAGTAACATCTTCTGCAGCGCTCACACCAATATCTGTAAACACACCGCTAACCTGTAAGCCAGAGCTATAAACGGCTGTGGCCACGTTTTTGCAAGCAATGGCTTTCATAATACTTTCCGTTCCGCCACGCCTAAAGGCCATGGTATCGGCAAATTGCTCTAAAACATCTATCAGATTTTGGAAAGTTTCGGTCACAAAAAGTTGAGGTTGTGTTTTGGTTATATCGTAAGGATAATTAATCGTGTACATATTGTACCAAAGCTTCTCCACATTTTCTTGCATGCAAGAAGCACTTTCACCAATTGATGAAAGTAAGCCAGCACCATAAATTTTCGGGTTTTCCAAAGTTCCGATTAGGCCGTATTCCACTGTCCACCAATGTAATCGCCCTAATAAGGCCATTTCCGATGGCTCGCCCATATTCTCATTAATGTAACGCAATTCTTTTTCGGCTTTGGCTATTTGATATTCATCAGCATCTGCCGCTTCCTTTAAAATCGAGAGTTTTCTAATGGCTTCATAAAGTTCGAAATCCTTTGCCGAAAACATGGCTTTCGCACCAATAGAACCAAAATAACTTAGGTAATTATTATAATCGGTATCGGCAATTATTGGCGCATGGCCCGCACTTTCATGAATAATATCTGGTGCTGGCGTGTATTCGATATGGTTAATCTGGCGAATATCTGCAGCAATAACCAATACTCGATATGCCTGATATTCCATGAAGGCGGCAGGTGGAATAAAACCATCAACCGTAACAGCGCCCCAACCGATTTTGCCTAAGTTATCGTTCATGGTTTGCAAATCTGGAATATATTCAATGCTTAAACCAGCGCTTTGCAGACCTTTTATATAAGGGTAATATGCAACATTTTTAAGGTAGCTATAATTCTGACGCATTACATAGCGCCAAACTGCCTGATCGATTGGCGTATATTTTTCGTAGTTCTGTGCCACGATAAACTGTTTCAAGTGCTTCGGCAGTTTTGCTACTTGAGCATTGTTAAAATCATTAAAATTGCTCATTCGATATAATAAAAAAGTTAGTTGCAGACTAAGTTAGCTGGTTGAAATTACCTAAGCAAGAAAGCCGCAGGATAAATTAACAGGTAGGCGTAAAGAATGTTTTGTCTCATTTGCTAGGCCCGTATTGAGGCGGTGTTTAATTTTGATTTTTTGGAAAGGTGCTGTAGTTTTTCATAGGGAAATCCTGTCGGGCTGTTCGCTAAATTTTTTCAGCAAGAAAAATGCTAAAAAAGATACCGCTGCCATCCCGTTTATAAACATCAGAAAGTGCTCATCGCGAGGTTTATAGGCAATTCGCTACAAACCGAAAATAGCAGTAGTACCCAGGCCACCTAAACCCGACCATAGTGGAAAGCCCGTAAACCCGATTTTTTCAATCGGGAGCGGACTTGCAACGAGGGCGGGACTGCAGAAACCGAAGAATTACTGCAATTGCTTTCCAAATAAATTATTTGTTTTTACCACCAATCTTCTTCACGCTAAAGGTAAAGTAATGTTGATATAAGTAACTGAAAAGCGCCATTAAAACTGAAACTGCAATTCTGGATAGCAAGGACAAAGTTGGATAATCTCTTAAAAGTTCGAGTAAAAACTTCAATAACACATAATTTGCAAGTATATTAATGAATTGTAGATTTAAAAACCTAAATAGCTGAACTCTTCCCTTTAATTCGCTATGGGTAAAAATTACGTATTTGTTAAGTAAAAAACTGGTTGGTATAGCAATGCAATAATCCACTAATAATGATGCAGTTTCTCTTTGAAGAACGATAACGCCAAAATCTACCTCCTTGGTTTTGAAAATAAAAAAGTAGGCAAAATAATAGCTTAATATTCCCAATAGCAAGGTGCCACCACCTGTTGCCAAATACCTAAAATTATGAAGCGAAATGAACTTTTTAAACGGCGGGTAAAAAAAATCTATAATAGCTAAAATCGCCTGACGCATGGATAATTAATATTGTGTAGCGCAAAGGTAGTTTTTTGTTGCAAAAAAAAAGAGCCTTGATTTTTTCAAGGCTCTTAGTATAGTTTCGAATAAATTACTCGTTTGTTGCTTTGTGTGCAGGATCGGGGTGAACCATGCCTTCCATCGCTTGATCTAAATTTAAATCTAAACCTTTTGCAATGCCTAAGCCTAAACTCATATCGGCCCTAAACCAATGGCAAAGTTGGCGATTAATAATTTCATCTTTCTTAACGCCATTAATTCCACCCATGGCACCAACAATGTTCGCAATGGTATTCTTCTTGGCTTCTGGATCCATTAAACGGAAAAGATTTCCGGGTTGTGTATAATGGTCGTTTTCACCCTCCGCATTTCTATCATATTGATCGGCCATTAACGATTCCATTGGCCAAGCTGGCTGCTTGTAGCTTTCATCAACCTCAATATCATCGAAGCTATTTGGGAAATAATTTGGGTTAGAACCGCCATTGCCATTTACGGCCATTAAGCCATCGCGTTGGTAATTGTTAGTCATAAATGGGCAACGGTTTACTGGTATTTGCTCGTAGTTTCCACCTAAACGATAGCGTTGCGCATCGGGATAAGAAAGAATTCTACCTTGCAGCATTTTATCTGGCGAATAATAAATTCCATCTACCACGTGTGCAGGTGCAAAAGCAGCTTGCTCTACGTGTGCGTAGTAATTGTCAGGATTTTCGTTCAATTCCAATTCTCCAACCTCAATTAAAGGATAATCGCCATGTGGCCATACCTTTGTTAAATCGAATGGGTTTAAATGATAGGTTTTAGCATCATCAAAAGGCATAATTTGAACTTTTAAAGTCCATTTTGGAAATTCGCCTTTTTCAATCGATTCGAATAAATCGCGTTGAGAATGATCAGGATCTTGCGATTTCATATCAACAGCTTCATCATTTGTAAAGTTTTGAATTCCCTGTTTAGTCTTGAAGTGAAATTTTACGTAGAAACGTTCATTCTGATCATTGTAGAACGAAAAGGTGTGGCTACCGAAACCATCCATGTGGCGGTAAGAAAACGGAGTTCCTCTATCGCTCATCAAAATTAAAACCTGGTGTAAACTTTCTGGGTTTAAGCTCCAAAAATCCCACATCATGGTTGGGCTTTTCATATTGGTTTGAGGATCGCGTTTCTGTGTATGAATAAAATCGCCAAACTTTTTAGGATCCTTAACGAAGAAAACAGGTGTATTATTTCCAACTAAATCCCAATTTCCATCTTCAGTGTAAAACTTTAATGCAAATCCACGTGGATCACGCTCACTATCTGCCGATCCTTTTTCGCCACCAACGGTAGAGAAACGAAGAAATGTTTTGGTTTGCTTACCAATTTCCGAGAAAAGCTTTGCTTTTGTATATTTTGTAATATCGTGGGTAACGGTAAAAGTACCATAAGCACCAGAACCTTTTGCGTGTACAACACGTTCAGGAATCCGCTCGCGGTTAAAGTGAGCCATTTTTTCATGTAAAATGAAATCCTGAATCAAGATAGGACCGCGAGGTCCAACGGTCATGCTATCTTCGTTACTCGCATAAGGAATACCGGATGCACTTGTTAGTTTTTTCTTTTCGCTCATCGTTTAAGTTTTATTATGTTTTGCGATATAAAAGTGAGGTAATTTACTGGACAAATCAAACTGTTAATGTCTATTTGAACATAGATATTATTGATATGTTAGCGCTATTCATCAATAAAATAAATTTAAGAAATTTTACTGATTGTTTGTATAAAATAAAGGTTGCGCAACAAAATCTATAACAGCACACCAAGTGTAAGATGGGTGTTTTTGTATACTTACACCAACGGTATTGAGCTTGTATTTTTGATCTAACAAATTAAAACGATGCCCTAAAGCAGGAACCCCACAATCTAGCAACAAATGGCAAACAATATCTAAGCTATTGGAATAGCCAAAATCTATGTTTTCGCTCATTGCCTTATTTGGGAAATATTTACTTAAGCGCTTAGCAAAGGTGTCACCATTGCTACTTTCATGTGAGCCTAAATTATTTCTATTTAAATCTTGGGCATGACTTCGGCTCACCAACGTTAATTTCTCATCGGGATAAAACATTTGGAGGTTTTTTATGCCACGCATGTGTTTAAGCAGTGAGATATAGTATGGGTTTGTTCTGGTGATTTTTAATTCGTTGTAGTTTCTATATTTCCTAACTTTTGCATTGTAGTTATTGATATAATCCTCTAAAAAGGTATAATAGAACTTTTCTCCATCAATGCGGATGAGGTTCATGTACATTACAATATTTTTTTCTTCATCGGTTAGGTACGATGCATTGGCTGCTGTGTTGGCCTTACGAAATTCGGCATCCGTCCAGTTTTGGGCATGAGATAATTTTGCCACAAACAACGGCAGAAAAATAATTAATAAAGCTTTATACATGGGATGATTTTCATGGATAACGACAAATGAATTTTTTTATTTTTATCGTTTTAGAATTTAACATAATTACGCTTGGTAAGCAATTAGTTACAGGTTTGGGGATTTCCGAAATCTTATAATCCGTATTTTTGGCTAATTATGAAAAAACTAATTATTCTGTTTTGGTTTTTTGGAATATCAATATCATTAAAAGCACAAATTGATACCACGACACTCAGAGTCATATCAAATCAGATAAAAAAGGAATTTGCTCCTGATAGGCGTTCGGTTTATTTTAACGCTCTAATTAAAGGTGATAGTATTTTAATTGAAAGTACATCTCAAGATGCTTTAAATGCTTTTGATAAACAGGTGCAAGAAGTAAAAGGCTTTGTAAAAGTTAGTTCATTATTGCCATCAAAAAACTTAAGCGGAATGGAATATGGACTGGCAAATCTGTCGGTTTGTAATAATCGCTCTGCGCCACAGAACTCAGCAGAAATGCTTACCCAGATGATTTTAGGTACTCCGGTACAAGTATTAAAAAAACAAGGTGGTTACTATTTAGTTAGAACACCCGATGGTTATTTATCTTATACTGATGGTACTGCGGTTAGTTTAATGAATAAGGCTGATTTCGAGGCATGGAAAAAATCTAAAAGGATAATTTACATGCAAGATTTTGGTCATGCTTTTAGTGAAACAAATACCAACTCTATGCGAGTTTCTGATTTGGTTAAAGGCAATATTCTTCAAGTTATTGGAGACGAAAAAAGATTCTACAAAGTGATTTTTCCTGATAAACGAATTGGTTATATTAAAAAAGCTGACGCAAAAATATTCAATGAATGGGAGAAAGCAGCTAATCCTAATGCTAATAGAATTCTTGAAACAGCTAAAACATTACTCGGAGTACCCTATTTATGGGGAGGAACCTCAACCAAAGGTGTAGATTGTAGTGGTTTTACAAAGATGAGTTATTTTCTAAATGGCATTATTATTCCTAGAGATGCCTCTCAACAAGCTTTGGTTGGCGCTGCTGTAGATGTTTTGGAAAGTGATTCGATTAGTGTTGAGAAATGTCTTAAAAACTTGCAACCAGGAGATTTAATGTTTTTTTCTGCAGCAAAACGAAGAGGCTTAAATGGTGGAAGGGTTTCGCACACTGCTATTTACATAGGGAATGGAGAGTTTATTCAAGCTGCGGGAATGGTTAAGATAAATAGTATTATATCAACTGCACCCAATTATGATAGCCATCAAAGTAAAACTTTGGTTAGCGCAAGAAGATTCTTAACAGAAATTGGTCAACCTGAAATCACTAGGGTAGATCAGCACAGCTGGTACGGGAAATAGTGTGTAATTTGAACTTGTCGAAAAACTTTTTGAATTTCGACAAGCTCAATTTAACAGTTAAACTTACAAAAACATACCGCCAGAAATCTCAATGCGTTGCGCATTGATCCACCTTGCATCTTCTGTACATAAAAAGGCAACAACTCCGCCAATATCATCTGGTAAACCAACACGGCCTAGCGCAGTTTGTGAGGCAATCATTTTATTCATTTGCTCGTTATCTCTAACTGCTCCACCATTAAAATCTGTTTCAATTGCGCCCGGAGCAACAATGTTTGAACGAATGCCTTTAGCACCTAATTCTTTAGCTTGGTATTTTGTTAATACTTCCATTGCGCCTTTCAAAGCTCCGTAAGCAGAAGCACCTGGTAAGCTAAATCTTGCTAAACCACTTGAAATATTAACAATTCCAGCACCATCGTTTAAAATTGGCAAGGCCTTTTGTGTAATAAAGAAAGGGCCTTTGAAGTGAATGTTTACCAAATTGTCAAAATCTTCGACCTTTGTTTCAGCAAATAAGGCATGGTGACCAGTACCTGCATTGTTGATTAAGAAATCGAATTTTTCTGCATTAAAAACAGATTTTAATGTTGATTTTACTTCTGTGAAAAAAGCGTCGAAAGTTGTAGCATCAGATACATCTAATTGCAAAGCTGCGGCATTTACACCAAGTTTTTTAATTTCCTCTACAGTATTTTCTGCATCTTCTTTTTTCGATTGATAAGTAACGATGACATCAATCCCTTTAGCAGCAATTTTCAGCGCTGCGTTTTTTCCTAATCCTCGGCTACCACCGGTTATTAAGGCAATTTTATTTTGTGTTTCCATTTTCTATTTATTTGTTTAACAAAATTAAATGGAAATTGGCTGTAAAAATGGTGAGTAGTTAAGTTAAAATGGTGACACCTTAAGTTTTATATGGTGACAATTTCCTTATTTGCCAGTGAGTTGAAATATTCTTCGCGATATTGTTTTGGCGTTTGGCCGGCAAAATGCTTAAAAAACTTGGTGAAGTTAGATGGATCGTAAGTAAGTATTCTTGCAATTTCGGCAATTGGAGTGCTCAAATTTTGCAACATAGATTTCGAAATTTCCATTAAACGCTCTTCAAAAAAATAACAGGGAGAATGTCCTGTAGCAGATTTTATGGTGTTACTTAAGTGCGTTGGATGAACATGTATTAAATCGGCAAAATCCCTAACCTCGAACATTTCTGTTGCACGGCCAGAAACGATATCATCAAGGTGTTTATCTAATTCCCTTAAATAATCTGCTGCGATTTCATGTTGACGGGCAAAAAACTTTTGAGGGATTTTCATAAAATGATCTTAATGTTTAAACAAATATAGTATTGCAGCAAATGAATTGGAAATTTGTATTCTCCTTGAAAATTATTATGACTAAAGATTGTTTTTAATCAATATTGTTTTGAATTTTGTATCCTTTACCTAATTTCTCTTTCACAAGCTTTTCTCTTTCCTTTTGTGCTATTTCTGGCGAACTAAAGGTTTTAATATTCACTTGCCCTTTTGTGCCAATTCTTCCAAATCTGATAATGAGTTTAGACTCTTCGGTAGCAGATTCCCAAAATTTGTTGCTACCCATATCTGAATATACCAATCGATCAAAAATAAGTTGCTCATAGCCAATAATAGGTTCACTTTTTGGTGCAGCCTTAGGTGAATTTTCCTCCTCCTGATTTGGGTTTTCAACAGGCGAAATTTTATCAAAGGTTGGCAGTTCTAGGTTTTCCTCAATCTGATCGACCGGTTTTTCATTGATTCGCTTTAAAATTAATTCCATCATTTTCTGCGGATTTTGCAACCAATCTTTAGCATACAAATGCATGGTTCGCCAACCAAAGGATTTTAAAATTGCTGGTCTTTGATAGTATTGTTCCAAAAGATTTTGATTTCCATAATGTGCCTCATCATCAATTAAAATACTTAAAATATAAGCGTCATCATTAGGATGAAGTTTAACAGCAAGCGAACATTTGAATGTACTTTGTCCAACATTCTCTTTCACTTCGAAGCCTTTAGCCAATAATTCGTCTTTAATTTGTTTCAACACCACTGAGCTTTTGGAAACTGCAATTTCTTTTTTGTTGAATACCAAACTATCGAGTATGGCCCTCGCCATCTCCATATTGCCAGTGCTTACACTTTCTGCATATTGTAAAAACCTACGGAAATAATTTGCGCCCTCATTGTATTCGTTGGTGATGTTATGGTACTTGATGCTGCTAATTACCGCCATGTGTTTTTTGGCACGACTGAAAATTACATTCAACCTTTTCTCACCACCTTTTTTATTAACCGGCCCAAAATTCATTAAGATTTTTTTGCGGGCATCGTAACCATAACAAACACTCATGATTATGATATCACGTTCATCTCCTTGAATATTTTCAAGGTTCTTGATGATTAATCCCACAAACTGCTCATCTTGAGTTCTATTGTAAGCTTCTTCCAAAAGCAATTCGAATTCTTTATCCGTAGCGGCTAAACTCGTTAAAGCATTTTCTATGGTGTGCTGCTGCTCCTGACTAAAAGCCACAATACCAATACTTTCCTCAACACCGCGTTTTAAAAGTTCTCTAACTAAATTGGCGATATAGTTTGCCTCATCCTGATTATTTCTTTTTTCATAAACACTATTTGGATGAAAGTGAAAACTGATACTTCGATCGAAAAGTGCATCTGCATATTTGCTTGCATCTTCTGCTTGTGTTACTTCTAAAACTGCTTTTTCTTGGTGATGAACTGTTTTATCGGGAATGGTTAGCAGCCCAGCTTCATAAAAGGCATGGTTGCTATAACTGATCAAGGTTTCGTAATGGCTGCGATAATGCCAGCTCAACATGGTACTATCTAATTTTCTACTTCCCTGAACCAGTAAGCTATCAGCATCGGTACTTAAAAGTTCGCTATCCTCGTCATCTTCATAAGCTTCCAAATCATCGGGATCTTCTGCTTTTGCCGAGAAAAAGTTTG
Organism: Pedobacter frigidisoli; assembly: GCF_004331675.1. GTDB lineage: Bacteria > Bacteroidota > Bacteroidia > Sphingobacteriales > Sphingobacteriaceae > Pedobacter > Pedobacter frigidisoli. Next base: position 177,846 of record NZ_SJSN01000004.1, on the reverse strand, counting down.
TGGGCGGCATTTGTTTGTCATCGCCAACAATAATGGTTTGCGGACTTCTGTATAGCGCCGGAATTCCCTCTTCCAGCGTAATCTGACTGGCTTCATCGAAAATTACAACATCGAAATAATTAATATCCAAAGGCAAACTATCGCTCACACTTAAAGGACTCATCAGCCAAACGGGTTTAATATCCTTAAGCACTAAACAACTTTCCTTGGCGCTTAATTCCCTGATGCTTTTATAGCGCATGCTTTTGCTAAACTCATTCTCCAAGATTTTTCTTCCCTCGTTGTAGTCTTTTTTAAATGCTTTTTGCTGCGGATTTAATTGACTTAAAGCCATGTTGCCAAGCTCGATATGTTCCAGAAAACGATGCCTGATTGATGCTCGTATTTGTTCTGCATTAAGCTTTAATAACTTTTTATAACCACTCTGAATCTGATTCACTGCTTTCTCAATTGCCTGGATATCAGTTGCTGCAAAAACCTTATTGTACTGGTAAAATTGTTTTAATGTTTTGCTCGCCATCGAAGCTTCGGTTTCGGCAGGCGTAATAGCAACCCTATTGAGCAAGTTCTTAACATTTTCTGATGCCTTGCTGTAATCTTTAAGTGCTGGCAACAAATCCAATAAGCTTTCGCTATTCATTAAGATACTTTCCAGTTCATCTCTCAATTCATCAAAAGATTTATTTTCGCTTTCTGCTAAACACTCGTTTAACTTTGCTGATAAAATGTTGAGGCTAGGATAGAGTTTATTTAATTTTTTGATCAAATCTGCAGCATTCGGATGCGCAATTAGGTAATCGATTTCTTGATCGCCACGCTTTTGCCTAATGGTTTTGATGTTTAAAATGGCATCATCGATTCCCGCTAAGTGATAGTTTTGTTGAAGTAAATTTTGAGTGTTCGATAAATTATTCTGCGCATCGTACTCATTTTTTAGCTGTTGTAAAATGCTGGTAAAACTTGGCTTAATTTGATGCTGACTGAAATTATAACTCTGCTGCAACTGCTTTTTTAAATTTCTCCATCCACCGTTTAAAAAACTCAAAAATGAACCCTCGTTATTCTCAGCCAGTTCCAATGCACTTGTCAAGTCTTGTCGGCTAAGCTTTTGGATCCAATTTTGATTTTGGGCTGTTGCATGCTGCAAATTTTGTTTTTGCTGCTGATATTGATTTACCTCACGATCAAAATTGCAGGCTTTTTCCGTACTAGGATCTAACAGTTCGATATTATTATATTCTACAAAAGGGTAGAGTAATAACGCATCTTCCGAAACGGCCAACATTTGAGTTAAATAGGTGCAATGTTCAGGACTAATGTCGTTTTGATGGATGAAACTATCAATTTCATTTAGTGATAATTGTAAATCCTTGATTAAATTTTCGAGGTAATTTAATGGATTTTCCTGATTGTAAACTTGATCATTAAGTTTACTTAATGGATGATCTGCGAAAGCTGGTTCAGCACCAATTTCTTCTAACTGTTTACTGAGTTCAACAATCATTTCACCAAAAGAAATCCATTCCTTGTACGCAGGAAGCAACTCTTCTTGCTTGGGTTGCAACGGCAAAATCTGATTTTTAAGTTCAATTACCCGATCAATTAATTCACGCAAAGGCAAACCTGCAGTTTCTGGAATTTCGTTATGGTGCTCGTGAAATTGTTGCAAAACAGCCAAGTGTAAATTCAAGTCGTTAATTAATTCGATCCTTGTTTGTTTTATTAAAGGAAGATCTTTTTTGTGGTGAATGAAATCTTCATAAGTGGCTTTTAAGTTTTTAATAAATTCCCGTTTATCGCCTTGGCTATCGTGAATGTAGCAGCAAAGCTCATCTAAACCATTCTGTTTTAGGCGATGAAAAACTACATCGAGCGCAGCTCTTTTCTCACAAACAAATAAAATATTCTTTCCCTGAGCCAAGAAATCTGCAATTAGGTTGGTAATGGTTTGGCTTTTTCCAGTTCCCGGCGGACCTTGAATAATATAACTATCGCCGTTTCGGCTCTGTAAAATCGCTTTCGTTTGAGTAGGGTCGGCTGTTATTACATGGTTCCAATCATCAATCTTATTTAAATCGATGTGATGTTCCTTAATTTGCCTTGGCTGATTGCTGAATAAAGATTCGAAAACCTCATGCTGAACCGTGTTGTCGATTACATGATTGTAATCGCGAACCAAACTCATTTTTTTATAATTGAAATTTCCCAAAACCATGTTGCAGGTATCGAAATCCCAACTGTAAGGATTACTGGCATTTTCAGTTAATTCGAAAAGTTCTCTCCCATTATCGTTATTTCCAGTAAGCTGTTGCGATGCCAACTTAATATCATCATTAATCAAAAATTCCAAGAACGACGGTTTTGATTCTACTCTTTGTTTAAAAATTTCTAATCCGAGTGGTTTAAAATGCTCTGTTTGATAGCTGTAGCCAATGTTTTTGTAACTTTCTAAACCCGAACTTTTTCTTAAGCGCTTTTTATAATTGCCAACGGTTTGTTTGGCTACGCTGTGGATTAATTTTATGAGTGGTTTTTCTATATACTGAAGTTGAATGCCTTGATTAGCACTATCGATTTGTGATTTCAGGATTTGGTAAAATTGCTCGATGCTCATTTCATCCAGATCAACAAAATCGGGCAATTTAATTCCGTAAAGCTCACGAAGCTGGTTTGCTAGAACAGGATTAACCTCCGCTGCATTATCCAGAACCTGCATGGTGTAATGATCTTCCTTTAGCTTTTTGCTCTTTTTCAATTCGACAGGAATCATCAATAACGGACTTTGAATACGCTCGCTGGCATTTTCCTTTAAATTGTGCCAGTTTAAAAAGGTAATTACCAATTTAAGTTGACTAAAACCATATTCCTGTATATCTCGTTGACTTTCTACCCTTATTTTATCAAGTGCGCTAGGCAAATAACTGTGATCTTCGAAGCGTAAATATTTGTTCAGCACAATCTCTTTCATGCCTTTTACCTTACCGGAAATATCACTATTCCAAGTGAAAAGTAAATCGGGGCGAATACTTTGGTAATGCAAAACCATCGGAACACTGCTTACCGTGAGGTTTACAAAACGCATATTGGGCTTGTAAAAAAGCAATCGATTTCTTCTGCTGGTATCAAATAATCTGTTACGTAACTTGTTAAGGATGAATTGACTTCGTTCTTTAAGTTCTTTATTTACCCAGCCTGCAACATTACTTAAATCGATCTGTTTTTCTATATCATAATCTCGATAAAACTTTAATTTATGGATAACATCATATAGATCCTGACTTCTCTTAGCCCGATCGAGCTCGGTCATTTCCTTAATTAAAGCGCTAATTGTCGGATGTATTCTGGAGTTATACTGAACCGGATTTTGGCGATATTTAGTAAAGGTTTTAACATCATCCTTGTCATACAGGTTTAAACTTAAGGCTAAACTTCCCAACACTAAGCCAAGGCAGAATATATCAGTTTGGGCATCATGATGATTAATCAGAATCTCAAAACAATTGTATCCTAAAATGTATGATGGATGTTCTAAATCCTTATGTTGATCAAAATGAATGTGCATACTTTCGGTATTGTAAGTGCCCTGATCAACATCGGCTTCCAAGGTTTCTCTATGAACAATATCAAACTGTGTAGAATAAACGGATTTAAAAAGGTCGACTATTTTTGCTGCATTATAACTTGGTTTCAGAGTGAGATTTTCATCAATATCTAATCTGTTATTGGTTATGAAAAGTGCATTTTCCTTATGAAATGGCGCAACTTCGTTTATTTCGTGAAAGCTCAAAACTTCTTCAAACAATGGTAATGCAAAGGCAATAATATCATCCGTTGCATATTGTCCTCTATCAAACGCGGTATCTAAAAAGGTTTTGAAAGTAGTTCTATCTAATGGCATAATGGTGTTTCTGTTGGTAACGGCAAAATAATTAGGGACGTTTTATCGATTGAGATAGGGGATTGATGTGCAAAGAATCAATTATTATCCATCATAAATTTGTTCGCTATCACTTTCCTTAACTTCGTAGTAAGCCGCAAGCATTTTTTGCTTGTATTGTTGCAGTTTTTTATCGCTAAACTTCAGTTCTTTTTTAACCACCTCATCGTAAGCATCTTTTAACTGAAGATCTTCTGCAAACTGAAAAGCCCAACCCGATGGAATTTCCTCTAAAGCTGGATCTACCAAGGCGAAATCCATTAAAACATAGCTGAAATAATCCTTAATACTTGGATGTGCATTTCTCAATGTTTCGATAATTTCCTCATTTAGCAACACGTTATCATCGTTTATAAAATTTGGGAAATATTGTTTTGATTGACTTAAAACCATTGTAGATTTAAACCATTTTGGCTTCAATAATAGCTGAATAAACTTTTTTGTGAGCTGAGAAAGATCTTCCTGTTTAAAAATATCCAATTGATCGATATCAATAAATCCCTCAATCATCTTCGCTATTTCTTTTTCCGAATCTTCTTTTTTAAGGTGCCAAAGTTGAATAGCCTTTGCACGAATAAAGTTTTCAGGGTGAGAAGTTCCAATCGTTTTAAAGTTGTTGTCCTGAAATAAAATCTCGTCTGCCTGTTTTAAGTAACTTTCTACATTCACATTTTCTAGTCCAGTAGATGCCTTGACCAAACTTGTGATGATTGGGTCGATATTTTCGAGAACGGAATAGGCGCCACGATCGCAAAAGATCTCCGTGTATAACCTAAACAATCTGGCCGTTTCAAAATAGGCCGCATCACTTGCGTAATTATTGGCAATTGAAGTGATGATTCGGTCTGCAACTTCCAAATCGCCATCGAGCACGGTGTACAGTTTAATGTGCGTTAACTCATGCGAAAGCACCGCCAATAACTCTTGTTCGTTTAAAATTTTAGTAATAGAACCACTGAAAACGATGTGCGCCTCATTATTTAAATACACAATGTTGGCGTTTAATTCATCGGTATATTGAGCCTGATAGACTGTAACGGGGAGCTGCTCTAACCCTAATTTCTGTTTAGCAAGGTTTACCTTTTCGTAAATAAAGGCATCAGCAGTTTCATCAAACTTGTAAGTATTTTTTAATAACTCGGTTTTGAATTGCTGCAACTGATCTTCCTTGTTTTTATCGACAGCGAAATAATTCCAGGTTTTGGTTTGCTTTTTAAAATAATCGCGTACTTTTTTATGATAATTGATGGCTAGGAGCATAGAAAAAATTTTACGTTTCAAGGTACAATTTTCTATATCAGCTATCGAAAGAAATGGAAAGAAAAATTTTGAGTTCTTGTAAAAAAGAAAGCCGCTGATTGATATAACCAACGGCAAAAGATTTGAGTATAAATAATGTTATTTCCTACTAAGAGGCATATCAAAAACACCATCAGTAACATTTACCGAATTTTTGATGTTGGAATCTTGGTTGGGCCCCTTAAAGTTAAAAGTTCCCTTTAGTTTTCCTCCAGCTTCACTGGTAATAATTAAAGCTCCAGTTTCAGCATAAAATGAGCCAGTTGCAGTTTGATCTTTCATGTAAACACCGGTTCCATCTTTTGCGATATCATAAGAGCCTATGCCTTTGTAACCGATTATAGAGATTGCAACACGCTTGTCGCCATTTACACTCACAATGGTTAGTAGATTGCCAATCGGTGTATTTGCTGTAATGGCTTCTCCGGTAAAGCCAGTCGAAGTCCCATCTATTTTTGCAGTTAAATTATTTGTGCTGCTGTTTGTTTCAGGGAGTTTTTGAGGTACCAAACTAATATTAAACTGACCCTCGGTAATATTTTTATTTACTAAAGTTGAATAATTTTTACCTGTAAACTCGAAAGTTCCCTTAATAATTTTATTCTCAGTATAACTTGTAATTTTTATAGTTCCGATCTCATAACCTTGGTAAGCGTCTTGTAGTCCTGCTATGCCTAAAAGATAAATGGCCATGTTATTATCAGCAACTTTATATGTCCCAGTCCCCATAAAATCATTGATCATTAAACTAAAGCCACTAGTGCCTTTGTTGCCTAAGATCTGCAAGGTTGTTTTTGTGCCAACAACATAAAATTGAGCGGTAGCGAGTGTGCATTCTAATAATACGCCATCAATTTTTCCGCTCATGGCAGATTTGTCCCATTCTGGATGGTAATCAATTTCTTTTTTGCAAGATGAGGTAAAGATGAGGCATAATGATGCCAAAAGAATTAATCTAAAATAAATTTTCACGAGCGTTGTTCTGTTTGGTTAATTAATTAGTTTGCGAAGATAAAGAAATTAATCAATCTTCAAATCGAACTCATGAAGCTTCTTTACAAACCTCTCTCTTTGATACCAATCATTATAAACCAGCTCGATTTTGCTTACCTCAAACGTCCCAAAATCATAATCGCGGTATTTTTCCATTAGCGCCAATAATTCTGTTTTATAGGTTAACTCACTTCTAAACCGAACAATTGTAGAATGTGCGGTTTGTATGGCATAACGCTTATCTATACTTTGTTGTAAATCTGAATTTTTAAATCCAGTTCTTAAATCATCTCTGATTTCATTCAGTGTATCAGTCAAAAATCCCTGAATTAAAATACAAGATGGTGATGCCGTTAATCCTTTAAATTGAATTTTGAAGTTTTTATGATTCTCTAAAACTTGATTAATCAGATCTACATAATCTTCAACATTAATATCCTCCAATTTAAAACCAACATAACAAGAAATAATAGACATTACAGTAATGTGGAGGTCTGAATTTTCATAGTAATATTGACCGGGCTCAATCGCTTTTACCTCACTCAGAAAATGCTGAATATTAGCTTTTGTAGTTTCATCTGGTCTAATTACCAAAGTAATTCCAAAGCGGTAATCATCATCTGAATCAATTAAATGGTCAATTTCATAATTTCCAGAATCGATTTTGGCGATAGATTCTGTATAGAGTTTATTGTAGTGATCGGCTAGGTTCATTTTTTTCCATAAAAAAGTCGCAGGCTTTAAACTCTGCGACTAAGTATATTTACAATTCCAACTTAAATGTTCTTAGGTTTCTAAGGTGGTAAATCTATGCTAATAGTGTTTTCCAACTCACTGCATTACCTACAATTGAAGTTAAATCTGCAATGGCAACACGCTCTTGCTCCATACTATCGCGATGACGAATGGTAACCGTATTATCTTCTAAACTTTGGTGATCAATTGTAATACAGAAAGGCGTACCTACAGCATCCTGACGGCGGTAACGTTTACCAATTGCATCTTTCTCCTCATAAATACAATTGAAATCGAATTTCAATGTATCCATAATTTCGCGAGCTTTTTCTGGTAAGCCATCTTTCTTAGTTAAAGGGAAAACGGCAACTTTGTATGGCGCCAAAGCAGGATGCAAACGTAATAAAGTACGACTATCCTGCTTATCTTCGGTGCTTAAATCTTGTTCCTCAAAAGCATTAATCATCGTTAACAAGAACATACGGTCTAAACCGATAGATGTTTCGATAACATAAGGAACATAATTTCCATAAGGCTTACCATCATCATTTAAATCGTTATCGAAATACTGCAATTTCTTGCCAGAAAATTGTTCATGTTGCTTTAAATCGAAATCCGTTCTGCTGTGAATACCCTCAACCTCTTTAAATCCGAATGGGAATTCGAACTCAATATCAGTTGCGGCATTTGCATAGTGCGCCAATTTCACGTGATCGTGGTAACGGTATTTTTCAGGCGGAGTTCCTAAAGCCATGTGCCATTTCAATCGAGCCTCTTTCCAATACTCAAACCATTTTTTGTCTTCTCCTGGGCGAACGAAAAATTGCATTTCCATTTGCTCAAACTCACGCATACGCATAATGAATTGGCGAGCAATAACCTCGTTTCTGAAAGCTTTACCAATCTGTGCAATACCGAAAGGAATTTTCATTCTTCCAGATTTCTGTACGTTCAAAAAGTTCACAAAAATACCTTGTGCCGTTTCAGGACGAAGATAAACTTCATCGCTGCCTTCTGCCATGGCACCAAACTGAGTGCTAAACATCAGGTTAAACTGGCGAACATCCGTCCAATTAGAAGTTTTAGAAATCGGACAAATTACTTTATAATCAACAATTAAATCTTTTAGCTGTGCTAAGTTTTCTGATTTAAGTGCGAGGTTCATTTCAACCTCAAGCGCTAAACCTTTCTTAACAAATTTCCAGCTCGCTTCATCAACAAAAGGATATTTCGCGTTGTCTAAAATCCCTTCTTCATCTTTAAAACTTGGAATCCAGCTTGCTTGTCCTTCATCACTTAATCCTAAAATTTCTTGTTGAAATTCTTCAAACTTAGCCTTGTTTTCTGCAGAGAAATTCGCTAATTCCGAATATAATTCATCAATTTTATTCTCTAATAATTGGTCGGCACGGTAACGTTTTTTCGAATCCTTGTTGTCAATCATCGGGTCGTTAAAACCATCAACGTGTCCGCTTGCTTTCCAAACTTTCGGGTGCATAAAAATCGCAGAGTCGATGCCTACAATGTTTTCATGCATCTGCACCATGGCTTTCCACCAATACGTTTTAATATTGTTTTTTAACTCGGCACCCAATTGGCCGTAATCGTAAACGGCACTTAAGCCATCATATATTTCGCTGCTTTGGAATACAAAACCGTATTCTTTAGCGTGTGATATTACATTTTTAAACTGTTCGTCGTTATTCTTTTGAGCCATAATGGAGGCAAAGATAATAAATAAGGTAAAAGGTAAGAGGTAAAAGGTAAAAGGTTTTTGACTAGGATTTTAAGGATTATTGGATTTTAAGATTTTGATTAGAACTCAATAAGCTTACATGTTCTTAAATGTCTTATATGGTTCAAGAATTTTTAGAAAAGCAATAGTAGCTAATCAGCCGCGAGGGCTGATGCTACTGCTCGCTACAATCAATTCCATTTTACCTCTTACATCATCCATTTTTTCCTATTTTTGAAACATGAAATTTCAATATTTACTTTTCTTTGCTTTAATTGCAATTTTCACATCATGCAAGCAAGAAGAAAAAGCACGTCATTATATTAAATTTAATAAAATCGAAGAACTATATCAATTCTTAAAATGGTCGCCAGAAAATCGCTTCCCATTAATTAGTGCCCACCGCGGCGGACCAATGCCTGGTTTCCCTGAAAATTGCATCGAGACTTTTAACAATGCAACAACTTATAATCCGGTAATTGTTGAATTTGATATCGCTTACAGCAAAGATTCTGTGATGGTGATTATGCATGATGATAAACTGGATAGAACATCAACAGGAAAAGGAGCGATAGGGAATTATACTTATGAGGACCTAAAAGCTTTCAATTTAAAAGATGATGATGGGAAAGAAACCAGTTTCAAGATCCCAACTTTAGATAGCGTTTTAAGTTGGAGCAAAGGCAAGGTTTTGCTTACCATCGATTTAAAGAAAGGTGTTTCTTATGCCAAAGTGATTGAAAAAGTTAAGCAATATCAAGTAGAAAGCAATTCGATTATCATTACCTACACAGCCGATCAAGCAAAAGAAGTTCATCAATTAGCACCCGATTTAATGATTTCGGCCTCTGTTCAAAAGAAAGCAGAGCTAAAAAGACTTAACGATTTGGGTATTCCAAATAATAGAATTGTAGCTTTCGTTGGGGTGAGTGCACCAGATAAAGAACTTTATAATTTTCTGCATGCAAAAGGAATTACAACCATTTTAGGTACAATGGGCAATATTGATAAAAGCGCCATCAGCAGTCCAGCAAGAATGGTTTATTATCATTTGGTAAATAATGGTGCCGATATTTTATCAGGAGATAATCTGCCACAGGCATCAACAGAGTTGGATAAATTTAGGTATAACAAAAAGTTGAGTTCGGCTCACGTTAATTAAATACAATATCGTTTTTGCGAGGCACGAAGCAATCTTAAAGCTTCGGGTTAATATCAATTATAGTAGGTTTGCTTCGTGCCTCGCAATGACGAACTGGTTAAAGACTTCGTGTACTTTGCGAATAACTTTGTGTTCTTTGCGGTTAAATATTAAACAGTATGAGTATTTCAGTAAACAAACTTTCTAAGCATTACGATAAGCAAAAAGCGGTTGATTCAATAAGCTTTGAGGCAAAACCTGGCCGGATTTTAGGTTTTCTAGGACCAAACGGCGCAGGGAAATCTACTACGATGCGAATGCTAACAGGTTATGTGGAGCCTACATCGGGCGAAGCTGAAATCTCCAATAAAAACATAATAACACAACCCATCGAAGCAAAAAAACTGATCGGTTATTTGCCAGAGAATACGCCGCTTTACACCGATATGTATGTAAAGGAGTTTTTAAACTTTGTGGGGCAAACCTATGAGCTTAAAAATTTACCAGCTAGAATTGATGAAGTGATTAAATTGGTTGGTTTGACGCCAGAGCAGCATAAAAAAATCGGAATGCTGTCTAAGGGTTATCGCCAAAGGGTTGGTTTGGCGCAGGCTATCATTCACAATCCCGAGGTTTTAATTTTAGATGAACCAACTTCAGGTTTAGATCCAAATCAACTGGTTGATATTAGGGCATTGATAAAAGAGTTGGGGAAAAACAAAACCGTCGTTATTTCCACACATATTATGCAAGAGGTGGAAGCCATTTGCGATGATATCATCATCATAAATAAAGGCAAGATTGTAGCAAACGATTCTTTGGAGGGAATCAAAAAAACTTACCAGCAAAATTCATTAGAAGATATTTTTAGAAAACTTACCGCTTAGCTTATGTTTAAGATTCCAATCTTTTTAGTTGCCTTTGTACTTTTGTTTTCCTTAAATCTAACGGCACAAACCACACCAAATATTGGCATCGGTGCTGAAGTTGGCTTGCCGTCGGGCAATTTCACTAACATATCTGGAATAGGAGTTGGCGCATCCATCAAGGCAGATTTTCCAATTGCCTCGGAATTTGCTATAACTTTAAACGTGTGCTACATGAACTTTTTCGGAAAGAAGAATCAGTTTATAAATACTCAGGATTTAACATATATCCCCTTAAAAGCAGGTTTAAAATATCAAATTAGCGAGGGCTTTTATGCCGAGGGACAATTGGGCGCTGCTCTGCCCTTAAACGACGGACAAAAAACCGTTTTCGTTTGGTCGCCAGGATTCGGAAATCAATTCAGGCTATCTGGAAACAACAAGTTGGATTTAGGCATTAGGTACGAAGCTTGGTCGAGTAAAAACGATACCAACATTATCGCACTAAATACATCGAATACAAAGGGGTTTGTTGGCTTAAGGGTTGCTTACGTTTTTGGATTGTAGTTTTTTATATTCAGACTAATATACTGGGATTTTATTCCCCAATCTGTTGAAATATTTCAACGAAATTTTTAGTTATAGTTATTAGCTAAAACTTTTAAGAATATTTTTTTACCTCACTATCAGTTATTTATATGTAATTATTAATTTGTTAGTTGCCGATTTTTTTTATTGGCATTAGAGTTGTATTCGAATACGAAATAATTAACAATCAAATGAAAAAAACATTACTTTCTTTATTAATGGTAGCTGGCATAGGATATGCAGCTTCAGCTCAAACAAACAACGCCATCAAAATTGGTGTTAAAGCAGGTGTAAATTTTCCAACATTTAGCGTTAGTGGATTAGAAACCAATAATGAAACTTTTAAAACGAATACTTCTTTCTATGTAGGAGGAACTGTAGACATTCCTGTTTCTGAAATTTTTTCAGTTCAACCAGGTTTATCCCTTATTGGAAAAGGCGCTAAACAAGAGTATTCTGAATCAGGAATGGTCGCTGGACAAACTTATTCAGCAACCGAAACTTCAAAACGAAGTTTAATGTATTTAGAATTACCTGTAAATCTTATTGCTAATTTTGCAGTAGGCCAAGGTAAAATATTCGTTGGTGCTGGTCCTTACTACGCTATGGCTATCAGTGGAAAAGACAAAGATTCTTCAGCAGGAACAATTAATGGAACATCAAGTAGCGAATCTAGTGAAAGCGATGTTAAATTTGGGTCTAACAGTGATTCGGATATGAAACGTGGCGATTTTGGTGTTAACTTTTTAGCTGGCTATCAATTAAACAGCGGTGTAAATATTCATGCTGGTTACGGCTTAGGGTTAAGCGATATCTCTAACGAAAACTCAAGCCAATTTAAGGCTACAAACAGAGTATTTTCTGTAGGTGTTGGATTTTCTTTCTAAATACAAATTTAAAAATTGTCGAAGCCTCCAATTTATTGGGGGCTTTTTTGGTTTTTGAAAAATAATTAAGCTTATGTATATTTAGGGGATTTAAGAATCGACATTCCATGAAGAAAATAGTTGCTTTCGTAATTTTAACTTGCTGTACTTTGAATGTTCTGGCGCAGAGAAAACCCTTAAAAATTGGAGTAAAAGCAGGAGTTACTTTTCCAAAAATCAATACATCAAATGAGGCTATTGCTTCTGATGGCGGTGGAATAAGTGAAAGCAAAATTTATACTTCCTTTTATTTTGGAGCTACAGTTGATGTTCCAATAAGTAAAGCCATTTTATTTCAGCCAGGTTTTTCAGTAACAGGAAAAGGCGCAAAGGCTTCTTATGTTTACAATCTTCCGAACACAGCCACATCGGGAAAAATTAGATTAACATATTTAGAAATCCCTTTAAATGTTTTAGTAAATATTCCAGCAGGAAAGGGAAATGTATTTGTAGGGTTGGGCCCATACGTTGCTTATGCCCTAGCAGGAACCATAAAATACACTTTTACTAGGAGTGATGAGGTTTATCCCAATAAACAAAACATTAATTTTGGATCTGATCAAGATTTTAAGCGCCTTGATGTAGGCGGAAATGCATTGGTCGGCTATAAATTGGTTTCAGGAATAAATATCCACGCGGACTGTAGTGCAAGCGCAATTAACATTTCCAGCTCAAATGATACTTATTTAAAAGCTAAAAATCTTGTTTATTCCATTGGGGTGGGTTTTTATTTATAATCGTAAATAAATAAGATTTCCCAGTAACAATCGAGAAATCTTAATGCAGAAAACTATTTAACGAGGTTTAACTTTTTGCCAAGATCTTTTAATAATTCAATATCCCTTTCCCTCATTTTTCCATCTCTGTTCGGTGGACAATTTAAAATTAGAATATTATTTTGGGCAGTAGCCTTATTATAATTGTTGGCAAGTGTTTCTATAGATTTATAGGTGGTATCCTTGGTATTAAAAAACCATCTAGAACTCATACAAATGGTCGATTCCCAAGGCATGTAATATGGCTTATTATCGTGGTTAAAAACCTTAGGATCGGGGTTTGCTGGCAAGTACGGATCCCCTAACCTAAAATCACTTGGAAAATATCTAATAGGATAGTTCTCCTTTTGCTTATCGGGTAAAATCGTATGTGCGTCTTCATTATTAGGCAAGCCAATATTCCAATTTATTCCAATTTGGCAAGCAGGTGCTTTTGATTTTATGGTATTATAGATTGCTTGCGTAGGCCAACGTTTGTTCGTTTTTAGCCAACCACCATCAAACCAAAATTCTACAATATTTACCTTTTCCTTTTTGGTTAAATCTAATAATTCATTTATCTGATTAATCATATACTTGTTATATGTATCATCTAGATTTACATTTTCTACATCTCCATTTTGCTTCCTATCCCATAAAGAATAATATAAACCTAGCCCGATATTATATTTTTTGCATGCTTTGGCAAGGTTAGAAACAACATTTGTTTTATTGCTCGATGCTTGAACGTCATAGTCCGTGTACTTGCTATCCCACAGACAAAAACCGTCGTGGTGTTTGGTAACTAAAATTACATATTTCATTCCTGCATTCTTGGCAGTTTTAACCCACTGTTCGGCATCAATATTTTTTGGATTGTAAGAAACGGCAGGCAGTGAGCCGTCAGACCATTCTTCATCGTGAAAGGTGTTTATCCCAAAATGAATAAACATTCCATATTTTCTGTTGATTTGTTCTAATTGATACTTGTTAGGTTGGGAAGCCGAAATTGGCAAAATGCTGGTCTTTTGAGCAAAGCTTGCCATGAAAAGAAATAACAACGCAAATGATAATAATAACTTTTTCATTGATGGGAGATTTGGTTTAAACTAAATAGCTTAGATAGTCGTAAATATATTTATTTTCAAAATTTAGGTTCGTAAAATAGGAGTTACAGAATGGTTTGACCAAAAGATTCCTTATTTTTAAGGTTAATATTATTATGCTTCAATATATCTTTTTTCTGTTTTTATATCCTGGGTTATTGCTATTAAGCGTTTTTGTAGGTGCTCGTTATGCATCTCATCGCTTACGGCTAAATAAATCGTGGAAAAATATCGGACTAGAATCTAGCTTAATGAGTATTTATGCACTGCTTTTATCTTTTGCACTGGCCGGTTCGAGTACACACGCAAATCAGCGTAATGATGAGATTGACGCCGTTGCAGATAAATTTTCTTTGGTAGTTAAGAAATCAAAATATTACGAAGTTCAGCTCCGTAAAGGAGTTCAAGATTATTTGAAGGCATTTTTTGCCATTCATAATGATAACCTTAACCCTAATGCAAAAGAAACCGGAAAGATTATCCATGAAGTGATTTTAAATGATCAGAAGCTTGATTATTTTCTAACAGATTATCAGAAAAAACACCCAGAAAGTCGATCGGAAATCTCTGAAATCACTTCGAACACGAGTAATTTACGTTCGGCATATATTCGTTTAACTCAAAATTATGGGAAGACAACGCCATCTTTAATTATGAGTATTCTAATTTTATATTCGTTAATGATGGGTTTTTTGATTGGTTTTATGAAGAAAGTTCATAGCAATCAAACCTTTATTGTAACAAGTATTTTTATTATCATCAGCGCAGTGATGATTGGTGCCATTTGGGATCAAGATCATCCTGGTGTTGGTTTTATTAAGCCGAATTATGAAAGCATTAACGATGTAAGCGATTTATTTAAGGCTTATTTACTTCGTGATCATGTTTAATTTTGCAGGAATAAATGGTTAACTTCGGCGTTTTAATAGCACATGTACGCAGTTTTTAAACGCGAGTTATTCAGTTTTCTAAGTTCGATGGTTGCTTATATCACCATCGGAATTTTTTTGTTGGTTTCTGGGCTCTTACTTTGGTTTTTCCCCGATACTTCCATTCTCGATTATGGCTATGCAGAACTCAGCGGGTTCTTCAGCTTGGTGCCTTACCTTTTTATGTTCTTAATTCCGGCAATTACCATGCGGTCTTTTGCAGAAGAAAGACGGGAAGGGACTTATGAACTTTTAATTACCCGGCCAATTAAGCTTTGGCAAATTATCGCTGCCAAATATTTTGCCAGTTTGGTGTTGGTGCTTTTTGCCTTAATTCCAACATTAATTTATTACTATTCAATTTCTAAACTTGGTTTCCCCGAAGGGAATATAGATGCTGGAGCCGTAATCGGATCGTACATCGGCTTATTTTTGTTAGGCGCATCTTTTACAGCAATTGGCATTTTCGCTTCTTCGTTAACAAAAAATCAGGTAATTGCGTTTGTAATTTCTGCAGGCTTGTGTGCCTTTGCCTTTCTAGGGTTTGATTATTCTAGCCAAGTTATCGCTTTGCAGCAATATGAATCTTCCATCACAAATTTGGGCATTAACCAACATTATACCTCAATCAGTCGTGGGGTGTTAGATACCCGCGATTTGATTTATTTCATCTCTTTCACCATGCTCTTTTTATTGTTTACCAAATTAGTAATGGGAGGGAAGCGATAATGGGAAGAAAAAACAAATGGATCAATTTTATTATTGTTTTAGCGTTTTTAATTCTACTGAATATCGTTAGCCAATTTGCTTTTCATCGTTTTGATTTTACGGATGATAAAAGGTTTACCTTAAGCGAAAAAACGAAGTCGTTGCTGGAGAAAAATCAAAAACCAGTAATTATTACCGTGTTTTTAAATGGAGAACTTCCGCCAGCCTTTAAGCGATTACAAAATGCGGTTAGTGATATTTTATCAGATTATAAAGCCTATTCCAAATCAGATTTAAAAGTTGTTTTTGTAGATCCAATAGCTGGATTAAGCCAAGCAGATCAAGATACCGTGATCAATAATTTATACCAACAAGGTATAGAAGCAACAAATTTAAGTGTTAAAACCGAGGCAGGATTAACGCAGAAATTGGTATTTCCAATGGCTATGATCGAAAGTAATGGCAATCAGCTTCCTGTTAAACTTTTTCAAAATTTGGATATGAGTGGCAGTTATGAAGATAATATTAACCGTTCTATCGAAAATCTGGAATATGTTTTTACCTCAAGCTTAAAGAAAGTGGTAACAGGTAGCAATGCTTTAATCGGTTTTACCAGAGCAAACGGAGAATTGCCAGATGCGCAGTTATACGATGCCACCAGAACACTTTCGAGCAGTTACGCCGTTGGCCCGATAGATTTAAATACAATTGAAAAAGCTGGTTTAGATAAATTAGCCATGTTGATTATTGCAAAGCCAACAAAACCTTTTACAGAAACCGAAAAATATAAAATCAGCTATTTTGTAATGAAAGGCGGTCGCGTACTCTGGAGTATCGATCAGGTAAATGCAGAATTGGATAGTTTAAGGGGAAGAAGCGGGCAAATGGCTAGCAGCCGCAATTTGAATTTGGATGATATGCTTTTTATGTATGGCGCCAGAATAAATTACAACATCATTAGCGATCCGGCTAATGCTGCGGAAATTCCTGTTTCTACCGGAGTTGTTGGTGGGCAAAATCAAATGGAATTGGTACCTTGGATGTATTACCCGATTTTATTGCCAGATACCGTTCATAGTGTGGTGAAAAAATTAGATGGAGTAAAATCAGAATTTCCAAGCACAGTAGATACGATTGGCGCAAAAGGAGTGACAAAATCTTACATATTAACTACCTCCTTTTTTAATAAGGTTTACAATGTTCCCAAATTATTCAGCTTGCAAATGGTTGGCGAACAGCTAGATCCAGCAGCTTTTAAAAGTGTTCCACAAAATGTTGGGGTGATGTTGGAGGGAAGTTTCCCATCTGTTTTTGCTGGCAGGCCATTACCCGCAGGTATTTCTGCACCTTACACTGTTAATGCAAATAGCCAGCCTACCAAAATGATTGTGATTGGTGATGGCGATATCTTTAAAAACCAGGTTTCTGAAAAAGATGGGACGCCATTTCCCTTGGGATTTGATCGTTACTCGCAAAAAACTTTTGGTAATAAGGCTTTATTGTTAAATATTGCAGATTATTTCACTGATGAGGACAATCTAATTACCTTGCGAAATAAGGATGTGAAGATAAGATTATTGGATAAAGCCAAAATTAAACTCGAAAAAACAAAATGGCAGCTTATAAATGTTGGAGCACCATTATTATTGTTGATATTCTTTGCAATTTTTCAACATTATCACCGCAAATACAAGTACGCTAAATAATTTTTATATTTTTGAAGAAGACTAATTGATATTATGAGATTTATTGTATCCACATCAACTTTATTAAAACACTTACAAACTGTAAATGGTGCATCGAGCAGCAGTACAGTTTTACCCATACTAGAAAATTTTCTTTTCGAAATTAAAGACGGAAACTTAACGATCTCTGCTACCGATTTGCAAACCAGCATGACAACTGCTTTGGCTGTAGAATCTAAAGAAGAAGGTAAAGTTGCTGTTCCATCTAAAATTTTATTAGATACGCTTAAAACCTTGCCCGATCAGCCAATTGCTTTTAATATCGATGATACTACTTTTGCAATTGAGATTAGCGCAGGTGATGGTAAATATAAATTAAGTGGTGAAAATGGTGATGATTTTCCTAAAATTCCAGTGGTTGAAAATGCTTCATCGGTAAACTTACCTGCTTCGGTGTTAACGGAGGCAATTACCAAAACCATATTTGCGGTTAGTAACGATGAGTTACGTCCGGCGATGACTGGTGTGTTTTGCCAATTATCTCCACAACACATTACATTCGTAGCTACTGATGCACACAAATTGGTACGTTACCGTAGAATGGACAGCAAAGCTGATAAAGCGACATCTTTCATTTTGCCAAAGAAAGCTTTAACCCTTTTAAAAGCAGCGTTACCTTCTACAGATATCAATGTATCAGTAGATTACAATGCAACAAGTGCGTTCTTCAAGTTCGAAAATATTAACTTGGTGTGTCGTTTAATAGACGAGCGCTATCCAGATTATGAGGCAGTTATCCCTCAGAATAATCCAAATAAATTAATAATCGATAGAAGTTTGTTTTTAAATACATTGCGTCGTGTTGTAATTTTCGCAAATAAGACTACACACCAAGTAAGGTTAAAAATCAGCGGCAGCGAATTAAATATCTCTTCAGAAGATTTAGATTTTGCTAATGAGGCACATGAGCGTTTAAGTTGCCAATATGATGGTGAAGATTTAGAAATAGGCTTTAATGCTCGTTTCCTAATCGAAATGTTAAGTAATTTAAGTGGTGATGAAGTGACATTAGAACTTTCTACACCGAATAGAGCTGGTCTTTTAATTCCTCAAACCAATGATGAAAATGAAGATGTTTTAATGTTGGTGATGCCAGTAATGCTGAATAACAGTTACTAAACTACTAATTTTTTAGTTTTCATAGATAAATGGCTTGGTTTTTGAACCAAGCCATTTTTGTTTAGACCAAATACAACTATCTATGAAACACGCTACCAACCAACTAACTTCTTATATTCTATTTATGAGCATTGCAATAAGCGTCTTTTCTTGCAAAAAGCATAACCCTGATGAAGTTGCAATTGGCGAGGCTAAAATGAAAGTTGTTAATGCGGTACAAACAGAGGTTAACCAAGATGTGTATGTTGATGATACTAAACTTACAACTGTGGCTTTGGCATTTGGCGAAACAAGCAACTACATTAAAATCCCATCAGGAAATAGAAGTGTCTCTTTTAAAGGTTCAACAAATCCTACAAATGCAGCTTTAAATTTTACTCCATCCATCACCTATACAACATTTTTGGTGAGTAATAGAGCTGGTGTAAGGGAAATTGTGAATTATGAAGATAACTTGAGCAATAACGAGCCCACAAAAGCCAAAATCAAGCTGATTAGTCTAACATCTTTCTTTAATACAGGCATAAATGTTAGCGTACAGGCAGGAACACAATTTGTAAACAACTTAGCTTTTAAAGAAGCATCAACCTATTTTACAGTAGAAGCTGGGATGAATTTGAGGTACACCGTCGTAGGTTCTGGAATTGTTAAAACATTAGATGGAACAAATCTAGAGGCTGGTAAAATTTATACCATCTGGTTCAGTGGTACAACATCAGCTTCGCTAGATGCGCACATTATAACCGATAATTAATTTCAATGTTTAATATGCTTTCCACTATCTTTACGTTTTACTAGCATATCGATTTTTGTATGAAGAACCCAACGTTTCTGTTTCCCAAAATATTTCTTTTGTTTTTTATTGCACTAGTTATAAGTTCATGTATAAAGAATGATGGTTCGATTATAGGTGATGCAAAAGTGCGGGTTTTTAATACCGTTATCTCTGATACAACTCGCAATTTCTATTTCAATAATGCTTTATTTAATAGCGTTTCAGCTGTTTCTGCACTCGCAACAAGTACAAATTCTTCATATTTTGTTGTAGAAGCCGAAAAGGAGTACACGATAGATTCACGTAACACTATTACAGGAGTTTCAAATAGCTCATCAAAAGAAACATTTGCGTTAGGAAAAAATTATTCAATCTATTACACTAAATCGGATAGTTTACCAACAACAAAGCCCAAAATGTTTATCTATCAAGACACGGTTAGACAGAATTTGAATGTGGCTCAAGTGATGTTTATAAATTATGGATACACATTGGGTTCGAAAGTTATGATTACTGATAGAACAAAAAGTTTTACAGAAACACTGGGTTATGGAGAGAAATCAGGTTATAGACAAATTATAGAAGTAGGTAGGAGCAAAACTTCTCTTGTACTTAATCTTATTGATTCTACTGGAGTAGAGGATACAATTTCTTACACGAACTTTGCTAAAGGCAAGGTTTATACCGTTATTATTGAAGGCGCAAAAAACGGCAAATTAAAAGAACGTTTAGTTCCTAATAATTAAATCTTTAAAGATTTAACAATTAATCACCCTATATCCCTACTTTTGCCAAAGATAAAACTTACTGCACTTGGAATTTTTCGACTTACTCATACAATTACTGACTAATACAAAAGAAACTTTAGAGGTAATTATGCAGGAATACAAAACCTGGACTTATCTGATCCTTTTCATCATCATTTTTGCCGAAACTGGGTTTGTTGTCTTGCCATTTTTACCTGGAGATTCCATGTTATTCGCTGTTGGGGCTCTAGTTGCTGGCGAAGGAACAGGTTTAAATATCTGGTTTATGCTTTTAATTTTGATTGTTGCAGCTATATTAGGCAATACCGTAAATTACCAATTGGGTAGATATTTCGGAGTTAAGGTTTTTAAAGAGAATAATAAAATTCTTAAACTGAAGTATTATCATCAGTCTCACGAATATTTCGAAAAACATGGTGCTAAAGCCATTATATTCAGTCGTTTCTTACCCATTATTAGAACGATCGCACCTTTTGTAGCTGGAGCTTCGAGAATGTCGTTTGGTAAATTTACCTATTACAACGTAGTAGGGGGAATTGCCTGGATTACAAGCTTACTATTCGCCGGATATTTGTTAGGAAAAATTCCATTTGTAGAGAAGAATTTTGAAATTTTAGTGTTGATTATTGCCGTTGGAACATTCTTGCCGGTTATTTACGGCGCTTTAAAATCTATTTTCTCAAAGAAAAAAGTTGAGGAACTTATTGAAGAAGAGATAAAAGAGGATTAGTAAGCCAGTAATTTACTTTTTATTAAAGTTCTCTTCCAATCGGAACGCCCTTTTGAAATTTCTTTTCTAAATCATTTTCCATTTTCTTTTCTTCGGGTTCCAAATCTATTTTAATAAGGTTTTTTAACTCTGGCTGACCTGCATCTACCCAAGCCGAATACCAAAACGAGCCGATTTCTAAAATGGCAGAACGCATTTGTTTCTCTACCATGTTCTCCATTTTATCGTGATAAGCTTTTGAATATGCTGTAGAATATTGTTTGAGTACAGTATTATTTCTCTCGCTGAAACTATATTTTTTATCCGATGGAAAAGAGTTAGCTAACTGTGCCTCGAAAGTTAAAACAGTATCAACTAAACTATGTGTATGTTTAAGAATTTTCCAGCCCTCTTTTAATGGGTTTTCGATATAAATGGCCTTACCAACGATGAAGTTATAATTGGTAGAGAATAATTCAGGTAAACGACTTTCCCAAAAGGCATGAATGCCAACCTGATTGGTTAATTGCCCGTTATGATTATTTGTGGTATGGAGCGGAACATGCGCATCACCAAGGTAATGCCCTAAATCTGCAGAGTATTTTAGAATTTTAATCGAATCTCTTGTTTTAAAAGCTTTAACCAAGCTATAATAAGTGCGTTGTATTTGCCAAGGTACAATGCCGTTTGCATTTAAATGTTTTAAGCCATATTTAGCCAAAGCATCGTTATATTTTTCAGGAATGCTGTCGATATCTTTCTCATAATTTTCTACATCAAGATAATGTCGTGGTGCTTCCAAGGTATCAGCATATCGGCGTTTGTCAGGGTCTACTGCATGTTCAGTAATGTATTTGATGTTCTTTTTATAGAAACCAATCATACCTGTTGGCAAGGTAAATATTGCCAAGTTGTTAATTCTTTGGTGTGCAAAGAATCCCCAGGAGGTACAAAGAAAGAGCGGGATGATTAACGCAATTAAAATCGTTAATCTTTTCATAATGGAAGATAGTAAATCTTTTAGTGTTTTTTATGCATTCTACTTTTACTTAACATTCCACCTAAAATAGAGATTGGGGCAAAGATGACGATTCCTAAAATTTGCGTCCAATGGTTTCCGTCAGATTCAAGAAGCGAAAATGCTGCAAAACCTGCAATAATTATAGCAAGAATATGATTTACATTCAGGTTTTTAGTTTGAGATGTGAACTGAGTAAAATAACCTGCTATAACTGAAAATAAAGCGCCATAAATTGCCGTGAAAATAATGAAGAGATTTTTCGCATCGGAATGCGGTTTTTGCCCTGAAATTTTGAAAAGTAGGAGTGATGATACTACAAAAATGGCATAGCCGATGATAACACCTAAAATTTTTCTAATCATTTTTAACTAAGCTCCAAATTGATTTAAATGATGGTCTAAATGTTTATAAAACATATTATTCCACTCCGTTTTATTTAGCTTTACAAAGGAATGAGATTCTTTGCCATCGAAATAATTTTCGCCTAATTCCTGGGTTTTATTTAAATAATCTATCAAACGATTTTTCTCTTTCTCGAATTCTTTTTCATCCGTAATTATAAATGATGGCGCAGTTTGGCTATTTCTTTTGTAAGGTTTTTCGCTCACGACAATGTTTTTTACGAAAGCTTTCATAATCAGTTTCATAAAAGCATTTGGCTTTGGGTGTTTGTCATCATAAACTAATTCATAGCTCACATTGCAATGCGCCAACATTTGAGAAACATTCATTTTGCCCCAAAGTTGAGGCGAGGCAGGCGTTAATTTATTAATTCTTGCGATTACTTCGCTGGTTATTTCGGGTTGGAAAATGTTTTTCATGTTTGTTTAATTTCCTTTAAATCTATCAAATGATTTCCAGTATTTATCTCTATATATTTCATGTGAAATATCAAATTTATCAGCATATCTGATTTCAATTTCATGCATTACTTTAGATGGTTTTCTAAAATCTTTACATGCGAAAAAAATCTCTCTTATACCGTTTGCGGTTTCTCTGCCAATATTTAAATATCCGTCAGAATCTTTTAAAAGACTTAAAATTTCATCCTCAAAATCATTTAAAAGTTGGTAGTCGGTTTTGTTCGGCATGCCATTCTCATTTGCAGAAAACTTAACTTCAATATTTAATATCCAGGGATGAGAGGCCTTGCTATCCCAATTAAGTAAGTCTGTATTTACCACCGCTAATAAAGGATTTCCATTTTTTAGTGTGGCCTCCAACATGTTATATTGGTCGTTTTCTGTATCATGCCGAATTCCATCATATCTTTCAATAAATTCTTTTTCCCGCCAGATTAAAAAATCTTTTAACTTCTCTATTGGAATTAATTCCTGAGTAGCTTGGTCTTTGCCAATCACGCTAATTTTATCGATAGTTGTGGCAAAGTTTAATTCGCCAAGAAAATTATCTAAAAAGATGTAAGTTCCATTCGTAATGTGGTCTTTATTTTCTTCGTTAAAATCACTATGAATAACGGAAACATCAATTTCATCAGGAAAATTAGCCTTTTCAGTGTAATAAAAACTCAGATTATCTTTGTTGAAGTTTAAATCGCCCATTTTAATATTGACATCAGCTATATTTAAAGCAGGCTTAAGTGCAGTAAATAGCCATCCTTTAATCTTGGGCGCATCAGCAACTAAATCTTCTACAAAAGCGATGTTGGAAATAATACCGTCGGCAGTAAGGACCAATTCAGCAGTTTCGTTATTTACCATTCCCGCCAAAAAATAGAAGCCATCTTTTAACTCTTTTAATTTAGGGGATAGTTTATCGAAAAAATCTTTTTCAATATTATGACCATCTTTAACTACTTTGAAAAAGGATTCTGCATTCTGCTGAAACCAATTCCAAAAGTCTTGGTTTGATTTAACAGGCTCTTCTTTCGACCCGAATATTTTCTTCAAAAAACTCATTATACTAATTTTTAATTCCTCAACATTTTAAATGAAAACCAACCCAACAATGCTATAATAACTGCCATTAAAACCCAAAGCCAGGCTTTATTTTCGAATAATGGTTTTTCAGCTATGATAGAATATGCAGGATTATGTTGTTCATGCCCGATAGTTACAGAAGTTAAATCTGCAGGGATTTTACTCTCAAATTTCTCAATCTCATAACTTGGCGATGTCGCTTTTTCATTTCCATAATACAAAGCGTAAGTGTATTTGGGATTATCGAAACGGGCAATTATTTCGTAAACATTGCCTTTAAGTTCCAATCCGCTTAGTCGCAGCGGCTTGTTATCATTGTTCTGAACAGTAATTTTTAACCTCGATGTAATGGTGTTTTCGAAATGATATTCAGGTTTTTCCAATGAACTAATTGTGCCCTCGTAAAGATTGGCATAGTTGTATTGGATGCCTTTATCAGTTTTGAAACTATCGGTTACATATTCAATTTTAATCGAACGATAAAAATCGAAATCACTTTGCGCATTCAGTTTTAAATAGGATAGTGGAACGGGATTTTCTAAAACAACATCAATGACAGTTTCCTTGATAGTAGCATCATTTTTGATATCAAAAGTTTTATACTTTACATCTTGGTAGGTTCCTTTTATGGTATCGGTTTTCGAAATTTTTGCCTCCAATAATTCAGGTTGAACAGGACTTTTCAATGCAACTCTAAAATACTGATATTTTGAATCAGGGAAACTCAATTTGGTAAACTGATAATCGGTATCATCATTTTTGATAGAAAGGATACGGTAATCTTTCAAGATTGAAAACCATGTTTGGTTATCATTACTGCCCTCTAGTGTTACTTGCCAATCGAAATTACCTTGCTTGAAAGATAAATTAATCTGGTTAATGGTATTCGTTGCATCAGATTGAAAAGTGTAATAATAACCGTTTGGATTTGAACTTTGGTTGATTCGTTTAAAGGCACTTTCCTTGGTATTAACCTTATAAGCTCGTTGCTTTAAGAGATACGGAACTTCAATGGTATCTTTTCCGTTGATGCCGAAAATCCTTAAATCCTCAAAGCCTGCATTCGCATTTTTATACAATTGGTCTGGCAGTTTCATGCTGTGCCAAACCGAATTTACACCAGTTATATCTCGTTTAAATTTGTAGGTATTGGTTTGTGCTTTTGCGATAGCAATACTTAGTAAAAGCAATAAAAGCAGGTTAATTTTCAACTTTAACATCATCAATAATTAAATGTTTGTATTTGTTATAAAGGAATGAAATGATGAGCAAAAGCACACCTAATGATACAAAAACGATGGTTTTTGCGATTGTGCCTAAAGAATAAATATCGTAAAAGAATAGTTTGATAAGCGTAATACCAAACAAAACCATTGCGCCAATGCGCAAGTGTTTTTTGTTTTTCGCTAATCCCATTCCGATTAAGAACAATGAATAAACGCCCCAGAGAATACTCAAGCCCAATTTATAACTTTCTTGGGTGTCCGATAATTCCAAAATGTTAATTAACTCGCTGCTAATAACCCATAAAATGGAAATATACAAAAGGTAATCGAACATGGTTTTGAAATCTTTTTTAAGCAGACCTGATTTTTGTAATTGATAACATTGAACAATCAGCAACGCAAAAAAGGCCATTGAAATATATCTTATGCCAATATTGAAAGAACTGATGCTGAAGTATTTGCTATCTGGAAATAAATAATTATCTCTAAGCCCGCTTAAAGTGTAAAGTCCATGAGTAAGGAATAGCACCACAACCAATAAATTGATAATCAAATTTGCAATTGCGAGTTCGCTATTCTTCAATTTTTTAATATTGAAATAAGTTAATGCTGAAGCAAAAAACAGTGTATAAATGTAAATCCAGGCAGTTTTAAGCGTGTCATAATTGTAATTAAACTCATAGCTCGGGTCATCAGTACCAATTCTTGGATGCATTGTAATTCTTGTGGATTGTATCAGATTATCGAAGTATTTAGAAATCTCTAATCTAAACGTTACATAAACGGTTAAAAGCAAGATTGATGGGATAGCGTAACTCAAAATCTGCCTCATCCAAGGCCATTCGGCAGGCTTTTCGGTTTCTTTTTTGCTCACGCTGAACATCCAGATAAAACTTCCGATGAAAATACAAGCGGTTAAGAAGCAAACATTTAATATTGGTGTGATTGCTGAATCGTTGCCATAGTAATCAAAGTAGCTGGTCCAATCTTGTAGCAAACTAAGAAATGCCAGAAATATCAATGGAAAAGATAGCTTCTCGTAAATCGCAATGTTTTTAACCCGAGCCAGGTAAAATAGCACTGCGGCCTCAACCGTCCAGAAAATTGTTACCCAACCGCCATTAAGTTGAACAGGAACGGCGATAGTAATAAAAGTTATTACCATTGCCAAAATCAGGTAGAAAAGATTTCTATCGGCTAGTTCTTTTTTATAGATAATTAAACTTACCACAAAGTGGATAACGGCATTGGCAAGTGTAAACAAGCCCAATAATTCTACGCTATTCTTGTTTTCTGAAAGGATGAAATAACCGATTCCGTAATAAATAAATGAATTTAAAAGTAGAATAACTACATCGCTGAAGCCAAAAATTTCTTTTCGGGTTACCTTATAAGCGAGGTTGGTCATGTAAAACGTGAGGAAGAATAAGGTCGAAAAGAGTAATGATAATCCAAAGAATTTATTGTCTGAACCTAAGTCCATTCGCCACGAAACAAAAATTAACCAGGTTAAACCAAAAGAGGCATAAAACAAAGGTTTCCAGTATTTCTTGAAGCTCAAAATTAGAATTCCGATGTTAATGATGACCATGTACGTAAACAGCACGCCAACTTTTCCAGAACCATCACTCAGTAAAAATGGAACTGCATATGCGCCAACCAAACCGATATGAGCGATAACCTGTTTGTTGTATTTTATGGCTGCTACCACTGTAAATGATGTAAAAACAACCATCAAAATAAATGCTAAAGCCTGTGGAATGAGCGAATAGAAATCGTAGGCCGCATAAGTAATAAAGTACATAATGGCAATTGCGCCACTCACTAAAACCGCCGAAAAGTTTTCGTATTTCTCTTTTAATTTGATGGCAAAAGCCATTAAACCCGCACCAACTGCATAGCCTAAAACTATCCTGGTTAGCGGACTAATCATATCATGGTCGATAGCGTATTTTGCACCAATACCCACACCAAGAATTAAAATCAGGATTCCGATTTTACTGATTAAATTTTCTCCGATAAACTTTTCAAAATCGGATTTAACCATGTTTTCACGCTTAAACTTATCGGCAAAATTGCTTTGCGGTTGATTTACTCGTGGTGGAAATGGGCTTGGAACTGGTTGCTGCGCAATGGTATTTTGATTTATTGCACCTGGCGGAGTATTTCTTGGCGGAGGCGCAATTACAACAGGAGGCACTTTTTGCGCTTCAACAATGTGACTTGTTCCAGATTGGAGTGCTTTAACTTGTTGTTTTAAAGCTTCAATTTCAGCTTCGAAACCTTGTTGTCTAAGTAATAAATTCTCCAGCCTAATTAAAAGCAGGTTTAACTGTTCGGAATTATCCATTCTATATTGTTGATGCGTAATTTGCGTTATTAAATATAGGGATGAATTCTACAAGGTTAAGGAAAATATTTTATTGAGTAAAATATAACATGGGTTCCTGTGAAAAGAGGAGGGTATATTATGGGTTTCCGCGTTTTACAACATGAACAATATATCTACAGTTATTGGCTAAAAGGGTGTCTTTTGCCGTCGCTGAAATTGGTAAATCTTTTGGCATATTCCACACTAGGCTTCCATAAGTGTCGCAATTGGTTTTCTGATCGTATGTATGCTCTACCGACATGTCAATCATTCCTTTCCGGGTGATGCTAAAACCGCTTATTTTTCCTTTCTTGATTGCATAAAATGCACTTTCAAGTTTTGGAAGTATAAATCCTGGCATGTTACTGAAGTTAATGTTTTTTTGAATAAAATGATTTTCTTTTTCATCGTCGTGTAAGAAATCAAACGATTCAATGTCTTCGGGATGATCGATTTGAGCGCTTCTATAATTTATGATCGTATCCATATGTTTAATAATCAAATCATTCAAGTTTTTATAAGCGGGTAGATCAGCAATAATGGCTTGATCGAAATTTGCTTGCTGAACCAGATCGATTTGCTGACTTCTATTTTTGCATGAAACCGTTGCTGAAATAAGGATGATAAGCGTAATAACTAAGGCGTTTTTAGTTCGCATTACTGTGGAGATTTTGAGTTCGTTAAATAATCAAATTACTTTATAGATGTAAAATTATCAAAATGTTGGTTAATAAATAGGTGAGTTCTCTATTTTTGATTTAAATAAATTTCTATGGAATTATCCTGCCCAATATCAGCTGAAAGAGTGAATGAAAATGTTGTGAGAATTGTAGCTTTTATAGTTGCTTTGATCGCAATCGGCTGTATTTCATATTCAAATTATTGGGCAATATTGGTTCTGACTATCGATTTTGCCTTAAGGGCTTTTACCTCGGGGAAGTTTAGTTTGCTGAAAATCATTGCCATCAAGATTTCGAAAGCTTTGAATTTAAAGCCTAAGATGACAGATTTAGCACCTAAAAAATTCGCGGCAACCATGGGCTTTGTTTTTTGCCTCTTGATTACCGCGACATTTATATTTAACTTTTTTACCGCTGCCTTAATCCTGACTTCGATAATGATAATTTTTGCATTACTCGAAAGCTTATTAGGTATTTGCGTCGGCTGTTATGTTTATACTTTTCTACAATTACTGAAAAGGAGCAAGGCTTAAATTATTTTTTTCAACACTTTTCTAACTCGGCGCAATTTTATTCCTTTGCCTTGGTTTGTGTCCTCACGAATCAATTAATTTGTTTCGATTCGTGGAGACACGAACCGAGGCACAAGAGCAAGGCTTAAATTATTTTTTTCAACACTTTTCTAACTTCAGGCGTAATTTTATTCCTCTGCCTTGGTTTGTGTCTTCACGAACTAATTAATTTGTTTCGATTCGTGGAGATACGAACCGAGGCACAAGATACTTTTCTACAATTACTGAAAAGGAGCAAGGCTTAAATTATTTTTTTCAACACTTTTCTAACTCGGCGCAATTTTATTCCTCTGCCTTGGTTTGTGTCCTCACGAACCAATCAATTCGTTTCGATTCGTGAAGACATGAACCGAGGCATAAGAGTATGGTTTAGATTAATTTTTTAATGCTTTTCTAACTTCAGGCGTAATTTTATTCCTCTGCCTTGGTTTGTGTCCTCACGAACCAATTAATTTGTTTCGATTCGAGGAGATACGAACCGAGGCACAAGAGTATGGTTTAGATCAATTTTTTAATGCTTTTCTAACTTCAGGCGTAATTTTATTCCTCTGCCTTGGTTTGTGTCCTCACGAACTAATTAATTTGTTTCGATTCGTGGAGACACGAACCGAGGCACAAGAGCAAGGCTTAAATTATTTTTTTCAACACTTTTCTAACTTCAGGCGTAATTTTATTCCTTTGCCTTGGTTGGTGTCCTCACGAACCAATTAATTTGTTTCGATTCGTGAAGATATGAACCGAGGCATAAGAGTATGGTTTAGATTAATTTTTTAATGCTTTTCTAACTTCAGGCGTAATTTTATTCCTCTGCCTTGGTTTGTATCCTCACGAACTAATCAATTTGTTTCGATTCGTGAAGATATGAACCGAGGCATAAGAGTATGGTTTAGACTAATTTTTTAATGCTTTTCTAACTTCAGGCGCAATTTTATTCCCGAAAATTTCTATCGATTTCATCATGGCTGCGTGTGATGGTCCACCAACATCCATGTGGGCAGAGAAGCGGGTTAAACCAAAAGTTTCCTCCATTGCTAAAATTTTATCTACTGATTCGTTTGCATCGCCAATAATTAAAGCGCCATTGCTGCTTCTCCCAGCCTCAAATTGGTTTCTTTGGAAAGGAGCCCAACCACGGGTTTTTCCAATTCTATTCATTTGTGCCGAGTATAACGGGAAATAATAATCTGAAACTTCCTGACTGTTTTCGCCGAATAATGAGTGCATGTGAACACCGACTTCGAATTTATTAATATCATGCCCATAAGCCTGATAAACTTTTTTATAATAATCGAATAGTGGTTTGAATTGAGTGGGTTGTCCGCCAATGATGGCAAACATCACTGGCAAACCTAATCTACCAGCTCTTTCAACCGATTCAGGTGTTCCGCCAACAGCCACCCAGATTTTTAAATTATCATTAACAGCTCGAGGCAGAATCTCTTGATCGACCAATTCAGGACGGAATTTCCCTTTCCAGGTAATCTTAGGCTCTTTATTGATTTTTAAAAGCAGCTCTAATTTTTCCTCGTAAAGTTCATCGTAATCCTGAAGATTGTAACCGAACAAGGGAAAAGATTCTATGAAACTTCCGCGACCAGCCATTAATTCTGCTCGGCCATTTGAAATCAAATCTACTGTTGCAAAATTTTGGTAAAGTTTTACAGGGTCTGATGAACTCAAAACCGAAACCGCACTGCTCAACTTAATGTTTTTGGTCACCGTTGCTGCCGCTGCCAAAATAATTTCAGGACTCGATACCGCATAATCAGGACGATGGTGCTCACCGATTCCGTAGAAATCTAATCCAACTTCATCCATCAATTTAATTTCTTCTATAATTTCCTGAAGTCTTTGTTGAGCGGATTGAATTTCTCCCTTTGCATTGATTTGCAAATCGCCGAACATACCTATACCTAATTCCATAATTGCTAAAATTTATGAAGCAAAGTTAATAAGTTGGGGGTAGAGAATTTTTGATGTATGGTAAGAAAATAAAATTTGTGGGGAATCTGGAGTTAAAAATAGATTTGGCTTAATATAGAAATCTGAGCCTGATATAATAAATCAATCTACCAAGTTTTATTTATCAAGCCATACAACGGATCTTCCTCCGATAAAATGGGTCTTGATGGTAAATCATGTTTTACCTTTACACCATTTCTTTTAATAATATAAGCCGGTACGCCAACAACAACACAGTTTTCTGGTACATTCTTTACCACAACTGCATTGGCACCAACTGTAGAATTACTTCCAATGGATACATCTCCGATAACTTTAGCGCCAGCCTTTATATTTACATTATCGTTTAAAACTGGTGATTCTGCATCGTTAAAGCCAATGGTAACTTGCTGATTGATCCAACAATCTTTTCCGATGGATTTGGCCGCAATAATTGTTGCAAAACCGTGCTGGATAAATAGTCCATATCCAATACTTTTTGTAGAGATAAATAGTGTATCCATTCTTGGGCATAAAAAATTTAGCGCTAAGGAAACGTGCCCAATTCTGTAATAAAATAAATTTCTGTATTCTGGATAAAACGTCATTAGGTACAGAAAGCCAATTTGTACACCCTCATCAATTTGACTTAACTTTAGCCACCTATCGATTTCATATTTTATGCCCAATCTTTGGCTGCTGAGGTTTAAAAGAATGATATGAGGAATAAGCCGGATCGAACTTATTGCAACTAAGATTTTTTTCATGTTAGGGCGTATAATTAATGTGAAAATAAAAAATATCTTACAAATAATTACTATATCTTAAATTTAATTTACAGTTTGGTAAGAATCTGTCTTATAACTTAGTATGTTTTTTACTTTACATAAATAGGTTACGTATATAGATTTAATAAGCAATGACTGTAAGCTGTTGTAAGTGCATTTTAATAGTCAATTCGTTTACTAAATTTCTTCTTCTGGTACTCTTAGTGATTTTAAAAATATCCAATTTGTTTTTTACCAATCGATACCATTTATATTCGCTCATTTAGATAATACATTCACTCATCTAAACATACATTCTGCTAGGTTACTAAAAATGTAAACTCTTTTTAATGCTTATTTACCTTTAATCATGATGGGGGTTATGCAGGTTCCATTCAAATCAATAATGGTATTGCAACAAAAAAGGTGATTTAAATTAAACCTTAATATGATTTGTATTGACAGATTTAATAAACGAAATTTAAGACCAAATCCTAAACAATGTTAAGAGCAGTTATATTGGATGATGAGATTAGGGGCAGTAAATTATTAAGTCATAAGCTTGAGGAATTTGCTGAGGTTTTATCAGTTTCGGCAGTTTTTAACGATCCAATACTGGCACTTGCTGCAATGGAGGAAATAAAACCAGATGTTCTTTTTTTAGATGTTGAAATGCCTGGTTTAAATGGTTTTCAATTCCTCGAAAGTTTGGGCACTTTTAGCTTTGAGGTGATCTTTACAACTGCTTTTGATCATTATACCCTCGAAGCGCTGCGTTTAAGTGCAGTCGATTATCTTTTAAAGCCCGTTGATCAGGAAGAATTGCAAAAGGCAGTTGGAAGACTGCGAAAGCGTGTTGCCGATAAACCCGTTGTAAGGAACGAAAAGGTTGCGAAATTGGGAAGTCACCGAATGGCGCTAAACACAGCAGAAGGGGTTTATCTGGTAGAACGATCGAACATTACCAGGGTAGAGGCCATGAGCAATTACAGTGTGTTTATCTTAGCAGATTCTAGAAAGATCGTGGTATCTAAAACATTAAAGGAATATGAAAACATGCTCGATGATGAACATTTTATGCGCATTAACCGATCGGTAATTGTCAATTTAGATTATGTAGTGAAATATAGAAAGGGAGACGGCGGAACACTGGAGTTTGTTGATGGGGCAGAGGTAGAAGTTTCCTCACTTAGAAAGGATGAACTGATGAAAAGATTATTCTAGTACCTCAAAGAGAATCAGTAAATTAAACTTTTTAAAAAACAATTAAGCATCATAATATTAGGCATGAAATGTTGGTTTATCTATTTTGCCTTGATGGTTTTTGGTCTGGTTGCCAGCTCGCAAGAATTTCCTGCCTTAAAGTTCAATCAACTTACCGTAAAAGATGGCTTAAGCACTAATGCCATCCGTTGCGTTTACATTGCAAATAATGGTATCGTTTGGATTGCAACCTCTAAGGGCTTAAATAGGTACGATGGAACGGGAGTTGCGGTTTATCATCATAACGATGATGATAGTACTTCCATTGCTAATGATGCCATAGAGTATATTGTTGGCGATCGCGATAACCACCTCTGGTTAGGTACATTAAATGGGTTGTCACACTTCGATCCAAACACTGGAAAATCTGTAAATTATCACCACCAAGAGGGCAATAAAAATAGTTTGTCTACAAATGAAAAATGTTATCCTTTTTTAGATAGTAAGGGGCAATTATGGTTGGCAACTTGGGCCGGTGTGCAACGGTTTAACTTTAAAACCAAGCAATTTATTACCTATACAGCCCCAGCTGTTAATTTGCCAGATCCAAATCATTATCATAATACCTTTACTGTAATTAAGGAAGATAATAAACATAGAATTTGGGCGCTAAGTGCCTTTGGTATTTATCTTGTTAATGAAAAAGAACAAAAATTAGAGCTTTATAGTCAAGGTAACTCAAATCTCAATACCGCCTTTCATCAAGCTAGTAATGGTAAAATTTATATGGGTGCAACTGGAGATGGTATCAAAAAGTTTGCGCCTGATTCCAAAATTTATGAAACATTAATCCCATCACTTTTTAAGGAACGTGATACCAAGATTTTTGATATTGCCGAATGGACTGATAATGAGCAGCAAAATTGGCTTTGCATTGGTGCTGCAGGCGGTTTTGTTCTGCAAGATTTAAAAAGCAATCGTTATAAGGAATATCGTTTCGATAATTTAAATCCATCATCATTAAAAGGCTTCACGATTTATCACATCGCAAAAGATAAGCAGAATAGACTTTGGTTATCAACAGATGAAGGAATCAATATCATTGATCCTTATTTACAAAATTTCGAGAATCTTCCACTTTACCAGCAATCAGGCTTCATTAACCCGAAGCTTTTTGGCTTACCAAATAACATGTTGGAGGCAAATGGAAAATTTTACCTTACGGGATACTTTGCAAAGGGAGTTTATGTTTACGATCAAAAATGGAATCTAAAGGAGCACTTTGAAAAGATACCAGCATTTTCTAAAAGCAACCTCAGTAAATCGGTTAACAGCATTTACAAAGATGCAAAAGGAAGTTTATGGTTTAGCACCGATTCTGGTTTGGTTAAGAAAACCTCGAACAAATACGACCATTATTTTCTACCTAATGTAGATTTAAGCAACAAAGCTAATCTTGCGATATCTAAAATATATAAAAGAAAGGATGGACTTTTTTGGCTCAGGGCTCGACAAAATGGGATTTATATTTTCGACCCAATAAAAGGTAGGTTTTTAAAGAATTACCGGCCCGATGGAAAAAAAATAGATGGAGTGGTATATGCGTGTTATCTCGATCAAAATGATGTGCTTTGGGTGGGTGCAACCCGTGGCATTAGCTATTATTTACCAAAACAAGATTTGTTTAAGAAAGTTGTGGTGCGAGATATTAGTGGTAAGGAGGTTACCGTTACATGGGTTACCGATTTAACGCAAGATAAAGACAATACAATATGGGCAGTATCTGATGTTGGTTTAGTTAAAGTTAATAAAACTACAGGAACTGGTTTATTGATTAACTCAAAAATGGGGCTACCAGAAAATTACCTCAAACGGATTTTGGTGGATTCGTTAGGTAATTTATGGATACCGTCGCAACAGGGCATAATAAAATACGATCGAAAAAAGAAATTCACTTTTTTTAATATTAATAACGGCTTGCCTTTTCAATATGAAGGGCACGGTTTTTTTGAAAAAGATAGTCAAGGGAATTTTTTGCTAGGTTTTAGTGGTTTCGTAACCCGTTTTAATCCATACCGGGTAAAAACAAATACCATGGTGCCGAAAGTGGTATTAATGAGTGTAAGTGCAGATGGGAAAAAACAATTGGTAGGCTTTAAAGGCGGGGCAACAAACATAACGCTTGCTCCTGGTACCAAGCTTATTAACATTCATTTCTCAGTGGCAAATTACACCGCACCCCAAGAAAACAATTATTACTATCGATTTGGAAACGACGCTCATTGGCAGCGTGTTAAAAATGGTGATATTGCTCTAGGGAGCCTACCTGAGGGTAGCTACACCTTATTTATCAAAGGAAGTAATAATGACAATGTGTTTAGTAAAGAAGAAAAAATACACATTTCCGTTCAGCCGCATTGGTATGAAACCTTAATTTTTGAGATTTTTGTTGCCTTGACTATTGTAGCAATAATAACTTTCATCGTTCGAAAAAGGATCGATTTTATTCGCACCGAATCACTATTTAAACAGAAACTTGTAGAGAGTGAATTAACCGCAATAAGGGCTCAAATGAATCCGCATTTCATTTTCAATGTCCTCAATTCAATAGAATCTTTTATTGTTGATAATGATGCTAAGCAAGCCAGTTTAATGGTGCAAAAATTTGCCAGCCTTTGTCGGTTGGTACTCGAGAATTCTACCCAAAGTTTAGTGCCAGCCGATAGAGAATGGAAAGCGATTAAGTTGTACACAGAATTGGAAGCCGTTCGATTTAGCAACCAATTCGCCTTTAGCTTTAGGTATGATGAGCATATAGATATGAGCAGGCTATCTGTACCACCTATGTTGTTTCAACCATTGATAGAAAATGCTATTCATCATGGTTTAAGAAACTATCCGGAAGCTGATGGATTGGTTACGGTAACACTTACACAAAACGATGATGTGGTCCGGTTTACAGTGACAGACAATGGAATTGGGTTAGATAAGGCAAAACGCCAAAAAGTAAATAACCTATTGAAACAAAAGTCGTTAGCCATAAAAGGTATTGAAGAAAGAATTGAGGCTATTAATGCACTTACTACTGCCGCAAGTGCTTCTTTTGAAATTAAGGAAGTTATCGAGGATGGAAAATCAGGCACCATCGCTGTACTTATACTTCCTGCTACTTACCTCAACGAACTGTAATCACATATTAAAAACTCCACAATTAGAAGCAATTAGATTTGTTTGAATGATAAATATTAAAACACTTCATCTATATTGATCTTTTTTTTTTGTCAAGTAGGTTTCTCAATTCTTCATACCCCAGTCATAAACTGTATTTTTAATCCAGATGAAAGTTTTTTTTAGTCAGCTAATAAATATTTTCTGGACAATATTAGGTTTTAGCATCATCGTTTGGTATTGGTATGTTTACTGGGATCCCTTGCTATTTTCTGTTTTTATTTTGTTAAGATTAGTAATGGCTTGTTTCAAATTAAGCTTATATCAAATCAGCATCAACCGAGCACTATATGAGCGATTTGGCATTCGGATAGTTCGAAGATTTGTTCAAGATGGCGATGTTGTTAATAATTTTTATAGACAAACTCCGAACACTGATAAGATGACAAAAAAGAATTCTTACGAGAAGCTGCTGAATAAAACAACTATGTATGAGCGATTTCATCTTTTCTGCCTAATGTTCTTTGCCTTAAGTGATTTGTTGGCAGTAATTAACAAGAACTATACTGCGGCAGTGCTAATTTTAATAGGTAACATCATTTATAATCTTTATCCTATCATGCTTCAGCAATATAATCGAATACGTATTTCTAAATTAATAGCGAGAAAAAGCTCATGTTTAATCCAATCTAATGCACCTAGATTGGGAAAAATAGAGGGCGCTATCATCCCATAGATACGCCCTCATTGAATACTTGATTTATTGTTGTGAATATAATATGTTGCAATGAAAAGTAAAATATAATATTTTAAATTGCTATAAATTCCGGTATTTATACGCTTAAATATTTTTAATATCTTGAAAATTATTTCTTTAGATGGTCATGTCTGTAGAAGTTATTGCTGTTATCAGCTAGGGCGCTAATAATAATTTGACAGTGATATAATACTGTCGATTTAAATTTTAAAACCTAAACAATAGCTTTTTTATCTGGCCTCCATTCTCTTTTTGAGTTGTTTGCGGATTGGAATATCAACTAGGATGAGAACTAAATAAGCGAATATGATTAATGCCACAACACCAACCGCCATTACAATAATCATCTCATTCATTATAGGTTTTTTACTTTCTACATAACTCATAAATAGCCAAATGAAAGGATAGTGTACCATGTAAAGTGGATAAGAAATTTCGCCTGAGAACCGGCAAATCCATGTTGATTTTTTTATTGAGCTAGCCCCAGCGCCCAATGCAATAACTAATGGAAGAAAAAATATAACTACTACTGGCTCTACTATGAAATTAAATTTTTCTGAGTAAGGGATCAAAAAAACCAATGTTAAAAGTATTCCGATCGAAGCAAAGCCGAGTTTTGAAGGGATCTTCCAGTTGGAACGATAAATTAAAATACCTGCAACGAATGAGTAAAATACTCTTGCCCCACCTCCGAAGAAATTATCGCCACCCCAGCCAACAGAAAGGTTGCCTGATTTATAAGCTTCATACGCCAGTAATATTGCAGCAATTGCTGTAAGCAACCACAATGTTTTATTTTTTAACTTAATTAAAAAGAAAGCATAGAAAAGATTTGCTACATATTCCCAAAAAAGTGACCATGTTGGCGGGTTTAAATGAAAGAAATTAAAATACCGCTCATGAACAAGTGGATATGGGATCATTAAACAAGAAGCAACAAACATCCAAAAACTTTTACCCTCATAGGTAGCAAAAAGATTACTCATCGGATCGAACGCAAACGCAACAATCCCAATAATTGAGCCTATAATAACCAAGGGATGCAGGCGGATAAGTCTGAGTTTTAAAAAAGTTATTAAACCTATGCTTTTTAGTTTCTGGTCATAAGCATAAGCAATCACAAAGCCAGAAAGGCAAAAGAAAAAATCTACAGCTAAGTAAGCATGAGCAATAAAATTATCTTTATAATCTGGTACGGCAATTTCCATGAAGTGAAAAATCACTACGGCTACAGCTGCTAAACCACGGAGGCCATCCAAAATTTCAAAATGCGGTTTTGATGATAGTAGGGATGCGGGTACGGTTTGATTCATAAGTCTAATTCGGATGGCGTCGAAGATAGTGATAAAATATTTTTGCAGATTTCCTTTCTCGATAATTATCTTTTATAAAACACACAAAAATTATTTTGCGTGAAATTAGATCAAGTTTGTATCGATTATGTTTAGGATAGTTAATAATTCATGATTAACTTCTTTTTGCTGCTGTCTAATTCCTCTAATCGATAAATAGTTTGATGAAATTGATGTAATTGGTAGGAGTAATGACTAAGCTAGAATTTATTATATTTACCATAGAGATATGGCAAATAATAATATTAAAGTGCGTAAGGGTTTAAAGGATGGAGATAAAAAATCCTTAACCATTCAGCAGCATGTACAATTGCTAATTCTTTATGGCCTTAGGTTTTTAATGATGATTTCTAAGCGAAATTACGGATCATCCTTAAAGTTCATAATTCTCGCCATCGCAATATTCTCAGTCGGTTTAGATGCCGCTGCCCAAGCAATTGTTAAAACGCAAAAGGCTGATGTAATCATTTATGGTGGTACTGCCGCTGCAATTACCGCTGCGGTGCAAGTAACAAAGATGGGCCGCTCAGTGATCGTGGTTTCTCCCGATAATCACCTAGGTGGGCTTTCTTCTTCTGGTCTCGGATTTACTGATACAGGAAATAAGAGCGTGATTGGAGGTCTCGCTAGAGAATTTTACCACCGTGTCTACCTCCACTATCAGCAAGATTCAGCTTGGAAATGGCAACGTAAAAGTGAGTACGGTAACAAGGGACAAGGAACTCCCGCTATTGATGGTAAAGACCGAACCATGTGGATTTTTGAACCTCATGTTGCCGAAAAAGTAATGGAGGATTTTGTTAAGGAAAACCACATTCGTGTATTCAGAAATAGTTGGCTTAATAGAGCATCTGGTGTGAAGATGAAAGCAGGTAAGATTACAGAAATCTCAATGCTTAATGGGGAAAAATTCCAGGGAAAGGTGTTTATAGATGCAACCTACGAAGGAGACTTAATGGCAGCAGCTGGCATAACCTATCATGTAGGGAGAGAACCAAATAGCCGTTACGGCGAAACATGGAACGGTGTGCAAGCAATGGTTTTTCAGCATGAACACCATTTTGCAAAAGCCATAGATCCTTATAAAATCCCTGGGAATCCTAATAGCGGATTTCTCCCAGAGATTAACAGTACGCCTATCGGAATTAACGGTGCGGAAGACAAAAAGCTTCAAGCCTACTGTTTTAGGATGTGCCTGACCAACAAAACTGAAAATAGGATAGCTTTTCCAAAGCCCGATCGTTATAATCCGCAAGATTACGAACTGCTGATCCGTGTATTTGATAGCGGATGGAGAGCACTTTTTAATAAATATGACCCACTGCCCAACCACAAAACTGATACGAACAACCACGGCCCGTTTAGTACAGATTTTATTGGGATGAACTATGATTATCCTGAGGCTGTTTACGAAAAAAGAAATAAAATTATAAAGGCGCATGCAGATTACCAGAAAGGGCTAATGTACTTTATGTGCACCGACCAAAGAGTGCCCAAAGACCTCCAGCAAAAACTAAATACTTGGGGGCTTGCAAAGGATGAATTTAAGGATAATGAAAATTGGCCCTATCAGATTTATGTTCGAGAAGCAAGGCGCATGATATCTGATTATGTGATGACTGAAAATGAAGTGCTAGGAAAAAGATCTGTACCTTTTCCCATTGCCATGGGCTCTTATGCGTTAGATTCGCATAATGTACAAAGGTATATTACTACTGAAGGCTTTGTTCAAAATGAGGGAGATATCGGGGTGAAGGCGCCAGCGCCGTATGGAATTTCCTATGGGGCTATCGTTCCAAAGCAACAGCAATGTACAAACCTTTTGGTTCCAGTGTGCCTTTCCGCATCGCACATTGCCTATGGTTCGGTAAGGATGGAGCCCGTTTTTATGATTTTAGGAGAATCTGCTGCCACAGCTGCAGTGCTCGCCATAGCTAAAAAAACATCGGTGCAAGAGGTAGATTATAAAGAACTAAAGGCCCTGCTACTGAAACAGAAGCAATTGCTCAGGTTTGGAGTGCCAAATTAGAATTAAAGCGTAAAAATTTAGACGGCGCTACATTATAATAATTTGTATTGTTTCTGGCTTGTAGCGAGATAGATATGTTTTGTTACCTTACCCTATTATTAAAACGAGATAATGATGATTTTAAAAATTCAACAAATTTTCAAACGATTACTTTTTATTTTGACAATATCTTTTTTCAGCATTTCTGTATATGCTCAAAGAAATAAGCTACAGCCTCTATTTAATGGAAAGGATCTTGTTGGCTGGTCAAAATATATCGATAAGCGGGGTTTAAATAATGATCCTAAGCATGTAATCTCTGTAAAAGATAGCCTTATTCACGTTACTGGTGAGGAATTTGGTTACATCGCTACGAATAAAAGTTATAAAAATTTCCGACTATTAATTGAATTTAAATGGGGCGAGCAAAAGTTTTCGCCAAGAGAAAACGATCGGAGAGATGCAGGAATTTGTTTTTATGTTAATGAGCATGATAATAGAATTTGGCCTAAGTCTGCGGAGTTTCAGATACAGGAAGGCGATGTTGGTGATCTTTGGCTAATTGACAATGTAACTGGCTATGTTGATGGATTGCAAACCCAGCCAAAGGATTATGCGAGGATTACTAAAAAGAAAGATGCTGAACGCCCAAAAGGAGAATGGAATGCACTTGAGCTAATTTGTATGAATGGTAAAGTCCAGTTTATTGTTAACGGCGTGGTGGTTAACGAAGGCGAAAGGTTAAGTGTATCCGATGGCAGAATACTGCTTCAATCGGAAGGTGCAGAATTATATTACCGAAATATCAAAATTGAGGAATTCGAACTTTAAGCGCTAACTCAAAAACGTTAACGCATTTCTATACCGTAAAAATACCCGATTTTTAGGAAGTGTAGCAATAGGCATCATTATTGAAAACCGAAAATCCATGTGGAGATCAATAAGCCAAAGTAGCCCATTAGTCGAGCTTGAGAAAGTTAGCCTTGGCGACATTCTAGAATACGATGGAGTATTGGGTGAAGTTACAGATATAGAGATTTTTAAATCCAATTGCGAAGTTCACTTCTATTTTAAACGAGCTGGTGATTATCAAACAGTCTTGATTATTAAACGCTTGGAATAAACTTATATCTTTCACATCGTTATTGCTATTGGAGCAGAAAGCACACTCACGTTTCCATTTGGTAACTGCAAACGTAACGCATACTTAATGGCTTCGCCTTTTCTAAATTCCACATCTGTAAAATCAGCTTTTAGGTTTTCTATCAAAGTATATTGTTCTAACTGATCCTGACCATAACTTTTATAAAGCATAAGTTTAGCTCCAATTGGTAATGGAATGTTTTTATCCCATGAAATGGAAATCCCTTTATCTGTCTTTTTAGCTGAAAGCATCAAATTAGGAAGTTCGACACCTCTAATTGGTAACAATATTTTTTGAGGAAAAGATTGCTCTGAAAGTAAACCAGAACTATCTACGGCAACCAAAGAATACCATAATATCTCTTTCTCTGGAAGTTTAAGGTCTATGAATACGCTATCAGACTTTAAAAGCGTAGCAATCTTCTCGAAAGTAGTATCTGCTTTTCTGTAAACATAATATTCTTTCAAATCACTACTATTACTGGCCATGAATTTTATTTTTACACTATTTTCTTGCGTTAAAAAATCGGTGATTTGAGGGGCAGTAGGCGGAATATAATCTGGTTTTTTCACCTCAACTATTGTAGAGTATACACTTGGATTATTGGTTTTATCAAAAGCTATAATTTTGTAATAAGCATGTTTGGTTAGCGAATTTACATCAACCATATCCATATAGTTATTATCTAATACCTGCGCCTTGTTAATTACGCTAAATTCTTCCTTAGAATTATTTGCTCTATAAATGTTGTAACCTGCTAAATCTTCTTCTCTTCCCATATCCCAATGTAGTTTCACCACACCCAACGAATCGATAAGTGCAGTTAAGCCGGTTGGTTTAATTGGAGCGGTACTATCTGCAATTACCACGTAGGTAGGTAACGATCTTGCTGCATTTCCAGCAGTATCAATTGAAGATACCAGGTAAAAATTTCGTTGATGAACATTTGCATTTAAGTCAAAGGCAAGGGTATCTCCAACAGCATACAACTTTTCATCAACAGGTTCATAGGGTCCTTCATAGTTTTCACTTCTTCCGATTATAAAACCAGCAAGATCTTTATCCTTAAAAGGTTTTTTCCAAGAGATTTTTACTTTTTTTCCGCCCTGTGATACGGCAAGCACTTTTGATGGTGCAGCAGGTGGCGTTAAATCTCTGCCTTTCACTGTAATTTCTGTCCAATCTGCAGTTTCACCGAAAGCTGTAATACCCCTTATTCTGTAAGAATAGGGAACATAGTTTTGAGGAATACTATCCATAAATACAATACTTTCATCATCCTTAACATCGTTTGGGTTATCTGGATTTACAAAAGGCGTAGCTGTTCTATTTAAATACGGTTTATTTCCTGTTTTTCGTTCGATTTGATAGGCCGTATATTTAGAATCTCCTTCTAATCTGTTCCAAAATAACCTTACATTTTTATCAAGTCCAATGGCATCTACAGATTGGAGCACTTCCGCTTTAACATGGTTGGTTGTATTAACCATGGTGGCGCTTTCCTCG
Organism: Pedobacter frigidisoli; assembly: GCF_004331675.1. GTDB lineage: Bacteria > Bacteroidota > Bacteroidia > Sphingobacteriales > Sphingobacteriaceae > Pedobacter > Pedobacter frigidisoli. The sequence goes on along the minus strand of NZ_SJSN01000004.1, from coordinate 135,357 downwards.
AGGACAAAGCCCTTATCCTTTTTAATATCCGATTTGAGGTAATAAATATAAGTTTTGCCATTAGCAGCTGTGTTATCGGCAAACCTTAGTGCGAGTGCATTGGCAATTGCAGGGTACAAATCTGCCAAATAAGTAGCATAAACAAAACGATTAGATTGATCTGCCTCAAGTAGATCCAAACTTTCTAAATTTTTTGTGGTTTGATTACCACTTAGCGCCCCTCCATATAAAATTTGTGCAGCCATAGCAGCTGTTGTATCATTTTGTTTGAAATGCTTTTTCATAGCCTCCAGTGTCATGGGTTTTAGCAGGGAAGTGTTTAATTTCTTTTCTCCCTCCAGGGCATTAGTGGTCAAATTGAGCTCAGCCCGATATACATCAACACCAGCTTTTCTAATCGCCATCCATAGAGGGTAATTAGGAGCTGTCCAACGCAACACTACAGAATCGCCGATGTATTTACTAACCACCAGTAATTTATTTACATACTTAACACTATCTTTTTGTTTAATTTCTTGCGCATTCGTGGTTAGTGCTAATGCACATAACGTTGAGATAAAAAAAATCAGCTTATGCATAACTTAAAATTTAATAGGTTAATGAAAATGTTCTTACAAATCGGGTGTTATACAGCCAATAAGCTTGATTCGCAGGATCAACTTGTAATGGAATTGGTTTGGTAACACCAATATCAATGCTTATGCTTGCAGGCCGCTCATATTGATAAGGAACATAGCCTGGTTTATTATCAACAAAATATCTGTAGGCAGGTAAAATTCTATCCCTTAAAATTGATAGAGCAACTGTTGGATTTTCCTTATAATATTCTCCCGATGGGGCCATGTATTTAATTAATGGAACATTTTTATAATAATTGCTGTATACATGAACTGTTATTATTTCTGCATAAAATGGAGAAAAATACCCAAATCTACTTGAAATTGGGCTGATGGAATTTACAAGTGCGCTTGAGGCCGAACCAGAATAGGCTGCGCTATAACTGCTCGATATATTATCGGTTACATTGTTAGCATAGCTAGATTGCGTGTTTTTTACGCTTGCTATTACAATGCTTTCGGTAACATTGCTATTCAATGCCGATTTTGATATATTATTATTCATTTTTATTTGTGCTTGCAGGGCAAGAGAAATAAAAACAGACGATGCCATAATTATGATGTGCTTTTTCATCTCTTTATTTATTTAGGGTTGATAAGGGTGGGTTGAAAGTTGCCTGTAGTTATCATAAAACCAGCATTATTATCGATAAAGCGTTTAAAAGGATTTAATTTTGCCTCAAAATCTTTAGTTTCTCCTTGTGTTAATGCTTTCTTTGTTGCAATGGGGGAGGTAACGTTACGCTGCTTTATTCTGGTTTGTGCACCAGCATAATGTGCCGGATCCCAAAAACGAGCTTCTTTAACCTTAGGCAAAATATCATATTCGAAATTTACACCTACCGGAAATTCTGCATATAAATTGAGCATGTAAAAATTTCTTGAAACTTCCCTAACGTGTTTATTAATCCAGGTATTCGTTTGAAGTTGTTCTCTAAATTCTAAAAGTGGTGGAATGATGTAGTTAACTGCTGCTCCTGGATAATTCCAGCCTTGTAACTCATACTCATCAAACTCTTCGCTAGAATTGATACTGAAATTAGAGAGATTCCATTGCTCGGCATTCAGTTTTTTATTTACGTTGAAAGCATTTACCTTTTCTTCCAATGTTTGATATTTAGACGTTTTAAAATATAACGTGTACATCACTTCTTCTTTGGTTCGCATGCTGGCTGAGGCCTTGCTGACTGCATTTTCTATTGTATTTCCATCGCCAAGCTGCAACGTAGTAGCATTGGCACTTTGCTGTAAATTTTGGTTTACCGTTACGCCAAGGGCAGCGTTGTTAAACGCATTGTTGCTTGGTGGATTTGGATTCGAATTAGAAGATATGTTAAAGTTGGTATTGCCTATAAATAATGGTGCAGCATTCTGTCCACCAAGATTTGTATTTAAATTTCCCATTACCATAGTCATCACCATTGGTGTAATGCGATGCACAATTTGCATTCTATACATTGTACTAGGTTTTAAGTTGGTAGGAATTGCATAAGTAATTTTATTTCCCTCCATACTTACCGGCACTTCGATTGTATCAGTTAAAGACCTAAAAATCGCCAAGGTTTTACTGCTGGCCGAACCAGATTGATTATTTGCCGCCAAGCAAGGCAATGCCAGTTTTAACCAAATGTAGCCTCGGCTTTCATGTTTTGGCGTAAAAAATTGTTGCCCCTTAAATGGATAGCTTCCAACAACAATTTGTACACCATCTGCGGCTCCTTGTAGGTTTTTAGGGCAATCACCTGTGGTAAAAGTTACTTTCTCTTCTTGTCCTGAACCGGCAATTAATACCCATCGGTTATTTTCCCATTTGTAACCTTCTGCATTTACAATCAAATCCATTTTGGTATTTCCAGGCAATGCCTCTTGCCATCCAAAAAAGACAGCCTCCTTATCTCTTTTTAAGGATAATTTTGCATTTCCTCCATTATTATCATTTACATCATTGGTGTAATTTGCAGAGAAACCAGCACCATTAAGGGTTATGCTTCTAATTACAGCTTTGAATTTGAGATTTTTTTCATTGCCATCATCATCAATAGAAGCCACTTCAAATTCTCTATTTACATAGTAATTTAGGGCCGCACTCATATCAGAAAGTATAGAGACCTTTTTCTCATCGTTCGATGGCTTTAATTCAGAAATAATAGGTAAACCTGCAAACGGATTAACTTCTATTGTACATTTTTTCCCAACGCTTGCCTTGAATCTCATATTTCCCGAAACGAGATTATTCAATACACTATATCTTGCATTAACCCAGCCTTCTAGCCAAGTTGGGTTGGGCAAACCCACATTTACACCTGCCGTTACGCCTAAACTGCCAGCGCTTACCTTGCCCTCGAAAAACCATGCATCAATATATAATCCAAATTCTCCGTAAACGTATGCCTCTGCTCTGCCAGTGGCATAGTAGCCATCTAAACCAATTTTAGTTTCGCCATCGCATTCTATCTTTTTATTTCGTGTATTAATCAAGGCCACATCGAAATTAAAGCCAGCATTAAGTTTCAAATAAAAGATTAAAAACCTTAAATCTATATTTATAAGATCCTGTTTGGCACCGAAGAAGAAACCGCTTGGGTTCTCCATATTTCCACCTGGGAATATTTGAGACATTAATTTACCCATCCTAGGAGAATAGCTCATGTCCTTATTTCCAACATTCATGTAGAACGATCCCTTAAAAATTTTCATCATCTCAATGGATGTCCATGTACTTTCGGTACCTGCATCACCAATTTTAAAGTGGTAACCATCTGGTGCAGAGAGAATAGATAATTCTGAATGCGCCTTAATGATCTCTAAGTAATTCATGTCAACAATTGCCTTTGCACTAAATACGCTATGCTGAAAATCGTACAAAATATCTGCGCCAGCTTTAACCATTGCATTCTGAAGATTGCTAAATCCAGGTGGTGGCGCAAAAAGTGCTCCCGTAGCATTAATTTTCAATACCTGCATGGCAAAGTTTTCGTAGTTAAAAGTTGCCTCTAAATCACCCATCATCAATAGCATTGTGCCATCGCTTGTGCCTAAATTTACGCCAGCCTTAAAACCTAACGAACCTTTACTCGGGTTGTATAAACTCCTAACAGGATCAGTGGTATAGGTATAACTTACCGAGCGTTTAGGATCTGTAGTAGGTATAAGGTTATAATAAGCACCACCACCAAAACCAAAAATGCTAATGCCTGGGCCCACTACTATACCAGGGGTTGGCAAGTTCAAGCGGGCATCTAAGAAGAAGTAATTAAATTCACGTTTACCAAATAAGCCCCTAGCAGTGATTTCAAAACCTTTTAAAAATCCAACCTTTAAGAATCCATCAACACCATCTCCCCATTTCTGGTCGTTTTCAAAAAATCCTAATTTACCTTTTACATCAAATGATGCTATTTTACCTTCAACAGTTATAGAATCTGCTCTAACCCTGCTAAAACCAAAACTAACCTTGCCCTTATTTAATGTAAACTTACCAAATACGCTAAATGCAACCTCTGCCTTTGGCAAACTTGCCATATCGGCCAAATTAATAGATATTGGGAAACTCAAGCCAATTTCGCCTGCCTCACCCGTAGCTAATGATGGCGCTTTAGAAAGCGTAATTGGAAAACCGCCAACAAATTTTGGGGGACTACTTTGCCCGAACGTTACTGTTCCTTGTTCAAAATATGGATCTTTGGTGCCAAATTTTAAATTTTGAAACGATACCAAATCAAAGTCGACTTTACCAACAATTGGAATTTTGGTAACGATTGATAGCGCACCATTCATTGTTAACATTGCACTTGTAGTTATGCCTGTACCTGCATTAACCTCAATTTTACTATTATCCAATTTAAATCTTGCAAACCACATTGGCACCTCTAATTCGTTAGTTTGCGCAATTGTGAAATTATATTTTAGCCCACTAGCATCGCTAGATATGGTACTTGAATATCGGAGTTGGGATGAAGCTTTTGATTGATTGGTAAATGGTAACATTACTTTACCGGCTATACGTCCGTTTACAAACGAATTATATTTAAAATTCACCTTTACGGTATCTAGAGAGCAGCTCCACGTAGATAAAGAGCCACCGCCCATTAGAAAAACGCCGACTGCTTCCAAATTTCCTGTTACGCCACGGTTATCGATAATTAAGTTTTGAGATTGAATACTCAGCGTGCTTGCATTCTCTTGCGTAAGCACAGGAGGAAGTTCTACAGCTAATTTTGGAGCAAAAAACCCTCGCCATTGAGCTACATTACTTTCCTGATAATTTTGAGGCATATTGCTCGGATTTCTAGCATCCGAATGATCGTAAAAAAGTGTAGTTGGATTGAAAACAAAATCGGTATTGTTGGCCATTTGGAAAGCAGGCAGAGTTACTGATGCAATCCAATCGTTCCACGAAACGGCATCAGCAATTATTGTAGCCTTAGCTGCTCCTCCAGCTTTTGCTTTAATCAAGTTTTGAGGGAAACTGTATTCTCCCTGTATGCGTAACCTCGAAAAACCCTGCTTATCAAAAACTACATAAGTGCCAGAATCTGTCGGTAATGCTCCATTCTTTCTTGCTTTCAAGGAAATTTCACTTCCAGATACATTTATACTCAAATCTTCTGAAAGATATAATCGTCCTTGTCCGCATAATCCTGATGGGTTGAAACAGATATTTGAAGCACCCAATGCCGCAACATTTGGCATGGCATCGGGCATATTTAATACAAACCCTGCATCGAATACAGCTTGGCGGGCATCAAAAACCATTTGTGTAATTGCTAGAACCATCTTTTTGTTACCAATGGTATTATCAATCCCTAGTGGAAGTTTATACCCAATTTGGTCTGATGGATTTAGATTGCTAAACAGCTTTTGAGGATCGGCCATTTGATTACTAAAATCACCCAAACTTGCAGTATTTAATGTAGAGTTTGGTTTGTTCGGATCGTAGGTTGGTATTAAACTAGCAGCTCCCTCTGATAATACCGCGATTGCCTGACCAGAAATAACCTGTTTTGTTGAATTTATCTTTACATCCTTAAAGGTTACTAAAATGGGCATACCACTTAAAAAACTTGGTAATTTTATAGTTCCACTTCCGGTAAGTCCATCTGCATTGGCACTAATTAAGTTTTTAACCACTAAATCAAACTCGCCAATCTTAATGGTTCCTATTTCTTGGAGCGTTTTATTGCTAACATCCATTGCTGTTTGGCTAGCAATCGAGGTTTTGCAATTACAATCAATAACCCTCGTTTGTGCTGTAGGGGCGACTACATTAGCTATTATTTCCTGCGTTTTTTCTTTTCCATAAGTAAAGGATATTACTTCACTTCTGCCCTGATTTCTAAAAACGGCATTGTTGGATGGATCAAAGGCTTGAACCATCATTGCATATTTCCTGCCTGGAGTTAATTGAGGACTTGCTGGATTAAAAATTTCCATATTAGTCATCACTTCCTTATCGAAAAAATACGGCTGTCTTGCCGTCATCATCGCATCATTGGGGTTTTTATTTCCCAATACTTCTACCATGCGGATCCTGTATTGTATTCCAGGCGGAGTGCCAACTGGTGTATTCCACCTTAAGGGGATAATTTGTCCTGCATCAGAAGAAACTACTTCTTCATCTCTCGGACTTAAAATTATTGGTGGCTCTAAGCTGCTCACTGAGAATGAATTACTACAGCCTGCAGGTTCATCGGCACTTAATGGAATATTATTATCATCGTAATTATATGCTCTAATACAAAGTTGATATCTCCCTTCGGGCAAACCTCCCTTATTTATAAATTCATTTTGTGTAATTCCAGAATATTCTAGTTGGTTATAATTGAAGAAATAGGAAATATCATTGCCATTTAACATTCTAGCTTCTCCAGGGCCTAGTTCTATCGGGCTACTACTTCTGTAGCCTGGCTTTACCCGAATTACAATTCCATTATCTCCAGTTACCGTACCCCTCAATTGTATTTTTTGATTGGTTGATGAATTATTTGTAATGGAAATAACCATTAAATGAGGCTTTGAAGCGTAATCTGTAAATTTTGTAGGGTATGGAGGCAATATCTGAATGGAAACATTAACCTGAGCTATTGCCTTGATCTGCAATAAAATCAGGCAAATAATTGTAATCCATTTAAATGAGGAAAAATTTTTCATACGATTAAAAATTAAATTGGTAAATCAGCTCAGCTCGTGTCTCGGTAAAATTCGGCTGAAACGGATTGGCAGCCTTAGATTTATTGTTGGTAAGAAAGACGTTGAATGCAACTCTTTGCCTAGTCGTGACTTTATAAGCTAAATTTCCATTCGCGTTGGTAATGAAACTATCTGAACCTGTACTGCTATTGGTTTTGGTTAGTGTGCAGCTTAATCCGGTTTGCATCTTATCTTTTAAAAAAGTTTTGTTGCCACCTACTGTAGCACCAGTAAATGTGTTTTTCAAATTTTGACCACTCAGCTTGGTGTTATTTAAATTAGCAAACAGACTAAGCTTCTTTTTAGGGAAGGTAATGTTGTAATTAATAAAGTATTGATTGGTGCTAATATTTCTTGAGGTAGATTGTGCACTAAAAAAATTGTTAAAGTCTTTTAAACTATTAAAACTCGCAGAGGCTGATATTACATGCGTTGCCTCAGGTCTAACCAAAAAGTACCTTGGCATTATGCCAATAGTTTGCGTGGTTTGAACAATTCGCAACGAATCTGCAAACAAAGCTGTTTGTGGCGTTTGGTTATCAGAGAAGTTGGTGTAAATTAAATCTAACCCAAGTTCTTTTGTAATTTCGACCCCAGCATTTGCTGAAGCAATAAGCCTTTTGTTTTCTGCCCGTTTTTGTTTTTTTAAGTTATCGTGCTGAAAACCTATGCTGCCATTAATTCGAACTTTTCCCTTAAATAAATTAGCGTTAGGGCTAATTGTCCAATTCTCTAAATCTGAATTAAAAAAGTAAGCGCCCATTGTCTTGAAATCTGGCTCAATCCTTTTATAATTTATCTTAACTCCATAATTCTTTTCTCGATATCCAATTCCACCAGAAAATGCAGTGTAGTATTCGCTTGTTGCGTTTAGCGTGAAAATGTTATTGACCTTTTGTAAAAAATCATTCTTTATCGAATCGATACTAATTGGAGAATTGATATCATTCGTATACAAACTAACCGCACCCGTACTCTCTATAAACAGTTTTTTAAAGAAGGTAAACTTTAAAGAATACCCTAAAACATTATTCTTAGCCGGCGAAACTAAATCAAATGCATTAGGTAAATTAGATGGTTTAGTATTGTCGTCGTCTTTGGCGCTTAAATAACTTAGTTCGAAAAAATTATCTGCAGAACCATACCCTAGTTTAGCAGCGTATCCCTTTCTTGAGAATGAAAATGGAACTAAAGCTTGGCTTGTGGTATCAATGGTTGTTGCTCTGTTTAACCGTCCATACATAAAACCAACTCTTAGTTTGCCTGGGTTAAGTTCAAAACCTGCACCGAGCATAGTATGGCCGCCCAAAGTGTAAGGAGAAAAAGAAACATTTCGATAACCCGCATGAAGCGTAATCCATTTGTAAGTCGGGCTTAATCCATATTGATTAAATGGTTGCGTAAAAGATTTATCTGATTCGCTGATGCTAAAGTTTACCGGGATTTGCAGACCATAAATATCGAAAGTAGGACTGCCACTTAGCAAAAACGCTGTAGGCCGCCTACGATTTTGAATACCAGTGGCATTATAAAACATTCCCCTTGCTTCAATGCTTCCAGAATATGAAAATGGTTTTGCATCCTTTATATTCGAGAAATCTTGTGCATTTACAGATTCGGCAAATAGTAAAGCCATGAGCAGGCAACATAAGATTGAGAGGGATCGCTGTGCTATATTCATGATCTATTTTCAATTAAAATGTAAATAAGCACAAATTGATAGCGCAGATTTATCCTAATGAGTGAAATAGTAGTTTGATTGAGCGAAAGGTAATTTGTAGTGAGTGGCTTCGTTTTGCCAATCGCATAAGCTGTTAAAGATCAGTTGTTAAACTAAATTGGAATATTACAGTTTTTTATTTTGGAATTTCTTATCGAGGATTGAAGAAGTTTTAGGTTGCTTCTAAATAACAAAAAAACTGCATCCTAATTTTTAGAATGCAGTTCTTTTTTTTAGTGCTCCCGACGAGATTCGAACTCATATCGATGGTACCGGAAACCATAATTCTATCCATTGAACTACGGGAGCATAAGGCTGCAAATATAGAAAATGAAAATGTTAGTTTCTTGTAATATATGAGCTAAAATTGAGATTATTTAGGGCATGTTAAAACAACGAGTTAGCTTATCTGTCGATTTTTCAAATAACGTTGAACCTCATTTTTAGTTGTGTTAAAGTATAAAATTATCCTTTCCACTATTTCTTCCTATTAATAAGTGTTAATGTTTTCAGTGAAGAGGAAATTAAAACTTACAAAGCCAAAAACGATTTCTATTTAGTAGGAAATCGAGTTTACGCTGCATTTTTGCTTACCTCGGCAGGTGTAATTGTTATCGATCCGATAGATTCAGTGAAAGTTGACGGAAACATTCTTTTGCTAGGGTAGATGTAAAGCTCAGGTTGGCTGATCTAAGTTAATTGATAGCAAAACCTTAACTGTTTACATAATTTAAACTCAGATGATATTAGGCCTAGTTGTTGTAATTCGATATCGAAGTGAAATATTTTTCTATTCTTTTGATGTTTAGTTTTTTAGGTAGACTTTAAATGTTGAGCCTTTACCGATCTCACTTTCCACAACGATTTTGCCGCCAGATAAATTAACTATTTCCCTTACCAAATGGAGCCCAACTCCCGTGCCTTCCACATCGTTTGCTATTCGCACATATTTGCTGAAAATTTTCTCAAGATCTTCCTGAGCTATTCCCCGACCATTATCGCCAACCGAAATAATGAAATAATCATCTTCTAAAGTTGTTTTGATAACGATCTCTGGTACACGCTCCGAATCCCTATATTTAATGCTGTTGTTAACCAGATTGTAAATAATGCTTCTTAACTTTCGGCGCACAAAGAATATCTCTGAGTAGTTTATTTCCAGCTTGATCTTAGCTTTCGATTCCAAGATCTGTGATGCCAAGGTCAATCGAACATCTTCTAAGATTTGTTCAATGTCCAATAGTTCATCTACTGTTTTGTAATGATGATCAGATTTTCTGGAATCGGTTAAATCTATTACTATGCCTTTTATTTTAAAGAGACCATTCTCAATTTTTTCGAGTAAAATGGGAAATTTTTCCATTCCTTTCTCAGGTATTTTTTTAAGCATCTCGATGGTGAGGCCCAAACTTGTTAATGGTGTTTTGATATCATGAGAAATAGTGTCCAAAAGCAATTCGTGTTCCATAATCAGTTTCTCCTGTTCCTTAAGATCCCGAATTCTTAACGTTATATCAATGAAAGTAATAATTACGCCATTCGTTTTTTTATTACTCTGTACAATATAGGGTAAAATATTCATCTGATACCAACGCATATCGGTGGTTTGGATCTCCTTTTCCAAAAGCTCCCCAGATTTGATTACCTGGTCAATATTATCAATGATACTTGGGAAACGAAAGTTATCCTTAATATCACCTATAGATTTGCCAACATCATTAATATGAAGTTTAAACTGCTTCATTGCAGGAGGTGTAAACTTGCGCAGCACAAGATTTGCATCTACAAATAGCTGGGGAATAATGGTGTTGCGAAAATAATTTTCAAGTTCGTCATTGAGCTCTATCAATTCGTTAATCTTCTGATCTTTATTTTGCATTGTCTTGTAACTTTTTAAATTGAGAATCGTTTTATTCTATTAGTTAAATGGGAGAATCCTGAGCCTGTTTATAAGTCAAGAAACTAAGGATGAACATTTATTAAGCTGTGAATGGTATGTAAAAATAGGCTGAGCTCAAATGGCTTTTGTATGAAAGCGTCAGCCTTGCATCCCATTTTCACCTGCTCGGTACTTGCATGTGCGCTCATAATGATGATAGGGATATGATCGTAAACACTATTATGCTTAAGCTTATTGCAAACGTTAAGACCAGATCCATCTGGTAACATAATATCGAGTAAAAACAGATCAGGCAATTCATTTTGATCTCTACTCATAAAATCTAATATACTTCCAAAAGAAGCTACCTTGTAATCTTCGGCCACTAATAGCCATTCCACAACTTCTCTGATATCCTTGTCATCTTCCAGAACAAATATTTTCGCCATAAACTAAATTCTAGATAATACAACATGTAACCAGTTATTTAGTTTGAGAAAAATGGTATTGTATGCCATGCCAGATAAATCGTAAAGGATTTATATCGGCTCTTCGAAAATAATTATTTATATATTATTGTCTTTCTATTAGCGATGTATTAAATGAGTTACGTGCTAATACATTCGTGTATAGCCTTAATATAATGGGCAATGAAGCGCCATAAGCGCTGAAAATCGCAAAAGTTAACAATGCTGATCTATATAGTTAGACCTAATATTCTGCGTAAAAAGAATGCGATGAATAAATATAAAAACCTGCTGAGTTACAATGAGTAATTGCGTATGAATGTTTGTGGGATTTTAACTGAAAAATCTGTTACAAAATAGCTTAACCATTTTGCTAGCTGGAGTATTAAAAGGGAGAAAAGCCTAAGTTAAATAAACCCTATTGTAGCGACATACTTTTGAGTTTTTCAACGAAAAAGATATAGCGGAAAGAGGGGCTGAGAAAACCGAAGGATTGCTGCACTTGCTTTACCTAAAATTAACGTGCTGTTAACGCTATAATTGGCTTTTTAAAAAATAAAAATGCACCTTTGCGAACCGTTAATAGAGGTTTAGGCATGTAATAAATTAATTAAATTGTTTATGGAAGATTTGGTTGTAGAGGAGATTCAGGAACTGCTTGAAAAAGAGAATGATAAGGCGTTAAAGCAATATCTTGATAAACTGAATATCTCTGATGTTGAAGAATTAATTGATGAGCTTCCACAACATGCAGCCAAATTTATTGAGACCATTTCCTTAAACCGGGCCGTTAACGTTTTTCGTATTCTCGATTTTCCTACGCAAGAACGTATCATTAAAAAACTATCTGGCAATAAGCTCAATCAAATTATTAAGGATTTGCCTCCTGATGATCGTACAGCACTTTTCAGCGAACTAAAGGGCGATGTAGTAAAGAAAATGATAACGCTTCTTCCGCCAGAAGAACGTAAAGAATCGCTTGCTTTATTGGGTTACAAGGAAGATAGTATTGGGCGTTTAATGACGCCGGATTATATTGCCGTGAAGCCAGAATGGTCTATAACGCATGTATTGGCCCATATTCGCCGTTATGGAAAAAATTCTGAAACCATTGATGTTGTGTATGTAATTGATAATGATGGCGTTTTGCTTGATGACATCAGAATCCGTGAGGTTTTATTGGCTAGTCCTGATGCTATTATTGGTGAATTAACCGATAGGCGTTTTATTGCCTTGAACGCGAACGATCCACAGGAATATGCGATTAACATCTTTAGAATGAATAATCGAGTTGCACTTCCCGTGGTTGACGAAAATAACATTCTTTTAGGTATTGTAACTGTTGATGATATTTTGTGGATTGCCAACGAGGAATATACCGAGGATATGCATAAAATTGGGGGTACCGAGGCTTTGGATGAACCTTATCTGGATACTTCCATTTTTAATTTAGTAAGGAAAAGGGTTGGTTGGCTTGCCGTATTAATGATTGGCGAAATGCTTACCGCTACGGCAATGGGTTTTTTCGAAGGACAAATACACAAAGCAACGGTGCTCGCCCTTTTTATTCCGCTGATTATCTCATGCGGTGGTAATAGTGGTTCGCAGGCATCAACACTAATTATACAAGCCATGGCTTTAGGCGAAGTAACCATTAAAGACTGGTGGCTAGTGATGCGGAGAGAAATCACTTCTGGTTTTTTACTTGGCCTATGTTTGGGTTTGGTAGGCTTTCTCCGAATTTTCGTCTGGCATATTATTGCACCAAATATCTACGGCGAACATTGGATTTTAATCGCCGCAACCATCAGTGTATCGCTTGTATTTGTGGTTTTATGGGGTTCGTTAAGTGGCTCTATGCTACCTATTTTACTTAAGAAACTGGGCGCCGATCCAGCTACTTCTTCTGCACCTTTTGTGGCAACGCTTGTAGATGTTACTGGCCTAATTATATACTTCAGTTTCGCGGTACTGTTTTTAAATGGCGTTCTACTTTAATTTTAAAATATGGAAAATAAAATTACAACACTTTTTACCGATATCGGTGGCGTATTATTAACCAATGGATGGGATAGAAGAGCAAGGGGCGAAGCTGCGGTACTTTTTAACCTCGATTCGGTGGAAATAGAGGAACGCCACCATTTAACTTTCGATACTTATGAGGTTGGTAAAATTACCCTAGATGAATATTTGGAAAGATTGGTCTTTTACGAGGAACGTTCTTTTTCTTACGATGATTTTAAGGAATTTATGTTCGAGAAATCGTTGCCTTATCCAGAGATGATCGAATTGATTTGCAGTTTAAAAAAGAAATACAACCTTAAAGTGGCTGTAATTAGCAATGAAGGCAGAGAACTCAATCAATATCGAATCAATACTTTTAAACTTAATGAGTTTGTAGATTTTTTTGTTTCCTCTAGCTTTGTGCATTTTCGTAAGCCCGATGCCGATATTTTTAAGGTTGCCATAGATATTTCTCAAAGTGATGTAGCGACAAGTTTGTACATAGATGATAGAATGCTTTTCGTTCAAGTTGCCGAAGGGTTGGGTTTAAAGGGCATTCATCATACAGATTACGAAGATACAAAGGCACAGTTAGCAGCTTTTGGATTAGTGGTTTAGTTACTATTCAGTAACTAAAAAAAGATCAACAATTAGTTTTGCGGCCGTCATGCTGAATTTAATTCAGCATCTTTCATGCTATGAGCACCTTGCTTTTAAGCCCCTGAATCAAGTTCAGGGTGACGACCGTTTATATATGGCGACAATAGTGCGGTTATCTGAAACTAATAATGGTTAGATTGCTTTGTTGCTCACGATTGAGGAATGATAGTGGTAGCAGAATAATATTTCTACGTTTCCATGGTAAAATCAACACAAAAAAAGCCACTCTCTCGAATGGCTTTATGCTTTTAAAAGTCCCGTAGTGGTTAAACATTAAACCTAAAATGCATAATGTCTCCATCTTCTACGATATAGGTTTTGCCTTCTACGCCTAATTTACCAGCTTCCTTACAAGCATTTTCAGATCCAAGCGTTACAAAATCTACATATTTAATTACCTCAGCACGAATAAAACCTTTTTCAAAATCCGTATGGATTACACCAGCAGCTTGTGGTGCTGTAAACCCTTTGGTAATGGTCCAAGCCCTAACCTCAGTTACACCAGCAGTAAAATAAGTGTAAAGGTTTAATAATTTGTAAGCTGTTCTTATCAATTTGTTTACACCAGATTCCGTTAAGCCTAGATCGGCTAAAAATTCCTCACGTTCCTCGTAGCTATCCAGTTCAGCTATTTCCGATTCGATTTTTGCAGAGATTACCAAAACTTCAGCTTTCTCATCAGCAACATTTGCCTTAACCAAATCAACGTATTTGTTTCCAGTAATTACCGATGCCTCATCAACATTACAAACATACATGACAGGTTTTTGGGTTAATAAACCCAAATCCTCAATAAAATCAAAATCATCTTGAGGAAGAGTAGCTGTACGAATAGATTTACCACTTTCTAAATGTGCCTTCACAACCGTTAAAATATCGAAAGTTCGTTTGGCATCTTTATCAGTTTTAGCCATTTTTTCTACTTTCTGAATACGTTTATCAACGGTGTCCAAATCTTTCAATTGTAACTCTGTATCAATGATTTCTCTATCGCGAATTGGATCAACAGAACCGTCAACGTGGATCACATTTCCATCATCGAAACAACGCAAAACGTGTATAATGGCATTTGTAGCACGGATATTTCCTAAAAACTGATTACCCAAACCTTCACCCTTCGATGCACCTTTTACTAACCCAGCAATATCAACAATCTCGATCGTATTCGGTTGAACCTTATTTGGTTTAACCAATTCAGCAAGTTTGGTTAATCTATCATCTGGTACAGTAATTACACCAACATTTGGCTCAATTGTACAAAAAGGAAAGTTTGCAGCTTGCGCTTTTGCATTCGATAAACAGTTAAAAAGAGTCGATTTGCCAACATTTGGTAAACCTACAATACCACATTGTAATGCCATTTATGTTATATTCTTTAGTATATATTCTAGTTTTGCGATTCGCGTTTAGCGGTTTCTAATCTACGCTTTAGCCTTAAAATCGGGCAAAGATAAGCTTTTAAAACCTTTAATTAAAGGCTACCATTTGTGGTAGATAGATATTTTATCTAAGTTTATCGAAAATTAATAGATTATGGAAGAATTGGATCAGCAGAAACCCGAAGAAGTGAAATTGGTAGTGAGCGAAGAAATGCGCAGTTATATCTACGATGTAACAAAATGGGCAAAATTTCTATCAATTGTGGGTTTTGTATTTGCTGCCTTATTAATCTTGGGTGCCTTTAGTATTCCCGCAATGATTTCTAGTAATCCAGCGCTTGCCGCAAAAATGAGTTCACTAGGTCAGGGTGGTTCTACCCTCGTTACCATTATATACTTAGCCTTAGGTTTATTTTACTTTTACCCAAGCCTACTGCTTTTCCGAATTTCTAATAAAGGAAAACAAGGCGTTTTATTTGGCGATCAAGAAAGTTTAGATTCGGCATTCTCGAACGTAAAATCCTTATTTAAATTTTGGGGAATTATAACAATCGTTGTTATTGTGGGCTATTTTCTATTGGTGTTTTTGGTTGGTGCTGGAATGGCTGTAGCTTAAAGAAACCAATTAATTTATTTGGAAAGCAGATGCAGTACTCATCTTAACGTTAGTCCCGCTATGCATTCCAAGCCGTATCCGTCAGTGTTTTTTTGTAGGCCGATTGGTGCTGCAACGGAATCCGGGCTTTACATTGCTATCGGGTTTAAGAAATAAATTAGGTGCTTTCCTAAACCTAGCAGTGCGCAAAATTTCTGTTTACAAAAAAAAGTCCCGATTTTCATCGAGACTTTATATTGAAATTATAATTACTTAAAAAGAAAAATCGTCGTTTGCTTTATTGCTATGCTCTCCATTTTCTGAGTATTCGTAGCGTTTTTCTACAACATCTTGGTGAGTTTTAATATATTCTACTGTTTCTGTTAATCCTTCAGTAAATTTTTCGAAATCTTCTTTATATAAAAAGATTTTATGCTTTACGAATACACCGTCTTCTAATCTTTTCTTGCTCTCGGTAACTGTTAAATAATAATCACCAGAGCGAGTAGCTTTCACGTCGAAGAAATAAGTTCTCTTGCCTGCTCTTACTTTCTTTGAAAAAACTTCTTCTCTTTCCTTGTTGTCGAATTCTCCCATGGTTGGTATTGATGTTGGTTTTTGGTTTCGGTAAATATAAAGCAAATATTTAAAGTTCAAAATACAATTTTAATACAATTTAAACAGTCCGTGTTTCTTCTTCTAAAAGTTGGTTGTTGTAGAGTTCGGTATAACTGCCATTTAGGCTAAGTAATTCATTGTGTGTGCCTTGCTCAATGATTTTTCCATCATCCAAAACCAAAATCTTATCGGCATTTTTTATTGTAGAAATGCGGTGGGCAATTAAAATACTGGTTTTTCCATTCATTAATTTACCCAAATTTTGTAAAATTTCTTCCTCTGTTTTGGTGTCAACAGCAGAAAGACAATCATCAAAGATTAAAATTTTAGGAGATTTTATTAATGCCCTGGCAATAGATACGCGTTGTTTTTGCCCTCCAGAAAGTGTAATTCCTCTTTCCCCAAGCATCGTTTCGAACTTTTCCTCAAAATCGATAATGTTGTTATAAACCGATGCGTTTTTTGCAGCATCGTAAACTTCATCATCAGTAACCCTATCCAAACCAAAGGCAATATTGTTTTTAATGGTATCAGAAAATAGAAAAACCTCTTGCGGCACAAAACCAATTTGGCTGCGGTAATCTTTTAGATTCAAAGATTTTAAATTTTGCCCATCAATATTTATGGCGCCGTTTTCTACATCGTACATACGCATAATTAAATTCGCCAAAGTAGATTTCCCCGATCCGGTTTTGCCAATAATTGCGACAAACTCTCCACTTTTTATTTCAAAACTTACGTTTTTCAACGCCTCAATTCCTGTATCTGGGTACGTGAAACTTACATTCTTGAATTTAATATTTCCAGTCAAAATCCTCTCTTCAGTTTCTGTCGATTGAATATCAGATGGAATATCCAAAAACTCGTTAATTCTTTTCTGTGATGCCGCCGCCCTTTGGATGAGCGAAGTTACCCAGCCTAACATCGTTACCGGAAAAGTTAATTGATTAATGTAAATGATAAACTCTGCAATATTTCCGGCTGTAATGCTACCATTCATCACTTGTATCCCACCTATATATATGGTTAAAATGGTACTTAAGCCAATTAATAAAAGCATGGTTGGGTAAAATAGTGCAGAAACCTTTACCAAACTCATCGAATCCTTTTTGTATTCATTGCTTTGGATTTCGAACATATTACGGGTATAATCCTCGCGTACGTAAGATTTAATAATCCTGATTCCAGAGAAGCGCTCTTGAACAAAACTCGAAAGATCTGACAATCGCTCTTGAATTTTTCCGCTTTTCTTAAAGATTAAAGTATTTACATAATATATAATAATCACTAAAAAAGGTAGCGGTAAAAGACAATAAATGGCCAATTTGGAATTCACATCAAACATCGACCAAATAATCAATATCGATAAAACGAAAGTATTAATCGTGTACATAATCGCCGGACCAACATACATCCTTACTCGATTTACATCTTCCGTAGCTCGATTCATCAAGTCGCCCGTATTATTTCTGCGATAAAAGCCCAGGCTGAGCTTTTGATAATGCTGGTAAATGTCGTTCTTCATATCAAACTCAATGTGCCTCGACATGAGGATGATGGTTTGACGCATAAAGAACAAGAATAATCCCCTTAAAACATATAACGCAATAACCAACAGGCCGAAATATAATAGGTTGCTGCTAAAGATATCGTAGATAATTTCTTGGCGATTGAAACCGTTAAATAGATTGTAAACTTGTACGTTTTCGGTAATTAAATCTACCGCATAACCAATAACCTGAGCGGGTACAACACCGAAAATATTCGAGATTACTACAAAAATACTCCCAGGAATTATCCACCATTTGTATTTAAGAAAGTACTTGTTTAACCTGCTCAGATGTTTCATGCCTTGCAAATTTAGTCAAATTTGTTATTTCATTTGGCAAAATGGAAACCAAGTTATTAAGGTTTAATAGATAATGACACTTTTAAGCTATTTCGAAAAACAGGCTCCGGTTTTTCATCGATTGCCATAGTCCCGCTGTACCTCCAAATCCCGATGAAATATCGGGAGCTTTCCGTACCATCGGGTTTATTTAACCAAAAATTGTAATTTTTAGTTGGGTTTTAGAATAGCCTAAATTTAAATGCAAAGCAAACCTTTGCAAGGTAATTTGCTAATTTCACCCTCGCCTGGTGTTGCCAAGCACCATAAGCCTAAGTTAAATAAACCCGACAATAACGAAAATACTTTTTGTGGAAAAAATGCCCAAAAACCAAAAAAGTTAACAAAAAGATTGTAGTAAATGGCGGGACTGCCCTAACCGAAATGAGCTGCAACTGATTTTCAAATTATTAAAGCCAATTCCTTTAATATTCACTGCTACATTTAATTTTTGTTATAGTTTAGTTAAATAGGTGTAATAACGGTTTTTTATTTTAATTTTGCAGCAGGTTAGCCGAACGTTCATATGCCATCAAATTCTTCGTCAGATTCATCCATTTTAGAGCAATTGAGTGCTTACGGGCATAAAAAATTGGTTTTCTGTAATGATCCCGATACAGGTTTAAAAGCGATTATTGCAATACACGATACCACTTTAGGCCCGGCATTGGGCGGAACTCGCATGTGGAGTTACGCTACAGAGGGCGAAGCTTTAGAAGATGCCTTACGTTTATCACGAGGAATGACCTACAAAGCAGCCATTACGGGATTAAATCTTGGTGGCGGAAAAGGCGTCATCATCGGCGACTCTAGAAAAGATAAAACTGAAACCTTAATGCGTAGCTATGGCAGGTTTATTAAAAACCTTAATGGCGAATTTATTACGGCAGAGGAAATGGGGACCAACACCCGCGATATGGAATATATCCGCATGGAAACCAATTACGTTACCGGTGTACCCGAATCAATTGGTGGCGCTGGTAATCCGGCTCCGTTTACAGCCCAAGGCGTATATTTAGGTATTAAAGCAAGTGTGAAAGAAGTTTTTGGAACTGATATGCTTGCCGGAAGAACAATAGTTGTGCAAGGAATTGGTAATGTTGGAGAACATTTAGTGGCTTTGCTAAGAAAGGAAAACGCCGAAGTTTTAATTAGCGATATTAACCAAGAGCAGTTGACTTATGTTGCCCGAAAGTACAAGGCCAAACCGATTGAGGCTGATAAGATTTTTGGCATAGATGCTGATGTTTATGCGCCATGTGCGATGGGAGCGACCGTTAATAATAAAACAATACAAAAAATGAAGTTTGCAATTATTGCAGGCTCGGCAAATAACCAGTTAAAAGATGAGGTTTTAGATAGCGAATTGCTATTAAAAAAGGGAATTCTTTTTGCGCCAGATTACCTAATTAATGCTGGTGGTTTAATATCTTGCTATTCTGAATGGACTGGTTTCGGTAAAAAGCGTACTGTTCAGCTTACAGAGAATATTTATGATGCTACACGTAGCGTTATAAAGTTAAGTAAGGCCGAAGATATATCAACAAATATTGCTGCCAATCGCATAGCTGAAAAGCGAATAGCAGATGTTAAAAAAATTAAATCGTCATATTAAATAATTATTAAAATAGGTTTTATAAACCGCACTCGTTCTTACATTCATGTTAAATAGAAGGCACTTAAGGATCAAAGCTTTGCAAAATATTTTTGCTTGGCACATGGCAGACAAAAAAGACATTAAAGGTGATTTGAAAACTTTAATGCAGAGCATCGATAGTGTGTACGAAATGTACATTTGGATGTTATCGCTAATGGTAGAAGTTACCGAATTTACGGCAAATGATGCTGCCGAGCGGGCAAATAAACATTTAAAAACTGCAGAGGATTTAAATCCAAACATGAAATTGCTTAACAATAAGTTTAGCGTTTTAATGCAGCAAAACCCTGAGTATGTTTCAGCGGTTAAAAAGTATAAGGTAGATTGGGGCTTCGATCCAGAAATCCGTAAAACAGTTTACAACTCTCTAAAAGCTTCAACCGAGTATGCAGAATATCTTGCAGATCCTAATGAAAGCTTAGAATCATCAAAAGATATTATCAAGTATATTTTCAGGAAAATTATTCTTAAAAATCAGGGAATTATTCAAGTTTTTGAAGAAAAATTTATCAATTGGCAAGTAGATCACGAAGTGATGAAAGGCATGGTTGCCAAAACATTAAAGAACTTTACCTTTGATGATCCTTTCAAAAATAAACTAACTGAAATTAGTGCAGATTGGATTGAGGACAGTAAATTCGTTCAGGATTTATTTGTGCATACTTTACAAAACGATGCAAAATACCAGGAATTGATTGCCGAGAGAACCAAAAATTGGGAATCTGAGCGTATTGCCTTAATGGATACGATTTTAATGAAGATGGCAATTTGTGAATTGTTAAATTTTCCATCAATCCCAGTTAAAGTAACCATCAACGAGTATTTGGAGCTATCAAAAGATTACAGTACTCCGAAAAGTAATTCGTTTATAAACGGTATTTTAGACAAAATTTTGGGTGATCTTAAGAAAACTAATACGATCAAAAAGATCGGTAGAGGATTAATAGAAGATTAAAAAAAAAGCCATTGTGTAAGTACCTTTCTTAATTGTAATGGTCATGCTTATATGCTTTGGTTAACATTTAAAAAACATTATACTGATGAAAAAAATATTCATCCTTGCAATTGCAGCATTATCTTTTTCGGCTTGTCGCAATGCGAATACTTCAAATGGAGAAACAAGCTCAAATGTTTCTGTAGGAAATGATACTTCTAAGAAATCGGCAATTGCACCCGCCGATGCTCCAGTAATTGTTTTCGAAAGAGATATATTCGATTTCGGAAAAATTGAACAAGGAGAAAAAGTGATTCATGAGTTTAAGTTGAAAAACACTGGAAAAAGCCCTTTAATTATCTCCAATGCGACAGCAACTTGTGGATGTACGGTTCCTCAAATACCAGGGGAGCCAATTTTACCTGGCCAAGTGGGGAAAATTAATGTAGTTTTTAATAGTGAAGGAAAAATGGGTATGCAAGATAAAGTGGTTACGGTTACTTCGAATGCTAACCCAACA
The DNA here is from genome assembly GCF_004331675.1 of Pedobacter frigidisoli. Lineage (GTDB taxonomy): Bacteria > Bacteroidota > Bacteroidia > Sphingobacteriales > Sphingobacteriaceae > Pedobacter > Pedobacter frigidisoli. Next base: position 114,230 of record NZ_SJSN01000004.1, on the reverse strand, counting down.
ATTACAACAGTTCATTTAGTAGGCGAAGTGCTTACTAAAAAATAATTTGATTGATAACTAATGGCAGACGGTTTTTTAACTGTAAACTATTAGCTATAAACTATTCATAAATAAACAAATAAATAAGAAATGACATCAACAGTAATTTTACAGGCAGCAGCAGGTGGTTTTGGTCAATACGGTCAATTAATCATGTTGGGTGCTATCGCGGTAGTATTCTACTTTTTCATGATTCGTCCTCAAATTAAAAAAGCTAAAGACCATAAAAAATTAATTGAAGGCTTAAAAAAAGGCGATAAAATTATCACCACTGCAGGAATCCACGGTCGTATTGCTGATTTAAACGATACAACTTTCTTAATTGAGGTTGAAGGTGGTGTAAAAATCCGTTTCGATAAATCTGCAGTTTCTTTGGATGCGACCAAAGCGGTTGAGCCTAAGGCAAAAGCATAGTATTTTCTTAAATGAATAACTGACAGTCTCGAATGTTTTCGGGACTGTTTTTGTTTCATTACATTTGGCTATATTGTTGCAATAGATTAATTTTTAATTATTCGCTAAAATTGTTTTATGCCCATTATTAGATTAACTAAAATTGAGAGAAGACGTGTTTTCAGCCTTTTAGCTTGCTTATTGCTCGCTATAGCTGCATGGCTTTTTATGGCATTGAAAAATAAATATATTTATAGCGCAAAAACGGTTTTAGTTTTTAAAAATTCGCCCACAAAACGAGCATTTTATCCATTACAATCAGATACTGTTGATTTGCAGGTAGAAGGTACCGGTTGGCAACTCTTGTTTGATCGCTTGCGAATTAGCCCGCCGTCTATTAATATATATCTCAGTCAGTTAAATACGAAAGATTTTATTGTTTGCTCTGACCAACTTTTTAATATTAATAAACAGGTAGAAAGTACACAAAAAGTAATTTCCATCAAGCCAGATACTTTATACTTCGACTTTACAAAACGAGTGGTTAAAACTGTTGACGTTAAATTAATTCAAAAACTAAGTTTTACAAAGCAATATGGAATCGCAAGCGAGATACTTCTAAATCCAAAATCTGTAAAAGTTGCAGGTCCGATAGAAGAATTGAGTAAAATTGAATTTTGGCCAACAGATACTTTGAAATTGAACAATGTTCAGAGCAGTAGTACTTTAAGGATTGCCCTGCAACATAGTATTCATAAAAACATAAGTATTTATCCATCGTCAATCGAGGTGAAACTACCTGTGGATGAGTTCACTGAGAAAACCCTCGAAATTCCCCTAAAAATCACCAACAATAGGAATTATAACAGCATAAAACTTTATCCCAAAAAAGTAAAAGTAACTTTTCTGGTCGCTTTAAGTAATTTTGATCAGGTTAACGAAAGTTTTATTACTGCAACAGTGAATACCGATGAATGGTCTGTTCTGCACCATAATCAATTTACGGTAAAGCTGACCGAGTTTCCAGATTATTGTAAATTGATAAATATAAGTCCATCGAAAGTAGATTTTGTAGTTGAAAAATAATGTATAAAGTTGGCATAACAGGTGGGATTGGCAGTGGTAAAACTACTGTTTGCAAAGTTTTTGAAGTTTTAGGAATACCTGTATTTTATGCAGATACCGAAGCTAAAGAAATCATGATTAAAGATGCTGAACTTATTGAGGGGATAAAATCAACCTTTGGTAAGGAAAGTTATTTGGAGAATGGAAAACTAAATAATAAACACATCGCAAGCATAGTATTTAATAGCGAAGCTGAACTTGCTAAACTAAATGCCTTGGTTCATCCAGCGGTTTTCAGAGCTTTTGATACTTGGGAGGAACAGTTTAGTACGAACGTTCCATACACACTAAAAGAAGCCGCTTTGCTTTTTGAAAGTGGTTCTTATAAAATGTGTGATACCAATATCCTGGTTACAGCTCCAGCAGATATCAAAATAAATCGTGTGATGCAACGCGATAATGTTACTGCAGCGCAAGTTAAGGCCAGGATGGATAAACAAATGAGCGATGGCGAAAAAGCTAAAATGGCCAATCATTTTATCATTAATGATGAAACACATTCCATTATTGAGCAAGTTTTAGCTTTACATAAACAGTTTTTGGAAGTAGCCGCTAATTCGCAGATTTAATATTTTCTAATTTTTTGTCAGATAATTTTTTAACAATATGCCTAATCGAATAAAATCCTGCCTTATCCTTAAATCCCACAAATCCTGGTCATGATTTTAGACGATTTTATTACCATTACCCCAACAGGTTTATACTGCGTTTATGGCGATTTTTATCTAGACCCGCAACAGCCCGTGCAAGAAGCTGTGGTTTCTCACGCTCACGGCGACCACGCCATAGGCGGAAGTCAGAATGTATATTGTACAGCTGCTACCGAAAGTTTTATGAAACATCGTTACCGTAAGTTTGCCGCGGTTGATTTTCATGTAAAGAAATACCACGAAACTTTTAAGATTAAAGATGTAGCCATCACTTTTTATTCTGCTGGACATATTTTAGGCTCTGCACAGGTCTTAATGGAATATCAAGGAATCAAATATCTTTACACAGGCGATTACAAAATTGAACCCGATGCAACTTGTGAGCCTTTTGAGTTTGTTAAGGCCGATGTTTTGATTACAGAAAGTACGTTTGCCAATCCTGAAACCAAACATCCATCGCCAATTGATGAGATTAAAAAACTGAATGAAACGAATTCGAATATCATGCTTGGTTCTTATGCCTTAGGGAAAAGTCAGCGGATTATTCAGCTTTTAAACGAACATTGCCCAACAAAAAATGTGATGGTTCATCATAGTATTATGCCTTTCGTAAAAATCTATGAAGATTACGGAATGAAAATCGGCAATTACAAAATGTACGATAGAAAGGTGATGAAGAATAATCAAGAACATCAGGTTTATATTGTTCCGCCAATGGTTTTTCATAGTTATCATAAGGCAATTAATGTTGTACGGGCATTTGCATCAGGTTGGAAGAATCTGCAGCAACAGAATGGAATTTCACTTTACATTTCCGACCATGCCGATTGGGATGCGATTCTAGAAACAATAGAAAAAGTGCAACCAAAACAGGTTTGGACTTTACACGGGGATGGTAAGCAATTAAAGGAACACTTTGAGGGTAGGCTTGAAATAAAGATAATGAATGAATGATAGAATGAGTGCGTGATTGAATGTTGTAAAGCAAACGAATTGATTAATTCACTCATTCAAAAATCATTCATTCACTAATTAATTATGAAAGAGGGAGAAGACTTTTATTTTAACGAAGATGGATTGATGGTTTTTACAGAAGCTTATCATTTAAAGAGAGGCTATTGTTGCAAAAACAAGTGTAAACATTGCCCTTGGGGTTATGGGAAAAAGAAAGAGAAGAAGTAATTCAGCTGGCAGTTTCAATTCTAACTTTTAGAGAGACGCACATGCTTGTAAATATCGCTTAATGCCACCTCAAAATCCATTGAAACAAACTTAACTGCGTCTCCAATTTGTTTGTATTCAATCAGTTCCCAATTTTGGTTTCCATTTAAGTAAAAAGCCTCAACTGATATAGCTTCAGAATCAATAAGAATATATTCTTTAAGCGTTGGGATATCGCGATACAACTTAAATTTTCCACCTCTATCGTAATTTTTAGTAGAGGGCGAGAGGATTTCGATGATAACTGTTGGTTCTAAAATGGTATCATTATCATCAGTAGAGTGCTTAATTCCATTGCAATACACAGAAATATCAGGATAGGTGAAGAGCGTGTTTTCTGGTATATTCATTCTCACATCACTTCCAAAAGGAATACACTTTGAACCTGCAAGCTTAGTCGAGAGAAATCCAAACAGACTGGAGAAAATAAGATTATGATTAAAACCAGCACCAGACATTGATTTTACTCCATTACTTTCATCTCGGTTTAAAGGAAATATTTCGCCCTGAAAATACTCATGCTTTTCTTGCGATGCTTTTTCCATCTCCAGGTATTCTGCCACAGAGAAAAGCCTTTTTTTGTATTCTACATTTGGCTCATTTACAATCTCTTCCATGTTCTAATTTACATAAATTTTATAAATTGTACTGAAAACTGATAACTATAAATTGCCAACTGTGAAACTGAACTAATGCGAATGACCTGCAAAGAACCCAATCAACGCTACACCGATTCCCAACAAAACAGCAATCATTTTGCGGGTGTTGATTTTATGGTCAGCGCTTGATTCGAATAAAATTGTGGTAGAAATGTGCAAGAAAATACCAATCACGATACCCATTATTTTATTGAAATATGCATCAATTCCCCCGATTGTACCATTACTTAAACCAATACTTACATAGAAACCCAAAGGAGCCATTACCGCAAAAATGAGCAGATATATAATGATGCTTCCTTTTTTGAAATGGTTTTGCATTAAAATACTCGCCAACGCAAATGCCGCAGGAATATGGTGTAATGAAATCCCGAAAATCAGTTCGTTATGCTGGTCTTTGGCAAGCGGCATGCCCTCCAAAAAAGCATGTAAGCAAAGGCTAATCATAATGCCAAAAGGGAAAACATTTCCATCATGATGTTTGTGGATATGACCGTGTTCTACACCCTCCGAAAATTGTTCAAGAAATATCTGCAGTAAGAATCCAATTAAGATGAATATTCCGATTTGTCCTTTATCTGGCCCGCTGTACGCATCAGGAATGAGGTGTAAAACCGTAATGGCAAAAAGGTAAGCCCCGCTAAAAGATAATATTAGTTTCAGCAATTTAGATTTATCGCTTTTTACCAAAAATATGGCAGCGCCTCCTAAAAATGCGCAGAAAAAAAGTACGGCAAACTTCCAAGCTTCCATTAAAATTCAGGTTGTATTTTTTTAAAAATTCTCGAACATATAAAACCGATTATCGTTCCCAGTATTGCACCACTAGTTACATCACCAGGGTAATGTACGCCAACATAAACTTGTGCAAAGCTAATAATTGCCGCCCAAAATATCCCGATTGGTAAAATTGGTTTCCATCGACTGTAAAGTACACAAATTAAAAACACGGCAATGGCAAAATGATTGGTTGCATGCGCCGATGGAAAACTCAAACCGCTGCCGCAAGGCACACGATGAATAATATCGTTAGCCAAACTAAAATCATTACAAGGCCTTACACGAGCCACAAAAGGTTTTATTAAGCGAGATGCAATTAAATCGCCCATTGCGAAAGTAAAAAGCGTCATCCCGACAATGTAGTAACCTTGTTTTTTGTATTGTTTAATAAAGAAAACTACAATAAAAAGGTAAAGTGGCGACCAGAAAAAACGGTTGCGCATTAAAGGCATCAGCCAATCGAATAAGCCATTTGAAAGACCGCGGTGGATTTTCAAAAACAACTCAACATCAAATTGCTGTATGCTTTCTATCATGCTTTTTTGCAGATTAAAATTAAACGGTCTGAATTTGATTCGTCAAAATCATCGAGTAGATAACTGCCAAATGCTTTTTGGACAACCATTCCTGCCTTGATTAACATTCTCTCAAAATCTGCGAAACTAAAAGCCTGAACACGTTCCTCAAAATTGTATATCTTGCCCTTATCGTCGAAATTTATCTTCTTGATAATTTTACCGTCAACCACATTTTTTGTGATGTTAAAAGTAATTCCATCGAGTGATTTAGCTTCGCAATGATTTAAATTCCTGATAATTTTTTCAGTGTTGAAATAATCGACCACCAAAGTGCCATCAGCTTTTAAACACTTTCTAAATGTTTTTAAGGCATTTACATGTTCTTTTTCGGTATCGAAATAACCAAAACTGGTAAACAGATTTAATGCAACATCGAAATAATTAATGTAAAACAGCCTGCGCATATCGTGCACCAAAAAATGCAGTTTATTGTTCTCAAATTGCTTGGCGTATTTTATACTTTGCTCAGATAAGTCGATTCCTGTAACATCGAAGCCCTTTTTGTTCAGGTAAATGGAGTGTCTGCCTTTGCCGCAAGCAATATCGAGCATTTTCGAATCAGCTTCTGGATTGAGGTATTTCGTTAAATTATCAATAAAAAATTCGGCTTCTGCATCGTTTCGTTGTTGGTAAAGAATATGATAATAGGGCGAATTAAACCAATACTGAAACCACTTGCGCTGCATAAAAAAGCCTTTATTGTTTTGGAATTTGCAAACTTAGATAAAATTGGGTTAAACAAAGTACATTAATTTCATGGCTAAGCAATTTTATAATCGCTAAAATGATTTTGTTTTGGAAATCAACGTTCAGTTTTTCATTGGGGAGTACAGCCCTGCCATTCGCTGTAGCCCTCGTGGAAAAACTCGGGGCTGCCGCTGTTGTCAGGTTTAGAAACAAAGGTTTGTATTGGACCAATCGTCGTTGCGGGGCACGAAGCAATCTTAAAGCTATGGGTTAAACGGAAAGATAAAGTTCAAGTAGTAAGATTGCTTCGTGCCTCGCAATGACGGCAGCAGTTATTAGTTTTCACTCACAATCTTGATTCCTCCAAACCCGACAGTAATGGAAATACTTTTTTATTGCAGCAACCCTGAATATACTGTCATGCTGAGGCACGAAGCATCTGCAAACGATGAAACAGATTATTCATTTTAGCTTATTTTTTTTATAGGAATTCATGCTTGCCTCGCAGGTCTTCGTGCCTCAGAATGACAGAGGTTTGAAAAAGATTGTAATGAATGGCGGGACTGCTTTAACCGAAGCATCACAACAATTGCTTTTCAAAAAAAAGAAAAAATCAGTCACACGTTTGATTGAAACCAGCAACCGAATATCTATTAAATATATCGTATAAATAGATATAAAAACAATGTAAATTAACAATCCAAACCTGTCTAAAATAGCTGCTATCTTGTTTTTTTTCTTATTTTTGAGCTTCAAATAAAATACACGAAGTGACTTTAATAAAATCGATTTCAGGAATACGAGGAACCATTGGCGGACAAGCTGGAAACGGCCTAACACCGATAGATATTGTGAAATTTACGGCTGCTTTCGGTAGCTGGGTAGTTCAAAAAACAGGAAATAAAAGAATTGTTTTAGGTCGTGATGCACGCATTTCTGGCGAAATGGTTAACAATTTGGTTATCGGAACCTTGCAAGGTTTGGGTATCGAAGTTATCGATTTAGGCTTATCGACAACACCAACTGTAGAAGTCGCCGTGCCTGATGAGCAAGCTGGCGGAGGTATTATTTTAACGGCCAGTCACAATCCAAAACAATGGAACGCCTTGAAATTATTAAATCATGACGGCGAGTTTATCAGCGATTTAGATGGTAAGGAAGTTTTGGATTTGGCAGAAAGTGCAAGTTTCGAATTTGCTGAAGTAGATAAATTGGGTAAGGTAATTAAAAACGACACTTACCTGCAAAAACATATCGATAAAGTTTTAGCACTGCCTTTGGTTGATGTTGACGCCATTAAAAAGGCCGATTTTAAAGTCGTAATTGATTGTGTGAATTCAACTGGTGGCATTTTTATTCCTGCATTATTAAAGGCTTTGGGCGTAACCCGAGTAACCGAATTGTATTGCGAACCGAACGGCCAATTCCCGCATAACCCTGAGCCACTTCCTGAAAATTTAACTGAAATTTCGAAAGAAGTACAAAAGCAAAATGCCGATTTAGGTATTGTAGTTGACCCAGATGTTGACCGTTTGTGCTTCGTAAATGAAGATGGAAGCATGTTTGGCGAAGAATATACTTTGGTTGCAGTTGCAGATTACGTGTTGAAAAATACACCTGGAAATACGGTTTCCAACCTTTCATCAACACGTGCTTTACGTGATGTTACCGAGAAAGCAGGTTCAGAATACAATGCATCGGCAGTTGGCGAGGTTAACGTGGTTAACAAAATGAAAGAAACCAATGCCATTATCGGCGGCGAGGGTAACGGTGGAATTATCTATCCTGAATCGCATTACGGCAGAGATGCTTTAGTTGGAATTGCGCTATTTTTAACGCATCTGGCAAAATTTGGTAAGTCTATTTCCTTGTTAAGAAGCAGTTATCCGCAATACCACATTTCGAAAAATAAGATTACCCTTACGCCTGAAATGGATATAGATAATTTATTGAAACAGGTAGAAGAAAAATATAAAAACCAGCCTTACAGTACCATTGATGGATTAAAAATCGAGTTCGATAAAACTTGGGTACATTTACGTCGTTCTAATACAGAACCGATTATCCGTATTTATAGTGAGGCGGAAAACGAAACCATTGCAGAAAATTTAGCTAATAAAATCATCTCCGACATTAAAGAAATACTTAAATTAAACTAGTAAATGAAAAGGGTTTATTTAGATAATGCGGCTACAACGCCTTTAGATAAAGATGTAATCGCCGAAATGACGAATGTAATGGAGAACTATTTTGGTAATCCGTCTGCTATTCATGCGCTTGGTCGCGAGGTGAGAACATTGGTTGAGAAAGCCCGTAAAACGGTTTCTGGCCTTTTAGGTGCCTCACCATCCGAAATATTTTTTACTTCGGGAGGTACCGAAGCCGATAACACGGCCATCCGTTGCGGTATTTCTGCTTACGGAATTAAACATGCCATCACATCAAAAATTGAGCACCATGCTGTTGAACAAACTTTAAACATTATGCTTAAAAATGGCGAAATCGATAAGTTGAGTTTCGTTAATATCGATGAAAAAGGTAATGTTGATTATGCCCATTTGGAAGAATTATTGCAAAATAACGAACGCACTTTTGTATCATTAATGCATGCAAATAACGAATTGGGTACCTTAACCGATATGATTAAGGTTGGCGATATCTGCGAAAAATACAACGCCATCTATCATGCCGATACCGTTCAAACGATGGGCCATTACACGCACAATGTACGCGAACTAAAAGCCCATTTTATTGTTTGCGCAGCGCATAAACTTCATGGTCCGAAAGGTGTGGGTTTCTTGTATGTAAATAGCAATATTAAAATTCCGCCGATGATTTATGGTGGCGCACAAGAGCGTAACATGCGTGGCGGAACGGAAAATGTTTACGGAATTGTAGGTTTGGCGAAAGCTTTAGAAATTGCTTATGCTGAAATGGAACAACACCAAAATCATATTCAAGGACTAAAAGATTATTTAAAAGAAGCTTTAATTGCAGAAATTCCTGGTATTGCTTTTAATGGCGAAACCGATGCAGATAAAAGCCTTTATACAGTGTTAAACGTGTCTTTCCCAGAAATGGATATGGCCGATATGTTGCTGTTTAATTTAGACATCAACGGAATTTGTGCATCTGGCGGTAGCGCTTGTTCTTCAGGCTCAAACATTGGTTCTCACGTTTTAAACGGTATAAATGCCGACCCGAATCGTCCGTCTGTTCGTTTTTCTTTTAGCAAATACACTACGAAAGAAGAACTGGATTACGTAATTGAAAAAGTTAAAATGGTGGTTAAGCAAAACGCTTTAGCCTAAAATATCATTAACCAAATAGGAACAGTCTCGAAGCAATTCGGGACTTTTTTTTCCTTGTTATTTTATCGATACTGTCACGTTGAGCTTGTCGAAACGTTATTAAAAGATTTTAGTATTTTGGAAAGCAATAGCAGTTCCTTTATTAATGTTAGTCCTGCTTTCTGTTGCAACAAAAGCAGAAAAAGCTTTTGGTTTCCACGTCAATCAGGTTTGGATTACAAAGGTTTGTGGTGCTTGGTTACGTCAGTTTGATATTAATTGCAAATAAACCACCCCGCCTTTCAGGCACCCCTCAAGAGGGGAATTCTACCGCCTTAAAAAACAATGAGGGAAAGCAAAATTTCAAAAGATTTGCCACGGAAATACAGAAGTCACTGAAAAATGAGATGTGTTTTTATGGCGGATGCTTTAAGCAAACTTTCACAACACCACAAATTTTCCGAACAACGGATACGGCATAGCAAATGATTTTAGGAAAAAGCGTTGAAACCGTTTGCAAATCCTTTCAAAATCCACTGCACAAAAGAATTTGCAGTCTGTGTATTAGGTTTATAGCGCAAAGGCAGAGACCTCAAATTATTTTCAAACACGGTTTGACGAATTTTTCCAAAATCAGGTGCAAGCCTTGATTTTTGCTCCACTTTTTATCAAGAAAAAGTGGAAAGCCTGTCTGGCAAAGACAAACCACCCCGTCTTTCAGACAGCCCTCAAAAGAGGAATTCTACCGCCTAGAAAGATAAGAGGGAAACAAATTTTCGAATCCGTCTGCTGATGCAGGACGGCAATGAATTTGATAGCGATAGATTTAGCTTAGTTGCATTTCATTGCCGTTGACTTCAGTCAACGGATGCAAGACCCCTTGCATATCTCAAAACAAAAACTTATATTTATGTAAGATAAAGGCAATCCAAAACTGCCAATAAGATTTAGTTCCTCAACGAAACCTTATCAAAAATCCCTTTGGTATAAGGTTAAGCAAAATTTTAGAACATATTTTTTTGAATTCTCATTAGGAGAGTAAATACACATTTGTTTGAAAATTTAATCAACCCACAAAAGCAACCAAGCTTTTATAAAATTTATCGTTATGGAAAATCAGGAAACCAATCCACAATCAACAAATCTTGAGACTGGAAAATCGCTAGAGGAAAGAAAACACATCTACAAGTTCATTTTGTCGCCATTTTCATTTGAATCATCACATCATTTTAACAAGATTCATAAAAGGAAGTTTAACTCCTTTGGCTGCATACATGAGTTGAGAAAGTTATCTGGTTCAATGATGTAATTGCAAATCTAAGTTAAATAGAAACCTTTTTAAACGAAAGGATAGGATATGTTATGCTTAAACTCATTCCTAAAACAGCTATTAAAAACAATATTATTTCTCGCTTGTTCTTTTATTACATCAAATTGAAAACAATGGAAAATAATAAAGAAAAAGGTAAAGTCGTTGAGAACGATTTGCTGGATAAAACCGCTGAAGATATCAAAGAAGATAGAACGCTTGATGAAAACAAATCATCTAAAGTCGGGACTAACTTATTTAACAAAGATAAAGGCCGTAAAAACAATTCATTTGGTCCAGGACATGAGCCAGGTACGACGCCAGGTTCTAGTATTTAGGAACACCTTAATTTACAAGTAAAAATTATTAAATTTAAGCCACAGCATTTGTTGTGGCTTTTTAAGTTAATCTCAAAATGGAAAGAAGAAATTTTATCAAAAATTCAGCATTGGCAATGGCCTTGTTATCGATTTATAAATCAGACGTTTTCGCTCAACAAGAAATATTACGGGCTTATAATTTCAAACCATTAAGAAATAACGTCGGAGTTTTTACCGAACAGGGTGGAACCATCGGTTGGTTAAATTCATCAAATGGATTTGTTGTAGTTGATGCACAGTTTCCAACATCGGCACCTCATGTAATCGAAGAATTGAAGAAACTTGGCGAAAAACCATTCAAGTATTTAATTAACACGCATCATCACGGCGACCATACCGCAGGAAATATTGCCTTTAAAGGTTTAGCCGAAAAAGTGGTGGCGCATCAAAACTCATTGGTAAATCAAAAGAGAGGTGCAGAGAAAGCCAATAATTTAGATAAACAATTACTGCCAGATACTACTTTCGGTATAGGTTGGAAAGCACCTGTTGGCGATGAGAAAATCAGTGCTTACTATTACGGTTCAGGCCATACCAACGGCGATGCGGTTTATCACTTCGAAAATGCAAATATCGTACATGTTGGAGATTTAGTTTTCAACCGAAGATTTCCTTATATCGACAGAGAAAACGGCGCACATATCGGCAATTGGATTACCGCATTAGATAAAATTCAAAATCAATTTGATAAAGATACCATGTTCATTTGGGGACATAGCTTAGACCCAGAAAAAGTAACGGGAACAAAAGCGGACGTAAAAGCTTATCAGGATTATTTAAAAAACTTGATGTCTTATGTTGGCAGCGAGATTAAGGCTGGAAAATCTAAAGAAGATATCTTGAAAGCAACCACAATTCCAAATGCTCCCGAATGGCAAGGCGACGGGATTCAAAGAAGCTTAACTGCAGCTTACGATGAATTGAAAGGGGTTTAGGTTTTAGCCGCAGATTCGCAGATTAATTTAAAAATAATCTGCGAATCTGTGGCCAATATTTTCCAAATCTTTCTTCAATTTATAAACATTCTATATTTAAAATAAATCTAAACAACCAACCCAAAACCACTATATCCTAACCCTTATCTGCTATATTTGTGTTACACAAAATCCAATATCAGATATGGATGATTTTTTAGCAGCCCGCTCCCAAATGGCCTTATCATTAGGCTTTCATATTATCTTTTCTTGCATCGGTATGGTGATGCCATTTTTTATGGCCGTTTCACATTATAAATGGTTAAAAACCAACGATGAAGTTTATAAAAATTTAACTAAAGCATGGAGTAAAGGTGTTGCTATTTTTTTCGCTACGGGGGCTGTTTCAGGTACCATGTTATCATTTGAATTGGGCTTATTGTGGCCAAAATTTATGGAACATGCCGGACCGATTTTCGGGATGCCATTTTCGTTAGAGGGAACCGCATTTTTCATCGAGGCAATCGCATTAGGATTTTTCCTTTACGGCTGGAATAAGCTGAATAAATGGTTCCACTGGTTTACGGGGATGGTTGTTGGCGTAAGCGGATTAGCTTCTGGAATTTTAGTGGTTGCAGCAAATGCATGGATGAATAGCCCTGCAGGCTTTGATTTTGTAAATGGACAATACTTAAACATCGACCCAATTCAGGCGATGTTTAATAAAGCGTGGTTTTCACAGGCCTTGCACATGTGCCTGGCCGCATTTACAGCTACGGGCTTTGCCGTTGCAGGCGTTCATGCGCTTATGATATTGCGAAATCAGAATAAGGAATTCCATTTAAAAGCCTTTAAAATTGCAGCTGTTTTCGCATGCATCAGCGCATTATTGCAACCTTTAAGTGGCGATATTTCTGCAAAGGATGTCGCTAAAAGGCAACCTGCAAAGCTTGCTGCAATGGAAGCGCTGTATCAAACGGAAAAACCCGCAGCTCTTTTAATTGGAGGTATCGTAAACGAAAAAGATAAAACCGTAAAAGGAGCAATCAAGATTCCTGGTGCACTTAGTTTTTTAGCTCATGGTAATTTCAAAGCTGAAGTAAAAGGGCTCGACCAAATTCCAGAGAACGAACATCCGCCGGTGGCGATAACGCATTATGCTTTTCAAATTATGGTTGGAATAGGAACTCTGTTGGCCTTAATTTCACTAATTTACTTTATCAATTTATTTAGAAAGAAACCGCTTTTAGAGAAACGTTGGTTGCTAAAGCTATTTGTATTGGCTATTCCGCTTGGATATCTCGCCTTGGAAGCTGGTTGGGTGGTAACAGAAGTTGGTCGTCAGCCCTGGATAATTTACGGCATTATGCGCACTAAAGATGCCGTAACACCTATGCCTGGAATTGCCTATTCATTTTACATTTTCTCGGCGATTTATTTATCGCTTAGCTGTATCGTTACATTTTTACTTTACCGACAAATAAAAATGGTTCCTGTGCTTTATGATAAGACAGTAATCAAATCGAAATAACCAATAATCAAAATAAAATAACCAATCGGTGTTATCATCTATTAATTGGTGTAATCGCCTAATAATCTGAGTAATCATTTTCATAATATGGAATACGTTGTAATCGCTTTTTTATGTTTGGGCATTTTGCTTTACTTCCTTTTGGGTGGAGCAGATTTTGGTGCAGGAATCATTGAGCTTTTTACGTCTACAAAAAACAGAAGCCGAACTCGAAAAACCATGTATCAGGCAATCGGACCGGTTTGGGAGGCGAACCACATGTGGCTCATTATTGCAATTGTTATTCTATTTGTTGGTTTCCCGCACATTTACACCACCATGTCGGTTTATCTGCATATTCCTTTGCTCATTATGCTCATCGGCATTATCGCCCGTGGAACAGCTTTTGTGTTTCGCCATTACGATGCCGTGAAAGATGATATGCAATGGCTGTACAATAGAATTTTCCGATATTCTAGTTTTATTACAGCGCTTTTTCTCGGAATTATCGCTGGCAGTTTAATTTCAGGTCATATTGATTCCGAAGCAAAAGATTTTGTGTCTGCTTATATCTACAGCTGGCTCAATTGGTTTTCGATTGCTGTAGGTTTTTTTACTGTTGCACTTTGTGGCTTCCTTGCGGCAGTTTATCTAATTGGCGAAACTAAAGATGAATATGATAAACGCCGCTTTATTAGAAAGGCAGAGTTTATGAATATTGCGGCAGTAATTTTTGGTGCCTTGGTTTTCCTTGTCGCACAGTTTGATAACATTCCTTTAATCGATTGGGTATTCAAAAACACTGTAGGTTTATCTGCTATTATTTTGGCAAGTTTATCCTTGATATTGCTTTGGTATTTGCTGATAAAAGGCAAAACGAAAGTATTGAGGATTTTAGCTGGTTTTCAGGTTACGATGATTTTGTTGGCGATTAGTTATGCGCATTTTCCAAACTTCATTCGCTTAAAAAACGGTGATGCCATTTCACTTTTCGAAACCGTTGGTCCGCCGAAAACAATTTATAGTTTGGGATTGGCCTTGTTATTAGGTAGTATTTTGATTTTGCCTTTTCTTGGTTATTTGTTTTATAAATTTCAGAAAAAGGAGGAGTAGGTATTCTTACTCTACCTAAATAATCTGTTCGAAACGACATAAAATTTATATGATAAAAATATCAGCAAATAATCTTATTGTTTAGTCTCATCTTTCTTTATCCCTTTATCGGCATTAATCTCTTTCGATTTCATAATGTTGAACCTATACATTTCCTCTATTCCAACAAATTTTCTTGTGCACTTATCTATATCTGTTCCCTCCATCCATAAATAAGGGCGGAAACTATAAGTTTTGGTGCCGTCTAAACTGCCAATAAATTGGCTCCAATTGGTCCAGCGCAAGCCTTTGTAAAATTTAGAAAGGTCGCTATCAAAACAAAATACAAGAAACTCTCCGTAGCCTGCACCTAACGGTTGCCAAGTAAGCGTATTTGGTTCTAAATAATATACATTTTTAATATCAGGTCCTAAACCTCCATAGTTAATTGCAAAAAACCCACCAATTGCATCATCAGCAATTAATAGGTAAGGAATTTTATCGCCGTATTCTTTAATGGTTTTTCCTTTGTTCCATTCGGCAACATTGCGATTTAATCGTTCGCTACCAGAACCTAAGATTCTAATCCAACCATTATCAACCATGATGCCGCCAGTATTGTAAATTACTGAACCCAACGTAGCGTAGGTAGAAACCTGTGCGTTATGAAGTGTCTCTTTCGCTTTTGCAGAATCGACAGGCAAAACCTCAACCTTATTCTTTGCAGAATCAATCCATTTTTTAACCAAAGGCCAGGCAGGGTCAGTTTTGTTTACCAAGGCTTCAAGACTTATTAAATTATCTTGTGCAGAAACAACTGAAGAAGATAAAGTCAGGCTAAGAATAAAAAGTATTTTGATGAGGCTTTTCATGTATAATGCTTATGTTTTTCAAAGATATGATGATAATTAAGAATTACTAAAAGGAACCCGTTTATTTTTAAAGCGATGGGTTCGTTAATGATTCGAGTGACATCCTTTTCTGGATTTTTCACCAAAAAGATAAAGTCCCGAAATTTCGGAATTAAAATGACCAAATAAATTAAAAACTTCTTTAAACAAAACGTCCCGAATAAATCGGGACGTTTGCATTATAGGTTTGATATTCCTCTCTGGGATGAAGTTCTTTGTAGATTTGAAAGAAAAGACCTAAGCCCTTTACCTTAAATCTACCACATTCTTATTCTATCTTCTGGTTTTTTGTATAATTTATCACCAGGTTTTACGTCAAAAGCTGTGTACCAGGCATCCATATTTACCGGAGCACCAATTGTACGGTACGGACCCGGAGAATGTGGGTCGGTTTTAATTAACTGAGCAGCACTTTCTGGCAAAATGTTACCTCGCCAAACTTGTGCCCAAGATAAGAAAAAACGTTGGTCTGGCGTATAACCATCAATTTTCTCGTTGCTTTGACCTTGTTTTGTCATTTTAAAAGCAGTATAAGCAGCATTTAAACCACCTAAATCGCCAATGTTTTCACCCATTGTTAATTTACCGATAACATGTACTGTATCTAAAACGGTGTAAGCATCAAATTGTTCGCCCAAAGCTTTTGTTTTTGCATCAAACTTAGCTTTATCCTCTGCAGTCCACCAGTTTTTTAAGTTACCGGCTGCATCATATTGGCTACCACTATCATCAAAACCATGACTCATTTCGTGGCCAATAACAGCGCCAATTCCACCATAATTTACGGCATCATCTGCATTTGGGTCGAAGAAAGGGAACTGCAAAATTCCGGCAGGGAAAGTAATATCGTTCATTGTAGGGCTGTAAGATGCATTTACCGTAGGAGGTGTCATGCCGAAACGATTACGGTCAACCGGTTTACCCAGTCTGTTTACGTTTTCATTGTATCCCCAAACACTAGCATTACGTAAGTTTTGGAAATAGGTATTTCTGTTAATTTCCAATCCTGTGTAAGTTTCCCATTTGGTGGTATAACCAACTTTAGATTTAAAAGCTGCTAATTTTTCTAATGCTTTTTTCTTTGTTTCAGCGCTCATCCATTCCAAACCATTAATTCTGATTTCAAAAGCTTTACGCAAATTTACAATCATGGCATCCATACGGGCTTTCGCCTCAGGCTTGAAATATTTAGCAACATATAATTGACCTAATAATTCGCCAATCGTGCCATCAGTTAATGATGACATCCGTTGCCAACGTGGAGTTTGAATTTTCTGACCAGTTTGTGCCTGCGTGAAAGCAAAACTTGCTTTAACAAACGGAGAACTTAAACTTCCGGCAGAACCTTTTAAAATGTTCCATTCCAAATAAGTTTTCCAATCGGCTACCGAAACAGATTTCAACATCCCATCTACACTTGCCAAAAATTTAGGTGAAGAAACCAATAAAGTATCCTGTCCTTTAATTTTGAATTTTGGTAAAAAAGTTGCCCAGTTAATATCAGGTGTCTTTTTGTTTAATTCGGCAACGGTAAGTTTATTATAAGTAGCGTAAGGGTCACGCATTTCCAAACGGCTCATTTGTGCCTCGGCAAATTGCTTTTCTATTTTGAAAACTGTTTCTGCTTTTTGCTTAGCAACTTCAGGCGTACTTCCGGTTAACGAAAAAAGCGTAGTCATGTAAGTATTATAAGCCTCACGAATTTTTACACTCCGCGTATCATCTTTCAAATAATAATCACGGTCTGGCAAGGTTGTACCACCCTGACCAATATTAACCATGTATTTGTTAACGTTTTTACGGTCTTGGCCAACACCAACGCCCAACATTGGCGCACCTAAGCCATTCACTCGCATGTAAGCAACTTGGTCTAAAACGCCTTGAATATCTTTAATCTGTTTAATTTTTTCTAAATCAGCTTTGATTGGCGTGTAGCCTAATTTTTCAATGGCAACTGTATCCATTGCGGCGGCAAAGAAATCGCCAACACGGCGTTTAACTGAACCAGCAGGTGCAGATTTATTAGCAGCAGCATCTTCAACCAACGTTTTTACGGCATTGATATTGAAATCGCGAAGTTCGTTAAATGAGCCCCAACGTGTTTCTTTGGCCGGAACAGGATTGTTTTTTATCCAATTACCACTAGCATAAGTGTAGAAATCGTCGCCTGGCTTAACGGATAAATCCATGTTTGCAGGGTCGATAAATTTTTTGGTGGTTTGTGCATTTGCAGAAAAGCCAGCAGCGACTATACCCAATGCCGCAAAATATCTTTTCAAATTTTGGTATTTCATTCGCTTAATAGTTAGTTTTAACAGCGAAATTTATGAAATACAAATCAATAGTAAAACAATATATTAAGAATATTACTTGTTAAACCAATAGTAGATTTTTGCTAAACCCAAACGTCTGATAAATTCAGCAGGAGAAAAATGGAACTTTAGAGATTTCATGATTTTTTAATCTTTATACACTATTAACATTTTTTAACATAATTTATTGTGTGGTTAGAAAAAAATTGATTATCAAGAATGATTCATAATAAAGCATTATTTTTGGAGAAATGCATGTTTAGGTTTACAGGATTTGGAAAAGGGCGTTCGGTATTTCATCGGATTTTGTAGTCCCGCCATACGCTGCAATCTTTTTTGTGATTGCCATGCTGAGCCCGTCGAAGTACGAAACCAAAAAGTATTTTCGCTACTGTCGGGTTTATTTACGTTTGATAGTACTACTATTTTTGCCACCTAAACCCGACAAAGCGTAAAACCCGGAAGCCAATTTTTCTTTGGCTGAGGATTTGCAGCGATGGCGGGAAGAAAGAAACCGAAAAGTATCTGAAATTGCTTTTCAAATAAAAAAAATAATGAGCCACCCACACGATAAAGAAGATAGCTGCTGCAGCAGTAAAGCGCATTCAGAACACAAACACGAACATAGCCACCTACATGAAGATGGTGATGAACACGACCACGACCATGGCGGCGACCCATCATCATTTAAAACCTATTTACCAGCCATAGTTACTTTAGCAATGCTTCTAATTGGTATTGCTTTCGATAATATATTCAAGGTTGAAGCTTTTAAAATTATTCGCCCTTACTGGTATATAGTAGCTTATTTGCCAGTTGGAATTCCGGTTTTAAAAGAAGTTTGGGAAACCTTTATGGCGAAAGATTTCTTTACCGAGTTTTCGCTAATGTCTATCGCTACAATCGGCGCTTTTGCAATAGGCGAATATCCTGAGGGGGTAACGGTAATGCTTTTTTATACCATTGGCGAGCTTTTTCAAATGGCTGCTGTAAACAGAGCAAAAAGAAATATTTCTGCCTTGCTTGATGTAAGGGCCGATGTGGCCAACGTTTTAAGGAATGGGAAATATGAAAGTGTAAACCCCGAAAAAGTAGAAATAGGCGAAACCATCCAAATTAAGGCGGGCGAGAAAATTCCTTTGGATGGCGAAATGTTATCAGAAAAAAGCAGTTTCAATACGGCTGCATTAACGGGCGAGAGTAAACCAAAAACCATTAACAAAGGCGAAAATATATTGGCAGGAATGCTGAATTTGGATAAAGTTATTGAAATAAAAGTAACCAAAGCTTTTGCAGATAGTGCTTTATCCCGCATTTTGGAGATGGTTCAGAATGCCACCACTCGTAAAGCTAAAACGGAATTGTTTATTCGAAAATTTGCAAAAATTTATACGCCAATTGTGTTCTTTTTGGCTTTGGCCTTGGTTACCATCCCGATTTTAGTTTTGGGTAACGATTATCATTTTCAAACCTGGTTGTATCGTTCCTTGGTTTTTCTGGTAATTTCCTGCCCCTGTGCTTTAGTTATTTCTATTCCACTAGGTTATTTTGGGGGCATTGGTGCTGCATCTTCTAATGGAATTCTGTTTAAAGGCTCAAACTTTTTAGATTTAATTACCAAGCTGAACGTGGTGGTAATGGATAAAACCGGAACACTTACAAAAGGTGTTTTCAAGGTTCAGAAAGTGGAAAGTAACATCGATGAAAAGGATTTCCTTGCTTTACTGACTGCTGTTGAAGCAAAATCTACACATCCGATTGCAAAAGCGATAGTAGAATATGCCGGCGAAAAGGAAATTCATCCTGCAGAAAATATCGAAGAAATTGCGGGAATGGGCTTAAAAGGAATTGTTAATGGCAAGGAAATTCTTGCTGGAAATGTAAAGCTACTAGAGAAATTTAAAATTGATTTCGATTCAACGATTAAAGATATTGAAGAAAGCATCGTAGTTGTTTCAGTCGATGGAAAATATGTCGGTTATGTTTTAATAGCCGATGAAATTAAAGAAGACGCTAGCGAGGCGATAAAGCAATTACATGCCAATGGTGTTAAACAAGTGGTAATGTTGAGTGGCGACAAAACTTCAATAGTTAAAAAAGTTGCGGGTGTTTTAGGCATCGATTCTTATTTCGGCGATTTATTGCCAGAAGATAAAGTTGCCAAACTCGAAGAAATTAAAAAGGATAAAACGAAAATCGTGGCTTTTGTTGGTGATGGCATAAATGATACACCTGTTTTAGCCATCAGCGATATTGGCATAGCGATGGGCGCAATGGGCAGCGATGCCGCCATCGAAACTGCTGATGTTGTTATTCAAACCGACCAACCCTCGAAAATCGCAACAGCCATTAAAATCGGTAGGGCCACTAGAAATGTAGTGATTCAAAATATTGTGTTGGCTTTTGCAGTAAAAGCATTGGTTTTAATTTTAGGTGCAGGCGGCATTGCAACCATGTGGGAGGCCGTTTTTGCTGATGTTGGTGTTGCGTTTTTGGCTATTTTAAATGCGGCTAGGATTCAAAAGATGAAGTTTTAACAAAGAAATTTGTTATTGCAAGGAACGAAGTAACCCTAATGCGCTAATCTTGGGGAAGTCGTCACACTAAATTCATTTCAGGGTCTTAATTGTATATAATGGATGCTAAAATAATTCAGCATTGCGACAGCTTTAATTCTGCAATTTGTTATATTTAATGATAGCTTCAACAATATGAATAATTATCAATCTTCTAGTTAAAGGATATTTCGATTTTAGAATTAAAAGATTTAGATAAGTCTTTAAAATATAGTTATGAAGATTATTATTCTTGGAAATTTTCTGACAGAGTAGAATTAATAAATGGCCAAATTTTTAGTAGTAGTGGCGAAACAATTTTGCTATCACACCAAGAAGTGCTCGGTAATATTTTCATTCAAATTGCTAATTATCTAAAAGGTAAGACGGCAAAAGTAATTGTTGGGCCGTTCGATGTTTATTTTGAAAAGAAAGACGCCATCACCATTCTCCAACCCGATATTTGTGTAATCTGCGATAAAAATAAGCTCGATGATAGAGGTTGTATTGGCGCTCCGGATATTGTTGTAGAAATTTTATCTCCTGGAAATAATATAAAGGAGTTGCTGAATAAATATCAGGTTTACGAAGAGTTCGGTGTTAATGAATACTGGGTGGTTAGCCAAAGCGACCAAAGTATTTTAATTTACACCCTAAATGAGTTAGGTAAATTTCAGCCATCGAAAATATTTACTTTAAGCGAAAAAATTGCATCATCGGTTTTGCCAGGGTTTGAGCTTTTATTGGATGATGTTTTTGAAGATTTGGATTAAGCCATTTCTTCGTCAGTGACGGCTGTTTTATATCTAACTTTCTATAAACTAACCGATTACATTTCTTAATCATTTTTATCCGTTGGTTGAAACCAACGGCAATGAAATTGAAAGCATGTAAGATTGCAACTTGCGTTGTGTACTGCATTTCATTGAAGGCTGCTTTAGCTGCCTGTATGCAGGTTGGATTAGTTGGCTTCAGCCAAAATATGCAATCTGAATAAGCAGGACAATCAAAAGCGCAATAGACTTAAGTTTTTTAAACCTGATTGAAGTGGAAATACTTTTTGATGCAGCAATTCAACAGCCTCAACTGCCATTCACAAAAAGATTGGAACAAAAAGCAGGACTGACTTTAAAATGAAATACTGAACTTGCTTTTCAAAAATAAACGAAACACCTCGCCTAGCAGGCACTCCTCTGGGAGAGAGGAATTTTATTGCACCAAACTTTTAGCTTTGCACTTTAGTCTTTCAGCTTATTTAGCTATTTTTGGGCTTTTATAACAATTTTTCATGAGCATTTCCACACATTATAATCCTGCAGAAACCGAAGATAAATGGTATAGCTATTGGCTATCGAAAAAGTTTTTTCATTCAGAACCTGATGAGCGTGAGCCTTACACTATTGTAATTCCGCCGCCAAATGTGACTGGAGTGCTGCACATGGGGCATATGTTAAACAATACGATTCAAGATGTTTTGATTCGAAAAGCTCGTATGCAGGGAAAAAATGCATGTTGGGTTCCTGGAACCGACCATGCATCTATCGCTACAGAGGCGAAAGTTGTGGCTATGTTGAAGGAAAAAGGCATTAATAAAAAAGACCTTTCTCGTGAAGAGTTTCTGAAATATGCCTGGGAGTGGAAAGAGAAATACGGTGGTATTATTTTAGAGCAATTGAAGAAATTGGGTGCAAGTTGCGATTGGGACCGTACTCGTTTTACAATGGAAGAAGACCTTTCTGCGGCCGTTATCGATTCATTTATCCATTTGTACAAAAAAGGCTGGATTTATCGCGGCATCCGAATGGTAAACTGGGATCCTGCAGGCAAAACAGCGGTTTCTGATGAGGAAGTAATTCGTAAGGAAGTAAATCAAAAGCTTTATTATATCCGCTATACCATTGTTGGCGATAAGACTTCGGACTACGGACTTCAGACTCCTGACTACCTTGTTGTTGCTACTACTCGTCCGGAAACTATTATGGCTGATGCCGCCATTTGTATTAACCCGAATGACGAGCGTTTTGCGCACCTAAAAGGCAAAAAAGTTTTTGTGCCTTTGGTTAACCATGAAATTCCGGTTATTGAGGATGAATATGTGGACATTGAATTTGGTACAGGTTGTTTAAAAGTTACACCGGCCCACGATTTGAACGATTATGAGTTGGGTGTTAAGCACAATTTACCGGTAACTGATATTTTAAACGATGACGGAACTTTAAATGAATTGGCAGTCATTTTAGTGGGCGAAGACAGATTTGTTGCCCGTAAGAAGATTGCTAAAATGTTGGAAGAGGCCGGTCATTTAGATAAGGTTGAAGATTATAAATCGCAGGTTGGTTTTTCTGAACGTACCGATGCGGCTATCGAACCAAAACTTTCTATGCAATGGTTTGTGAAGATGAAAGAAATGGCTCAGCCAGCTTTGGATGATGTTTTGAACGGAGAAGTTAACTTAATTCCGAATAAATTTGAGAACACCTATCGCCACTGGATGGAAAATGTTCGCGATTGGAATATTTCTCGTCAACTTTGGTGGGGACAACAAATTCCCGCTTGGTATGATGATAAAGGAAACTGGGTAGTTGCCAAAACCAAGGAAGAAGCTTTAGAAGAATTCTGGAAGAAAAAACATTTGGATGAAAATTGTTCAGATACTGAAAAAGCAGGATTCAAACATCAGTTAGAACCTTTTTTAAGGCAAGATGAAGATGTAATGGATACCTGGTTTTCATCATGGTTATGGCCGATTTCTGTTTTCGATGGATTTAAAGACCCGAATAATAAAGATATTAACTACTACTATCCAACCAACGATTTGGTTACTGCACCGGAAATTTTATTCTTCTGGGTGGCTAGAATGATAATGGCCGGGCATGAGTTTATGGGCAAAAAACCATTCACCAACGTTTACTTAACGGGGATAGTTCGCGATAAGTTAGGCCGTAAAATGTCTAAATCTTTAGGTAATTCACCAGACCCAATTGGATTAATTGAAAAATATGGAGCTGACGCAGTCCGCGTTGGGATGTTAATGTCGTCGCCTGCGGGTAACGATTTAATGTTCGACGAAAGCTACTGCGAACAAGGACGTAATTTCGCTTCGAAAATATGGAATGCTTTCCGTTTGGTAAAAGGATGGGAGGTAGACGAAAATTTAGAAAATCCCAATAAGCAAGCCATTTCCTGGTTTGAGAATCGTTTTAACGAATCTTTATTAGAAATCGAGGCCAACTTTAAGCAATATCGCTTATCGGAGGCTTTAATGACGACCTATAAATTGGTTTGGGATGATTTCTGCGCTTGGTATTTGGAGATGGTTAAGCCTGCTTACCAACAACCAATTGATGCCGAAAGTTATAGCGCAACCATTGCGTTCTTTGAAAATATCATCAAGTTATTGCACCCAAATATGCCTTTCTTAACCGAAGAATTGTGGCATGATGATTTGTTTGCTGAACGTGGAGAAATGGATTGTTGCATTGTTGCCGAATTCCCGAAAGGTGGTTCGATTGATGAGAAACTATTGAAAGATGTGGAGGTAATTAAAACTGTTGTAGCTGAAATCAGAAATATTCGTAACCAGAAACAAATTTCACCAAAAGAGGCTTTGCCTTTAAGCTTGAAAGTAAATTCTGATATCGATTATGAAAAATGGCTAAACATTGTTTACAAAATAGCAAATGTTTCTGCCGCAGAAATAGTAAGTGATAAGGTTGCTGGTGCAACAGCTTTTATGGCGGGCAAAGATGAATTTTTTATTATACTAACTGAAACAATTGATGTTGAAGCAGAACGCATTCGCTTAAATGCTGATTTGGTTTATTTGCAAGGTTTCTTGAAATCTGTTGATGCGAAGCTGAGTAACGAACGCTTTGTTCAAAATGCAAAGCCAGAAATTATCGCAAACGAGCGCAATAAAAAAGCAGATGCCGAGGCTAAAATCAAGATAATTGAGGAAAGTTTAGTGGTTTTGGGATAATCTAATTATTAACCTCGCAGCTTTTTAAAACCTGCGAGGTTTGTAAAAGCCCTTTAGAATTAGGTTTCTAAGGGGCTTTTTGTTTTAACCTCACACTATCAATGTTTGGAAGTTAAGCAATTATTCTGCTCTCCCTCTCCTTGAAGAGAGGGAATAATGGGCGGTAATTAAAATTCATAAGGTGAGGTTTTTATTAAGATGCTGAAATGAATTCAGCATGAAGTGTGTGTTAGCATGACTGATAAAAACAAAGTTCAAACTACAATCTTTCGTTTCCCTCTCTTCGAGGAGAGGGATGGCACTAAATCAACAATAACTTCTTCTTTTCATAGGGTAAGGTTTTTGATAAATAGAAGCGGCTTTATTCTCACCTCACCCTATCAATGTTTGTGCTTTGGCAAATTATTGCTCTCTCTCTCCTCGAAGAGAGGGATTTATGGGACAATGCTTTTAACCCGGTTCAAACCATAAAACTTTGTTTCCCTCTCTTCAAGGGAGGGAATGCACAAAATTCACAATAACTTCTTCTTTTCATGTGATGAGGTTTCTAAATTGTTACCAAAGCCTACTAAATCTTTCAACTAAAAATCCTATTTTGGATGCTGTTAAATGCAGATAAAACGTTTAACGTTATGAGCTTTTCTAACCCAATCTAAACCTATTTATTCAATGGAAAATTCCAGAAGAAAATTCATTAAACAATCTGCAGTGTTTGCTGCTGCAACTTACGCCGGCACAATGGGTATGAGCGCTAAAAGTTATGGCCGCATAATCGGTGCAAACGATAGGGTACGGGTTGGTGTTGTTGGATTCTCAGACCGATTTAAAGATACTTTACTGCCTTGTTTTCTAAATCATAACAAAGAATTAAACTTCGATATCGTCGGACTTTCTGATTTGTGGAGTTACCGAAGAGATTTAGGAATTGCACATTTAAAGCAAAAGTTTGGTCACGATATTAAAGCCTGTCGAAACAACGATGAACTTTATGCTACAAAAGATTTAGATGCAGTAATCATCAGCACAGCCGATTTTCAACATGCTTTACATTTGGTGGAGGCGATTAAAGGTAATTGCGATGCTTATGTAGAAAAGCCTTTTGCGGAAACGATGGATGATGCAAAAGCCGCCTTAAAAGCGGTTAAAGCATCTGATAGAATTGTTCAGATTGGTTCACAGCGTAGGAGCGGAGAGAATTATGCAAATGCCGCAAAATATATTCAAGATGGCAAATTTGGCCCAATTACAGCAGTTGATTTAGTTTGGAATGTAAACCAACCAGGACGTTGGCGCAGACCGGATTTAGTTGCTAAACTTAAGGAAGAAGATATCGATTGGAAAAGATTTTTATTAAATCGTCCAAATGAAGCTTTTGACCCAAGAAAATATTTAGAATATCGGTTGTTCTGGCCATATTCATCAGGAATGCCAGGTCAATGGATGTCACACCAAATTGATACCGTACATTGGTTTACAGGTTTAAAACATCCACGTAGCGTAGTTGCAAACGGTGGAATTTATACTTGGAAAGATGGTCGTAGAAACTGGGATTCGATGGTTGCCGTTTTTGATTACGGTCAGCCGAATTCTGAAGATGGATTCCAAGTTACTTTTACCTCAAGAATGCAAAACAGCGTGGGCGATGTGGGCGAAGTTTATTATTCAAATGGTGGGGAACTAAATTTAATCACCAATAAAGTTTCGCCGAAAGGTGGTTTGAGACAGCAAGAAGCATCAGCAATGGGTTTGAAAGCTAATCTTTTACCCGAATTTGATTTGAGTAAAACTGAAATAAAAGCAGCTACTGGCGCTAACATGGGTGGCGATGCGTTAACTTCTGGTCACATGCGAAACTGGATGGAATGTGTTCGAAGTCGTAAAACACCAAATGCACCAGTTGAAGCTGGTTATTCGCATTCAATTGCAAACATTATGACAAATGCTGCGGTTCGCACTGGGGCAAAATCAGTTTTCGATGAAAGCAGACAAGAAGTAATCGCGAACGGAAAAGTTTTTAAATATTAATATTCAACACGTCGTCATTGCGAGGCACGAAGCAATCTATATTCCACCGCATTAAGATTGCTTCGTGCCTCGCAATGACAGCGAACCAATAAATCAACCATGTTAAAACTCAAAAAATACAGCATTCTAGCCCTTTCCCTAATCAGTTTATCTGCCGCTGGCCAAAAATCAAAACCACTTTTCGATGGTAAAACCTTAACCGGCTGGAAAGCAGTGGCGGGTGCTGCACCTTATAAAGTTGAAGATGGAGCAATTGTAGGCACCATGACCAAGGGTACTCCAAATTCATTCTTAATTACAGAAAAAGAATATGGTGATTTTATTCTTGAACTAGATGTTAAGCTTGAGGGTGAAACTACCAATTCAGGCATTCAAACCCGTAGTCACATCAAACCCGAGGGGAATAATGGAAAAGGTTTGGTTTTCGGTCGCCAGGTAGAAATTGACCCAACGCCAAGAGCATGGACGGGTGGTATTTACGATGAGGCAAGAAGATTATGGTTATATCCATTGGAGCTAAATCAATCTGCAAAATCACTGTATAAAAAGAACGAATTTAACCACTACAAAATAGAATGTATTGGAAACGAAACTAAAACTTGGGTTAATGGAAAACCAGTTGCTTATGTGATTGATACCCTGGATAAATCTGGATTTATCGGTTTACAGGTTCATGGAATTGGAAATGAATTGGGCAATGATGGCAAAAAAGTTTACTTCAAAAACATCAATATTCAAACTGATGGATTAAAATCTAAAGCTTTCCCGAAAGGAATTTATACGGTTAATTTAACACCGAACACCTTATCAGCTTACGAAAAATCGGAGGGCTATAAATTGCTTTTCGATGGAAAAACTAATTCTGGATGGATTGGAGCTTATAAAACTGCTTTCCCTGCCAAAGGTTGGAAAATTCAAGATGGTATTATTAGCGTAGAGCCATCAGGCGGTGCCGAATCAACAAATGGAGGTGACATTGTAACCAAAGAAGAATTTGCTGCTTTTGATATGTCTTTCGAGTTTAAATTAACGCCAGGAGCCAATAGTGGCGTTAAATATTTTGTAACACTCGAAGAAAAAAATACAGGCTCGGCAATCGGCTTGGAATACCAGGTTTTGGATGATGTTTTGCATCCCGATGCGAAATTAGGAAGAGATGGAAACCGTACTTTGGCATCGTTGTACGATTTAATGACAGCTAAAAAAGAGCCTCGTTATCTTCGTCCAATTAGTAGCTGGAACAATGCCCGATTAATCGTTTATCCAAATAATAAGGTAGAGCATTATTTAAATGGCGTAAAAGTTTTAGAATACGTTCGTGGGTCGGAAGAGTTTAAAAAATTGGTAGCCATCAGTAAATATAAGGATTGGAAAAACTTTGGTGAAGCACCCAAAGGCCATATCCTAATTCAGGATCATGGCAACAAGGTGGATTTTAGAACCATTAAACTTAAAACTTTATAATGCATCGTAGGTCTTTTGTTAAGAAATCAGCTTTGTTAAGCTCAGGTCTTTTGGTTGGTAATCAGGTTATTGCAAGTTTATATTCCGATCAGGTTATAAATGTTGCCATGATTGGTTGTGGAGATAGAGGCAAAGGTGTTTTGTCGGTTATTAAATCCATGCCAGCAAAATACAAAACTGTAGCCTATTGCGATTTACTCGATTTCCGATTAAAGGAAGCTGAAAAATACGTCCCAGTCGATGCAAAAGCGGTTAAAGATTATCATCAAATTTTAGATAATAAATTGATTGATGCTGTTTTTATTGCTACGCCTTTGAGCGAACATTTCAAAATCGCTAAAGATGCAGTTTTAGCTGGAAAACATGTTTACGTTGAAAAAACGATGACATACAACATTGCTCAAGCCTTAGAACTGAAAAAATTAGTTAAAAATTATCCGAAACAGGTTTTTCAGGTGGGTTATCAATACCGATATTCGCCACTTTATTTCAAGGTTAAGGATATGATTCAGAGCGGTTATTTGGGCAAGGTTTCTCAAATCGATTGCCGCTGGGATAGAAATGGAAACTGGCGTAGGAATGTTTCAGATCCATCCTTGGAGAGAAAAATTAACTGGCGAATGTATAAGGAATATTCAGGTGGATTAGCTGCCGAACTTTTATCGCATCAAATCGACTTCATTAATTGGGCTTTCCAAACCCAACCCGATGAAATTATGGGTGCAGGAGGGATTGATATTTTTAAGGATGGTCGCGAAACTTATGATAACATTCAGGCCGTGCTTCGTTATAAAGAAAAAGGCATGATTGGCAATTTCGGTGCAACTTGTGGCAACGCACATGATGGTTATTTGTTTAAAATTAAAGGCACAAAAGGTTCGGTTTCGCTTTTAACCAACACCGGACTTTTCTATCCGGAAGAAAGCGCTAAAAAGGATTTAGGCATTGTTGATGGAGTTTCTGGAGCCACAAAAATCGTGGTAAATAAAGATGGTGGAATCCCAATTTTGGATAAAGCTACGCTCGATGGAACCAATTATGCCTTGGATGAATTTTATAAATCGATAACGTTAAATCAAGAGCCAGCATCAAATATTAATACGGGTACCCAAGCTGCAATATGTGTTGCCATGTGCAACGAGGCCATTTATTCTGGTAATAATCAATATTGGAAGAAATCGTATGATGTTTAGTATTCATCAGTTTTGACAAATTTTTTATTTCGCTAGTTTCAACGCTGGTGATGTGTAGTGTTCAACAGCTTTAACAAATTTTTTCTATGTCACTAGTAATTTGTCAAAGCTCATTTTTTTTTTGGAAAGCATTTGGCAACACATTTAGGTTACTTTGTTCCTGCTTTACTCTGCAATTTTTTTGTTTATGGTAGATTAAGCTCCTCGGAACAGCTACCAAAAAAGATTTCCATTCCAATCAGGTTTAGGTGGGCAAGACTGTGCAACTATTGAAGTTTTCCAAACATGATGGATAAAAAAATGTAAAAAAAATGCTTGCACTTTGGTTCTTGTCCTCACGAACTGAAACAGTGCATTATTTCTATCTCAATATTTTTTCTGCAGTTGGCAACCCCAAATAGCATTGCTTGCTGCGACACCCAAACCCGATCGGAGTGGTTCCGGTTTTTCACCGGAAAGAACAAAGAGCGGGACTAAACAGAGCTATCGACCACTGCAATTGCTTTCCAAAAACTTATAAATCCAAATAATTCGGCATTTCCTCCCTAAAAATAAAACTGCCTTTTTCCAAATCCATTTCGCTTGGTGCATGGAATTGTATCAAGATGCCTGTTCATAATCAATATTGGATGAAACCGTATGATGTTTAGTATTTAACAGCTTTGACAACTTTTTTCTATGTCACTACTAAAGTTGTCAAAGCTCAAATAATTAATATTCTTGTTTTGCAGTTTGCAACCCAAAATAGCATTTCTTGCTGCGCCACCTAAACCCGATCGGCGTGGTTCCGGTTTTTCACCGGAAAGAACAAAGAGCGGGACTACACTAAGCTATCAAATACTGTAATTGCTTTCCAAAATTTATAAATCCAAATACAATGGCATTTCCTCCCTAAAAACAAAACTCCCTTTTTCCAGATCCATTTTAGCGTAAACGTGTTGTAAGCCATTGGTAAGCACAATCCATTTCGCTTGGTGTATAGAATTATATCGAGATGCCTGTTCAAAAACAGACGGAGTGATCTTAACTTTTGGGGCTTTGCATTCAATTAGCATCAGCTTTTCGCCAGCATTATTGTATACCAAGATATCGCTCCGTTTTTGTAATTGATTTAAAATCAAACCACCCTCAATTTGAATTAGGGTTTTTGGAAACTTCTTTGCTAAAATTAGATTCTGAATAAAATGCTGCCGAACCCATTCTTCAGGTGTGAGCACCAAATGCTTTTTCCTCAACTCATCGAAAATAAAAACCACATCATCTTTTTGGGTAATTTTAAAAGGATATGGCGGAAGATTTAACGGGGTTGGTTTGAACATCTTAAATAGGCAATTTTAGTTAACAATTTAGCAATAAAACATTGCAGCAATTATTAACCGCCAAAGTTAATATTGTTTATAAACATTTGCATAAATCCTAAAAGCTAAATTGTAATTTTACGGCAATGACTGCTGCCGAAATTATTAAAGATATTAAAGCCCGAAAGTTTAAACCGGTGTACTTATTGCATGGTGAGGAATCTTACTACATTGATGAGGTAACAGATTATATTGAGGAAAAATTGTTGAGCGATGCCGAAAAGGGCTTCAATCAGACCGTTTTGTATGGCAAGGATACCGATATGGCAACCGTTTTAGGTGCCGCAAAGCGCTATCCAATGATGTCTGATTTTCAGGTGGTGATTGTTAAGGAAGCGCAAGATTTAAAGTGGGCAAAAGAGGAGGGGAACAGTAAGGAAGCAGAATTTGTGCTTAATTATTTTGAGAAACCCTTGTCGAGCACTATTTTGGTTTTGGCTTTTAAGTATGCCAATTTCGATAAGCGTAAAAAAATATACAAAGCAATCAGTAAAAGTGGATTGATTTTTCAATCAGATGCTGTTCGTGATTATAAAATTGTTGCTTGGATAGAAGATTTTGTGAAATCTAAAGGTTATAAAATTGATCAGCAAGCATCGGCCTTAATGGCAGAATATTTGGGGACAGACCTTTCTAAAATTGCCAATGAGATCGAAAAGTTGATGCTGAATGTGGCCAAAGATGTAGTGATAAATACAGATCTGGTTCAAAAAAATATTGGGATTAGCAAAGAATACAATGTTTTCGAATTGCAAAAAGCGTTGGCTATCCGCGATGTTTTAAAGTGCAACAAAATCATCAATTACTTCGCTAGCAATCCAAAGGCTAACCCAACGGTGATGGTTTTGGCCAACTTGGGTGGTTATTTTACCAAGCTTTTAAAATATCACTACATTCCAAATAAGGCAGATGCTGCATCGGCACTGGGAGTTCCTCCATTTTTTGTAAAGGATTACGAAATGGCAGCAAGAAACTACAATACTGGAAAAGTTTTTCAGGTAATAAGTTTACTTAGAGAATATGATTTGAAAAGCAAAGGCTTGGATAGCACTGGGAATGTTGAAGATGGAGAGCTTTTAAAGGAATTGGTTTTTAAGATAGTGCATTAATCAGTTTTCAGTAAACAATTTTCAAAATTGAAAGTTGCCCCTAAACCCTAAACCCTAAACCCTAAACCCTAAAC
Source organism: Pedobacter frigidisoli (assembly GCF_004331675.1). Classification (GTDB taxonomy): domain Bacteria; phylum Bacteroidota; class Bacteroidia; order Sphingobacteriales; family Sphingobacteriaceae; genus Pedobacter; species Pedobacter frigidisoli. The sequence continues at coordinate 82,623 of NZ_SJSN01000004.1, read as the reverse complement.
CCTAAACCCTAAACCTATGTTACAAGGATTAAGAACAATTGTTTATTACGTTGGCGATTTGGTCGCTGCGAAAGAATGGTATAAAAAGGTTTTCGAAATCGAGCCCTATTTTGATGAGCCATATTATGTTGGTTACAATATTGGCGGCTTCGAACTCGGCTTAGATCCTGATGATTCGGGTTACAGCAATGGAAATCATGCTATAACTTATTGGGGTGTGAACGATATCAAAAAAACATTTGAGCGTTTTACGGAATTAGAAGTTGAGATTCATCAGTCGCCAAATAACGTTGGCGGTCCGATTTGGGTGGGCAGTATTTTTGATCCATTTGGAAACATAATTGGGTTGATTGAAAATCCAGAATTTACTTTAAAATAAAATATAAATATGAATTATTGGTTAGTAAAGAGCTAATGTACAAGCCAATAAAAGTGGGTTTAAATATACCTCAGGGCACTATTAATTATTTCAAATATACGAAAAAAGTGCGATTCCAGCAAGCTTTGTCAACGATTTTGTCAACGATTTTTAGGTAAATTTTGGCGAAAATAACCGTTTTTTTCTCAAAATTTGATTGGCTCAAAAACGCCGAACCAATAAAATGCGAATTTTTGATAGGTTCGTAGGTGACAAACCAATATTTACTGATTTTGATAAGGGTCTAAAATTCTGAATGTCAGTGTTTTTGCTGTTTACAGATTGTTGATAGAAATGATGCGTCTGATCAGGGCAGCTTAATTTCATCGATCTGTCGTACTTGAGGAGATACTCGTTTACCGCCTCGGATTTGTCTACCTTCTTATTGGTTTTTTTAGGCTTTTCCCGAGTAAAAACAATCTTGACAAAATCGGGATTTTGACGGGTTACCTTTGCGATCCATAAAAATATGTTATAACTCCAAATTTGTAAGCCTTGGTTTTATGATAGTGTTTTTGGTGAGATGGCGTCAATTTAATTTCGTCTATATATAGCATTGCAACAATTAAAAATTCAAGGAAAAATGTGAAAGTAATCACCTTAGCATTTGCCAAATTTTTGTATTCTAGTTATAACGTTTTTTAATATTTGATAAATTGAAATATTTAAATATATCTCTTGATTTTTAGGTCATCAACAATTGTCCCTAGTGCCTGTAAGAAAGCACTTGAGTGTTCAAAGTAATCCCCCGAGAGGGTAAAAGGCAAGAGACTTAATTAAGGTTGTTTCATTGATAGATTTATCGAATTGGAGATAATGTTCGTGCGACCGGTCTTTCCACCCTCATTCGCATCAATTGCACCAAATCGGGAAATCAGCCCCTCCTCCCCAATGTCATTAACCTAAGGAATTATATTGCTCTTTTGTAATTCGACCATGTTTGATATTTTTCTTCAGATCTCTTAATTTTAACCACCCTTTTATATGGATTTAGAATTCCTTTATCCAACAGGATTTACCTCCTTAGTTTATTACAAACCAGAGCTCGATGCCTGGAATGCTCAATCTGACAGTTGTTTTTACGTTCGTCGTTAATGGTTACTATTACGGATCTTTTCCTGAGCATAATCTTATCGCTCATGTTAGTCAGGCAATTTTTCATTTTGTTACGGATCCCAGTGACCAAATATATGCCTTCTGTAAAAAGGATTTCAAACAGCTGTTGGATATGTAGCCCTCGTCGCCAAACAACTTTCCAAATATCTTTTTGGGGAAGGTTTCTCTTTTTAAGGGCTTCCTATAATGTGTTCTAGTTGTCAGTTTTGGCCGGAACTGACTGACTCCAAGTTCCGTAATGACATAGTCCCTTGCGAGATCTCCGAGAGGGGACTTTAAAAGGCTACCCGATGGGGGTAACCTTTTTAAAATTGACAACTAACCAGAGAAGCAGATTCTTTTCAAGGACTATCAGCTACTAAAAATATCGTTCCGCGAGCTAAGATTCATATATTCTATTTTCTTTGTCCTTCTTTAACCGCTAATCATAATCCGTTAACCTTACGGCAAATACACAACGGTTGTCGCTGCCATACTTGGCTTTTTCAAATTCTGTAAGACACCAAAGCAGGCCCGTTGCGCTTTCATAATAGAGATCTTCGGCGCCATGTGGCCACCTATACCTTACGCCGAGAGCGGCGCCGTCATTATACCTCAAGAATCTCGCCGTGGACCCCTCATATTCTGAATTGTTGGTGATGCTCATAAATGTCTGGGTGCCTTTTCTATATGCCCCCTGCATATTGAATACCTTGGTGTCGCCCGCAATATCGTCTCTCGGGGTTATAGCCGTTGGGGCTGCACCGGTAAGCTGTCCGCTCGTATTTAGGGCAAACCCGCTGACCGCAGGAGTCTGTGACGGCGGGGTGCCGGTACCGTTTTTATTAAAACCATAATACTGACCGAACCAGAGATTATTTCCCTCTCCGAACTCTACGCAGGAGTAGGGCGATGCCCCCGAGAGCTGATACCATCCCGTTTCCGGAAGTATATATCCATAATTGAATGCCTGCAGGGTATTGTTCGCCATTTTTCCGCACTGTGACTCGCTGTCACTGGATACGGCAATAAAGTTGTTCAGGTCGAATACCCGCAGTCCCCTGCCGGTGTCAGCAACATAAACCTTTGTGCCATATATGGCAACCCCGCCCGCATGGATGGTTATAGGGGCAAACAGTGATCCCTTGGTATAGTTATGGGCCGCGTTCCCGTCCTGTGCATAAAGGTTGTCCCAAAGCAGGCTGTTCGATGTATTTGAATACTGCTGCACGAGCAGGATCAGTCTGTAGGTGACGTTGGACAGATCGGTGATGTCTGCCAGTGCAAGCCTAACGCCCTTATGTCCGTTATGGACGCCGGCCACGTCGTCAGGCTCCGTCCCGTACCAGGTCGTCAAGATAAACCTACGCCCCCCCATCGTAAAACCAGCAATTCCCTGCGGACGCCATTCTGCCGTCTCCTCATCGCCAGCATTCCATTTGAACCCCCCCGCACGGTTGGCCGCTGGAATGTTAAAGCCATGGGCAGAGGTGTAATTGGTCTGCCCCGTTCGGTTATAGCTGAGCTGGGTAGGGTTTTTAAAGCCATAGGAAGATAGCGATGCGACAAAGGCACTCTCATCGGTATAGGTGGAAGAGGCTGCGGCCTGAGCCAGGGATGTACCGGCGAAGGCCAGTTCCGTTTTCCCTAAACCTGAAGCGTCCGGTTGGGGTATATCTTTTTTTGAACATCCGAAAAGCAAGGCAGTCGCGATTACAGTAATTAAGGTGGGTTTTTTCATATTGATTATCGGTTTACGTTTAAGCTGCTTAAAAAGGCGATCACCTGTTTCCAAAAATCCATCTTTACGCCTGCCATTTAATATTGGTAACTTTCCCCTTATTTCGAAATAAATCATAAGCGTGAAAATAATGGTGCGGCTTTAACTTAATGTTAACTTTCCAAAACCATTTTCCCAGCGGCCAATATTGATCGAGGTGAGTCGCAAGGGAACCTATGGATTCGGGATTCAAGCTACAAACCCATTGACTTCACCTGTGACCCTTATGGGGTAACAGTAAAGTTCTCTTGGTGCTGAATGGCCTTGTTAGGGGCAACGATGGCAGGCGGTAGTCTTCGCCTTCCCAATAAACTAACTGTTGACCTTTCTCAGTCCAGATCCCGAGCTTTTGATACTAATCCCTCTAGCGGTCAATGCTGATGGGCTTTCACCAGCAGTCCCGCTACCAAATACGATAGACCAGCTGGAAGACAATGGCGACTTTTGAATCGGTTGGTGATATCGGCGCCAATGATCAAGCGATTCGGTACCAAATTCCCAAATTCCGGAAATTTTACTGCACACTTCCGTTCTTAGCTGCCAATATGTTGCGCGGTCGATTTTGATGGAAAGCCATTCCCCAAAATCCCGAGATATGGTGATCGCCCGCTTGCGAAATCTCCACTAGATGCAAAGGAAGGATTATATCGACCACGCGTGCCAACTTGGGGATAAAAACTGATATTAGTAAAAGATTTGGAGTAGAAATCTAAACTAAATGCTAAATTTCCAACCTCAAATATATTATTCACCGCGTTATGAACGAATCTACATCCAATCGGAATCTGCAATCCTCATTCGAAGATCGTTTTAAAGCCCTATTGACCGCGACATCTGATGTAGTTTATAGTGTAAGTCCGGACTGGGGCCTTATTTATGAACTGGATGGACACGGATTTCTCCAGGATGACAGGGAAGCCACCAAGGACTGGAAATTAAGAAATGTGTATTTGGAAGATCATGACATCCTCGATGCCGCTATAGCACGCGCCATCGCGACCAAGACAGTTTTTCATTTGGAGCACCGGGTCAAACGGACTGATGGCACTATCGGTTGGACATCTTCTCGTGCTGTGCCAATTCTAGCAGAAGATGGCCAGATAAGAGAATGGTTTGGTTTGGCCTCGGATATCACCGAACGGAAATTAGCGGAGGAATCATTAAAAGAATCCAGGGAGATACTTGAACAGCAAAAACGTACATATGAAACGATAACGGCCGGCACGCCCGACCTGATGTATGTTTTCGATCTTGGGTACAGGTTCACCTATGCGAACCGGGCCCTACTTGAAATGTGGGGGAAAACCTGGGATGAGGCTGTTGGAAAGGGGCTTCTTGAGAATGGTTATGAGCCCTGGCACGCAGAGATGCACGAGCGAGAAATCAATAGTATAAAAGCAACCGGAAAGCCAGTACGCGGCGAGGTCTCTTTCCCACACGCAACTCTGGGAATAAGGCTTTATGATTATATTCTTAATCCGGTCTTTGATGAGCACGGAGAGGTGGTTGCCGTCTCAGGGACAACAAGGGATGTCACTGATCGAGACCAATGGGAACGGCAGTTAAAGGAAAGTGCGGAAAGGCTTCAGGCAATAAACGAAGAATTTGCGGCAGTTAATGAGGAGCTCAGCGCATCCAATGAACAAATTCTGGCTGTAAACCAGAGTCTTTCGGAGGCAAATGAAGACATCCTTTCTGCCCAGCAGACCATTCAGGAGGGAAAGCTGGCCTTAAGTCAGGCGATTGAGGCCGCAAACTTTGGTACCTGGTACATTCATTCACAGACCAGGGAGTTTATAACCGATGCCCGGCTGAAAGAACTTTTTGGATATTACCCCAATGAGCCGCTTTCCATTGAGCAGGCAATTGCGCAGATAACTGAGGAATACCGGGAATTCGTATCGAACAAGCTCGAAAATGCAATTTACAACAACGGAGATTATGATGTGAGCTATCCGGTAATAGGCCTGCACGATAACCGCTTAAGATGGTTGAGGGCAATTGGCAATCTTATTGCCGATGCATCCGGCGCATTCTCCTCTTTTACAGGGGTCGTGATGGATATCACTGAACAAAAGATGGACGAGATCAGGAAAAACGATTTTATGGGAATGGTCAGCCATGAGCTGAAAACCCCATTGACCTCACTCTCAGCCTATCTTCAGTTATTGGGCATGCGGTCCAAAAATATTCAGGATGAAACGAGCCTGCGGGCCATTTCGCAGGCTATAAAACAGACTAAACGGATGTCGGATATGATAAACGGCTTTCTGGAGTTCTCAAGACTGGAAGCAGCAAAAATCATTTTAAAGCATGCGCCTTTTGATATTGCTGATTTGATTTATGAAGCCAAGGAAGAAGCCCTAATGCTTTACGGTACACATAAATTTATCTTTGAACCGGTCGATAGCCAGATCGTCAATGCGGACCGGGTAAAGCTCGGACAGGTAATCGCAAACCTGGTTGGAAATGCTGTCAAGTATTCAAGGCCTGAATCCACAGTACAGATTTCCTGTGTAGCATGTAACGAAGAAGTGAAAGTAAGTGTTAAGGATGAAGGACTTGGTATGAAGCGGGATGAACTTGATAAAATTTTTGCCCGCTTTTATCGGGTAGATACCAATAGCCTGATTGCCGGTTTTGGAATCGGGCTTTATGTCTCCTCAGAAATTGTGAAGTTGCATCATGGGGAAATCTGGGCGGAGAGTGAGATCGGAAAAGGGTCTGTTTTTAGTTTTACCTTTCCGCTATAATTTTAGGAGCAATTGATTGCGGGAAGACTGGATTCCATATTAAGCGGCTATTTAACTCTTCCAAGTCTTTTTGACTAAGTCCTCCCAATCATCGAACCCGGAAAACTGCGCAAGACTATTTATGATAAAAGGTGCTAAGACCCATCTGTTCGAAATGAAAATACTCTGGATTGTCCGCTCGGACAGGTAGTTTTTTGTTTTATTAAATATCTGCTCAGATATATTCTTACAGTCTTTAAGCGTAGGATGCTCCAAGTTCATTTTTGATAAAACCAGAACTTTAAGCTGTGCAATTTGTTCAGTATTTGTCATACCGTTGTAATTTGAGTGCGTTTAACTAAATTAGTCTACCGGAACGTACCGATAGCTTTGATTGAAGATAGTGTTTTATATAGAGACCATCCATATTTACCAGTAGGAAGATTACAGAAATTGATTGTAAAAGCAATATATAAGCCCAGTTAAATTGCCGTTACCTTCTAAAGAAATTTTACATGAATAAGAAAATTTTGTTCTGGATGACGATCCAGTGGCGCTTTGTAGTTTCGGGGCGGTTCTTAGCGATGCCGGCTATAAGGTAAGGTGTATTGAGTCGCCCGAACTGGTTTCTTCGGAGATTGATAATTTTGTGCCTGATCTGATTATTTTGGCCATACGGCTGGGAAATATTGACGGCAGGGAAATCTGTAACAAGTTGAAGCATACTATGGCAACCCGGCACATTCCCATTGTAATGCTCACTGCATTGTCTCATAGGGAAATCAGCAAAATGGAATGTGAGGCTGATGCCATTATCGGAAAATCCCTTGAATCCGCAAATTTACTCCTGACTGTTGGAAATCTTTTGTTGGAAGTATAAGAACCCACAACTCGTTATGTGGGAAGTTTTCTCCAGAAATGCAACAGCTGATTTGAGCAAAATTTCAGTTTTTCGACGTTGAATTTGTTTTTGATAACTTTGTGAAGGGTTATTTATTTTATCCGCCCTGGCAGGAAAGTCTAGGTTGTTTATGGCAAGGTTTATTGTCAGTTCAGCAAGGCCATTGCCGGTCAATTAACTGGCTATCCGTTTTCATCACTAACTCATAGTAACACATTCCATGATCGGATTCCCCATTATATGGTTTACCTAACTTAGCAAAACCATGCCCTCCAAAAAACGCTGACTGATGAATAAGCCGTCGTTGAAAAAATAATCCCGCTCATATTTTTCATTTCCAAGAGTAATGGATCTTTTATTTGGGCTCTTATCCCTTTCTTCCTAAAATTGCAGTCGGTAAATGCTTCAGGTATTGCAAATTTGAACTCATCTGACTCGCTTGGGACCTGCGCTTTCTTGATTATCTTCTCTATGTATATGGTTAGTGATCTGGAGACTTCGCAAGCCATGATCCTATCATTTCGGACTTTCGAGTCCGTGTGTTTCGTTCGAGATTGACCATCTCAATATGTTGATAGTTGGTGTGTTTGCGAAGTGTCTAAGGTTTTCTTAAGCTGGTCAATCTGCTACGGAATTGCCTGCTCATTCGCGCCGAGCCCCAGATATTCCTTTGTGGAGGTTTCCAGCCCTGGGCTTTCTCTTATTCGCCAATATGTTGCGCCTCCCTTTTGAAATCAGGTTATTTATCTTGACAAATCGTTTTTCTTAAGGGCCTGAATATAATGTAGGGGTGATTTTCCGAACTCTTTTTTAAATGCCCTTGAAAAGGTAGAACTGCTTTGAAGCCCTGTCCGTTCAGCTACCTCATATAACGGAACATCCTCATGTGTCATGATCTTAATGGCTTTTTTCAATCTTGTGGTTCTGATAAAGTCGCCGACAGATTGATTAAATATGCTTTTGATCTTTTGATACAGCTTTGTTCTGCTGATGAAAAGGCTGTTACAAAGGAAATCAACATCTAAATCCGGATCTTTGATATTATTTTCTATTACATCTAAGAGCCTGCTGACAAATTCTTTATCTTTATCCGACTTTACAAGTTCAGTTGCTTCGCTCAAATAATTTTTGGCATACTTGTCTTTTAGTCTCTCTGATTGCTCAAACAGATTATATATCGTAAGAAGCAAAAGTTCTGCACTTAGAGGTTTTGCAAAATAAAAATCGGCACCGGATTCCATGCCGGCAATTTTGGCATCTATAGCATCCCTCGCCGACAAAATGATAAAGGGAATATGGCTGGTCTCAAACTTCTCCTTTATCAGCCTGCAAAATTCAATTCCGTTCATTCCCGGCATCATCACGTCACTGATAATCAGATCAGGAATATGTTCAATGGCAAGTCTTAGGCCATCGTTACCGTTTCCGGCCTGATAAATCTGATAGCTATGCTCCAGTGTTGATTTTAAGTAATCTAACAGCTCATCGTTATCCTCCACAATTAGGACCCGTTTTCCTGATTTTTCATTGGAAGAAAAAACATCGTTTCCCTTTTTTGCTGGCGGAACAAATATTGAATGATCTATAGGCTCAAGCTTGAGCTCCGTTATATTATGGCTTGATAAAATTTCGTTTTCGGAGTAATTCACCTTGCTGATCGGAATGCCGATCAGGATTTCGGTTCCCTGGTTCCTTTCGCTGTAAACATAAATATCACCCTTATGAAGTTCAGTCAGGCTTTTTACCAATGCCAAACCTATGCCGGACCCCAGATGCTCTGTACTGATGCGGTAATATCGGTCAAAAATTTTATGGATGGACTCTTTGGATATTCCTATTCCAGAATCATTGATACGGAAATAGATATGTTCTTTTCCGGCATAGCTCTCATTGATCAGCTTAAATCCTGTCTTGTAGGAAGGCTCGAACGTGTTTAGTTCCGTGAATGTTTCAAACAGGATTTCCCCATTTTCCGGGGTATATTTAAAAGAGTTGTTGAGCAGGTTGAAAAGAATTTTTTCCACTATCTGGATGTCCAGAAATCCTCTTAAGACCCCTGGACCGGTTTTGGCTGAAGAATGTCTGGTGGCAAATGAGATATTCTTTTTGCCCGCCAGTTCGTTAAACTCTTGTGCCAGGCCATTAACAAAATCATTGATTGCAACCTCTTGGACCTGAAGCTTGATAATCTGGTCGGCTACCTTTCTGAAGTTCATGATTTCACTGATCAGATTTAACAGCCTTTTTGCATTCCTGTACATCAGCTGATATGGATGTTCGAGCATCTCATTTAGGTTCTGCTTCATCAAGGTCTCCAGTGGTCCCAGTATCAAAGTCAGTGGTGTTCTAAACTCATGTGAAATATTGGTGAAAAACATCAACTGCTGCTCCGAAAGCTCTTCCTTATGCCGGTGCATCTCCGCTCTTCTCTTTTCATTTACTTCCCTGATCGCGATTTCTCTCTTGAGCCTGTACCACCTTGCCTGGGAAATATAAACAGCTGCCAGTCCGGTAAGGATAATGATAATATAGAATGATTTGGCTGCAGTCGATTTCCACCATGGTGGTGATATCAATATTGACGTTTCTGCAGTAATATCACTCCATGCCCCATCGTTGTTCGTTGCCTGAAGGATAAACTTATACGCCTTGAAATCCAGGTTGCTGTAGGCAGCGCTCGGGTTCTTCCCGTCAGTATACTTCCAGCCGCTGTCAAAGCCGATAAGTTTGTACCTATAACTGCATTTGAGCGGGTTTGCAAAATGCATAGCCGAAAAGAAAATAATGAAATTGTTCTGTTTATAGTCAATCCTGATTTGCTTTCCATATCCGATCGCATCGCTGCTCAGGTGAGCAGCAGAATTGGGGTCGTTATAGTCAGGTTTAAGATTGTTGATCAGGACATCTGTCAGAATGGGGCTTGCCATTATGGTATTGGGTTTGATCTCCCTTGGATAGAAATAGTTCAGGCCGTTGATCCCTCCGAAGTATAACTTTCCATCTTCGCCCTTAAAGGATGATCCGACCTTAAAGCTATTGCCCTGCAATCCGTCATTTTTGTCATATCGCGTTAATTTTCCCGTTTTTGGGTCCAAGCATTCCAGTCCGTTTCCACCCATCCATATATTTCCGTCATCATCGATTTCCAGACTTTCAACATCATTGAATACTCCGGATTTATCGTTATATATCTTTATAGAATAGGATTTGTCCCTATTCAGGTCAAGCCGGTTTAATCCGCCGCCGATGGTACCTATCCAGTAGGTATTGTCGTTCTGTTTACCGATGGGATAGGTGTAATCCGAACTTAAGGAATTTTTTTTCTCTGATCCCCGGTATTCAAAGGTTTTAATGATATTGCCCTGACTGTCAATATACATTCTTTTCAAGCCATTGGTACTCGATACGAAAAGCTGCGGCTTATTTTGATCTGCAAAAAAGAAATAACCCTCACCGTAATATCTGACTTTGAAACTGTCCTCACCGTCCCTGTATATTACACCGAATTTTTGGGTATGATTACCAAACCATATATTCCCATAGTAATCCTTGACCAGCGTTTCGATCACATAGGATGGGAACTTATCATAGCCCTTGGGCTTATAAAAGCTAGTGCGGTTCGGTGCGAGTATCTCTATTCCCGAATTTGTGCCTATCCATAAGTTGCCCACATTATCTTTGGTTAAGGCGGTTACCACATCATTTTTTATCTGGATGGCAGAACTGTATGTGTTATAAAAAGTAAAGCTTTTGGACTTAAAATTATATCGGTTTAACCCATTTCCCCCAGTTCCGATCCAAAGATAATCCCCCTCGGAGAAAATTGACCTCACAAAATTCCCGGATAGCGAATTCCGTGATCTGGACTCGTTTTTTAAGGTATAAAAAAGCTTCTCGTTGAGATCACAATAACTTACCCCTTTTCCAAAGGTACCAAGCCATAGGCACCCTGACCTGTCAATCATCAGTTTGGTAAAAGAATCTGAGATTAAGCTTTGGGTATTTTTGTTATTTACTACCTGAATGAGATCCATATTGGCGTCCAGTCTGATCAATTCCGTTCCCGTATTTAACCAGTAACCCCGCTTTTGATCCTGAGATATATTTTTTAGCCTTTTGATTGCAGGATGGGCAAATTGTCCTGTGACTTTTAACTCCTTATCTGTGTGTTCGGAAACCAGATAGATTTTGTTCAGGTCTGCTGTTATCAGGTTTTTATTCTTATCGATATAGACCAATGAGAGCCCCTGTCCGTTCAGCCCACTTATCTTGACAGGCTTCAGATGGTTAGTTTTATCAACCTTCCAGATCCCTTTATTGCTTGATAGATAGATTATTCCCCTGCTGTCTAGAAATATGTCAGAAAAACTGGTTTCCTTAGGTTGCTCTACCTTTAAAGGAATTAACAAGCTGTCCCTAACGATATATGTCTTAAGACAACCGTCAATCAGGCCATAAATCCTGTTACCTGATGGCTTGACCATTTTTCCGATGTAAGGAGACATCCCGCCCGTAATTTCCATTAAATCGTGATAACGCTCTTTTCGCGGATCAAAATACTGAAGGCCATCCTCGGTACCAAGCCAGATATTTCCCTCACTATCGGGATAAACGAAGCGTATCCTGTTCTTGTAGGCATTTTTTATGGGGTGGTTGCTGTTGTAATACTTTTTGACCGAATAGCCGTCAAATCTGTCAAGGCCAAAATAGGTAGCGATCCAGATATATCCTTTGTTGTCCTGTGCGATATCGTTGGCATCAGTGTGCGAGAGTCCTTCATCTACAGTTAGATGCTTAAAATTAAACGAATATGGCTGTGCTGAAGTTACGGAACTCCCGACAAGGAGAACCAAAAATATAAAAAGGGCCAATTTAGATAGCTTGGCTGCAATCAGGGTTGACCGGTTTTTTAAGCTCATTTTAAGTGTCTGGATTAGGTTGCTATGAAATTGTCGTAGAAGTGCTCTTTGAACATGCAATTTAATTACAAAACTTCAAATATCAGTTTCTTCTCTTGTCAATGTATTCTTCTGCTAAAAGTGGTCAGATAATTATTTATGACAAAAATGGGCTTATATGTTTAATAAAACAGTTTCCTCGTTGAAATAATGTACATGCTGCCAAAAAAAAAGCACGATTTGACAATCGGGTAGAGTCCTTAATTTGGGTACTTTGTAGCGGCCAGGTATTGGATGCCACATGCCTGGGGAAGGTATGCTATCTCCGGGTATGTTACAGGTAACACATGCTTAACATATTATATAAAATCGGGATAATTCTGATGATACACAAAAATAACCAAACCAATAATCAATTTCCTAAAGCCTTTATGTGCAAATTATTCCTTAACAAAACCATTTGGATACTCATTCTTCTTCTCGCGTCCCTTACTGATTTGGAGGCCCAGAACAAAGAGGGCAACTTTTTATCTGCTCGTGATACGGCATCGGTTCCCAAAGAGATAGAAGATCCTGAGAACATCGGGATCAACAAAGAACAGGCCCATGCAACATTAATGCCTTATGCCAGCTTAAAGCAGGCGCTTGCCGCAAACAGGCATGCCTCAACTTTCAGTAAAAGTTTAAACGGCATGTGGAAGTTTAACTGGGTAGACTGGCCTCAGAAACGTCCGGTCAATTTTTACAAGCCCGGTTATGACGTTTCAGGATGGAAAGAGATTAAGGTTCCATCCAACTTTCAGGTAGAGGGATATGGTACGCCTTATTACAGCAATTTCAATTATATTTTTCAGAAAGATTTCCCCAGGGTAATGAGTACGCCTCCCGAAAAATTTACCGCCTTTAAGGAGCGGAATCCGGTAGGAAGTTATCGCCGCGATTTTACAATCCCCGCAGAATGGAAAGGCCGTAGAATCTTTATTAGTTTTGATGGTGTAGACGCAGGTTTTTTCATCTGGGTTAACGGGCAAAAAGTAGGTTACAGCGTTAATAGTCGTAACGCTGCGGAATTCGATTTAACGAAATACCTGCAACCGGGCAAAAATACCCTGGCTGTAGAGGTTTACCGTTTTACCACAGGAAGTTACCTGGAAGATCAGGACATGTGGCGTTTGAGTGGTATTTTCCGGAATGTTACGCTTTGGAGCGCTCCCTTGCAGCATATCCGCGATTTCTTTATCAAAACCAATCTGGATAAGCAGTTTAAAAATTCCGAAGTATTGGTATCTACAAAAATCAGGAACTATGGTGCAAAGGCTACTAGACCACGAATTATTGATGCATCACTGTACAACGGACAGACATTGGTTTCCGGATCTGCGGACAAAAAAATAGTACCAGCTTTAAAACCTGGCGAGGAGGTAACAATAGATTTAAAATTTAACGTGAGCAATCCTAAAAAGTGGACTGCGGAAACACCCGCCCTTTACACGACGGTGATCAGGCTTAAGGGAGGACAAAATGATGTAGAGATCCTGTCCTCGAAGACCGGGTTCCGGCAGATTGAGATAAAAGGCAGACAGTTTCTTGTAAATGGTGTTGCCATCAAATTAAAAGGGGTTAATCGGCACGAGAACTGGCCTGATGTGGGGCACGCGGTAACAGAAGCACAGATGGTAAAAGACATCGTGCTGATTAAACAGGCCAACTGTAACCATGTCCGTACAAGCCATTATTCCAATGACCCCCGCTGGTACGAACTATGCGATGAATATGGTATCTATCTTGTTGCCGAAGCCAATGTTGAATGCCATGGCGCGATGAACGAATTTAACGATGAGCCGCGTATCAAAGCCGCTATCATAGACCGGAATGTCGCCAATACCGAAAACTTCAAGAACCATGCATCAGTAGTCATCTGGTCATTAGGGAATGAAAACGGCAGTGGGGGTAAAAATTTTAGGGCAGCATTACAGGCCATAAAGGATATCGATCCCACGCGCCCAACACATTACGAGGGTTTTGGTACAGGTAAAAATAATCCTGCAGATATCGACAGCCAAATGTATACCGATGTGGCAAGCCTTGAGCGACATGCGAATGACCAGAGCCTGCATAAACCTTTTTACCTATGCGAATATGCCCATGCGATGTTCAATTCAATGGGTTCGGTTGATATCTACAACGAACTTTTTGATAAATATCCTGCCTTATTGGGCGGTGCCATATGGGAGTGGCAAGATCAGGGGATTTATAATAACCGTGATCCAAAACATCCCATTACCGCATTTGGTGGTGGTTTTGGCGAATATCCTAATGATCAGTATTTTATCCATAAAGGCGTTGTTTTTTCAGACCGTTCGCCCAAACCGCACTTTCCTGAACTAAAACATGCCTACCAATGGATCAGTATTCGGGATAAAGACCTTAAAAATGGTATTATAACCCTTAAGAACCGCTATCAGTTTACCGATATCAGCAGCTTAAATGCCAAATGGGAGTTGACCGAAGATGGAAAAACGCTTTCTTCCGGCGTATTTATTACCGGATCAATCAGGCCGGGTGATGAAAAGAATATAAAAATTCCATATACATTCAATCCTAAAGCGGGAGCCGAATATTTTTTAAGGATTTCGTTTGACCTTTCGGCAGATAAAAACTGGGCAAAAAAAGGATATGAGGTTGCTTCGCAACAATTTGAACTTCCCGTTGCTCTCCCATCTGCAGCTGTTCAGGTTTCCGGCAGCTTGACCATGTATGATTCGAAAGAAAGCATTCAGGTTAAAGGCAATGATTTTGCTCTGGAATTTGATAAATCAAAGGGTACTTTTTCTAAAATGGAGAAGGATGGAAAAAGTATCCTCCAGGCTAATGGCGGACCAATGTTGCACCTTTGGCGTGCACCCCACCGTAAAGATGATATGTGGGCTTATCCGGATTGGGAAAAAAAGGGGCTGAAATCAATCAGTTGGGTAGCCAATGAGGTTAAGGCCACGCAGATCAGCAAAGGCATTGTCGAAATTAAAGTCGATCTTACCGGAACTGGTAAACAGGATTTTAAGGTTCACCACCATATCGTATATACTATTAATGGCAATGGAATGATAAACGCCGCAAACGATGTTGATTTTAGCGATCCGAAGTTAATACTGGCCAGAATCGGTGTCCGCCTGCTTTTGGACCCGGATCTAAATAAAGTGGATTACTTGGGCCGTGGGCCTATGGAAAACTACGCCGACCGGAAAAGCGGATTTGATATCGGTCATTATTCAAGCAGTGTGATCCAACAGATGACACCGTATGAGAAACCGATGGAAAGTGGGAACCACGAGGATGTACGATGGGCCAATGTTACGAATACCAGTGGCCTCGGCCTGAGTATCAAACGCGGAAAAGATCTTTTTCAGCTTGGCGTACTGCCCTACGGCGATGAGGAAATGGAAAATGTGGAATATAAAATCGACCTGCCCAAAAGCAAGGGAACAGTAATGTGTATAAGCCATAAAACACTGGGTGTAGGCTCTTGGGGCTGCGGACCAAAACCTTTGAAACCCTATCTTGTTTACGCAAAACCAACATCTTTTAGTTATCAGATCATACTTACCGGCAAACAATAAAGAACAATTTATACAGGTCCATAGCTAGCTATAGACCTGTAATTGTAATAAAATAGATAGCTAAGTCTTACCTCCGTGCAAATTCTTTTATCTTGTAAGCGCCGGATTTTAGGGCTGTAGAAGGCAACTAATTCTGAGGCGGCTACTATTGCTAATTTTAGACATCATGATTAAACGATTACTTTTCCTGTTTTTATTATTGGTTTCATATCCCGCTTTTTCGCAGGAAACCATAAGAACCTACCTTTCCGGGACAGATAAAGACCATACCAGACAATGGGACTTTTATTGTACTGGTGGCCGCAAGAGTGGGGTATGGAGTAAGATCCCGGTACCTTCCAATTGGGAGTTGCAGGGTTTTGGAAGCTACAATTACGGGCATGATAAGGATAAGGCAAAAGAGCAGGGGCTATACCGTTGCGAATTTACAACAGGTAAGATTACCGGAAAAAAAATATTCATTGTTTTTGAGGGATCCATGACCGATACCAAGGTTACGGTGAACGGGAAACTTGCGGGAGAGGTGCACCAGGGCGGTTTTTATCGTTTTAGATATGATATCACAACATTGTTAAAAGCCGAAGGCAAGAATAAGCTGGAAGTTACGGTAGATAAAATGTCGGCCAATGCTTCAATCAATAGCGCCGAGAGGAAAAGTGATTTTTGGGTTTTCGGCGGTATTTTCAGGCCTGTTTATCTCGAAACCGTTCCCGATAAGTTTATCGAAAGGGTTGCGGTTAACGCCAAGGCAGATGGTTCGTTTCAGCTCGATGTGTATGGACAGAACCTAGGAGCAAACGATGTGATCGAAGCCCAGGTGAAGAAATTAAATGGCGAAAATGTAGGCAAGGCGTTTTCCGTGAAAGCAAATCTAACGGATAGCATGCAAACCTTGAAATCCAGTATCCCGCATCCATCCTTGTGGAGTTCAGAATTTCCAAATCTGTATCAAGTGGTGGTGCGTGTAAAAAATAAACGGCAGACTATTCATCAGGTAAAGCAGAAATTCGGTTTCCGTACGCTCGAGGTACGTCGCAATGATGGCTTTTATGTGAATGGTGTTAAAATACTTTTAAAAGGGGTTAACCGACATAGTTTTTGGCCCGAAACTGGTCGC
Organism: Pedobacter frigidisoli; assembly: GCF_004331675.1. Classification (GTDB taxonomy): domain Bacteria; phylum Bacteroidota; class Bacteroidia; order Sphingobacteriales; family Sphingobacteriaceae; genus Pedobacter; species Pedobacter frigidisoli. The sequence continues at coordinate 66,065 of NZ_SJSN01000004.1, read as the reverse complement.
ACATTAAGTAAAGCCGTGCATTTGATGGATGTAAGGCTGATGAAAGAAATGAATATGAACGCCGTCCGAATGTCGCATTACCCTCCCGATGCCGAATTTTTGGATGTTTGCGATTCACTTGGCTTGTACGTAATCAATGAACTTACGGGTTGGCAGGCCAAATACGATAATAGCGTAGGGCATAAGTTGGTGAAGGAACTTGTCATTAGAGATGTGAACCACCCTTCGATTATTTTTTGGGCCAACGGCAACGAGGGCGGTTTTAATACTGATCTCGATAACGATTATGCCATGTACGATCCGCAAAAACGTACTGTAATCCATCCCTGGGAGAAATTTAACGGAACTGATACCAAACATTATCCAGATTATAATTATATGGTAAAGGCGGCTACCTCAGGTAAGGAGGTTTTCTTCCCGACCGAGTTTATGCATGCCCTTTATGATGGTGGGGCCGGCGCTGCCTTAGATGATTTCTGGAACCAGATGATGCTCCACCCACATGGTGCAGGTGGTTTTATCTGGGCCCTGGTTGATGAAAATGTAATCAGAACCGACAAAAACGGTATTTATGATGGCGATGGAAACCATGCCCCAGATGGGATTGTTGGTCCCCACCGGGAAAAGGAGGGAAGTTTTTACGCGATAAAGGAAATATGGTCCCCGGTTTTTGTCGATCTGCCAAAAATTGATGAAAAATTTAATGGTAAAATCTCCATCGCCAACAGGTTCGATTTTACCAGTTTTAATCAATGTACTTTTAAATGGAAGCTTGTCAATTTCCCTTCCGCTAAGGATGTAGCAACAAAAGCAACTGTGAATGCAAGCGGATCTGCCATATCAAACCTAAAGCCAGGTATAAAGGGGATCCTTGATCTATCATTACCCAAATCATGGGCGCAGAGCGATGCCCTGTATCTAACAGCCTATGGTCCCGATCAAAAGGAAATATTTACCTGGAGCTGGCCGATTAAGGCCGCTCAATTCATTGCCCGAAAGCAAGAAACGACCGCTTCCAGTTCGGCTGTGACAGCTGAAGAAAAGGATCAGTCGCTTTTGGTTAAACAGGATGGTATTACCTATTATTTCGATAAAACAACTGGTTATATCGAAAAAGTGCTTAAACCCAATGCCGCCATTTCCTTATCAAAAGGTCCTTTATTGGCAGGCGTAAAGATGACATTGAAAAATTTCACCTTCAAGGCCGTTGGACAAAAATATACCGTAGAATCAGATTACGAGGGTGCTGGACATTTAAATGCAAAATGGACATTCGAACCCGGAAAATTGGTTAAGCTCGAATACCAGTTTAGCCAGCAGGGCGATGCCGATTTTATGGGCATTACTTTTAATTATCCGGAGGAGAAAATTACTGGAATGAAGTACCTCGGCCGCGGACCTTACCGTGTTTGGAAAAACAGGTTGAAAGGTCAACAATTTGGTGTTTGGCATAAAGATTACAACAATACCATTACGGGTGAATCCTGGGGCTATCCGGAGTTTAAAGGTTACCATGGCGAAGTAAACTGGGTGGTGTTCGAAAATAAGGAAGCGACGTTTACCGTTTACACTCCTGATCAGGACACTTACCTGCAAATGTACCGATCAGCCCGCGAGGCTGCTGCGTTAAGCAATAACAATGTGGAGCCCGCTTTTCCAGATGGAAGTATCGGTTTCTTAAAAGGCATAAGCGCAATCGGTACCAAGTTTCAGTCGGCCTTAGTGATGGGCCCGCAAAGCCAAAAGTACAAAACAGATGGCAAAACCTTTAGCGGTACCTTACTTTTCGACTTCATCCATTAAACGATACAACTAAAACCTATAATGAAAAACATACCGTCCCATAAAACTGTTTTTAAGTTATTTTCAATGCGCCGCGCAATTGCTGCTAATGGCATACTTTCGGCAATGCTGATCTTGCCAATGCTGGTTGCGGCACAAAAGAAGGCCATAAATAAAAAAGAAGTAACTCCGGCAATTTCGGTAGGGGTCCAGGTCATGGCCTCGAACATACAGGCACCTACGGCAATCGTTTTTCCAGATAATGGACAGGCCTGGATTACCGAACAGTCTGGCAGGATCAGGGTTGTACAGCAAGGAAAATTGCTCGATGAACCTTTAATCGATCTGAAAGATAAATTGGTCAAACTCAATAACGGTTACGAAGAACGCGGTCTGCTTGGTATCGCACTCCATCCTGCATTTAAAAAGAATAAAAAAGTTTACCTCTATTACGATATACCCTCGGTTAAAAAATCCAACCACACCGGTGTGCTGGCAGAATATAAACTGGCGGAAAGTGGGAATAAAATAGATGTGGAAAGCGAGCACATCATTTTAACCATTGAAGAACCCGATGGAAACCACAACGGCGGGTGTTTACAGTTTGGCCCTGATGGTTACCTTTATGTCTCTTTTGGAGATGGCGGCGGGCAGGGAGATCAGCATGGTAAAATTGGCAATGGGCAGGATATGAATACCTGGCATGGTAAAATATTGAGGATTGATATCGACGCCGATTCGGGTTATAAAGTGCCTAAAGATAACCCATTTGTTGGTAAGACCAATGTTAAGCCCGAAATATGGGCCTATGGTTTCAGAAATCCATGGCGCTTTTCTTTTGATAAGGCTTCAGGACAGTTATTTGCAGGAGATGTTGGGCAATCTGCCTGGGAAGAGGTGGATATTGTAAAAAAGGGTGGTAATTATGGTTGGCGATTAATGGAAGGTACACATTGTTATAATCCTGATAAGGGCTGTAAGATTAAGGAAATGATTGCACCCATTGCGGAATACCACCATAGTGAAGGGGTTTCGATAACAGGTGGTTATGTTTACAATGGAAGCGAAAACCCGCAGATCAAGGGCAAATATATTTTTGCCGATTGGACCGGTAGGGGCTATTATCTCAAACAGGTAGGAAGCAAATGGACAAGGGGCAAATTGTCTTTCACCAACATTGCCCAATACGCTAAAATAACAGCTTTTGGTGAAGATCCCTCAGGCGAACTGTACGTGTTGATCAATACCGATACCGGTCCGGAAAACAAAAATGGTAAGGTGTATAAGATCGTGAGATAAAATAATTAAGTTTCAACTCTTAAAGTCTGCTTCCCCAAAAAAACCTCATAGAGAAATACATAAAGTGCATGCATTTAATTGGAGTTTAATATAACAACTATCATGAATTTTACAATTTTTTCCTGCTCCGGCAGGAGCTTTCCTTAAATGTTTGCCCGAGGACCAAAGGTGACCGACACTTTGCAAATGAACGTATCGAATTTCCTAATGTGTACTGCATAGTGGTCAAGTTTTTAGGTCTGTATTGATTTATTATGTGATCTTGGCTTATTGCAATAATTCTATCTCACTACAGTTTTACGATAAGCGACCTATCCTGCAAGTGTTAGCGGAGGAAATGTTGCTCTGAGCCGGGCCTTGTTCTTTGGGGTTCCGGTCGGTAGCTTATTTATTGCCAGGGAAATTTAAGAACCCTGGACATGCACCGAATTTTTTCAGTCTTGTTACCGCGTAAAACAATTATTCTCCAGCCTGTTCTAAATGTACCATGTTATAGCAGGCGCTCTCAGCTTGTATTATGCCGCTTTGGTGAATTGGGAAAGCATATTATTGGAGCATGCTCTCTCTAACAATTAAGCTAGCCGGCGGATAGAAATTAAACAAAAGTATTGGTAGAGGTTCGCAGGATCGTTCCGCAAATTTTGTTCGTGGAGAATGCATCATCCATGACCGTATTATGCCTACCCCGCGCCTTTTTGCCATTCCTATTTCTGTAGCCATATTCCTTTTAAAATCAGTTTTCAGTCTCTAATATACCCTAGAGCCAAATAAATGTACAATCTGCCAAAAAAAATGAATGATGCGACAATCTCAGCAATAACATATTTGATGTTATTTGTATCAACAAATTGAATGTAATTATTAGAAAATGACAAAAGCCATTTAACCTTTTTGCCGAAACAAACTGTAGGAAATGACAATAAAATGGGATAAAATTTAGAATCGGCAAATCCTCCCATTTAAAACCTTTATGGGTGTAGGTGTGTGCGTGTCTACCGCTCTCTAACGTTTTAACCCCTTGGTTAACAGTGTAATCTGTATAGTCAGATAGGCTACAGGCATTGCAGTCATTTAGTATAGAAATTAAATTTAAGCCGATAGCACACACTTGAAGTTTGTAATAGAGCTGCCGGTATTCACCGGCGCTCTTAAAACTGTCTGGTAATTTAAAGGCCAACTAGAGCTATATACTACAGCTTACAGAAAGAAAGCGAAAACTATCAATCAAATAAAACCCAATGTACTGCTACCAAAAAAGATTATATTTTAAGCTGACAGGTAACAATCTATCTGCTATGAACGTTATCGGTACGCTTAAACTTTCAATTATATCTGTAGAATTTCATTTATCACCATCTACCTTTTTACAACTCCAGCAACCATATTCTAAGAACAACAGAAAGGAGGGCCTTTTGATAATATAATTCCTAAACTTTGGATGCATTGGGTATTTGTCATTAGTAAAATCACTGAAGACTTTACTGATGTCGTCTGACAATCAAATTTCCAAACAAATATTTATTTAAAATCTAACCAAATGTATAAAACCTATACAGCATACCGCTGTGGAAAACCATTCCACGTAGGATCAATATCAAGTCATGCCCTGAAAATGTTTTTTATGATCGGGCTTTTTGTGCTTTCTGCCAACATTTTACTGGCGCAACAGCTTCAGGTAACCGGAAAAGTTAGCGACCCAAAGGGGCTGCCTGTCCCTGGAGTTTCCGTAAAGGAAAAAAACGGAAGCGCATCCGCGCTAACTAAAAAAGATGGTACCTACAGTATTGGTGTAAGTTCAGGGAATGCTACCCTTGTTTTTAGTTTCGTTGGTTTCGTCAATCAGGAGATTGTAGTCGGTGACCGTAGAAATATTGACCTTACACTTAAAGATTCCGAAACCGGGCTTGATGATGTGGTGATTGTGGCCTATGGTCAGCAGAAAAAAATCACCTCAACTGGAGCAATCAGTACTTTAAAGGCCGAAGAACTTAAACAGCCCGTGGCCAATCTTACAAATTTACTTGCCGGACGTGTCGCAGGGATTATCGGCGTGCAGCGTAGCGGTCAACCAGGCTACGACAATTCCGAAATTTATATCCGGGGTATTTCAACCTTTACCAGCAGTGGTCCCCTTGTCCTGGTCGATGGTGTTCAAAGGGAGTTTGCCAACGTGGATCCCGAGGATATTGCCAGTTTCAGTATCCTCAAAGATGCCTCGGCTACAGCAGTATACGGCGTGAGGGGTGCGAATGGCGTAATTATCATTGAAACAAAAAAAGGCAAGCTGGGCAAACCGGTCATAAACCTTCAATATGACCAGGGCATTACCCAGTTTACCAAAATACCCGAGTTTGCTGATGGCGTAACTTATCTGCAGATTGCAAATGAGGCCTATAAGAGCAGTAATCCAACTGATCCAAATCCAAAATACTCGGCAGACAGGATCAATAAAACCACCTCTGGAACTGATCCTGATCTCTATCCAAATGTTAACTGGTTTGACGAGCTGTTTAATAAAACAGGTCAGAACAGACGGGCCAGGGTGAATGCAAATGGAGGCTCGGAAAACGCACAGTATTATCTTTCCCTGGGTTATTATGATGAGGAGGGATTGTTTAAAACAGATGAACTTGCCAGTTATAATTCAGCCATAAAATTCACAAGGTATAATTTTACCTCTAACCTGACCCTAAACGTTACCAAAACCACCAAGGTCGATTTTGGCGCATCAGGCTGGATCAGTAATGGTAATTATCCGGGCAGCTCAAACGAATCGATCTGGGGTTCAGCATATATCATGCCCCCGATCCTTATCCCCAAGGTCTATTCCAATGGCTTGAATTCCGCTATCAGAACAGGGGATATCGCCAACCCATACACCTTGTTGACCCAAAGTGGTTATGTTACCGAGTTCAGGAGCCAATTATGGAGCAATATCAGGGTGACACAAAATCTGGATATGATCTTAAAAGGTCTTTCTGCGACAGCGATGTTTTCTTTTGATAACTATAATTCACATACCATCAGACGTACCAAGTCAGTTGATGGGTATCTGGCCAGAGGAAGGGACGCTGTGACCAATGCGTTGCTGTTAGATAAGGTATCCAATGGTACGAGTTTCCTCGGTTATGAGAGAGCCAATGGTGGAACCAGGCAGTTTTCATCCGAAGCACAGATCAACTACAACCGTACTATCGATAAACATGCTATAGGAGCAATGACTATTTTCAATGCACAGGATAGGGAGGATGCCTTCGCTGGAGATTTCATCGCCTCTATTCCTTACCGCTACCTCGGGGTTGCGGGCCGGGCAACATATGCATATGATAATAAATATCTTGCTGATGTTAATTTTGGCTATAATGGGTCAGAGACCTTCGCCCCTGGCAAGCGTTTCGGATTTTTTCCTGCTTTCAGTGTGGGCTGGGTATTGTCTGAAGAAAAATTCTTCAAACCCTTAACGAACATTGTCCAGTTTGCAAAAATCAGGTATTCATGGGGCCAGGTGGGAAACAGTGACATTGGCGGGCGCAGGTTCGGTTATATCTCTACAGTTAACGGGGGCAATGGCAACTACTCATATGGTAATGGCGTTGACCAGAATATCACTGGATATGATATCGGCGATTATGCCGTTAACGTTAGCTGGGAAAAAGCAACCAAACAGAACATCGGGCTTGAGCTGAAAACCCTCAATAACAGTCTGTCGATCACGGCTGATGTTTTCCAGGAATTCCGCACAGCGATTTTCCGTCAGCGTGGTGATGTGCCGGATTATCTAGGGGTGCGGACACTGCCATACGCAAATCTTGGCGAGATCCATAACCGTGGCCTAGAAGGAACCATCGAATACAACAAGCGTATTGGTGATGACTGGCAACTGGGCCTTAGGGGATCTATGACCTGGACCAGGGCGATTATAATCAATGACGCCAACGCTCCATGGCCATACCCATGGCAACAGCGCATCGGCCGGAAATTCGGGCAACGTTTTGGTTATACTGCCCTCGGACTTTTCACCAGTGACGAGGATGTGGCAAACAGTCCTTATCAAACAGGTGCCAACAGGGCGGGTGACATTAAATATAAAGACCTGAACGGCGATGGAAGAATTGATGGATTTGATCAGGGGCCTATTGGCTACGGCTCAATCCCCGAAATTGTATATGGTTTTGGTCCAACAGTCAATTGGAAAGGCTTCGCCGTTTCTGCCTGGTTCAAGGGGATCAGCAATGTTGACGTCAGCCTTAATGGTGATGGACTGCAGCCGTTCAGCCAGGGTGGTGAACGTGGCAATTTATTGGCACAGATCACTGACAGATGGACACCGGAAAATCAGAACCAGAATGCAATGTACCCAAGGCTGACCTATGGCAATGACAATATGAACTATGCCAATAGTACCTGGTGGGTTAGAAATGGTGCCTTTCTACGCCTGCAGACCCTTCAGGTGAGTTACGATTTCAATAAGGCAAACTGGCTTAAGAAAACGGGCATGTCGAATCTAAGCATATACTTTATCGGCTATAACCTCTGGACGGTCAGTGATTTCAAGCTATGGGATGTAGAGTTGGGTGATGGTAAGGGAGCGAACTACCCTTTGCTGAAAACCTATAACCTTGGCATCAAATGTACTTTCAAATAAATACCTGAAGTTTAAACGAAATGAAAAATAAAAATATAAAAATCTGCATGGTAATGATCATTGCATCGTTACTGGCAAGCTCAGGCTGCAAGAAATACCTCGATCAGGTCCCAGACGACAGGATCACCATTGAATCTGTTTTTCAGAAAAAAGGCCCAACAGAGCAATACCTCGCAAATGTGTACAGCTATGTGGATGATGTTTCGAATGTTTGGGAAAATACCCCTTGGGAAGGTAACTCGGACGAAGTGGATATTACCTGGTCAAAGTATTCGAACTATAGCCTGAACATCGGTAATCTAGGGGCAAGTAATGCACTGTTCGACCGGTGGGGATATTACTATAAGGGTATCCGTTCTGCTACATATTTTATCAACCATATCGATGGGAATGCTGAAATACTGGCATTGAATGGTCAGCAGTTAATCAATCAATATAAAGCTGAAGCACGCTTTTTAAGGGCATATTTCTACTTTTTGTTGATGCGCCAATACGGTCCGGTAGTTATCATGCCCGAAACTGAAATTCCTGTTGATGTGGAGTCCAGTGAAATGCAGTTTCCGCGAAACAGTTATGACGAATGTGTCAATTATGTATCAAGTGAACTCGATAAGGCTGCGGCGGTGCTGCCAGCTGTACCATCTAGTAACGGACAGCTTAGTAATAATGAATTCGGCCGGGCCACTGCAGGGATTGCGCTTGCAGTAAAATCGAGGTTACAGTTATACGCCGCTAGTCCTGAATTCAATGGTAATGCAGATTTTGCGAACTTTAAAAATAAAGATGGAAAGGTATTGATAAACCAGACTTACGATGTTCAGAAATGGAAAAAAGCAGCTGATGCCGCTAAAGCCGTAATCGACCTGGGTCGTTACAACTTGTATAAAGCCTCCAACGGTGATCCGCTACAGTCGTATATGGGTATATTTACAGAACAATGGAATTCCGAGCAGATATTCTCCCGGAAAACGAACGATCTGCCGGCCTACGATACCAATAGCATGCCACGTCAAGCTGGTGGATGGAACGGTGTAGGCGTTACGCAGGAACAGGTCGACGCTTATTTCATGAACGATGGAAAAACGATCAATGAGTCACCGATCTACTCTGAAACGGGTTTCACGACCCAGAATAATGTCAAGGTTTATAACATGTATATAAACCGTGAACCACGTTTTTATGCTTCTGTAACCTATAATAATGCAATATTCCAGGGTGGTAATATGCCGGCCGCTGCGCCGATCTCATTTCTCTTTTTGGGAGGAAGCGGTAAAAACGGGCATGCCACCGATTTCACAAAGACCGGTTATCTGGTTAGAAAAAATGTTAATCCTGCAACCAATAATGGATCAGGGGGCAATGGAGCAAGGGCAACACGTACTTTGCCATTGTTCAGATTGGGCGAAATCTATTTAAACTATGCTGAGGCATTAAACGAATATTCCCCTGGCAATGCCGATGTTTTGAAATACGTTAACATGATCAGGGAACGTGCAGGCATTCCACAGTATGGAAGTGCAAATTTAGCAGCTCCGGTTAGTCAGGCTGATGTACGTGCGAGGATATGGCAGGAGAGAAGAATTGAACTGGCTTTCGAATCGCACCGCTGGTTTGATATAAGGCGCTGGAAAATAGCAGCCCAGGTAATGGGAGATATGCACGGTATGGACGTGAACAAAAATGATGATACTTTTTACAAAAGGGTAGTGGCAAGCCAGCACCTGTTCAGATTCCCTGCATCCTATTTCTTCCCGATCAGCCAATATGAAATGGACCGGTCCAAGCTTGTAGTTCAGAACCCGGGGTGGTAATCTTCCCCTTTTAATGAAAAATTTCTAATGATGATAATTCAGAGAAAATATAAAGCATTACTTTTCCTGTTGGGATTAGTAAGCTCAGCCGCATGGTTCGGTTGCAAGGATAATGTTGATCTTCCCGATCAGCCCTTGGAAAGTTATATCAATGTATATATGCCCCAAGGCATAAACGGGCCGGTGACTACCAACTTAAAAGTTAAGGAAAACCTAATACAGACTGTTGTTTTTGGAGCAGACTATGGTGGTTATGGATATCCGGACACAGATGTGCCAGTTTCATTTGCTGTAGATAATTCTTTGGTAGCGACCTATAATGCTGCCAATAAAACTAGTTATCAGGTCTTGCCGGCTGCTTCTTACAGTATGTCATCTACAAACTCGGTAATCCCACAGGGAAAATTGGGGACCGAACCCCTGAAGATAAGTTTTAAAACAACGGGCAGCGGCGCAATGACAGCTTTTACAACCTATCTGTTACCGGTGACACTATCCAGTCCAACTGTGAAAGTACGTGAATCGCTAAAAACAGTTTACTATGTTGTCAGAGCTTTGCCTGATCTTGCCGACTACCAGAACTTTGACCGCTCAAAATTTAGTATTGTGGATTTCTCCTCTCAGGAGGCAAATGGTGAAGGTCCGAACAATGGACGCGCGGTGTTTGTGCTGGATGGGGCAAACACAACTTTTTGGCATTCCCAGTGGCAGAACGGGACAGCTTCACCCCCACATTATCTGACAATCGACATGGGTGAGCTTAAAACATTTCACGGACTGTCGTTTTTGGCAAGGCAGAGCGGTGACGATGGCAAGCCCAATGAGGTGAACCTGAAATTAAGTACCGATAATGTTACATGGACAGATTATGGAACATTGAACCTAGCGAATAGCCAGGCTTTACAATCCGTTTTTTTTCCGTCAGCCTATAGTAAACAGGCCAGGTATTTTAAGATTACCATTAATTCATCCTACGGCTCTGGCGTAACCCATTTGGCAGAACTTTACGCTTTCTAAAAGTGTGGCCTTGCCGGCATTTGTACCTGGCCCCAGCCGGTAAGGCCCCCTTTTATTATTAATATTACCATGACCAAGATTAAATTAATTATTCAATACATGCAAACTCCAATTACAACATCACTTACCTGCGGATTACTTTTGTTTCTACAATTTAGCGCTTATAGCCAAAGCAATAGGGAGCATATTAAAACTGTGGAGAACCGGTATTCTGCTGACTTAGGTAACGGCACTTATCTGAATCCCGTACTGAAGGGCAATTACGCTGACCCCTCTGTTGTTAGGGACGGAGAAGATTACTACTTAACACATTCCTCATTTGATAACATTCCGGGATTGACCGTCTGGCACTCAAAAGATCTGGTAAACTGGGCACCGATCGCCAATGCACTAACAGAATTTGTAGGGGGCGTGTGGGCACCGGACATCATTAAATTCAAAGACAGATTTTATATTTATTTCCCCGCAGGTGGCAAAAATTGGGTAGTTACTGCTATAAATCCGGCAGGGCCATGGAGCAAGCCGGTTGATTTAAAGATTGGCGGAATAGATCCCGGACACCTGGCAACCCCGGACGGTAAGCGTTATCTATATCTTAACGACGGACGAATGGCCCCCTTATCTGACGACGGAATGAGCGTTACCGGACCTGAAAAGAGGATTTATGAGGGCTGGCAATATCCCAAAGACTGGATTACCGAATGTTTTTGCCTGGAATCACCAAAACTGACATACCGGAACGGATATTATTACATGACCGCTGCGCAAGGTGGGACAGCTGGGCCGCCTACGAGCCATATGGTGGTTTCAGCGCGTTCCAAAACACCCTTTGGCCCCTGGGAAAACAGCCCCTACAATCCTATTGTCAGAAATGCTGAGAGGAGTAATAAATGGGCATCTACTGGGCACGGTACCCTCGTTGATTCGCCTGACGGAAAATGGTGGATGATCTTCCATGGCTTCGAAGCTGCTGACAGGACCCTGGGCAGGCAGATATTGCTTTCACCGATTGAATGGACGAATGACGGTTGGTTCAAAGTACCAAAAGGCGCCGATCCCGCAAAGCCCTTAAAAAAGCCGGTGGGGAAAGCGGTTTCAGGCAATGATCGTTTATCCGACGATTTTGCGGGAACCCGGTTAAAAGGCCAGTGGAACATTCTTAAAAACCGGAATACGGCAAGTTTCAACGTGGGGAACAATTCACTGTCCATTAAAGGAACAGGAAGTTCTATAGAAAATACACAACCACTCACCCTAATGCCTGCAAATAACTCTTATGAGGTAACCGTTAATATTTCTAAGGGTACTTTGGGTGCCAAAGGAGGCCTGGTTTTGTATTACAATTCCAAATATTATGTTGGCCTTGAATTTACCGATGATGCTATTTATCGGCTTTATAATGGTGGCAGGGGCAGGATGGTTTCTGGGATAAGCCAGGATAGCGTCTTTCTGCGGTTGGTGAACGATCATCATGATTTTTTATGCTATTATAGCCTGGACGGAAAAGAATGGACAAGAATGGATTTTGTCACCGAGATATCAGGCTACCACCATAACATACTTGGTGACTGGGGGTATCTCCGCCCAGCTTTGTTTGCCACAGGTGAGGGAGAAGTCCAATTCAGGAACTTTCAATACCAGGGATTAAATTAAATCCAATCCCTGCCTGATTGCCTGTTTTGATGAACTAAAATCGTTTGATATCAATAAATTAAAATGAATATGAAATATGTCTACACTTTCTTGGTTTTGAGTTTTTGTTCCGTATTTATGCCCGTCTCGGCAAGGGCTGGTGAACCGTTGAGCGTGACGGCTTTATTTTCCGATCACATGGTCTTACAGCAAAAGAGCTCAGTCAATATATGGGGGAAATGTGGGCCAGGGGAAAGACTTACGGTGTTGGCAGACTGGGGCAAACGGGTGTCAACCATAGCGGATGCAAAAGGGAGCTGGCGTTTGAAGTTGAAGACACCCGTTGCGGGTGGTCCTTACACTATAACCATTAAAAACCCTGACACTGAACTTTTGATAAAGGATATACTCATCGGAGAGGTTTGGCTCGCGTCAGGTCAATCCAATATGGATATACCTTTGAAAGGCTGGCCGCCCGGTGATACGATCCTCAATTCCAAAAAGGAAATCGAAATGGCTGATTATCCTCACATCAGGTTCTTTAAAGTTCCTTTTAAAATAGCCTCCACACCGTTAAATACTGTTGAGGCTATTTGGACATCAATGTCTCCTGAGACAGCAGGCAATTTCAGTGCAACCGCATATTTCTATGCCCGTAGACTTCACAAAACGCTGCATGTTCCCATCGGCATTGTTCAATCCTCCATAGGCGGAACACCGGCTGAAGCTTGGACCAGCAGACCGATGCTGGAAAAATTTGGAGATTTTAATAAGACCGTCAATTCCCTGGATCGTGTTAAATTAGACAGTAATACACCGACTGCACTTTTTAACGGGATGATCAATCCGCTTGTTCCATATACTTTTAAGGGCATAATCTGGTATCAGGGAGAGTCGAACGTTGGCCGGGCCGAACAGTACAAACGGCTTTTTCCCGCTCTCATCAAGGACTGGCGAAATAGCTGGGATGAGGAGCTGCCATTTTACTATGTGCAGTTAGCCCCTTATCTTTATAAAGCTGATGACCAGAAAGAACAGTCCCAAAAGCTCAGGGATGCGCAGCGTTATGGACTCAACCTGCCTAAATCGGGGATGGTAACTACTCTTGATATCGGTTATCTGAAAACCGCCCACCCCCCTTATAAGCAAGAAGTCGGGGATCGGCTGGCGAGGTTTGCTCTAAACAATGATTATCATCTAAAACAGGTGCCGTCAGGTCCACTTTATAAAAGCGCTAAGCATATCGGTAACCGCTTAATCGTTAAGTTCACATCGGTGGGATCCGGCCTCGTGCTGTCCAGAAATAATCCAGATAATTTCGAGATTGCGGGTAAGGATAAGGTTTTCATGAAAGCTGATATAAAAATATTGGAGAGAAAAGTCATTTTAAGTAACCATAATATAACTGATCCCGTGTACGCCAGGTATGCATGGAGCGATGGCAGTACTGCCACATTGTTCAATAGGGAGGGGCTGCCTGCAGCAACCTTTACATCAGAGAAATGACCCTAACGTTTTAGTGAGAAGTGCTGCCTATTAATAAAACGCTGGATGTTCTGCAATCTATCATAACCTCAATATTCGAGATGGTGATTATCCAAAACTGAGACCACTTGAAGAACAGATGTTTATTATTGATATTGATGCTGATATTTTGCTTAGCAACCAAAGGTTAGATTACCGGAAAACGAACCAGTGCGATTGGAAATCAGAATACCTTAACAAATAACGTGAAACCTATATTCGATCCGGCATCGGAAAAAGCTAACTGGCCAAAAACCATGGGACCGGTTTGAATTATCCATAATTAATTTGTGGTTTTCAATATTTACCACAGCCTATCAGCTTCAAGGTCCCTATAAGTTAACCATGGTTAATCCCATCGCTGGCGGGCCGGGAAAAGGGGAGGACTGGATTATTCCCGGAGCAGTACGGATGCGGCAACTTTTCGTGATAGTAAGCTAGATGTTATTGCCACAATGATTTATTGGCCATCCGCGACCAAAATATGGAATAATATTGATCAGGTTTATAAAGCGAGTGATACCTACAGTTATCCCACACAGACTCCGATTTTGATGAGCACCGAAATTTAGATTGGAAGGCTAAATACTTTGCCATTATAACCAGGAATTCATGATCAATTTTCTTGAACGGGGTCCGCAGGGATCTGCGGGTTTATACTTACGTTATATGGCTGACGCAAAGGGAGCCATAATCCCTAACGAGGAATCCTATTAGAAAGTTATGGCTATGGTGAAGGCAGACAAGGACATTATCTGGTCTGGTTTGCCGGGCACAGTAGATCATATTTTGTTAACTGCAGTTAATGGGGGCGCAAGAATCAGCTATTGCATCAAGGCAACTTCGCCACTCTAGGTATCCTTCATTTTCCCGATGCGCTGGATAAAACCAAAGAGAGCAATACGATCTGCCACTTGAAATAATGTTCAAAAAAAAATGTCGGTATGTGATAGTCGTTTGCAGGGACGATGCGTTAATAACATCAGGGAAAAAATCTAACATCCTTTAAGGGTTATCCGTTATCTGTCAACATTTCAAATAAAGCAACTGCATTTGTCAAAACAAAATGGCTTTAGAGATTAGATGGATGCTCCCGGCACTTTTAGGCATACAGATAAGTGGAGCTTGGCTTATTAAAGGACTTTCTATCAACAAAACATTCCATGGTTACACTGCAACTTATTTCAGCTCATGTTGTGCTGATTCGTACCAGATTACTTGTCAATGAGCTGGGCGGAGAAAGCCAGACCAACTATTTCACAAATATAGTACTAGGAACTATGGCTCAATATATTTGTTGTAATATCGGTTTTATTGAGCTCACAAATCATGACTGATAACTGGCTACCACATTTTTGAAGGCGCCGCCCAAGGTGCATATGGAACCGTAGCAAGACCTAGCCAATTGCTATGTATGCATGGACAAATATCTTAATGTCAGGTAATTGATAATTCTTATTAAGCACTTGTCGGGATTTCTAGTGGAACCTGCGTGTAAATCCATTGTACAGGAAACTGTCATACTCCTGAGCTAAATGTGAATTTTTGTTAAATTTTGCTGTTTTAAAAACATTAGGAGGTAGTTTGTGGTTGTATTTTTTTTGGGAACATACATGATCAGAAGAGGTAGGATTAAGAGCATCAACATAAAAACAGGTATTGGATTTATCGTGGATGACAATGATCAAAATATTGATTTTACGCATGAGGGTTTTGTTGATAAACCGGAATTGGGGGAGAAAGTGAATTTTAAGATCGTCCTAACGACAGAAGGCTTACGGGCAGTTGAAATTATACAGGTCCTTAAGAAAGCCAACTAATAGAATTTTATAAAAACCGAAGATTGCTGCTTATTGACTTGTTGAATTATTTTATTCATGAGAAGAAACCTCATGGTGAGTTGCTTGATGGCATAAGACCTATAGAATTGTTTGGCTGAACCCTTTGAGAGACATCCTATGTATACATTTTAAACAAATCCCTCGCGGATTTTTAAGTATACAAATAATGAATAATTGTTTTATGAATAGTAAACTGCGCCCTGAAAATCAGAATTTGATACATAACATAAAAAACCTGCGGCTATACCGTGGCTTTAGCCAGAATTATGTTGCATCCAAAATCGAGGTCAGCCAGAATGGCTATAGTAAAATTGAAATGGGACATGCACAGCTCACCTTAGTGCGTCTTTTTCAGATTGCAGAAGTGCTGCAAGCTGGTGCGGTGGAATTGCTGGTGCTTACGCCAAATGAGCTACTCATCTCCGTTGTGGAAAGGGATCACCCTGAGCGTATCAAATTCTCCGATTTCCAGTGATTTTGATTTTCTAGCTTCTCCTGCTCATATGTTTTATGCCACACATCTAAATAGTTTATATTTGGTACCTTTGAGCCTTAATCATTTCTGCCATCATGAAATCCCCATTAAAAAGAAATAACGTAAATGTTATCGGGCATGGCCAAAAGGTAATAGTTTTTGCCCACGGTTTTGGCTGTGATCAGAACTCCTGGAAGTTTATTATCGATGCCTTTACCGATGAGTATAAACTTGTCCTGTTTGATTATGTCGGCTCTGGGCAATCTGATCTTAGCCAATATGACCAAGTGAGATATGCTACACTTAACGGATATGCACAGGATATTTTGGAAGTCTGCGCTGAGCTCGGCATTCTGGGCTCTGTTTTTATAGGTCATTCCGTTAGTGCCATGATCGGCCTCCTGGCGGCAAAGATTAATCCTGCACTTTTTGAAAAACTTATTTTTATCAGTCCTTCTCCCCATTACCTCAATGAGGAGGGGTATAGGGGCGGATTTGAACGGCGTGACCTTGAAGCACTTTTCGAGTTTATGGACCATAACTATCTTGGCTGGTCCAGCGCACTGGCCCCGGCAATCATGGGGAATGTAGATAGACCGGAACTCGGAGAATTTCTGACGAGCAGTTTCTGTTCTACCGATCCGGACATAGCCCGGCAATTTGCAAAGGTTACCTTCTTTTCCGATAACCGTAGGGATCTCAACGACGTAAATGTCGAAAGCCTTACCTTACAATGCTCAGATGATATAATTGCCCCCCTCGAGGTTGGCGATTACATCCACGCAAACCTTAAGGGCAATCAGCTTGTTGTAATGAAAGCCACAGGACATTGCCCACATATCAGCGAACCTGAAGAAACGATTGCGGCGATAAAGGCATATCTGAATAATAATTAATAGACCGAAAATTGTCGACAGCATATAATAGGGAAAATATTGGATCACTGATTGATATAGAGGCACTCTATCAGTATGCGCCATGTGGTTATGTATCGTTCTTCCCAGATGGGACGATAATTAAGGTCAATCAGACATTATTGGAATGGCTAGGGGAGCAGGAAGAGGATCTCCTATTCAAAAAAAAGTTTTCCGATCTTATTTCAAAAGGCGGCAATATGCATTTTGAAATGTTCTTCCGTCCTATGATCAATGTTTATGGAAAGGTAAAGGAACTTAGTTATGAGCTGATTGGAAAAGAAGGTAAAATCTTTCCTATTCTGCTGAGCGCAACAACTATTAGGGACAATGAAAATAGAATTGCGGCGATCAATGCGGCACTTTATGAAATTACGGACCGTAAGCAATTCGAAAAAGAACTGGTTACCGCGAAAAAACAGGCAGACTTGGAGAGAAGAAGGTTTGCTTTTCTGGCAGACCTCATTCCAGAGATTATCTGGAAAGCTGATGCCGATGGTCGCATAGATTACCTCAACGAACGCTTTTTTCAGTACTTTAACATTGAACGCCGGATTGTCCATCCCCCGCGCCTACTGCTCAGGATTCACCCTGAAGAACGAAGATTGTTTATTGACCAATGGCACAATAGCTTTAACAAGGGAACGGAGCTGAATGTTACCTTGAGGCTAGAGGGGGAGCCGGGCTCGCATAAGTGGCACCTGATCAAGGGTGCACCACACAAAGACGAATATGGCAAGCTTAACAAATGGTTTGGGTCTTGCTTTAATATCGATGAACACGTGAAGGCCCTTCAGAAAAAGGATGATTTTATAAGTATTGCCAGCCATGAGCTAAAGACGCCGGTGACCAGCTTAAAGGCTTCGCTACAGTTACTGGATAGGCTTAAGCCTGAAATACAGTCCAAGAAAGTAATCAGTCTTATTGACCAGGCTTCCAGAACCGCAGGCAAGGTTACCACACTTATCTCTGATCTTTTAGATGCAAGCCAGATGTCAAATGGACAGCTCCATTTGAACAAAACGGATTTTTACATTTTCGAAACTATAGAGGACAGCTGCAGCCTCCTCAATGAAGACCTGCACAAGATCGTATTTGAAGGTGATGTGTCGCTTAAAACATATGCCGACCAGGACCGGATATCGCAGGTGATCACAAATTTTGTCAATAACGCTGTCAAGTACGCCCCCAAATCAAAAAACATAAGAATCCTTGTTGAACAGTTGGAGAAATGCATTAAAGTTACGGTGATTGATAATGGGCTGGGCATATCCAAAGAAAAACAGCGACATTTGTTCGACCGCTACTACCGTGTGGACAATAGTGGAGCGCAGGTATCAGGTTTAGGCCTTGGGCTCTATATTTCGGCAGAGATAATCAAGAAGCATAATGGAACCATTGGTGTAGACAGTTCACCAGGCAAAGGCGCCAGTTTTTGGTTTATGCTTCCTCGTTTAGAAGAATAGTTAAGCAACATTCTTATGTTCCCTTTGAAAATCTCTATTTGTTCTTTTAACCTCAGATCTAGCAAGTAATGGTTCTGATTTCGGCGGACGCTGCGGCCAACCAAGTTTCTAAGCAGTTGTAGCCCAATTGCTCAGGGGCATTGTCCATTTCTGGCTGATTTTCTTCTGCGCCAGGTATATCAGTTTCATCATGGCCATATCTGATGTAAATGCACCCGTATTTTTGGATACCTTTCTTACCTGTCGATGAAATCTTTCAATTGTGTTTGTCACCAATTATATCATACTATTCCTTTACCGGTATTTGTGATATAAATATCGTTGACCGCTTCTGGTGCTTGTCTTCAATTATATTAAGTAATGTAACCCTTGACCTATAGTCAGAGGGTTAGTGGTTGCTTGTATAGAGTAACCTATTGATAATTAAAATATTAATCAAACATTGTTCTTTCGGTATTTACCATTTGCACATTCTTGGCATTTACATTATTAACAATTTATATAAGCTTAAATTTAATTAATCAAAAATTAGATATTTGAAGACTACTTTTGAGGACCTACCCGCCCAAGTTGGCATTATAAATGAAAAATTAGACATATTGCTTCAACTTCTATCAAAACCAAAAGAAGATGCTATCTGATTCGAAGATACAATGTTAAACATACAACAAGCTTCACACCTATTGACACTTTCGGTAAATACGATCTATAGTAAAGTAAGTAAAAAACAAATTCCTTATTACAAACAGGGTAAGCGCCCTTATTTTTCTAAGCCAATATTAATCAAATGGATTGAAACTGGGCATCAATTAACTGAAATGGAGATCCAGACTGATACAGAAATTCAATTTATTGAAAAGCAAAAAAGAAAAGCCAAGCGTTCTTTTTAAAAGACAGATTTTGCTTTTGTAATTTCTTCACTAAATAATTAACTATAACTGAATTCGAAAATGCCAAGTTTTTTGGTTCAAAGTTTCCCGGTGAAGGTCTTAGCTGAGGTAATTTCTAAAATTTTGCTCGAAATTATAAAAATCCTTTCAACTTTAAATCATCCACGATCGGTTCTATAAGCAATAGAAAGGCTTTCAAATATTGAAAGTAGTCCCGTTGATCGGTACACTTTTCTTAGGGCTCCCGTTCGGGAGCCCTATCGATTTTACATGCAGATGACATGTTGATTTTTAAATAATAAATCTTATTGCTGCCTATTTATTGAGCTAAATGCGCCTTACTTATATAATTAAATGTAGAGGTTTGAACTATTCTAACTGTTAATCAGAGTGTTGCTGGTTCGAGCCCAGCATTTATAGGTGATAATCAATCAGTTAGCCCCGCTCCTTCCGAGTGGGGCTTTTTATTTGCACAAAGTTTGCACTGTTAAATTTTCTTTGTTGCAAAGAGCTATTAAATAAAAAGTCACAGAATTAGTTAGATTTTTCCGACTTCCGTTGCTTTAAAGGAAATTGATATGGTACGTTTAAGAATTTTGGTAGTGCTAATTCTGATTTGCACGGATTTTGTTGCCGGTTGCATAGAGTCAATCCGCGAAAGTTCGACCCTTTTTGAGCATTGTGAGGACGTGATAAATTTTGAAAATTCGTTAAAGAATAAAGTTGAAAAACATTAAAGAAAAAAGAAGAAATAAGGGTGCGATAATCCGATTGTAATACTTAAATAATACATTAGAAAGCATTGAGAATGTTAGTTTAAATTTGTCTTCACCTCAATTCTTTAGGTGTTATTCCGAAGAGCTTTTTGAAGGCAACAGAAAAATGGGATAAACTTTCAAAACCCAGATCAAGATAGATGTCGGATGGCTTTTGTTTTTTTTTGGAAATGAGCAGGTGGGCTTCCTCTAATCTTTTTTTCACCAACCATCGATTCGGCGTTTCATTAAAAATGGTTTTAAAATCTCTTTTAAATGCAGACAAACTCCTTCCTGTTAAAATCGAAAATCGCTCTAAATTCACATTGAAAGTGTAATTTTTGTTCATATAAGCTTCGAGATTTATTTTCTGTTGCGGGGCAAAATCAAATAATAAATCAATAAGTTCAGGTTGTTGTTTGAGTAGAATGATTACGAGCTCTTCATATTTCAAATCTTCAAAATCGGCATCCAATTCCATAACATCTTTATAATACGGCTTAACGGATTTTATAAAACTGGTTAGGAATACACTCTTCTCAATGTTGATTAAAGCCTTATTGGTTTTAGAGCCTGATTTTTTATAAGGATGTTTTGCTTGGAACTCTTTCAGGAATGGTTCGTCGAAACAAAATAGAATGGGTTCGAAAGGATCTTTGTCTTCCAACAACTCATATTTCGCCAACCTGTTTTTTCTTGCCAAAAATGCATCGCCAGATTTGAAAATATAGTTGGTATCGCCATCAAAAATCCGTAAAGCACCCTTAGCCACATATATAAATACATGATCTGGAATAAACTGTTCCTTTAGGATATTGGTGGTGGTATTTTCTGCAATCGATCTCAATAATTTCTGTTTTAAAAGTTAAATGTGGTGTTTTTTAAAGGATGACCAAAATAAATTAGGATCAATGGCATCATTACAAATGGTATTTCAATTAGTGCAAATTTATAATTTCCTGCCTTTAAGGCCAAAGCCATCATTAACACTAGCAGTACAGCCCTTGCTGCGTTTCCTATGAAAAAAGTATTTGGAATAAGAATGAGTAATGCCGAACCTATGGATAAAATACTGAATGCGATGCGCATAGGGTTTGAAATTCCTAGCGCATTCATCATTTCTAAATACTGTTGTGTTGGCTTTTGAAATACTCTTGAACCGTGGCTTACGCCAAAATAAACTGTTGCCAAAAGCAAAATTCCGCTAATTATTCTTGAAATCATTTTTTGATTAGATTATATTTTATCATGGTGTCTACAGCTTCCAAAATGGCAGCTTCCTGTGTGGCTATGGGTTTCCAGCCCAAAGTTTCTTTAGCTTTTTGATTGCTAATATTCCGGTTCATTTTAGTGAACAAAAGACCTTCTTTTGCTTGGTGACTAAAAATTGAGGAAACGGCTAAAACCCAATTGGGTAGTTTTTTTAAGGATACTTTTTCTGAAATTTCCTTACGCTTGTTTTTTAAGAGTACTGCAATTTCTGGTAAAGAAATCTGCCCTTCTGCGGTAGCGATAAATCGATGTCCGTTGGCTTCTGGTGTTTCCATCGCACGAATGTGCAGATCGGCGACATCCCGAACATCTACAATGTTTAACGGAATATTCGGCACCACCTTAAATTTCCCTGTCAGTAAATTTTGAAGCAAAAAAAAGCTTCCCGAGACGTGTGCATCCAATGACGGACCTAGAATTGCCACAGGATTTATGGTGGTGAATTCAAGGTTTCCACCAGCTGTTTTTATAAAGTCCCACGCGGCCTTTTCTGCCAATGTTTTAGATTTTTCGTAAACGGAAACACTTTTATTGTTGGTATCCGTCCAATCCTTTTCAGTTGTTATCCTCTTATTATCCGTTTGAGTAAAGCCAACCGCACCAAAATTGGATGTCATTACCACTCTTTTAACGCCAGCTTTTTTTGCGAATCTCAAAATACGTAAGATTCCATCTCTTGCAGGAAGAATGGCTTCTTCCTCATTTTTAGGTTTATCGAAAAATACCGGTGATGCAACACTTAATACATATTTACATCCCTCCATTGCCAGCGCCCAATTTTCGTCCCTGGTGAGTTCTGCCTCTGCATATGAAAGGTTTTCAAACGATGTGATTCCGTTGTTTTTTAGGGCTTCCTTTACTTTGTCGGCACTTTTCAGATTTCGAACAGTTGTTCTAACAGAATATCCTTTTTTTAGCAACTGGTAAACAATCTGCATTCCCACAAATCCGTTTCCGCCAGTCACTAAAACCATTACCTTATTTTCCATCTTTTTCTTTTTAGGAATAAATCTGATACAAATCTCAAGAATTAACTTCTACGGTAGGTTTATTCAAAAGTCCAAATACACTTTATTGAAAAGTTCAATTCCAATGTGATAAATTAAGAATCAGAAATGATAAGGTTGGCAAAACAATTTCCCATGACTTATCAATCATATGATTTCCGATATTCCATCGGAGGTTTATCAGTTTCATTTAAATAACTTTTATGCCTGCTAACTGTTTTAACCTGAGGGTAAAGGCCTGTGGAGCAAGGACATTAACTCCAGACAGTAAATTTGTTTACCGTAAAACATGAATTATAGATTTTCACGCAATTTGGTGTTAGTTGAAAGTCCGCCTAAATTCTTGAGGCGAAAGAGCGGTTTTTGCTTTGAAAAATTTGCTAAATGACTGAGGGTATTCAAATCCTAGTAGATAAGCAACTTCACTAACTGACAAATTCGTGGTCGAGAGTTTTTCCTTTGCTTTTTCTATCATTCTATAATGAATGTGCTGTTGAGTGTTTTGTCCGGTCAGAGATCGAAGCATATCACTCAAATAACTTGCTGAAACATTCATTCTTTCTGCCAACGCTTGGACAGTTGGAATATGCTTACCTAATATTTTCTCATCACTAAAATGTTCATTTAAAATTGACTCGAGTTTTTGTATTATACCGTTGTTGGTTCCTCTACGGGTAATAAATTGTCGCTTGTAAAATCGGTTGCTATAATTCAGTAGCAGTTCTATTTGTGAAATAATAACCTCCTGGCTAAAGTCATCAATGCGGCTATTCAGTTCCTCCTCTATAATTTTGAAGACGGAAAGAATAGTGGTCTTTTCAAGTGCTGAAAGATGCAGCGCCTCATTTGCTGAATAGGAAAAAAAGCCGTACTGAGTTATTTTTTGTGCCAGCGGAAAACCCAAGAAGAAATCAGGATGAATTAGTAATGTATATAATGATTTATCAATCGTTTCTGAGCTACTCCCTATAACCTGGTTGGGCGCAGCAAACATCAATCCGCCATCATCAAAATCGTAATGGCCCTGTCCATATTTCAATTTTCCACCTAATTCTGATTTAAATGATATTTTGAAATATTTAAGTACGTGAGATTTAGGCATATATTCGGCAATTTTAAACTGGGCATCGCTGTTAAGGAGACTGATCAGCGGATGCAAGGGTTTTGGTAATCCGAGCGCACGGTGCAAATCAGATAATGATTCAAAATTCAGTGCACTGTTCTCGTGTTTCCTCATGTGTTTGCATTAGTGAATAATGGCCAGCACTTTATTTCAGCCAGCCATTATTCTAATATAACAAATTATTTCATTTCCCCTTGCGCTGAACTCGAAACATCATTCCATTCTTCCAATTCGGCAATCCGTGCAGCATATACTGCTTTCACGGCTGGTAGATTATTGCTGCCAAGGTTAAACCTTAGCGGCGGGTTGTCAGCGTCGACCATCTGGAAAAGTGCTTGAGGAGTGGCTTCAGGATCTCCTCTTTGATCATTTTTAAGGCTGTCAAATAACTGGGCCTTAAAGTCTGAGTAGATGTCCATTCCGGATGCAAATTTAAGCGACTCAGGGGTTCCGAATTCTGTGGCATAAGCTCCAGGTTCAATAATGGTCAAATTTATGCCGAAAGGTTTGATTTCCTTTGAAAGACTTTCGTGGATTGCTTCGAACGCCCATTTTGAGGAGCAGTAGTAGCCAATCACGGGCATTGCTACAAGACCAAGATTGCTTGATGTTCCCAAAATGTGCCCGTATCCCTGATTTCGCAATATTGGTAATGCGGCCTGGATTACGGCAAGCGGGCCATATACATTTGTTTCATACATTGCTTTTACATCCTCTACTGGGGTTTCTTCGATGGTGCCTACCAAAGAATATCCTGCGTTGTTCAACACAATATCAAGTCTTCCAAAGTGTTCGAAAGCTTGTTCCACTGCTTGTTTGGCTTGATTTGGATTGGTAACGTCAAGTTCAAGGATCAACACATTCTCCCCATATTTTTGCTGGAGGTCTTTTATACTTGATAAATTGCGTGCTGTCGCTGCTACAAGATCACCTCGTTTAAGGGCAGCATTTGCCCAAATTCTGCCGAAACCACGAGATGCCCCGGTTATAAACCACACTTTGTTTCTTCCCTTAGCAATGTTCTCTTTATTGATTTCTGATATTTGATTTTCCATTTGATATTTCTTTTTTTTTGTTAAACCAAATATCGCCACTAGACAAGCCCGATTTCTAACCAAATTCAGGACATTTGTATCCAAAATGAATAGTCCATGTTCTACCTGATCAGAGAATTTAATTATATTTAATTTGTAGCTCCTCCGTTGACAAGTAAATGTTGTCCATTTACAAATGAAGAAAGATTGATCGCAAAAAAAAAATCTGCCCTGTTGGAATCATCTTCTACATCCGCCAGTCGCGGCAGTTGGCCACTCTCAAACAGTTGCTTACTGAGGTTCATATGATTAAGGAATCATATTTTTAACTTTTTTTTCGATATGAAGGTTCAACAGAAAATGGAACGCTATCTGCATTTTTGTTGCCAGACTCTTTTCTTTCCAATTATAAGCAATATTGTTTGAAGTTATAAAAATTGAGTCATAGCAGATTGCCTCATAGCTAATTGGGATCATCTGTATTGACAATGACAATGGCTTTCAATTCGTCCTCACTTGGTGTTTCAAATTCATTCTCCATATAATGAAACATGGTAGGGGTGACCTGAAAAGAATAAGTTTTATCTTTATCTAAATTTCTTTGCATAACCCGATTATAACGGGTAGATAATTCAGCGGTGATGAAATGCAATTCTATTTGAATCCCATTTTCTTTCGCTAACGCGATGTATAAACTTCGATTTTCAATTTTCATAAAACCAAGATCCAAGATTACACTTCCACCAGATTGGACAATCTGTAAAGCCGTCGACCAAATTTTTTTTTCACATCTTTTTACTCTTGCCATTATCCATCCAATATTCTTGGGAGTGGGCAAATCTTGGCTAAATAAGTCTTGCATCCAGTCATCAATTGATAGATGGACCCCATTAACTTTATTTGCAAGTTTTATCGCATATGTAGACTTTCCAGCACCTTGAGTGCCAAATATTAGATGTATCATAACTTCAATTTTTGCAGGCGAAGTTGGGTCTTATTGTATCATTAAAGGAATCTTAATTCCTAAAAATTTGGCGTTTATTAATGTTGGCTAGACATTAGCTGTTCCCGTCCGCCGTTTTTGTATCATCAGATACATAATTGACGTAACCTGATATGATCTTTCAGTTAAACAACGAATAGGCAATGCTTTCACGCTTTATGCCATGCATTTTGTTCGGAGTTACCAATATTTAAAGTCTTTCACGCTGCGCCTTAACAAATCGTCTCGTGCGGATTGATTCTGTTATATATTTTTCCATTTAGCTTAATTGCTTTGAAATATAGACTTTTGAGTTTTACTCCTGGCGTTCAACATAATCGCTTTCCACTTGGAGACTCCGATAGACTATTTTAGAACTGCTTCACATTATTTATAAAATAAATTTGCATCTCTGGTATTAATCCTTAGTTTTGTACTGTAACTAAAATCAATACAGTTGAACAACATAGAATTTGCTACCGCCCTTCATATATTAACATTACTGGCTATTTTCAATGAGAATTTATCATCTGCATATATTGCTGGTAGTATAAACATAAATCCCGCGATGGTTCGAAAATCATTGGGGGTGCTTCGCCTGCATGGCTTAATAGAAACCAAGGAAGGAAATGGCGGTGGATCCTTACTGGCAAAACCAGCAGATAACGTGCTGCTTTCGGATGTTTATCGGGCGGTTAACGAGGCTCTCCTTCTTGGCAAACTGAATAAACCTAATCCTGATTGCAAAGTGGGTAAACAGATCAATCAACACCTGACCAAACTATATAATCGGGCAGACCATGCGTTGATCAAAGAATTGAGTTCGATCACACTGGCTGATTTTTGTAAGAGATTCGATTAAATTTTTTTTAACCCGTACTGTAATAGATGTTCTTACAGTAAAACATATATAATTAAATATTTCAAACATGAAAGTAGCACTAATTGGAGCGTCTGGCTTCGTAGGAAAAGCAGTTTTAAATGAATTACTGCAAAAAGGACATCAAGTAACGGCTATTGTCCGTAATGTCGAAAATTTGGCATCGAAAAATGGTTTAAACATTGTTAAGGCAGACGCTACAGATATCGGGGTACTCACTACCTTAGTCAAGGACAGCGACGCTGTGATCAGTGCTTTTAATGCTGGTTGGGGAAATCCAGGTATTTACAAAGACTTTCTCATCGGCTCAAAAGCGATACAGGAAGGTGTAAAACGTTCTGGGGTCAAACGTTTCATGGTGATCGGTGGGGCGGGCAGTTTATTTATTGACGGGAAGCAGTTGGTAGATTCACCTGAATTTCCTGCAGAATATAAGGACGGTGCGATGGCGGCACGTGACTATTTAAATTACTTAAAGAGCAAGACAGAATTGGATTGGGTCTTCTTAAGCCCTGCAATTGAAATGCACCCCGGCACCTCCGGAATCCGAAAAGGCAGTTACCGGTACAGACACTCCGGTATTTGATACTAACGGAAGAAGTATTATTTCAGTTGAAGATATTGCCTTAGCAGTTGTTGATGAAATTGAAAATTCTCACCATAGCCGTCAGCGTTTTACAGTCGCCTATTAATGCAACAAAAAATGTTCACTAAAGCGCTTTATCAACAAATGGCGTAAACAGTATCAAGTTATAAAATATGAAAAAGGACATAATAAGATTCAGGCGATTAGGCTGGGCAGGAGTAGAATTACAATACAACAATCAAACGCTTCTGATCGACTACATTCTTGACACCTCACCCCTAAAACCACTCAGGGGCCCGGATCAACCGTTTCCGCCATCTTCCCAGCCCCGCTCAGCAGTGGGCGCCTTGTTAACACATCTTCATGCAGACCATGCGGATCCTGGAGCGATGGCCGAGGCTATCCGTGATGGCTCGCCGGTGTACAGGCCAGCAAAAGCAGTAGGCGTTCAGGCGGATCTGGAGTTGACGCTGCATGCAGAAAAAGAATTTGAAAAATATAAACTCGCAACGGAGATTGTTGGCGAATGGGAAGAACGCAGTGTTGGACCGTTTCGGTTATTTTCGGCACCAGCGGTTGACGGATTTGGCGATCGGCAGATCAGTTGGATTGTAGAATTTGGTAATCGCCGGATCATTCATGCGGGAGACACGATGTTTCATGGTTATTGGTGGCGGATCGCAAACAAATACGGGCCATTTGACATAGCGTTCCTGCCAATTAACGGTCCGATTGTAGAATTTCCGTTCCTGCAGCCACCAAGTTCTCTTGCAGCAGTTATGACTCCGGAACAGGCGGCAGTCGCCGCTAACCTACTCAATGCCAAAGCGGTTGTGCCGATTCATTACCAGGCTTTGCATAAACCACCGATGTACACGGAGACACCTAATCCTACAATGCGTTTAACCGAAAAACTTACAGGCTTTAATATTCAAGCAATTGTGATTGATCCGGTCCTGTGGGTTGATTTAATATAGAGCAACCACATTTTTTTTTGCCAATCAAATGTATGTTGAGGAACAATATGGAATCCAGCATATTAATAAATGTTTTTTAATAATACAATCAGATCATCCATATATTGAGAGGCCCGCTATTCATACTGCCTTGAAATCCTGCTGGACATCAGCTTTGTGAAGTAGAAGAATAATTTAATAGCGTATCGATAATGTAAATCGGGGCGATGGCAGTAGGCTGCTTCCCTTGAATAGCGAGAAAAACTTTCGAACCGGAAAAAATTTAGAAATAGGCGGGTGCTTATCCGCCTACTTCTAATATGCTTGGGATAATAATTATTCGATTAATTTTTTTCGGTTGATAATGAATACGGGTAGCTTTCCGCACCTATTCCACGCTCTTTATT
This sequence comes from Pedobacter frigidisoli, assembly GCF_004331675.1. Lineage (GTDB taxonomy): Bacteria > Bacteroidota > Bacteroidia > Sphingobacteriales > Sphingobacteriaceae > Pedobacter > Pedobacter frigidisoli. The sequence goes on along the minus strand of NZ_SJSN01000004.1, from coordinate 37,767 downwards.
AGGTTTTTGCGACATTTTGAAGCTTATGACCCCTCCTTTTAGTAAGTCCTGATGGGTAAAAAAATTCTTGTTATAATTTTGTCCATTAAGGGATATTGAATTGATATACCTGCTCTCCTTATTGTTGTTGCTCGCTTTTAATTCCATCTGCTTGCCGTTAGCAAATTTAATCTTCACTGATTTAAACAATGGAGAGCCTATAACATACTGATTTGCCCCGGGGCAAACAGAATAAAAGCCGAGTGCGGAAAATACATACCACGCTGATGTCTGTCCATTGTCCTCGTCGCCGCAATAGCCGTCAGGTGTAGCATGATATAAACGGTCCATCGCTTCACGAACCCAATATTGGGTTTTCCATGGCGCACCAGCATAATCATATAAGTAAATCATGTGCTGTATGGGCTGATTGCCATGGGCGTATTGACCCATGCCGACAGCCTGCATTTCTCTCATTTCATGAACTAAATCTCCAGGTTTCTCCGCACTTCCGAAAGTAGGAGGAAGGACGAATACAGAATCCAGCATACTCACGAATGTTTTTTGCCCTCCCATCAGACCGATCAGTCCGTTCACATCGTGGAAGACAGACCAGGTATAGTGCCAGCTATTTCCCTCTGTAAAGGCATCCCACCAGCTGATGGGTTTAAAATTTGCAGGGAATGATCCATCCTCATTCCTTCCGCTCATCATATTGAACTTTGTATTAAATGTTTTTTTATAGTTCAGGCTACGGTTTCGGTATATTTCAATTTCGGAAGCGGGACGGTTTAACTTTTTCCCCATCTGATAGATGCACCAGTCATCATAGGCATACTCCAAGGTTCGTGACGCGTTATCCCTGATTTTTACGTTATAGGGTACATAACCTAACCTGTTATAATATTCCAAGCCAAGTCTTCCGGAGGAGGGTACGGTTGGATGCACATTATTTGCCCCATGCAGCATTCCCTCATACATTTCGAGCGCATCTGTTTTAATGAGCCCTTTCATAAAAGCATCATTCACCACAGACGCAGATGCATTACCTACCATGCTTTCGCGGTGGCCAGGACTTGCCCACTCAGGGAAAAAACCGCTTTCCCTATAAGAATTCAAAAGTCCCGCCTGTATCTTTTCGCCCATTTCCGGATAGATGAGATTTACGTAGGGGATAAGTGCCCGGAATGTATCCCAAAATCCCATGTCTGTAAACAGATAACCTGGAAGTACCTTGCCGTTGAAAGGACTGTAATGCACAATCTTGCCTTGCGCATTCACCTCGTAAAATTTACGTGGAAAGAGTAAGGTCCGGTACTGGCAGGAATAAAATGTTCTCAGGTTATCCAGATCATCATCCTGAACCTCGATTCTTCCCAGGGTTTCATTCCATATCTTTTTGGCCGCCAACTTGTTTTCCTCAAATGTTGGCTTTAGTTCTTTTAGATTGATCTCCGCTTGGTCTGCACTGATAAAAGAAGAGGCTATTCTCGCATGTACCTGTTCGCCCTTTTTTGTAGAGAAACCGATTATTGCGCCGGAGTGATTTGACTTTGATTCCAGCTGATCCGTTTTGATAACTTTATTATCTACAGCTGCGGTGTATGTAAATGGTTTATCAAAGACGATAACAAAGTAGTTTTTAAAGTTTTCAGGCACCCCGCCGCTATTTTTGGTCGTGTAACCGATGATCTTGTTTTCACCTGGAACAACCCTAACATAGGATCCCTTGTCAAAGGCATCTACTACAATAAAGGCATTTTTCTCTTCCCCAAAGGTAAACTGGAACATTGCTGCTCTATCGGTAGAAGTAATTTCGGTATAGACATTATAATCGGAAAGATACACCTTATAAAAATAAGGCTTGGCCACCTCTGTTTTATGGCTTAACCAGCTAGACCTTTTCTCCTCATCAAATTCCGGTTTCCCGGTAATGGGCAAGACGGAGAACTGTCCATAATCATTTATCCAGGGACTTGGCTGGTGTGTCTGTTTGAATCCTCTTATTCTATCGGCACTGTAGGTATAGGCCCATCCGTCGCCCATCTTGCCGGTCTGGGGCATCCAGAAATTCATCCCCCAGGGCATTGCGACAGCAGGGTAAGTGTTGCCATTGGATAACAGATGTTTGGAATCAGTGCCCATGAGGGTATTTACATAATCAACATAACTCGTTTGGGACCAGAGGCATGTTGTACTTAATAAACAGTATATACAGATCAGGAATAATTTTTTCATAATGTGCTGTAATTGATGATAATGTTGTTAGCAAATGTGCAAAGGAAGCAGTTAAGCCCTAGCTGAGCAAATCTAGCAAATAACAATAAGCTTGAAATAGCAACCTTGCCTATAGGCATTCTTTGTTCTTTATTTATGATTTTGAAGCCATTCCAGACGGCGCTGATCGGGTAGGTGCTTAACGGAGAAATTTTCAAATCTAGCCTCAAAGCCCTCTCCATCCGGTGATGCCGCCATAAGCCCAACGAGGACAGGTGCATTGTCCTGTAAGGGTGCGTTACGTGTCATAATATATGTTTTATCATCCAGGGAATAAAATATTTCAACCGCATCTAGTCTACGGACAATTTTTATCCAGATAAATGAAGGCGTTTTATCAAGTGTGGTTACGCTCCAATCACTTTTCTCATGGGTAACAACTGTACTGACATTGAATTTGCCATCCACATACTCCACGCCCGTTTTGATATAATTTTTGTGATCGGTGCGGATCATCAGTCCCATCTGGTCAAACCTGGCTTTATAAGCGCCCGTCAATTTTACCTTTGCCTCAAATTCCCCGCCATAGGTGGAATAATAGAATGGTGCATCATCAACGGTAAAGCCATAATGGGAAATTCGCCAGTAATCACTCTTGGGCGTTACCTGCATAATAAGGCTTTTGTTTTTTATTTCCCATTTTTCGGGTTCGTTGAACCATTGCATTTTTTCCAGGCTCTGTGCATGCGTATTGCCGACAATTAATATTAGGAGGATTGTTCTAAGGATCTTTCTCATTTGTGTTAATTTTTTACTGGGGTACAATGCCCTTTTTTTAGTTCGCAAATTAACAAGTATATAATTCCACGCCAATGGTTATATTTAACCACTTAAAAATAAATATGGCAGATACCCGCAATCTACTTAACCTCAAGTTATTCAACCAGAAGTTTAACGAACCTGAAAATAAGGAGCTGGAACTGGACGAAGGCAAGACAATCGCTCAGGTATATGCCCGTTTGGAAAACTGTATCAGTGTGCTAAGTGATCTGAAGAAACGAAAGAGCTATATCTACTACGGTGGTATAGCGGGTCAGCTGGGCTTACAACAAACTGATCTGGAACTTAATTCTATCTGGGAAGATGATCTGCTGCAGCACATCCATCCGGATGACATGGAAAAAAAGATGAGGCTGGAACTGCAGTTCTTTCGATTGCTCAATGCGGTATCGCCACAGGAACGTACATCTTACGAAGCAGTGACTCGGCTTCGGTTTGTTAGGCCTGATGGAAAAACCGTACTGTTGAAACACCGGTTGATGTATATCAGCAGTACCGTACAGGGAAGTATACGCCTGGCGCTCTGTTTGTACCACGGCATCATTGACCATCCGGATCTCAGAAGCCCTGATGCGCTGATCCTGAACAGCCAAACCGGAATAGTGATCGATCTCAACAGGGAAAAATTCCGGGATGTCTTATCGGGTAGAGAGAAAGAACTGCTGCAATTAATCGGCTATGGCCTAAAGAGTAAAGAAATCTCCCAAAAAATGAACATCAGCATCAATACCGTAAACAGGCACCGGCAGAATATTTTTCAGAAGTTGGATGCGAAGAATGCAATAGAGGCTTGTCGAATTGCCGAAGTTTCCGGTCTGCTAAAATGAGACGCAAAGTTCTTACTATCTTTGAATCGGTACCCAGAAAGTTATTCCCTGCAAAATGTATAAAATGCTGATAGAAAAAATAAAGGCCATTGATCATTTTTCCGAAGAGGAAATAGAATTTTTTACCGGTCTACTGACCACTCAGCTGATTGTTAAGGGAGATCATTTCTTGAGGGAAGGGCAGATTTGCCGGTATCTGGGGTATGTGCAGTCGGGCCTGCTCATGTATTACCGTATGCACAATGGAACTGAAATTCCCACTGATTTTGCCATCGAGGGCGAATGGGCAAGCTATCTTGACAGTTTTACGAACAGAACCGATTCGGACCTGGGTATTAGGGCGCTTGAAGATACCATGATAACCATGCTTTCTGCGTCTGACTTTGAGCAGATCTGCAGAGTCCATCCGAAATTTATAAAACTGAAGGATTATTACACCCAGCTTGCATTTGTCAGTTCTTCCCGGCATGCTGCGGATCTTGCGATGCTGGATGCAGGGGAACGTTATCACAAATTTGTATCCGAGAAACCCGAGCTTAATAGGCGGATCCCACAGTATTATATTGCGGCATACCTGGGAATCAAGCCCCAATCCTTGAGCAGACTCAGAAAAACGGTAACCTTTCGATCTTAACAAATGTGAACGAAACTCCGCTGGTCTCCGGTTAAATTTGCGTCAAACAAATCTATTTTATATGACACAGATTCGATTACAAGTGGCCAGAACGGCATTGACAATCATTTTAACAGTTTATGGCCTATGTGCTTCCGCACAGGACTGGAAATCAGAAAAGAAGGTAAATGTGCTGTTTGGCCTTACCCAGCCATTGTTGGCAAAGGGATTCAATATAGAGGGTAATTATATCCACGACCGTTTGATTTTTGATTATTCGCATGGAGTCTCACTCGACTTTGCCGGCACATCAGCAACAGCGGACTTGAGGAGGCAACACTTAGCGGTCCATATACCATGGACTACCGGCTTGGGAATAGGATACAGGATTAGGGAATGGCTTAACCTCCGGGTTGAACCAAAATGGCACAAATTTGAACTGTACTATGATGGCGAACCGCAAAACGCCGCTAACAAGATTACTTCCTACAATACCTTTAGCCTGGGGCTTGGTTTATACGGTGCTTACAGCCCATTTAAACACAAGGCCAATTTTCTAAGTGGTCTGCTCATTTCCCCAAGTGTTAGATTTTGGCCGACTATAACATCCACTCTTAAAGATGATGAATTTAGCTACTTCAACAAGCACACAAATACTATGGAATCTCATCAAAGCCTGGATCCTGGGATCGGATTTACACCGCTGGTGGTAAACATCAGTATCGGTTACTCTTTTTCAGTTAAAAATAAAAGCAATATGAAATGATCCTATAATGGGTTTTAAATAATTCTAAAACGATTTACTTTTCAAAATCCGGGGAAAATTTTACCTTTGGAATACCATGAAACCAGATATCAGATTAGTGCCGGCACTACTTTTAGCTATGCTGTCATTCCAGTTGTCCTTTGGGCAGAGTCCCAAACTTCCAGTTTATAGCTTTAACAGATTGCCGTTAAAACAGGATGTGTATGTACAGCTCCCCTTGGGCAGTATTAAGGCCAAGGGCTGGCTGTTAAAACAGTTGGAATTGCAAAAAGAGGGCTTTACCGGTCATGCCGAGGAACTATATCCGGGAAAGGATGAACTCGGTAAAGATGCCGACTGGCTGGGAGGTAGCGGCAACAGCTGGGAAAAGGCACCCTACTATGTGAAAGGACTAGTAGCTCTGGCCTATACGCTGGATGATCCGGAATTAAAGAAAAAAGCCCGGAAATGGATCGATTATACATTGAGCCATCAGCAGGAAAGCGGGCTGTTCGGACCCCAAAAGATGAAGGACTGGTGGCCGCGAATGCCTTTTATGTATGCCCTGCAAAGCTACTACGAAGCAACGAATGACACCAGGGTAATACCTTTTTTATCAAGATACCTGAAATATGAACTCGCCAATCTGGATACCGATCCGCTTAGGGAATGGGGAAAGTCCAGGGCAGGGGATAATATAGAGATTGCACTATGGGTTTACAATAAGACCGGAGAAGAATTCCTGCTTGACCTGGCGAATAAATTAAAGGCTCAGACTTACCCTTGGGCAGATATCTTCAACAACAACCAATTTGATTATTTCGGTAACGACTACCAGCCAAAACATACGGTCAATGTTGCACAGGCACTGAAATTTCCAGCCATCTATTCTCAGGTAGATCCATCGGATAAATATAGGACTGCTTTGAAAAATGGTATAGATAACCTGTTGCGAGATCATGGTCAACCGATCGGGATCGCTTCTGGAACTGAACGGCTTTCGGGAAAAAGTTCGGTACAGGGCGTGGAAACCTGTACCGTTGTCGAGTGGATGCAGAGTCTGGAAACGGCTTCCAGAATTATCCATGATGCAGAAATAGGAGACCGGCTCGAGATGGTTGCCTTTAATGCACTTCCGGCACAGTTTAGCAAGGACATGAAAAACCATACCTATTATACCTTGCCCAATCAGGTGCAGAGTGTTTCGGGCCCACATGGCTTTAACCAGGATTATCATAATGGAATCGTTCCCAGTCCGTATTCAGGATTTCCATGTTGCCGGTATAACATGCACATGGGTTGGCCATACTTTGTTAAGAATAGCTGGGCTGCAACCCCGGAAGGTGGGTTGGCAGCAATGACTTATGGCCCCATGGAGGTAAATGCCATCGTAGCGGGCAAAACTGCCATAAAGATCATAGAGGATACCAACTACCCTTTTGAGGAGCAAATTCGCCTCAGTTTATCCCTGGACAATCCGGCAACGTTTCCACTGGTTCTCAGAATCCCATCCTGGTGCCTCCGGCCCCAGGTCAGGGTAAACGGGAAAATCATATCTGGCGTTACAGCAGGAAAGTTAGTCACAATAGACCGTGTTTGGAGCAATGGCGATAAGGTCGTGCTGGATTTTCCGATGCACCTTAATGCGCCGCTACAGGTTAACAACGCCGTGAGTATTGAACGCGGCCCCTTGTTGTATTCGCTTAAGATAGATCAGCTTGAAAAAAATATTAAGGAATTTGCTGTTAAGGGATTTGTAGAGACAGAGATCACGCCAGCTTCTCCCTGGAATTATGGCCTGTTGTTAGGAAAGAATCCCATTGGTAAAGAAATAACGGTAACCAAGCGCGTAATGCCTGCCAATCCCTTTATACAGGAAACCACGCCGATCGAGCTGAAAGTTAAGGCTAGACAGATACCGGCCTGGACAATGGACTATTACAAAACCGCTGCGCTGGACGTGCCCTTGAGCCCTGTTGCTTCCAGCCAACCGACCGAGGAAGTTACGTTGGTCCCCTATGGATCAGGCAATCTTCGGGTAAGCATTTTTCCGATTATCGGAAAACCTCAGTTCGTGGCCAAAAACTATCAGCAGTCTTTCGACAGAAACTCGGCCAGTGGCCTTGTAGTGCACGGAGGTGCATGGTTTTATAAAGATAACGCTATTCACAGCGCTGCAAATGAAGATGGTCGCTCCGGCAACGGAACCAAGATCATTGCAACCTCGACCAAATTTTCAAACTTTACCTACTCAGCGGATGTATCTGTAAATACAGCAGGTGATGCCGGAATGCTATTTCGGGTAAGTGATCCCGCTGTAGGCTCAGAATCCTATAAAGGATATTATCTTGGAATGAATGCTAAAACCGGCCTGATCGAACTTGGCAAGTCCAGCAAGAACAAATGGATTGTAATTGCCTCAGCTAAATATGCCCTTGATCTAGGGGTGTTTTACAGGGTAAAGATCAAGGCTGATGGTGATACGATCGAAATATTCATAAACGATGCACAGACCGCATTACTGACGGCACAAGACGATGAATACAAAGAGGGAAGTATAGGCCTGAGAGCCTATAATGCTTTGACCACCGTGGATAATATAAGGGTTGCCAGCTTATAGCCCAGGATAATACACGCTTGATTCAATTTTATTGCCGGGCTCTTCAGCATGACCCTGTCCTATGTGCCGCTTTGGCTTTACAAATTTTCCTGTTATGAAGAAAACTACCTTATACATCAGGATTGATTTTTTTCAGGAGCTTTAACATATGGCCGCTATATAGCCATAGTGGAAATTAAACTTAAAATAAAACCAAGCCAAAGTGACCACCAAACCACGCTGTATAATTCCGGTTTTTTAAAAATCCTCTATGATTATTTTGTATTAAACCAAAGCTTCCGATGGATTCATTTTGCTTACGGCCATGACGTTATGAATAAGCCCCGATAGTTATTTGGGCTTTCAATATACTGTAAATCTACAAGGTTTTAATTTTTTCTTATATATGGTGCCGAACTTGCATTGGGAGTATATATCAGGTAATATACTTCTCATAAAATCTCTCTAACGAAAAAAACGTTCACTGTTTGTCTATAGCTGAAACAGCAGCAAAAAGAACATTCCTGGAACGTATATTTGTACTATCAATTGAATCTACACTTTGACAGGATTATCGAAAGAGCCATAAAGGATGTTATATTTGTTAAAAGAAATCAATGATAAGAAGTCGACACATGCAGTTTATGCGTTCGATCAAATTAGTGCGGAAATCAAAATTTAGCGAATGAGTAAGCCGATTATTGTTAAAAACAAAATCCAGGAGAATAAGATGCTGAAGGTGTCGCCTTTTAGAAAAGGGGTAAGGGCCACGGGACCGCATAAGCACAATAGCTATTTCGAAATTATCTATCTTTCCAGTGGAAGCGGTTTTCATTATATAGATTCGCAGGGTTTTGAGATCTTTCCAAACAGTATTTTTTTTGTACGCAAAGAACAGATGCATTACTGGGAACTTAGCTCAGAACCGGAGGGTTACGTCGCTATTATTAAAAAGGGCTTCATTGATCAGAGTATTGACAAAGAGATCAGTACACTATTGTTGCAGTTGAGCAGGAATTCCTTTCTACAGTTAAAAAATGCTACATCCGTTAATACGATCTTTCAATTGCTTGTTGCTGAGATCGATGTAGCGGGTAATTCATCAAATACAGTTGTCGAAGGATTATTAAAGGCATTGTTGGGGAAGATCCAATCGGAGGGAGCAGTAATGTCCACAGGCAGAAAACAGGATGGCAATGGCCTGTGCTATCAGTTCCGAGAAATTTTGAGCCAGGAAAAACAGTTAAAAAATAGTGTTGCCCATTATGCCGGCAAACTAAATACCTCCCCGCAGAACCTGAATCTGGCATGTAAGAAGGAAATGAACATCCCTGCTTCGGTGGTACTCTCAGAATTTATTATCAATGAAGCTAAACGCCTGTTGATCTACACGGATAACACGGTTGCGGAAATAACCTTTGAACTTAGTTTCAATGATACATCGCATTTTGTAAAGTATTTTAAGCGTTTCACAGGTTACACGCCCCAAAATTATCGGGCGAGTCTTGTTTAATACCATACTATTTTCAAATGTACCGTGAGAAATGGAATATTACCTGCTTCTTTGCGGTACTTAATATCCATTTGATAATAGAAGATCATTAATCATTTTAGCAGACCTTTCATGCAATTCTCCAGATCCATCGTACTTCTTTTGCTTGTTTTTTTTAGCCAGACCGTCAAGGCTCAAAACGTTACCCTTAAGGGCATTCTTATTGATCAGCAGACCAAGCAACCGCTCGAATATGCCAGTATGGCTCTCTTAAAAAAGGTAGATTCAATAGTCGTTGGGGGTGTATTGACCAGGCCTAACGGATCATTTGAGCTCAGCAAGCTTCAGGTTGGCCAATACATTCTGAAGGTAGCTTACACCGGATATAAGAACAGATTTATTGATGTAAAAATCAGTGATACAAGAATGGTTAATCTGGGCACGGTTAGCCTCACACCAACCAGCGGATCGTTAAGTCAGGTCAATATTACCAGTGGAAAGGTCAATGCCTCCAATAAGATTGATAAACAATCTTATCGCGCAGATCAATTTGAAAGCGCAAAAGGTGGAACCGCGGTTGACGTGTTAAAGAACCTACCTTCTGTCTCTGTTAACGGAGAGGGGCAGATCAGCGTTAGAGGATCGACCGGATTTCTTGTTCTGGTAAATGGCAAGCCAGTACTTGCTGATGCGCAGACTGTTTTAAGTCAGTTACCTGCAAATAGTCTGGAGAATATAGAACTGATTACCTCTCCCTCTGCAAAATATGATCCTGATGGAAAGTCCGGTATTATCAATATCATAACCAAGAAAGGTGCCAACGACGGATTTACATTGACGGCAAATGTCCAGGCTGGACTTCCAAGTTCAACTGACTATGACAATAAGGAAAAGCCCAAGCGCTTTGGGGGAGATGTTACGCTGAACTTCAAAAAGGATAAATGGGATATCTCTGTAGGTGGAAATTATCTTAGAAATGATAATGCAGGCTACCGTGAAGGAGATGTGTTCACAAAAAATTTCACCAATAATACCATTACACGGTTTCCCTCGAACGGTGAACGTAGTTTTGATAAATATAATTACGCAGGCAGATTATCCGCAATCTATTCCCTAGGTAAAAACAACTCCTTTTCTGTTGGTTTTTTTAGGGGAAAACGCCATCAGGCACGTCTGGCAGACCTGGTTTACACCAATAGCACTTCAGATCTTTCAACAGGGCTGCCGATCAGCTCAACAACCTATTACAATTCTAATCTACAGACGAAAGAAGGTACATTCACCCTTGGCAATCTGGATTATACACATACTTTCACAGATAAATCTTCGCTGACAGCATCGCTTTTATATGAGAATGCAAATCTATATGGCAATACCAGGAACAGGAATCTTGGATATCCCAATACCTCCGACACAATACAGTATGTTTTTAATCCCTATAAGAACCCGATCAATGGATATAGGTTTAAGCTGGATTACGCTATTAATGTAGGTAAAGGAAAACTGGAGAGCGGTTATCAGTTCAGATATGACACCCAGGATGGACAGTTCGATTATTTTGTTATCCCTGCAACCTCACAGCAAGATTCCAACCGGTTTAGGGGAAGCGCCAGAGCAAAGAACCAGATTCATTCGCTTTATTCACAGTATTCGGGCAAACTGGATAAACTGGAATACATTGCTGGACTACGTTATGAATACGCCACCAGAACGTTGGAGCTTTCTTATGATCATGCACCTCACGAGCTGGACCTTTCCAACCTTTTCCCCTCTTTAAACCTGCTTTACAGTGTCAACAATGGACTTAAATTAAAGGCTGGATATTCCAAGAGGATCCAGCGTACCAATAATTTCGAGCTTAACCCCATACCCGAAAGAGAACACTCAGAAACCTTGGAACAGGGCGATCCTGACCTAAAACCATCTTTTATCGATCTTGTAGAACTCGGACTGACCAGAACGTTCAAAAAGGGCTCTTTTTTTTTAACCCTTTATTACCAGAACATCAAAAACCCTATACAGCGTGTAAATAGTGTTTATGCAGATACGATTTTGAACAGGGTATTTACGAATGCAGAAAAGGCACGTTCATTTGGCCTTGAGTTAGGCGCAAACCTTCAGCCTGTTAAGTGGTGGAGCCTATATCTGGGCGGTAACGTTTATAATTATAAGGTGTCTGGGGATTTAAGCGTGCTGGGCAGTAATTCAGTAGTGGATAACGCGAATTGGGTATTCTCTGTAAATGCAAATTCCAACTTTAAACTGAATAAAGCCTGGAGTGTACAGGGAAATGTGAATTATCTATCAAAACGGCCAACTGCTCAGGGTGAGGATTCCAAGTTTCTGGTTCCCAATACTTCTATTAAGAAAACATTTATGGACGGGCGTCTCTCCGCAACCCTTCAGTGGCAGAATATTGACCTCGGTATGGAACAATCAAACAGGCAAGGGATAACGACATTTGGAAGAGACTTTTATACCACTACCAACTATATTTATGAAACCGATGTTTTCATGTTAAATTTCAGCTTTAACCTGAATAAGCTTATCGGTAAATCCAAACTTCCTACCAGCGAATTCGGAGATAAGGAGTTTTAACAGGTTTGGCGTTAACAGACAGGACATATCACTGTTTAGGTTCACACTTTAAATATCTTAAAGTAAGAATTCAAAATTTCATAATTTTATTTTTCCAAATATTTCTCATTTTTCGTAATAATATTTTTTATATATCAAAATGGGAGTTTTCCGCTGAAAATGAGGTTTTTACGCATTTTTTTCAAAATTGAGAAAGCGGAAAAAAAAGGGGAAAAAGTGGCTTTAAAGTGTGTTTCTTTGATTGTTTTTGAATGTTAAAAATTGCCTTTTAGGGTATTTAAAGGAGGTTTTTGGTGATATCTATAAAACTGTTCAAAGGATGTTTAGTTGAGATTTCTCAAAATTTACATCACTTTTTCTACCGTTCGGACTGGTAATTCTTTAAGTATTTTTTAAGCATTTCCCGTGCCATATGGATTCTGGTTTTGACTGTTCCTATCGGTATACCAAATTCGTCGGCTATTTCCTGATATTTATGACCCTCGAAATACCGGGTAAAGGGCGTGGAGTAAACCGATGGGATTGATGCCAGCGCTTTTTGTATATCACCCATAATGAACGTTCCTGTCGCTTTATTGTCAGAGGCACTGACTACCAAGTCCTGGGAACTGATCTCATCGGTCTGCGTAATGAGTGCTTTTTTTCTGGTATTCTTTCTATGGTCATTGATGAATGTATTGCGCATAATCACAAACAGCCATCCCTTTATGTTCGTTCCCTCTTGAAAGTTTTTGTAGAACCGTATCGCTTTTATCATCGTATCCTGCACAAGATCATCCGCGTCATCCTCATTTTTAGTATAGCGAATCGCATGGCTACGAAGTGATGGAGAGTGCTCTTTGATCATTGCACTGAATTGCAGTTCATTCATTTGATGAGATTAAGATGCCGATTAAATTTATATTGGGTTGAACCCTCATCTAACAGAGTGACGGAGATTTTGTTTTTGTACGCCGAAAGAATGCGATCAAATTCATAATGTTCTTCAAATGCTCGACTTGGTCAGCACCGAGGAGGATTTCACAAAACTTCCTTGTTACACAGGTCACATCAGCTGTTCAAGTTGAAATTCCAGAGGCGATTAGAAAAATTTAAGTTAATGATATCTGTATTGAACCTTATCTAACAGGGCGATCTATACTACACTTATATCTTACAACTATCTAATGGTTTCCTCAATACATGCATGTCTTTTTTTGTGTATCTTGGCTATTATAATTACCTTTTAATGATCGAATATGGGCTCTGGATTGATGCAGAATGATTTTTTGAACACCAACATTGTTTCTGCCTTGTTGAGCACACGGGGTGTACCTGCCTGCATATCAAAAGTTGAGGGAAATTTGATTACGTGGATAAACCATTGTCAGTTGACCCTCATCGCCGAAAACAATTCTCTCACAATAAACTGATTATCAATGCATTTTCAAATAAATAAAAATTGGTACAATGGGGGTCAAGCAAATTGGTTTGTCCACCTTATTTCCAATTGCAGACTCACAACTACGCTTAGCGGCGGTCGATCCTTACGTTTAACAAGTTAAGAAGCTTTAACTGTACAATCCGGGCATAGCGTGAAAATTACAGTATAGCCTTTGTTATGACATCTATGATGAACTTACATCTCTAGGCTGCTTAACCATTGCCGGGCGGTTTCAGCTTCGGTAAAAAAATGGACTATTGTATTTCCGACCTTGACGTCCACCGCTTTTTCTGCTGAGAGCCTGCTGAAGGCACTGGGAGAATATACCCAGGCAAAATACTTTAGCCCGGCCTTTTCCATCATTGGGAACCACTCTTGTCCCGCCCAGTCGGACGCTTCAGACCAGGAGCCAATTACGTTGGTATTGTCATTCATAACGTTTTTGAAGCCGCTTGCTTTTAGCATCTGGATCATTTTCGAGCCTCCTTCTTTAACTGTATCGATGGTCTGGAAGCCTGTCCAATCTACTTCCAAACATTTGTTGTCATTATCCTGCTTAATGGTGATGTGTTCATTTTGGTAGAACTGGTTTTCTTCGGTGAGCGGGGGGGCTGGCTGAGGCTCAGTTAGCGGCAGGCGGAAATAAAAAGTCGAACCTTTACCCAGCTCGCTTTCTATCCAGAAGGTTCCCATATGTCTTTTGACAATTTCCGAAGAGATGTACAGTCCAAGTCCTAGTCCCTCAAACCGCGTGGAACTGTTGTCGATCCTATAATAGCGGTCAAACAGGCGCTGGATATGTTCCTGTTGGATGCCAATCCCAAAGTCCTGAACAGAAACAATTAATGCTTCACCTGAAAGCTGGCTTTTCACGTTAACCTGTATTCCGTCAGGAGAATACTTGATGGCATTGCTCAAAAAGTTGTTGATCACCTGCTCCAGTCTGAAACGGTCTCCGGTGATGATCAGGTCTTCAGTTTGCTCCAGATTAATCCGGTGGTGGGTGATCAACTGGGCGCTTTCGACACTGTCCTTCAGCATCTGGGAGAAATTGAACGCCTTAAGGTCGTAGCTGAGTTTTCCTGCATTGATCTTGGTGACATCAAGCAGGTCATTGATCAGTTTTTCAAGCCTGTGGATATTATCGGTCGATTTTTCGATATAGGATGCAGTACGGCCGGGGTCGGTACTTCTCTGCATCAACTGCGTGAAGGCCTTTATCCCGGTAAGCGGGGTTTTAAGCTCATGACTGGCAATGGACAGAAATTCGTCTTTTTTTTGCTCCGTTCTTTTTTGCTGCTCAATATTGGTGTTGGTGCCCAGCCATAAACTGATCTCGCCATTTTCAATTAACGGGATTGCCCTGGCCAGGTGCCAGTTATATGCCCCGTTTGCAAATTTTAGCCGAAATTCGGTCAGGTATTCCTCACCGCTCGTCAATGCCTGATGCCAGGCTAGCAGACATGAAGGCAGATCATCGGGATGGATAAAGGCCTGCCACCCTTGCCCTACTATTTCAGGCCCGGGATAGCCGAAATCATCTGAAACGACCTGATTGACATAATTCAACTGTCCCTGGGGATCGGCGGTCCAGACCTGTTGGGGAATAGCGTTAAGCATGAACTGAGAACGGCGTTCCGTAGCTTCTGCCTGAAGCCTGGCTGCCACCTGATCAGAAACATCCTGGCACAAAATCATCACCCCTGTAACCTTTCCATCAGTTTCCCGGTAGGGCTGATAAATCAGGTTAAGAAAACCCGAGATGGGTAGCCCGTCTTTGTAAACCAAGTAAGCCTGCTCATATAGGTGGGTCGGTTCCCCGCTCTGAAGTACTGGACCAATAATTTTCCTGAAATCTGCTTCCGCCTCGGGAATGATCTCAAACAGCGGCCTTTTCAGCAACTCCTGGGCACTCCGCCCAATGAGTTTACCATAGGCTTCATTGACGACCTCGACAACGAGCTCCGTCCCGGTTAGGAGGACGATCCCTACAGATGCCTCCCTGATCAGGTTTTGGAAACGTTGCTCGCTTTGCCCGAGTCCCTTCAAGGTTTCCTGTAAAAGGGCTTGTGTCTCGTTCAGCTCCTCATTAGTCGTGGCCAATTCTCTGTTGGCCGCTCCCAGCTGCTCGTTAGATGCATAAAGTTCTTCGTTCAATGCAGAAAGATCTTCGTTGGCGGCGGTGACTTCTTCTGTTAGTGCCTGCTGCTCTTCCTGAAGCTCTGCATTTAAAAGGAGTTCATTTTGGTAAGCAACCGCAAGCTCGGCAGCCGCTGCATTATTGAGAATCATTCCTGCGTTTGCAGCAATAGCCAAGAGAAACTGGCGATAATCCTCATCAATACGCTTTCGCGCAGAAGCTGCCAACACCAGATTTCCTTTCACAACACCTTCTGCGCTGAGTACCGGGATGACTAGCGCTTCGGTTACCGGTTCCGGCCAGTGGCATGTTGCGGGTTCGCTCATATGGTTATCAAGATCGGTCAGGTGGATAATCTGCTGCCCGATGATTCCTTCGGTCATTTGCGAGATATCGTAGAGCTGACCTGCATTCAGGCAACTGCTAAAGATAACCTCATTTTCGATGGATTTAGGGTCATTACTATAATAAATGTAAAACGGGATATCCAGGAAGGCTGTTTTCAATAGTACCTCAATATTATTGTACGCAGCGTTGATGCTGGTAGCTGCATGCCCCTGGGAAAGAAATTCACTCCTTATCGCAGCCCGGCGCTCGTTAATTACACGGTAAGAGGTTTCTATAACTGCATTAAATACGCCGCCCACTTTACCTCCCGCATCCAAAACCGGAGATAGCGTATAATCAAAATAACATTCCTCAGTATATCCATAACGGTGCATATATAGTGGAGCATCCGGCCTGCGGTAAGACTTACCCTGATAGAGCACACTCTCAAATTCTTCTTTTAAACCTCCCCAGATTTCAGGCCAGACCACTGCTCCAGGTTTGCCCAGCGCCCAGGGATGCTTTTGCCCTGGAATACTACTCCAGGCGTCATTGTAGAGCAGGGTAAAGTCCTCTCCCCAATAGATGGCTATCGGAAACCCGGAACTTAAAGAGATCGCGATTGCAGACCTCAGGCTTTCAGGCCAGGCCTCGGGGGAATTCAGGGTAGTGGATGACCAGTCTTTGTTTCGGATCAATTCTCCGAGCTGACCGCCACCCAGCAAAAAAGGTAGATGTTCGTGCATAACTCAAATATAGCACTTAGATGGTCTTAAAATAACGATACCATGCAAGATTTTTTCTTGCCTGGTTGAATATATATTCATGGACAAGTTGCTTAATCGGTTTATACCAGTTTGTTTAATTATTTGCTTTTTGTTTACGCTACAAATTTGGGGTGTTTCAAAATGCAGCGAATTGATCTAGTCCAAGAAGTGATTTATTTTTTAACCATTTTGAGTTGAGAATCATCGAGAAAAATTAAACAGTTATCAGGGTGCAATTGCTTCAACTGTTAACTCAGGTCTCTTTTAGTTCCTAAATATTTCTATCCCGTAAGTACTGGCATTCGTCACGAGAATACAGCTATACATTCAACTTATGAACAAATGCGTTTCTTAGACTTGCATTGAAACTAGCTATTTCTTAAGTTAGCTAAAAAATGAATTCTATATCTGCCTTATAGAAATACAGTAACCTGTTTTCCCTGTTTGAAACTATCTATCCCATAAGTAAGAGCTTAAGACAGAAATTGTTGAAAATAGTGCTGTTTTAGAAATTGCGAAAAAGACTAAACTTTTAAGCGCCGGAGAAAAAAGCCACACAATATATTTTATAATCAGTGGTACTGTCCGGCAATATTATCTCGATAAACAGCTTCCAGACTGTTTTCGGAGGTTTGGATTTCAAAAAGGGCTATTGGACCGTCGGCCATTGCGAAACTTCCAAAGAGGGCCTAGCATATATCCGTGTCCGGTGCGGAGAGGTTGACCCCGGCATCATCAGTTCATGGTTATGACCTTAACGATATTAATCTATTCAGTCAATCTGCCCTGGCCTATAATCTTCATGTGTTGGGTTATACAATTGTACGAGTTATTCGCTTTTGATCTGTCTAGAAGAATTGACGTAATCGGAAGGTGTCATTTTAAATTGTTTGGCAAAACTTCTTGAAAACTGTGTTTGCGAACTGAAGCCGGTTACTGAGGCAATTTTTAGAATTTTAAACTGTCCTTCATTCAGTAGCGATGCCGCATGTTTTAAACGGGTAATGTTGATCAGTTCGTGAGGCGAAAGATTTGAAATGGCTTTTGTTTTACGGTAAAGTGTGGGTCTCGACATATTCATTGCATCAGCCAGAAAGTCAACATCCAACGTGGTATCAGACATGTTTTTCACAATGGTATCGTTGAGTTTGTCCAAAAAAGCTTCATCGGCCTTATTATAGGCCATGCTTTTCAAATGTACCAATGGCGACTGGGCAAAATGTGTTTTGATTTTTTCCCTTACGTTTAACAAATTTGATATTTGGGTCAATAGGTGATTGGGTGAAAATGGTTTCTCGATATAAGCATCTGCACCAGCTTCGAGCCCTTCAATTTTTGTCTGTAAATTACTTTTTGCTGTTAATAGAATAACAGGAATATGTGCATAATCAATATTGTCCTTTAATGTTTTACACAATTCCAGTCCATCCATTAATGGCATAATAATATCACTTACAATCAATTGGACACTCGTTTGCTTCAGGATATCCATTGCCCGCGATCCATTTTCAACTGCGATTACAGTAAAATCCTCTTTTAAGATATTGGTGATAAACCTTCGCAGATCCGAATTATCCTCAACAACCAATACGTTGGGCGCATCCGGATCTAATTTTTTGAATGCTGTTGACCCCGTTTCCTGGTCGCTTCCGCCGTTATAAGCCAATGTATATTCCTGGTTATGGCGCTTGGGCAATTTGAGTTCGAAATGGGTATAAGCGTCGTTTTGCAGAACAAGTGATAAATTGCCTTCATGTAATTCAGCAAGTGATCTTGCCAGTGAGAGCCCAATCCCCGAACCCCGGATACCTTTAACATCTTCCAGACGGTAAAAAGGCTCAAATATTTTTTCCCTGTATTTTTCGGGGATAGGAGTGCCATCATTGATGAATTGTATGTTGAATACGTCCTGATCAGATGAGATTTTGACCCAAACATTTTTTGATGCATATTTTAATGCGTTATCGAGCAAATTGCTGATGATTTTATTTAACGCTTCCGCGTCAGCATAAACCACCAGTCCGTCTTTATCCAGCTCAAGACTTAACGATATCTTTTTCTCATCGATAATGGGTTGGAACCTGGTGCAGGTCTGTCTCACCAGCTCATTCACATCAAGGCTCACAAAGCTCAGATTAAAGCCCTCCTGTTCTGTTCTTCTAAAATCGAGCAGCTGGTTACAAAGCTCAATAAGACGGTGGGTATTCTGTTTCATGATCTGAAGATCGGGGCTAATTGCGGCAGAATGCCCCGTTATTCTGATCACCTCTTCCAAAGGACCATGAATAAGGCTCAGAGGAGTTCTTATTTCGTGGGTAACCTGTGTGAAAAAATTAATCTTCGCATAATACAGCTCCTTATCATTTTCCACTTCCCAACGCTCAATCTTTCGCTGGTAGCGCAGCAATAGCCTTCCGTGATTGGCCTTAACGAGTGCGATCACAATGGAGGTAATCATTAATCCATAGATAACCAGTGCAATGGTAGAGGCCCAAAAAGGTGGGGCGATGATTATTTTTAAAGACTTTACCTGATTGTTCCAGGTTCTGCCGTTATTGGAGGCTTTAACTAAAAACTCATATTTCCCGGGTGAAAGACTTGTAAAATACACCTTTCTATTGCTCTTCAGATAAGTCCACTCATCATCAAGCCCTTTCATCATAAATGCATATTCTGTCATTGCAGGTGAGGTGAAGCCCAGCGCAGCAAAATCTATGCTGAAATTCGACTGATCATGATGCAGTTTGACCTCGTCAGTGAAATCGATAGGACTGAGCAGGCGGGAATTTTTTGCGCCAACCGAGAGTTCTACATTGTCTACCTGAAAACCTGTAATAAATATTTTCGAAACAAACCTGTTTTCCCGAAAAAGCTCAGGTCTGAAGGCAATCATTCCTTTAACACTTCCGAAGTACATCTGACCAGTTCCATCTTTAAAGGCCGAACTATAATTGAACTGGTCTCCCAATAAGCCACTGGACCTGGTATAGGTAATGATCTTTCCATTTTTTTGATTAAACAATACCAAGCCCCTGGATGTACTGATCCAAAGATTTTTGTTTTTATCCTCTAAAATTTTATAGAAGATATTGGAGGGAAACCCGTTGGCTGTGGTATAGCGTTTAAAAGTTCTCGCCCCCTTTTTCAACATACAGAGCCCATCTTCGGTCATGATCCAGAGATTGTGCCTCGAATCCTCGAAAAGTCCGTTAATTTCGTTGCTGCTTAAACTGTTTTCATCCTGGCTGTTGAAGGAGAAATTTCCTGATTGATTGTTTTTCTTATTATAGAACCAAAGACCGTCGCGTAATGTACCCGCCCATAATATGCCTTCTTTGCTTTCCAGCAGTGCAGCGTAATGCCTGTTGCCGGGGAATTCGTTTAATAGAATAAAATCATCACTGCCTTCACGATATCTGTATAAGCCTGTTGCTGTTCCAACCAGGAGTTCTCCATTGCTGTCAACAAGCAGGCTTTCGATAAAGTTGCTTTTTAACTGATTGGGCGCAGGCCCAGCCTTATATTTTTTAATTATTCGGCTTGTATTGATATCCATAACATCGAGCCCCTGTTCAAAAGTGCCTATCCAGAGTTTGTTGCCTTTAACTGCAAGGCCATGTATATTGGAATGTGAAATACCCTGGCCATCATCCTGTGGGACAAAATTTTTAAATTCCCCGGTTTTAGGGTCAAACCTGTTCAGTCCGGCATCCTCTGTACCTATCCAGAGTTTTTCGTTTTTATCCCGCTGGATTTCGCGGACAGCATGGCCTTTAAGGCGGTTGTCGGCAACTCCGGGATAGAATTTATCGAATGAGGTATATTGCTGGGGATAATAACTTAGTCCGCCAAAATAGGTTCCACACCATATTCCCCCTTCCTGATCACGGGTAATGGTATATACTGCATTATCTGAAATGGTATAAAAGTCATTTATTTTATTGCGCAGTTGAATGTATTTCTGCGTACGCATGTTATAAATAAATATTCCCGACTCGGTTGCGATCCAGTACTCTTCCGCAGTTCTTTTCAGAAAATCCCTTGCAAAAACATTAGTTCCATCGGTATTCCGCATCGGTAACTGTTCGGTTGTATGATCACTTGTGCTAAACAGTTTTACCCCATCATTAGATGTTCCTATAATCAAATGCCCGTCTCCAGTGTCCTTAATCTTTTCGATCCATTTCGATAAGGGGGAAGAAGTCTCATCAAATGTGCCGTAAACTGTATGCTTATCAGTGTTTATTCCATATTGTTGAAGGTATCCCTGGGCTGTGGATACCCATATATCGCCTACTCTGGTAATGGCTAATGAGGTTGCTCCTCCATATTGCGGACCGGGAAAGTCATTTATTTTTTTTGTCCGGATATCATATCGCAATACAGTGTTGTTTGCAATAAACCAGATCCTGCCCTTAACATCAGCTGATACCGTACTGATGTCTTTGTCCCTGGTCTCGTTGATCAAGGTAAAAGTATCCCTTATTGGGTTATATCGGTACAATCCTTTGCGGGTGCCCACCCATAAAATTCCCTGATTGTCTTCAAATAAGGAATGAATGAAATTATGTCCAAGGCTTTCAGGTTTTGTTGGGTCATTACGGTAAATCTTAAACCTATATCCATCAAATCGGTTTAAGCCGTTTTTCGTGCCGAACCACATAAATCCGTTGGTGTCCTGCAGGCTGCAGATTACCGAGTTATAGGAAAGACCCGATTCTACCTGATAATGCCTAAAGGTATATGCCTGTGCAAAAAGTTGTTGATGGATACATAAGAATGTAAAACAGAAAAATATTCTTTTCAGTTGCTCATAAAAAAACATCATTAAATATAATCCAAAAATCTTGGATTGAATCGATCTCACTCAAAATTGCCCTTTAATGGGTGATAATTGAGACATAATGAACAGAAATTGAACTAAAGCATCTAAATGTATCCCCTTATTTAGCAGTACCAAATATAAACTTATAGCGTATGAACAAAAAGCTTCCACAAGGCAGGGATACGAATATCCCTCTCAAATCGATCGTGAAGATCAAGGATCGAATTTTTAAAATCGCCCTAACCATGTTATTGATCAATTTAACAATCAGTGTACAGGCGCAGCAAAAAATTACAGGGATTGTCAAAGATGCCAGCGGCCCTCTGGCAGGAGTGGGGGTGCAGATAAAAGGTACAAAAACTTCCACCCTTACCGATGGTAACGGTAAGTTTATGATTGCGGGCTCAGGAACGACGAAAGCAGTGCTCGTTTTTTCATTTATTGGATACCAGACCCAGGAATTTTCAGTTGCTGGCGACCAGACACTAAGTGTGACCATGATAGAATCGACTTCAGACCTGAATGAAGTTGTGGTGGTTGGCTATAGTACGCAACGAAAACAGGATCTTACCGGAGCGGTATCAATAGTGAAGGCAGAAGATGTAAAGAAAAGACAGGCTACCACAGTTGCCGAATCCCTTCAGGGACTGGCAACCGGAATTCGCGTGAGAGGTGGCGGGCAGCCAGGTTCTGAAGCGCAGATCCAGATCCGCGGGCTGAAGAATTTTTCAGGTACAGATCCATTGTATGTAATTGATGGATTGGTAACCAGTGCAAACCGCGACTTCAATCCCGCAGACATCGAATCTATCCAGATTCTTAAAGATGCATCAGCCGCCGCAATCTACGGCACACGTGCTGCAAATGGCGTAATCATTATTACCACTAAAAAAGGATCGGAGGGGCCAACGAAAATCGACGTTTCGGCAAAAACTACATTTCAGACTATTCCCAGATATTTACTTGCCGAGACCAGCGAATTCGCAGCGCTTAACAATATGGCCTATGATAATGCCAATGTTAAAAGGCAGAATCTTGATTTATCCGTGAATACAGACTGGCAGGATGAAACCTATCGGACAGGTATGGTGCAGGATTATTCAATTAGTTTTTCAGGAGGTGGAAAAGACAACAGTTATTTCATATCCGGGGGCTATTTTACAAACAAAGGTGCGGTAATCAGTACCGGATTCGACCGTGTAAACTTCAGGGTCAATACCAAAACCAAAAAAGGAATATTCACTATCGGAGAAAATCTGGCGATCAGTAATGCCAAAGCGGATGAAATGTCTGGAAACCCTATTGTGAGTGTAGTACGCCTGCTTCCAACAATTCCTGTTTACAATCCGGCAAATCCAGGTGGTTATGGCTACGGTGACGAGGCGCGTGCAAGGACTTTTGGTACCAATCCTGTCGCCATTGCTGACCTCGAGGATAGGACAAATGAAAATTTGCGCATCCGTGGTAATCTCTTTTCAGAACTTCAGATCTTGCCCTCACTGAAATATAAAATCAATGTTGGGTATGAAACCAGCCGAGACCACTATTCCTATTTAAGAAAGCCGGGGAACTGGACACTCAACCAGGCGTTTGACCCTGCGATTATTAATGAAAACAGGGGCGAGTCTTCGACCATACTGATTGAAAATACGTTGTCCTTTGATAAAGACTTTGGTAAACATAAACTAAATGTTTTAGCGGGTCAATCCTATCAAAGAGATAAATACGCCCAGATATGGGGTACCAAAAGGAATATTCTGGCAAATCCCTCAGAAGGGTACTATGATGTACTCGATCAGGGAGATGAACCACAGACCGGTGGTTTCAAAAACCGCACGGATCTGATTTCCTATTTTGGAAGATTTGAATATAACTATGCCGATAAATATCTTTTGAATGGGGTAGTCAGGACAGACGGGGTTTCAAGATTTGGAAAGGACCACAAGTTTGGTGTCTTTCCGTCAATATCCGGTGCATGGAGGATCAGTAGGGAGGATTTTTTTAAAGCTTCATGGATAGACGATCTTAAGTTACGTGCCAACTATGGAACACTTGGAAGCAGCAATATCGGACCGTACGATTATATCGCTTTTATAAATACTTTCCCAACGATCGTATTGGGACCTGGACAAACCGTTCTTCCAGGAGCTACACAGGTAAAACTGGCCAATCCTGATCTGCGCTGGGAAGAGGTTACCCAACAGAACTACGGCCTTGATGCTGCCTTCCTTAAAAATAAGCTGACCATCAGCGCAGAATATTTTATTTCAAAAACCAAAGATGTCCTCCTGCAGTACCCTTTGCTGCTCTCCACAGGAAATGATGGCGGTAATCCTTATGTGAACGGTGCGACCCTGGGAAATAAAGGCTTTGAATTTACCGCTTCTTATCAGGAAAATAAAAATGCCTTTAAGTATGGGGCAACCGCAAATCTGACCACTTTACGTAATAAGGTACTTGATCTTGGCTATGGCAAAAACAGAACTTTTGTAGGTAACACAGTAACCGAAGTGGGGCAGCCCATAGGCATGTGGTATGTTTTGCAAACCGATGGTTTATTCCAAACTGCCCAGGAAGTGGCCGGTTACAAAAACGCTGCTGGCAAAGTTATCCAGCCTACCGCGCAGCCTGGAGACATCCGTTTCAAGGACAATAATGCCGATGGCGAGATCAATAATTCTGATAAGGTGGTTGTTGGCAGTCCCTGGGCGGATTACGAAATAGGACTGAATTTGAACGCTTCATATAAGAACTTTTCTTTTAACATGGACTGGTTCGGTTCTTTTGGCTCAACCGTATTTAATGGGCCAAGGAGTGTAACTGATGCCTTTTCCGATAACAGCAATTACCGCGCTGGTATACAGCCATGGACACCACAAAACACGAACACTGATGTGCCAAGGGCCTATTATGGAAGCACGATCAATTCAAGGGGAGATACAGACCGTTGGCTGGAAAACGGCAGTTTTGCCCGTTTAAAATATATTGGCATATCCTATAACGTTCCTGAAAAAATGATGAAAAAGATCGGTTTCCGGAATACACAGATCAGTGTATCGGGCCAGAACCTGATCACGATCACCAAATACACAGGACTTGACCCGGAATTCAGCAATAACAGCATTTTTGAAAAAGGTTTTGACTTTGGCGCATTCCCAAATCTTAGAATGGTTTCAGTTGGCTTACAGTTTGGATTTTAAAATAACGAACATGAAAAAAATATTATTAACTCTACTGATAACAGGAACCTTTGTAATATCGTCCTGTAAAAAAAGCCTGCTCGATCAGGACAATCCCAATACGCTTACCCAGGAGCAGTTCTGGAAAACAGAATCAGATGCCCAAAAAGGTGTAAATGCCATTTATCATATGTTCTATCAGCCCGGTGGTTGGTCAAGGTGGATTTATTTTCGTCTGGATTTGACCTCCGACGAAGGTTTTAGCAAAAGCCCCTGGATCGAACTGGCTGATTGGACACGCTTTCAGTATATCAACTATAATTTTTTTGAAGGCAACCAGGTAAGTTACCGCGATACCTATAAGGCCATTTTTAGGTGCAACCAGGTACTCACTTATGTGCCTGAAATACCCTTTGCGGATCAGAGCAAAAAAGCGCAGATGTTGGCTGAAGCTAAGTTTTTGCGTGGTTTATATTATTATTACGCCGCAATATTGTGGGAAAATTTTCCGATTGTAACTACTATCCAAAGTCCTACCGATATGCCCCAGCAAAGTAGCCTTGCGCAGGTTTGGGCACAGGTAGAAAGAGACCTTTCAGAAGCAGCGGCAGCTCTGCCAGTCCAGTGGAATGGAAATGATATTGGGCGGCCTACAAAAGGTGCTGCATTTGCCCTGCTTGGTAAAACCTATATGCAGCAGCGCAAATGGGCTCAGGCAAAAACAGCCTTTGATTATCTGATAACAGGTGCTGGTGCAGGTTTTTATGATCTGGTTGATTACAAGGATAACTTCCGCGTGGAAAATGAAAATAACAAGGAATCTGTTTTTGAAATCCAGTTTTCTGATGCGAATAAAACGGCTGAGGGAGATGGCCCAAGCTCAAATATGGGCAATAACAGGGCACAGTTTTTTGCACCGAGGTCTATCGGATGGTCCGACGGTCAGGCGCGGAACTGGATGGTTGCTGAATTTAAAAAAGAAAAGACTTTAGATGGTAAAATTGATCCCCGTTTAAGGTATAGCCTTTTTTATCCAGGCCTTGAAGCCGATTTCGGTGATAAAACCTATGGAAGAAGCTGGCAATGGGATGCTGATGAAGCCTGGTTCAGGAAATACTCGCGGGATTATATGCGAACAAATGAGGATTATTTCAGCCAGGTGAACACCAGGATGATCCGTTTTGCAGATATCCTTTTAATGTATGCAGAGGCGAGCAATGAACTTGGACAGACTGCGGAAGCCTATCAATATGTAAACAGGGTAAGGCAAAGAGTTAATCTAGCACCGCTGGCAACAGCTTATCCGGCCATCGGAAATGATCAGTCACTTTTTAGGGAACGCCTAAAAATGGAAAGAGCACTGGAACTTTGCGGGGAAAGTGTACGTTGGGCCGACTTAAAACGCTGGGGGGATTTGGAGACGCAGGCCGGAGTTGCAAAGGTAGCTCAGCGCGATCCGGACTTCAATAATTTTGTTCCCGGTAAACACATCCGTCTTCCCTTACCACAGATAGAAGTGGAGAACAATAAAGACCTTAAGCAGAATCCAAATTATTAATATATACTTCAATGATACATCACACCTTTATTAAGTTGCTGTTGGTTAATATATTAGCCATCACATATTGCTCAGGCTGTTCAAAAGACGAAAAATCCGTCCCTGAGGTTCCCGTGCCCAAACAGGACGGGATATCAATCAGCTGGGACCAAAACAGCAGAAGGAGGGTTTCCTCGCCAACCTTGAATGCCCGCTATTCGGGATACGCAAGAATAATACAGTTGGCTGATGCATCATTGCTTGCAGTATATGAAGCTGATGGTAATATTGTATCGGTTAAAAGCACTGATGGGGGCAATACGTGGTCTTCGGCAACGGTTATCGCCCCACCTGCCAATGGCTCGAACATGAGCGTTCCAGATCTGTTATTGTTGAAAGGCAACAAAATCCTGGTCTTTTACAATGCCAGGCCTTACGATATTGCCTCATCCAGAAAATTCGGGATCCTGGTAAAACAGAGCAGTAACGGTGGGGAGAGCTGGGAGAATGAAAAGAATTTGTACGAGGCAGGTTATCAATTTGAAAATGGCTGTTGGGAGCCTTCTGCCATTCAATTGCCAAACGGAGAAATACAGCTGTACTTTGCCAACGAAGGGCCCTATACAAATTCTGATGAGCAGAATATTTCCATGCTCAGATCTAAGGATAATGCCGGAAGCTGGACTACAGTTCCCGAAATTGTGAGCTTCCGCCCTGGTAAAAGAGATGGGATGCCGGTGCCACTTCTTTTAAGAGATGGCAAAGATATCCTCGTTTCTATAGAGGATAACGCAGTGAATACCTTTAAGCCCTATGTGTTGAGAAATAGCCTGCAGGAAAACTGGGCATTAACGATCGGTGCAGAAAGTGCAAACAGAAGTTATGCATTGGCGGATAGAATAGGGGATGGGCTGTACGCAGGCGCCCCCTTTATCAGGCAATTGAAAACCGGCGAAACCATACTGTCCTATCAGGGTACGGAGGACCGTACAAATGATCTAAACTTTGCTGATATGAAAGTTGTGATCGGTGATGAGCAGGGACGGAATTTCAAGAGTAAATCTGTACCCTTCCTGATCCCCAGCAATAAATCATGTTTATGGAACAGCTTAACGGTGCTAAGTGATGGCAGCGTGATTGCCGTTACCAGTACCAATGCCTATGCCAATGCTACAGAAGTATGGATGATCAAAGGGACCGTTATCAAGAACAAAAACTAATTATATTAATACTTAAAGATTATGCAGAAAAAAATATTTTCCTACGCCTTAATATTGTGTCTTGGCGTATTTTTAGCCTGTTCGGGAGAAAAGAAAAAGGCTGAAACACCCCGAGAAATATGGACTGAGCAACAGGCTAACGATTGGTATAAAAAACAGCCATGGCTGATCGGGGCCAATTTTATCCCCAGTAATGCCATCAATCAACTGGAAATGTGGCAGGCTGAAACATTTGATACCGTTACCATCAACAGGGAACTGGGCTGGGCAGGCGGTTTGGGCATGAATACCGTGCGGGTATATCTTCACGATGCACTTTATGAGCAGGATTCGGTAGGCTTTCTTAACCGGATTGATACATTTTTGAGCATTGCCCAGAAACATAAAATAAAACCCTTCCTTGTTATTTTTGACTCCTGCTGGGATCCTTTTTACAAACTGGGCAAACAAAGGGAACCCATTCCTTTCAAACATAACTCCGGATGGGTTCAAAGTCCCGGACAGCTTGCACTAAAGGATTCCCTACAGTACCCCAGGCTGGAAAGCTATGTAAAGGGAGTGATCGGAAAATTTGCCAACGATGAACGGATCAATGGTTGGGATCTGTGGAACGAACCAGATAATATGACCGGTCCATCCTATGAGAAAATTGAGCTTCCGAACAAAGTGGCCCTCGTGTTGCCGCTGCTTAAAGAAGTTTTTACATGGGCACGTTCCGTTCGTCCTTCACAGCCTCTTACCTCAGGGATTTGGGTTGGAGACTGGTCCGACGCAGCTAAAATGAAGCCGATCGAAACCCTTCAGCTTGAACAGAGTGATATTATTACCTTCCATAATTATGACAGCCCGGCCGAATTTGAAAAACGGATAAAATGGCTTTCAAGATATGGAAAACCGCTTATCTGTACGGAATATATGGCAAGGCCGAACGGGAGTACTTTCGCCGGTTTTCTTCCCATTGCGAAAAAATATAACGTGGGTATGATTAACTGGGGTTTTGTTGATGGTAAGACACAGACTAAATACCCCTGGGATTCGTGGACCAAAACCTATACCGCCCCGCCACCTGTGTGGTTCCATGAAATCCTGCAAAAAGATGGGAAGCCATATAAGCAAGATGAAAAGGAGTTAATATTATCAATGACACAGAAGAAAGATTGAAATTAGATGGGTTTACTAAAGTATTAGGTTAATATGGTTTAATCTAAGATGTGCAGAGAGTAAAAGTGCTGATAAATTTCTTTTCAGCACTTTTATTCTACATGGACGCTTGCAAATATTAAATTTGCGGACAATAAAAATTGTTTTTACTGCTAATTGATGATCTGCGAGAGATCTGCAGTCACTTTATCAGGTTGGTTAACATTGGGCAATGACCTGAATCAATAATACATACATTTTTGAATCCTGCAGCGGCTACCATTTTCTTTTCTAGATCAATTGTGATCGCATGGTCCTGACGGGTGTAGATATTGTATTTTGGAATCAGCGCAAAGGCAGGGCTTTTTAGCAATACCTTATCTGCCTGTGGTGAAATAGGTTCTGGCCTGTTATTATCGATCAACAATTTTTTTACCTTTTCATTTCCATCCTGTGCAAAAGCCTGCATGATCTTGTCACAAGCGATGCTGGCTAAAACACCATCGGCAGAGAAAGTTAGGGCTGGACCAAATTGTGAATTAGGATCCATAACAGCCTTCCAAACCAGGATCGCTGAGGCTGGGATAAATACTACCAGCAATATGTACGGCGCTATTTCAATTGCTTTCATATCTTTGCAAAGTTGAAAGCACATATTTAAATGAACTTACAGCTAACCGCCGAGCCATATACCATAAAGCATCAATCCAGAACCGAAAAACCAGATTAGCGTAGCAACACGCTTTAGCATGGTTTGATTATCAACAAAAAACTTTATGGGTTGGCTGGCTAGGTTTGCTGCATTATTCCTTTGATGAAATTTTACAACCAGATCTACTATGTAAGAAAAGAACTGGTTTACAAAATTGATCAATGATATAACAATCAAAGACATCATAGCTGATATTAAGGCCTCGCTGGTAACAAAGTTCATCTGAATGTGCAATAATTTCAGTGCAAAACCGAACCCGAAAAACAATATGATAACAACTGGTATCAAGGCCGGAAATAATTTTAGGAGGAATTGCCGTTCAAATTTTTTAGAAAAGGAGAATAACAGATAAAAATTCAGGCATATTAATAGGATAAATAGTAAATATCGCATTCTGTATAGCCAGTTTAGTTTGTAATTGTTGTTTCCTGCAGGGTCCGTTCGAACTTCATATTTAATTCTGCTGTTTAAAGACTACCACTTTTTGTACTTTACCATCCCGGTAAACTGCTTTGATCTGTGAAGGATATTCCGCATCGTTTAACTTTTTAAGCGTTAGCCAGGATCCAGAGTTGCCCATGTGCTTCCGGGTGGATTTCGCGCGTTCGAACCTTAACTCACCGTGTAGGTCCGGCTCATTTGCCAAGGGCGTAAATACCTGCTCTCCGACTTTTGTGCGGATGGTTATTTTACTCGCCAGCAGATAGCCATATGCCAATTTTAGAGTTGCTTGGCTGCCATCAATAATTGACTTATAACTGATCAAATCGTAGGATTTTTTTGCCCGTGCAGGATTTTTGCAGACAAGAGTAACGAGCAGGATTAGAATTAATAATGGGTTTTTCATGCGCGATTAATATAATAACCGAATTTTGATAGCAACAATTGGAACCCCCAAATGTTGTTAAAATAGATTAATTAAAACATTACAAGTATTTAACAAGATCATTAGTCATGAAAGCAACCTACCTCGTATTTTCAGCACACCCCTTTATAAAAGCAATTGCTTGGTTTATTCCTACAATGGTGGTATCGATGCCCGGATAGGGCTTGTCACTTTTTAAAATACGATTTAAGCTGTATTACCACTTATATTATCTGTAAATATCCCTACTCGATTATTCCGCTGGTATTGGTATTTGCAGCGTTTAGGGAAGAATTAAGTAAAGATTATTGCTACATCAGCGCCGTGCATAAGATGCCAATTGAAGTCGCCCGTTACGTGGTGATCACTATGCTGATTTTATTCGCTATGTTAAGTTCCAGCAGAAAATCACAACTTCCATCAAACGACCAATTTGGCCGCCAGGGCGTTGTGCACACCATTGTCATCTATCCAATGACCGTTAAAACTGGTGATCTCCATGCTTTGATATATCGTCGATCATTTCTTTGATGGATTCATCTGTATAACCATATAAGCGCTCAAAAAACTGCCCATCCTTTTCGATAGTTACCCCGTCCTGCAGATCCAGGTGATGCGATGAAAAAGATATTAGGTACTGGTCATTTCCTTTAATGAGTTTATCCTGAACAATGAAAGAGATTCTGATTGCTCAGGCAGCATATCAAAAGAAAAGCCGTTCTGGTGAAGCGTTTCATTTCCTATCCGGTTAAATGCTGTCCAATAGTTGCGGTGTATTTTGTTCATCATATCAACAACAAAAGTCGCTTTCCATTGTTTATAATCGGTATGGTACATACCAGAGAACAAGCGCTTAAAGCTGCCCGGGAAATCCTTGAAAGGCGTAAGATTAAGTATATGGAAATCGAGGCACCCGAACCAGATGCGGGCTATCAACATCAGCCCGGCGCCCCAGAAAAGGATGTTTGGGTGGTTAGTTATACCTATATGGTTTTTCAGGATGAACGGGCTTTCATTCATTTGGATGACCGGGAAGAACTTAAATTAATTTATATAATGACCGGTCACGGATATATAACCTAAAGGACTACTATAAATTATAATACTTAATTACCTTAATATTACCTGATGATGATACTAACCCTATGGATAAACTGCTATTTAATCAAAGTTTTATGATGTGGTGCGTGATTTAGCACTGTGGGGTAAGCCGAATATGAAAATAACTTACCGGTCTTGTTATTCATTTGGGTTGTAGTTCAACAGCTGGTCAACGCGCAGGATACCCGTGCCAGATCGAAAGTCTTAATGATTTCCGAGGCCTTTTTGAATTGCAAACTATCTATTAGTCTGACGACTTTTACAAAACAAAAGTCAACAACCAACTTAATACTTTTGAACGCACCCAGACCAGCCTGTTCATTTATGGGTATACTGATATTTCCAACACAAAGGGAAGAATATTTTGTTCTATTATTATATGCACCATCCGAATGAGCCCCTAAAAGGGAATAATGAACCAAAATTATTAGATAGGTTAATATCCAGTTTTTCATTCGACAGCAGTCTCAATTCAAGTTATGGACTGTTATTGCTTACATCGGTCATTGCGCTTTCACAGTTTTTGCTCCATTTAGGGGCAATGGGCTCATATGGCTTCCATCAGGATGAGCTTCTCTATATTACCCTTGGTGACCATCTATCCTGGGGCTACCGGGAAACGCCTCCATTCATTGCTTTGATGAGCGTTATTGGAGAGTGGCTTTTCGGGGATTCCCTTATCGGTGTGCGGCTTATTCCTGCCTTTTTTGCCGGGGGAATAGTTCACCTGACTGGTCTGATCGTAATCAGGCTGGGAGGGAGGTATTTTGCGGCATTGATCGGTTGCATTACTGTAGCTTTTTCCTCAGCTTTTTTAGCTACCGGCGCTTTGTTTATCCCACAGGTATTCGATGAGTTTTTTTGGCTGCTGTGTACTTATCTTGTGCTCTGCTATTTGCAGGGCCCCAAGAATTATCTTTTATATCTTTTGGGTGTTGCGATCGGTGTAGGGATCTTGGTCAAATATACTTTAGCTGTTTATCTGGTGGGGGTTGTTTTAGGCGTCCTGCTGAACAGGGAAAGCAGGAGATACTTTAGTAGCAAAACCTTCCTTATTCCACTTTTTATTGCGATATTGATCCTATCTCCACATATGATCTGGCAGGTGCAGAATGGATTCCCCGCGTTTCTCCATCTCGATGAGCTCCAGCATACCCAACTTGTACATGTGGGCCGTATGGATTTTGTGCTCCAGCAGATTGTCTCTAACGGCACAGGGCTTTTTGTCTGGTTGGGAGGTTTAGTTTATATACTCTTTTCAAAAAAGCTCAGGCCTTATCTTTATTTTGCGACTGGGTTTATGTTGGTGATGCTGGTGTTGCTTGTCTTCAGAGGGAAGGCCTATTATGCTTTCGGTGCATTCCCGCCGTTGTTTGCTGTCGGAGGTATATTTTTTGAGGATATCCTCCGCCGGTCTGGTAGGGCGGTGAAAGTCTCCTTTGTTGTTTATTTACTTCTCCCCAACCTGGTTTTATCTCTGGTGGTACTTCCTTACCTGCCTATCGGTTATACTTCAAGAGTTTTCAAATGGACCTATGATAATTGGGGACTTGATTTTCCCTTGCGTTGGGAAGATCAAAAAGTTCACATTGTCAACCAGAATTATGCTGATATGATCGGCTGGGAAGAACTCGCTGTCAAAACATCCCGCTTTTATAAACGGATGAGTACTTCTGATCAGCGGCAGACTATTATTTTAGCTGAAGGGTACGGTGCCGCTGCCGCATTTACTTACTACGCCCGCAAACATCCCCTGCCAAAGGTAGTTTCGCTGAGCAGCAGTTTTGCAATGTGGGCACCTGAAAAAATTACAGCAAAGAACCTCATTTTCTTTTCTTCGGAAGCTACCCCGGTGATGCCTTCTCAAGGCTATACCAAGTTTGCATCTATAGATAACCCTTATTCCAGGGTTTTCGGAAGGGGAATCTATTTTGTGTCTAATGTGAAGAAGGTTACCTTAAACTGGTATGCCAGCGAGTGGTCGGAAAAGCGTCTGCAAAACTTTGATTTTAGGGTAGAGTAAGTAGCTTTATTCCTGCATATTAAATATTTTTGAGAATAATAAAGACCCTATAGCTTAGAGTCATTAAACGCTTTTTTGGGTGTGATTATTTCTCAACATATCAATGTATGTCATAAGTGCAGGAATGGAATCCTAAATAAAAAATGCAATTGTGGATAGCCTGGATTCATTGATTTTTCTTTCCACTTTGCACTCTTGGGGGGGAGTAGCGATGTATTGTATTTAAATGCAATTAATGTGAGTGGTTTTCGATCTCTCCCGCGATCTGGTTGATTTCGGCAGTACCCAATGTTATCTTGATGGCCGAGCTTTCACTGGAGTGGTCATAATAGGAAAGTGCCCCATTATTAATCTCTTCTTTTTTTAGTAGCATCCAGTCTGTATCCCGGTTGCGGATTGCTCCCAATATCCCGCCAAAATAGACAATCAGGTAATAATCATCTTTTGGGATGATGGTCAGGGTTACTTTTTTGCCCTCGTGCTCAAATTTTATGTTAAATGCTGTCATGAAAATGAAACCAGCATTCTGGTTTGTGTTTTGAACTAACCTCATTTAAATGCATTCTTTGCGCTACCGGTCATCTGATGGACGGGTGGTAGAAAGACTATGGATACGTGCTTTAAATCCTTTTAGAAATTTGACCGCCTTATTATGTAGTTAAGCCCGTTCAGGGAACCTTAAAGGCATAACGCCATCCCTGTTGGGATGGCGTGTGGATTATTTTTTATTTTATTCTTCGCTAAGGCCTGCAAAGGACCTGAAATCAGCTGCTTCGGCGTAGGGGCTGAAAGTTGTTGATGTCTTCTCTTATCGACTTTTCAAACAGCCCTGTAAACAGGGTCGCAATTCCACGGCCTATGCTGCCTGCAGGCGGGAAATAGCTGATCTCGATCTGAAGATCTGTACCGGTCCCGTTCAGGATGTCCTGGAATTCTACTTTACCCCCGTTATCGATCATCGATCCCTCAACTGATTGTCAGACTATATATTTCCCTTCCTCTTCGTGCGTAATTTCAGCATTCCATTTTAGTTCTAGCAGGTTACCGGGTGTACTAGCTTTCCAACTTGAATGCTCGGGGCTGGTTTCTAGAATCGAGGAAATGTGGGACATGAATTTTGGAAGATTGGAGAGGTCCCTCCAGAAAGCATAAACTTTTTCTCTCGGTGCCTGTACGG
Organism: Pedobacter frigidisoli; assembly: GCF_004331675.1. GTDB lineage: Bacteria > Bacteroidota > Bacteroidia > Sphingobacteriales > Sphingobacteriaceae > Pedobacter > Pedobacter frigidisoli. Next base: position 3,421 of record NZ_SJSN01000004.1, on the reverse strand, counting down.
TGATCCTTTCACTGATATTAATCGCCTGGAGGTCTGAGTGGAGATTTCGATGCCACTGACCAAGCGATTCCGTAGCGAATTGACCAGTTCAGGAAATTTGACTCTACAATTCGACTATCTTGGCTATCAATATTTTGTAATGGTCAATTTAGACCGAAACGAGCTGGGTCTAGATTCCGAAATGATATGATAGCGAGAAGCGAAATTTTCGCTCCAAGGCGGAAACGTTTTGTAAAATAACAAAAACGAATTGATCATTTTCAACATTAATGTGTTAAATTGTGTGATCAAATAAACTATATCACCATGATCTGGAAAAAGTTAGCAGCATGCTACATTGCATTGCTTTCAATTCAAATTTCAGCAGCATCTGCCCAGCAAAAGAAGCCAAACATTATTCTCATTATGGCCGATGATATGGGCTACTCGGACATTGGTTGCTATGGCGGAGAAGTAAAAACACCAAACCTAGACCAATTGGCTCAAAAGGGTATCCGCTTCAAACAATTTTATAACGCCGCGCGCTGCTGCCCTACCAGAGCATCCTTGATGACTGGATTATATCCACACCAGGCAGGCATGGGCTGGATGGCTGCAGCAGACATGGGTAGTGCTGCTTACAGTGGCAATTTAAACAACACCAGCGTTACCATCGCCGAGGTCTTGCGAACAGCAGGATACGATACCTACATGACCGGGAAATGGCACCTAACCAACGAGCGAAAAATTAATGGCAGTCGTAAAGATAGCTGGCCAGTGCAACGAGGGTTTAATCATTATTTTGGCATTATACCAGGTGGAGCAAATTATTATACCCCAGAATTGTATAGCGACAACAACCGTTACCCGGCACCTAAAGATTTCTATTTAACTAACGCGATTAGCGATACCAGTGTCAAATTTATTGGAGAGCATTTCAAAAAACAGCCTGATGCACCTATTTTTTTGTACGTAGCCTATACCGCACCTCATTGGCCTTTGCATGCGCTGCAACAAGATATTGACAAGTATACCGGCGTTTATAAAAAAGGTTGGGATGCAATGCGCAAGCTGCGTTTTGCACAACAACAAAAAATAGGCCTTTTTGACGCAAAGACAATCCTTTCTCCGTCCGACGAAACTGTACCCACTTGGAATAGTCTTACAGATACCAAAAAGAATGATATGRCAAGTAGGATGGCAGTTTATGCTGCGCAGATTGACATTATGGATCAGGGAATCGGCAGAATTATCAAAAAGCTYAAAGATGAAAATCAATTGGAAAACACTCTGATTTTTTTCCTTAGTGATAACGGCGCCTGCGCMGAATTCATAAGTAGCGGCGACTCTAAGGAGGTAAACGGAAAAAAAGATWCTTTTGAAAGTTATCGTATCAACTGGGCCAACGTAAGCAGTACRCCCTTTAAAGAATACAAGCATTATACCTATGAGGGCGGTATTGCAACTCCATTAATTGTATGCTGGCCGGCTGGSATAAAAAAAAMCATCAATAATTCCTTTGTAAACGGCTACGGTAACCTCAYGGATATTATGGCTACATGTGTGGATGTTGCAAACGCCAATTATCCTRCTGTTTTCAATACACACAAGATAACCCCCATGGAAGGGAAATCAATCGTACCCGCATTTACYGGACAAGCCTTAAACAGAGGCAAGATTTTCTGGGAACATGAAGCCAATATTGCTTACAGAAATGGTAATTGGAAATTGGTAGCAAGTACACCCGAGAACGCAACATTCAACACTCAAACGTTGAGATTATACGATTTGAGCCGTGATCCAACTGAAATGAACGACATGTCAAAAACAGAACCTGCGCGGCTGAAAAGTATGTACAGCGAGTGGCAGCAATGGGGAAATCGTGTAAACGTGTTCCCTTTGGACACCAGGGGCTATGGCGAACGTATACAGGAATACAGAAGAAGTGTTAATGGAGATTTTGATGATCTTCTTGGAGGCTGGAGAATAAACCGGCAGCCTGCTGTAGTGGCAAATATTGAAATTGACAAAAAGGGAAAAATAAACGGAAACAACTCCTTAATGGTTAAGATGGTCAAACCCAGTGCTAAGCCGGATGGTTTGCTCGCAGCATGGCCATTTCAGGCCAAAAAAGGAGAAAAATTTTTACTCAAACTTTTGGGAAAAGGCAACCAGAAAAGCACAGTATTGGTTAGGCTGGAAAAAGTAGGAGGCCAGTTTAACAAAGTAATTGATCAATCATTCCTAATTGGAACAGATACCCGCGCGGCAAGTTATTCCTCGATTGAAATACCATCGGATGGGACCTATAGAATTGGCTTGTACTTTGGTATCCTTCCTGCAGGTGCCGAAGTCTGGATTGACGATGTTCATTTAAATGCTTTGTAGCCTGACTTTCAGTTACTTGACACACTGAATACGCATTATGAAATAGATATTGTTCCGTTTTTGAGACAAATTGATCTAGTTGCTGACACAACAAACTGTCCTTTACTGATTATTTGAAACACAGGTTTATATTTTATAAGTAGAAGTTTCTAAATAGTCCAATAGATTTAGAGGAAAGTACAATATAAGGGAAAGGAGTATGCAGACATTTGCATATCATTCTTCATTTAAGATTATTTAGTATGTCAGCCAGTTTGCAACTTCAAGTTGATCTTTCTTCCGATGGCCATTCTCATGGGGATAAAAACCAACCTTTTATCACTAAATATATATTTAGCCAGGATCATAAAATGATAGCCAGGCAATTCTTAATTACGGGTATCATTATGGCTGTAATCGCAATGGGGTTATCTATCCTGTTCCGGATTCAGCTTGCCTGGCCAGATAAGAGTTTTCCCTTATTAGAAACACTGTTAGGTAAATGGGCAGAGGGCGGAAGAATCAAGCCGGATTTTTATTTAGCACTAGTCACCATTCATGGTACCATTATGGTATTCTTCGTGCTGACAGCCGGGTTGAGTGGTACCTTTAGTAATTTACTGATTCCACTTCAACTTGGTGCAAGAGACATGGCTTCACCATTTTTGAATATGCTCTCCTATTGGTTTTTCTTTACGGCATGTGTGATCATGATGGCCTCTTTCTTTATACAGACTGGCCCTGCCAGTGCCGGATGGACGGTTTACCCTCCTCTATCAGCGCTACCAACTGCAATTCCTGGTTCGGGGTTAGGGATGACCTTATGGCTAATCAGTATGGTCTGTTTTGTTACTTCTCAATTAATGGGTGGAATAAATTACGTTGCGACAATTTTGAATATGAGGACTAAAGGTATGGATTTTTGGAAAATGCCATTAACCATCTGGTCCCTTTTTCTTACTGCTATACTGGGAATACTTTCTTTTCCTGTATTGGTTGCAGGTGTGGTATTGTTGGTGTTTGACAGAAGTTTTGGAACTAGTTTTTACTTGTCTGATATCGTAATGGGCACCCA
>NZ_SJSN01000039.1 GCF_004331675.1 Pedobacter frigidisoli | reverse complement strand
GTAAGTTTTGGATCGGATTGATTATTCTATTGCCACTTACCTTATATTTATTTACTTTTTATATCTCAACTTCTTATTCGGCTTTCTTCAAACAATTAGATGCTAATAATTTTAATGTCGTTATGAACATTCTTGATGCAAAAGCCTTTGAAAAGGCTTGGCATGACGGATCGCTTGAAGGTGCTTTTGTTACTTTTATTCCATTTGTATTCTTAGGTTTAGGTTATTTGATCCATATGTTTGGGGAGACTAAAAGCATTAAAAATTACATTAAAATAATAGCGCTCCTACTTACAACTTTTGTGTTCGATGCTATTCTGGCTTATCAGATAGAGGAAAAGATTTACGAATTAACTAAAAGCTTTGATACACCTGCATTTAATCTTCCTATTGCCTTTCTGAAGGTCCAGTTTTGGGGAATTATTTTTGCTGGCTTTGTGGTATACCTCATTTGGGGAGTGGTGTTCGATTTTATCATGAAGGAAAATCGGGAGAAAGACAAAATAAAACACGAGCGGTTGCGTAGAAAAAAAGACATTCAGATTCATCAGGATAGGATAGTTGATATTGAAATTCAAAAGGCAAAATTGCTCGAAGAACTTAACGACATTAAGAAAAGTTCGCTGGAGGCACATGGACGTGTAACTGCATTGCAAAGGATAATCGATGCCGTAATTATCCCAACGAAAGAGTATGTTTTATATGCATCAGAATATATGCAGGGATGGATAACCTTTATTAACCAAAAGCTGCATATTTCTCAATATGAAAAAAGTGCACTCGAAAGTGAGTGTATTGCCTGTTACAACGAAAACCTCAAAAGTGTAGGAGCCAATGAAGATTCTCAGAACTCTGTTTATACAACTACGTTATAAAACCCAAGATCATGAATTCAAAATCATTAAACATATTATTGGGCATTTTAATTACAAGTTTTTTTGTGAAAGAAAGTAAAGCCCAGATTCCTCAGAACCTTAATATCAGTTTTTTATTAGATTTATCTGATCGGATAAGCCCCCAAAAGAACCCAAATGCTACAATGCAATATTATCAAAGAGATCTCCAGTATATAAGATCTATTGAAAGAGCATTTATTAATTATGTAAAGCAGAAAAGGATACTTCAATTAAACGACCAAATGCAGGTTTTTTTTGACCCTGAACCTGGAAATGCAGAAATAAATAAGTTAAGCCAACAGTTAAAAGTAAGTTTCAATAGTAAATCTAACAAAAGTAATATTGAAAATGTAGATAAAGTATTTGCAACTGTGCCAATGAAAATTTATCAATCTGCTATTAAAGATAATCATTATGTAGGTTCTGATATCTGGAGTTTTTTCAAGAACAAGGTTGAGGATTACTGTATAAAAGAAAAACATAGAAACATATTGGTTATCATAACTGATGGCTATATCATAAAGACAGTAAGTTTTTAGAAAAGGGTAAAAGTTCATATATAACGGCAGATTTTATACAATCAAAGAAACTTTCATCTTCAGACTATAAATCAATCATGAAAAAAAATAATCTTGGTTTTATTGCCTTCCCATATAATTTAAAAGACCTAGAAGTTATTGTATTAGGTATTAATCCTTCAAAGAAAAATCCTTATGAAGGAGATGTGATTAAACAATATTGGACTGATTGGTTTAGGGCAATGAAGGTGAAGAAATTTTATATTAAATCAGCTGATTTACCAGCTGATTTAGAACCTGTACTGCAAGGAATTATTTCAGAAAGAAGTAAATAATAATCAATACATAATAAATGGTTTGCTAAAAAATCACCACCCATTTTAAATCATCCCTTGATCATGAGAACACTTTCCCTATTCATTTTCCTCTTTTTTAACAACACCTGCAAAGAGACCACATCTGTATACATCTGCAACAGTCCCTATGCCAAGAAATACCATAATAACTCAAAATGCCGCGGTTTAGGTAATTGCACTTACAAGGTTATTTCCATTGATATTGAAAAAGCCAAAAAAGACGGCAAAGTATTATGCGGCTGGGAAAAATAAGCCTTGTCTTGTTGTTGTTCACGCTTCAGGCGTGCTTCATCCAACCAGAAGGAACTAAAGGCATAAATTATAGTAATCTTGTTTTTACAGCCAGAGTCATCCGCATTTTGGATGGAGATACCATGGAAGTTTTATATCAGGATTATCCGATTAAAATCCGGTTGGAACACATTGATAGCCCTGAAAAAAGACGCGCACAGCCTTATGCTCAAAAAGCCAAGAAAGCCCTGTCCGATTTATGTTTTGGGCAGGTGGTGAATATTCAGGGCAAAAATTACGACCGCTACAATAGATTGATCGCGGTGGTTGTTAACCATAAAAAACAGGTAGTAAACCAGGAAATGCTTAAGCTGGGCATGGCTTGGCATTTTAAAGAATACTCTAGCGATCTGTTATATGCCCAGTTAGAAATCACTGCTAGGAAAAAGAGAGTGGGCCTGTGGCAGGACAGTAGTGCCGTAGCTCCTTGGGAATGGCGAGGGCAAAAACGCTATTAGGACTCCAATTCTCTTGAAAACAATTGTGCACCTAAAAAGTAGGATGTTGCTCTCGATAAATATGTTACTGAAAGTACACTAGCAAGCTATAGTGATACTCATTTTTGAGTAAATATGGTTTCCCGTAAATATTGGCTTTACCAATTCTCTACATTTGTAAAGTAAAAAGCGTTAATCTTAGATGAACAGTACGCAGCAATACCATAAGTTCGCAAACAGTGGCAGTAATGCTAATAAGATTAACAAATGTGATTTTCTTATTCTATTCATCATCAAGAATTATTTTTAAATAATATTGTAACCTAGGTATATGCATTATGAGCGCCATTAAACCGACCATCTACTTGATTAAGGAAAAGATAACCAACCCCAGAGATATCTTCAAAAAAAATTATACAATTACGCTTAAGGAGGAAAGCGGCGGGATGTTATTCTACATGCGTAGCAAACAGAACGTTCCTGATTTGGCAGATTTCGTTAATTCGAATTTTAACCTTGAAAGTAATCCCTTCAAAAATGCTTCTTCATATGCTGTAATTGTTCTCGAGGTTGCAGGTAGGATGCTTGCAATTCCTTTGGGCAGTGGCATTCACCTAATCGACATGACTAAGACTGAGTATAATTTTGGTTTGAGAACGGCCTTGAATTGTATTCGTAAACAAGAAATTCGACAAATTGATACAACTACACCAGAGATAAATTCTCAGAAAACAAAAAAGCAGGCAGCAGTGGGATCTACTCCTGAAGAACTTGGGATTAAAAAGCAAAAGGATATTCTTAGGGGAATAACGGGAAAATTACCAAAAGAACATGAATTGGGCGAGGCATTGGAAGGTAAAGATAGTCTAAGAGCAAATAAGGGAATCGAGAGTTTTAGCAAGCTTAAATCGTATTGCGAGAAGGTACTCAAACATTTTAATTCAAGTGAATATAAAAAGGATTATCCTTGGATAGATAACATAGCCCTGGTGCGAGATAAATCACTTATTGATGGGCTGAGCGATCAGTTAGCAAGAGCTTTGAAGAAAGCAGATTTTGAAGGGATGTTCTTTTCTCCGCCAGTATTCTATGAAGCTATCTTTGATTTCAAAGGATTTGTGTTTTCTTCTGGAGATGGCGCTAGGATGAGCAGTAAAGTGCCGCTTAAGATGCCGGAAATGGTAGATTGGAAGAAGTCTACAGGGTCGGCTAGGAAAGAAATAAAGTTGGATACTATTGAGAAATTCAAGGTTAACCTCATCAGGGATGGAGCTGGGAAAAATCTTGATTGTCCTTTACAAAGGTGTCTCGCTTGGGAAACGGAATACAACGGTACTCGGTATATTCTTTCTGAGGGAAGTTGGTACGCGGTGCCAGAGGATTTTTTTATATCCGTAAGTAATTTTTTTAAGGACCGTTTAATTAGCATTAACAGTTTTCCAATACCGTCACAGCCAAAAATTGTTGAAAGCTTACAATAAAGAGCTTGCTGACAGTAACGCTGATTTCTATTTATTTGACCTCGGACATTTTGATGCCAAGACTAAAAGTATAGGGGCTGACGCCAATGAAGTCTGTGATGTTTACGATGTTAAAAATAAAACATTTATACATGTTAAAAAGGGAAAAGCTCTTCAACAATAAGTCACCTTTTTCGCCAAACTGCTTATAGTGCGGAAGCCTTGAGACTCAATGACACAAGTAGAAAAGAATTTATAACCCATCTAGTAGATTATGGTTGTGATGCATCTGTTATACCACTGCCTTATTTGCCGGGAGACTATAAAGTTATTTTCGTATTGGTTATAGGTAAGACTCAAAAAAAAGACATGCCCTTTTTTAGCAAAGTGTCACTAAAGGATCTGGCAGAGAATACATTAGAAATAACCGGAAGTAAGTGCAATATCACATACGTGCTCGAGCCATAGGTTTAAGGAGGTTATAAATTGATGTAAAATATAAAAGCCACCCAAAATGGGCAGCTTCAGTTTATCTGTGATGTGTATATTTTCTATTTTGCTAAAATCATTGCATTTTGTTCAGCGTCCATTATAGCTTGGGAAGCAAAAGAGGTGGATTTTAAAGCGGCAAAGTCTGCTAATTTTAAATTTTTCATGTTGCTTGCGATCATTGTACTTTGATCAGCAGTACCATTTAATTTTAATACCGCATCATCCTTAACGATAGTATATAAACTACCTGCTGTAGTTTTAATCTTTGCTGTAGCACTTTGCCCCAAAAATAACTGTAGGTATTTTACGTTGAAATTATTGCTGGTTACCACAGCTGATTGACCATAAGCTTCAATTCTTTCCAAATCTTTTACGGTAATATTAAGTGTTACCTGACTTGTTTCTAATGAATTGATAAATAAGGTTTTTCCATCAGTTGATACTGAGGTTTTTGCGGCGTCATAGTTGCTTATACCCTCTACATTTTGCTTGTCACCTTGTGTTAAGACGATTTTAACGTTCCCGCTCACCCAGATCCTGCTGAATTTTGATAATGAAGAAGTTTTTGTTTCTGCTTTAACTGGCTCAGCGGCAAAAGTTGCCACCATTGATGAAGTTAATACTACTGCTGTTAATGCTGCTGCGAATAGGGTTTTGGCTAAGGTTTTCATATCTTTTATATTTTAGTTTTTTGCTATTGTTTGTTATTAAGACGCAGCCATACATCAAACGTTGCAGGCAAAAACCCTGTATTATACCAGCACTAATAACTACTAGACCAACGCCTGTAATTTCTAGACGAACTCTTTTCAACTATCTATACTAACCAATATTAAATCCAAAGTTTGTAGTCATATTCGTCCTTCGCTGTCTGCTTTATTTAAAAAATACGGCGATTTTCATTTTAATAGCTTGTTCATGAAACATGAACAAAGTGATTTTTTGAACACTCAAATTTATTGTACCACATAGGGTATAAACATGAGTAATCCATTATCAACATTTGTAAAAACACAGCATAAGCTACTTAAGCTCTCACAGGAGGAATTGGCATTCAAGCAGGCGTAGGACTTCGTTTCCTCCAGGAGCTAGAGCGGGGAAGCCAGACCGTACGGCTAGATAAAGTAAATTAGTACTTGAATTATCTGGCAAACAGGTTGGCATAACAGAAATGGAGGATAGACATTTGGGTTAGGTCCAAAGTATTATTTTGGGGCAGCCTCGTGGGGCATCTGGAGAAATATGATAATGGTTATAGGTTTACTTACGATTCAAAAAACCTGAGTGGTGAAAGCGTCAGACCTATAAGTCTAAGCTTTTCCTTATTTTAAATGCATGTTTATATCAGAATTTATTATAGCTGTTAGATGCACCAGAACAATGAATAATTCTTTGGTATACTCTAATTCTGTCGTGGAAAATCAAAATTATCCAACGGCGTGGTCTCCACTTTTACTGATAATTATATCCCGGCAATTTTAGGTTCGGTCTAGCAGGACTTTTGTACCTTGAAGGATTAAAGATATTGTTAAGTGTATCCACGCAGAGTAGCCGGCGATCCGGATTGCTCTCAAGGTCAAGGATTATTTTTAAAACTTCTGGCAATAGGAATATTCGCGAATTGAAAATATTTTAAGAGAAGCTTGATAAACACTAATTATTATTAAGCATCTAATATTTCAGAATAGTAATACGATAGCCGCATTTTAAACTAAATCTCAATGATCAAATCTTTCTCATAGCCATTATACTTCTCATTCAAATAGCCATGTGGATTACAGATAATTTCAGTGTTACCAATTGTATATCTGGTAGGCGTGTGGATATGGCTATGAATCCAATACAAGGGCTGATGCTCTGCGCAAGTTCCAATACTAAGCCCTTTCAAGTCTGTACAGGATGCTGCTGATCGCATCAGCACTACCAATATCTGAAAATTCGGATGGAAAAAATATCTTTCCGCATTCATTCTTAAATATCATATTAACTGTCTGATTGTGTGCTGAATATCTCTTGTTAAAAGAAATTATTTTGTCACAAATTCATGAAATATTTGTGACAGTTTCTACTACCTTTTTTGGCTCAATTCGCGATTCGCGAATTGAAAATCTTTTAAATTGAACGCTGGAGATAAGATTGTGAAATACCCAATATATGCTACCTAATTCAAGCATTCCTGGCTTAGTTGTTATCAAAGATGTCGTTATAGATTTTTTCCATTTCCGCAAACTCCTCTTCAGTGATTTCCTCAAAATTTTTCTTCCTGCGTTTTGGGAAAACACCCTTATTTTGATGTAAGAAGATGATAACTTCGTTTAATCTTTTATCAGGCATGTCTATTAGGTTTTGCAGTTCCCGCTTTAACTCATCATACCGTTCTAAAAAATGAAGTTCTTCAGATAGGTCCTGCTTAATTGTCGCTTGTATAGTAGTAGCAAGATAAGCACATTGTTGAGTTAGATCAGGGTATCGAAAATACGCATTGACTTCCTTGGGATTAGTGATTATTATTTCCCCTCGTTCGTCCCGTTTGAACTTTATTCTCTGCATTAAAGGTTTGGAATAATTCTCTAACGCTGCATCATAATCTCTCATATTGTTGACCATATGCGCAGATACAGGTATGATTAACCCATGCTCCGAAAGTCCGTCACGGGTCAGCATATCATGAATTAAAAACCTATGGATTCTTCCGTTTCCATCCTCAAATGGATGAATAAATACAAACCCAAACGCGATGATAGCCGCCCTCACTACAGCAGGCTCACCAGTTGTTTTTTCTTCCAACTCAATTAGACCCTCCATCATAGATTTAACCATATCAGGCGGAGGACATATATAATGATAAATTTCCTCCATGCGATAGTTGGTTTGCCCAACAAAGTTCTGAAAATTTCTGAAGCCTTTCTGAGCATAGCGTTGATCGACAATGGCATTTTGCAATTCAGTTAGGCTTTTGACATCAAGCACTTCAGCGCTCGGAGCAGTTCCAGCTTTATACAAAATGGCTATAAAGCGGTCGATTCTTTCAGGCGACGGCTTTTCACTCTCTATTTCGTATGAGGACTTGGTTTCTTTCCTATATAAATATTGGGTTGCCCTTTTAAAGACTTCAGGGGAAAACTCTTCTTTTAATTCTTCAATCTCTGCTCTATAATCAATATCTAAGACATCCTCAATGGCCTTTGTACGACGGACAATCGGGCAGAATTTTCGCCCTCCTAAGAGGTTATCATTAATTCTCCATCTGCTATTCTTGATCTGCTTTCCTGTAACATACTGTTCTTCATCCAATAAATTCACGTAGTTGCCGCTGGGTTCAGCAGTAAGGTCAAGTTGTTTACCAGTCAACCATTCATAAAGAAACCCCAGCTTCCTGCTGTATTTACCTGAAGGGCTGGCGGAAAGAAACTTATCCAGTTCTTTTCGATCTGCACGTTCAAATACCGCACTTAGGAAATCAAGATTAACATCTTCATATTTTAGAAGGAATTCTAGATGGCTCGGTACCGTATTGCCCCCAGGAGCATATTTCGGCCCAAACTGCTGATCTATGGTACCATCAGCTGCCATCTCTATCTTATTTTGAGTTCCGATAAAAGACCGTTTTGTTACTCCGTATCCTTCCAGGTTCAAATATTCTTTTAACCATTCACTACCTACTTTGTTCCTTGCCATTATTTTCAGTAAAATGTATATTCTTTCAGTAAATTTAATAAAATACCAATATGATTCAGTAAAACAAATACAAAATCAATACAAATGTTATAAAAGAGTTTCCACTAAGTAAAAGAAATCTAGTCTTTGTAAAACGAATAAAATCAATTAACTATTGAGTAAAACTGATTGCAAACAAGTAAAACAGGTATATTTAAGGCTTCTATAAGTAAAACAATTATACAGACCAAATTCACGCATGAGGTTGACAACGCTTTATCTGATATTTAATTCCAAAATCGCTTTGTTTTAACCAAATATCACCATTTTTCTCCTGAACCTGAAGGGTCTGACGAACTCATTCCGTAAGTGCTGCTCGACCAGTAACCTTAATGTTATTTTGCTTAACGGTAAGGTTTATAATGGAAAGGCCATTTACGTAACCCTTAATGATAACAGCTAAGCTCTTAATAGGTGCACAACACCAACAATGAAACCCATGTTGGACGAACCGGGTACTGGACACCCAACTATTGCGCATTCATAAAGTTTTAGAGGAACTTTCAACGTTGTTATCCTTAAAAAAAGATACAATACTTTTCGATTTTTTGACTGCAAATATTTATCTTGTAATCAGTAAGTTAATCTGCACAGAAATCGGCAAATAAGAATACACCAAAAACGGCAACAAGAGTGCACAAAAAAAACGGTAGGATAATTAAACCCCACCGTTTAATACGACCTTCATCGGCTTACGACAACTGATGAATATGCACGCATTCTTGAACAAATTTATGATGTATTATGAAATTAAGCGAATGTCCCTTGCCGGACGTTCAGCTTCAAAGATCAGCAAGGCGCTGAACTGTAACCGCAGAACGGTAAAAAAGTACCTTGAGATGGATGACGGGGAGTTTGACGCCTT
>NZ_SJSN01000038.1 GCF_004331675.1 Pedobacter frigidisoli | reverse complement strand
GAAAGAGAGCATCGGCCTTGGATTTGCAGCAACCTTGCGGACCTTCTTGCGTCAGGATCCTGATGTGATCATGGTCGGTGAGATCAGGGATCCCGAGACGGCAAACATGGCCATCAGGGCCGCACTCACGGGACACCTCGTATTGTCCACGATCCACACCAATTCAGCTTGGGGAACGGTGTCGCGGCTCATGGATATGGGTATCCCCGGTTTTCTATTGGCCAATATGCTAAACACCACCGTGGCACAAAGACTGATCCGCTTACTTTGTCCTTTTTGCAAAGCGGAAGAGGAGTTTGGCGAAGAGCAATATCCCAGGCAGTTCAAAGCCTCTATTAAATTGTTGAGACACTTTATGGCTAAGGGGTGTGCGCAGTGTTTCTATACCGGATATAAGGGGCGAAAGGCCGTTTATGAGGTCATTCCAATCGATGCCGATTTGGCCCAAGAGATCCGTTCAGGGAATATGGCCATTAACAATATCCTAAAGGAAAAAAATATCAATACCCTCTCTGGGAATGCCTTTGCGCTTTTTGCGCAAGGGTTAACCTCCTTAGAGGAAATCTATCCACTACTGGTCACGATCTAATGAAGAATAAGAATATACGATTTTTACTTGCCCTGCTCGTCTGCCTGATTTTTTCAGTTGGACAAAGGGCAGCTGCCCAAAATGATGTAGCCAATGATCGGCTAAGGGTGATCGACGAGCGGTTGCGCAACCTTGCTGTCACTGTGCCAGGCCTGAACCAAAAGGTACAGCTTTCTATGTCTGGAGCATCCGCTCAGGAGTTTTTAAGGGCGCTTGCACAATCCAATAACCTCAACATCAATATCGATCCCAATCTCAGTTTTAAGGTCTATACCAACTTCCGAAATGAAACGGCCCTTAACGTGCTCCTGTTCGTTGCCAAGGAGTATGACCTGGATATTAATCTCATCGGCTCCATAATGTCGATTACCAAGGTTCCCTCAGCAAAAGCGGTGATTGTACCAAGGGATATTCGGGTAAGTTACAATGCAACAAATGATTATCTCGGTTTTGAGCTCAATAACGATTCACTGGGTATGGTTGCCCGAAAGATTAGCCAGTTGTCCCAAAAAAATGTGGTGGTTCCAATTAATCTGGCCTCGAAAAAGGTGTCTGGTTTTATTGCCTCTGCACCATTTGAGGTAGCATTGGACAAGATGGCCTATGCCAATGAGCTCGGAGATCATCAGATCGCCGTTTCCCATGAACCATGTGGTGCACTCTTTCCCATTCTCGTCGATGAAAAATGCTCTGAGGAAACCACTGCGGATAAAGTATAGTCTTCTGGCGATCTCGCCTGGCCTGAGCAATAGGTGTTTTCTGCCAAATTTTTCGGTGATTACTTCCTCGTTTACCCTTTGTTGAAAGGGGGCTGGGAGAGGTACAATGAGGCCCAAGGTCTCCAATAGATCGGCTTCTGGAATAGGTTGTTTCAGCATACGATGTTGATTGTGTCACAAATCAACTTTTCAGTGCATTTACCTGGCTAATATTGTCAGTCCTGTCGGAAGGATATATTTTTTAACGGAAGATAGATTCTTTTATTGTGTTATTTATTGTTTTGTATTCCAGTACTATTTCTAGATATCTGCTTGGTGATACTCTCTAGGCCTAGTTCGAGAGTTTCTTTGGAAATTGAATAACATTAGAAGGCTGAGATTTTCTATTAATGGGAAACACCTAGTTGGGTATATAATTTTTATTTCCCAAATGGTTTTTAATTAAATGTTGGAACAAAAGAATTGAACCCCAGGATACGTGTGAATAGGGGTATGCTATTGAGAGGACTTGTCCTGATAAAATGCGAGATGCAACGTTATAACGGGGTGTCCTTTTGATTAAATTGAGAATATAATATACCAAATTTTCCCACGTTCATCACCACTTTACTTGCGTTCGTCAAAAAAGATTTTCACAACTTATGTTTATGAATAGATTGGACAAGTACGTTAATTATTAGAGATATGCTTAAATCAATTATTGTTTGGTTGCTGATGATTGTAGCCATTTCGGCCTTTGCCCAATCAAGTTCCCTAAATCCAACTTTTTCAGATATTATCCCACCTTCACCTGGCGCTTCGGCTATCGGCAAGTTCGGTAGTATTCCCGTAGGACTTTCTACAGGAATTCCTCAAATTGGGGTGCCAATCTTTAATTGGGAGGGGAAAAGTTTTGGGAAAAGTGTAAGTGTTTCCTTAGACTATCACAATGGTGGGGTTAAGGTGGATGAACTTGCCTCAAGTGTTGGATTGAACTGGGCACTCAATGCTGGTGGAGTGATCACAAGGGCAGTAAGGGGTATTTACGATGAGTACGACGTGACGGGTTATCTTTACAATACCTTACCGCAGGACGAATATGCAAATGGTCCGAATGATTATCCAGTCAATGAGCGGCTGCTAAATAGAATGTACAGTGGTAAGGTTGATACCCAAAATGATCTTTTCAGTTACAGTTTTAATGGCGTTAGCGGCCGGTTTCTGCTTGGCAAGAATAATGATATTCTTATCCTTGACCAAGCGAAATTGAAAATTGAAAAATTCATAACAACCATAAGTGGCTATAACAAAATCAGTAAGTTCGTCATAACCGATGAATCCGGATACCAATTTGAGTTCTCCGATTATGAGATTACTCAGGCAGCGCCAGGGGCAATTGCGCCTTCTCACACCTCTGCTTGGTACCTAAGCAAAATTTTCAATCCATCCCATAGCGCTAATATCTTATTTGAGTATGAAAGCTGCAACTTGATAGATATACAAATAACGAGAACTCAGACCCAAGCATTGCCTGTCCGTCTAGATGGCATTGCCCAAGCCGCAAACTTGGGCGGGATAAGCGGTCAGACAACTATGGGGAAAAGGCTGGTGAGAATTAAATTTCCTGATCAGGATCTGGTTACCTTTAGCTATAAAACGAGCACAAGACAGGACGTAACCTACGCATCGACCGATGCACTATTGGAAAAGATAAAAATATCCAATTCAACATCCTCATTTGGGTTTCTGCTTACTCAGGATTATTCTTTGGGGGGTCGGGCGACCTTGCTGGCCGTTACCCCTTTTGGAAATACTGAGCAACAGCTTTCAAAACCATATGAGTTTACCTATTTCCCCGGGATCCTACCCCCAAGGTTCAGCTCAAGAAAGGATCATTGGGGCTACATCAACAGCAACCCCTCACCAATTACGATCCCGAGAGAATATGTGCGAGTAGATGGAGGGGCTAATGGAGGTCCCTATAGAGAATTTATTGGCGGTGATAGGGAAACAGATCCCGATGCGATGAAAGTCGGGAGCATGACGAAGATCAAGTACCCAACAGGAGGTTATACGACTTTCGAGATGGAAAGTAATACCGCTGTGGATACTTGGATGGGCAGTAATAATGTAATAGCCATTCCAAAGCTATATAATGAGATTGGGATGAATTTTGCAATCACCTCATCGACCTATCCATCAGGAACTACATCATTTACCTTTGAGGGGGAGAATAACACCTCGACCTATTTTGATTGTATGGTCAACCCATATCTACAACCATGTGCGAGTGGTGTGGGATGCGGAGTGAAATTTGAGATGTATAGTCCAACGGGAGGCTTAATGTCTACCCAAGCCATATCGTTCCCATCCTCTAACTCAAACAGACAAATGGTAACCTTTGGAATTGTAAATCTGGAAAAGGGAAAGACTTATTCGTTCAAGGTATATCTTTTTGGTAATATTTCTAATTATTATGACTATGGAGAGATCAGGCGTAGAGAAGCGACACCCCCTGATACCTATATCTATGAGGCTATTAGCGGAAATGGTACGAAGAAGATCAATGTCGGCGGTTTAAGGGTGTCGTTAATCAGTGATTATACAGGCGATGGAACGACGCCCGCCAGTGTCAAATCGTATCAATATGTTTTAGAGAACGGTACAACGAGTTCAGGTGCTCTGGGCTATCGTCCGATTTACTCCTATCTGGTGAATTATGGTTATATCGCTAATGGCCAAAGTAATTATGAACCGAGTGCTGAATATGTGATACGAAGTTCAAATTCTGTCAATGAAATTCCGATGATCTCCGGGAGTCCTGTCACTTACAAGCGTGTCGTGGAGAAATCAATACAATATGGAGTAGAAACGGGAAAGATAGTGACGAACTTTCTGTCATTTGCAGATAGCCAGCCCTATATGACATCTACCTTTCCAACAGTTCCCCCGAATTACTCCTTTTGGCTATACGGTACCATGAGGTCTGAAGAGGTTTACGACGCTACTAATTTCCTGCAGAAAAAAACAGAAAACATTTATTCTTCATTTCCATTTTGGTTTAATGAGTCTCCGAATAGGTTTGAGAATTTTAGGTCCATTAGTATAGCACCCGTGATGTTTGCCTGGGATGGGGATTATTTTCATCCAAAGATCATTGTTACTAACACACCTACAAGATTTAAGGTATCGGGTTTTGTTCCATCGGCGGGTCGGAATTTCTTATCGCAGTCGAAAACGACTGAATACACACGTGGGCAAGCACCGAAAGAAATCATAAATAACTTTACCTATGATAATTTTAATTTCAACATAAAGGAAGTCGTTACCACTAACAGCGATGAATCAGAAATCAAGAAGATGTTCATTTATCCCCAGAACATGGTTGATGGGGGTTTAGATGCTAGCCTTTATGGCGATATGGTTGCTCAGCATATTATTAACCCCGTAATAAAGGAAAGTAATTATGTTAATGGAGCCCAAACTTTTCTCAAACATAATAAGTACGCAAAATGGTATAACTCATTCTTTGATCTGGAAACAGTCAGTACACAAACAAGTGCAGGGCCTGAGGAGGTTCGGTTAAGGTATCTTCAATATAGTGCCGAGGGCACTCCTCTAAGCCTCCGAAAGGAACATGGGGCGCCCATGTGTTACGTTTGGTCCAACTTTGGCACCAGAATAATCGCGAAGGTTGAAAATGCAGATTATCCCTCCGTTATCGCGGCTCTGGGTGGACAGAATGCGGTTGATACATTCTCGGAGATTCATAATCCAGATGCGTTGACGATAGGCAATTTTTTACAGCCGTTGAGAAATACATTAATAGGTGCCTTTGTTACGAGTTTTGTTTATGACCCCCTTGGTAACCTACTCAGTCAGACCGATCCCAAGAACTTAACTTTGCGTTACGAGTACGATGGCTTCCAGCGGTTGCGTATGATTAAAGATGATAATGGTGACATAGTGAAAACTTTCTGTTATAACTATGCTGGACAACAGGTAGATTGTGGGGAGCTGGGACCAAGTTTGCCCACTAATCCTCCCACTGATCCTCCACTTCCTTTGGTTTATACACACCAGACAAGTTATTCGTTAACTCGATTAGAACTTTGTCCAACAATGGTTCCTGGGCAACCTGTAGCTTTTCCATATCAACCCCTTTATTCCACAGCAGGTCTTGGGCAGGTGGCCTTGATGCCTGGCCAATCGCCTCCGCTATATTACTCGGATCCTCAACTCACGCAGTTGGCCCCAAACGGTTATTATTCATTAATGCAGACTGATCCCATGCATACGGGCTACTTTATTTATCACCTGGTGGATGGATCCATAATATGGAATGGTTGGTGCGATGAGTCGGAGCCCGAGATTCCCGTAGATCCAGGGCCGGTAATTGGAGTACAGCCCCTGCAAACAGGATATACTTTGTCGAGAAACGGACAATGCTTTTTATCACCGTTGACTTCTAAGTCACTATATTCTACCCGAAGTTTTGAGCCATTCATTCCTGCTTCAGGTTTCCCGATACCCTTGTTTTATCAAGATCAAGCGTTAACGGAGTTAGCTGAAACCGGTTACTACACAATAAATGAAACAAGCACGACCCATATCGGCTATAAATATTATTTCATCCAAAACGGACAGCTCCTGTATAGTATTTGGTGTGATGAGGCCGAGCCAATGATTCCAACTCAGCCGATACCTGACGTTGATCCAATTTTGGTTGGTTATTCTGCCACGCGTAGTGATATTTGTGGAGGAGTTCCACTACTGTCCCAGACCTTGTATTCTGTTCGAAGCTTTCAGCCGCTATTACTTGGCGTAGGGCAGGTTGAGCCACTTTTTTATACCGATAGCGCAATGTCACAATTAGCTCCTACAGGATATTACACTATATATGAAGTCGATCCACTGCATCCTGGTTATAGGCTCTATTATATTCAGAATGGACAGCTTCTGTTTGGCAACTGGTGTGATCTTACGGATCCTCCACATTAGAATTAAATATGCGATGATTATTCCTGCTACTGAGGTGTATGATAAATGTCTAAAGGTGATGCGTATTGCATCAATAAAATTAGAGCTGGTGTGTCCTTTTCAAGCGGTGGAAATAGACATAGCAATTAATGAAAGTGTTTTAAATTAAAAAGGAAGTAGAACATGTTGAACAACAGAATATCTATATATAGGCTATTGGCAATATTGTCTTTGGCGATGGGTGGGGCTGCCTATGGCCAGTCACCGAGCAGCAACCAGAACTACATTGTGGAGACCACGGTCAGGGTTCCGGACAAGAAGACGGGGGCATCGCTCTCTACGCTTGGCGTTGCGGGTGCAAACCGGACGATCCAGTACCTGGATGGCCTGGGCCGTCCGCTTCAGAGCGTGCAGTGGCAGGCGAGCCCTGCCGGAAAGGACATCATCCAGCCTGTGGAATATGATGCCCTTGGACGGGAGGCAAGGAAGTACCTGCCCTATGTGGACGTGCCCGGAGTTGCCAACGGTAGCTTTAGGTCGGGTGCTGCCGCCTCGCAGGGAGTCTTCTACGCTTCGCCACCAACCGGGGTGTCGGTAAATACCTTTCCACTAGCGGAAACCCAGTTCGAGCCGAGCCCGCTGAACAGGGTAGAGCAGCAGGGAGCTCCCGGTGCCGCCTGGCAGCTATCCGCTGGCCATACCCAGCGATTGGAGTATGGCACGAATGCGGGGGAGGTAAGGCTTTGGGTGGTGAATGGTAGCGGTGCCTCCCGTACTGGAAACTACGGTGCGGGCATGCTCTACCGCACCACCAGCCGTGACGAGAACTGGAAGACTGCCGATGGGAACATGGGCAGGGTGGATGAGTATAAGGACCTGGAGGGCAGGGTGGTGCTGAAGCGTACATGGGAGACGGATGCAAGGAGCCTGAGTACGTATTACCTCTATGATGACCTTGGGAACCTGCGCTACGTGTTGCCACCAGCCCTTAACGAGAATGGTGTGGACATCAGCAGCTTTGCGGACAATGATGCAAACTTCAACAACTATGTATACGCCTACAGGTACGATGGCAGGAACAGGGTGGTAGAGAAGATGATCCCGGGCAAGGGATGGGAGTACCTGATCTACAATAAGCTTGATCAGTTAGTGATGAGCCAGGACGCGGTGCAGCACGACAACCATCAGTGGCTCTGGACAAAGTACGATGCCCTCGGAAGGATAGTGATGACTGGACTGGAACGCAATAACACGATGTCGAGGCTCACACTCCAGAATGACTATATCAACACCATGACAGGTCTATTATGGGAAACAAGGACGAACTCAAGGCCAGAAGGCTATACGATAAATACCCATCCAATGGCCGGGGAGGAGAATGGCAATATCAGTATGCTGGCGATCAACTACTATGATGACTACACTGCCCCGGGGATGCCCTATGACCAATCGCTCTCATTCAGCAACAGGACGAAGGGACTGGCGACAGCTGGCAAGGTAAGGGTATTGGGGACAGGCGACTGGCTATGGACGGTGAGCTATTATGACCAGTTGGGGAAGATGGTGAGATCGTATCAGCAGCATTATCTGGCGGGCACGCCGAGCGTGGACAACTACGATGAGCTTACGATGACCTATGGCTTTACCGGAGAGGTACTGACCTCGAACCGTATCCACCATACCGCGGTACTGAATACCACCATTGCCAACAGCTATAGCTATGACCACGTGGGCAGGAAGAAACAGACCCGTAGCCAGATTACCAGTGGCAGCACTGTTGGTGACAATGTTTTGCTCAGCGAGCTGAGCTACAATGAGCTGGGCCAGTTGCTGAACAAGCAGCTGGCGGGGGGGATGCAGACGACTGGCTTTACCTATAACGAGCGTGGCTGGCTGAGCTCGAGCAGGTCGGACCAGTTCAGCCTATTGCTGAACTATGATGACAACAGCGCCGTACCCAGTGCACCGAGGCAGTACAACGGGAACATCTCCAGCTCGCTATGGGGGGCGGGCAATGGTACATTGCCTAATGCCTACCGATATGAGTATGATGGGCTGAACAGGCTGACCAAGGGGGTCAGCTCTGGGATCAATATGAGCGAGGAGCTGACCTATGACCTGATGGGCAATATCTCCAGCCTGAACAGGGACGGCACGGGGGCGAACGTGTATACCTATCACAATGGGGGCAACATGCTCAGGTCAGTAGCGAACGTGATCACTCAGGACTATGGCTATGATGCCAACGGCAATGCGACGACGGATGGGCGGAACGGGATGACGCTTAGCTACAATATGCTGAACCTGCCGAGCACGGCCACAAAGCTTGGTGTGTCTGTGGCCTACACCTATGATGCGACCGGCGCAAAGCTTGCCAAGAACTCGAACGGTAACATCAGGAGGTATATCTCAGGGATAGAGTACAGTGGCAGCAACATTGAGACCATCCACACGGATGAGGGCGTTGCCCAGAACAACAATGGCGTCTATACGTATCAATATAATCTCTCGGACCACCTTGGAAATGTGCGTTATTCTTTTGATATTTACGGTGGGGCTGTGCGGAGGCTACAGCAGGACGATTATTATGCATTTGGGAAAAGGAACTCGGTATCGGGAGGGAGCAACAAGTACCTCTATAATGGCAAGGAGATACAGGACGAGCTAGGGGAGCAGTATGACTACGGTGCAAGGTTCTATGATCCGGTGATTGGTAGATGGAATGCTGTGGATCCGCTGGCAGGAATCTTTGATAACGTTACTCCATACAATTACGCTTTAAACAATCCCATCACCAATATTGATCCTAACGGCTTGTGGACTCAAACGGCAAAAGGATGGAGCTCAGATAATGATCAAGAAGCGAAAGATTACTTTACAGCATTACAGAGAGCCTCGCAAAATGGCGGTATAACAAGATATCGAGACGGAGATGGGAGCGATAATGAAGCTTTTCGCATGATGACCAATGGAGAAACGTCACTAGTTCAAATATTCTATAATAGTAATGGTAAATCTGCAAAAGCGAGGGGAGAGGAAAATGCAAAAGTAGGTCTGGCTTCAGGTGGAGCAATATTAAGTTCAAATCCTGAATTGGGTGAACTATTGGCTCCAGCGGCTGCGATATTGGTTTCATGGGCTGCATTTGAATATTTTGAAAAGCATCCTCTACGTGGTGAATATATTAATATCCCTGAACAATTTAATACTCCAGACAACTATTCAATTGATAACGCTTCAACACCGAGAAAAAAAAGTCCCAAAAAGCTTAGGACAGAATGGGAAGAAGGTGAAGGAGAAGCTTGGCCAAAAGAACCAACTGATTCTAGTGCAAATCAACATGCTCATCATCCAGTTCCTCTTGCTGATGGAGGGTTTGATGGTTATCCTAATATAGTACCCTTACCCGCTGCAGGCCACAGAGCACATCATAAGGCCAATGGTGATTATTCTCGATGGGGCAAAAAGAAGAAAAAGTAAACAATTAATTAATATGAAATATCCGATTAATACAAGCTTAATAAATAAAAAGTTAGAATTCTATGAAGAAGTAGTAACTCAAAAGACTAAAGCTGAATCATATTTACAAAGCTTTGATTGGTGTGGAGCGATTATAGATTCTGAGTTATATTCAAATCTTGGGAAGATTCTGTGTATATTTCTATTCGAGATTATTAATAATCAACGGAAAGAAGATAACTATGTCTGGGTTGTTGTAGGAGACGTACCATCTATGTATTTAGACATATATGGCCCTAAGAGTACGCATGAAGTATTGGAGAATTACGTCTCCTTGTCTAGAGATTGGATTTACGGTGTAGAAAACAACCTTAATATGACTGACTTCTATCCTTTTAAGGAGCCTAAATCTCTAGAGCTTGCTAGAATGTTACGAAGTAGGACTGATCGAATTGAAAACTCAGTTATTCCTAATATAGAAGATGTGAGCTTACCAGAACCATTAAGTTCTTTATAGACATCTATATCTGGTTTAAGTTTCCGATATTTCAGCGCTCACTTAAATCTAAATAACACACAGAACTGTTATCGTAACAGTTATAGAAAAGAATATCATAACCAAAGCCTACTAGAGATATTGGGCTTTGGTTTTTTGTAATACGAACGGCAACCTGATCAGGGAAAGCCAGAAGAATATTAACCTATCCTACAGTTACCGCAACCTGCCTAATTCCATCTCTGGCAGCCAAAACATTACCAATTCGATTCATTCAGTTTTTCTGCAAGAACTTATAGCTATATGACGAATTTAAAATAATAGGCAAACACGTTCGTCACTCGAAAACACTAGAATATCACTTCATAAGCACCGTTCGTCAAAAAGATTGGGGCTTTTTTGATTTTTTAATCACCTTGTTTTTTATTCATTCTATGGTCTATTTAGTATACTATTTACTAATGTTCATTGTGAATTCTTAAAGGATAATGTGAACATGAAAGTAAGACTGAACCACAAGCTTAATGCCTATACGCTAACCGAGATCCTGATTGTATTGGTCATCATAGGAATTCTCATCCTGCTGGCGCTGCCCAATTTGATGCCCTTGATTACAAAGGCCAAGACGACTGAGGCGAAATTACAATTGGAGCATTTGGCCAAATTGGAGCAGAGCTATTTCTATGAACATTCCAAGTATTCAAATGATCTATCCGAAATTGGATTTATTCAGGAAAAGCTGACCAGTGATGGCAGGGATGGCAAGGCCAACTATAAGATAGAGGTTACTGCCGCAAGCAATAATACTTTCACCGCTAAGGCGACCGCTGTTGCCGATTTTGATGGGGACGGGACGTATAACGTTTGGCAGATCGATCAGGAGAAAAATCTAAAGGAAATAACTGCAGACTAATGGTTTTGTTGTTGGGGGGGATTATATTGGTTTTATTATTCATGGTCTATCAGGACTTTAAATATAGAGGCATCTATTGGTGGCTTTTTCCGTTGTTGTGGGTCGAGGTAACCTGTTATGGCGCCTTTCAGTTTGGCTGGATATTGGTTTTTAATCTTGGCGGGCTAAATGGTTTATTCATCCTTTTTCAGGTATTTGTCCTGTCACTTTACATCTCGTTAAAAAATAGAAAGCCTACGAATATCTTTCAGGGGTTTTTTGGTCTGGGTGATCTGCTCTTTTTGTTATGCGCCGCTTTTGCTTTTTCGGTAACTTACTTTATTGTTTTTTATATCCTAAGCCTGTTGTTCGCAATAGGCATTACCCTATTGCTTAAATTATCCGCAAAAGAAAGGCTGGATAAGGTACCATTAGCAGGCTATCAGGCCCTAATGCTTATGG
>NZ_SJSN01000037.1 GCF_004331675.1 Pedobacter frigidisoli | reverse complement strand
ATGGAAGAGTATAACGGGTAGAGCGCGGAATTTAATGAAGATGGGTGTAGTAAAGTCAAGGGCTTATCAGTTGTCTAATACCCGTAAGGGGTACTGTAGGACTGCAAACAGCCCGACATTACTTACAACCCTCGACAAGAAGTTCTTTATTGGCCTTGGACTAGATGGATTCGCAAATTATTACTATTGGAAAACGACACACCAAACGAAGTTATTCTAGCAAACCGCTGTATACCGAACGGTACGTACAGTGGTGTGAGAGGACAGATAGGGAACTAATCCCTATCTTCCTACTCGATTAAAATCTATTTCATCAAATAGTCAGGCGGAAAAAGTTTTTGTCCGTATTTTTCAGCAATAGCTCCAAACTTTTGCATTAATTCTGGATTCATTTCTGGTGGAGGCAGAAAGGTATTGGCTTCGACGGGTACGCCTATTTCTTCGAACATTTCTTCCATCCCTGCTGGTGTAACAATGCAAAGCATGTGCGCCAGATTCTTCTTCAGATTTTTAAACTGATGAATTAATCCACCTTTAGGGATATTTACGAATGAACCCTTTTTTGCAATATATTTTCTTTCTTCGGTAGTAAATTCAATTTCTCCATCCAAAATATAAAAGGCTTCTTGTATATCGGCATGAGCATGTGGGCCAGGGCCACCGAAAGAGGGTACAAGCATATCAATCACTGCATATTCTCCGTTTGTTTCTTTTCCTGAAATAATTATTCTGTAGGTATCGCCCATTACAGATATACTTTTGCCATCTTGGGCATCAATCGTTGTTAGTTTATTAAATATATTTTCCATACTTTTTCTAACTGTTAATGAAGTACTTATCTAACGTTTGGTCTGCTCACTTGTTTGATTTAATTTATAGAAGATTAATCAATTTTATAACGAAATTGGCAATCTGGATACAACAATAAGATATTTAATAAATGGGCAAGGCAATTAGGTTCATATTCTTTGGAAATTACTTTGTTGGCATTTTAGCTGTTGCACTAACGCTAGAAGCCACTTTGCAATTGAGATTGCCTTTCAACTCACTCAATTATTACTTGTTGCTATTTTTGGCGCCAACCATATATTACACCTACGCATACAATAAAGTTTCTACAAGCCCATCTACAACAAACCCTCGAAATCAGTGGTATTACAAACACAAAGCATTTATCAACTGGAGCCAAGGCATATTATTCGTGTTGTGTATGTCGCTTGCGGTAAATCTTCTGTATCAAAACTTCAATAACATCTTAAATCTTCCGGCGAGTTATTGGTCGGCAATTATCATCATTATTATTGCCGGAGGATTATATTATGGATTACTGCCAAAATCTTTTTTAAAATTTAATCTTCGTAACACAGGGTGGCTTAAGGCCTTTGTTATTGGCTTTGTTTGGGCTTGTTGCGCCAATGTTTTGCCCTTAATCATGCTAAAAATCGAAACAGGGGTTGGTTATCACGATTCCGTATTATGGACTTGGCTTTTTATTAAAAATTGGATGTTCTGCACCGTAAACGCAATTATTTTCGATATTAAGGATTATCCAACGGATGCCAATAAACATTTAAGAACTTTTGTGGTACGCTATGGATTAAGACGCACAATTTTTTACATCCTTATTCCACTTTTAATCATCGGTTTAATCTCTTTAGGGATATTTGCAGATTACAAAGGCTTTGGTTTACCGCAGGTTTTCTTCAATGTTTTGCCATTTATCTTAACTATTTATGTCGCCTATTCCATGCATCGCAGGAAAAACATTCTCTACTATTTAATGGTGATTGATGGACTTATTTTGTTTAAGGCTGTCTGCGGGATTGTAGGAATGCAGTTTGTTAAGTAACTTATATGTTGTCTGATATTTCAACTTAACCTGAAAAATAATGGTCAATAATTACGATAAAATAGCTAACCAATATGACTTCTTAAGTCGATTGGTGTTCTTTAAATCGCAAGTTAATGCCCAGATCGATCAATTAAAATTTTTACCTAAAAACAGTTCGATACTTATTGTAGGCGGTGGAACTGGCTGGATTTTAGAAGAAATTTCAAAGATTCATCCCTCTGGTTTACAAATAATTTATGTCGAAATATCGTCCAAAATGATTGATCTTTCTAAAGTAAGAAGTTTCGGAAACAACAAAGTTGAATTTGTTAATGTAGGTATTGAGGAATTTAATTCAGCTGTTGAATTCGATTTAATTTTAACACCTTTTCTATTTGATAATTTTTCAAAACCAAGGGCTGAAAAAGTTTTTATCCAACTTGATAACTTGTTAAAGAAAGATGGTTTGTGGTTTTTGGTAGATTTTTCCTTGAGTGATAAAAATGGAAAATGGTGGAAGTGGATGGTGTTGAAATTGATGTACACATTCTTTAAAATCTTGGGAATAGTAGAGGCAGCTAAGCTTATCGATATGAAGCCTTATTTCCTGACTGCTAGATATGAAATTATCAAAGAAAGATTTTATTATGGAAGTTTTATCAAAGCAATTGTTTTTAAAAAGTGACAATAATAAATGCAACTAAGTTGTATTTAAGTATTTTTATTCGGATTTTCGTGTCAAATTAGTTTTATGGATTTTGATGTAATCATTATTGGTGGCAGTTATGCGGGTTTATCGGCTGCTTTGGCATTGGGTAGAGCAACTAGAAAAGTTTTGATTATTGATAGTGGAAAGCCTTGTAACAGGCAAACGCCACATTCACATAATCTCTTAACACACGATGGAGATCAACCAGCAGTTATATCTGCCGAGGCCAAAGCAGAAGTTTTAAAATATCCAACGGTAAAGTTCTTTGATGGTAAAGCTGTTTCTGCTGTAAAAATTGAGGATGGTTTTGAAATTAGTTTAGAGAATAGAGATGCTTTTACGGCCAGAAAAATATTAATCGCTACCGGACTAAAAGATGTTCTGCCAGAAATTAATGGATTTAAAGAATGTTGGGCAATATCTATTATTCATTGTCCTTATTGCCATGGTTACGAAGTTAAGGATGAAAAAATTGGCTTAATGATGAATGGCGATCATGCTTTTGAAATGGCCAAAAACTTGAATCTTTGGAACAAGGATTTAACCATTTTAACGAATGGTCGATCAACATTAACGCAAGAACAGACTGAAAAGCTTAAATCGAAATCGATAAAGATTGTGGAAGATGAAATTTCAGAATTCGTACACTCCAATGGAATACTTCAAAACGTAGTTTTTAAAAGTGGGCAAAGTTTAGCCTTAAATTCTATTTACGCTAGAGCCGAGGTTGAACAACAGGTAGATTTTGATGTCCAGTTGGGTTTTGAACTAACCGAATTAAAAACGATAAAAGTTGATGAGTGGCAACAGACAACAGTAAAAGGTGTTTATGCCGCAGGAGATTGCACAACCCTATTTAGGTCGTTATCTATAATAATTGCTGCCGGAACTATGGCCGCCGTAATGATGAATAAAGAAATGATTTCAGAGGATTTTTGAAGAATCATCTGAAATTAGAATAAGATTGCACCAGCAACTGTAGCAATAAACATTGCGGTAATTACAATTCTATCAGCGGTTATCCACTGTTCCTTAGTTAAAGGGTTTGCAACTTTTTTTACTGTTTCTGTCTTTTGCCTGGCAAGCCTGAAAACTGATGTGTCTAATTTAATAATCATTGGGAAATGTTTTTATAGGTTGTTTTTCCTAGTTCAAATCTTGCGCCAAATAATTAAAAAATTGTGGAATTGTTAATAACTTATATTTTTTCTTAAATAATTGATATTTATACTGTTATAAATACAGATTCATATATCTGTCTGATGATTAAGCTGTACAAAATAAAGAACAGCTTAATCATTTTACTTGTATAGTAATGAGTGTATTAGCCTTTAATATCGCTGTTTTCTAAGGCTTTTAGTTTACTGTTCTTTTTACCATACCAAAAGTAAACGGCTAAGCCAATTGCTAACCAAACTGCCAATCTCAACCAAGTTTCCCAAGGCAGAAAAATCATCATCGCCACACAGGTTAAAATGCCCAAAATAGGAATTAGTGGAACCCAAGGAACTCTAAAAGGGCGTTTCGCCTCTGGATCGGTTTTTCTTAGGATTAAGATGCCAACGCAAACCATTAAGAAAGCCAGCAAGGTTCCAATGCTCGTCATTTCGCCTACTACGTTCATGGGTACGAATGCAGCGAACAGAGCAATGAAAACACAAAGAATGATATTTGATTTCCATGGCGTTTTAAATTTCGTATGAACATCAGAGAACATTTTTGGCAATAATCCATCTTTACTGATGGAATAAAACATTCGCGATTGCGCCATTAAATCAATTAAAATAACAGAGGTATAACCAATTAATATGGCTAAGATTATGGCCTGACCGAGCCAATCGCCGTAAGGTGTTTTGGCAATTGCAACAGCCACGGGAGCACCACTATTGGCAAACTCCTTATAATTAGCCAAGCCCGTCATTACGTGTCCGAATAAACCAAAAAGAACGGTGCAGATTACCAAGGTACCAATAATACCAATCGGTAAATCTCGTGCTGGGTTTTTCGTTTCTTGGGCAGAAGCAGCAACTGCATCAAACCCAATAAACACAAAGAAAACCAACCCAGCTCCACGTAAAACGCCGCTCCAACCAAAATGCCCGAAAGTGCCAGTATTTTCTGGAATGTATGGATGATAATTTGCAGGATCTATATATTGCCAACCCAAGGCGATAAAAACCAAAACAACACCAACCTTTAAGAACACTATAATACCATTTACAATCGCCGATCCTTTTGTACCACGAATTAAAATAGCAGTCATTAAAACGACCACCAAGGCCGCAGGTATATTGATGATTCCGTGAACGGTAGATCCATCGGCAAGTTTGGCGGTTTCGAAAGGGGATAGAGTAAGCTGTGGAGGCAGGTAAATATGCAAGCTTGCTAAAAACTTGGTTAAATATTGCGACCAGCTAATGGCAACTGTTGCGCAGCCCACAGAATATTCTAGCACTAAATCCCAACCGATTATCCACGCAAAAAGCTCACCCATGGTAGCATACGAGTAGGTATAGGCGCTACCTGCAACGGGAATCATCGAGGCGAATTCTGCGTAACAAAGCGCTGCAAATCCACAACCTAGTGCCGCAATAACAAAAGATAAAGTTACAGCAGGGCCAGAATGATTGGCAGCAGCTAATCCAGTGATCGAAAATAATCCAGCACCAAGGGTTAAACCAACGCCAATCAATATTAAATTTATTGGTCCTAAGGTTCTTTTTAGTGTTCCTTCTCCACTTTCGTTTGCCTCGGCTACGATGCTGGCAATAGATTTCTTCATAGATACTATAGTGTTTTCATGGGGATGAAAAAGATCAGATGCCAGGCAATTTTAACGAACAACAAAATGCTGCAATGATGGTTTTCATGAAAATAAGTTAACGTGCTGCAAAATTATTAAAATATATTAATTCTATAGTATTTGTATAGATTAAGTTTGACATATTTCTTCATTTTCGTATAAATTGGAGTTTTAGTGCTCAAGCAGGATCTCGATAGCATCTTACGGGAAATGAAAAGCAGACTACCTAATCTCTTAATTTTCTCCCGCAGATTTAAGGGATTTCCGCAGAAAAGATAGGTTTATTTCCAGAAGATTCATGGTGATTTGACTTCCTTTAATATAAATCTTAAGACTTTTTTGTGTGCCTTTGGCGGTAAGTTCCTTGCAAAATCCTAACCAATCTAAACCTGATTTCGCCAAATAGCGCCCGATTTTTTCTATCGGGACTATAGGCAGAAGCAGGACTGCTGCAACCGAAAAACTACTGAAACTGCTTTCCAAAAAATACAAATTACTAAGTATTCTCTATAAAACTGATGAGTTGCTAAAATCAAAATTAAAATTATATAATTCATTATCAGGTGTTTAACGATAAACTTATAACTATTTTAGTACTATGTATTGCATAGTATTGTATAAAACATATATCTTTGTTTTATGATAGCAGAAAATACGCAAACGCAAATGCGGAAAGGAATTCTGGAATACTGTGTTTTATCAATCATCTCTCGGGGCGAAATTTATGCTTCGGATATTATTGCCGAATTAAGATCGGCAAAACTATTGGTGGTGGAGGGCACTTTATATCCATTATTAACCAGGCTTAAAAACAATGGTTTGTTAAGCTATAACTGGGTAGAATCTACCTCAGGCCCGCCCCGTAAATATTATACCTTAACCGAACTTGGTAAGGATATTTTATCACAATTAGATCAAACCTGGCAAGAATTGGCTTATGCTGTAGGTATTTCTCAAAAAGGGGCCAACTCATAATTATTAAAAAGAAATGGAAAAGACCATCATCATCAATATAGGGAACACGATTATTCACATCGAAGAAAGTGCCTATGAACTCTTAAAGATTTATTTAAACGAAGTAAAACAACATTTTGTTAATCACGCCGACGATTTGGAAATCGTAACTGATATTGAAAATCGTATTGCCGAACTTTTAACCGAGCATTTAACCGAAGAGAAAAAACAGGTTGTTGACGCCAATAATGTCAATGCTGTAATTGCTCAAATGGGTAGAGTGCAGGATTTCGACGGAGCCGAAGAAAATGAAGAAGAGCCAGTAGTAAATAGCAACTACCAGTTCCATGCAGAGAAAAAATTATACCGCGATATGGATGAGCGTGTAATTGCTGGTGTTTGTTCGGGTATTGCGCATTACATTAATACCGAAGCAAAATGGATTCGCCTTGCCACTCTACTTACAGTGTTTTTAGGTGGTGCTGGAGTTTTGGTTTATGCTATCCTTTGGATTATTATGCCAAAAGCAAAATCGCGTATCGAAAGAATGGAAATGAAAGGCGAGCCTGCAAACTTACAGGGTTTTCAAAAGAATTTGGATGAGGAACTACTAGCCGTTAATCAGGGTTTAGCTATTGCAGGTAAACATACTGGATCAATTTTCCGTCAGATAGGCATATTTATTGGCGAGTTTTTCGAATGGCTTGGCCGCTTTATTGGTGGCACTGGAAAAGTGATTTTTAAGGTAATTGCCGGTTTCATTATCATTTTTGGCATTCTGTTTTTGTTGGCGCTTATTATAAGTGCAGCAGCTTTCCAGGGCTTTTGGGATTCGAGTGTTTACGAATATTTTCCATTCTCTATTGTAAACGAGAACAGCCGTGGTGTAATTTTATTCAGCGCATTTATTGTGTGTTTCATTCCTATTCTGGCGCTCGTGTTGTTTTCTATTCGTGTTGCGTTTAACAAACAAGCCATTAATAAAACACTTTCATTTGCCTTATTGATCATTTGGCTAGCTGGTGTAGCTTCTGCTGGTTATTACGCTGCAAAAATATCTTCGGAGTTTAAACAACATGCCGAATTAACACAATCTGCCGACTTAAAATCTTTCAAAACTTATGTAATTGATATTGATAAAAGTAAATATTTTAGCAAGGAAGACAGCATTGCTTATCACATTGATGCCAACCAAAGTAGGCAAATTGTTACCGATGATTTTGAAAACGGACCTTTTGTTTCACCAAACAACGTTCGCATTAATATTGAGAAAAGCGAAAACAGTGCTACTCGTTTAACGCAGAAATACGAATCGCAAGGAAAAACTTTCTCGAGTGCCTTACAAAATGCTCAAAATATAGATTACAAATATTCGCTAAAGGATTCCGCTATTGTTTTCAGTCCGCGTTTTCAATTGAGAAAAGGAACCATTTGGAGAAACCAAGAAGTTTGGCTAAACCTTGAAGTTCCGGTGGGTACGAGGATCATTTTAAAAGAGGATGCTTACCGATACATTAACAATTATGGAACGTGGGATTGTGGCGAAACTGAAAATGATAAAAACGATTATACGGTTTGGGTAATGACTGAAGATGGTTTGAAATGCGTAGCTCAGTTAAAAGAGGAGGCTATTAAGAAGAATAAGTTGAAACAAGAACTTCTTAATCTAGATTTTTTGAAGAAAAATAGGGCAACCGATACGCTTTACCAAGATTCCCTATCAAACAGAATTAAAGAAGTTAAAGAAGAGTTAGGTATCAAGGTTGAATAAAATTTACAGATCAGTTTTGACAAATTATTTCTAAAGCGTTAGAAATTTGTCAGAGCTAAACCAATAAAAAATCATGAAAAATTTATTAGTGCTGATGGCATGCCTTATGGTGTGTGGGGTTTCCTTTGCCCAAAAATTAAGTCAAGTTACAGGAAAAGTAATTGATGAAAAGGCTGTGGCTGTGCCATTTGCAATTGTTAAACTAGTAAATTTTCCAGATACTACGGTTGCAAAAGTTGTAGCGACAGATATTGATGGCGCATTTAAATTTGATAAGCAAAAGAGTGGTGATTACGTTTTATTGATCTCGATTGTTGGCTTTAAAAATAAGCGAACGGAAAAGTTTTCATTAACTGAAGATTTGAAAATGGCCGATATCATTATCGAAAGTAGTTCAAGACAATTAAAGGAAGTGAGTGTGCAAGGCCGTAAGCCTTATATCGAACATCAAATTGATAAAACCGTTTTAAATGTGGAGAACAGCATAGTCTCATCGGGTAGTACCGCTTTAGAAATATTAGAAAAAGCGCCTGGGGTACAAGTTGATCGACAGAGCGAGCAAATTTTATTGAACAACAAATCGGGGGTAATGGTGATGATTGATGGAAAGAACAATTTCCTATCTACCGCAGATTTAGCTGTTTATTTAGGGAGTTTAAACAGCAGCCAAATCGCCACTATAGAGATTATAACTAATCCATCATCCAAATATGATGCTGCAGGAAATGCCGGAATTATCAACATTAAATTGAAAAGAAACAAAGCTTATGGTACCAATGGGAGTGTTTCATCAACCTATCGCAATGCGATAAGAGCAAATTTACCCAAGAATATTTATGGCTCTGATGTAAATTTCAGTATTAATAACCGGAACAAAAATTGGAACTTTTACAGCAATGCGAATGCCTCCAAAAACAATAATTTTTCGAACTTATTTTTAGAACGAACCACCAATAATGATGGCTTGCAAAGTGCTTTTAATCAAAACTTTCAAAAGATATACACTGGTTCTAGGTTAGCAGCCAAGCTTGGTGCAGATTATTATGCTGGCGAAAAAACAACCATAGGTGTTATGTTTGATGGAAGTACAAGTACCCGAAAGCTGGATAATTTTTCGCAAACCTTTATTAATGAAACTCAATCTGGAATAACGAACAATAATTCGCTGGTTTTAAATTCTGATGCCAATACACCTAATAAAAATTATAGCGCAAATTTTAACATTAAGCACGAATTTAAAAAAGAAGGTGCAAGTTTAAATTTCGATGCCGATTATTCGGGTTTTAATTATACGGGGTTAGAAAACTTTAATACTAATTTTTATAACGAAAATGGGCTTATCTATAACAATACCATCATTAAGAATGACAGTAAGACCGACATCAATATTTTTGCTTCCAAAGTAGATTTTACATGGCCAATATCGAAAACAGCTAAGCTGGAAACAGGCTTGAAAAGTAGTTTTGTTAAAACCAATAACGATTTTTTATCTTCTAATTTAGTAAACGGTTCATGGCAAAATATTGTAGGGCAAAGTAATAATTTCATTTATAAAGAAAATGTAAACGCCGCTTATGCAAACCTTTCTAAGGATTTGGGCAAGTGGCAAATCCAAGCTGGATTAAGGGCTGAATATACCAACGCCACCGGTATATTGGTTACTGATCACACAGCAGCAGATCAAAAGTACCTTTCTTTGTTCCCGACGGTTTTTGTCAATCAGAAAATTTCTGAAAATAGTAATTTGCGTTATTCGTATGGAAGACGTATCGATAGACCCAACTACCAGCAGTTAAATCCTTTTAATTTTTACATGGATCCGTACACCATTCAACAGGGAAATCCATATTTAAAACCTCAATTTACCAATAACTTCGAAGTGAGTTATAGTTATAAAAGTGGCTTGTCGTTCTCGTTAGCCTATTCGAAAATAAAAGATTTAATTTTAGATAGTAAAACCGCACAGAATGATAGTACCAGGATAGTTACGGTTGGGCAAGGTAATATTGGCAGCGGGCAATACTATTCTGCGGGATTATATTTCCCATTGAAGATTACAAAATGGTGGAATTTCCAGAATAATTTTAACCTCTTTTATAACAAATTTAACGATGACAATTTAGAGGGAGCACCTTTTGTATTAAGCAAAGTCTCTTATAATTTTAACCTGACCAGCACGATCACACTTGCCAATAACTGGGCAATAGAAACCAATTTTTGGCTAAATTCTCCAAGGGTTAAAGGTTTGGAGAAAACCATTATTTACCAATATGCCTTAAATACGGGTGTGCAAAAAAGTTTCTTAAACAAAACATTGAAACTTAAATTAAACATCGACGATGTTTTTCAAACCAATTATTGGAAAGGAACTTTGGACTACCAAAATGTTAATCTAAGGGTTCAAAATAATTATATCACTAGAAGAGCTTCATTTAATATCAGTTACAACTTCGGTAACCAAAATGTGAAATCAGCAAGATCTAGAAATACAGCAACTGACGATATTAAAGGTAGAGCGGGTTCTTAGTTTGGAGTTGTGAGTTTGGAGTCCTAAGTCCATAGGAGTAAGTTTTAATTTGCTAAACAATTAACCAAATAACTATTCCTAATAATTAAACAGTTTCAGCAATTAACTAATTTAAACAGTAACCAAATTAACCAATACAGACATGAAAACAATCATATACGGCATAGCGATTTTATTCGCTTCGTTAGGCTACAGTTGCCAAAATAGATCGGGCAACTTATCTTTAAATACAACAGACACCAATTCTGCATTCAGATTTGAGGCAAATTATGCTGAAGATAAAACAGCCAAGCTGAAAAAATACTTGGATAGTGCGCTAAATAATGAGCTTTCACTAGATCAGGATATTGATCTATTAGTTAATTTAAATGGAAAAGATAAGTTTAACTTAAAAGCAAAACAAGGTTGGTTACAGATCGATTTTGATAAACAGAATAGTTCTTTAAATGGATATGTGAAGTTGAAGAAACTAACGGAGGGGATTCAAAAAAAGTTGGTGGAGATGTAAAGGTTTAAGTTGCCTACTACTTAGCTTTTAAATTGAATTTTTTACCCACAACCTCTATTTTTTATCCTATATTTATCCCCTCGACTTCTTAGCTCAGCTGGTAGAGCAACAGACTCTTAATCTGAGAAAACCTAAACACTATTGTTGTTAAGATTCTCATTAAATTGCCTTAAACTTATATAAGGAACAGATTATTTAAGCTTTATGCGTAATTTATAAATCTGTTAATTGTAATCAAATATAACATATTTCTATGTAATATTAGAGAATTGGCGCACTATTGGCGCACCAATTATATCATGCATTCATCAGCAAAGCTATTAATAGATTGAAATCGCGTAACACATCTTGAGATTGTCGATTCAGATTATCTCTTTAATAATTTAATCGATTTTCCTTATATTGTAATATCAAATCACTCAACCTTTGGTGTAGACGTTTTTGGGATAGACTTATCCATCATGATAGTTAGAACTATGAACGATCTTAAGCCCAAATACGATTACTATACCAAGGAAGAGGCGACCTATATGTTGAAATAGATTAAAGATCTGTATATGAACCAGAGGACTTTAGAGTGATTTGAAATCTTATTGTCTATTTAAATGCTTTTTTTTATCTTGTAGTAACAAATCACTCAACCATAGATATCTTCATTTTTAGGATAGACTTAGGATAGTTATTAGTATCGATCTATTCAGTACCATAAGCCTAAAGGTGGTTATTTATCGTGGCAGAGGCGACCTATCTCTAGCTGTAGACGAATCTATATTTGACCAAAGGACTTTCGAGTGGTTTGTTAATTAAAATGCATTATGATAGAGAGCAAGCTCACTGTTATTAAATATTTCATCGGAATAGACGTCTCTAAAGCCACATTTAATTATTGCTTAAGATATGGAGGAGGGCATGTTTTGAATGGTAAAGTCGCAAATAACGTGGAATCAATCAAGGAATTTGTTATAACACTTAAAGAAATCTCAGGCTTCAAATTAGGCTATGCCATATTTGGAATGGAAGTCACCGGAGTATATGGTCTCATACTGATAAATACTTTAACCAAGATGAAGGCAAAAGTGGTTGTTGAACCGTCGATGAGAATTAAGAACTCCCTCGGGATCATTAGAGGCAAAAATGATAAACTCGATGCTGCTCGAATCGCTCGATATCTCATCAAGAATCTTCAGGAATTGAAGCTGTGGGTACCTCGCAGAAAAATTATAGATGAGCTCAGTAGCCTATCAACATTAAGGGAAAGAATGGTGAAGGTTGGTGTTATCATAACCACCCCGCTGAATGAAGATACTAACTTTATTGATCCAGCTATATCCGCGGCAAATATCAATCTATGCAATCCGTCAATTATTCAAATTGAGCATTTGATAACAACTATTGATATAAAGATCAAAGCTCTTTATACAAATGATGATCATTGTAACCGACTTATGAAGATTATGCTTTCTGTAATGGGAATAGGCCCCGTTACGGCTTTGCAGATGCTTATACATACCAATGAGTTTAGATCAATTACTAATGCAAGAACTTTTGCCTCTTACTGTGGGGTTGCACCATTTGAACATGATTCGGGAACAAGCGTTAAAAAAAGGGCAAGAGTTTCTCCTTTAGCAAATAAGCGAATTAAATCTTTACTTCATAATGGTGTAAGAACGTGCATCGCAAATGATCCAGAAATAAAAGCATATTACAAGCGTAGAGTTCAGGTCGATAAAAAGAACAAGATGTCAATTGGATATTCCGACCTATACTACACCACCCATTCCGAGGCATAGTACACCAGTCATTCCGAGCCAAAGTACACCAGTTTTTGTTTGAGGTAATTAAATATTCCGAGGCAAAGTGCACCACTTTTGGTTTATTGCAGGATTATTTCACTCTGCCATTCCGACACATACTGCACCACTATATTTACCATATCACGCAATTGGGCATAGTTTAACCCGCCAATTATATAGGTTTGGTAAGCATCAAGCTTACCCCTATAAATATGGCGAACAAACTGCTCAGCATGAATAAGATTAGACAGA
>NZ_SJSN01000036.1 GCF_004331675.1 Pedobacter frigidisoli | reverse complement strand
TCAGCGCTACCAACTGCAATTCCTGGTTCGGGGTTAGGGATGACCTTATGGCTAATCAGTATGGTCTGTTTTGTTACTTCTCAATTAATGGGTGGAATAAATTACGTTGCGACAATTTTGAATATGAGGACTAAAGGTATGGATTTTTGGAAAATGCCATTAACCATCTGGTCCCTTTTTCTTACTGCTATACTGGGAATACTTTCTTTTCCTGTATTGGTTGCAGGTGTGGTATTGTTGGTGTTTGACAGAAGTTTTGGAACTAGTTTTTACTTGTCTGATATCGTAATGGGCACCCAGGTTCTTCCAAATGAAGGTGGTTCGCCGATTTTATGGCAACACTTATTCTGGTTCTTAGGTCATCCTGAGGTATACATCGTAATCATGCCGGCATTAGGTATTTCATCAGAAGTTATTTCTGTAAATTCACGGAAGCCAATTTTCGGATACCATGCGATGGTCTACTCTTTGATCGGAATTACCGTTCTTTCTTTTATCGTGTGGGGCCACCATATGTTTGTAACGGGAATGAATCCGTTGCTGGGTGGTGTGTTTATGATTACCACACTGATCATTGCTGTACCATCAGCAGTAAAAACATTTAATTATTTAGCTACCCTGTGGAGAGGTAACATCAGGTTCACACCAGCCATGTTATTTGCGATCGGACTTGTTTCCTTCTTCATTTCTGGAGGTTTGACAGGAATCTTTTTAGGTAATGCATCTTTAGATATTAATCTTCATGATACTTATTTTGTTGTTGCGCACTTCCACCTTGTGATGGGATCAGCTGCGATCTTCGGAATGCTTGCAGGCGTTTATCACTGGTATCCTAAATTATTTGGCAGAATGATGAATGCAAAACTTGGATATTTACACTTCTGGGTTACGTTTATCTGTGCCTACCTTGTATTTTTCCCGCTTCACTTTTTAGGATTAGATGGCGTTCCTCGTCGTTACTATGCCTTTACTGAATTTGAATTTATGCAAAAATGGGTTACCGTTAATGTACTGGTTACCTGGTCGGCAATTGTCGCTGCCTTAGCGCAAGTGGCTTTCTTRTTTAACTTTTTCTGTTCTATATTTAAAGGTAAGGTTGCCACTCGGAATCCATGGGATGCCAATACATTAGAATGGACAACTCCTGTTGAACATTTACATGGAAACTGGCCGGGAGAAATACCTACTGTTTACAGATGGCCATATGATTATAGTAAACCGGGAGCTATAGACGATTTCATTCCTCAAACCATACCATTCTCTCAAACCATGAGTTCGAATATGCCACATGATTTTGAAGGAAATGCAGAATCTGAACGTATCCAGAAAGAATGGATTAATCAGCGAGAAGAAAATGCACAAGATTAATAGATTGAAAGAAGTCATAAAGCATAAACAAGGTCCGGTTAAGCAAGATTTTCCCTTTATCTTACTACTGATTTCAAATGCTATTTTATTCCTTCCTTTTACAGTTCTTATAATATTTGGTGACACAGGGAAAGAATTTATAATTCCTTCTCAATTTTCTTTAAGTACAATCGTGCTGATTGCCAGTAGCTGGATAGTTTATAAGGCTAAAGATTCCAAAAACAATGACAGAATTAAACAATTCAAGTGTTATTTAATTGCTCTGCTTGTTTTAGGCTCGCTATTTTTAGCTCTGCAGTATTCTGGATGGGATTATACTTTTAATTTACTGAACAATCAAGATAAGGATATAACCTTTGTTATTGTAATGGTGCATGGTGTTCACTTTTTAGTAGCAATGACCTTAGTTCTTGTAACACTTATAAATACACTTAAGATACAAAACAATGCCTATTTCTACATTCATTTCTTAGATCCAAAAGTAAATATGTTCCTTAAGCGAACGTTCAGATTTTGGGACTTCCTTACTTTTCTTTGGGTGATTATTTTTAGCCTCATGCTCTTGAAAACAGGGTTAAAGTCACAATAAAGTGGTTTAACACATGTTTTATTCTTTATAATTTTCTAGTATAAAAAGGTTTTATGTGGCTCTTTTTTAGATTTTATAACCTATCTGGTAATAATCCATTTTTGAAATCCTTTGGGGTTTGGCCGGTAAGCTTCTTAAAAAATCTCGTAAAATATCCTCTATCTTCAAAATTCAAATCATAAGCGATCTCTTTGATTGTCTGGTCACTTTTAATTAGCTTTCGTTTCGCCTCTACAATTAATCTAATGTGCAATAATTGAGTTAATGACTTATTCATTTTTTCCTTTAATATTTGATTCAGCCTTTTTTCTCCAAGTCCTAATTTATTACAATAGAAAGATGCTTTACGTTCAGTTTTATAGTATTTTTCCATTAACACTATAAATTCATAAACACGCTTTTGATTGGTATCTTGTATAAGAAAGGCATCCTGATTTAACCTTATCAGGTTTAGTAAGAATACTTTTAAAAGAGACTTTAATACCAAATAGGTTCCTTTTGGATTTTGGTACTCATCAATTAGAAGGGAAAAGAGGTGCTTAAATCGCATACTCACATCGCTGTCAAGCGGGATAATAGAATACTGGCCTTGCATATTAAAAAGTTTGAATACCTCCAGCGCATATTCTTTGTCATCTTCTTCCAGGTATTCACGCTTAAATGAAATGAGATAGCCATTCATATCATTTGTATCTACTTGAGCTGAGCGAAAAGGGGGAATTAGATAGGCATACTGTTTATTCGTAATTTGATCCTCATACGCTGAATCCTTGTAACTGAACCAAATCATTTCGAAGTATTCTTCCCTACCTGAACCTTGAAGATATTGCTCGGGACAGGAATGGAGGTTATATATTATTAATTTATCGAAATCAATTGGATGGCTTAACATTCATTCAGAACTTATTTAATAGTAGTAATATAAAAAAATGGGACATCTCTAATATAGATCCCGGCTCTTAATTAATTAAATCTCTATGGCAGTTTTCCAGTCGAGCTACCAATTTCTAAAAAATGATGTGTTTTGGCTATCGTTTTGTTCAAGCTTCCCTTATCTACCAATGCCTCCCATGCTGTTAAGCTACCATCGGCAAGACTTCAGACTTGGTGAATGATAAATTCTTAGGCTTCAGGGCGGCTGAATTTTCATCGGCTATATGTATTCTACAATAAGCTTCAACTATGGAATTCATGCCGTAGACTTTATCGCCAACCTTAAAGAATTCCCTCTTTGATTCGATGAAGACGCCTGAAAAACCACAATCAATAAGCTAATTTCCAATAATCCCAATGATCAGTTCAAGTTTTAACTTTCTTATTAATGCAGCAACAAGATTGACCGAGGATGCTTTATTCAATACAAGTAACTGCCCGTCATATTTATGTGGCATTACCACTTCTGAATATATAAAACAACTTTGCCATTTCCTTTTATTTAAATTCTGCCCCGTTGTTGTAGACCTCTACGGAGACTTTCTGCGAATTCAGCGGGATGTAAAACGTATCCTAGATGGCCGCCAGGCACAGATAAAATTTCTGTTCCAAACTGTTTGGCTAAATTGGTGACAGGCCAGGCCGGCATGGTGTGAACTGAATCCATTCCCACACAAAACAATATTTTATCCTTAACGGCCTGCAGCTTATCGGTGTCAAAATCAGTTGAAGGATATTGCCTAAGCTCATGTTCAAACCAATAAGCTTCATTGGGATTTGGTGCATCGCCCTTACTCAACATTAACTGGCCGTCTTTTTGCCCAGGAAGGACCTCATCAACAAATTTTTTCTTTGCAACAGTGCCGCCTTCCCTGGTGTAGATGTCAAATATTTCCTGTACAGACGATTTCCACTTGTCAACATCCGGCAGGTATTTCAGGGCAGTAGGCTCATGCGGTATGAGCGCTTTAACAATCTCAGGGTGCCTGATGATCAACTGGAGGGAAACCAATGCGCCAGAACTCGAGGCAAATATATAAGCAGGATCAGCAGACAGGTGCTTGATCAAAAGCCCCGCATCATCTGCATCGGTGTCGATACGATTGGTGTAGTCTTGCTCAGCCGTTAATCTAGAACCCGAAAATCCACGGCGGTCATAAGTGACTACGGTAAATGTTTCAGACAATATTTCGCGAATGGGTGTAAAGATAAAGTGGTCTCCGTTTGCACCGGGGATCATTAATATAACAGGGCCTTTACCTTTAGTTTCATAATATAGTTCTGCGCCCGTTACGGGCAATATATTACTGGTTACGCCGATGACTTCTTTTTTTACATTTTCCATCTTTTTAAGTCAGATACGTTTATAGCCTTAATAACTTTTCGATGTTGAGATGGCCTATTTTTGCCTTATATTTATCCGATATAGGCGCCTTTTCAAGGAAGTTTCGCGTGTCATTATCAATCAGATAAGGATAATCGCCCGAGTGGATGATGTGATCTGCACCCATAACCGTTATCGCAAAACCTAACTGCGCCTCATCAAAAATACCACTTGGTGTAATGTAGATGTTGTTTTTATAATAAAAGGAAAACGGATGCTGGAGGTTAGTGGCAACAGTGCTTATTTCGCTGTCGATTCTGGAGAGAAAGAAAGGCACGAACTCGCCCCAATGGCCTGAGATCAATTTCAGGTCAGGCAACTTATCAAAGATGCCGGAAAGGATCATACGCATTACATGAATGCCGCTATCCATATGCCATCCATACCCGGTTGCTGGGAAGATGGAATTAACCAACTCTGGCCAGCGATCATCCTTAAAGTAATAATCTGCAATATTCTTGTCGATTAAACCTGGATGCATGTAGATGGGTACATCCAGTTCGGCGGCTTTTGCAAAAATGGGATAGAAAATATCTGCATCAAAAAACTTACCCTGAAAGGTTCCGGCCAGCATCGCACCCTTAAATCCTAATTCCTTTACTGCGCGCTCCAGTTCATTTGCGGCAGCAGCGGGGTCGGCAACGGGCAATGTGGCAAATCCTGCAAACCGGGTTGGATTCTTTCCGATCAGTTCATGAAGCTCGTCGTTTGCTTCCCGGCATAATTCGATAGCCAGGGCAGGATCGGGCAAGGACTGGGGACTTCCTCCCCCATAAGAGATTACTTGCATATCCACGCCACTTTTATCCATAAAATCGATTCGTCGGATACCTACATCCTCAATGTCATCATTTGTTGGAAGGTAGTGAT
Source organism: Pedobacter frigidisoli (assembly GCF_004331675.1). Classification (GTDB taxonomy): domain Bacteria; phylum Bacteroidota; class Bacteroidia; order Sphingobacteriales; family Sphingobacteriaceae; genus Pedobacter; species Pedobacter frigidisoli. The sequence goes on along the minus strand of NZ_SJSN01000036.1, from coordinate 8,213 downwards.
TGAATAAGGTTTGGATGCCTTTATTTTCAGAACCAATGCCGCCAGAATTTTTCAGGCGAAATTGCTTTATCTTTTCAGTGATTTTTGCAGAACTAAAGTGCTCTTCTATTGTTATAATTTTCATTTTTTTCGTATTAATTTATGAATTCAGCCATATTTCTGTTTCTTCGTATAATTTAGCCACCATTTCCGGCTTATCAATGCCGGGAAGATCTTGTGCCACAGGATGGCCTTCCTTGCTTAAGGCATAGCATAGATTTGCATAGCTGGGCCTGAACTTGGAAATTTCTTCCGTGGGGATTGTGATACTACTATTAGGAGTGACAGGCACCAGGGCATCTTTTTCATAGATGGCTTCGAAACCAGCGATGATCCATTCTCTGTTTATTTTTTGTACCCTAAAGATAAGTTTTGCCTCCGATTGTAATTCAAGCAGGTTGCCATCCACATTAATTCTAACCTGGATAGTAGCCATGGTAATAGCTATTGCCCTGTTCCCGTTGAGCCATACCAAGGTGTCGTAAAGTTTATGAGGGGCATAGCCTTTCATTTTGCTGGATGCATCCACAAAGCCGGGGCCGGATCCCTGGTACCATGAAATTTTAACCTTAGAATCGGCGCTGTAGCATTTTTTCATTTCATCCCATTGCGCGTTATCCCGGCAAAACCGCTCAAATTCAATAAGCCCTTTAATAGTAAATTTATCTAATAAATTTTCCGGGGTATTGCCTTGTGGCTTTTTTAGCAACTCTTCCATATTAATATACTTTTAATTCAGGATCAATCAAATCCTGTTTAGATGACAAGACAAATTTATTGACATGTTAGTTGTAATCCTTTGACCTACATCAAAAAAAAACATTTTTTCGATCATGTAACATTAGAGTGAAATGTATTTCCATATTAAAAAACGCAACGCTAAGGTGCGAACTATTTCTAGGTTCCTTTGCAATCCAAAAGCGCCTCCTTACTTGGGATGTTCCAGCCGCGTGATGGGCTTTTTCAGATCCGGGCCTGCCAGGTGCTCTTAATTGATAGCCCTTTTCTGCAAGTTCTGCATGCTTTGAAAAATTGATAGAGCCTCAGCCAAAGCCTCCCTGCACACCTCCATGAATAAGGAAGGATCAGGGCACCGGAATTTCCCAACTGTGTAAAATGGATCTGATTCGATTCAGGAGCAACTTTCCCCAACGTCTCGGTCTTCAACGCAAAGTTTCAATAAAGTCTGGTTTTACGGCCAAAGTTATACTTCAATATTTAAAAGATGATTGATGCTTTTGCAAGATTAGGACGGACGGATACGCTATAATTTGACCTTCACTTAAAAAGAACTATCTTGATTTTAGCCTGCTTAAAGTTTCCTGCGAAACATCCAGGTAGGAAGCTAAAACCCCATTTGAAAGTCGCTGAATAAAATGGGGAGACTCTTTCATGATTTTTTGATATCGTTCGCTCGCAGATAGAGTGGCGAGTTGCTCTAACCTCGAATTTTGGTAGATATATGTTTTTTCCAGCATCATCGTGTAAAACGATGACCATTCCGGAAGGTCATTAACCAGTCCATAAAAATCTTCACGCGAAATAACGGCAAAACAGGAGTCTTCCAGAACCTCAATGATTTCCGCAGTGGGATCTCCTGTAATAAAACTAAGGAGGGCGGTAAATGGAGCATCTTCAAAAAGCACCAATCTTGTTTTTATCTTACCGGCTTTTGTGCTAAAATAAAGCCGGATACTTCCCTTTAGATTGAAGTAGAATTTCCTACATACATCTCCTTCCTTGAGTATATTGGTATTTTTCGAAACCTTTTCATACCGCACGAACTTCAATAAATGCTCCTTTTGTATTTCGTCTAAATTCATGACCTTATTAATTAAATTTAAGAAAGCCGATTTTTCATCTATCTCTTCCAATCGAATGAGTTTATAGCATTGAATATTGGGGTGTCAATAATCACAATTTTAATAAAATTTTATTTAGTATTCATTAAATATACGTGGAAGTGAAAAAATCTATCAGGGTCTTTGCCGGTGTTGATGAGGATTGCCAAGATCGGGATGCTTTCTATCATTTCTTCCGCAAGCGCAAAATTGTTATTTCTCACTAGATGTAGCTCTAGGCGTTTATTTCCTATACTCAGGCGGCTTATTTAGATTTATACTTCCTGAACATTTGATACCGCCTACAGTAAAACCTTGATATGAAAGTTTTAAAATCTATTTTTTCTTTTATTCGTTCTTGTGCCTATTTCCAGCGCTCAGAAAAAAAAATCCGTCTATATCGAACTTGGGGGAAATGCGGTGTTCTATTCCTTCAACTATGACAAGGATGGGTTTTCCGAAAAGAGGGTAGGTGACGATATTTTTTACCGACTTTATGGCGATCTTAGTATTGGATGGACATTTTAAATCAATAAAGCCTCAGTACCCGAATGAATAAAACGTTCTGACATTGCTTGAAAAATAGAAACATCGGACGATCCTATAATCAATATCATGATACACACTTGAACTATGCTTTATAGATTCCTAACAACCTAAATCTGGTCTGAATCTTGCGAAATTCAGTAATTTTTGGAAATAAATATTTTTGAGATAACTTAACATGACGCAAGATAATTAAAAGAACATCCACCTTTTCTGAACTTGATGCGATCAATGTAGGTGATCTCATCGAAGACGAGTTCGGCAAATGGGGAATAGTAAAAAAGATTGACATTCTTAAACGATTAAATTCTGTCAGCTATTACTTTATGCTTGACAAAATGAACGGGACAATATTGATGCTGAAATCTATGTTAATAACGCTAATCATTTAATTCCGGTTGAGTTTCATTCCTTTCTCTCTGCAAGATACAGGATGTAACTTGCGGATAACTGGTGTAACCTAGCGGTGATGAAAGACCAGACCATTTTTGCAAGCCGGTCCGAAATTTCGGTGCAGGCGTCGGCAATGCCTGCTGGATCATCACCTCAGCTAAAACGGCTGTTGAATTCGGTAAAAATAGGATTCAAGGGGAGTGTCTGAAAAAGAGATTGCTCTAGGTTTTTATCGGATAATCCGTTTGTGAACTCTGATGATGTGTAAAGAATTTCTTCAACGTATGTGTTAAATAGGATCGACAAAACAATAATCTTGAAACAGTTTCACCAATTTTTAATTATTCGTATGTACATAAATATAAGTGTTATGGGAAAAATATTTTTGACAAGATGGCGTCAGTTGACAACCTTTTACTCGGTTGATGTCAGGGAGGGCTATGCCAATAAATTTATATATCTTTAGGGTATCSCTGTGGCAGGGTAAGGTATACGATAAAGGTTAGCTTATTACCCGAGGTTTTAGGCCCTAGCCTAGTCTTGGATTTAAAAAGATTGAGGTTTTTAAGGCTACATTGATATCAAGGAATTTTTAATTGATTCTTTACAACATAATTTCAGTTCTCATGAAAATCGCTAATTTTAAGTTTATATTATTGTTTTTTTTATGCGGTGTGTATGGTCTTAAGGCCAACAGCCAGCTTATAGATACTGCCAAGGAAAATAAGGCGATAAGGCTGCTTGTCAAAAAATATGAAGAAGCCTGGAATAAGCACGACTCCAAAGGGTTGGCAGATAACTATACCATAGACGCCACTTGGGTAAATTGGTTTGGCGCCTACTATAAAGGTCGAGAGGATATCCAATTCCATTATAATCAGGTACACACTACGTACTTTAAGACCACTCGGTACTACACCCGTGCCATAGAGGATATCACTTATTCTCATCCCGATCTCGCAATCGCTCACGTGCGTACTGGTTTGGACGGCGATGAAAGGTTTCCGGAGCAGACTTTCGAGTTCCGCAGGATGATCGTACTGGTAAAGCGTAATGGCTTATGGAAGATCCTAGCCGGGCAAAATGCCAAGGTGGAGAAGAATATAAAATAATAGGGTAAATAATTGCTTAGTGCACAAGCCAATTTATTTGACCCCGTTCAACCAATTATTAATTATTTGTAAGTGCTTTGAAAATGGGGTGTTATAGTTTATTTATTCTTGGCGAGACGGGGTCAATCGATCGCGGTTTATCCAGCTGTTAAACCAAATGTTATTTTAAGGCAAATGAAAAATGAGATACCGTGGATAGGCAATTTGATTGATCCCTGCCCACCAATTCGGACCTTCAACATGCTGATTGTAGGCATATAGAGGGAACATTTGCTTTTGGCAATAAGTGGTAACTAGTCTGGTCTGTCCAAATAAGCTTCTTTGGGCACATTTTGCCGGTCCAATCATTAGCCTGATACGGTCTTCTTCCAGCTTTTGCTGGAAGTGCAGCGGATTGTGCAGATTATAATTGATTAGATGTTGTTTTTAGAACAGCTAATTTCATATATTAGTAACATACAAACTGTTCATGAAATATTTATTCTCACTATTATTTTCGCTTATGAACCTTTATGCTTCCTCGCAGGACAGGGCATCATATTATATTACCAACAGCAATGACACGGTCGCAGCAGACATAAGAACCTACATTAATATCCGTGGCAAAACAGATTTATCGATGTTCTCCAGATCAATTCTGGTTGAAGGAGTTGACGGAGCAAAAAAAATAAAGCCTGCCGACATTAAGGCCTTTGTGGTCACAGACTTTGATACCGTTTATAAGTTTGTGTCCTTAAAGRGCRACAAAWCGCGGTTTTTTCATGAGGTAGTAAAGGGTAGGCTATCATTTTATAAGCTTTATGTTCCCGGGAACACGTTACCAATCATGATCAAGGATGATAAGGTTGTTTACCTGAATGTAATCAATCCAAAGAAGCGTATCGCAGAACTGATTGCAGACTGTCCGACACTGTTGAAGGAATGGGTAGAAGGGGAAAAATACACGGTCAGGGATAGGGAAGCGATAGTCAATGCATACAATGGCTGTCGGGACTAAATCTTCGGCAAAATTTACAAGATTTTTATTTTTTTTGAAGTKTTCCTAAACAGCGTGTCTAGCGCTGCATATTTTTAACGAAACTAATAAAAAATCGAATTGAGTAAAGGTTGAGATGATTCTCTTCTAACCTATAGACAGAGGCTAATAAGGATTATTTATTTATAATCTTGTGCACAATACTTATTGAACCTCTTTTGAAAAATCCTGCCGTAGGTTTGCACAAAATTTGCACACATTTTTGACGCAGTGTAACCGAAGGAGGAAAGTTTGTACTGTAAATTACTTATTTTACGAATTCAAGCATGTCAAGGCGTAGTGGTTAATAGGAATCAAAGATTATGAGTCTTCTAGCCTAATCGCCCTATTATGAGGTAAAATGTGCTTTTCTGACTTACAGAGGCAATTTGCTAACTATTTTTGGAACTTCAAAATTTTGCTCCTTTTCGTATTTGTTACTGTTTTATTTTTGCCTCACCACTTCTACAAAAACTCATGAACGATATCTTCATATTTTGATATCCTGCGTTGACGAGCCAAGCAACCCAATGAGGTCGAAAATTGCTTCCGTCATGAACTCTTCTTATGGAATACTTTATTTAATCGATTGTCTAAAGACACCCTTTAGTTACGCTTGTCGAAACCGTAAATTTGACCAAACGATAAATTTCTATAGTTTCAAAGTTATAATCCCAAGATCTTTTTGTACAGTTTTACCAATGATCCTTGCGTGCTGTGTGTGGGCTGTGCGAAACCATAAAACCCCATCGCTGGCATTTTATAGTTTCTAAATTGGCTACATCCTCCTAACCTGTGCATATCTGATCCAAATCCCTATCTTTAAAAAAAATCATCATGAAAGCGCTTTGGAACATCGTCGTCAAAAACGTATCGAACATCATGAGTTTGATCGGGATTATTCTATCTATCTACTTCGGTGTCTATTACGTCCCTGCATGGCTAGAAGATGCAGAAAAACAGAAATTCTACAATGCCCAAGCCAGCCTTGCGCAATCGATCAAAGAACTGATTGATCTTTAGCGATTCCACCTGCACCTATCCAGAGATACAGTCGCTGGTCAAGGCAAAAGAAATTATTCTTAATAAAAGTTATCCCCTCACTACAGCTCAGATCATGGTCGAATTGGAGGCCTCTTTCATGGACAATAAATTTTGCCACTAGAAAAAAGAAAGCAACTGATCGCCGAATCGCAGCTGATCAGAAAGACCATACCACCAAATTTAAACAAAGCGGAAGAGAAGAAAAGTTCAGTTCCCCTACTGGGTTGGTTATCGGTGATCTTTACCCTAACCGCAACAGGTGGTGCCGTTTACGGCTATTACCTTAGATACCTCAAGGAAAAGGAAACCCAGGAAGAAATCAACAACCAGGTCAGTCAGGTTGAGGCAGAATTCACGGGCTATCGAGGCGGCATCGCCTTTGAAAGCGAAATCGTCAAGGCTCTGCAGAATTATCCAGGCGTTGAGGTAAGGCGGTTGGGTGAACCAATGGATTGGGGGTTTGACATCGAATTCACCTATAATCAGAGAACCCTATACATCGAGGTCAAATACCTCACCAGCAGCAAGGTCGACCTGTCCTCGATACAAAAGTTCTTCCACAAACAAAAAGGACGACAGGGCGAATTCTGGTTCGTACATAACAATGAGCTGACCAAGATGTCTCAGCACAGGTTCGAGGAACTTAACCAGCTTTTCGGTTCATCAAGACCATGTAAACTCATCCAAGCGAGTTCAGCGGCAGAATTTACCGAAAAATTAAAGGAATTTTTAAGCTAAACGTCTCCGTCCCTCATCACAGGGCAGGTAGTAACTTGAAGATCGACATTTTTCTCACTAGCCAAGGTTTTTCGTTCAGATTTGAATGCGTTTAAATGAACACCACCTTGTTTCTCAAAAAACTAAATAATAACAACCGAACGTATCGCCTCAAAAATGAATGAAAAACGTGAAATAAAGGGAATATGGTTTATCCCAAGTTCACCCGAGATTGAAGTAGGGGGAATTTTGACCTATGAGCCTGGAAAGATAATCAAGCTTGAACTGATTGGAGATTTGATGCAGCGTACCGACTTCACTGCATATTTTGATGACAGCAAGCATGAAGTAATTTATGGGGTCACGAGTACAGGTAAAAAAATCTCGATTTATGAGTGTTATGGTTCACTTCTGTCTTCGTCAACTCTGGTAATCCGGTTAGGGTGAGATGGAAAACTGTTCTTTCGGCAAGCAATACCGACCTTGCCTTATCATCAGCTGGACAAACTAACTCATTCGACCCTATGGCACCGATTTTGAATTATTTGTAAAATAATTGGAAAACAAGGAGTTGTAGTAAAACTATCTTGGGCGAAAGGGGGGAATCTACAGGTATCCACTCCACTTCTGAGGGGCACAATCATGTCTTTGATGAGGGACTAAAGGTAGTAAGTCGGACAAACGAACTTATTTGACCCCCTGGCGCCAATTTTGAATATTTGTAAGTTTATTGGAAAACAAAGAGTTGTAACACAATCATTTTGGCGAAAAGCGGTCAATCTACAGCGGTTTATCCACCATATCATCAGTTATCATTATTCAATAGATCAATCCTGTTGATACATCATTTTTATCATATCATTAGCTTGATGTCGAAGATGAAATATCCCTCTTCAGCACGCATGGACTGAAGTGGAGCACGGTTACCATATGCAAAATGTAGGCGCTGTCAAATATTTTCTAGTCCAAGCTTGAATCCTGAGTCTGTATGATCCACGTTAATAAGAATTTCAGAGCGCAGCAAGAGCGCTTCCCCGTTAAGGGTAATTGAAATGATCGCTGGATGAAGTATATCTTGTCTATCAAGATATTATAGTGGTCAATTTTGACCGAAACACATTAACTCAGAATCCTAAATGACGTGATAACCCCTTTAGTAGCAATATATGCTTTGTTGTTTGCAAACGGGTTTTCATGTGCCAGCATTATACATAATAAATTATTTGTATTTACAGGGCCCATCTTCCCGATTTTTTCATGTACCTAATGAAGAGGTAATATATGCCGATAAGAATTATCGAAATAATAAAAACCAGGTTTCTGACTTCCACGTTGTAGCTGGTCAGCTGAGGATAGTAGAATAATAGGATAGTAACAATTCCCATGATCCAAATCGCTTGGGTATTATACTCTTTTATAAGCCATCTTTTACCATTAAATTGCATGCTCGAGATGGTCTGTCCCAGGCCATGGATTTTAAATAGCCATCTATGAACATTTACAGTA
>NZ_SJSN01000035.1 GCF_004331675.1 Pedobacter frigidisoli | reverse complement strand
TTTTAACTTCGTAAACCAACTTTATGAAAGCACCTCATTTATTATCACCACCAACAAAATGCCTGCTGACTGGGCCAAAATGCTGGATGATGAGGTGCTGGCCACAGCTCTGCTGGACAGGCTTCTATTCCGGTGTGAGGTAATCAGTCTTGCGGGAAAATCTTACAGAATGGAAAATAGGAAAACAATATTTGCAAGTTAGGACCAGAAGATTAGCTTTGTAAAACTGTGCACACTTGTTGCCGTTTTCTGTGCACTCTTAATTGCCAATTCTTGTGCAGTGTTATTTCCCGATTACAGCTACAAAACTTACTTTGAAATGCTCAACAATAAGCAAAAGTTTAATACATCAACCTTTCCTTTAATTGATACAAAAGGTGAAAAGTATTATTTCATAAATGATACAAGAAAGAATGGATCAACAGGTTTCAAGCTCGTATGGTTTGACGGCTTGGATGAAATTATGAATGCATATACGTGGAATATGCTAGCATTCAATATCGATTTCGAAAAGCTTTATCACGAAGTAAACATATAACAATTCTTAAAATAGGAGATAGCGCTGTCTCCTATTCAATTTAACTTTTTACACTCGACTAATGACGATGCAAAACAACGTATTGGCTCATTGTGTCCAAATTTCAACAAAACATGGCAAGAACAAAGTATAATATAATTCAATCTGTAAATAACTGGATTGATAAAAACAACACCAGATTAAATATTTCCCCAGATAGAAGATCCGTATATGATCAACATACTATTTGGGAAACAGATAATGGTGAACTGAATAAGGCAGAGATGAGAAATTTCTTCAACTGTGCCAAAATAAGTCAAATTGCAAAATTTAAACTATTAATTACCTGTATCGCTGAGAATCGTTATTTTGATATAGAATCAGTAGAAAGGATAGAGCACGGTGAAATTATAAAATATATCAAGATTCGTGAATTTGATCCTAAAGCCGAAAAATCTTACAAAGTCCTATGTCTCCTAGGGCTCGAGAGTCTTGTAACAGATTATCTCTTAGGCTATATCCTTATAAATATGACCTTTGAAGAGCTATTCAATAAAACGTTCGCTTAATTCATAAGGGAGTGTATTCTCGCTCCCTTTAACTCATAAATTTTATTACAAATTCTAATAGCCTAATTAAGCTAGATGGAATTATATTGACTTAGATTATGCTAGATATTCAAACCTTAAAAATACAGTTTGGCCAAGTAATGGCTGACATACTAAAAAAACTAGAATCCAATACAATTTATTTTAAAGTACTTCCTGGTATAAAGGCTACAACTCTTGAAATTGAAACAGACCGTCATTCGCTAATAATGGAGGCGAACGTTCCTGTTATTAAGGGCAAGAGAAAAGCAACCTATTTGAAACGGAAAGTTTTCGGCGTTTATGAGGGAGTAAATGTCGATGATGTAATAAATTACATGTCAAGTTCGAGTGTTAAGTATAAAAAGATAATGGTGACTCCTGAATCATTTTTTAAGGTAAAAGAAGCTGCTGAAATACTTGAAATCGAACTTTTTAAAGAATACTACTTTCTTTTTGATGAATGCGACAGAACGATGAAAGACGTTGCCTTCCGCAAAAAAATTATATTGCCAATGGATGATTTCTTTAAATTCAAGAATAAAGCATTCATTTCAGCAACGGCAGTTGTTCCGAGTGATCCACGATTTATTGAGCAAAACTTTACCCAAGTAATTCTTGAGCCAACATTCGATTATGGCAAACCAGTGGAAGTTTTGATAACAAACAATGTATCAGTTCTTTTAAAGGAAAAAATTCAGGAAAATCAAGACTCTATGTTATGTATATTTCTCAACTCCATTCAAGCAATTACATCGGTAATTGAAGATTTACAGATTAAGAAAGAGTGCCACATCTATTGCTCAAAGGAGAAGATGTACACGTTAAAAACAATTGGTTATAATACCTTTGATAACGTCCCATCAGATGACAGATCATCTTTTGCCAACATCAATTTTTTTACAAGCAGGTTTAATTCTGCAGTTGACATAATGATGAATGTAAATCCAATTGTAATAATGGCAACAAATCTATTCTTTGCCAGACACACCATGATCGATCCAAGATCTGAGGCGGTTCAAATCGTTGGCAGGTTTAGAAATGGTGTTGATAAGATTATCGCTATAACCAATATCGACAAGGATTTGGACGCTAAAACTCATGAAGAATCTATTGGCTACTTAGAGGGCTGCGAGGAAAGTTATAGCACAATTAAAACACTTAGAAACTCTGCAAATAATGAGGGTGCTAAGAACACACTTGATGAGGCTCTAGCCCTTGTAAAATATTCAGAATTTGTAAATGAAGATGGTACCAAAAACCATTATATGTTTGATAATTTCCTTTACGAGGAAAGCGTAAAAACAATTTTCGAATCCGAAGATAACTTCAAAGCCGCTTACTGCAACAACTACTTTAAGCCAACTTTTGAGGAAAGGAATTACGTGATTTCTGATAAGGATTATAAGGTTGCAAAAAATGGTATATCCATCAAGTCGTTAGTTCAGTTAATTGTTAATACAATTAAAAGACTCACTGAGAATCCAATGGCTTATCAAGTTGATAATAGGGATGTTGTGATGAAAGAATTGGAAAGAAGTTATCCCCATATTTACCAAGCATATCACGTCCTTGGGGAGCAAGAACTTATAAAAAACAGCTATTCCAAAAAACAAATGAAAGACGCTGTAAAAAAGAAAATTGAATTAATTGATAAGCGGAACTTTTCATTTATACATGATTTAAATCACGCTTTCGTGGATGGCTACAAAGCCGCAACTAAAATAATCCTTAAACACATGCAGGCTATTATAGACAAACACGGGCTAAATTTAAGGGCTAGCATTAAGCTATTTCAAGAGTATTTCAAGACAAGCGCACGTACGACAATAAAACAGCCTGATACAAAAGGATATGTTGTTTACAGCGCTAAATTCAATCGAGATCCGGACACGAAATAATATTATCTAATCACTTTCAAAAAAGTGTCTTAAAATTTTAACAAACCAAAATAGGACAGTAATTTACAATGGCTAAAGACCAATATTTTACTGTCCTAAATTTAAACTTCACGAATACAGATGAATATAAAATCTACAATTAAAAGCCAGTTACCACTATATTTTAAAGCTGGATATAGCTACAATGAAAATTATGTATTGGATTGCATAGATACCATTTACCTAACCCTTAGAATTTATGATGAGGATGGAAGTATAAAAACTGCTTTTCCAAATGATGTTAGAAGTTCAGGAATGACCTTTTTAAGATCTTTATTTATAGATGAGAATGGAAATAAAAATATTATTTATTCAATAGCTAAACTGAGTTCTCCATTTTAAAAAATTTTTATATATTTTTAACCAAGGCTCTAAAATCCAAGTATCCCCCGCCCAACCAGCCTGTATCAATTCATACCCCCGCAAATGACTAGAGGAGAAGTTAAAATGATTTAAAGCTTCGCAACTGAAAATTCAATTCTGTGAGTCGAACAAGAAGCCTACAGCAAATCGCTACTTTGAATCTAAAAACTTGATATGTCAGATTTACCAATTGCCAAAATTCACCATTAATCCACAACGACATTTCAATCCTAAAAGGATTTAAACCAGTCAAAATCGATCAATAATCTTCGACAATACAATTACATCAAAACTTACTCTAACACAATGCGCCACCTAAAAATGGCAGATTTTCTATTATATGCCAATTTACAATGAATGCTTCCAGATGGAGGCATTTGTCATTTAATCCAAGTTTCAAACTAAAAATTCAATCAAAATGAAAGCGCAAGCAAGAACTGCAAAGGCAGCACAACCGAAAACACAATTTGTCGTAATACCAGAACAACAGGTATTGGTGAACACTGAAGTCCAAAAAGCATACAATTTAATCGTTGATGCTGCAACAGAACAACTAAGAAAGTTCGATTTAGCAAAGTACAGAACTTATGCAACTGTTGACCATCTTAAGAATGAATACAAAAGCAACATGATTTCAGAGCACTTAAATTACTTCTGGAACATTACCTTATCGAATAGTAAAGAGGGAAAGTCATATATCTTTATAGATCTTGGTGGAGAAGCTATTGAACGCTTTGGTTCTGGCTTAACAAATTTATTTCTTCGAAAAGCTTATGAGATTACCCAATCACACGATAATACTGGAGGAATTGAATACGCACTAAGGGTAAACTTCAAGGAAGCTGATCAGCATCATAACTTCTTTTATCGCAGGGTTGCTGAGGGAGAGAACAACTACGTTTCAATCGCTACAGTTGATAAACTAGAATCTTAAAAATAGAGCGCAGTGATGCGCTTTATTTATTATTCTATTTACGGTTTCCCGTATTGCTATACCAGCATTATAAAATAGCTTTGGTGGAAGATTATTTATTAACGTTAGTTTCAGGAAGAAAATCTTTAGGAGAACACCCGAATATTACAGCAAGCCTATCAATATGGTCTAAATTATATTTAGATGGTGAATTAAGGCTTTCTACCTGACCAATAAAACCATTAGAAACATCAAGCTTAAAAGCAAGTTCAGATTGACTAAGATTAGCTTGCTCCCTTAAAGCCTTTGCTTTACTGATTACAAACATTTCTATCTCTGATTTTACTACCTCTTTAGCCACATGCTAAAGAATAAATTAATTAACGATCGACTACTTAGCTATTACTAAGTATTTGTTACTTTTACTTAAAAATATGATATTATGACCCTTAAAATCACTCTCACTGCTCTAATCACGATCAGCACGTTCAATGTAAAAGCTCAAATCGAGTTTCCTGTGTATAAGCCATTACCACCAGTGCAAAGAATACCTCCTCCACAAGTTCCAGTTGATGATCGATATAGAATGCCACAAACCCAAACAATATACGTAACTCCACAACCAAATGAAAATAAAAATGAAAGAGAAGCTGATGCCCGCAGTATCGAACTAGATAAAGTAGAGGGTTTTAATGGGTTTAAACTAGGAGCCTCACTATTATTAACTCTTGGGACAGGTGTTAAACGAACAGATGATTTACCTGGATATCCAAATTTAACAAGGCTTAAAGTTCTTAATACAGAAGAATATGACCTTTATGGAGAGCCAATCAAGAACGTGGTCTTGGAATTTTTAGATGATAAATTAGTTTCAGTCATGCTTGAGTTAATGAGCTATAACCCAGATACGAACGATAAGATTCGTATCGCTTTACTCGAAGAACTTTCTTCATCTTATGGAGAGTGGAACGTTATAAGACCAAAGGTTGCTGATGCTAAACAAAACGTTTCAAGTTTGGGATTTATATTTGCAAGTCACAGAGGCTTGATGTTCAAAAGGTTTAATACACTTAAAGATATGAAATCGAAAAAACCAATAAGAAGAGGCGAGGTCATAAGGATATTCAATGAGGAGTTTACCCCAGTTATTGAACCTTATTTTAAGTCAACTTTATAGTAATATTATATTAGGTTCATAAAAGTTGATTACTTCGTTTTTAGATAGCCAGACCTAGCGAGTTAGTGTTTGTTGAATGAGCAGCTTAAGGATTCTTGGAATCAGCAGGATATATCGTTATAAGCATTTAAGAGAAGAAACAGATCGACTTATATTCAAAATGTAAGTTAATTGGCTTACCTATATGAACTTAGTAATTGTGCCAAAGTGATTTAGCTTTCTTAATGATTAGCTGATTCAGTATTATTTTACAAACAAAAACAATTTATCTTCAGTTACATCCATGCAACAACACTTACAAATTTATGCGGTTATAGTCATGGTCGCAATAATTATAGTCTATATTTTAAAGAGAAAAAGCCCGAAGCTAGAGGATTCCGGTAAAAATACTGAACCTGCACACGAGGAATTAGACATCCAACCATATAGTGATTTAGACAAGTTAATCATATCATGCGTTTTAAAACATAAAAAAATAGATGGCTACCATGATATAAATGAATTGCTAGAAATTACAGGCTATCTTCCCGAATTTGAGCAAATAATAATAAAGTCATGGACTGAACAGGAGCATACCAATCCTGATCTACAAATGCCGGAATTCCTTAACAGCTTTTTGACAACCTTTCACAACACACAGTTAGTTCAATATGCACCAGACTTCGTCCGGGAACGCAATGATAAATTTATCAAAGCCTTCGATTACATACGAATAACAGTTCAGAAAATTCAAGGTTGGTTGGATAATGAAGACTTGCGAAAGATTATAGAAACAGATTTGCTAACAGCAAATAATACCCCAATTACACTAGCAGCAATTAAAGAATTGGCAACATATTTCTGCTTCGTTTCAATTGGTTGCGATGGTCTAGGTCGATACAATTTGGTTTATTCGATAGACTACAGGTTTCAGGAAATGCTTTCTGGACCAATGGCCAGTACATTGATAAGGAGAATAAACGAATACACCGAACAAGTCGAAACTTTTGTTTACATAGGCTCGCTTCATAAGGATTGTATACAATATTTCAATGAGAAAGTTGCTACTGAGCTTTCGCATAACCAAAAACTAACCGTTACACCTATGCACGATTGAACAAATATCATAAATTGCTTTTATGCCGTGTGAATTATTAAGACTATATACCAAACTTAGTGCAATAAAAATTAATTGGTGGCTTGTTACACCACTTAGAAAACAGCTGCAGAAATGTGGCTGTTTTTCATTAAAATTACACTGTGATATCTTAATTGCAAATCAGCTAGTTAATAAACAAAAGTATGAATGAGGGACAGATTCAGTTAGTAGAAACTGATTTTACGGATTTAGAGAACGTCGAAAAGCCAGAGATGGTCTATAAATATAGGTCATGGGGAAAAGGAGAACCCAATAGTGACAATGTTCTTCTAAAAAATGAATTATATCTTGCCCCTCCCTCTGGTTTCCTTGACGAATTCGACTGCAAAATACCTGTAAGATATGATCTGTTATCAGATGAAGAAGTACTTAAATGGGGTGAGCCAATCGTTAGGAGGGTGCATTCAAGATGGAATGATGAGGCGATAAAACGAGAAGTGAAGTATCTTTCAGCCAATCTACCGTTTAAAGATCCCATAAAAATGAAAGCTTTCGAGGAGGAAGAATGGAAATCATACGACCAAAAGGCTGGAGTGCTAAGTCTTTGCACCAACCCATTAAATGCAGATATGTGGCAAATGTATGGAGATAATAACCAAGGAATTTGTTACGGCTATGAACCTAATTCTTTAATTCGTTCTTGCAGATTTGGTGGGGGTGGCTCTGTCATATATGGAAAAGAGCTTCCTATAATCCACCCATTTATGAGTCCCACTTTAATGGGCTCGATTAGGGTATATTGTAAGTTGGATAAATGGAGATTTGAGGAAGAATATAGAATTAGAGAGTTTAATGAGTCACTTGTAAATAGGAGTAATCGAGTAAGAGCCTACTCTGATGATATCTTAAAAGAAGTTACGTTGGGATCCAAATTTAGTAACGAATCTATTCCAGACATCATTAACATCCTTAAACAAAAAGGAAGTCTAGCTATTTTATATAAATGTAAACTAATTAATGGTTCATTAATTCGCATTGAGATCAAATATTAACTTCGTAATGCATTTCTCTCTAGTGAAGTATCACTATCTAACGAATGATTTTGTCTTTATTCCCATTATTAAGTTTTAATTCATCGTAAATTCCTTTTAAAATCTCATTTCGTTGAATATTAGATTTACTGATATTATCCAGTCTGCTTAGAACAAAGTAAATTACAGTTACAATTACAAGAATTTGAATAGTTATAATGGCGGTCGACATAAAATCCATAAAGAGTGCTAATTAATGTTTATCTAATATAAAGAATATTATCATCCTAAACAATCCCATCCCACAACATTGCTGCTTACGCAGTGCAATGGGATGGTTTAGTCTTTATTTCAGTGGTTGAGGAACGTGCTGCTTTCTAAAAAGTTTCTGCGATTATTTTTAGGCAGTTGTGCATCGGTTGGGGCACTGCAAACCCGATTAGGAAGATAGGTATTCGGCGAGGTTAAGCTCACGAAAAACAAACACGCCATCGCTGCGCTTTGTCATTGTTTTTCTTTTGAGCAAGCAGTCGCCTCATGAAAGCTCTCTTATATTTATCTAGGATTGTTCCGTTCATGAATTCACTACACTTACATCCTGGATAAATCTAACCGCTTTCTCAGTTCAGCGTACCTGCGTGGTCGCTCAGGCTTCAGCTTGTCATCATTGTTGAGGACTTACCTCACATGAATTTACAGTTCAACAATATCGCCAAGCCTCGTGTTTTATTGCATAAAACATAACGTTGCATTGTTCTGCGAACTTTACTTCAACGACCCTCACTCCATACGCATGTCGGTACGCAAAATAATAAAAGCATTATATTTTAGTGTTACAAACCTGTTCTCATTCTTCATCTAATTTTGAATTGTAAATGTAAATTTATACATTAGACTATTGATACTCTCTCTCATCATGAATAAACATTTTATGTTTACTTTCATTAGCGTTCAGTTATCAGTAAAGCCACTATTTGTTGATATCTACAAAAATTAAGACTTATCTCTTTAAACAATGTCTAATGAATTAAAAATAAGAATCATCCAAGACTCTAAGGGCAATAAGCTTAGATTAAACGCTATTACAATCGAGGCAGTGGAATCACTTAAAATCTTCCTTGAATCTTTTACCACTTTGGCCAATCTATATGACAACCCATCCGACTTTAAAGTATCATTAACTAAAGGCTCCATTGAAAGTAATCTTATTCCCCCAACAAATAATCGTCAATTTAATCAAGATATAAAAGACATTGTCAATGGTAAATTGGGGGATAAGGATAAAATAAAAGCGTTCCGAACTATTCAAGATAGAATTAAACAAAATGGTCTTAGCTATCAGGTATTTTGGAAAATCAATAATAAGACAAATGATCTCACTAATGTTTTTAAGGGCGTAAACTTTCGTTATAAACGAAATCGGCTCGATACAGAATTTGAAACTGTATTTTTGAAAGGTAAACTATTTGATGCAGGTGGTAAAACAATTTCCAACATTCATATTGAGCAATTTGATGAAGAATTTAAAATCGAATGCTCTAAAGACAAGGTAATCCAAATCAATCAATTTATTTATAATACAGTTTATATTTCTGCAATAAAAAGTACTAAAGTAAATCAAAGGCCAACCTATACATTAATCGACTACTACCACAATCAAAAAGAACAGTCTGAGTGTGAGAAATTCCATAAGTTAATTCTGAAAACTCATGGACTTGAAAAGTTTGATATTGTTCATGACAAATTAATTGAGCTTCTCGAAAATGATAACATCCAATTTATAAGTTACCTCATGAATATCTTTAACAATATTCATACTGAGCGTGGTATAATTAGAACAATTCTTATGACAATAAAGCCTTTTATTAAAACTCAAAAATTAGCAATGCTCAATATTGGCTATGAAAGTTTGTCAACAACACTTAGGAAAGAAAGTTTAAATAATAGAATATAGATGCTAGTTCACGACTCTCTTTCAAAATTTAATGATCATGATTTACCCGAAAATTTCGTCTCAATTGCCGTAATGATTGATCCTAAAAACCATGAACCTAGACATGCTGCAATACTCATAAGATATAAGTCTGTAAATTACCTTCATCACTACCCAGGAGGGAGCCCTCCCCTAGTTGAAGATAATTTTAATGAGTCTGGTTGGTATATCTATAAGATTGTAGATTCATTTAGTTACAATGACCCTTCAGATATAGCTTCGTTCCTTCAATACTGCAGAAGAGTTTGTAAAAATTCGAATATTACATATTCATATATTGCGGATGGATCTGCATATACCCAAACGGGCGACTTTGCAAGCAAACAAGGATTGCCAGAATTTGGAACCTGTGTTGGATTCTGTCTCAATACACTTCAAGGTGGAATGATTGACATAGAATCTACAATTTTGGAATTGTCTGAATGGGATGATAGTAATGTGGATGTTACCATTGGTAATAGGGCACAAAGCAAGGTTATGGTTAAGTATACCGATTTGGATTGGGATTTATATAATGCATTTAAGAAACGTATAACTCCTCTCGAATATCTTTGTTCAGCATATTTTAGTTCCTTTCCAATAGCTAAAAATGACATTACAGTAATTGCAAAGCAAGTACTTGAAGAAATAAGATTAATATATCAGAATTAAACTTGCTATTTAAGCTTCAAACATAAGTACTGGTCATGAAGTGATTAATTACATTTGCCTGATGGCTTGCTGTACTTAATTTTTTGAAGATATAAGTTTTTATCTTCTGCGAAACTTACTGCAACGACCATTGCTCCATACACAACGGTAACGCATACTTAAATATAAGTATTTACGGTTTCCAGTAACCAAAGAGCAATGCCTATTTCTATATTAGCGAAAAAAACTAAATCATATGTCCCTCAATTGGTATCAATGCAAAAAGTGTGTAACATTAATAAAACAAGACTCTCTTCCGAAAAGCAGCGGTTGTCCAAAAGGCTCATTTCATGATTGGAACAAACTTGGTGAAGTTGGATCCAAGAACTATTTATGTAAAAAGTGTGGAACTAATATTCAGACCGATAGCAATCCGTCTAGTAACGGCTGTCCAAATGGCTCATTTCATGATTGGAAAAAGCTTTAAGATATGAAATACAATATTAATGTTTATGAAATCAATAGCGATAACACAAATCGATTTGTATTAGGAAACGCCAGAGAAAAACCACTGTTGGTGATTGGTCTAAATCCGAGCATAGCAAACGACAGTATCCCTGATCCAACAATAAAAAAAGTTATGGGTTTTGCAGAGGGAAATGGCTTCGATAGTTTTATTATGCTGAACTTATATCCTCAACGAGCAACAAACCCTAGTGATTTACATTTGGAGATTAATGAATTATTAATGGAAGAAAATTTGAGGCATATTGAGACTATACTATTGAATATACCTAATTCAATGATTATGGCTAGTTGGGGGGAGAAGATAAGAGAAAGACAATATTTCAAGAAATGCATCAATTCCATTTATCAGTTGAGCACAAAACATAACAGCAAATGGTTGAAAATTGGAACATTAACAAACTCTGGGCATCCCAGACACCCATTATATTCATCATTCCATTTAGGAGTAAATGATTTTGATATGCCTGAATACATTAACAATCTTCAGCTATAATACTTAAAAATAATAATGACACTTACAGAATGGGAAACCCCCACAAATGAATTTTATGAGGAACTAAATGCACTCATTAAGGAAAAAAATTTAGAAATAAATGCTTTTGGTGGATTTAAAGTTTGGTATAGCAACTTAATTAAAAATCCTAAAATCCTTATTATAGGCATTAATCCTGGGAAGAATGAGAAAACAACGGCCATGAATATTAATTTCAGACCATCTGACGAATTGGAATACCTAGCTGATAAACCAAATTATCGATTAGCAATGCAAATGAAAAAGGCTTTTGCTGCAGCAGAGTTATCGGATGTGTTATTTAATTCTACGATGAAGACAAATTATTATCACATAATCACAGACCAAATGAATCATATTCAGACCTTGAACAAAGTTTATAAAGGTTTAGGAAAACGATATAATACCCAAAGTGCCCTAATTATAAAACAGTTAATAAATATCATTCAACCAGAGTACATAATCTGCGAGGGGAAATCAATATATAGGAAAGTCTGCTCATTATATCAAGATCCATCGGAAAGTAATTGGAGCAATGATTGTGGTTTTTCAAGCTTTTCCAATGGCGAACCTACAATAATTGGGTTTGCTAGAATACGAAGTAATATTAAAAACATACCGGAGGTTGCGAAGTTGCTTAAGGATAAAATCATGTAAAATGCACACAATATTTCATCAGTCCATCCAGAACAATTGGACTAAACCTGAACAAATATTATCTCCAAAAACTTTGGTAATAGGGTCATTTAATCCATATAATGCAATTGGTGAAAAGGTTGACTATTATTATGGGAGGAGCGGCAATTACTTCTGGAAGAGGATCGCAATTATAATTGGATTTGAGGAAAATTACTTTTTTGACCCAGTAAATGGTTTTAAGAGAAAGTTGAGCATTATGAATAATAAATTTTGTTGTTTAGATGTTATTAACTCAATTGAATTCAGTGGTTCAGATGATAATCTTATCAAGAATTATGTTGATGACCATATTTTTAAAAAATTTTCTGACGATAAGGTGTTTACTAGAAAAGTCCTCAAGGGAACTATCAACTTGGCAAAAGGATTTAACAAGGAAATTCTCACTACTCTTAATAACACTAATACCATTAAGAAAGTTATACATACAATGGGAAATACGAGGATACCTAGTCCACTACTCGCCAAGCCATTCGAGAAAAAATTAGCTCAGAATGGTTTTGGTGGATTCATAGCTGAGATACATAAAACATGTTCTAGTAATAATATAGAATTTGTTAATGAATCGTTAAGTCCAAGCGCCTATGCCGTAAGAAATGGCGCAACATCCATCCCCAAATTAGATACGTGGCTTTCACAACATTTAAACTTAGTTCCTTGATATGATAGTAATTGATCCTATATGGAGACTTGGGAAATATATTATCATTCAAAAAGGCTTTGAAGAAGAAATAGAATATACAAATAGTTCAAATCAAACGGTTGCATTTCTAGAGAAACAAGCATATCTTCCAAACATTGATCGAGCTCTGCAACTCACAAGTTTTGAGAATTCAATGATTCTGTTATCACTTGATACTAACCAAGCTTTTTATCAGAATGCTGATAACGAGTGGATGATGCAGAAAAATCAATTTAGCAAGCAGTTTCTAACAGATGATGATAATGTTTATATACATATTACTTTGGAACTTTTGCGACAAAAAAATGAGAGTCAAAGCATATATAAACTTTTAGTTCTTTTTAAGAAAAGTACAAGGATTCTCAATGCATTAAATTTAGCAACTGTAGTATAATCTAAGATCTTCAGCGTTTAAATGAACAACTGGATAACACAACAAATTGGCGCGTCTTCGCCACTCGTAAAAGCCCCCTCGCCGACAATACATAATGAGAAGATATATTGATTACAAAAACGAGATTACCGATAGCTCCTTGTATGATGGCTTGATTGGCTATGGGCTTTTCGCTGAAAAAATTCCTAACTTTTTAACAAGCGTTGACTTTTTGACCTTTACTAGGACATTAACTTTTCCAGTAAACGATAAGCCTAAGGATTTTATAAGATATTCCAGTATGCGGAACATCAACATCCCTAGACCAATGGCAATTCCTGAACCATTTGCATATGCAAACCAAGTAAAATGTTTATCTGACAATTGGCAAAAGTTGAAAGATCATTTTAAAGATAAAACAATAGATGATCCATTCAAAATTAGTAGAATCCATTTAAGAAAACTTGAGAACAAACCCGAGCTATTTGAAATGAGCTATAAGAATTTTTCCAAGGACGGAGATCCTGAACAAGATATTGTTATCAAAAGTAAATATGTGGCACTAGCAGATATATCAAATTGCTTTCCTAGTATATATAGCCATTCCATTTCTTGGGCACTAGTTGGTAAATCTTTTGCAAAATCAAAATCAAAACCAGCAGATAAAAATGAATGGTTTAACCAAATAGATTTGTAAGCAGCCTACGAAGTCCATATTTTAATTGACCCTCCAGATGTTTTTCTTTGAAAAAAAATAAATTCATGAAAACATCAGAAGAAAAAATGTTAGCCGTTGAGGCTTGGCGTGTAAGTGGCATGACCCAGCAGGAATATTGTAAGACCCTTGGGGTAAAACGCACCACTTTTGCCAATTGGGTATCCCGCAACAAACGGAAAAGGGCTGTTTCTAACTTTGTCAGGGTTACTGCCACAACTGTTATCACACCAACACTTATCGATGTTGTCTATCCAAACGGGGTAATCGTTAAGG
>NZ_SJSN01000034.1 GCF_004331675.1 Pedobacter frigidisoli | reverse complement strand
TAAAAAAAAACATCAATAATTCCTTTGTAAACGGCTACGGTAACCTCACGGATATTATGGCTACATGTGTGGATGTTGCAAACGCCAATTATCCTACTGTTTTCAATACACACAAGATAACCCCCATGGAAGGGAAATCAATCGTACCCGCATTTACCGGACAAGCCTTAAACAGAGGCAAGATTTTCTGGGAACATGAAGCCAATATTGCTTACAGAAATGGTAATTGGAAATTGGTAGCAAGTACACCCGAGAACGCAACATTCAACACTCAAACGTTGAGATTATACGATTTGAGCCGTGATCCAACTGAAATGAACGACATGTCAAAAACAGAACCTGCGCTGCTGAAAAGTATGTACAGCGAGTGGCAGCAATGGGGGAATCGTGTAAACGTGTTCCCTTTAGACACCAGGGGCTATGGCGAACGTATACAGGACTACAGAAGAAGTGTTAATGGAGATTTTGATGATCTTCTTGGAGGCTGGAGAATAAACCGGCAGCCTGCTGTAGTGGCAAATATTGAAATTGACAAAAAGGGAAAAATAAACGGAAACAACTCCTTAATGGTCAAGATGGTCAAACCAAGTGCTAAGCCGGATGGTTTGCTTGCAGCATGGCCATTTCAGGCTAAAAAAGGAGAAAAATTTGTACTCAAACTTTTGGGAAAAGGCAACCAGAAAAGCACAGTATTGGTTAGGCTGGAAAAAGTAGGAGGCCAGTTTAACAAAGTAATTGATCAATCATTCCTAATTGGAACAGATACCCGCGCGGCAAGTTATTCCTCGATTGAAATACCATCGGATGGGACCTATAGAATTGGCTTGTACTTTGGTATCCTTCCTGCAGGTGCCGAAGTCTGGATTGACGATGTTCATTTAAATACATTGTAATCTAACTTCCACTTACTTGAAACACCGAAAACCGGTATTTTCCAGCCCGGTATCAGGTGAGGATTTCATTCTGGAAGTTACCTTATACCCTTCACAATAAGAGGAATTGCACATAAATGATCTGCCCCTGGTTACTTTTTTAGGAACATATGGTTCATCAGGATCATACCCTTTCTCAGGCCCCTTTGGGTTATTGGCCACTTCAGGACCCAAAGTGGCATAATAGTTTGGTGTATACCAGTCTGCTACCCATTCCCATACGTTTCCGGCCATATCAAACAACCCATATTGATTAGCTGGAAATGTTCCGCGGGGCGCCAATCCGTCAAACCCATCCCAACCGGTATTCTGGTCGGGAAAATTTCCCTGCCAGGTGTTGGCTTTTGGCTTCCCGCGCTGTACTGGCTCATTTCCCCAAGGATATGCATAGCCAGCTTTGCCACCTCTTGCTGCATATTCCCATTCTGCTTATGTAGGTAGTCTTTTTCCGGCCCATTTAGCATAGGCCTGGGCATCTTCCCAGGATACCTGGGTGACCGGGTAAGTGTCTTTATCGATAATATTGCTGTTCGGCCCATGCGGATGCTGCCAATCAGCACCAGGAGTCCAGCTCCACCTAAGCGCTGCATTGTTTAAAGCGACCGGATGATCTGGCGGATTGAAGGTTAGAGAAGCCGCTACGAGTATTTCAGCTGAAGGCTTTGGAGTACCAGGTGGCATTTGCTTTTTTAATTCTTCCCACTCTGGCTGGCGCTCTGCAACCGTTTTATAACCTGTAGCCTTCACGAAAACAGCGAACTCGACATTACGTACTTCTTTTTCATCCATCCAAAATCCCGAAAGCCGCACATTATCCATTATATCCGAACTGCTGAGACATACCAATATACAAACATTGATGTGCTATCTGCAAATAGATACTGAGTCACTCAGACAATGTGCGCTTGAATTCCTTCGATCTCACAAGAGTTTTATACCCAGAAAGGAGGTGCGTTCTATGAATAACCTATTAATCGATTATAGAAGTGCATGCCCCATTCATTCATGATTTTCTTAATATGCGAAGAAACCTTAGTTTCAAAACAAAAGCTCAAAATTCAGCTTGCACTTTTTTGGTAGACTTGCCAGCGAAAAAGGGCTCAATACAATTGCCATAACCAGTGAGATTTGCTGAAGAATGGTGCTGTCGGCGGCCGAATGAAGTGTCCGATACATGGTGCCAAAGAAATTCCTTTCGCCATCAATTTTCGGTATACCTGGTAAACATGGGCTATGAAGCCTTTGTTCCTCCCAGGTGTAATGAAAGAATCATTTTCGGCCCTCTCGCTAGAAAGAAGGGTTAAAATTTTATCCGCTATATCTTGTGGCAGGTCATACTCATCAGCTCATGATCATAGAACCATCTATGATCCCATGATCCGCCATGAAATACCCATGCTCTCCATATCTTTTAACTTGTCTCCACCCATCATTTTTCGAAGTGGCGCTGGCATGGTATCTTTCATTTGAACCTTTGCATGATCTTTCTAGTTTTCCCTGGGTTTTCCATCTGGTCAAAAGCCCTGAAAATTTCGCTAATAGAAGGCATCGACCTTTTCGTGAAATTTTAAGAAGTTACTGATTGACAGACCCGTTTCTTTATGCACATTCGCGTCTAATAGCTTGAGGTACTTCTTTGGTGTTATTAGAATCTATTCACGCTATTTCACGCCGCTTTTGCGCAGCAAAAGATAAAGTTACTTTAATAGCTCAATCATTGGTAGTTATGTACATAAAATATCAAATAGGCCTTAGGTTAACCGGAGAATTGCGAACACTCTCTAGGGATATGATTTTGCCAAATATTCCCCAATCATTCTCGTCTATTTCTCTGATAATTATATAAGCGGGGATCGGTTTATTCTTACCTATGTCGGCATTCTTACTGATTGCGAATGTAAACTGTTCAACCAATAATTGTTTAGCCACATCATCTAATCCGCCCTTAAAAGCATTAACCTCCATGCTAATAACGTTTGTTCCAATTGATGACCCTCCATGGTAAACATTTTCGGACGGATATTCATTTATATATATCCAGACGGTACTTCGGACAAAGTCTGAATCCGGTAATTTTTCTAATTTAAGCGCTGCTGTGGTTAGCTCTTCTGCCATGGCTTTTTTCGCTTCCGGTTTAAAGGTACCTACCGGGCAATTCAGATATATCAAAGGCATCTTCAGTAATTTGAATGAAATAAAGCTCCCTGCATAATGCTGGGCGCTTTATTAATAATGTTAATACTATTCAGTTGAATTTGTTGACTAAAAGTCGGTAGATAGCGTGATTTCTTTATTGGCTTTGATCCCTTCTTGCAGCAGTTGTATTTTATAGTTAGCAAATTGAAGTGCATCTGATCCCAACAATATACGCACCGGCGGCTCACTTGATTTGGATAAAATGATGATGGCCTCTGCAATCTTTTGTGGGTCACCAATTTGGTTTCCGGGTACATCTTCTTTATGCTTACGTTTTTCTTCCTGAATTGCCGTGTATGCTTCAATAGGGTTTTCAGGAACTGCAATGGAACCGCTACTCAAAAAATTGGTTCGGACATAGCCAGGCTCGATTATAGTAACATTAATTCCAAAAGGCTTCACCTCATGGGCTAACGCTTCAGAAATGCCTTCCACCGCGAATTTTGTTCCGCAATAAATACCCCAGCCCGCACCGGCAATCAGGCCAAAAACAGATGACAAATTGAAGATATGACCCAATCTAGCAGCCCTCATATGTGGCAGGACGGCACGGGTCACATTTAATAAACCAAATACATTAACATCGAAACTTTCATGAACTTCTTTATTGGATGACTCTTCAACGCCGCCAATTAAGCCAAAACCTGCATTGTTGACTAAATAATCGATTGTTCCGAAATGCTCAATGGCTGAATTTATGGCACTGGCAACGTCATTTTCGTTTACCAGATCAACTTGTAATGGTAAAAACTGCGAGGAAGAAACACCAACAGCATTTTTAAGTGTTTCCATGTTGCGTGCAGTTGCCGCCACATTATATCTTTCTGATAAAAGTTGCTTCGTTAATACAAGACCAATTCCCTGGGAACTTCCTGTAATGAACCATGTTTTTCTTTGATTATTCATTTTGTTTTAATTAATGGATCAAAGGAACCAACATAAATCCGTAAGGCATTTATGCAAACCACAGGGATATTTATGAATTTCAAATATTTACCGACCATATAGTACTTTCCCAAAAATATACAGGGCCTTATATTTTTTTTCTAAAAATGAACTAATGCTCCTCCTTGTTCCGAAAACTAAAAACGTGACTGATTAACCTGATTTCCCAACTAGTGCGGCGAAAATTTAAAGAATTAATGATAACTTTAAGTACCTTCATCAGGTCTTTAACAAGGGAAGTTTGGCGGTCAATAACCAAGTTCCCAGATCATCTTTTTTCTATATCCTATATTAATAAGAATTCTCCCGGACCTTTTTTATTCCATTTCATAAAATAAAGCAAAGCTATATTCTAGTATTTTATAAAACTACTTTAATTTTTGTTCGGTGGATATTACTGATATTTGTATATAATTAATATTTTATGAAAATTACAGAAATCAGTTCCAAAAAGGTTGAAGCACTTATTAATGAAATGAATGAAAACGACCCTGTCGTAATGCTTAATCTGGTTCGTTATAATTCAGACGCTTTATATGAAGATAGCGAAAAATATACAACTTGCAGTGGTGCAGAGGCGTATCTAAAACGGTATGCGACTGCCTTTAATGCCATAGCGGCAAATGAAGGCATTACCGAAATTAAAGTGAAATATATAGGTGATGTAAAAGGTTTACTTTGTGGACGGGAAGACGAACAATGGGATGCGATTGTTCTGGTAGAATATCCCAATTTGGCAGCGTTTCGGAAGATAACTGAAAGTTCCGAATATGAGGCAAAGGCGGAACCACACCGCAAAGCGGCATTGCAAGATTGGCGGCTGATTGCAACGGTGTCACTGGTCTGAATTTCATAAGATAAATGTGGATAAGGTAATATCAGATAAGATTATTGCGAGTTATCTGGATATATCAAAGGAAACCCAAGCAGAGTTAAAGGAAATAATTATTTCACTTAAGTCAAGTGTCCTGTTATAACCAATTACCAAGTATTGGTGTCAATATAAGGGGTTTCTCGAAACACACCGATTTCCGATGACGGCGTAGCTCAGATTGACCATTTGATGCCTAAAAATTGTTGAATCTTTGATGCTTAAACATAGAGTCAATGGAAAATATAAAAAAAAAGCCAGTTTAGGCTAAACCTGAAAAGCTTCTTCTTAAGAAGAAAGTCATAAATTTGTATATGCAAAAAGCAGAAATCCCCAGACTGGAATTGGAAACTTTTACCAGCGTAAATTTCAAAGTTCCTTTTTTGAATGTAGATTATTATCAGGTAGGAGCAAGTTATTTTATTATCAAAAACCGTGAGGATAACCCGGTAAAGGATTACATTTCCCCGAATCGCCGGCAATTTTATAAAATCTTTCACATTGCATCGGGAACCGGAATACTAACGGTGGGACTACATCAATATCTTTTAAAGCAGGGGGACATTGCCTTTCTACACCCTGACGAAATTATGTCCTGGCAGACAACATCTTCGGCAAATGGTGGCCATTTTTGTCTTATTCATCCCAGGTATTTTGATCAAGCCGAACATGTGTTGCAACTCTTTAGAAATTATGCTTATTTCAAACCTTCAATTGCAGTAGTTCAATTGTCTGGGGATCAATCTAAATTAGTAAACAGGTATTTCGAATTCATGTTAAATGAGGAAGAAAGTAACCATCATGATAAAAAGCAAGCTATTTTACTGCATCTGCAAATGATTTTGCTTGAGGCACAGCGAGCGGGGAAAACATTGGCCGATATGCCTATTCCCCATAACTACCGCTATATCCATGGCTTTTTAACCTTACTGGAATCTGCCTTTCAAATACAGGGACCGGGAACGGTAGTAAAAACAAAGACTGCGGCTGAATTTGCAGATCAACTTAATGTTCACCCGAATTATCTGAACAGCCTCGTTAAAAACCAGACTGGAAAAACACTTAGAGAACATATACAGGCAAGGCTGCTTTATGAAGCAAAGGTACTTCTAACACAAACAAACTGGGACGTAAGTACCATTAGCCATGTTTTGGGATTCTCCGAGCACGCTGCATTTACATCATTATTCCATAAAAAGGTGCATATGGCCCCATCAATATTTAGGGATAACGTGCTTAATAATGGCCATGTTTGAAACTCACAAGTTCCCCTGTTGTTCCAATAAGTCTTTATTCTTGCCATGTCCGTTTCTTTGTATCATAAAATTCCATTATGGAAAATCAAAGAATAACATTGTTTATTACAGATAATCCAAGGCTACCTAACTTGGGAACGCTAAAAAATGCAGGTTACAATACTTCAGCAATTTTTTGCCTTTGCAGGTAAATCCAGTGGATAAGGAAAGTGTAAAAAATTTCGTAGCATCGGCAACTACTCGTTTCGGTACTGTAAATGTATTATAAAAAACGCCCGCTATGGCTTGATAGGTACAATCGAAGATCCATCCGAAAAGGAAGTTCGCTCGAGTTTCCATTTATAAATCTAGTTTAAGTTTTACTGACATCTTTAACAATACTTTTGCTTAAATAATAATCATTTCAATAGCTTGAACTAATATCTTAAAATTCAAAACAACTTATGAAAGACTTTCAATCGCCTTACAAAATGAAAGGTATAGAAATACTTAATTCACAAATGACTTATATCGATGAAGGATACGGGCCAACAATACTGTTTTTACATGGGAACCCTACTTCATCCTATCTTTGGCGCAATATCATTCCTTACATGCTGCCTCATTATCGATGTATAGCCCCTGATCTAATCGGGTTTGGTGAATCTGATAAACCGCAAATCCGGTATAAGTTTGAAGACCACGCCAATTACCTTGAGCAATTTATTAAGTCCCTGCATTTGGAAAATTTGATATTGGTGCTTCATGACTGGGGTTCCGCACTTGGGTTTGATTGGGCGAGACGTCATGAAAGCCAGGTACGTGGCCTGGTATTTATGGAATTCATGCACCCTTTTCCGACCTGGCAAGATTTTGGTGAACAAGGTGCCGCTATTTTTAAAAAGTTTCGCGACCCTGAAATTGGGCGGAAACTTTTAGTTGAGGAAAACTTTTTTATAGAGGGGGTTTTGGCTGGAGGAGTGTTAAAGGGACTGGAAAAAAAAGATATGGATGTTTACCGACAACCGTTTTTATCTCCTGCGGACCGCGAACCACTCTATCGTTTTCCAAACGAAGTTCCCATCGCTGGTGAACCTGTAAATGTATATGCTATGGCAACCGCCTATCATGATTGGCTGCTTAAAACAGATATTTCCAAACTATTTCTCTGGGTAACGCCAGGAGCTTTAATTTCCGTTGAAAAAGCGGCCTGGTACGAAAAGAACTTAAAAAATTGCAAATCGGTAAAGTTGGGAAACGGGTCCCACTATGTGCAGGAGGATCACCCGGATAAAATTGGTTTGGAAATTGCTAGTTGGGTCGCAAACTTAGTTGAATGAATTAACGTAATCCCAAATTTTTCATAAAAAGCAGTATACTCATGAGTCTTATGAAGTTTGAGGGTAGTTTTCGCTGTTCTAACCCCTTAATTCTATAATCGGTAATGTTTGAACTTATCCTGGCAAATTTCGCACGTCATGTCCAACTTGATGCTTCGGAAACAGCACAGCTAAAAATTGTGCTACAGCAAAAAACAGTTAAAAAGCATGATTTTTTACTTAGTCAAGGAAAAATTTGCAGGCACATTTATTTTGTGAATAAAGGCTGCTTACGGACGTACTATACAGATCGTGAGGGTTTGCAGTATAACATTTCCTTTTGTCCCGAGAACTGGTGGGCTGTTGATATTGCTAGCTTTTCACGTCAGCAGCCTGCCTTTTACGCTATTGCCGCGCTGGAAGATACCGATGTACTTTATATTAGTTTCACGGAGCTGGAAAAGCTTTATACGAATATACCAAAGTTGGAACGTTTCTTTCGTATTCTCACACAAAATGGCTTCAACCTCTATCAGCACAGGATCACTTCCGGCCTATCTAAAACCGCGGAAGAACGTTACCGGATGTTCCAAAAACAATACCCCGGGCTCGAGCAAAGAATTACTCAAAAGCAAGTCGCTGCCTATCTCGGTATTACCACGGTCTTTTTAAGCCGGCTCCGTAAAAGAAACTGAAAAAGTGAACTAAATGAACAATTGAAGATGCTACCTTGTCTCTTAATGTCGAATAATGTTAATTTGGGCTTACACGTTTACTAGGAAACACCTTTGCCAAAAGCAAAGCAAAATAAGGGCAATCGGAAAAATGGTAAGACTCCGAAAGAGATAAAAACCTATGCTGTGACGATTTCCATTCAGACACCGCAGGCACTAAGGATAGCGAAGTTACATTCAATTTTTTCTATGAGAAGTGAAGTACGAATGGATGGGGTATGTCATTCATAATTAGCGGTAAAGGCAACAAATTTGCGAACATAATTTAAGATATTATAATACATTCATCTCGAAAAGCGAGCATTATTAATTATGACTTTAGTATTTAATGAAAAGCAATCTGGCTCTTCATTAATTTCCTGAATTTAAACTTGAAATTTTAGGAGTACTGCTTTATTCTATCCTTTAGTTTGTTAAGCAACCCTAATTATTATTGGTCAACTCCAACCACATATCGGAATCCAACGTGCTCATTACTAATGTCTTCGGTGCTTTTCATTCGACGCGCAACCTGAAGACCTGAACAGTAACTGTCATTACAAAGAAATGATCCACCACGAAGTATCCGCTTACTAACTTCTGGATTTTTACTATTTTTAAGCGGTCCCAGACTGGGCATTATTCGAACCAGTTTATCGATCAAATCGATTCGAAATGAATTAAAGTGGTTTTAGTTGGCTCTAAATGGGCACAAACTAAACCACTTTACCAACAAAGTCAGCGTTTGACTATAGATATTTCGGAAACTGTATTTATAAAAACAATCTTTTACGCTAACAGATCTTCCATCCCGAATGCCGTCAATACTTTTTCGAATTCAACTTTAACGGCATCGTTGGCCCTTTTAGTGATATCTCCTGTTGAAGAATCAACAACTGTCCTTAATGGCCTTTGACCTTTCGGTAAATTGATCAGGTTTACTATCGCGTCGGCAACTTCCTGCGGATCTGGCTTGGCAGTTTCAAGCATTTGTCCAATGGCTGCGAACATTTTGTTTGGAACATCAGCGATCGCCTTATAATCGTCAGCAACTGATGCGTCAGAACCAGTCTGCATCTTCTGGGACATTTCAGTGGGGAAAGCACCTGGTTGAATAATAGCTACATCAACGCCTAATGGGCGTACTTCGTAATGCAGCCCTTCGCTTAAACCTTCCAAAGCAAACTTTGAAGCACTGTATATTACAGAAAAGGGAGAGGAAAATCTGCCATATCCGCTTGAAATATTAATAATTAAGCCTTCTGATTGTTTACGCATAAACGGTAATGCTAACTTTACCAATCTCCATGGCGCGAAGACATTGATATCAAACATCCGCTGAACATCATCAGTGGTAGAACTTTCGGCTACACCGAACATCGCGGCACCGGCATTGTTTATTAAAACATCAATCGTTCCTTCTTTTGCGATGATCGCGTCGAAAGCCTTTTTTACACTTGTCTCACCAGTTAATGACACTTCCAAAACCGTTACATTTTCTACATGTGCCAAGGCTTCTGCCTGATCAGCATTCTTACCTTCGGTATCTCTTATGGTAGCATAAACTTTATGCCCCAAAGCTGCAACGGACCTGGCGGCTAGCCATCCGAAACCGCTATTCGTTCCTGTAATTAAAACAACTTTTTGCTCATTTTTTAGTTATTTAAAATAATGATGCAAAGGTTGACATCTAAAAAAACAAATCATTTACCATTTGGTAAAAAGTGATTTTAACGGATGTTTTTTCTAATCCTGCTCAATGATTGTTGTGTTATCCCGAGGTAAGAAGCGATATGAGAAAGAGGAATACGATTGACAAGGCCAGGGAACTGTTCAATAAAGGATAAATAACGGGTGGTTGCATCTTCTGAAACTAATGGGCTCCTTCTTTCAATCGTTTTTAACAAACAATTTTTTTCTATCAGAACTTTAATAGCTTCCCAGCCAACAATTGTATTTCCGATCTCGTCCCAGTCTTTCTTTGAAAAAACAAGCAATCTACAATTGGTAACTGCTTGTATATAGTCAGAAGCCACAACTTGTGCCTCAAACTTTTGCTGGTCCGAAACAAAATGATTCTCTTCACTGAATGAATGAGTGATCTCTTCGCCTTTGTTGTTATAATAGCAGAAACGAATTACCCCTTCAAGAATGAATCCCACTTGCCGGGGGATCTTCCCGGCTTCTGAAAAATATTCATCTTTATGAAGTTCCAGGGTTTTTGCTCTGCTCATAAGGAAATCAGCTTGCTGCTTATTCAGATTGCCAAACTTCAATATGTAATTGATGAACTCTTTCATAAGTTAAATATCGAATTTATTGCGGGCAGTTTATTTACCATTTGGTAAAAATACAGTTGGGCAGTTAACGATATTATAGACCTTTAACTTGCTAAATCCATTTGCCATATTTAAATTCATGGGATAGAACCAATTTTACTCAATATTTTAACGATCTGAAAAAGATTGATTGTTTTTGGAAAGTAGAAATATCATTCAGATAAAAATGGCCATCAATTTTTCAATTGATGACTTTTGCTCCCCAGACTGGACACAATTCGAACCACTTTATAGAAAACTTAAGAACAATAGCTGCACTTTCTTCTTAAACACTGTCCTATTCAAAATCTAACAATACTATTAAGATGTGTTCTTCTTTGCGCCTTAAAATTGAAACGTTTTATATTTAAATAACCTATCTGTTAAATCGATTAGAAAGAAATCAGTTAAACGAATTTTTAAATTCAAGGGGCGAGGTTTTTGTCTTGTTTTTAAATAATTTATTAAAAGACTGTGTATGTTCAAAACCGAGTTTATAAGCAACTTCGCTTACAGATAAATCGGAAGTTAATAGTATATGTTTAGCTTTTTTTATTACTCTGTTCTGAATATGCTGTTGCGTGTTTTGTCCAGTCATATTTCGCAATAAGTCGCTCAAATAATTTGGTGAAATATTCATTTGCTCCGAAATTAATTTTACGGAAGGTTGTCCAGTTATCATCAAAGCATCGTCTTCAAAATATTTATCTAATACTAAGTCGAGTTTTATCAGGAGATCGCCGTTGATGCTTTTACGGGTAATAAATTGCCTGTTGTAGAATCTGTTTGCATAATTGAGCAGCGTTTCAACCTGCGACAGGATAATATCCTGGCTATAAGGATCAATAATTGACAGATACTCCTGCCGGATATTGTCGAGCAGCCGCGCTATGACCTGTTCTTCTCTAGGCGATAAGTGTAACGCTTCATTTACTTCATAATGAAAAAAACCATGCTCCATGATCCGCCGATGTAAAGGATGGCCAATCAAAAAGTCCGGATGCATATTAAGCAGCCAGCCTTTTTCCGGTAAACTGTCATTGGGCTCTAATGCTCGTTTAATATCAGGGGCACAAAAATTCATCATGCCCTGATTAAAATCATGCCTATTCCGGCCATATTTTTCATTTGAAATGCATCTGGGCTTTAGGGTAATCGTGTAAAATTTATTAATGAAACTGATAGACGCTGATCTGGCTCCCATCGCTATTGCATCAAATTCGACGATGCTGATTAAAGGATGGTCCGGCCTTCCCAATCCCAATAACTGGTGTTGTTCTGATATCGAACTTATGGTCAGCATGATACAGCATTAGGATTCATAAGGATAAATATACGGATAAGCTTATTTGAAAACTCATTTGGTTGACTGAAAGTTTGGTCTGAATCCTTTGGCACCCATTTTAGTGAGCATTGTATTTGGGAAAAAGTATAACGCGGCAACTAATAGCCTGTTTCTTAACCCTGAAATTACCTTGGTTTTGCCTTTATTAAGTCCTGTTATGGCTTCATTAACGACATCCTCCGGCGTTTGAAATTTAAAATTATGTGAAAGTGTTTGTTTATCCTGTTCGGACATGTTTCCATTTTCAAAAAAATTGGATTCTGTTAATCCGGGACATACCAACAAGAACCGGGTTTTATAAGTAAGGTTTTCTGCGATAAGCGCTTCGGTAAATAAACGAAACGAAAGCTTTAGTTGCAGCATATGTGGCCTGGAAAGGCGTGGGGGTGAAACATGCAACAGAACCGATATTAATTATAGTTCCATTATTATCCGCACGCATGATTTTAAGATAACGTTGTGTCAAACCTACCAAAGTAGCAATGTTCAGCTGGATGATGTTGAATTCCCTTTGCAGGTCGAGTTTGACAAAATCGCCTGCTGAACCGATACCTGCATTATTGATAAGCCAGTCTACGCTTAAATTCCGCCTTTGAGTTTCCTTGAGTACCTGTTCATCAGCACCAGGATGAGATAAATCTATTGCTATATACTGGGCTTCTATTTTGTACAACTGTCTCAACTCTTCACACAAAACTTTCAACTTGGTTTCTGAACGGGCTATGAGCAATAAATTATGATTTTCGCCGGCAAGCCTTTTTGCAAACGCCTCACCAATACCGCTTGACGCTCCTGTAATCATCGTTGCTTTCATTTCTTTCCTTTGTTTATGCAAAGGTCAGGCTTGCCAGCGACACCCGGTTATCCATATCCCCGAAAATTGTAGCTGTATCAATGAATCAATCAGTATAATATCATATTTATCAGTAGCACCCCCTTTATTTTAATTAGATCTAATCAATTCGATAAAGGGGATATCATCCCCAGACTGGACATAATTCGAACCATTTGGCCGAACAATTGAAGATTTTAATTGAATTGAGAATTGGTTAAAGATCCGATTCCTCGATGGAATAAACTAACTCGTGAAGGAAAACTATCGAACCGCTCTACAGGTGATTTTAGGCGGTTGGCCATTGATATTATAAATAATTACCTAACTGAATGCTCAAATAAAGAAGCTTTGATGAGAATTGTAAAATTCGAACTACTCTTATCGATCTTTTAAAGAGCGCCGGAACCTAGCATCGTGAAGGTCAGCACAGCTATGGCACCGCTTACAATGGCGGCAGACATTTATGGTAATAATTACGTAAAAGGTCGTGGTTTACCAGTCTTCCAAAGCATCACTGAATATCTATATGGTTAACCTGGCTTATGAACATCGTGCCACACCATTTAAAGTAAATGCGGTATGTCCGGGATAAACGCAGACTGATTTTACAGTTCACCAGGGAACCAGTAGACCGGGGTAGGCCGGGCAAGGCATTGTTAAATATGCGTTGATCGGCCAGGTAGGTCCAACCGGGTAACTTTTTAGTGAAGAATATTTTCCTTCCCCGGCAAATTGTCCCTGTTAGACTTCGACGTCAATTGATTTTTTACCTCCTAAGAACGAGGAAAACCTATTGCTGGTTTATAGTCAACTAGAAGTTTTATTTGATCGATAAATTGGTTCGAATTCTGCCCAGTCAGGCGATGTGAACGTGCTTTGTTTAAAAAAGCAATTATCAAAAAGCTTCTTATATTTGAATATGATCGAACAACATTCCATTGAAGTTTACGCACCATCAGTTTCCAGCCCGGATAATCATGTCGGCGGGTATTTTGTGGCCATGCGCCTGGAAGACTTTTCTGCCGAAAGTGCCGCAGCCACTGCAATTTATAGTCGCAAGGATTTCTATAAAATATCGCTGATCAATGGAAATACTTCGTATTTCTACCGGGGAAAGGAACATGTGTTCAATGCTGATGAATGGGCGTTGGTATTTACAAATAGGGATGATCCATATCGGTGGGACGTACATGAAAGTAGCTGCAATGGTTATGCCTGTATGTTCACAGAAGATTTTTTACCGCTGCATACACATATCCGGCCATTCGATTGGGCAGTTTTTAACGGAAGTGCTCAGTCTGTGTTTAAGTTAAAAGAAAAGGATAAGGCGTTTTTTGAAATCGTCTTTAAAAAAATGATAGCTGAGCAAGCGTCAGATTACATTCACAGATATGAAATGCTGTTTGTGTATGTGCTTGAATGCATCCACGGCGCGCTAAAACTCGAGCCGGAAGAGGAACGTCGCAGTCAAACAGCTGGTACCAGATTAACCGAGGCGTTTAAAAACCTGGTTTCGGATCAGTTCCCTTTAATCTATCCAAACCAGCAAATCACCTTGCGAACTCCACAAGATTATGCAGACCGCCTGTCTGTACACATCAACTATTTAAACCGCGTTTTAAAAGAAGTTACTGGCCGCACCACTACGCAGTTAATTAATGAGAGGATAATACAAGAAGCCAGGACATTGCTGCTACATTCTAACTGGTCGGTTAGCCAAATCAGTAACTGTCTGGGGTTTGAAGAACCTACACATTTCACAAGGGCATTCCGTAGGAATACGGGTCAAACACCATCATCTCTCCGTTAATGGTTTGATTTGGGTCTGCATTGGTTTGAATGGGGCTAACACTATTTATAATTGGAGCGGTATTTTTGTTGCACAATTATTTAAATCAGGCTATACATGAAAACATGGTTCATTACCGGTACATCAACCGGATTAGGAAGAATATTAACAGAGAAATTATTGGCGCTGGGGCATACCGTGGCTGCCACTGTGCGCAAACCCGAAGCGCTTGATGACCTTAAAGGACATTATGGCAAAAAGCTTTGGGTAGCAAAACTTGATGTGACGGATACATCACAAATCAAAGATGTTGTTAACAGAGCTTTTGCTGATCTTGGGCAAATTGATGTGATTGTAAACAATGCCGGCTACGCATTATTTTGCGCTGCTGAAGAAGCAAGTGACGAACAGATTGAGCAACAGATTGATACCAATATCACCGGCTCTATACAGGTGATCAGGTCGGCGCTTCCTTACCTGCGCGCGCAGGGCGGCGGGCGTATATTACAGTTATCGTCTGCCGGGGGCCAGACAACTTATCCAAATTTCAGCTACTACCATTTAACTAAATGGGCAGTAGAAGGATTTTGTGAAACGCTGGCCAAAGAAGTGGCACCTTTGAATATTGGTGTAACCATTATAGAACCAGGCGCACATAAAACATCTTTCGCAAATGCAATGGTAACCGCTCCGACTATGGAAGCTTATGATAAAACCCCTGCGGGCGATGTACGTAGGGCTGTGGAAGCCGGCAGTTTCCCGATTAAAGGCGATGTCAACAAAACGGTTCAGGAAATGATTGCTTGCGTGGATATATCGCCTGCACCTTTAAGACTTGCATTAGGCGGCGATGCTTACCGCGATATGCGGGCAGCACTGGCAGCGCGCCTGGAAGCTTTGGATAATCAAAAAGAAGTTGCCATGGCCAGCGAACTCAAGGAGTAATTAACTTCAAACCAAAAATCAATGTTTTTAAGAATCATTATTCTAAGTGTTTTTAGAATTACGATTCTTAAAAATTACCTAATGTCTTAGATTTTGCCGCGTTCCAATTAAATTCATATATCAAATTTTCTCCCCGGCTACCACATAGAATCTGTTTCAAATAAAATCCGGTTCGTTCACTGTGTACCTTTCAGATCGCTCATAATCTGTAATTGATTTAAAAAACGGTTCGAATTATGTCCAGTCAGGGGATCCTAAAGATCAATGATTTAACCCAACTCTGGCGAGTTGGGTTTTTTTATAGGGATTGTGGAAGGTCCTTTAAAATACCCTCGCCGTACTTTGCACGGTCTTCACCGTGCTGTTCCTGCTCAACAATGCGTTTTCCGATCAGCCAATAAGCCTCAACCATGGCTGAATTGATGGCTAAATAGGTTTTCTCTCTTGCTGTCGCGAGTATAATTTTGATTTCATCAATATAGTTAGGCATTTTCAAATTTACTGAAAGCACCCAATGAACACTAATGGCATTTACATAGCACTGTTAATGCTACCTTGCAGATAGCATGATATCAAGGTAAATCTGTAT
Organism: Pedobacter frigidisoli; assembly: GCF_004331675.1. Taxonomy (GTDB): domain Bacteria; phylum Bacteroidota; class Bacteroidia; order Sphingobacteriales; family Sphingobacteriaceae; genus Pedobacter; species Pedobacter frigidisoli. The sequence goes on along the minus strand of NZ_SJSN01000034.1, from coordinate 1,024 downwards.
ACGCATTATGAAATAGATATTGTTCCGTTTTTGAGACAAATTGATCTAGTTGCTGACACAACAAACTGTCCTTTGCTGACTATTTGAAGCACAGGTTTATGTTTTATAAGTAGAAGTTTCTAAATAGTACAATAGATTTAGAGGAAAGTACAATATAAGGGAAAGGGGTATGCAGACATTTGCATATCATTCTTCATTTAAGATTATTTAGTATGTCTACCAGTTTGCAACTTCAAGTTGATCTTTCTTCCGATGGCCATTCTCATGGGGATAAAAACCAACCTTTTATCACTAAATATATATTTAGCCAGGATCATAAAATGATAGCCAGGCAATTCGTAATTACGGGTATTATTATGGCTGTAATCGCAATGGGGTTATCTATCCTGTTCCGGATTCAGCTTGCCTGGCCAGATAAGAGTTTTCCCTTATTAGAAACACTGTTAGGTAAATGGGCAGAGGGCGGAAGAATCAAGCCGGATTTTTATTTAGCACTAGTCACCATTCATGGTACCATTATGGTATTCTTCGTGCTGACAGCCGGGTTGAGTGGTACCTTTAGTAATTTACTGATTCCACTTCAACTTGGTGCAAGAGACATGGCTTCACCATTTTTGAATATGCTCTCCTATTGGTTTTTCTTTACGGCCTGTGTGATCATGATGGCCTCTTTCTTTACACAGACTGGCCCTGCCAGTGCCGGATGGACGGTTTACCCTCCTCTGTCAGCGCTACCAACTGCAATTCCTGGTTCGGGGTTAGGGATGACCTTATGGCTAATCAGTATGGTCTGTTTTGTTACTTCTCAATTAATGGGTGGAATAAATTACGTTGCGACAATTTTGAATATGAGGACTAAAGGTATGGATTTTTGGAAAATGCCATTAACCATCTGGTCCCTTTTTCTTACTGCTATACTGGGAATACTTTCTTTTCCTGTATTGGTTGCAGGTGTGGTATTGTTGGTGTTTGACAGAAGTTTTGGAACTAGTTTTTACTTGTCTGATATCGTAATGGGCACCCA
>NZ_SJSN01000033.1 GCF_004331675.1 Pedobacter frigidisoli | reverse complement strand
CCCTAGTCATCGTCGCCTTGGTGGGCCGTTACCCCGCCAACTAGCTAATGACACGCATGCCCATCTCCATCCCATAAATGTTTGATCATTGAATAATGCCATTCTGTGATTTTATGCGGTATTAATCCGGATTTCTCCGGGCTATCCCCCAGATGAAGGTAGGTTGCATACGCGTTACGCACCCGTGCGCCACTTTTCGTTGGGGCAAGCCCCAACTATCGTTCGACTTGCATGTATTAGGCCTGCCGCTAGCGTTCATCCTGAGCCAGGATCAAACTCTCCATTGTAAAATGTGTTGTAAGATTCTGACCAGTTTTAACTATTGTTAAAAATAGTCCTCTTTTTTTGTATTAATGTTGTCTGTTAGACACCACCTCTAAAACCAGGCTACTAAAATCATGTACTTTGATCAGTACCCAATTAAACTCGCTCTCGCATACATTGACATCTCTTTTAAGAACTTTATCGGCATATACCTCGCGGCTGCCTATTTATATATCTTCGGGTGCTTGGTTCGGGACGGTCTTGTTCGTCCATCCTGTGTTTTCCACTCGTTTCAATCTTGTTTCTGTTGGTCGCTGTGGCATCCGCCACCTGACCTTTTTCCCTCTTCCTCTCGGTTGGGAGTGCAAAGGTAGGAAACTTTTCCGAACCTCCAAATAAAATAATAACTTATTTTTCTTCGCGATCACCTTTTCCTTTCTACCCTTTCAATATGGCCCTCTTACCGGCCAACCGTCTCCTCCGAAGCGGGATGCAAAAGTAGGAATAATCCATCAGGATCCAAATAGTAGAGGCGAAAAACTTACGGCATTTCCATAAGTCGCTCTGCGATAGGGAAAAAAAATCAGGCGGGGAGGGAAACCTTTCCCGGATCGAGGTGTTTGGGGCATGGGCACAGGCCTTTCCCGCTGATTTAAGATATAAGGGGAGCAGATCTAAGGGGTTCTCATTTTTATGGCGGGCCGCTCGGTTCTGCGCCCGGACATGGTTCCCTGCGGCGGCCGTGCCACCTAGACCCGACCCCAATGGAAAACCCGCAGACCCGATCCTTTTTCGGGGCGAGGATTTGGAATGGAGGGCGGGAATATCCTTATATATATAGGTGGAACCTGATCTCCTAATAAATGATTTAATAGTATAGGCCAGGTTTGATTAGATTTATTTTTGCTAGTATCTTGATTCATATTTTTAGATGCAGCATAATTAAGCTTTCTAAGCTCCTCTCTTCGAATACGAATAAGCATTTAAATACTTTTACGAAACACTTTAAATACCTAAAACATTACAAATTTTAAAGTGTTTAATTTCAAATTAATAATCAAATATCATGGCAATCAAGGATCACAAAAACGAAAATAGCGAAGAAGAAAAAACTAAGGGAACGGCTAAAGAAAAAGCATCTTTCGATCAAAATGGAAAAGGTGCTTCTGAAAAATTCGGTCAGGCTGGAAATACACCTAACGAATCTGGCGATGAAAATGGAGCTGGAACGGCAAATAAAAAAGGTAGCAAATAAAAAGGGTAAAACACCCTTTTTATCTTTCGTAAATGCTCATTTTTTCTGCAAGTTCGATTATACTCTTAATCTTCAATTTTTGGAATAAGCGCAATTTATATGTGCTAACTGTACCCATTTGAAGACTTAATTGATTAGATATTTCTAAGACGCCTATTCCTTTTGTTAATAATTCGGCTACTTCTAATTCTCTACCGGATAGCTTGGTGAAAGGATTATCAGCATCGTTACCTAAAATACTGTTAAACATATTTTCCTTTACATTTCTACTTGAATAACGAGAACCTGCCAAGATGGTGGTAATTGCAGTTACAATTTCAGACTCTTCGGCATTTTTAGTAAGGTAACCGGATGCTCCAGATTTTAAATATGGTACTGCATAAATATTTTCATTTAATGAGGAGAATACCAATATTTTAGCGTTAGGCTGAACGAGTTTTAGCTGATCGATTACCTTTAAGTTATTTCCACCAGGTAGATTTACATCAATGATGATAAGGTTTGGAGATTTTTCTGCCTCAATTAAGGTCTGTTCTAAGGTTGAAGCGTGTATAATTTCTACACCTGCCCAAAAATCAGAGATTAAACTCTTCAAACCTCTGCGGATGATTTCATGATCATCTGCGATAAGAATCGTAAATGTGTTTACGGCGTTCTTTGCTTTCATTATATTTGGAATATTTTGCAATTTAATAAAAAGTTAGTTTATTATATGATTATGTAATTTATATTTTGTCTTTTCTGTAAATGTTATTATACACTTTTTCACATTTTAAGATTAAAAAACCCGAGGTGTGGCCATTCTAATATTTGGTCTGATAAACGAATAGGCAATCGAGATCTCATGCGTTCCGCCACTGTAGCCCTGCAACGGACCTATCGAGAAATCATATCCGTAACCAATTCTCAACTTCTCTGATGGAAATATCTGGATCGCCGCTACCGCCGAGTTGCGTGGCGTGAGGTCTTTCTGCAGATAGCTCTTATCATACAATTTCACCCCTGTTCTGTAAGATCCACCAACCCATAAAAATTCCTTGATCATTAAAAAGGCGTTCAGGTCCAAACTCGTTGGTCCGCCACGATCATCCTTAATTAGAAATGATGGCTTAACCTGAAAATTCTCGTTGATTGGGATTAATGCCCCTGCGGTAAGGTAATAGTGTGGCTTTGGCTGTGGAATAAAGGCATATTTATCGATATTGATATAGGTAGCGATTAAATTATCGGCAGAGAAGCCAGCATAAAACCTATCATTCGCAAAGTAAACCCCTGCCCTTGCATCGGGTACGATTGTACTTTGTACGCCTACTGGCTGGTTCGGCTCTGGATCGTTTGGGTTCAGCATTGAACCATCGATACCCAATTGAACCATGCCCACGCCAAGACCCAATGCCAACCTCGAGCTTCCATCGTCGTTCATCCTAATCCGATAGGAATAGTTACCATAAATGCTTAGGTTGGTCTGTGCGCCAAGTTTATCGCTCGCCACCTGAAGTGCAAGCCCAACGTTTCCGCTGTTCGCAATTGCATCTACCGCAAGCGACATGCTCTTTGGCGCTCCGGTAATGCCTGTCCACTGGCTGCGATAAAAACTGTGCACATTGAGCACCTCTTTGTAACCTGCATAAGCTGGGTTTATATAGATTCCGTTGAACATGTACTGGCTATATTGCGCATCTTGTTGTGCAGATGCTGGCTTAACCATCAGTAAAAACGAACCCGCTATTAACAATATTAATTTCTTCATCTAATCCTATCCCCTAATTTTTAAATGCCCTAATAAGTGTAATGTATCCCTTAAATACTTTCCATTCTGCACTACCGGCTTTTCTAGCCTTAACTAAATAATAATAGGTCCCCTCGTTTAATCCCTCACCCGTCCAATTATTTTGATAGTTTTTAGCTCGGTAAACCTCATTACCCCAACGGTTAACAATGGTTACTTCATTCTCAGCGAACTCTGTTAACCCTCTAATCTCAAATGCATCATTTCTTCCATCACCATTTGGTGTAAATAGATTCGGAATCAATAACTCTGAACCTGTAATGGTTGCACCATCAGCAAGAACCGAATTATTATTTGTAACTGGATCTGGCTGATCTCCTTTAACAGTAGCCGAATTACTCAACGGACCAGAGGCCAATGTTCTCGATTTAAATGTGATTGTGGCCGTTTGATTTAAGTCTAAAGTGCCAACCAACCATACTAAATCTCTCGTTGTTGCAGAATATGATGTTGTACCAACCGTTACTATGATTTCTTTCGGAGCATCAATAATGGTTGGGATTTTATCCGTCACGGTAACACCAGTTGCCTTATTCGCACCTTTATTTGTTACGGTAATCTTATACATTACTTCAGATCCTGTTGCGATATCGCCTTTGGTCATCAACTCTTTTGTTATTACTAAATCTGCCGATTTATCTACATCGATAGTAGCCTGCGGCTGAATCGTTAATCCCGTCGGACTCGTCATTAACACGACGTTTTTCAGCGTACTATAACTGTTCACATCTGGTGCAACCTTTGCATCGAAAGTAAGAACTGTACTAGAATTTGGCTGCATGTTAATAGTCCACTTTAAGGTGTTGTTCGTTACCGTTCCATAACCCGACACCGAACCAGGAACATAGGTTAATCCTGCCGGAAGCTCATCACTAATCACAACTCCATTTAATGCAGAACCACCAGTGTTTCTAACTTCAAGTGAATAAGTTAATACCTCATTTGCTTGGGCCTTGCCATCATTATTTCCTTTACCATCAGAAACTGACTTACTTCCTTCTAGTTTACCTTCAGTTGGTATAGAAACCGATGGATTAAGCGTAGCGGAAGCATTTCCAGGATCGGTGATTATTGCAATGTTATTAATTGCTAAAGTGCCTGATGGAATTGTAGCATTAACTGTAACCTTGAAGCTAACTGTAATTTGTGAGTTAGCAGGAATGGTTAAATTATTCCAGTTTACAGCATTACTAGCCAACAAGCCACCAGCATTAGCACTAGCATTTACATAAGTAGTATTCGCAGGAATTGGATCGCTAACTTTAACACCAGTTCTTGCAATGTTACCACCATTTTTAACGGTGATGGTATAAGTTAATACTTCATTTGCTTCGGCAATGCCATTACCATTTGCATCAGCAACGGTTTTAGTACTGCTTAATTTTGGCAATTCTAAAATGGTTGGATTGTTGTTAGTTTCTGCTGTTCCAGAAATGTCAGAAACCTTGGTTCCTGTTGGTGTATTTGCTGTAATTCTTGCTGTATTACTAACTGTTCCAGCATTTTTCTCTGCTTGAGAGATGGTATAAATTACAGTTGCAGTAGCACTTTCATCAGGAGCAATACTCGATGGTGTAAAGACTACAGGAGTTGAAAGTTTTGCATCAACCAGACTGAAATTATTTAAGGTAACATTACCTCTATTTGTTGCGATGAAAGTATAGCTTATAGAGTTACCATCTGCACTTAATGCACCTGTTTTAACCAATGTAATCGCTGGCGCTTCAGGAATTATAAATACAGTTGCATCATCTGGTGCTGCCGTTGTTGGATCATCTGATAACTTAGATAATTTATTCACCCCTGCAAAGCTTGCTACCAAACTAGCTTGGTTAACAAATTTACCATAATCAATTTCTGGTTGAATCAGGGTGTGTCTTGCAGATACGATTGCTGTTTCTGCCGGATCTAGCTTCTTAATTACCGATGGCGTAATGCTACCTGCATCTGCACCCGGATCGGTTACCACAATATCCGTTAAGGTAATATTTCCAGTATTGGTTACTTTGATGCTGTACTCAATAACCTTAACAACACCTGCTCCGTTTGCAATTAGTTTGGTAAACCTAACCGATGCATTTGGTACAATCGAAGTAACGGTCGCATCATTTGCAGCTGGTGTAGATGGATCATCAGATACCTTAGAAATCACATTGCCATGAGGATCTTTTGATGCAGCGCTTGCTTGATTGCTAAAACTTCCAGCATTTACATCATTTTGTGTTACTGTATGCTTAGCAGTAATTTTAACTGTTTCGCCTGGCACCACTGATGAAATTACCGACGGAATTAAACTTCCTGCATCAGCCTTTACATCTGTTAAATTAATTGATGACAAGGTAACGTTTCCTGTATTGGTAAATAGGATTTCGTAGTTGATAACATCGCCAGCTTTACTTACTGCATTTGTTGCAGCCTTAGTAAAAGTATAACTAGGAGATTGTGCTAAAGTGGTAATCGTTGCATCGCCTACTGTAGGTGTTGCTGGATTATCCGAAAGCTTAGTAACTACATTTCCCTTATTGTCAGTTAATTTAATAGTAGCCTGATTTTTAAAGTTACCATTATCCAAATCGCCTTGCGTTAAGGTGTGTTTAGCCGTAACCGTCGCAGTTGCACCAGGCGCTAAGCTAGAAATGTTGGTAGGATTAATTGATCCTGCATCAACTAAAGCATCAGTTACTACAAGATTATTCAATGTTACATTTCCAGTATTGGTGATGCTGAAAGTATAGGTAATCGATTCTCCTGCTTTTTTGCCAACCACATTAGCAACTTTCGTAAAGGTAAATGCAGGCTGACTTGAAATTGGTGTATCAGTTGATGTATCATTCCCAGTTCCTGTTCCAGAAATATCGGTAATAACATTTCCTGCTGGAGTTTTTGATGTTACTGAAGCCGAATTGCTCACAGATCCAGCATCTTTCTCACTTTGTGATAAGGTATAAACCTGACTGTAAGTAATGCTTGCACCTACCGATAAGTTACCAGGGAAAGTTTTGTTCAATCCTAACTTGGCATCTGTTAAAACAACATCACTTAAATCAACATCTCCAATGTTTGTAATATTGAAAGTGTAATTGATCGTGTTGCCATCCGCACTTAAAGCAGCTGTTTTAACTAAAGCAATTTTACCTTTCAATATGTTGGTCGTAACCGAAGCTTGATTGTTTGAATTTTCTGGATCAATTGTACCAGAAGCTGGAGTTAAAGATACTGTATTGATCAAACTCGTTCCAGCGAATGTACTTGCCACACGGCCATTAACAGTCAAGGTTACTTGCTGCCCATTAAGCAAATCAGCACTTAAAGTAAATGTTCCTGCTATAGCATTGTATGTTCCGCCAATTGCAGTATAAGTTATATTTTCTAATCCTGCTGGAAGATTTTCAATCAAACCAATTGCTTTACCTGCTAATACCGTAGCTGGACCATTATTTTTGATGCTGATAGTATAACGCATATTTGCATTTGCCTCTACACCTGTACTATTTGCAACCTTACTTACCTGAAGATCGGTAATCCAGTTTGGAACAGTTACAATCACTTTTGCTGTTGATGATTTTGAAGCATCGAGTTTATCAGTGATTTTATATTCCAATACATAAGTACCTGGTTGGGTTCCTGCGGCAACATTAACTTTTCCCGTATTTGGATCGATGGAAACTTTAGGATCTGTTGATGAAATTTGGGTGATTGAAACTGTTGCTAATGTAGCAGTAATAGTACCATCGTATTTATCATTTGCAAGAATATTTTCAACAGCGACTCCGCCTAAATATCCATTTGCTGAGCCAGCATCTTCATTAGCTAAAATCACACCTGTTCCGACTATAATCGTTAACGATGCCGTCTTGGTTTGGCCCGGGTTCAGCTTGTCCTCGATCTGGTAGACAACAGTATAGCTTCCCGCTGGGGTGTTCGCCGCAACGTTTACCTTGCCTGTCGCAATATCTAAGGTTACATTGTTATTTGTAGTTGAAACCTGTGTAAGGCTAACATTTGCCAAGGTTGCAGGGTTACCGTTGTAGGTATCATTTGCAAGAACATCACTCACCGCTGTTCCACCAACAAAGCCGTTTGCAGATCCTGAATCATTGGTCGCAACCATAATCGGTGCGTCAACGGTAATCGTTACCGATGCCGTCTTGGTTTGGCCAGGGTTCAGCTTATCCTCGATCTGGTAGACAACTGTATAGGTTCCAGCTGGCGTGTTTGCCGCAACATTCACTTTTCCTGTCGTTACATCAAGGCTGATATTAGGGTTGGTTGTTGAGACCTGTGTTAGGGTAACATTTGCCAAGGTGGCTGGGTTACCGTTGTAGGTATCGTTTGCAAGAACATCGTTAACAGCTGTTCCACCTACAAATCCGTTAGCAGAACCTGAATCATTTGTTGCAACCATAACTGGTGCATCAACGGTGATCGTTACCGAGGCCGTCTTGGTTTGGCCTGGGTTCAGCTTGTCCTCGATCTGGTAGACAACAGTATAGGTTCCTGCTGGCGTGTTAGCCGCAACGTTCACTTTTCCTGTTGCTACATCAAGACTGATATTAGGGTTTGTAGTTGAAACCTGTGTAAGGCTAACATTTGCCAAGGTTGCTGGGTTACCGTTATAGGTATCGTTTGCCAGTACATCGTTAACCGCGGTTCCGCCAACAAAGCCATTCGCAGCACCTGAATCGTTTGTTGCAACCATCGCTGGTGCATCAACGGTGATCGTTACCGAGGCCGTTTTCACTTGACCTGGGTTCAGCTTGTCCTCGATCTGGTAGACAACAGTGTAGGTTCCAGCTGGCGTATTCGCCGCAACGTTCACTTTTCCTGTCGTTACATCAAGGCTGATGTTAGGGTTGGTTGTTGATATTTGGCTTAGCGTTACGTTCGTTAAGGTTGCAGGGTTACCGTTGTAGGTATCGTTTGCAAGAACATTGTTAACCGCTGTTCCACCAACAAATCCGTTCGCAGATCCTGAATCGTTTGTTGCAACCATTGTCGGTGCATCAACGGTGATCGTTACCGATGCCGTCTTGGTTTGGCCCGGGTTCAGCTTGTCCTCGATCTGGTAGACAACAGTATAGCTTCCTGCCGGGGTGTTCGCCGCAACGTTCACCTTGCCCGAGGTTACATCAAGACTGATATTAGGGTTTGTGGTTGAGACCTGTGTTAGGGCAACATTTGCCAAGGTTGCAGGGTTACCATTATAGGTATCATTTGCAAGTACATCGTTAACCGCTGTTCCACCTACAAATCCGTTCGCAGATCCTGAATCATTTGTTGCAACCATCGCTGGTGCATCAACTGTGATCGTTACCGAGGCCGTCTTGGTTTGGCCCGGGTTCAGTTTATCCTCGATCTGGTAGACCAAGGTATAGGTTCCTGCTGGCGTGTTCGCCGCAACGTTCACTTTTCCTGTCGTTACATCAAGGCTGATGTTAGGGTTGGTTGTTGATATTTGGCTTAGCGTTACGTTCGTCAAGGTTGCTGGGTTACCGTTGTAGGTATCGTTTGCCAGTACATCACTCACCGCTGTTCCACCAACAAATCCGTTCGCAGATCCTGAATCGTTTGTTGCAACCATTGTCGGTGCATCAACGGTGATCGTTACCGATGCCGTCTTGGTTTGGCCCGGGTTCAGCTTGTCCTCGATCTGGTAGACAACAGTATAGCTTCCTGCTGGCGTGTTCGCCGCAACGTATACCTTGCCTGTCGCAATATCTAAGGTTACATTGTTATTTGTAGTTGAAACCTGTGTAAGGCTAACATTTGCCAAGGTTGCAGGGTTACCGTTGTAGGTATCGTTTGCAAGAACATCGTTAACCGCCGTTCCACCAACAAAGCCGTTAGCAGCACCTGAATCATTTGTTGCAACCATTGTCGGTGCATCAACGGTGATCGTTACCGAGGCCGTTTTCACTTGGCCTGGGTTCAGCTTGTCCTCAATCTGGTAGACAACAGTATAGGTTCCTGCTGGCGTGTTCGCCGCAACATTCACCTTGCCTGTCGTTACATCAAGGCTGATATTAGGGTTCGTGGTTGATATTGGGCTAAGCGTTACGTTCGTTAAGGTTGCTGGGCTACCGTTGTAGGTATCGTTTGCAAGAACATCGTTAACCGCTGTTCCACCAACAAATCCGTTCGCAGATCCTGAATCGTTTGTTGCAACCATTGTCGGTGCTGTAACAATAATCGTTGCCGTTGCTTGTTTAACCTGATTTGTGTCTAGTTTATCTATAATTTGATAAACAACAGTATATGTTCCAGCCGGAGTGTTTGCTGCAACGTTAATAATTCCCGTAGCAATATCTAAAACAACCTTACTATTCGAAGTAGAAACCTGTGTTAAATAAATATCTGCTAAAGTTGGCGCCGATGAAGTACCATTATAGAAATCATTACTTAATACATTATTAATGGCGTCTCCTCCAACTAATCCATTTGCAGTTCCGTTGTCATTTGTTGCTGATAAAGTTCCTGAACTTACATGTACAATAACAATAGCTTCTTTCGTATTTCCAGGATTAGACTTATCTTCAATTTGATAAATCAATGTATAATCTCCTGCAGGTGTATTCGCTGCGACATTTACTTTTCCAGATGTAATATCTAATGTAACTTTCGGATCGCTTGAAGAAATTTCTTTAATTGAAACATTTGACAATGATGCCTGATTACCATTTACTTTATCATTTGCAAGAACATATAATACTGCAGTTCCACCTAAAACAGCATTTGCTGATCCTTCATCATTAACTGCAAATACGCCTGTGTAAATTATAGTTGGTGTATCATTATTTTCTGTAGTTCCTGATTGATCAGTAACAGTCACATTAGTAGGACTTTTACCTGTAATATCAGCAGTATTAGAAACAGAACCATTAGCCTTTTCTGCAGCTAATATAATATAAGTTGAAGTTGCAGTTGTTGAAGCTCCAGGAACTAATGTTGTCGCTGCAAGTGTTATTGGAGTTGATATTTTCAAATCCGTCACACTCAGACCACTCAATGTTACATTGCCTGTATTTTTTATAATAAAAGTATATAAGATTGAATTTCCATCCAGATTTAAAACACCCGCCTTAACCAAGTTTACTGATGGCTTAGGCGTAAAGGCGATCACCGTTGGGCCAGTGCCAGCACCAGAAGTAGAGGTTGCCGTTACGTTCGCCCCAACCGGTGGCTTTGCAGTCGCGGTAGCCGTATTGCTTACGCTTCCCGCATCCTTTTCCGCCTGCGTGATAATATAGGTGGCCGTTCCCGTGGCACTTGCGCCCGGTGCCAGTGTCAATGGGGACATCGTGATGCCGGATGCGATCTTCACGTCCGATACCGAGATATTGGTCAGCGTTACGTTGCCCGTATTCTTAACCGTAAAGGTGTAGGCGATGCTGTTCTCATCCGTTCTCAGTACGCCGGTCTTAACCAGCGTGATCGATGGCGATGCAACGATCGGGGTTACAGTTGGCGTATCGTTGGTCTCGGTTGTTCCAGAGATATCCGTCACGTTCGCACCAACTGGAGGTTTTGCCGTGATCGATGCACTGTTGCTGTACGTTCCAGCGTCAACATCTGCCTGCGTCAATGTATGTGAGGCCGTGATGGTTGTAGTTGTATTCGGCGCAAGCGTTGCGATCGGCGAACCCGTAACAACCGCGTTCGCATCCGTTATGGTGAGGTTGCTTAGCGTAACGTTGCCCGTATTCTTGATTACCAGGTTATAGTTCAGTACACCCCCAACAGTTGTTGGTACCGTTCCGTTTACCGTTTTCACCAAGGTTACGGATGGCTTCGGCGTAAAGGTGATCACCGTTGGGCCAGTGCCAGAACCAGAGGTAGAGGTCGCCGTTACGTTCGCCCCAACCGGTGGCTTTGCAATCGCGGTAGCCGTATTGCTTACGCTTCCCGCATCCTTTTCAGCCTGCGTGATAATATAGGTGGCCGTTCCAGTGGCGCTTGCGCCCGGTGCCAATGTCAATGGGGACATCGTGATGCCGGATGCGATCTTCACATCCGATACCGAGATATTGGTCAGCGTTACGTTGCCCGTATTCTTAACCGTAAAGGTGTAGGCGATGCTATTCTCGTCCGTGCTCAGTACGCCGGTCTTAACCAGCGTGATCGATGGCGAGGCAACAATCGTGGTTACCGTTGGCGTATCGTTCGCCTCCGTTGTTCCAGAGATATCCGTAACGTTCGCACCAACTGGGGGTTTTGCAGTAATTGATGCACTGTTGCTGTACGTTCCAGCGTCAACATCTGCCTGCGTCAATGTATGTGAGGCCGTGATGGTAGTGGTTGTATTCGGCGCAAGCGTTGCGATCGGCGAACCCGTTACAACCGCGTTCGCATCCGTTATGATTAGGTTGCTTAGCGTAACGTTGCCCGTATTCTTGATTACCATGTTATAGTTCAGTACGCCGCCAACAGCAGTCGGTACCGTTCCGCTTACCGCCTTAACCAGCGTGATCGATGGCGATGCAACGATCGGGGTTACCGTTGGCGTATCGTTGGTCTCCGTTGTTCCCGAGATATCCGTCACGTTCGCACCAACTGGAGGTTTTGCCGTGATCGATGCACTGTTGCTGTACGTTCCAGCGTCAACATCTGCCTGCGTCAATGTATGTGAGGCCGTGATGGTTGTAGTTGTATTCGGCGCAAGCGTTGCGATCGGCGAGCCCGTAACAACCGCGTTCGCATCCGTTATGGTGAGGTTGCTTAGCGTTACGTTGCCCGTGTTCTTGATAATTAGGTTATAGTTCAGTACGCCGCCAACAGTTGTTGGTACCGCTCCGCTTACCGCCTTGACCAGCGTGATCGATGGCTTCGGCGTAAAGGTGATCACCGTTGGGCCAGTGCCAGAACCCGAGGTTGAGGTTGCCGTTACGTTCGCCCCAACCGGTGGCTTTGCAGTTGCGGTAGCCGTATTGCTTACGCTCCCCGCATCCTTTTCCGCCTGCGTGATAATATAGGTGGCCGTTCCAGTGGCGCTTGCGCCCGGTGCCAATGTCAATGGGGACATCGTGATGCCAGAGGTGATCTTCACGTCCGAGACCGAGATATTGGTCAGCGTTACATTCCCCGTATTCTTAAGCGTAAAGGTGTAGGCGATGCTGTTCTCGTCCGTGCTCAGTACGCCAGTCTTAACCAGCGTGATCGATGGCGAGGCAACAATCGGGGTTTCCGTCGGCGTATCGTTGGTCTCCGTTGTTCCGGAGATATCCGTTACGTTCGCACCAACGGGTGGCTTCGCCGTGATCGATGCACTGTTGCTGTAGCTTCCCGCATCAACATCGCCCTGCGTCAACGTATGTGAGGCAGTGATCGTTATCGTTGCGTTAGGTGCGAGCGTCGAGATCGACGAGCCCGTAACCGTTGCATTCGCATCCGTTACCACTAGGTTCGTCAGGGTTACGTTGCCCGTGTTCTTGATGACTAGATTGTAGTTCAGTACGCCACCAACGCTTGTTGGCACCGTTCCGTTTACTGTTTTCACCAGCGTGATCGATGGCGAGGCAACGATCGAGGTTACCGTCGGCGTATCGTTGGTCTCCGTTGTTCCGGAGATATCCGTTACGTTCGCACCAACGGGTGGCTTTGCCGTGATCGATGCACTGTTGCTGTAGCTTCCCGCATCAACATCTGCCTGTGTCAACGTATGTGAGGCAGTGATCGTTATCGTTGCGTTAGGTGCAAGCGTTGCGATCGGTGAGCCGGCAACTATGGCGTTCGCATCCGTTACCACTAGGTTCGTCAGGGTTACGTTGCCCGTATTTTTTATGACTAGATTGTAGTTCAGTACGCCACCAACAGTGGTCGGTACCGTTCCGTTTACTGTTTTCACCAAGGTGATCGATGGTGACAAGAAGATATTTACCTCAGCTGTTGATACTTTAGCGATTGGCAATTCTGTCGTTTGTATGCTAGCAGTATTGGTAATTTTCCCTGAATTAAAACTTGGATTCCCATTATTATTTAAATCAGCTTGTAGTACAGTATAAGAACCATTATAGGTCCAAACCTCCCCTTTTTCCAAAATATTATTGGAGTTTCCTGTTTTAATAGGATTGATAAGTGCTCCACCTAACAATGCATCCGTTAAGACAACGTTATTTTGATCTGTATTTCCAGTATTTGAAACTGTAATTGTGTAGTTGATTATATTTCCAACTTGATTAACAGAAGCAACATTTGCAACTTTTGCAATTGATAGAGAAGAACAAACTGGAACAGTTACCGAAACGGTAAAACTATTTCCTACACATCCTCCAGCTAAGGTTGCTTTTGGTGTAACTGTATATACAATAGTTTGAGTAGTATTGCTTATGTTAATTAAGGTTTGATTAATTGAATTTCCAGTTCCATTTGATGCACCTATTATATTTGTATTAGCATTTACAGTCCATGTATAAGATGAAGCAACTGAATTACCACCTTTTGATGTATTATTTATATTAGTGTTTTGAATATCATAACTAAAAACTCCAGTACAATCTACAGTACTCACATCATTGAATCCTTGAGGTGTAGGATTTACGGTAATTTTTGCTGTTCCACTTTGTAGATTTGTACATCCTGCTGAACTTGCATCGGTAACGCTTATTAATGTAAATTCAAACGTACCCGGTAGCGAAGTTGATTGTGCTAAATTAATTGAATTTCCAGCTATTGTTGTGATCGTTTGCTGTACGCCGTTATTAACTTTGTATGCAAAAGTATAAGGAGCTGTTCCATTAGCGCCTGTAAATGTTATTCCAGTTGAAGCCGCATTTTGACAAACTGTAGCTGTCCCCAATATCGTGGCTGTTGGTAAAGGATTTACCGTTATAGTAACTGCCGGACTTACACTTGCCGCACAAACACCTGCGCTAACCGTTCTCCTGAACTGTGTAGTTTGGGTCAAGGTTGCTGGTGTATAGTTCTGGGTGTTGTTTGTTCCTGTAGCAGCTACCCAGGTACCCGATGTATTCTGTTCCCAAAGGTAAGCGTAGGTTCCATTTCCGCCTGTCGGCAGGGTTCCAGCCAATGCAACTGGTGCCGTTCCCGTACAGATGGTCTGGTCRGCAGTAATGGTATTGTTCGCAACCACCGGATTTACCATTACCGTAACCGACGGACTTACACTTGCCGCACAGATACCTGCCGTAACCGTTCTCCTGAACTGTGTGGTTTGGGTCAAGGTTGCTGGTGTATAGTTCTGGGTGTTGTTTGTTCCTGTAGCAGCTACCCAGGTACCCGATGTATTCTGTTCCCAAAGGTAAGCGTAGGTTCCATTTCCGCCTGTCGGCAGGGTTCCAGCCAATGCAACTGGTGCCGTTCCCGTACAGATGGTCTGGTCGGCAGTAATCGTATTGTTCGTAACTAACAGATTTACCGTTATCGTAACCGCCGAGCTTACGCTTGCCGCACAAACACCTGCCGTAACCGTTCTCCTGAACTGTGTGGTTTGGGTTAAGGTTGCTGGCGTATAGTTTTGTGTGTTGTTTGTTCCTGTAGCAGCTGCCCAGGTACCTGATGTATTTTGCTCCCAAAGATAAGCGTATGTTCCATTGCCGCCTGTTGGCAGGTTTCCAGCCAATGCAACTGGTGCCGTTCCCGTACAGATGGTTTGGTCGGCGGTAATCGTATTGTTAGTTACTAGCGGATTTACCGTGATCGTAACCGCCGAGCTTACACTTGCCGCACAAACTCCTGCGGTAACCGTTCTCCTGAACTGTGTGGTTTGGGTTAAGGTTCCGGGCGTGTAGTTCTGGGTGTTGTTTGTTCCTGTAGCAGCTGCCCAGGTACCCGATGTATTTTGCTCCCAATAATATGTATACGTTCCGTTACCTCCTGTTGGCAGGGTTCCAGCCAATGCAGTTGGTGCGGTTCCAGTGCAGATGGTTTGGTCGGCGGTAATCGTATTGTTTCCAACCAGCGGATTTACCGTGATCGTAACCGCCGGACTTACGCTCGCCGCACAAACTCCTGCGGTAACCGTTCTCCTGAACTGTGTCGTTTGGGTTAAGGTTGCTGGCGTATAGTTTTGTGTGTTGATTGTTCCTGTAGCAGCTGCCCAGGCACCCGATGTATTTTGCTCCCAATAATAAGTATACGTTCCGTTACCTCCTGTTGGCAGGGTTCCAGCCAATGCAGTTGGTGCCGTTCCCGTACAGATGGTTTGGTCGGCGGTAATCGTATTATTAGTTACTAGCGGATTAACCGTGATCGTAACCGCCGGACTTACGCTCGCCGCACAAACTCCTGCGGTAACCGTTCTCCTAAATTGGGTGGTTTGGATCAAGGTTGCTGGCGTATAGTTTTGTGTGTTGTTCGTTCCTGTAGCAGCTGCCCAAGTGCCCGATGTATTCTGTTCCCAAAGGTAAACGTAGGTTCCATTGCCGCCTGTTGGCAGGGTTCCAGCCAATGCAGTTGGTGCCGTTCCCGTACAGATGGTTTGGTCGGCGGTAATCGTATTGTTTCCAACCAGCGGATTTACCGTTATCGTAACCGCTGGGCTTACACTTGCCGCACAAACTCCTGCCGTAACCGTTCTCCTGAACTGTGTAGTTTGGGTTAAGGTTGCTGGTGTATAGTTCTGGGTGTTGTTTGTTCCTGTAGCAGCTACCCAGGTACCCGATGTATTCTGTTCCCAAAGGTAAGCGTAGGTTCCATTTCCGCCTGTCGGCAGGGTTCCAGCCAATGCAACTGGTGCCGTTCCCGTACAGATGGTTTGGTCGGCGGTAATCGTATTGTTTCCAACCAGCGGATTTACCGTGATCGTAACCGCTGGGCTTACGCTCGCCGCACAAACTCCTGCGGTAACCGTTCTCCTGAACTGTGTAGTTTGGGTTAAGGTTCCGGGCGTGTAGTTCTGGGTATTGTTCGTTCCAGCAGCAGCGACCCAAGTGCCTGATGAATTTTGTTCCCAGAGGTAAACGTATGTTCCATTGCCACCTGTTGGCAAGGTTCCAGCCAATGCAACTGGTGCCGTTCCCGTACAGATGGTTTGGTCGGCGGTAATCGTATTATTGGTAAGTAGCGGATTTACCGTTATCGTAACCGCCGAACTTACACTTGCCGCACAGATACCTGCCGTAACCGTTCTCCTGAACTGTGTGGTTTGGGTAAGGGTTCCGGGCGTGTAGTTCTGGGTATTGTTCGTTCCCGCTGCAGCGACCCAAGTGCCTGATGAATTTTGTTCCCAGAGGTAAACGTATGTTCCATTGCCACCTGTTGGCAAGGTTCCAGCCAATGCAACTGGTGCCGTTCCCGCACAGATGGTTTGGTCGGCGGTAATCGTATTATTGGTAAGTAGCGGATTTACCGTTATCGTAACCGCCGAACTTACACTTGCCGCACAGATACCTGCCGTAACCGTTCTCCTGAACTGTGTGGTTTGGGTAAGGGTTCCGGGCGTGTAGTTCTGGGTATTGTTCGTTCCCGCTGCCGCAGTCCAAGTGCCTGATGTATTCTGTTCCCAAAGGTAAACGTAGGTTCCATTGCCGCCTGTTGGCAGGGTTCCTGCCAATGCAACTGGTGCCGTTCCAGTGCAGATGGTTTGGTCGGCGGTAATCGTATTATTGGTAAGTAGCGGATTTACCGTTATCGTAACCGCCGAACTTACACTTGCCGCACAGATACCTGCCGTAACCGTTCTCCTGAACTGTGTAGTTTGGGTTAAGGTTGCTGGCGTATAGTTTTGTGTGTTGTTTGTTCCTGTAGCAGCTGCCCAGGTACCCGATGTATTCTGTTCCCAAAGGTAAGTGTAGGTTTCATTGCCGCCTGTTGGCAGGGTTCCTGCCAATGCAACTGGTGCCGTTCCAGTGCAGATGGTTTGGTCGGCGGTAATCGTATTGTTTCCAACCAGCGGATTTACCGTTATCGTAACCGCCGAACTTACACTTGCCGCACAAACTCCTGCGGTAACCGTTCTCCTAAATTGGGTGGTTTGTGTAAGGGTTCCGGGCGTGTAGTTTTGGGTATTGTTCGTTCCTGCAGCAGCGACCCAAGTGCCTGATGAATTTTGCTCCCAATAATAAGTATACGTTCCGTTACCTCCTGTTGGCAAGGTTCCAGCCAATGCAATTGGTGCCGTTCCCGTGCAGATGGTTTGGTCGGCGGTAATCGTATTGTTTCCAACCAGCGGATTTACCGTTATCGTAACCGCCGAACTTACACTTGCCGCACAAACTCCTGCGGTAACCGTTCTCCTAAATTGGGTGGTTTGTGTAAGGGTTCCGGGCGTGTAGTTTTGGGTATTGTTCGTTCCTGCAGCAGCGACCCAAGTGCCTGATGAATTTTGCTCCCAATAATAAGTATACGTTCCGTTACCTCCTGTTGGCAAGGTTCCAGCCAATGCAATTGGTGCCGTTCCCGTGCAGATGGTTTG
>NZ_SJSN01000032.1 GCF_004331675.1 Pedobacter frigidisoli | reverse complement strand
CTTGCGCTAAACGACCAGATGATGCAGGTGGAAGAAGTATTCACACCTCACCAATTGGATTATCTAGACGTAGTAAGGCAGCGGGTAGAAGGCGCAACCGAGTTGCAGAAAAACCCCTACAAAAAGCATACGCTTGCCTGGGGAACTTGGTTATTAGCCAGATTGGCGGGATGGAGCGGATACAAATCTCACGGTCCACCTGGATACATTACCATCAAAGATGGCTTCGATAAATTCAACCTACAATTTGTAGTGTATGCCGAAATAATGAAATATAAAGATGTGTGTAAAGATTAGCTATTAGAGGGGAATACAAATTGCCTTGGGCTATTGCAAATCAGACTTCGTTTCTAAACCTGATAGGAACGAGCACGTAGTGTTAGCCCTAGCGGCTAACAACGGAGTAAAGTGGATAGCAGGACTGCAGCATCCGAAAAGTACAGAACCGTTCATTTTCTAATCATAATTAACCATTCCAATCCCTAATTATCCGTTTAATAAATAACAATCTTTCAACTTTTCAACAAAACAGCCGTAGAACGATGAATGATGTTATCTTTATAGCTTTTGCAAATTAATTTCAGTTTTGGCTAAAGACACGAATAAAGAAACCCCGTTAATGCAGCAATACAACGCGATTAAGGCGAAGTATCCTGGTGCACTTTTACTTTTTAGGGTTGGAGATTTTTACGAAACATTTGGTGAAGATGCCATCAAAACCGCACAAATTTTAGGTATCGTATTAACCAGAAGAGGCACCGGTCCGAATGGAGGCGCCTTGGAATTGGCAGGTTTTCCGCATCATTCTTTAGATAATTATTTATCGAAATTGGTTAGGGCAGGGCAACGTGTGGCCATTTGCGACCAGCTTGAGGACCCGAAATTAACCAAGAATATTGTTAAACGTGGTGTTACTGAATTGGTTACGCCTGGGGTGGCTTATGGTGATAATATTTTAAATCAGAAGTCCAATAATTATTTGGCATCTGTTTACTTTGATAAAACACAAATCGGCGTTTCATTTCTAGATATTTCGACCGGGGAATTTATGATTGCTCAGGGAAACAGCGATTATATTGATAAACTTTTGCAGGGTTTTAAACCTACGGAAGTGATTTTTCAGAAATCTAAACGTCAGGTTTTTACAGAAAATTTTGGCGATAGATTCTATACTTTTGGTTTGGATGAGTGGCCTTACACCACTGATTATGCCGAAGAAACGCTAACTAAACATTTCGAAGTTGCCTCGCTGAAAGGGTTTGGGGTAGAGCGTTTGCAAAGTGGAATCGTTGCTGCAGGCGTTATTTTGCATTACTTAGGCGAAACGGAACATCGCAATTTACAGCACATTACTTCGATTAGCAGAATTGAGGAAGACCGCTATATGTGGTTGGATAGGTTTACGATTCGGAATTTGGAATTGGTGCATTCTGCCAATGATAACGCCGTAACTTTATTCGATATCCTCGACCATACTTGCACACCGATGGGCGCTCGTTTACTTCAAAAGTGGATTATTATGCCACTTAAAGAGCTTAAACCAATTGAAGAGCGTTTAGGAATGGTCGATTTCTTTGTGAAAAACACAGAGATTCAGCAGGAATTTTTAACCCATATTAAACAAATCGGCGATATAGAAAGGTTGATTTCAAAGGTTGGTTTGCAACGTGTTGGTCCGAGGGAATTGGTGGCTCTGAAAAGAGCATTGACACATATCGAAGCCGTTAAACACCTTGCTGCGAATTCTAAAAACCCGTTTTTAATTAAAATTGCCGACCAGCTAAATCCTTGCCTGGCGATTCGGGAAAGGATTGAGAGAGAACTTCAACCCGAGCCACCAGCATTATTGATAAAAGGAAATGTAATTAATGATGGCATTGATGAAGATTTAGACCGCTTACGAAAAATTGCTTTCGGTGGTAAAGATTATTTGGTGCAAATTCAAAAACGTGAGGCGGAAGCCACTGGAATTCCATCGCTAAAAATCTCTTTCAATAATGTTTTCGGTTATTATTTAGAGGTTACACATACGCATAAGGATAAGGTACCTGAGGGATGGATTCGTAAACAAACTTTGGTTAACGCGGAGCGATACATTACACCTGAACTTAAAGAATACGAGGAACAAATTTTAGGTGCTGAAGAGAAAATTCAAGCCATCGAAATTCGCTTATACAATGAGTTGATGTACGAAACGGCCAGTTATATCAAACCGATTCAACTCGATTCGTTTCTGATTGCGCAACTCGATTGCTTGTTGTGTTTTGCTCAATTGGCAGAAAAAAACCATTATACTAAGCCGACTGTAAATAGCGATAAAGTGCTTGATATTAAGGGTGGACGCCATCCTGTAATCGAAAAACAGTTACCCGTTGGGCAAGAATACATTACGAACGATGTTTATTTGGATACCGATTCGCAACAAATCATTATGATTACTGGTCCCAATATGGCAGGTAAATCGGCTATTTTACGGCAAACGGCATTAATTGTATTGATGGCGCAAATGGGTTGTTTTGTACCTGCTAAGGCTGCTGATGTTGGTTTAGTAGATAAGATTTTCACTCGTGTTGGTGCATCAGATAACATTTCATCAGGAGAAAGTACATTCATGGTAGAAATGAATGAAACCGCCAGTATTCTAAATAATATTTCTGATGATAGTTTAATTTTATTGGATGAAATCGGTCGCGGAACGAGTACCTACGATGGTATCTCCATTGCCTGGGCCATTGCAGAATTTCTGCATCAACATCCGACTTCCCGTCCGAAAACCTTGTTTGCAACGCATTACCATGAGCTAAACGAATTGGCAAACACGATGCCTCGTATTAAAAACTTCAACGTTTCGGTTAAAGAGATGACGAACAAAGTTATTTTCTTGAGGAAATTGGTTCCTGGCGGAAGTGAGCATAGTTTCGGTATTCATGTGGCGAAAATGGCTGGGATGCCGCCAAAGTTAATCGGTAGAGCTAACGAGATTTTAAAGAAACTAGAAATAGATAGGACAGAGGGACAAAGTATAAAAGACAGTATTAAAAAAGTTCAAAATCAGGCATATCAATTACAAATGTTCGCCATTGATGACCCCGTTTTAGTTAAGATTCGAGATAACCTTAATAATTTGGATGTAAATGCGTTAACACCAGTGGAGGCGTTGCTTAAATTGGATGAGATACAAAGGTTGATAAAAAATTAGGTTAGCCGCAGATTCGCAGATTGAATCTGCCACGGAAACACGGAATATCACGGATTTTTTAAAGATTTAAGTATCTCATAATAAAAAGTTTTACAAAATAATCTGCGAATCTGCGGCAAAAAAATAAAGGTATGTTAAAAACGAAATATTCTTTTTGGCTAGTTTTAATACTCTCACTTGTTTTAACTGCCTGTGGTTCTAGGAAATATACTGTTAAAAGCGATACAAAAGCTGCAAAGGCAGCAGATGCGATGTCGAACTTAAAAAGCAAACAGCTTTACAGATTCATTACTGATTGGACTGGCGTAAAATATCGTTTCGGCGGATTGGATAAAAGCGGTATTGATTGTTCTGGCTTTGCGTTTTTATTAGAGAAAGAAATTTATGGTGTAACCTTGCCCCGAATTTCACGCGACCAGGCCAAGGCTGTAAATAAAAAAAGCATCGATAACTTAAAAGAGGGTGATTTGGTTTTCTTTTCATTCGGAGGAAATGATGTTGACCATGTTGGTGTTTATCTGAATAACGGCTTTTTTGTACATGCAAGTACAAATAGAGGTGTAATTGTTGATGATTTGAATTTACCTGCCTATCAAAGAGTTTTAGTAAAATCGGGCTCGGTTAATTAAATAGTCTCTTTGCTCAACATCCAAATAAAATTCAACCATATAAGACATATAAGAACATATTAGCTTAAATGTTCTTACGTGTCTTATATGGTAAAATAAACAAACTAAAACCCCTCAATTTTCGTTATAAAACTATGCGTGTGTTTTTTATAATCTGCTTATCTTTAATTACTTATTCGGTTAATGCACAAGTGAAGATGCTTACGCTTGATGATTTGGAGAGACGCATCGCTAAAGGAAAAGACACTACTTATGTAATCAATTTTTGGGCAACATGGTGTTCGCCGTGTGTGGCAGAGTTGTCGAATTTTGAAAAACTAAGATTAGCCAACCTCAAGAAACCTGTTAAAGTACTTTTAGTGAGCTTGGATTTTAAATCAAAATTGCAGAAAGAAGTTATTCCATTTGTACAAAAGAATAATATTAAAGCCGAGGTTTTCCTTTTAAATGAGCCAGACCAACAGCAATACATCGAACGAATTGATAAAAAGTGGTCGGGAGCGATACCTGCAACTTTGTTTGTGAATAAGGAAGTAAGGCGCTTTTACGAAAAAGAATTTACCGAAACGGAA
Source organism: Pedobacter frigidisoli (assembly GCF_004331675.1). Taxonomy (GTDB): domain Bacteria; phylum Bacteroidota; class Bacteroidia; order Sphingobacteriales; family Sphingobacteriaceae; genus Pedobacter; species Pedobacter frigidisoli. Next base: position 16,272 of record NZ_SJSN01000032.1, on the reverse strand, counting down.
CTCAAAAATACTTTGTTAAACTTAAAATAGAATATCATGAAAAATTTATTTTTAATTGGTTTTATGTTGGTTTCAAGCTTCAGCTTTGCCCAAAATGAGGGTTATAAAGTTGGCGATGTAGTTAAAGATTTTGCATTAAAAAATGTTGATTCGAAAACGGTTTCGCTCGCTGATTTCAAAGATGCGAAAGGATACATTGTTGTTTTTACCTGCAATACTTGTCCTGTGGCTAAGGGATATCAGGAAAGAGTTTCGGCATTGAATACATCTTACGCAAGCAAAGGTTATCCTGTTGTGGCTATCAATCCTAATGATGCTGGCGCCGTTCCTGATGAAAGCTTTGAGAAAATGCAGGCCTTGGCCAAAGAAAAGAATTTTAGTTTTCCTTATTTGTTAGACCCAAATCATATAGTAACCAAACAGTTTGGCGCTTTAAAAACACCTCATGTTTTTGTGTTGAGTAAAACAAATAAAGGAAATGTAGTGGAGTATATCGGAGCGATTGATAATGATTCGGAGGGTGAAAATTCTACTAAAATTAATTATGTTCAAAATGCGATTAATGAATTATCAGCAGGCAAAAAACCTACAATATCATCAACGAAAGCAGTTGGTTGCAGTATAAAATGGAAAAAGGGATAATTGCTTATCCCTTAATATTGTTGTCATTCTGAATGCAATGAAGAATCTCAGAGCTATGGAAAACTAATGCAAATAGCCATCGAACCCAAAACAGGTGAGGTAAGTTTGAACAGTGCAAATCGGTTAGAGATTCTTCACTGCGTTCAGAATGACAAAGAATCTAAACTTCATCAAAATTTGTCGCTGTCGCTAAAGCTTTCCAGTCTTCCATATCTTTCTGTACATCAGCGATTTTTGCATTTGCAACGTGGTAAGCATCAGGACCTAAAAATAAATGTACAGGTGCATTTTCGCTTTCAGCAGCGGCGATAATTACATCAATACCTTTTGCAGGGTCGCCTGGTTGTTGGTTATTGATGTCGTTTTGATGTGCAGCTTGTGAGTCACGAACTTCTTTGTAGGCATCAATCGGATTTTTTGGAACGGCCAATGAACCTGAAGTTAAAAATTCTGTTCTAAAGTAACCAGGCTCAACAACTGTAGCTTTTATGCCAAGCGATTTTACTTCGCCAGCAAGTGATTCTGTAAAGCCCGCAACGGCAAATTTTGTAGCACAATAAATTCCGAAGCCAGGGAAGTTTCCAGAAAATCCGCCAATTGAAGAGATGTTGAAAATATGTCCTGATTGTTGTTTCCTCATTTGAGGCAACGCTTTTCTAATCACATTTAAAGAACCGAAAACGTTTACATCGAAATTTTCACGAGATTCTTTATCGCTCAATTCCTCTAAAGCACCAAGCATTCCGTAACCTGCATTGTTCACTACAACGTCTAACTGTCCGAATTTGCTGATGGTTTGACTTATTGCCGATTCAACGCTTTCCTCGTTAATTAAATCAACTGCTAGCGGCAAGAAGTTTTCAAACTCGCCAACCGCTTTCGATAAATCGCTTAAGTTTCTCGATGTTGCAGCAACATTATGTCCAATGCTTAATAATTTTTTTACTAATGTTAGTCCGAGGCCTTTTGAAGCGCCTGTAACGAACCATACTTTATTATTTTCCATGATTTTTGTTTTTTAAATATTTATAACCTTTTCGTCATTTCGAGGCACGAAGCAATCTTAATGCGTTGCATTTCGCTAGCTAGTGTTGTAGGATTGCTTCGTACCTCGCAATGACGATTTACTAATAATCTGTTGAAATTGTTATTGCTTTCCAATCCTGATATTGTTTTATTAGCGCATCATTTTTTGTGGTTGCTCTTTGCAAAGCATCATTCCCTAAAAGCAAATGAATAGGAGGGTTTGGCATACTTGCCAAAGAAATCATCGCTGCAGCAGCTTTTTCTGGGTCGCCAGCTTGTGTGCCATCCATTTTTAAATATCTTGCATGTACCGCTCTAACTTCTTCATAAGCATCGATTGGATTTTTCGCAAGTACTAAAGATTCTTCTGTAAGAAAACTTGTTCTGAAAGCACCAGGTGCCACAACTGTAACCTTAATGCCGAATTCTTTCAGGTCTTCAGCCAATACTTCTGATAAAGCAATCACAGCTGCTTTTGCTGCAGCGTAAACCGCCCAACCTGTTGCACCGACAATACCAGCGATTGAAGCAATATTAATAATGTGGCCTGAGCGTTGCGTTCTTAAATGCGGACTCGCTTTTCTAATTACATTTAGTGTTCCGAATACGTTTATATCGAAAGCGTTTCTCGTTTCTTCATCGGTTAATTCTTCGATACTGCCGCCAATGCCGTAGCCTGCGTTGTTAATTACAACGTCAATTCGTCCGAATTGAGCAACCGTTGCATTAATGGCATGTCCTACACTTAACTCGTCAGCAAGGTTTACGGCTAAGGGAAGAAATTTTTCAGAATTTGAATTTACTGCCGCAATTAAATCGTTTACATTTCTGGAAGTTGCCGCGACAGATTGACCTGCTTTTAATAATTGGTTTACTAAACTTAGTCCTAATCCTTTAGATGCACCAGTTACAAACCAAACTTTTTTAAGTCCCATAATTTTATCCTTTTTGTTAAGACAAAATTACTGTGGGAATTGAAGTTTAATGTTACGTCAATCAAACTGATGATTACGAAATTCAAACAATACGATAAGAAGTAGGAGTATGGTTGGTTAATTTTTTGAAAAAGTTGTTGAAATGTGTTGGCTCTTCAAAGCCTAAACAATAACCGATTTCCGAGATATTCCAATCCGTATGCTTAAGTAAAGCCATGGCTTCGCTTAATAAACGTTCCGTGATATAATGTGTAGTGGTCTTGCCTGTTGTCTCTTTTATGGCTCTATTTAGGTGGTTTACATGTACCGAAAGTTGAGTTGCGTAATCTTTTGCCGAGCGCATGGTAAATCTTTGCGATGGGTTTTCAATAGGGAATTGTCTCTCCAATAATTCCGTAAAAACTGAGGTAATTCGGGAATTAGCATCAGGATGTTTGTATAAAACTTCTGAGGGTTCTGTTTTAAGCGCAAAGTGCGTTATTTCGGTGGTGTAGTTTCTTAACAAGTCATATTTATACATGTAATCGCTATTAATTTCATCCAACATTTTTTCGAAAATAGAAGATACATGAGCGTCTTGCTGCTCATTTAAAACATAAGCCGGTTTCCCACCAACGGCGAACATTGGTAAATCGCCAATGTTACCTCTAATTTTTTCAGTAAAGAAAGCTTCCGTAAAAATGCAGAAAAAGCCTCTTACATCGCTCATTTTACCGCTTGCCAATTCCCAGGTATAAGGTACTTGTGGGTTAAAAAACATGAGTGCCGTTCCATTAATCTCTACGCTTTTATCAGCATAATGATAAATGTTATGACCGCGATTTAAAGCGATTTTGTAGAAATCTCTTCGGCTGTAATTCATTGGTGGTTTATCATCGCCAATACAATCTTCCATTCTAAAAACATTAAAATGCCCAATGTCTTTTTGTAAGTTGTCTGGTAAAAAATCAAACTTCTTTTGATAAAACTCTTCTATGGATTCTGACTTACTCATAAATCAAAGTTACAAAATTCAAACTAACTTCATAATTACTGTTTTTATGGTTAGTAGAGAACTATGTGCAGAATGACTCATGGGTTTATAAATTACTTATGAATATTTGCTATGTCTTATGCCGAACTTGTTTAGGATCTATTTTGCAACCTGCTAAATTAATGACTGGCTACAGCAGCATCAGCAGATGCTTCAATTTCAGTTTTGATAAATGTTTTTCCGATTAGCAAGCAAAATAAGGCAATAAATGCTGCAACCGTCATAACCAAAGGCATCGGGACTACTGAGTGCTCACTAAATAAACTAACCATTACCGATGCTAAAGCGCCTAATCCCATTTGTAAAGCGCCCATCAAGGCAGATGCACTTCCAGCATTTTTGCTGAATGGTGCTAATGATAATGCTGCTGCGTTTGGATTAATAAATCCCAAACAACATAAGAATAATGCTATAAAACCGATTGTTGAATATAAATTTAGCCAATTGTTCAACGCAAAAACTAAGAATATTAAGCTAAAAACACACTGAGCCAAAAGTGCCCATTTTACAATTTGCTTGCTGGTAAACCATTTTAAGATTAAGCTATTCACCTGACTTGAGCCAATAAAAGTAACGGATAATATTGCGAAAATCCAACCGTAGCCTGTTTTGCTTACTTGATAAATTTTAATAAAAACTGTTGGCGATGACGAAACGTAAGCTAACAAACCTGAAAAGGTTATCGAACTGATGAGAGCGTAAGTAGAAAACTGAGGTTCTTTTAAAACCGTTAAAAAACTGTTTAAAATTGGTTTCGGCTTTAGAGAATAATTCGGGTCTGGTTTATAACTTTCTGGTAGTTTAAAAATTGAGGCCAATAACATCAATATGGCCATGAAACCAAGAAACACAAATACAGATTTCCAGCCTAAAGCAGCAATTAAATAACCACCAGCAGTTGGGGCAAGCATCGGCGAAACAGCAATAACCAACATTAAGGAAGCAAAAACTTTCGGACTTTCCTCAACCGAAAATAAATCGCGAACCATGGCAACCGAAGCAACGGCTGTAGCACAACTTCCTATGGCTTGTATAAAACGAAGAACGATTAATTGGTTAACATCGGTAACTGCTAAACATAAAAAAGACGCAACGATGTAAAGCACCAAGCCAAAATACAATGGTTTTTTACGCCCGTATTTATCTAACAATGGACCATAAAGCAATTGACCAGCAGAAATCCCGATAAAGAAACTGGATAATGAAAGGGCCACGGTAGATTCTGTGCTTTTTAAATCTTTAGCAATGTCCACAAAGCCAGGCAGATACATATCAATCGAAAACGGGCCAAGAGCCGCCAATGAACCTAAAATTAAAATAAGATAGAAGTGCTGTTTCTTAGCCATGTGGGTTTCCGATTTTTGAAGCCGCAAAGATTGTGAGATTTAAGTTCTTAAACTATTTTTAAGGTTGAATGATTGTCAAATATAAGTCCCTACTCAAGCTTAGGTAGAATAAATATTTAAATAAATGAATCTGCCGCGAATTATTTTTAAATTTATCGTCTATGACTTTTAAAAATAAAGAAAGCCGTTTACTTCTCGTTCTGGGAAGTTTTTTTGTGGCAAATGCAATTTTATCAGAGTTTATCGGCGTTAAATTATTCAGTGTTGAAGAAACATTGGGCTTTAACAAGTTCGATATTAACTTATTTGGTGTTCCAAATCTTTCATTTGTAATGTCGGCGGGTGTGCTCACTTGGCCAATCATTTTCATCATGACGGATATTATCAATGAATATTTTGGAGTGAAACAAGTTCGGTTTTTATCTATTCTAACTTCAATATTAATTGCTTTTGCCTTTATGGTGGTTTGGGGTTCGATGCATTTAAGCGCTGCCGATTTTTGGGTACACCAAAACATTAATGGCAAAGATTTGAATATGAACAATGCATTTGCAGGAATATTCGGGCAAGGAATGTGGATTATTGTTGGTTCCATTATCGCCTTTATTGTTGGTCAGCTGGCCGATGTTTTGATTTTTCATCGCATAAAGAAAATAACAGGAGAGAAGTCTTTATGGTTGCGAGCTACGGGTTCGACAGTGGTTTCTCAACTGATTGATAGTTTCGTGGTAATTTTTATCGCATTCTACCTCAATCCTCAATACCATTATAGCTGGCAAATGGTTGCGGCAATTGGCTTGGTTAATTACACCTACAAATTTATCGTCGCGATATTAATGACTCCGATTCTTTATGTTGTGCATGCGATTATTGATGGTTATTTAGGGAAAGATTTAGCCAGAAAATTAACCGAAATGGCAGGGAGAGGTTAAGGAATATATGGCTAACTAAGCCTAACTATTATTTAAACTTACCGTAGTCAAGCAGGATAATGTATCATATCGTTACGGTGTTATGATTAGACCCCATGATCATTTCCTGTAATAATCTGCTGATTAAAAAGCCGATGAGGTCTGTAACACTTCCATTTCACTTGCCTAATTTATATAAATAGCGCTGGTATACTGATAAGTTGAAATCTTAAAAAAATTGATTTTCTATCAAACATCTTATTTATTTGGCGATATTTACCATCCGAATTATGTTTCGTTTGTTTGTTTATTGATCTGTATTTCAGTATTTTAAGTTGTTTTAATTAAATAAATATCATCTATGAAATCAAATTTTAAGACAAAATAAGATGTAAATTACAAAATAAAATTCTGTTAATAAACATAACTAACTGTAAATAAATAAGTTATGATATTTACCTAATTAAAATTGATGTCTTTTGTAAGCGGAAGTAAAATCAGTTCTCATTAGCTTAAATCGTTCGATTACTGTTGAGATAAACTCTTCGTCCAATATTTCGAATACATCATTTACACCTCCTCCACTTAAATCTAATTCGGCCAACTTATAACTCTGCTCAAATGTGCCTTGTTCAATTTTCACAATATACTTTTGATTCATTGAGAAAATAGTAATCTTACATTCTGGATGTGGAAGCTCTGCAATAACTCTCATATTTAAATTATAATGACTTGGAGGTTTAGTGTTATTTGATTTAGTTTTATATATATTGACCGTTTAACGTTCCCCAGCTATCGATAATTTCAAACCTGGCAAATAACTCTTCTGAGTACCATTGACGCTCTCTAGTAAGTTTTATCACGTCCGAATGATCAAAGGATTTATAGGCATAATTTTTCATGCTTTCGGCATCTCTCCAAATGGAAAAGGTTGCTTGGTCTGAGAATGGATTTTCGCCAACGCCTGCAGAAAAGATAAAACCATCAGCATTTCGCATAGCAATTGCTGCCCGCTTAATATTACTTTTGAATTCCCTTAGCTTTGTAAACTTAACGGCAGCCCTAGTAATGACGGCAATCTTACCGCTATAAGTAGTTTTATTTTCAGCTTTAAAAGGCTGTATGCCTGACCATAAACCATGTGATGATAAAGGGTTGAGTAAAATTGTAAACTCCTCTTTTCCAAAATAACGAAACCATTTAATTGGAAACGATCTTTTATAAAATTGATCGCAATCTCCCTTATTGTCCCAAGTGGTAAGGATGGCCCAATGCTTAAAATCTGGACTGAGATCTACTTGCGCATCTTTTCCACTGCCCATTAATTTCCAAAATCTACATTTTTTGTTTAACCAAAGCGGAAAGCGCAAAATGGCCATCCCTAGAAATGCAAAGGGAATGGTGGTGTTTCGAAATTTTGTGATGGTTAAAGCTACAATCATTCTTTTTAAGGATAACTCCGTCAAAACTAATGAATTTACCACTACTATCTTTTCAAAATTTTGTCATTATCAAAACGAAAACCTGAAATAAGATAAATCCTAATTAACTTTGTGCTATGGCAGAAGATTTAACAATAAACAGAACCGCAACTAAAGAGGAGCAATATCAAGCATTATTACCTCAAATCGAGGGATTAGTATTTGGTGAGACTGATTTCGTTGCCAACATGGCGAATGTTTCTGCCGCACTAAAAGAACAGTTTAATTGGTTTTGGGTTGGTTTTTATTTAGTTAAAAACGACGAATTGGTTTTAGGTCCATTTCAAGGGCCAGTTGCTTGTACTCGAATTAAGAAAGGCAAAGGTGTTTGCGGTTCATCGTGGCAAAAAAGTAAAACCTTAATTGTACCTGATGTAGATCAATTTCCAGGACACATCGCTTGTGCCTCAGCCTCAAAATCTGAAATCGTTTTGCCGCTAATCAAAGATGGGGAAGTGATTGGCGTTTTGGACGTTGATAGTGAGTTCTTAGATTATTTCAATGATACTGATCAGGTTTATTTAGAAAAAGTTATAACTATTTTATTAAATCAATACATTAATTAAAATTGAAGCTATCTCCAGCTTATTACCTTAACGAAGATGTGGTTGGTCTTGCAAAAGACCTCTTAGGAAAGGTGCTTTTCACTAAAATCAATGGTCAAATTTCTGCGGGCATAATTGTAGAAACAGAAGCTTATTTCGGTATTAAAGATAAGGCATCTCATGCTTATGGCGGTCGACGAACTAATCGTACCGAAACAATGTATAGTCAAGGTGGTGTAGCTTATGTTTATTTATGCTATGGAATGCACAATCTTTTCAATGTTGTTAGTTCCGTAAAAGATGATCCTCATGCTGTTTTAGTTAGAGCCATTGAGCCATTACTTGGCAAAGCATTTATGGAGGAAAGAAGAAATATGCTGGTTACAAAGGCTGCAATATCTTCTGGACCAGGTTCTGCTGCCAAAGCCCTTGGGATAGATCGAAGCTTCAATTCAAAGGATTTAAGTGGAGATGAAATTTGGATTGAAGATCATCAAATCTATTATTCAGATGAAGAAATTGTTGCATCTCCGCGTGTAGGCATTGCTTATGCACAAGAACATGCTTTATTGCCATGGCGGTTTTTTGTTTTAGGTAATAAATATGTAAGCAAACCGAATAAGGTTTAGTTTGAATCAAACATTTCTGTACTAACCCTGTTTTCATTTAAATACCTATAAAAATGAAAAACGAGAAAAATATAGCAATTTTAAAAGAGATGGCAGAAAGCGTGCGAACTTGTATGTTCACCACTTTTTCTGCAAACGATGAATTTGGAAGCCGTCCGATGGGCACGGCAAAAATTGAGGATGACGGCAGCATTTGGTTTTTTACAAACGAATATTCGCCAAAATCAAAAGAGATTTCAAAAGAAAATAATGTATTATTGGCTTATAGCGATCCATCTAAAAATACTTACCTAACTGTTAAGGGTAAGGCTGAGTTGGTCGATGATCAAGTAAGAAAAGAAGCTTATTTCTCTCCATTTGTAAAAGCATGGTTTCCTGATGGAATTGAAGATCCAAGACTGATATTAATTAAGGTAACTCCAGAAGAGGCCGAATATTGGGATGCATCATCTTCTAAAATTGTGGTCCTTTTTAGCATGTTAAAAGCTGTTGTTACTGGCGATACACCAGATTTAGGAAAACATGATACCATGAAGTTTTAAAATATTTATCACTTCTTTAAAGAGCAGGATTGGAAACAATACCTGCTTTTTTTGTAATATTGAGGCAATGAACTTAGAAAACAACTTAGCGTTCGCCAAGGCTCAAGATGAGGCTGATGAATTAAAGGATTTTAGAAATCAATTTTTGTTTCCAAAACATAATGAGAAAGAATTTATATACCTATGTGGTAACTCATTAGGCTTACAACCTAAAGTAGCGAGAGAGGTATTAGGTAAGCAATTAGACAATTGGGCAAACTATGCTGTGGAGGGTTGGTTTGATGGTGACGAGCCTTGGATGTTTTATCATAAGGAGCTTAAAAAATTGATGGCTCCGATTGTTGGTGCTTTGCCAGAGGAAGTTTGCCCAATGAATACGCTAACAGTAAATCTTCATTTATTGATGGTGAGCTTTTATCAGCCTGAAAGCAGGCGATTTAAAATTATAATGGAAGGCGGCGCTTTCCCGTCAGATCAATATGCCATTGAAAGCCAGGTCAGGTTTCATGGTTTCGATCCAAAAGAAGCGATTATAGAGGTTTTCCCTAGGGATGGTGAAGATATTCTTCGTACAGAAGATATCATTGCTAAAATTGAGGAAAATGCTGATGAGATCGCATTAGTGCTTTTCGGAGGGATAAATTATTATACAGGCCAATGGTACGATATGCAAGCGATAACTAAAGCTGGTCATGATATTGGTGCAATTGTAGGTTGGGATCTTGCCCATGCCGCAGGAAATGTTCCGGTTAAGCTGCATCATTGGGATGTAGATTTCGCTTGTTGGTGCTCTTACAAATATCAAAATTCTGGTCCTGGTGGTATCAGTGGAATTTTTGTTCACCAGAAACATTTCGGAAATGCAGGTTTAAATCGTTTTGCCGGATGGTGGGGCTATCAAGAAAACAAGCGCTTTAAGATGGAAAAAGGATTCGTGGCAGAAGCTGGAGCGGATGGCTGGCAAATCAGCTGTACGCAGGTAATGCCCATGGCGTTATACCATGCTTCACTTCAAATTTTCGAAAAAGCTGGCTTTATGGTTCCGCTTAGAGAGAAAAGTATTGCTTTAACAAGCTACCTGGAATTCGTTATAGGTGAAGTGAATAAGGATTTAGGTTTTGAGCAGTATAAAATCATTACACCAAAAAATCCTAATGCAAGAGGTGCTCAATTATCAATCATCGCAAAAGAAAAAGGAAAACAAATTTTTGATGGTTTAGTTGAAAATCATATTCTTGGCGACTGGCGTGAGCCTGATGTAATTCGGCTGAGCCCAATACCGCTTTACAATTCATTCGAAGATATTTATTTAACCGGGCAAGCCTTGCTTTCTGTCACAAAAGAAGTTTTAAACTCCAACTAAAAAAGTATGATCAATTACAACCCGAAAGACTGGTTTACGTTTATATTTCATGTTCATAAGGCCGATACTATTCACAAGTTATGGCCTCTAATGATAAGCATGTCGATTTTTTCAGCTTTCGTTGCATTCTTAGAGCTAAATGTTTTCAAACTTTCCAAGAGCGATTACGTTAGTAATATTGGCATGATGCACAGTCTTCTCGGCTTTGTGATCTCTATGCTACTGGTTTTTAGAACCAATACTTCTTACGATAGATGGTGGGATGGCAGGAAGTTGCTTGGAGCGCTTACCAACGTTAGTCGAAATTTTGCAATGAAAATTAAGGCGCTAAAACTTCCAGATGAAGACACCCGTTTTTTCGAATATGGTATTCCTAAGTATGCTTTTGCATTAAAAGAGCATTTAAGAGAAAAGAAATATTTTGGCAAAAATAGTTTTCTAATCGAAGTTGAAGAGAGCAAGCATATTCCAAACCAAATTGCGGGAAGTATAATCTTAAGATTATATGAACTTACCTCGCAGGGATTAATTTCGCAAGAGCAACTTATCGTTTTAACGAATGATGTGAATCAGTTTACCGATATCTGCGGAGGCTGTGAGCGAATAAAAAATACCCCCATCCCTTTTTCTTACAGTGCGTTTATTAAGAAATTCGTTTTTATCTATGTACTCACCATTCCAATTGGATGGGTGTTTAGCTTGGGTTATTATTTAGTATTAATTGTTCCCTTTATCCTCTATGTATTAGCGAGTTTGGAGCTTATAGCTGAAGAAATTGAGGATCCATTTGGTTATGATGCAAATGACTTGCCTGTTGATCAAATCTGTAATAATATTGAGAAGCATGTAGAAGAGATTTTAAGTTAAATGATTAAGATTGCTTGGCATCCTTTATACGCTCATCCATTACCTGACGGACATCGTTTTCCGATGTTGAAGTATGAATTAATTCCAGAACAATTATTGCATGAAGGTACTATAGAGCAAGAAAATTTATTTTGCCCTGAAGTAGTATCAGAAGAAATTATTCTGCTTACTCACGATAAAAACTATTGGGAGCAATTGCGTGATTTAACTTTATCATCCAAAGAGCAACGGCGAATTGGATTTCCCTTAAATGCGCAATTGGTCGAGCGAGAATTGAGAATTACACGGGGAACAATAGATGGAACACATTTCGCAATGAATAATGGAATTGCATTTAATGTTGCAGGTGGGACCCATCATTCTGGTAGTAATTGGGGTGAGGGTTTTTGTTTATTAAATGATCAATCAATTGCAGCTAACTATCTGTTAAATAAAAATTTAGCTAGTAGTATATTAATAATCGATTTAGATGTGCACCAAGGTAATGGCACTGCAGAGATTTTCAAAAACGAGCCAAGAGTTTTTACTTTTTCTATGCATGGTGATAAGAATTTCCCATTTCGAAAAGAAACTTCAAATCTTGATGTTCCATTGGATGATGGCCTACAAGATGATGAATACCTTAATTTATTAGATAAAAATTTGACCAAGGCTTTCGAAAGTTCAAAACCAGATTTTGTTTTTTTCTTAGCTGGTGTCGATGTTCTTTCTACAGATAAGTTGGGTAAACTAGCTTTGAGTAAAATGGCTTGCAAGGATCGTGATAAGTTGGTTTTAACAGCTTGCAAAAACAAGAATCTTCCAGTTCAAGTCAGTATGGGCGGTGGATATTCAGCAGATATTAAAGATATTGTAGATGCGCATTGCAACACTTACCGATTAGCATTCGATATATTCTCTTAATTCTTATCTTCGCCGCATGTTGGAGATTATTTATCAGGACGAACATTTAATTGCAATTAATAAACCACATGGCTTATTGGTACATCAATCTTCGATTGCGAGAGATGCCACTGAATTTGCGCTTCAACTGTTACGCGACCAGGTCGGAAAAAAAGTTAGTCCTGTACATCGATTGGATAGAAAAACTAGTGGAATCTTATTATTTTCTTTTGATAAACCTACTGAAATTGCTATGCAACAGCAATTTATGAATGCAGAAACTCATAAAAAATACCTAGCAATATTAAGAGGTTTTACTCCTGATTTCATGGATATTGATTATCCTTTGGCAAAAGAGAATGGAACCATTCAGGAAGCTTTTACTTCTTTTAAGACCTTGCAAAAGGCTGAGGTTGATGTTGCATTTGGTAAACATTTAACCTCGAGATATTCATTAGTTGAGGCTAAGCCAACAACTGGTCGCATGCACCAATTAAGAAGACATTTTAGCCATATTTTACATCCTATTATTGGCGATAGAACCCATGGCTGTAATAAGCAGAATAAATTCTTTGTAGATCAATGGAATATGTCTACTATGTTATTGCATGCATCAGAATTAAGTTTCACACATCCAGTGACTTTTGAAAAAATTCATATAAAAGCCGATTTGCATGATGAGTTTAAAAGGGTGATAAATTTTCTTGGTTTTACGCAATACTAAAATATTAAAAAATATTTAACGATGAGATATTTTATCTTTTTATCCTTAGTATTCATTGCTAAGCTATCTGTTTCACAAACTATTAGTGATTATGTTATTAAAACAAATGGAGATACTATTAAGTGTGAAATCAAAGAAGAGCTATTGGGAGCAGTCAAGTATAAGGCCGTTGGTTCTGACAATTATATTAAGGTTAAGGCGAAAGATATAAAAGAATATTTTTCCACTAAGGATGAATATCCGCATATATTAATTGCTCATCCAAATGGATACACAAGTACCCTAGAACGTATTGAAAGCGGGAAAATTAAACTATATAAAGAAACTAGTGATATTTATTTACAGCATGGCGCAACAGGTGTAGCATCAAGAAACACATCAATTCAATGGTTTGCAGAAAAAGATAATTCTGGTATTAAACTTATTAAAACAAATCAGATAATCAATCTAACAAATAGTAAGAGCAAACGCAAGGGAAATTTTTACGAACTAATTGCCGATAATATACTTTTGGCTTCTGAATTTAAGGATATTGATAGCTACTCGATTGACGAGATAAGAAATATAATTAAAAGATATAATCAGCAAGCTAACGAGTAATTTAATTTTTGCACAATTTTTGACTTGAAAATCTGTTTATAAATCATCTATGAATAAATACTTACGTTTATCTTTCCCAGTTTTAGCGCTTTTTGCAAGCAGTTGTTCTTCAGTTTACATGCCAAACGTACCCAATACACCAATGCTAAGTAAGCAAGGAGAGTTTAGTGGTGGCGGACATATTTCCCTTAAAGGCAATGCCAGCATTAATGGTGCTTATGCTGTTTCCGATCATATTGGCGTAATTTTTAGCGGTTCTACAATGAATAGCGAAAGACGAACTAAAGACTTTGGACACAAGCTGATTGAAATTGGAGGAGGTTATTTTGATACTTTTGGTCCAGATAACAATAGAATTATAGAAATTTATGGTGGTGTTGGAAAGGGTTGGAGTGATATTACTTTCAGAGATTATAAGGACGATGTATTAATTAGCAATGAAGTTCAAGAGGTAGATTATCGAAAATCTTTTCTTCAAGTTAACTACAGTTCAAAAAAGAAAAATAATCTAAGGCTTTTCGGAACTGATTTCCCAATAAATTATGGAACTGCTTTGAGAATAAGTCACGTGAAAATGGATAGATTCTTTTTAAATGGTGTGGTTCAACCTAAGGAAGATAATATTTTCTTTGAGCCAATCTTTTTTACCCGAATGGGATTGAGCAAGAATATCCAGCTTCAATACACTACAAGCAGCAATATTGGTTTAAAAAGCAGAAAATATATGTCTGCAGGTAATTCTATTTTTACCCTTGGTATTGTTGTTAATGTTGGTGGAAAATAAATTTAGTGGTCGAGGAAAATTTAGCTAAAGTGTTTCTGCAATTTTCAAGTTAAGTGATCTAGTTTTATTTTGAAACCGAAGAAACAATAGGATAGAAGCCGTTAGCAATCCAAAAGTTAACCCATACCAAATGCCGTTTACGCCTAAACCAAACTGAAAACCTAATAAATAGCCAACTGGAATTCCAACCACCCAATAAGCCAAAAATGTAATAAACGTTGGAATATTTACATCGCCAATGCCACGGAGAATACCTAAGCCCACAACTTGGGTTCCATCAAATAGTTGAAAGAAACCAGCAATAATTAATAGTTGGGCTGCAATTGGAACAACCTTTAAATCTTCAGTATAAATAAAAGGCATAATGTTGTGAGCCAAAACAAAAATGATTGCTGTACAGCTCATGAATAATAAAATAACATGATAACTGGCAATAGCTGATTTGCGTAGATCCTCAAAGTTATTCTTGCCGAAATTATTGCCGGTTTTAATTGTTGCAGCCGAAGCTACACCACCAGCCATCATATAAGTCATTGCCGCCAAACTAATTGCAATTTGGTGAGCTGCTTGCTCAACTGCTCCAATTGTTCCGATAAGTACGGCAGCTCCACTAAAAGCACTTATTTCAAAAGAATATTGCATGGCAACAGGCGCACCAATTTTAATAATCTTCAAAGCCCTAATTTTATCAATAAAATTAATCTTATAGCCAACCAAGTATTTTTTGAAGTTCTGCGATTTTAAAACATAAATTCCCATTACCGTCGCCATCAAAAGTCGATCGATCAGTGTACTCCATCCAACACCACTAACTCCCATAGATTTAATACCGAACATACCTTTTACGAAAATTATTCCTAAGATAATATTCAGTGCATTACCCCAAATCGAAATAAACATTGCTTGTTTGGTAAATCCCAAACCCTCGGCAAACTGTTTAAAGGTTTGAAAAATGAGTAGAGGAATGATAGAAATAGATAATAAACCCAAATATGGCTTAGCATAATAAACAACTGCTGGAGTTTGGTTTAAATGATCTATCACTAACAGAACGCCAAAATGAACGAGTACATAAAGAAATATCCCGACGAGCACATTAATGATCAGGCTATTGGATAAAAGCTTTCCGCATTCTTCATGGTTTTGTCTACCATTTTCTTGGGCAATCAGGGGAGTTAATCCGTAGGAAATGCCCAAACCAATTACCATAATCAATATGAAAATGCTATTCACTAAAGAGACTGCGGCAAGCTGTGTGGTATCGGTAAAATGCCCCACAATAATACTATCTGCCATGTGTACTAAAGTATGCCCAACCTGTGAACCCACAATTGGCATCGCCAAATGAAGATTTTCTTTGTAGTAAGGTTTATATTTGGCGTAGATTTTAGGAAACATAAGTCTGCAAAGGTCGGTTTTTTAACCTTATAAATTATTGCTCACCTAAAGTTAATTTCGAGGTATTAAAATTTGTAATTATTGTGTCTTAATAAGAAGCACCAAAAAATGCATATTTACTTTACAGCTGTAAAATATTCTTCCTTCTCTGACGTATGTGTTCTAATTACGTTGGTAAGAATCAAATTTACCAATACCTTTTGTGCCTTGCGATAAGAACACCTTAACAGTTTACTAAATTCCTTGAGTGTTATCTTTTCATTTTCTCCTGACTTCGCCAATGCGTCACCCAAATTGAGATTTCCAAAAATCATCGGAAAATAGTGGTTCGATTGCTTTCTGTCTTTCGGTAATAATCATTGTTTTACTCATGATCTTTCCGCTGTTTGGTAATTTTATTTTCAGTGTTGTGACCGTCTTAGCAACTTCCAAGACCTTATCTACACTGATCTTATACCGATTATTCTTTAGTATACGTTCTAGTTCTTTATAGACCTTATAAGCTACAAAACAGATACATACATGAGCTTCTATTCGTTTGGGAGTAAAGTGGAACATCGGTCT
>NZ_SJSN01000031.1 GCF_004331675.1 Pedobacter frigidisoli | reverse complement strand
GACCATCCTAACCAGGTCGCCGTCAAATCCCCCATAGACCCATCTCACATAGCCATTCTGATCAATGATCACCTTTTGAGGGATACCGTTCATCTGTAACTGCCTGGCATAGCCATTGAACACCAGGCCCATCTTGCCCGTTTTTGGATCGGTTTCGTCATACAAAACATCGAAGTCATATTTCTGATCTGCAATAAAATCGGTAGTCAGCTTTTTATAGTTCGGAGAATACTCAAGCGTTGCAACGAAATAAAACTCTACCGTGCTGTCTGGTTGATATTTCTTTACCAAAGTTTGCAAACCGGGCATCGCCTGTCTACAGGGATAACACCAACTTGCCCAAAAATCCAGCACCACAATCTTCCCCCTTAGTTTTTCCAGGTCTATTACCTTCCCCTCCATGTTCTTGAGTTTGAAGGCCCCGGCAAAAGGGCTATCCAGGAAAATGCAGATTCACTATTGCCACCGGGAATACAAAAGGAAATAGGCCATTTCAATGTCTTCAGCCTTGTTGATCTGGTAGCCAAGTACAAAAAAGATCCCGGCAATATGTTATATAGCCAGCGGGAGTTTTATAAGATCAGCCTGATCAGGGGTAAAAGCATTGCAGAGTATGCAGACAAGGTAATAGAAATAGAAAAGTATGCCTTATTATTTGCAACACCTAAAATCCCTTACCACTGGATACCGCAGGACCTTGAGCAAAAAGGTTATTTCTGCATTTTTACAAGTGATTTCTTGTTGCCATCAAAGAGCGGTGCCGTGCTGGACGAACTTCCGATATTTAGACCGGGAGGATGTCCTGTCTTCGAAATTTCAGAAGCGCAGGCGGATGAGATGGTTATGATTTATAAAAAGATGCAGCAAGAAATGTCTTCAACTTACCTGTAAAAGTATGACCTGATCAGGAACTTCCTGATGGAGCTGATTCATTATGGGCAGAAGCTTGAACCGTTAACCACTTATAACTATACCCACAACGCATCAGCCAGGATATGTGCCCTGTTCATCGAATTACTGGAAAGGCAGTTCCCAATCGCATCGCTGGAACAAAAGGTTACGCTGCGCACTGCGAAAGACTTCGCCGACCGGCTTTCTGTTCATACTAACCACCTAAACAAAGTGTTGAAAGTAAGTACCGGCAAGACTACTACCGAACACATCTCGAACAGGCTGGTCCAGGAAGCTAAGATATTGTTAAAGCAGACAGACTGGAATATTTCGGAAATCGCCTATAGCCTTGGTTTTGAGCAATTGTCCCATTTTTCCC
This sequence comes from Pedobacter frigidisoli, assembly GCF_004331675.1. Lineage (GTDB taxonomy): Bacteria > Bacteroidota > Bacteroidia > Sphingobacteriales > Sphingobacteriaceae > Pedobacter > Pedobacter frigidisoli. The sequence continues at coordinate 20,647 of NZ_SJSN01000031.1, read as the reverse complement.
ATTTTTTTAAAAAACAAACTCATCTATCACCCATCGAAATTAGAACTGGGGCGATTTGAATAAACAATGGATTGATATGGCAAACTGCCAGCAGTATATATGTGTAATTTTATATTTAAATAAAAACATCATGGTCATCAAAATAATCAGTGGCATTATTGTGCTTTTTTCCGCCTTTATGGGCATCAGACAGGGAATTAAAGGTTTGAATGTAAAGCCAGGAGACACCGGGCCTTTTGTTCGTCTACAGGAGAAATTAATGTTCACAGATAGCACGTTAAAAACATTTGCCGCATTAACCATATTAGGCGGAGTACTTTTGCTTTTGCCGCAAACATTTCTGTTTGCAAATATTCTAAATATCACCCTGTTTTTATTTTTAATCATCCGCTGGTTTATGATCGGCGATTTTAAAGCAGGACTATCAGAACTTCCATTCCTGCTTATACCAGTATTATTAATATTTCTCGAACATCCCTTCGCAGTAAAATAAGAACCCATAAGAAAAGTTGTTAATTGACCTTAAGAATGATCAGATCTGCACTTATTTCCCTTACAAATTATTTTCAATTTTTGGGAAAATGGAGCGCGCAACTGGGTTATTGGCTCTGTCTTACTCACCATTATCACTGATTTATTTCCAGTACAGATGCGCGGCAGGGCCATGAGCACGTTGCAGATGAGTTTCGAGGCAAGCCAGATTTTAGGCTTTCTTCGTCAGTAAGACCAATATTTAAGCACCATATTTCCTTTGCATCGGTTTCCTCAAATCCTTTAATGGCTATTCGGTGCTATGGTAATATCCAAAGCTCGGATAAGTAATTCGGGCCCCAGCCGATGATAATTGGAAAATTTGTCCATTACCTTGGGAAGTAGGCTAATAAATACGATTCAGATACTTGAAACGCATTCTCGTTCATCGGTACAACAGAGCTAGCCCAAACTGGGATGAACGTCAAGCATGGAATTTGATCTGGTGAAGGAAGAAGAACGGATCAAGCGGGCTTTGCAAGACGGGGTGTTCAGCGGTAAACCGGATACGATCATTGAGAGTTTTATTCAAAACCACCAGTCTGCATTGGTGATCATGGCTAATGATGTACAGGCGATGCTGCCACTGCATCAGGTGGCGAAACTGTTTACGCTTTCTGCAAAGCCTTCGGTTTACAATTTGTACAAGCTGACCTATTTTACCATTTGCAGGTTGCTCGATTATATGGAGAAGTATTTTTACAGCTTAGGATCATCTTTTAGTCCATATGAGCGCTACTGTCTGTCCGCGCCGAGAATGTTTTTGAGAAACTCAGCAACCATCAAGATAGCCTTACCCCGGCTGCTAACATTTTTCTGTTCCGCGATCGATAATTCCGCCATGACTTTTGATGTGGCGTCTGGGGAAAAGATCGCGGTATAAGGCATAGCCGGTTTGGGTGCAGTTTTAGGGCTTTCTGCGAGCCAACCCGGTGTCCTGCCGTTGAAGTAAAACTTTTCTCCTTTGGGAGACTGCAAAACGATGGCGGTCTCTAATACCGCGGAACGGTCTTTTATACCGTTCAATTGCTTCAAGGTATGCCACATAATCTCCTCAGTCGTAGCTGTATCGCCGGCCCAGCGGGCCGAGCGGATACCCGGTTCGCCGTTAAGGGCGGTAATAAAAATTCCAGAGTCATCGGCCATGATCCAGGATGGGTCATTTAGCTGCGCGGCGGCATGTTCAACTTTCTTAGATGCGTTTTCTTCTAGGGTCAGGCCGTCTTCAATGGCTTCGCCTGCGATACATGTTTCGCTGAGCGTTAAAATACGAACCTTATAGTTGGCTAACATTGTTTTGATCTCTATCGTTTTAGTCGGGTTCCTAGTCGCAAAAATAATGTCCATGGCAGATATGGTATGATTTATTCAAAAATAAAAAAAAATCAAAGATTTAAGCTCATTTATTTTTTCTCCTTTAGGTTGGCAGGCGTCGGTTGCTTATCTTCATAGACTTAATTAGTAAAATGACCGTTTCAACATTAACAATTGGCCTGGCGCAGATCGCCCCGGTATGGCTAGACCGCAAAGCGACCCAGGAAAAGATGCTGGCCTAGGTGGCCGATGCGGCGAGGAAGAAGTGCGAGCTCGTTGTATTGGGCGAAGCTTTATTGCCCGGTTACACTTTTTGGATAGAACTCACCGACGGCGCCCGTTTCAATTCAAGCATACAAAAGGAACTTTTTGCCCATTATGCTTCGCAAACTGTGTCTATTACTCGGGGTGCTAACGATAGCGAAGTTATGTTCAGTTTTTCTATGAAAAATGAAGTATGGAGGGATGGAGGTATGTCATTCATAATTAGCGGTAATGGGAAAAAATTTGCGAACAAAATGGAAGATATTATAATACATTCATTTCGAAAAACGACCATTAAGAATTATGACTTTGATATTTAATGTAAAGACATCTGGCTTTTCATACTTTCATAAATTTAAACTTGGTATTTATGAGTGGTGCTTAATTCTAACCATGAGTTTGTTATTTAAATCTGATGATTATTGGTCAAACCCATTCACACATACGGATATAATATTCTCATTAGTAGTATCTTTGGTGCCTTTCATTCGATACCTGTGGATTTATAGTGCATGATGGGGTATTCCTGTCATAATAGCAGTTATCATATAAATCAATTGCACCATTTCCATACATTACCTGCCATGTCGTGGAAGCTAAACCCATTAGGCGTGAGAGCCGACAGGCGCAGTTTAATAATATTTATCGGTCATTATATTTTATTCGGGAAACGCCCTTGCCATGTATTCGCTTTCGGTTTCCCCGAATTAACAGGTTAGTTTGCCTAGGGATAAATGTTGTCTTTTAATCCGCCACGTGCAGCCTATTCCCATTCAGCTTCGGTTAGCAGGTATTTGCGTGCCCATTTAGAATAAACTATCGCACAGTGCCAGGAGTTTAGCTTCTAGCGTTTACGATTTTTTAAACTTTACATTGGTCAGTTTGGTACATCCACTCAAAATTCTCTAACATAACTTTGTGTTTTGGAGCTCATCGGCTGCTGCCTGATAATTGTTGCCGCCCATCGTAAAAGCGCCTTTATTACCATTATCAGTCGGACTTATCACTACCTGTGTTGGGATAGCGGCGATCAACTACAGCGCCTGCATCACCCTGCTGTTTCATCCATTCCTTCAGCTTAAGAGTAAGCCCCGCTATTATACTTTTATATTTGGTATCTCCCGCGAGATTTTGTAGTTCATAAGGGTCGGCCCGAATATCGTAGAGCTCGGTTCCGGGTCTGTTTATTTCGCGCTGAACAATAAACCGGTCATGTGGGTTGTTATCTGTATCGGCTTGCCTCGCCCATGAAGCCCAAATACTGTTTTTATGTGCCGGGTTCATGATGGGCTTATTAAAATAATGTGCCGGCGCACTTAAATTTAATATAAGCTTGTATTTAGCGTCGCGCACACTGCGTATAGAATAAGGCGTGCCCTCCGGGATATTGTTATGAATTCCATAGGCATGATTCCTGAACTGGTTCGTTCTACCATAAAGCACTGGTAAAAAACTATGCCCATCAAGTCCTGCAACAGGTTTGCCTCCTGCAATATCAATTAGTGTAGGTGTTATATCTTCATATTGTACAATAGCATTTGTTTCAGTTCCCGGTTTAATTTTACCGTATAAACGCACAATCATCGAACTCTTTTGCCCATAATCCCAACTGGTCCATTTCCCGCCCGGAAATTCAGGCCCCTGTTCACCCAAAAAAACAACCATGGTGTTTTGATCCTGACCGGTATTTTTTAACATTTTTAATATGTCGCCCACTTGATTATCCAGTTCTCTTACCTCTGCCAGGTATTTACAAAATTTGTTCCGGCCTTCTTTCGTGTCCACCCAATTTGGCGGTAAAACTAATTTATCAGGGTTAAATTCAGCAGGATTACCTACTGTCCAGGGAATATGGGGGTTAATGCTCATCACGAACAAACAATAAGGTCTGTCTTTTTTGGTAATGAATTGCTTAACACTATCCAGGTAATAGTTATCGGTTGTAGAAAGGCAGTTTGTTTCAAACCCTTTAATAATTTGGAAAGGGAAGACCGTTCGGGGAGTAGTGCTGTGATTTTTTCCGGTTAAGCCTACTTTGTAACCGTTGCTACCTAAATACTGGCATACGCTCTTTAAGTTTTTATTATCATAGACAGGTTTGTGGTTTTGGAAAGATCCATGCCGCATCGGGTACAAACCTGTAAAGAGTGAAGCCCTTACGGGCACGCACATGGCTTCTGAGGCAAAGATCTGGTTAAACTTTAGCCCCTGCGCTGCAAGGCGGTCTATGTTTGGCGTATTAATGTTTTTCCCGCCATAACAACTGAGCTGCCTGCTATCAAGATCATCTGCCATAATAATTATAATATTAGGCTGGCTTATTTTCTGGGTTTGTTTCACAAGCGAGGGAAATCTTGCGCCTATAAATAGTGCAGTAAATAGGAGCAGGACTAAAAGTGATTTGTATTTCATGTTTGATTGTTAGCTTATAGGTCATTAGATTATCGGTAAATATATGATAGACCATCACGATTATACAATTTGAAATAGTAGGATCGTACAAAATCCCACTTAAGTAGAACTTGCTCCTTAAACACAGATTGATAGTAAAGGTTTAATCATTTAAAAAAAAAAATGTAATAATTAGAATGCACCTAATCATTAGGGGCTTTATCTGTCTTAAAGGCATTTATTGAAAAAACCATTCTTACTGGCTCCTTTCTGCCAAATCACTAACACAATAACAGGCAATGCTTTATAGCGAAATTATTTTTGGTGAGACGAGGTCAATCAACTCTGTTTTTAGGGAGGCCAAAGGGGGCGGGAGGAAGTAAGCTGGATATCTTTCGGCCGGAGATCGAGCGCTCTTAAGTAATGGTTCATCGCAGAAATCATTGCTGGCCGTTACAAGGTAACCGAACCCACACTTTCCAACTGGATAAAGAAAAATATGATTAGGAGCCATCTGGCTCAATAAATAGTGACACTCTATATAGTTGCTTAAACTGAAAAGACGTAGCAAGCACTTCTTATGTGAATTTAGGGGCATCGTTTGATGATATTTAATCGCTGTCTACCTCGCAGGAGCTCCATGTAACGAAAACAAATATAGTTCAAATCATAAGCTTAAGTTCTTTTTAGCTACAAAAATGCCTGATTTGGCTATAAAAATGTAACGAATAATCGATAGTTTTGACAGATCTAATCGCACATAGTACAAACACATAATATCATCGCAACAACTAGTAACGATTTTAGATAAATGATAACTTAAGTTTAACACTTTATATGAGAGGTCAAGATATTAACAGGATTAAGACAATTTCTCAGTATCACAAACTGAGATTACTTTCTAGCCCCGATCACCCATTAATCAGTGTAATTGACTTTGCAGATCTTAGAAATCCAGTAAGAGATACGAAACTCACATTTGTACTTGATTTATATTCCATCGCTTTGAAACGCGGCTTCGTAGGCAAAATGAAATATGGGCAGCGAGAATACGATTTTGATGAAGGGGTGCTATCTTTTATCGCACCAGGGCAGGTGTTTTCTTTTGATGTAAACCAGAACAATAACGTCACAGGATTTTTGATACTTTTCCATCCTGATTTTTTATGGAACACAATCTTAACTAAAGCCATTGCAAACTTTGAGTTTTTTAATTATTCTGTGAATGAAGCCTTATTTCTTTCTGAAAGGGAAGAAAAAATATTAACCAATATAAAAGACAGCATACAACAGGAATATAGCTCAAATATCGATCAATTCAGTCATGATCTAATTATATCTCAACTTGCATCGTTCCTCATTTACTCTGACCGCTTTTACAATCGCCAGTTTTTGTCCCGGAAGAAGGGCTGCCATGTGATCGTTGACCAGGTAGAAGAAACTCTGAAAGACTACATTAACACTGATCAGATTTTCAATAAGGGCCTACCAACAGTTCAATATCTGTCTGATTCTTTAAATATATCCACAAATTACCTCTGCAGGCTATTGAAAACATTAACGGGCAATACTACACAGCAACACATTCATAATAAGTTAATTGAGGCGGCTAAGACTAAATTATCCACCACCAATCTATCAGTAGGAGAAATCGCAAGAGAGATGGGTTTCGAACATTCCCAATCATTTAGCAAGCTCTTTAAAGCAAAAACTAAAATTTCTCCCTTAGAATTCAGACAAAGTTTTAATTAGAATAGGATAATGGATAAAATCAAGCTAATCGCAAATTTATTAACCGTCTCTATTATTCTTATTTCCAGCACAGTGTCAGCACAAAAGGTTTTAAAATACTCAGATCATGAACCATTAGGTGGAATGTGTGCAAAATTTCTTAAGGAAATTTTCTTCCCGGCGATGGAAAGAGAATCAAACGGCAGGTTAAAAATTGAAGCGCACTGGAACGGTGAACTTGCTATAGCATATAATGAGTTAGGAGCAATAAGACGGGGGGATACTGTTGATGTTGCGACCGTAGTTCCAGAATATACACCAAAAGAACTACCCCTTCATCAAATCTTTAAAAGTTTTCCTGCCGGACCTTCAGGTAATAAGCAAGTGAAATTCTTTCGTCAGGTTTATTCACAAATTCCAGAATTTTCAACAGAATTAAGCAATAATTACATGGTTGAAATATTTCTTAGCACAGGTTACCCTGTAGGCTTTTTTAGCAGAACACCGTTGGCTAACCTGAACAACATTAAAGGAAGCAGATGGCGTACGGCAAGTTTATGGCATGCAGACTTTTTAAGCAATATTGGCGCCATCCCCGTTACCATGCATTGGGGTCCTGAAATTTACAAAGCCTTGGAGCAAAAATTAGATGGCATTCTGTTAAATGTTGATAGTGGGTTTGATCTTAAAGTTCATGAGCACGCACCTTACCTATTAGCTTCCAAAGACCTGTGGCTGGGCTATTTATACTTGGTGAGCATGAATAAAGCTATATGGAATAACCTTGCTAAAGAAGATCAGGAAGCTATACAGCGTGCGGCTAAATTTTCCTATAAAAGCTTAGGTAACGTGATGGATAAAAGTTTTGATTCACAAATCCAAACGCAAAAAAAAGAAGGCGCTATTGTACGTCTTCTGTCGAGACCTGAAGTAAAGGAGTTCAAATGTGCCACCAAATATCAGGAGATTCAACAGGAATGGGCTATTCAGCAGAAAGCTAATACAAAAGAAGTTCAGTTGGTTTTCGAAAAAATAAAAACCATACTTAAATAGTTCCTAAATGAATCTTACCATTTAATCATTAACAATTGATATGAAAGAAGGAAACGAAAACCTGAGGTTAACGGAGGCGGAAAAAGACTTGTTTAATCAGGTTATGCCTGAGGATCTGGCTGAAATTGTTACTGGTGGAATACAGCGCAGGCACTTTTTGAAATTACTTACTGTAACTGGTGGCGCGCTCCTTGCATTTCAGTTGTTCGATAACCATGAGGTATTTGCACAATCTCTAATCACCAACTCTACTGTTGGTATTGAAAACGGTGTTAAAGTGGCTTTTATGGTTAACGGTCAAAAAAAACAAATCGAAGTTGATTCAAGAATGACCCTATTGGATACTTTACGGGAGCGGTTAGGACTTACAGGTTCAAAAAAAGGCTGCGATCAAGGTCAGTGTGGTGCTTGCACAGTAATTGTTGAAGGGCGCCGGGTTTTGTCATGCCTTACGCTGGCAGCAACCTGCGAGGGAAAATCAGTGACTACAATTGAGGGATTAGCTAATGGCCTTGAGCTGCACGCGATGCAGGCCGCATTCATTAAACATGATAGTTTTCAGTGTGGGTATTGTACATCGGGACAAATATGCTCTGCTGTTGCATTAATGACAGAGGTGAAAAACGGCGAGGCGAGTTATGTTACCCCAGATATACGCTTACCTGGACATTCCCTGCGCCTTTCCGATGATGAAATAAGGGAAAGAATGTCAGGAAATATCTGTAGATGTGGCGCATATCCCAATATTAACAACGCTATAAAAGAAGTATATAGTGGAAAAGATGTTCCACAGACCTGGCAATTCTCTTCTTAACTCGCATAAAATCTGCTAAAACACTAAACTATGAGACCGTTTAAATACTCAACTACAAATGATATAAATGTTGCCGTTAAAATGCTTCAGGTAAAAGGGCATGCGAAACTGTTGGGGGGCGGCACTAATATTTTAGATCTGATGAAAGAGGATGTCGAGCATCCTGAGGAACTTATTGACATAACAGGTTTAAGCTATACACAAATCAAATCCATTTCCTCGGGACCGAATGCGGAAGGAATATCAATCGGCGCTCTTTGTAAAAATACAGATACGGCTAATGATCCTATAATACGGCAAAATTTTCCGCTTGTAGCACAGGCAATCCTTGCCGGTGCTTCCGCACAGATCCGAAACATGGCAACAAATGGCGGTAACTTAAACCAGCGTACTCGTTGCTCTTATTTTTATGATATTGCAATGCCTTGTAACAAGCGTGAGCCCGGCGCCGGTTGCGCTGCAATAGAGGGTATTAATAAAATGCATGCAATTTTCGGGTGGTCAAAAGATTGTGTGGCTGTTCATCCATCAGATTTGTGTGTGGCGCTTGTTGCGCTTGATGCAATTGTAAAAGTTATGGGTGCGGGCGGAAAGGAACGCTTAATTCAATTTTCAGATTACCATAGGTTACCGGGAACAGATCCTCAAAAGGATAACAACCTGCAACAGGAAGAAATTATCACTGAAATTCAATTACCGAAAAATAATTTTGCGTCAAAAAGTTATTACTTAAAGGTGCGTGATAGATCCAGCTATGCCTTTGCCCTCGTTTCAGTAGCAGCTGCAATTGAAATGGCCGGTAATCAGATCAAACAGGTACGAATCGCAATGGGCGGGGTGTCACATAAGCCCTGGCGTGCCTATGAAGCAGAGCAGTTTTTGATCAATAAAACCCCAGACGAGGCTAATTTTAACCTTGCTGCCGAGCTTGAAATGCGCAACGCGAAACCACTTAAGCATAATAAATTTAAAGTTGAGCTAGGCATACGCACGATGGTGCGTGCATTAACTCAAGCAATGAATGGCGGCAAACACACCTAATCAAAATACTAATATGGCAATAATTGGCAAACCATTGGACCGTGTTGACGGTCATTTGAAAGTAACTGGTATAGCGACATTTGTGGCTGAATTTAACCAGCCTAATATGGCTTATGCATTTCCGGTTCGTTCAACGATAGCGAAGGGATCGATTACAGGTTTTGATTTGATTTTGGCAGAAAAAAGCGGTGGAGTAATTAGCATTTTAACTCATGAGAACGCACCACGTTTACAACCTTTTGACCCCCTTGAGATAAAGAAGACTGGAGGATTTTTGGCGGAAAATTTAATTCCGCTTCAGGATAACAAAGTCCACTATTTTGGACAATTTATTGCTGTTGTCTTGGCTGAGACTTTTGAGGAAGCTCGCCACGCTGCAACTTTAGTTAAAGTCTCTTATGCTAAAGAAAAAGCGGATGCGGATTTGAATGAGGCATTGCTTAAAAGTTCGGTACGGGAAGGCGCACAACTCAACAAAGGCCAAGCTTCCGCTATTATTGAGACATCCAATTTAAAAATAGAGCAAACTTATACCACACCGGCACAAAACCATCATCCTATGGAGCCACATGCAGCAATTGCAATTTGGGACGGCGCTGATAAATTGACACTCTACGACTCAACACAGGTGATAGTAGGCATGCGCAATATCACAGCATATTTTTTTAAGTTAAAGCCTGAAGACGTACGCATTCTTTGTCCCTATCTTGGCGGCGGGTTTGGTGGTAAGTCACCAGCAGCGCATAATATACTGGCAGCAATGGCGGGTAAAAAGATTAATCGCCCGGTTAAGCTGGTCATAACCAGGCAAATGATGCAAACAAATGTGGGCCGCAGGTCACCTACTATTCAAAAAGTAGCTTTAGCGTGCGATCTTCAAGGTAAGCTTACTGTAATCCGGCATCAGAATAGCTCATATAGCAATCTTACAGACTTTTCTGAACCAGTAGGAATTCAAACACAGGTTTTGTACAACGCGCCAGTTCGCGAAATTACCCACCAAATTGCAAAATTGGACATGAATGCCCCTACTTATATGCGGGCACCTGGTCATGCAGTAGGAAGTTTTGCTTTAGAATCAGCCATTGATGAAATGGCGTACGAATTGAGAATGGATCCGGTACAATTTCGAATCCTCAACCATGCGTCTACTGACCCTGTTAAAAAGATAAATTTTTCGAGCAATCATCTGCTGGAATGTTTTCAAATCGGTGTGGAGAAATTCGGCTGGGCAAGTCGTAAAATTCAGCCGCGTCAAACACGAAACGGGCAATGGCTTGTAGGCTACGGCATGGCTACTTCCGTTCATCATGGGGTAAGACGGCCAGCTACAGTAAGGATTCAACTTTCAAACGATGGGATGGCTACAGTCATGACAGCATCACAAGAACTTGGAACCGGAACTTATACCATTTTAACACAAACAGCCGCTGATGCTTTGGGCATCGCTGTTGGTAAGATCAAGGTGCTGGTTGGAGATTCTGATCTGCCGCCAGCTCCTTTTGCGGCAGGATCAAGTACGACAGCAAGCGTTAATCCGGCAGTATTGGCTGCAGGGGAATTGTTGCGATGTGAGCTAATGCGAATAGCAATAGCAGATCCGAAATCAAAACTAAACGGCAGAAATACGAAAGACATCAGCTTTGCCGATTCTAAACTCTACCTGAGTAGTGATATTTCGATATCAGACTCCTATAAGGATATCATGAGACGCAACAATAGAGAAACGATGCAAGCCAGTGCAACTGCAACACCAGGAGGAGCAGCTTCCGGTGCCACTGTTGCGCCATGTGGACCGTCAATGGATCAAGATCAAAATTATGATACGCACAAATACTCTTTTCATTCTTTTGGTGCTCACTTTGTAGAGGTATGGGTTGACGAAGACTTGGGTACTATTCGTGTTAAGCGGGTTACAACTGTACAGGATATCGGACGCGTTATGAATGAAAAAACAGCTCGTTCACAAGTAATAGGAGGGGTGATTTTCGGTATCGGAGCAGCCTTAATGGAGGAAACTGTCTTTGATAACCGATGGGCGAGTCCGGTTACAAGAACCTTAGCAGACTACCACGTTCCTGTTAATTTAGATGTTCCACCGATCGATGTCCATTTTATTGGTAAGCCTGATCCACATATTTCTTCAATTGGATCCAAGGGGGTTGGCGAAGTTGGCATCGTCGGCGTATCGGCTGCCATTGCTAATGCTGTTTTTAATGCAACAGGGAAACGATTAAGAAATTTGCCTTTTACCCCGGATAAACTTTTCGTATAAAGATCAACTTTTGTTTATTTAGCGTGTAATCCGACAATGAAGTTAGTTAAAACGTTTTTCAATCGTTGAGGAATATTAAAGCTTTATCGACCAGGATTATAACAATGCTTTTACAACAAAAGATTCATGTGATGCTTTTAAATGGCTATAAGGGTAGGGATATTGGGCGGTTCTTGCTGATAATCAGCAGTTATATGTATAATAACGCTGAATGATTTATTGAGCCAGCCATACATAAAAAAAGGTTTGGGATTTTTGAAGCCTAGCGTTAACCGCATCAAATGCTATCAATCAGAAGATAACTATACCTTCGTCAAAATATCTTTTAAGAAAAGCGACAAAATATTTCTGAAGTTCACAAATATCCTTCTAGCCATTTGATTAACATTTTATTAAGAATAGTCGATATCTAAATTAAATTTATCAAGCAGACCAGGTAGCCCATGGGCAGAAAATCTAGCCTTTTTAATTTTATTTAACGATGGGTCTATACTAAAGTTTACAGCTGTCCTGAAATCTGTTTTCTCCAATATAGTGTTTACAAAGGTTGCCGCTGTAAGATCGCAATTTTTAAAAATACTCTCGCTAAGATCAGTATGCTGAAAATCGGTCTCCTTTAACGAGCAATCCGTGAAAATGGTTTTTCGAAGCTTTGTGCCAGCAAAAGTGCAGTATTCAATGTAGCTTTTCTGAAAAATGAAGGAGTAGAGCAACTTATTGCAGTTGGAAAAATCAATCCCCAACAACTTGCATCCTGTAAAGGTAATGCCACTTAATCCGGTACCCCTAAAAAGGCTGAGCGAAAAATTACAGTCCATAAAATGACAGTCCACAAAATCATTTTCGCTCAAATCTGCCTTTGAGAAATTACAGTTCAAAAATTCACATCTAATAAACTCTCGATTTCTTAGCTTTTTTTCTGAGTAATCGATCTTAGAGAATTTTTTGTCCTCATGTACTAGCAACGGATTTTCTCCTTCCATTTTTTGATTAATTTTTAGCGTCCCTTGAGAGTCTGGTGAGCGTTTCTGCGATTTGTTCCTTTTGATGTGCGCTGATTCGATTGCGGCCGAGATTGTCAGCATACCACAATCCATCTGTAACCAAGTTAATAATCAGACTGTTTACGTTTTGTTCGCTTCTGCAGCCATGAATGATGTGCTCAGCAAACCACTCTTCCCATAGCAATACGTATTTTTCGTTTACCAAAATTGCTTGCATGATAACCCGCATAGTACACTTATAATGCGCATCGCCGTTTTTCTTAAGGATAACTTGCAAATATGCCATGCTTCCGTTTTCAGTACCAGTTATTTTTTTTTCCTCAATAATCCATTCGGTAAGCTCTATCAGGCTCCGCTTCATAATGCAGTCCAATAGCTCCTCCTTATTACTAAAGTGGTGAATTATTCCGCCCTTGCTTACGCCAGTTTTTTCTGCGATCGACTGAAACGTCACATGATGCCAATCAGTTGCCCCAATTTCAATTGCAGCATTAAGAATCGTCTGTCTTACCAACTCAGGCTCTTTTTTTCGTTTATATGGATTTTCCATTTTCAAAGATACCAAACAATTGGTTTGTTTGCAAATTTTTACTAGATTTGCACCTTCAAAATTTTATATGACACTATTTATTATCATACTTCGCACCACTGTCCAAAATTCAGGTGAATTGGAAATAGTTTCTAAGGTAATGTTCGAATTTGCTGAAATATCAAAATGGTCAATCGATTTGGAGGATTGTGATCGAATTTTAAGAGTTGAGGCCACTGCGCGAATTGGTGATCAACTGAAGGAAAAACTTAATGAGCTCGGATTGGATTCTGCCGTGCTCGAAACATTCGACTCTTTGCTGATGCAAAATTAGGTAAGCCTTTTCAAGAAGCAGGTGTTTTCCGGTCTGTTAAATACCCCGGCAGTAGGAACATAAACATTAACCTGAGTTCGATTAATAAATGAGGTAAAAAATTAGTCAATCACAAGAAAAAATCTTATATTTAAGTGTCTTAAAGCCAAATACTTAGATGTAATTCTTTATGATTGACTATTCTAAAATTAGTGATATTTTTTGTCTTGTAGATGAGTTCTGCAAAGATTTCGATAAAACTACTAGCCCTTTTCTTCTGGGCAAGCCCTCAAAACGACCTGCGGTAATGTCTAAGAGCGAAATAATTTCTGTTTGCCTACTCTTTTATTTGAGTGGTTTCAGATGCTTTAAGCATTTCTATTTATTCTATCTCCAGAAACATATGCGATCAGAATTTCCAAATACAGTATCCTATAACCGTTTTGTTGAGCTCAGTCAAAGCGTGCTGATGCCAATGACAATCTTTTTGAAAACCTGTTGTCTGGGTCAGTGTACGGGTATTTCCTTTGTAGATTCTACCCCAATCAGGGTTTGCAATAACAAGCGTGTAAAAAGAAACAAGGTATTCAAGGGAATTGCAGAGGTTGGAAAATCAACGATGGGCTGGTTTTATGGCTTCAAGCTGCACATTGTGATCAATGATAAAGGGGAAATCTTAAACTTTGCCATTACCCAAGCAAATGTTGATGATAGACAGCCCTTGAAAAACGAAAATTTCTTGAAAGCCGTATTTGGTAAGCTTTTCGCAGATAAAGGCTACATATCAGAACAACTTACCAAAATACTCTTTGTCAGCGACATACACCTAATAACAAATATTAGAAACAATATGAAAAATAGTCTGATGACCATGAACGACAAGATAATGCTTCGTAAAAGATCAGTAATTGAAACTGTTAACGACGAGCTAAAAAACATATGCCAGGTGGAACATTCTAGGCATAGGTCTTTTACCAATTTCATTTCCAATATGATTGCAGGATTGATAGCATATTCATTCTTCCCTAAAAAACCATCAATCAATTATCAAACATCATCATCAAACCAAATTTTTGCATTCTAATTAATCGAACTCAGGTTAGTAATAAATTTAAACGTCACAAAAACTAGCCTCTGAAGCAGGTTTCGATTGGTGATTTTGGGAGATTATTTAATAAAACTGTTTTCCAACAAGAGCATATTATTCTGTGGCTTTTTTGTTCATTGAAAGTTTTTATTCGAATCGCTATCAGCCTAATCTTAAGGAAGTGGAAATCCCTTGTTATTTAAAATACCTATCAGTACATTATTCTAGGACACCTCACAAAAATGACGTCATTTCTGAAATCCATAATTTTTTAAAGTTTTTATTATAAAATTTATAAAAGGTTTTCATAGATTGAGTTCTTCTCGGAAAAACAAAAATCCACCTTTATAAGGCTGTTGTTTTTGTAATCAACTGATTTTTAAATTAAAAAATTATCAACACCTAATTTTTTATAAAACGCGAAAACAAACCTATAGGTGTAAGTTCCTTAAAGTAAGAATTCAAAATTTCATAATTTTATTTTCTCATACTTTCGGATTTCTTAACAATGTTTTTTATATATCAAAATCGAAGTTTCCACTGAAAATGAGGTTTTTACGCTTTTTCTTCAAGATTAAAAAAGGGGAAAAAAGTGCCTTTAAAGGCCTGTTTTTGCTGTTTTTTAACGGTTAAAAAATGACTTTAAAGCTATTTTAAAGCACTTTTCAGCGCTAACTAATAAAAACTGATTATTATAACTAGCGACCTTCTCATTTGAATTTATAAGATATATCTGCGCTCTTTTAAACGCAATACCGGTTTGGTCGTAAAAAACCAGCAATCCTTACAGATCGGGGACAATAACTACGGAAAAGGAATAAAGATGACTACTCGTCCCTAAAGACTGCCGAAGTTATGCGTTTTCGATTAACCGAGAGTTGCAGTACATCCGGACGGGAATAATGCCCTGAAGGATCAAAGTTCTGTCGCTCTTCCATTACGCGGTGATGATCTATAGTTGCGATGATAAGTCCCTCGGTCTTTGATACAGGAGGAACAATCCAGTTTCCGTCAGGACCTGCGATACAGGAACCGCCATCTGCAAGCCATTCACTGCTTTTAGAAAGCATTTCGCTCGCATAGGGAAGGGAAATACTGATGTCCTTTTGCGCCAGCAGCCCGCCAACAGAAACGACAAAAGATCTGGATTCGAGGGCAATAAACCGGGTAATCTCTGAGGTGTTTCGCACATTGCCTGGCCAGAGGGCAACATGCAGGTCCTCACCCTATGCATAAAGAGCAGAACGAACCAGTGGCATCCAGTTTTCCCAGCAATTTAAGGCGCCAATCGTGAAGGCTCCAAATTTGCTCACCTGAAGGCCGTGGCCATCCCCTCCCGCCCAAACTAGTCGCTCCTCGTAAGTAGGCATCAGCTTGCGGTGGATATACTGAAGTTCTCCATTGGTTCCGATATTTACCAGGGAACAGTGCAGGCTATGATTGCCCGTGTCGGGCGTCCTTTCAATAAAGCCAAGGATGATCGTGATCTTTTTATCCTTGGCGATCTTGCAGAACACATCTAGGTCGCCAGAGCTCACCGATACTGCCTGGTAGGCGTAATAGGCATATAGCTCCTTCTGAACCGGTGAATTAAAGACCGCGCCTCCTGTCAACTCTACCCAAAATGGATAACCGGGCAACAGGGCTTCTCCGAAAACCACGAGGTCACAATGCCGGCTGGCGGCATCTGTGATATAGCCGAGCATTTTCTCAGTTGTCGCTTCCCGGTTTAAAAAAACGGGCGCAATCTGGGCCATTCCAATGGTTAAGGTAGTGTTCATTTTCAGGATAGTAATGATGCTAAGATAGCGATCAAGAATTGGTTTGGAAAAAGGTATCATTTAAGTTGCGGTGGAGGCTAAAAAAAAGTCGAGATTAATGTAAGGCATTCCGCTTTTGTGCGACCAACACAAAACATAAGCATATAATCAGATTCAAAATGAGAAATTTAAAACCCTGTTTTTTTACAATAATGACGATTGCTTTGGTAGCTGTAGGCCTGACAACGGGCGCGGCAGCTCAAACAGCCGTGAGCCCCAATCAGAATAAAATGATGGAAGTATCTGCAACCGTAACAGGAGTTCCCGCAAACCCGGCCGATATCAGCCCGCTGTTGATCGGTGAAACAATCCCATCTGTAGTTTTGCCGGACGCAACCGGAAAATCATTTAATTTGAATGAATCGATGGCCAGTAAGCCTACTATTTTGGTTTTTTATCGTGGCGGATGGTGCCCTTTTTGCAGGAAACAGCTTTCGGGTATGCAAACCATTGAGGGGGACCTTACCAAAATGGGTTATCAGATCATAGCCATCAGTACAGACAGCCCGGAAAACCTGACAAAGACCATGGGTAAACAACATTTGACCTATACATTACTTTCTGATAGCGAACTGTCTGCGTCCAAAAAATTTGGGATCGCTTATGTGGGGCCCAAAAATTATGAAAAAACCTTGATTGAAGGATCCAATGGTAAGAACGTAGACAAATTGTTGCCTGTTCCATCTGTTTTTATTCTTGATGGCAAGGGTGTGATAAAGTTCGAATATATCAATCCGGACTTTAAGCAAAGGATCAGTCCTGAACTGTTAAAAGCCGCGGCCGGAGCGCTGATGGCTGAAACAAAAACAAAGAGCTAAACTGTTTGTTCTAAGAGTACTTTTAATATTTAACAGAACCTGCTTTAACAAATAAACACCTCTACCTATTTCATCTCTCCTGTCGGGAAAGATGGCGTGGGTTGCTTCCGAAGCAAAGAAGCCACTCAACGTTGGTTATAATTCCTTAAATAAAGATCATGATCATTTCCCCAATTAAGATTACGCCGGATCCTTACCAAAAGTTTCATCTCTCTCAAGGTTATAAAGCGGGACATCTGCTCTTTGTATCTGGCCAAACGGCAGTAGATGAAACAGGCCAGTTAATCGGCCTTAACGATTTTGACGCCCAGGCTGAAAGAGCCTTCAGTAATTTGAAGATAGTATTAGAGGCTGGGGGCTCAAGCCTCGAAAATGTAATCAAGGTGACCGTTATGCTTCGAAGTATGTCAAATTTCGATAAGATCGTTGCGCTCAGGAAAAAATATTTTCTAGCTCCTTATCCGGCTGACACTATTATGGAGGTATCTTCATTATTTTCTCCGGACGCATTGATTGAAATCGAGGCTATTGCAGTAGAAGATCAGGCTGTTCAACGTGTATAGGTCATGAGCTGGCTACTGCTTTTAATCGCCGGACTATTTGAGATCGGCTTTACGCCCTGTTTGGGCAAGGCACAGCAGGCAATCGGGACTGCTTTTTATCTATGGATCGGAGGATTCGTGCTTTTTATTGTGCTAAGTCTATCTTTGTTATATAAAGCAACCCAGACATTACCACTAGGTACCGCTTATGCAGTTTGGACAGGGATCGGTGCAGTAGGTACCGTTATTATCGGTATGGTATTTTTAAAAGAGCCGGTCAGCTTCTGGAGGCTCTTTTTTATTTTTACGTTAATTAGCTCGATTATAGGGCTGAAGTTCATTTCAGCAAATTAATCAGCTTTTACCAGTTGTTGTAGCTCAGAAATCAATAGAAAAACAATATTGTATGAAAAATCTCGAACAGAAAGATCAGGATAAAATGCAAAGTAACGGCGTAATCAAATCATTTGATATTGGAGTTGCCAGACAAATGGGTTCGTTTAATGACGGATCTGAAGTTGGAAGCGGCCATAGATGGCTCTTTACATCAGGTATGCCGGGAATGTCCGTAAATGACAAGCTTCCGAACAATATAAAAGAGCAGACCGAACTTGCCTGGCATAACATCCTCTCTCTTTTGAAAGAAGCAGATATGGATGTAGAAAACATTGTTAAAATTACCCAGTATCTTACCAAAGCTGAAGACATACCAGAATATTCAATGGTAAGAAAAGGGTTTATGGGCGAGGTCAAAACAGCGTCGACGCTGTTGATTGTAGCGGGATTGGGATGGCCCGATATGCTGGTGGAAGTCGAAATCATTGCCGCAAAGAGAATTTAAAATCCGGGGATGTGATTTTTAATGTAAGGAATATACCTATGTCCCGTCTAAGGGGTAAACATTAATTTATTAATTATGAGCGTATTCACTGTTCCCACTAAAGAAGAAGTATCTGAAAAAAATCAGGCCATCTTTGACCAGCTTAAAGGTGCCATTGGCATGGTTCCGAACCTGTACGCCTATTTCGCAAAAAATGAAAATGCCCTGTCAGATTATATGGCCCTGCAAAATAGGAAATCAACTTTAAAAGCAAAGGAAAGAGAAATTATTAATCTGGTTGTAAGCCAGGTAAACGATTGCCAGTACTGCCTTGCTGCACACACCGGTTTAGGTAAAATGAACGGGTTTACCGATGAACAGATCCTGGAAATCCGTAACGGAAAAGCAGATTTCGACGCTAAATTCGATGCGCTGGCAAAATTTGTAAAAGAGGTTGCGATCACCCGTGGCCATCCTGCGGATCATTTTACAGATGCACTATTGGAAGCCGGTTATACCGAAGCTGGTGTTATAGATATCATGATTGTGATCGGCGATAAGACCATTTCCAATTACTTGTACGGATTTGCAAACTTTGCGATTGATTTTCCGAAACCAGCCGCTTTGTAGCGCATAAAATCTAAAAAGGAAAAATTTGAATCAGACATCCTGAGGTACTCAGGGTGTCTGATTTACATTCTTGGCTAGCAGGAACCGGCAGCCCATTGCCAGATGGATAATCGATTTCCTTAATCAACCGTCTCAAATTTCTTTTTAAACCTTATTATTTACCGATATGAAAAATTACCAGCTAATACATAACCATGCGTTGATGGATAAACCACAGCCGGTTGACCCCATCTCGCCGAAAATAGATTTGATTTAATTAATTATCTCAGTGTTATGGATTTGGCGATATGGGGTCAAATAGATTGGTTTTTGCACAAAACGTGATCAACGGATAATATTTTAGAGACTCTTGAATATAGGCTTTAATGTATAGAACCTGTTGATTCTGAATATAACTCAGAGCTGTCCTTTTGGCTCTTTTATAGGGGCGGTATTGTTAAGGAACATATTATTTAGCTACCTTTGACATAAATGATACAAAAGTGGTTTAGTTTCTTTTTGGCCTTTCTATTCTTAACGGGTAGTATTATGTTACCCTTAGGGGATTTCTCTCTGATAAGGGATATTCCCGATATGTACAGAAACTATACACATATTGCCTCACCTGATGAATTAAGCGTAGCTGATTTTATTGGCGATTATCTTTTGCACGGGAAAGAGATTTTTGGCAACAATAAACAAGATAAAGCCCAAGATAATAACAATAATGTACAGTTTAAGCATGAGGCCAGCTCATTGAACATTGTTTTATCGGACCCTTATTTCTGTTTGCTCAGTCCGTCCAGAATTTGCCCATCCTATACAAACTTTGGGCATTTATCATTTACCTCCGACTTTCATGATGAGCTTTTAAGGCCCCCTCTGGGCTAGCAGGTAGTTAATGCCCAAAAAACTATTTTTATTCATCAAACATTTTTAAACACCTGATTTGCTATACTCGTTTGTAGCGACTGGTTTATACTATTTTATGAAACGGACTTTCATCATTATTTTATTAATTACTGTATCGTTCTATGCCAATGCCCAAAATACATTTAAGGCATTGGTCCGTAATGACAGAACGAAAGACCCAAGCCCAGGGGTCAAATACTTACTTTTCCATTTCTTTTTGTTTTAAAATTTATACTGCAAATATGGGATGGGCTTGTGACAGCCTTATGTCAGGGGTCAAAACTTAATAGTATTTGTCAAAATATTCCTGTAAGGTGATCTTATGCTGCTCAAACTTCTCTGTAAGAATATTCATCCTGGTTATTCTATCTAGTCGGAAATATCTAAACTCCAATCGTAAACGCCACCAAGCAATAAAAAGCCAATTTTCAGTTGTGCTTAATAGTGCAAATGGCTCGATATTTCTGTTTGTTATTTTATTTGGATATTCCGACCTATACTACACCACCCATTCCGAGGCATAGTACACCAGTCATTCCGAGCCAAAGTACACCAGTTTTTGTTTGAGGTAATTAAATATTCCGAGGCAAAGTGCACCACTTTTGGTTTATTGCAGGATTATTTCACTCTGCCATTCCGACACATACTGCACCACTATATTTACCATATCACGCAATTGGGCATAGTTTAACCCGCCAATTATATAGGTTTGGTAAGCATCAAGCTTACCCCTATAAATATGGCGAACAAACTGCTCAGCATGAATAAGATTAGACAGA
>NZ_SJSN01000030.1 GCF_004331675.1 Pedobacter frigidisoli | reverse complement strand
GCCGCCTTCCAGGATATCATCGTGATCTAATCGAGTATTTGATAGCATACGGTAAAAAGCAGTTTTTAGGGTATGAGTCTGGGCTAACTGATTGATAACTGCTGTTCCCGAAGATAATAAATCTGATAGACAACTTTCCAATCTGGCAGCAATACGATTATCTGATAAAAAACCCTTGTAAATACCTGAATAGCAATGATCTAACATCACTAAATATACGAAAAATAAACCGTAATTAACTGATAATCAGCGTATTAATTAATTATATCTGCTAAATAAATGTGTGTAAAGATTAGCTCTAATAGAGGGGTGTCCGCAGGACGGGGTGTTTATTTCGCAAATTTCAAAAACGTTTCTTCATCTTAGCTGTTATTCTATTATAATTTAACCTAATATTTTTAATATGACGATTCAACTGAACACCGACAAAAACTTAACCATACATCAAGAGTACGAAGACAAAATAAATACACAAATTACCGAAGCACTAAGCAGATTTAGTTATTTGATAACCCGTTTAGAAGTTCATTTATCTGATGAAAACGGAAGCAAAGACGGCTTGGAAGATAAGCGTTGTTTACTTGAGGTAAGAATTACAGGCAAAGAACCTATCGCTGTAACTAACCTTGGAAACACCTACGATTTAGCAATTACTGGCGCTTTAACTAAATTAAAAAGCAAACTGGAAACTGTGGCTGGAAAAATGAAAGCACATTAAAATTACAATATTGTCACGTTGAGCTTGTCGAAACGCTTTAATAAAATCTTGAGAAGTTCTTCGACAGGCTCAGAATGACAAATCTTATATTATATCTTAATTTGGTCTATTTTCTATCTTAAAAAGATTTTGGCAACATTAACAAAAAAGGCATAGATTTTTTATACTCAAGTTCTTCATATTCAAAACCTAAAACTCTTAAGTTTTCATAATATGTTTGATGGTTTTCGTAATACACCTTTTCAGATTGCAAAAACCAAACCTTTTCTCCTAATTTTTGAGCCAAAAACCATTTTTCAAGTAATCTTCCCATACGACCATTTCCATCATTAAAAGGATGTATTTTAACAAATACCAAATGAATCATAGAGGCAAAAAAGAAAACTTCTTTTATGTTTAATTTTAAGGAGAGCAAAATGCTTAAATCATTATAAAATTTTTCCATTTCTTCTTGAAGTTTGAAAGGAGAAACGGCGAAATATTCTATACGTCCATCAGGTGTAGAAACATACATATTGCTATTCCTCAATTTACCCTGATAATTTTTAGCAACGATATGAGCACTTAATAACTGATGAGCTGTTAAGAGATTTTCCTGATTTAACAAAATTCCTTTTGCGAAATCGTAAGCCGAATATAAATCATCAATTTTTTTAGTGTAATCAGGTAAAAACTCAATTCCAAATCTTTTATGTTTGATATACGAATCAAGCTCAATATCCTCCCCCTCTATTTTGCTCGAATAAACTGAAGAAACAGAAGTGTAAAAACTGAATTCGCTTGTAGAAATTTCAGCATCCTGTAAACTATCAAATTTCACCTGCAAATCATCATCAACTTGCGAGCAATAAGCTTCAAATAATTCTACAGGTATAATTTTCAGTTCATCAAGCATTATTGCAAATAGATTTCAGGCTAATTTAACATTAGATTTTGTAAAAAGCTATTCCGTTTAAAGTTGCTCAATATATCCCAAAAATAGTTGCAAAGCCTTAGTTCTATCTTCCGTAACTTCGAATTGCAATTTATGATACAAATAATCCTCTAAATCGAAATTTTCCGTTTTCGGCAAGTCTCTTAATACATTTTGTCTGTGGTCTAAACCAAACTTTAAAGCTACGTTGAATTCATTTTTGAATTCTTGTGAGATTTCTTTGTTCGCCACCCACGCCGCATACATAAAAGGCAAGCCTGTGAAATTTTTCCACTCCTGGCCCATATCATAAGCAAAAGCATAATCACCCTTTTTCCCGAAAGTTCTATCGCCTATCAAAACAATAGCATCAGTTTTAGCAGCCGGGTCTGTTGTAAATTCTACTTCCTGTTTCCAGTAAAATTTAAGCAACACTTTAGCCAGATTATTCGAAGTTCTGGAGTGGGAATCAAGCCTTAAAGTTTTAATCGCTTCAACAGGGACATCACTAAAAATGAATACTGAATTTACTGCACCGTCGCTTCCGATACAATAATCAGCAACAATATTTGCATTGGGTACCAATGGTATTGCGGCCACAGGCATTAAACCCATATCTACCTCACCACTAATTACTTTCGCAGCACAATCTGATGGAATATCTAAACTTAAATCTATTTTATTAATGATATCCGAATGTTTTAATCCGTATATAAAAGCTTTAGTGTTGGTATAAGCAACAGCCGATATTTTAATCTTATTCAAGGTGTTTCATTGTTTTGCGCCACGCGTTTGTCGTTAAGCGGATTACTTATTTTTCTTATGCCGTGGTTCGTGTCCTCACGAACCATTAACCTATTTCGTTTCGTGGAGACACGAACCGAGGCTTTGGATTACTTATTTACTTGAGCCATGGTTCGTGTCCTCACGAACCATTAACCTATTTCGTTTCGTGGGACACGAACCGAGGCATTAAAATTACCCAATCACTAAACCGTCCAAATGAACGGCACTATTAAATTCAAGAACGGTAAACTTTCCCTCTTCAAAACCCATTTTGTATAAAACTGTATTTTGGTGAGGAAATTCAGTCATTTCACTTAAAGGTTTATCAAGCAATAAGCAAAGGAAAACACGCATTGCTCTTCCATGCATACAAAGTAAAACCGTTTCTTCTTCATGTCGGGTTGATAAAACTTCCATCGGCTGTTTTAATCGTTCGTAAACATCCTGCACACTCTCGCCACCCTCAAAATGAGCGGTATAGTCGCCATCTTCCCAAGATTTAAGCATCTCACGAAAAGCATCACGAGCCTCTTCAGAATTTGGTTTCCCCTCCCAAATGCCCCAAGCCAATTCATCCAAACCTGAAAGTCGCTCCCAAGGCAAGCCTGAATCAATAAATTTTTGAACCGTTTGCCAGGTACGTTTTAAATCAGAAGTGTAAATTTTATCGAAAGGAATGTCCTTGTATTTTTGATAAAAAGCCTCTGCCTGTGCTCTGCCAGTATCATTTAAGTCAGAATTTATACCTCTACCTTGTACTATGCCTTGTCTATTAAGTTCCGTTTCGCCGTGGCGGATAATATAAATGTGCTTCATTTTTAAAATTATTGAATGATTGATTTTTGAATTAATGAATGCTAATAAGCGTATTGCTAAAATTAACTCATTCTGTCATTCACTCATTCTATCATTAATTTACGACAGGTAACTTATAATACTGCGGTTTCTTTTCCTCCTCAAAAACAACGTTTTCAAAATCGGTAACTACATTATATAAGGTATCGCGTTCTATTGCTTTTCGGCCAACCTGTTTAATTAAGTTAACCAATTCGCGGGTACTCATTGCTGGTGTTTGCTCTTCAGCGCCAGCCATTGAGTAAATTTTTGTGGTATCATCTAACGTTCCATCGATATCATCAACGCCATAATTTAATGATAATTGAGCCGTCTCGCGACTAATCATTGCCCAATATGCTTTAATGTGGTCGAAGTTATCCATGTAAATACGAGCGATGGCGTAATTTCTCAAATCTTCAATAACCGAAGATTCAGCTACGTTGCTCATTTGATTATTTTGATTACGGAATTTTAGTGGAATAAAAGTTTGGAAACCCCCAGTTCTATCCTGTAAATCACGAAGTTTTTCCATGTGGTCTACCCGATGCCAGTACTTTTCGATATGACCGTAAAGCATCGTTGCATTACTTCTCATTCCTAATTTATGCCATTCTTCATGTATTGCCAACCATTGTTCTCCAGTACATTTATCTTTAGCAATTTGCTCACGAACTTCGGGATGAAAGATTTCCGCCCCACCGCCAGGTATCGATTGCAAGCCAGCTTCTTTCATTAATTTCATGCCTGTGGCGTAATCAATTTTAGCTTTCTTGAAAATGTAGTGGTATTCAACAGGGGTTAAAGCCTTAACATGTAAATCAGGGCGATGTTCTCTAATCGCAGTAAATAAAGCGGAATAAAATGCGACATCATATTGCGGCAATACACCACCAACAATGTGAACTTCGGTTACAGGCTCATCATCATATTTCTTAACGATATCGAGCATTTGCTCCATCGTTAATGCCCAACCCTCTTCTTTTTGCTTAATTAAGCGAGAGTAAGAACAGAATTTACAATCGTAAACGCAAAGATTTGTAGGCTCTAAATGGAAATTTCTGTTGAAATAGGTTTTATCGCCATGCTTTTCTTCACGAATGAAGTTGGCTAAAACACCAAGATAACCTAACTCTGCATGCTCATAAAGGTAAACGCCCTCATCAAAAGTAATTCTTTCTTTATTGAGGACTTTTTTTGCTATGTTTTGTAGTTCAGTTGATAATGAAGTATCAGCTAATATTTTTTCAACTTGCTCAGTTGTATTCATTCCTGATTTTATTTTGAACAAAAATACAATATTGAGGCGATTTGAAAATCATTTTCTTGTAACAAACGATGAGGTAGCCGCAGATTCGCAGATTTTGAATTTTTAAAAAATAAATTAACTACAGATGGACACAGATAAACAGAGATTTACATGGAATTAGAAATGTAGTCTCCGTGATTTCTGTGTTTCCGTGGCAAAAAATTGCCACAAAAGATTAGTCAATATTAATCTGCGAATCTGCGGCAAAAAAACATAAACCCAAATCTGTGGCTAAACAAAAAAAGCACCTCTTTTCAGAAGTGCTTTTCGCATTGTATTTCACAGGTAGATGAAATTATCTTGCAGCAGGCACGAAAGTTAAGATGATGTTTGCTGTTTTACCACCAAACTCAATCGGAGATTTCATAACCATTTGCGTGCTCGAAAGTTCTGTTAAAACTAAACGATAACCTTCAGTAACGTTTTTAGCTTTATCACCTTCGTATATTTTCTTGAATTGAAAAGTTTCTTCTTTTGGAGCAGCCGACCAGAAAATAGTCTGCATTACCGAACCACATGTACTTGATGCAGGTAAAGTATAAGAACCATTACCGCTGTTTGTTAAATTCCAGGTACTGCCTTGGAAACATTTGTATGATTTTTCGCCGAATAAACCTTGCACAGCGCCATCTGGCAAACCTTCTAAAGCAACATTGCTTACCACCCATTCGCGAACAACTGTACCTCTGCTACCTGTTACGCCTGCTGTTACTCTTTTTGCCGTATTACAACTTTGTAACATTACTAAGGTAGAACATGCTATTGCGATAGCTATAAATAATCTTTTCATTTCAGTTTAATTTAATTTTCGGGAAACTGATTACATAAATCTTGCCAAAACGATTACGAACCTTAAATTAGCGCCAAATTATTAAATTGCGGAGCGATTAAATTGCCTAAAAATCAAATCATCATGAAACCCGAAACCCTTGCTATTCACGCCTCTAATCTTGTTAAAAATGCTACGGGCGATGTTACGCCACCTATAAATTTATCGACAACTTTTTTTCGTGATGAAAATGGAGGTTACCCGGGCGGCCACATGTATAGTCGCGTGAGCAACCCAAACCGGTCTGCTTTAGAAAACACTGTAGCTAAATTAGAGTACGGACAGGATGCGGCAGCTTTTGCCTCAGGCAATAATTGTGGTATGAGTTTGTTTCAGGCGTTAAAACCTGGCAGCCATATTATTGCTCCTGATGATATGTATTGGGGAATAAAAAAGCAATTGTTGACGATTTTTAATGAAACTTTAGAATTCGATTTCGTTGACCAAACGGATTTGGATTTGATAAAATCGAACATTAAGCCAAATACCAAATTAATCTGGATTGAAACACCATCAAATCCATTATTAAAGGTTACCGATATTGAAGAAATTGGAAAAATTGCAAAAGCAAATAATATTACTTTTTGTTGCGATAGCACCTTTGCCTCTCCTATTTTACAGAATCCAATTTTATTAGGCGCCGATATTGTGATGCACAGCAGCACAAAATATTTAGGCGGCCATAGCGATGTTTTAGGTGGGATTTTAGTAACCGCCAAAAAGGATGAGCTTTGGGAGAAAATCAAAAACATACAACAAACAGGTGGGGCAGTTCCATCGCCGTTTGATTGCTATTTGCTTTGCAGAAGCATCAAAACATTGGCTTATCGCATGAAAGGCCATTGCGAAAACGGGAAATTAGTTGCCCAGTACTTGGTTAACCATCCAAAAGTTGAGGCGGTTTTCTTTCCAGGAATAGAAACGCATCCTCAACACGAAATTGCTAAAAAACAAATGAAAGATTTTGGTGGAATGATGTCTTTTTTGGTTAAAGGCGATGCTGACGAAACAAGCAGAGTGGTTAACAAAGTAAAATTATTTGCTCAAGCAACAAGTTTAGGCGGAGTAGAAAGCTTAATAGAACATCGTTATTCTGTTGAGGGACCAGACAGTAAAACTCCGAAAAATCTGCTAAGAATTTCTGTTGGCCTGGAGCATGTTGATGATATTATCGCTGATTTAGAACAAGCGCTGGGGTAATGGTAATAAGTTTTACTTAATAAAATCGTCATTGCGAGGCACGAAGCAATCTTGCAATTATGGGTTATAACAAATTAACTATGATTGCTTCGTACTTCCACAATGGCGACCGATAGATAATGGCTTTCGGACTGACGTTTGTTTCTAAACCCGATTGCAGCGGCAGCCCCCGATTTAAGCATTTATATTTTCATTTCAGTTCTGTGGTTGCATGTTGCACAGGTTTCATCGGGGCTACAGCGAAAAGCGGGTCTGCCATCCACTAAGAATTACAGAACCGCTAGTTTTCAAAACATCTTAATCCTCGTTATTTTCCAATAATTTATTTAACAACAATTCTAAATTAACCGTTGCAAAAGATGAACTATAATCTGACAAACCATAAGGAATAATCAACTCGCCATTGCTAATGATAGAACCGCAAGAATAAACCACATTTGGTACATAACCCTCACGCTCATCGTTATTTGGGATAATTAAAGGCTCTTTTAAATGGCCAATTTCCTTACTCGGATCTTCAAGATCTAAAAGCACCACACCAATACAATATCTACGCATTGGCCCAACACCGTGGGTAATTACTAACCAGCCCTTATCGGTTTCTATAGGCGAACCACAATTGCCAATCTGCACCAATTCCCAATCGTAACGCGGTTGTTTTAAAAGAACTGGATTTTCCCATACGTTAACCTTATCAGAAAACATGAGGTAATTATTCCATCCATCAATCCGGCTCATCATCACGTATTTACCGTTAATTTTCCTTGGAAACAGAGCTAAATTTTTGTTTTGTGCCCCATCGCCGTATAGAGGAATTACCTTAAACTCGTAAAAATCTACGGTTTGTACCAATTTTGGAATAATCAGTGAGCCATCGAAAGCGGTATAGGTTGCGTAATACACCACTTTGCCATCGTCTTTAATAAATTTTACAAATCTGGCATCTTCAATTCCTTTTCTTTCAAATTCTGAGATCGGAAAAATTACCCGATCAGAAATATCGGTATCTTTTGAAAAGCTAATGGTGTGGTAAGTATCTGATAACCAAAGTATTTTATCGTATTCTATTAAACGAGTTGGATTATCTTTATGAAGCGTTTTTGAATCCTTAATAATATTACTCAGGCTCGTGTATTCAAATTTCTCATTTAACTTAGATTCAATTTCCGTTAAAACAGATGGATCTATCTGTGCATAGGCCGCCTTTTTTAGGAAAAGCTTTTTGACGTAAATGGCATTTTTAACTACTTCGGCCTCATCTACATAATTCCCTACTGGCAACACTTGGATATTGTTATTCTTATCTATTAGTGCCCTGCGAAAAACGATTGAAGAAATATGCCCCTCTCCAACTGCCCTAAAACTTATAATGACCCGTTTTTCACCTTCAACCAAATCAGTTTGATCGGGATCATCTACTATACTCGGATTAAAGAAAGCTGCAGATTCTATAGAATATTCGTGTGTGAAATAAGCGCCTATAAGCAATTTGGTGTATTCATCCAAATCCTCCAAATCCTTACCTAATGTTAAAAATTGTTTTTTTAACTTTTTGCAATGTCGATTTAAGATTTTGGTAATATTTCGATGTCGTTTAGAGTATTCCTGTAGTATTGGAGAGATGAGGGAAAAAACCTTTTCATCAGAAAATTCTAAAACTTTTCTTATTACTTCTAGTGCACGTTCTTCTCCGTTAAAAAAAAATCGGGCTATCACTCGCTTTGTATCTGGATTAACCTTAACAGGTTTACGTTCTATATATAATCTCATTATTTAATGATTTTTTGCTTGTAAATCGATTTCAATATTGCCAATAATCTGCAATATTGTATTAACTAAATTTAGCATTAATTGTTTCAATATTTGTGAGTAGCTAAACTACAAAATGATAGATATTGTAAACTAATTTGCATCGATTAATATATATCTTTATAGCAAATTCGGTATTAATACCTTAATCCATGTTTGTTAAATTCCTTTATTGAAAGTATTATTTTGAAAATTGAAACGGAGCGATTAAAAAAACTGAGAGAATATGAAATTCTCAATACGCCACCAGAAGTGCCTTATAACACTATCGCTATTCTTGCGGCAGGAATTTTCGATTCACCTAATGCCTATATAACTTTTATTGATGAAGATAGCATTTTCATAAAGGCAAATATTGGCGATACGAAAAACATTAATACCAAGCGAAATGAAAGTTTCAGCTCATTAACGATATTACAAAATGAGGTAATTTATTTTGAGGATGTAAGTATAATGCCCACCTTAAAATCTACCTTAAATTTTACAAATAGCAATATTAGGTTTTATGCTGGTGCACCTTTAATATCGCCTGAGGGATACAAGTTGGGGGCTTTGAGCGTTACCAATAATGTTCCGCAATCACCAACACAGAAACAGTTGAGTATGCTAGCGATGCTTGCCTCACTTCTAATGGAAAAACTAGAGCTTAGAATTGCTACAAGAAAAATACTTCGAGCGCAGGATGACCGCTTGCACATGATGATTCACGATCTTAAAAACCCAATAACAACCATGTCGCTGCAATCTGAACTAATTGGAAGAATGCCTGGGATAGACGATAAAGTAGCCTCAATTGCTGGAAAAATAAATCAAGTATCGAGAAGAATGGTTGATAATTTAAACGAAACCTTAACTTCTGCCAGAAAGGAAAAGGGTTCATTTAAGCCTCAAAAAGAAAAAGTAGATTTAAAAGAAATATTAGAAAAAGTTGTGCAATCGCTTGAGGTAGCTTATAAAGCTAAAAATCAATCGATAATGATTGAAATCGATAATTCTATAGAAATTTTTGGCGATCGAAAAAAACTAAATTACTTGTTTACTAATCTTCTGCAAAATGCTGTTAAGTTTTCTGAGGTTAATACAACCATCAATATTACCAGTGAAACTGGTGAAAATGTAATTAGGATTGCCATAAAAGACAATGGTATGGGCTTATCTCCAGATGACCTCGATCGTTTATTTATCAAGTTTACTCAATTAAGTACTGTGCCAACTCACGCTGAAAGTTCTAATGGTTTAGGATTAATCGCCGTTAAAACGATGGTTGATTTACATAAAGGCAAGGTTTGGGCAGAAAGCGATGGCATAGTTAAGGGTACGACATTCTTTGTAGAACTACCGATTAAATAGCAGCATAGTCCAATAGTTCAGCTAATTCCATCTCCTCTAACAAAAATCGCTCGGGTGTTCCTGCTTTAAGGAAAGACCACTTAATTAATCTTATAAAACCATCTTCTATTTCAATCCCAGTTATATCTCCATCGCTAAAACAGCAACAGCCACTATTAAAATAACCAGGATTGTAAGATTTAAATTCTGGAGTCTCATCGCCCTCTCGTATCCTTTTTTTCAGCTCAGCATTAAGTGCCTCTATCTCTTTTTTATTATTTGTTGTGGTTGCCTGTTTGAGTTGAATATATATTCGCTCTAAGTGAGTTAAAGATGCAAAAACTGGCTGGTGCGTATGCCCTGTTATCAAAGCCGTATTCTTCTGCTCGGCTTGCCAACTATACATTAAGCTATTGTGTTCTGTTTTTAATTGACTATCGTAAGCAGGAGTATTAGGATTGATTTGCAAATAAGATTGTAAAGGTGCCCAAATTGTGCTTACAAACCATTTACTAAACCAATTTCCATCGCTTTGCAAATCGCCTTGATGTCCGTGAGTAAGAAAGATATCCAGATTCTTATTCCCTATTGGCATTCTCAAAACTGCACCCTCGTAAATCGGAATCTTGCTGCCATAAATTCGATTCAAGTTAAAGCCGGCTAACGGATCATTATCCCAATACAAATCATGGTTCCCAAAAATTTTTGTAAACGCATTTCTAGAAATAAATAATTTTTCCATTTCGAAAGTGGCTCTATTATGTTTAATAACAGATTCCATCAGGTTTTCCCAAAGCTCTTCGCTATCACCCAGATTAATATAGTGAAACCCAGCTGTATCGTAATGTTTTAGCGCATCCAAGTAGTTTTTTTCAGCTAAGGAAAAATCATCAGCAAAATCCCTTGCCCCTTTATGTTGATCGGAAAGAATAATAATTTTATCAGCTACAGAAATATTAAATACCAATCCCCTCTTACTGGGTTCGCTAATAATGGTTGCATAAAGTTTCGAAAGCGCTTCATGAATTCGCTGGCGATTTGGCCTAGAACCAAACCTGTTCGACATTCGAATTACCCAAGCACCCAATAAACGTTGTAAAAATTTTCGCATTTAAATTGCCGTAAATCAAACATAACAAAATATCCTCGTTTTCGTTTTTTTAGTAAAGCAGTTTCAGTAATTCTAATTAATGTTAGTCCTGCTTTCCACTTTATTTCACCCAACCTGTGGTTGGCCTCATGCTCGTTCCAATCAGGTTTAGACTAATTCTGTTGCTACTATTACCGAAGCTAGCTCTCACCCATACCATAAAAAAACCACAAGACCATTCAATTCTGTAAATAAAATACTAAATTTGTTAGTATTGAAAAGATCAGGAAGCGCAGATTTACCGTTACATTATGGCCAGGTTCCACCATGGTTGGCACAGCGCATGGCAAAATTAGGCTTAGCCATAGTAGAATCTATTCTTTTAGAATATGGTAAGGCCGAAGTAATACGAAGATTGAGTAGTCCATTTTGGTTTCAAAGTTTGGGTGCCGTTATGGGAATGGATTGGCATTCATCCGGGATCACCACTTCCGTCATGGGAGCACTCAAAAAATCCATCAATCCACTTTCCAAGGAATTAGGCATTTATATTTGTGGTGGTAAGGGTAAATTTAGCAGAGAAACACCTAACGAACTTTTAAGAATTGCGGATAAAACTGGACTTGATGGAACTAGTCTGGTTCGGGCAAGTAAACTCAGTGCTAAGGTTGATAATACCGCAATTCAAGATGGATTTCAACTTTACTTACACAGTTTTATTTTAAGCAGCGATGGCGATTGGGCTGTTGTGCAACAAGGTATGAGCGATGTGACTTCAACCGCAAGACGTTATCATTGGCATTCTGAAAATCTAAAATCCTTTGTAGATGAGCCGCATAGTGGTATTTGTGGAATCAATCAAGGAAAGATTCTTAACCTCACCGCTAACGATGCCGCAATTACTCGAAGAACAATGCTAGGCATAACAGAAGAATCACCAACACGAATGCTTGCTGAAATACAGAAATTAGTGATGCCAAATCATCATGATGTTCGTTCAAAGGATATTGATTTAAAGCGATTGGGAAGTATCTTGTGGCTGGCACAAGAGAAGAAACCCGTAGATTTTGAATCACTTTTATTACTTGAAGGAATGGGTCCAAGAACTTTACAATCAATAGCCTTAGTTAGCGAAGTAATTTATGGAACACCATCCCGTTTCTCTGATCCAGCTCGTTATTCATTTGCGAACGGTGGTAAAGATGGCCACCCCTTTCCAGTGCCAGTTGATGTCTATGATGAAACCATTAGCTTTTTACAAAAGGCAGTAGATAAAGCTAAAATTGGAAATACAGATAAACAACAAGCTATAAAATCACTGCATCAAATTGCTAAAAATGCTGAAAATGATTTTATCCCCAATATGGATTTTGAAAAGGTGATTGAAAAAGAAAGAGCCGAAAGTTGGAAATATGGTGGCAGAACTGTTTTCGGAGAAGAGAAGCCACCAAAGAATGAACAACTGAAATTGTTTTGAATTCTATTCTGACAGATGCTGAATTAAATTCAGCAGGACGACCGTGCGTGGTTGGAGTTAAAACTATTTCAACGTAGAATTACCTCATCCCTATTACTACTTCGTCATCTTGAATTCGTTTCAGGATCTTATTTAATAAAATAGATGCTCAATCAAGTTCAGCAGGACGATCGTTCTTTGTTGGAATAACCCCTTAAAATTATAATAATTTTTGCAGAAATAATCTGCGAATCTGCAGCTAGCGAATCTGCAGTTTAACAAAAAAGGTCGTGGTTTGCACCACGACCTAAAAAAATATAGAATTTAAACCTATTTAAGCATAAGCAACAGCATCTCTCGAAGCTAATTTTGTAGTCCCCATTAAGTATTCATCAACCTTACGAGCAGCTTCTCTCCCTTCGGAAATTGCCCAAACTACTAATGATTGTCCTCTACGAACATCACCAGCTGCAAAAATCTTTGCAATATTGGTTTGATAGCTATGTTCAGATGCTTTTACATTTCCTCTATTATCCAACTCAACACCTAATTTTTCAATCAAACCTTCTTTTTGGGGATGTAGGAAACCCATCGCCAATAAAACCAATTCACACGGCAAATCTCTTTCTGTTCCAGCGACTTCCTTAAAGTTTGCAGGTCTACCGTTTGGATCAATTTCCCATTCCACATCTACAACTTTCAATGCTTTCAGATTTCCGTTTTCATCAGAAATAAAATTCTTGGTATTTACTGACCAAGCTCTTTGGGCACCTTCTTCATGTGATGAAGTATTCTTCAATAACATTGGATAATTTGGCCAAGGCATGTGTTCGTTACGTGTTTGCGGTGGCATTGGCATAATCTCAAATTGAGTTACTGATTTTGCACCATGGCGATTAGAAGTTCCAATACAATCAGAACCTGTATCGCCACCACCAATCACAATCACATTTTTATCAGTTGCAAAAATATCCTCAACTTCTACTTTTCTATCTGCTACACGTTTATTTTGTTGTTTAAGAAAATCCATGGCGTAGTGAACACCTTTCGCCTCACGCCCCGGAATTGGTAAATCTCTTGGAATTGTAGATCCACCCGCTAAAACAATGGCATTGAAATCTCTTAATAAAGTGCTTATTTCTACATTTTCGCCAACATTGGCATTACATCTAAAAATAATTCCCTCCTCTTTCATCAAATCTACACGGCGATCTACCACATTTTTTTGAAGCTTAAAATCAGGAATACCATATCTTAATAAACCACCTGGAGCATCATCACGCTCAAAAACCGTAACTTCATGTCCAACCTTATTCAGCTGTGCAGCAGTGGCTAATCCTGCCGGACCAGAACCAATAACTGCAACTTTTTTACCAGTTCTAATTAAAGGAGCTTTTGCCTTAATATAACCTTTATCAAAAGCAATTTCAATGATATGTTTTTCAATTTCCTCAATTGATACTGGTGGACGATTTATACCTAGTACGCATGCCGATTCGCATGGTGCAGGACAAATACGCCCAGTAAATTCAGGGAAATTATTTGTGCTTAATAAAATGTTTGCAGCCAATTCCCACTTAGCTTGATAAACTGCTTCGTTAAATTCTGGTATCACATTGCCTAATGGGCAACCTGATTGGCAAAATGGAACGCCGCAATCCATACAACGGGCAGCCTGATTATTTAATTCTTGTGAGGGCAGTTCATTTAAAAACTCCCCATAATGTTTTACTCGTGTTGCAGCCTCTTCTCTGGTTGGCGCAACTCTATCGTATTCTTGAAATCCTGTTACTTTTCCCATGGCCTAGTGTGTTTTTACTTGTGATGCTCTTCTGTTTAAAACCGCTTTGTATTCCTTAGGAAATACTTTCACAAAATGATTCGATTGAGTTTTCCAATCACTTAAGATGAATTCGGCTACCTTACTGTCTGTTAAGCGGATATGTGTTTTCAGTAAAGCCATAATTCGTTCTTCATCCTCAGCTAGAAGCGGATCCAAATCAACCATTTCTTTATTGCACTTGCGGGCAAAAGTTCCATTGGCATCGTAAATCCAGGCGATACCTCCACTCATTCCTGCAGCGAAATTACTTCCAGTATCACCAAGAATTAAAACTTCTCCACCAGTCATATATTCGCAACCGTGATCTCCAACGCCTTCTACAACTGCCGTAGCTCCAGAGTTACGAACTGCGAATCTTTCACCAGCTTTACCACGAGCGAACAATTCACCCGATGTTGCTCCATAAAGCGCAACATTACCAATGATAATATTTTGCTCTGGAACAAAAGTAGAATTCGAGAAAGGATAAATTGCCAATCTTGCACCTGACAACCCTTTACCCACATAATCATTTGCTTCACCTTCTAATGATAAGGTAACGCCTCGAGTATTAAAAGCACCAAAACTTTGTCCGGCAGAACCCACAAACTTAAAGTTGATGGTATCTGGCGGCAAGCCGGCTCCTAAATGTACTTTAGAAATCTCGTTAGATAACATCGTACCCAACGCCCTATCTGTATTCTTCACTTCAAAACTTGCAAAAACAGGCTCATTATTTAAAATAGCGGGCTGAGCAGCTTCAATTAGTTTATGATCCAACACATTCGCCAAACCATGATCTTGACTTTCTGTATTGAAATAAGGTAATCCATTATCTTCAGCTTTGTACAGAATTGCTGATAAATCTAAGTGTTTCAATTTCCAATCTTCAGCAGGTAATTCACGTACTTTTAAAATATCGGCCTGACCAACCATTTCGTGTATGGTTCTGAAACCAAGTTCAGCCATAATTTCACGTAATTCTTCAGCAAGGAAATGGAATAGATTTACCACGTGATCTGCATCACCTGTAAAAAGTTTTCTCAATTCAGGATCTTGCGTTGCAACACCAACCGGACAAGTATTTAAATGGCATTTACGCATCATAATACAGCCAGCGGTAACCAATGCTGCAGTTGCAACCCCAAATTCCTCTGCACCCAAAAGTGCAGCAATTGCAATATCTCTTCCTGTTTTTAACTGACCATCAGTTTGCAGCACAATCCGATTGCGTAATCTATTTTTAACTAAGGTTTGATGTGCTTCTGCTAATCCCAATTCCCAAGGTAAACCTGCATGTTGAATCGATGTTAATGGAGAAGCACCTGTTCCACCATCAAAACCTGAAACTAAAATTACATCAGCATGTGCCTTGGCAACACCTGCTGCAATTGTTCCAACACCAGCTTTTGAAACCAATTTCACATTAATTCTAGCTGCACGATTTGCATTTTTTAAGTCGAAAATCAGCTGTGCTAAATCCTCAATAGAATAAATATCGTGGTGAGGAGGTGGAGAAATTAATCCAACTCCTGGTGTAGAGTGACGAACTTTTGCAATCCAATCATCCACTTTATGTCCTGGCAATTGCCCGCCTTCTCCAGGTTTTGCGCCTTGAGCCATTTTAATCTGCAGCTCATCGGCATTGGTTAAATAATAGCTTGTAACACCAAAACGAGCGGATGCAACCTGTTTAATTGCCGAGCGCATACTATCACCATTTGGCAATTTTGTATAACGCATTTCATCTTCCCCACCTTCGCCAGTATTGCTTTTTCCGCCAATGCGATTCATGGCAATGGCTAATGTAGAGTGCGCTTCATGAGAAATAGATCCGAAAGACATCGCCCCGGTAGCAAATCTTTTTAAGATGGCCTCCGTAGATTCAACCTCACTTAATGGAACCGATGGGCGGCTATAATTAAATTCGAACAATCCACGAATGGTATAAGCTTGTTGTGTTTGCTCATTAACCATTTTAGAATATTGCTTGAAAATATTGTAATCGTTTTTCCGTGTTGCGTTTTGAAGCAAGTGAATGGTTTGCGGATTAAACAAATGCGCTTCGCCACGGCGACGGAATTTATAAGTTCCTCCCGCAGGCAATAAATTTTCTGTCTGCGTTACCGGACCGAAGCTACGGTGATGTTTAATTAACGTTTCTCTTGCGATTTCATCCAAACCTAAACCGCCAATACGAGAAACCGCACCAGTGAAATAAGTATTCACTACTTGCTTATTTAAACCTAAAATTTCGAAAATTTGTGCCCCTTGATAAGATTGCAAGGTTGAAATTCCCATTTTAGAGAAAATTTTCAGCAACCCACTATTTACGGCGTAAATGTAATTTTTAGTTAACTGCTCAGTTGATAAGCCTGATTCTTCCCTAAAACTATCAATAGTTTCTAAAGCCAAGTATGGATTAATAGCCGTAACACCAAAACCTAGCAAAGTTGCAAAGTGATGCACCTCCCAAGTATCTGCAGATTCTGCAACAATACCCACTGAACCACGATATCCTTTACGGATCAGATGATGATGAACTGAAGAAACCGCTAGTAATGATGGAATCGCCGCATGTTCTGAATCAATTGCCCTATCTGAAAGAACGATAACTTGAAAACCATCTTCTACAGCATCAACAGCATAGCGACATAAGCGATCTAAGGCTTTCGCCATAGCGCCAGGTTTACCATCTGCCCTAAAATAGGTTTGTAAGGTCTTCGCTTGGAAAACGCCAGTATCAATACTTCTTAATTTTTCTAGCTCTTGATTGGTTAAGATTGGATGTTTAATGGCAACACAATGCGATTGAAGTGGATTCTCCTCTAACAAATTCCCATTACTACCCATAAAACTGGCCAAACTCATAATTACTTTTTCACGAATTGGATCAATTGGTGGATTGGTAACCTGAGCAAATAACTGCTTAAAATAATTGGCTAAATGTTGTGGGCGTTTTGATAAAATAGCAAGTGGCGTATCTGTTCCCATCGAACCGATTGGCTCTTTAGCCTCTATAGCCATTGGTTTAAGCAATAAATCTATATCTTCTCTACTATAACCAAAAACCTGCTGGTATTTAAAAACCGATTCTGCCGAAAGGCCAGTAAACATTACACGTGGCTCAGGCAATTCTTCTAAACGGATTTGATATTGATTGATCCAATCTGCATAAGGGCTTTTGCCGCAAACTTCTTGTTTTATTTCATCATCGCTAATAATTCTACCTTGCTCCATATCCACAACGAACATTTTACCAGGCGTTAAGCGACCTTTTTCTATAATTGTACTTTGATCAATCGCTAAAGCTCCAGCCTCAGAACCCATAATTACGCGATCATCAGAAGTGATGGCATAACGCGATGGGCGAAGACCGTTACGATCTAAAGTAGCACCAATTAATTTACCATCAGTGAATGCGATTGCCGCTGGCCCATCCCAAGGCTCCATTAAAGTAGCATGAAATTCATAAAAAGCCTTTTTAACAGGATCCATGTCCTCATTCCCATCCCAAGCTTCTGGAACCAGCATCATCAAAACATGAGGTAGTGTTCTTCCTGCATGAAGCAATAATTCAATCACATTATCCAGGCAACCAGAATCCGAATTGGTTTCATCGATAACAGGAAGCAACATATCCAATTCTTCTGGCGTAAAATAAGCCGAAGCAAAAGATTTAACACCGGCCCTAAACCAGTTTAAATTCCCTTGTAAGGTATTTATTTCACCGTTGTGGGCTATAAAACGGAAAGGCTGAGCCAATCTCCAAGATGGAAAAGTATTGGTAGCAAATCGCGAATGCACCAAACCCAAGGCCGAAACCATTCGTTTATCACTTAAATCGGTAAAATAAGTACGAACCTGCAACGATGTTAACTGACCTTTATATATGATGGTTTGCGCTGAAAGTGAAACGATATAGAAATCCTTACCACCATGAACAGTGTTAACGATTAGTTTAATTAAATAATTTTTAAAAATATAAAGTTTACGTTCAAAATCTGCTCCTTGCGAAACTGCATATGGTCTAGCGATGAAAACCTGCTCAATTTCAGGCTCTACCGAAAGTGCCATATTGCCGATATCGTAGGTATCGGTTGCCACTTTTCTAAAACCTAAAATTTCCAATCCAAGTTTTTCTGCAGCACGATAAATAAGTTCTCTGCATTCTTCTCTGGATCTAATATCTTTGGGCATAAAAAGCATACCTACACCGTAGTTATTGGTTTCAGGCAAGCTAAAGCCCGCTTTTAAGCATTCATCGTAAAAAAACTCATGGGGAATTTGAATCATGATACCAGCGCCATCTCCTGTGTTTGGTTCTGCTCCACAGGCGCCGCGATGATCTAAATTTTCTAAAATAGTAAGTGCATCAGAGATGATTTGATGCGATTTTCGCCCTTTCACATGTGCAACGAACCCAATACCGCAGGCATCGTGTTCAAATTGCGCATCGTACAATCCACTGTTTGGTTCCATTCTTTGCTCGTTAGTTGTTAGTGTATAGGAAACACTAAGATACAGAAAACGTAGTTTAAATTACAGAGTTGTTATGATTTTTAGAATAATTTTAGTTTATAAGTAATTTTTAAGGATAAAATTAAAAAATCGATAATCAATCTGCATAATATTTATAATATACATAATACTAAATTTAGGCGATAATTACTGTTTTTGAAAGGCATAAGTTATTAAATCGATTTTTTAATCAGTTTATATTTGAATATTAACTTCATAAATGAAAAAATTCGATCATATGAACATTCCTTATATTGTATTTGATCGATGTGAAAAATACAATAACTAAATTTTATTAATGTATGAATCAACAACATAGCAACAATGACTAAAAAATTAGAAAAATGCATTTTGCAGAACAACTTCTTTTTCTACCTTTGTGGCGGGCAAGTCTTTTACGACCAGCTCCCTTTGAACTCCCCCAGGATGGGAACATAGCAAGGGTAGAAGGTTGTAGCGGTGCGATAGAAGGTGCTTGCCCTTTTTTTTCTTTTCCCTTAATCCCCTGAAGGGGGAATTAAATTCTTCAGGGTTCAATCATAGAAACTCAAATATTTAAGAATTTACAACCATGAAATTTTTTATCGACACAGCAAATCTTGATCAAATCAAGGAAGCCCATGATCTAGGCATTTTAGATGGCGTAACAACTAATCCTAGCTTAATGGCTAAGGAAGGTATTACTGGTGAGGAAAATGTAATTAACCATTATAAAGCAATTTGCGATATCGTTGAAGATAACGTAAGTGCTGAGGTTATTGCAACTACTTATGATGAGATTGTTAAAGAAGGTGAAGCTTTGGCTGCCTTAAATCCAAAAATAGTTGTTAAGGTTCCAATGATCAAAGATGGTGTTAAAGCCATTAAATATTTCTCATCAAAAGGAATTAAAACCAACTGTACGTTAATTTTTTCTGCTGGTCAGGCATTATTAGCCGCTAAAGCGGGTGCAACCTACGTTTCGCCATTCTTAGGCCGTTTAGATGATATTTCTAGCGATGGCTTGGTTTTGATCGAAGATATTAGAACTATTTTTGATAATTACGGTTACGAAACGCAAATTTTAGCGGCATCAATCCGCGGACCCTTACACATCGTTAACTGTGCTAAATTAGGTGCAGATGTGATTACTGCTCCATTGGCTGCAATTGTAGGTTTATTAAAACACCCATTAACCGATAGTGGTTTAACAACTTTCTTAGCAGATCATGCTAAGGCAGCGGGGAAATAAGTCATGAGTCTTTAGTTCGGAGTCGTGAGTCTCCTTTCAAGAAGTCCTAAGTAGAGTGTTCATAAACTCAAAACTTAGGACTTTTTTATGCTTAGAATTTCGGGCGAAACAACAATGCTAATCGGTTTGTATTCTCCTGCTTTCCATTTTGGGTTCAAGAGAAAAAAAACTATAATATCGTTAAAGCACTATTTTAGATTTAGATCAATAAGGAGTATGAGCTTATATTTCCTTATATGCCTTATATGATTAAAAATGAAATGTGTAAGACTTAAGATTTGGAGCGCAATACCATTGCTCATCCGCTAGTTTAGTCCTGCTTTCCATTATAGCTCCGATAGAAGAAATCGGAGGCTGTCATTTCAATAAGGGCTAATTGGCACCATTACAAGTTTTTTACTTAATGCTATTGCACTAACTATATCGGACACGCTAGCTTGCGTTAACGATGGAAGCGGCATCCTTTTTGGTTTTTTCTACCAAAAAGATACAGCGGACAGCGTGTTAAAACGCCCAAAAAAATCTTCCAAATATTTATTCCGCTAAGGCTGCTTTAACTTTTTCATAACTAATCTGCTCGTCTGGCTCGATTAATATCCCTTTCACCCCTGCCCCATTTGCGGCTTCTACGTCTCGGGGTTTATCACCAATCATAATCGATTGTGCTGGATCAATATCGAATTTAGCGATTGCATCTAAAAGCATACCAGATGCAGGTTTTCTACATTTACATTCGCCACCAACAGTTGGGTGATGCGGACAATGGTAAAACCCAGCAATATCAGCACCTTTAGCAACAAACGCGGCTTTTAATAGTTGGTGCATCGTAGCCAATTCTTCTTCTGTATATCTCTTTAATGCAATCCCGCCTTGATTGGTGATTACGATTAACAAATAGCCCTCATCAAAAAGCTTCTTTAAAACTGGGATCTGGTACTCTAAAATTTCAAAATCTTCAACGCGACAGATGTAATCATATATTTCGTGATTTAAAACACCATCACGATCTAGAAAAATAGCTTTATTCATATATTAACTTTGTTAAAATAATGGCGCAAGATAGCCTAAAAACAAATAATTAAAAAAGGCTAGATCATTACCTAGCCTAATTTTTCAAAGTATAGAAAATTATTTGTGCCTTAATCCAACCTTATGACCTTTTATGGCAAAATAGATAATGTATAGATAGGCAGGAATCATTGCGAATAAAAATGCATGTTGAAAATCTACGTGAAGTTTATCTTTTAAAAAGCCATAAACCAATGGCCAAATGGCACCACCGGCAATTCCCATAATCATAATAGCAGAACCAGTTTTGGTAAACTTACCCAATCCTTTAATACCTAAGGGAAAGATTGCAGGCCACATGAGGGAATTTGCTAAGCCTAGTAAGGCTACTGAATAATAAGAAACGTATCCGGTAGTAAATACAGATACAACCGTTAATAAAACCCCAGAAAGTGCACAAATTCTTAAGGCCATTTGTTGCGATATAAAACGAGGGATGGTTATTATCCCTAATACATAGCCTACTAGCATACATATCAAGGTAAAAGATGTTGAAAATCGTAACAAGTCTGCATCAATATGCAATTCACGACCGTAAGTATTTATTATATCACCAGCCATGACTTCCACAGCCACACAACTAAATATAGCCAATGCTCCCAAAAACAAATGGGGATATTGAAAAATACTTGTTTTAGCTATTACTGTTGCTGTTGGGGCATCTGAGATTAAGATTTCGTCATCATCCGCAGCATTTATTTCTGGCAAGTGCACAAATTTGATTAAAACGGCAAAAAGTACAAATATTACAGCCAATGCAATATATGGTGTATGCACACGCTGTAGGAGTTCATCTAAAATTGCATTTTTAGCCGTTAAATCTGTCGTAGCCTCTAATTTTGCTGTAACTTCCTTAGCGTTATTTAAAAATAATATTCCAAAAATAATGGGTACCATAACACCCGCACCTTTATTGCATAAACCTGCTATTGATATTCGAGCAGCAGCACTATCAATTGGCCCGATGATACTTAAATATGGATTTACCGCAGTTTGCAACAAAGCCATTGCCGATCCTTGAATGAAAATGCCTGCTAGAAAAAGACTAAAGCTTCGATTATTGGCGGCTGGAATAAATAAAAGTGATCCAACACCTAAAATCACCATCCCAAGTACCAAACCATTTTTAAAACCTATTTTTTTCAAAATCCATGAACTTGGTAATGCCAAAAAGAAGTAGGCAATGTAAGATGCAAAAGTAACAAAGAATGCCTGTAAATCGGTTTTGAGGTTAAGCGCTAATTTTAAGAAAGGAATTAAAGTTCCATTAGCCCAAGTTACAAAACCAAAAACAAAAAATAGCGCACAGCAAATTATCATCGGCAGTAATGCCGTTCTCTTTTGTGTTTCAGAAAGGTTGTTCATTTTTAATAAAGTTGTGTTTAATTGGTTGGTTTAAGTTGATTAAGCCAAACTAAGCAAATAATTTCATCTATCTTTCAATCAAACGTTTGCGCAATTTTCAGATTTATTTTAGTTCGAACTTACACACCTAAAACCAGTATGTTCTAAACCGGTATCTGTTGATGTTTTCATTCTGGAGGTTACACGATAACCTTTGCAATAAGAAGCATTACACATAAATGAGCCGCCCCTAACCACTTTTTTTGGTACAGTTGGTTCCATTGGATCGTAACTATCTGATGGCCCTTGAGGATTATTGGATAAGCCTTTAAGTGTTTGATAGTAATCTGGGCGATACCAGTCGCTGCACCACTCCCAAACGTTACCAGCCATATCGAATAAGCCATAACCATTTGCCTTGAATTGCTTTGCAGCCGCTAATCCACTAAACTTATCCCAATTGGTATTTTTAACAGGAAAACTGCCTTGCCAAGTATTCGCCTTTGGCTTTCCTTTCTCAATGTCTTCGTTTCCCCATGGGTACAAATTATCTTTTAAGCTGCCTCTGGCCGCAAATTCCCATTCTGCTTCTGTTGGCAAACGTTTCCCCGACCATTTACAGTAAGCCATTGCATCATCCCAAGAAATGTGAACAACAGGAAAATTGTCTTTTCCATTAAGGTTAGTTTTTGGTCCATGGGGATGTTTCCAATCTGCCCCTTTAACCCAACCCCACCACTGCGAGGCATCGTTTAAACTGGTTACTGTTTTTGGCTGGTAAAATACCAACGATGCTGCAACAAATACACTATCAGGTGGTTTTGGTGTTCCTGCGGGAAGTTGCTTCTTCATTTCCTCCCAATCTGGCTTACGCTCAGCAGTAGTTACAAAACCAGTTGCATCTACAAATTTTTTAAAATCCGCATTGGTTACTTCTGTTTTATCCATCCAAAATGAAGCTAATTTAACTTGATGTTTCGGATACTCATCATCTCTACCGGCCTTATCTGATGCGCCCATCGTGAATTCACCAGCAGGAATTAGAACCATTCCTTCGTGACTCACTTTTTTTGCTGCAAAACTAGAAGTATCTTTCACAGCCCCGAAACGACTTGGTAAATTTTTCTCGCACGAAGCCAAGGAATCTTGCTTACGCTTGGCTTCCTCTTCCTTTTTGGAACTATATTGACATGAAAATAAAAAGCAAATGGGCAGTAATAGCAAGGAAATGGTAGATCTATTCATAGGGAATATTAAAAATACTTCGATAAAATTATCAATAATCTTTAAAAAAGAGAAGGTAAATAATTAATCCACCTATAAATCAATATGGTAGGGTAATCCTGCAAATTTTATTTGCAACCAATATATGTTAACCCTATATTTGCATCACTTTAAAAAAACGCACAACGTTTTTAACAAAGTTGATTCCGTAGCTCAGCTGGTAGAGCATTACACTTTTAATGTAGTGGTCCTGGGTTCGAATCCCAGCGGGATCACAGAAGATAGTATCAAAACTACGTAAAAGCTTGCAAATCAAATGATTGCAAGCTTTTTTGTTTTAGTGGAAAAACTAAAATACTCACCGATTCTCATATTAAAAGTGTGTGATTAGGTGAGTAATTTTGCAACTAAAAGAACTCACCGAATTATTTATAACCACCTGTTTCACAAGTAGTTCGACCATCGAACATCTTGACGTTTTCAGACTGCAAGGCTAATTTTGTTAACCTTAATTCAGTTTATATGAAAACTAATTTTAGCCTGCTTTTTTATCTTAAAAGGCAGAAAAACTACCATGGCG
>NZ_SJSN01000003.1 GCF_004331675.1 Pedobacter frigidisoli | reverse complement strand
CCGCCTTCCAGGATATCATCGTGATCTAATCGAGTATTTGATAGCATACGGTAAAAAGCAGTTTTTAGGGTATGAGTCTGGGCTAACTGATTGATAACTGCTGTTCCCGAAGATAATAAATCTGATAGACAACTTTCCAATCTGGCAGCAATACGATTATCTGATAAAAAACCCTTGTAAATACCTGAATA
Source organism: Pedobacter frigidisoli (assembly GCF_004331675.1). Lineage (GTDB taxonomy): Bacteria > Bacteroidota > Bacteroidia > Sphingobacteriales > Sphingobacteriaceae > Pedobacter > Pedobacter frigidisoli. The sequence goes on along the minus strand of NZ_SJSN01000003.1, from coordinate 352,383 downwards.
GCAATGATCTAACATCACTAAATATACGAAAAATAAACCGTAATTAACTGATAATCAGCGTATTAATTAATTATATCTGCTAAATAAATGTGTGTAAAGATTAGCTCCTAAAAGAGAGGGAAACTTAAGCTTGTTCTTTGAACCCATTTGTTTAATTTACTGCCCGTTAAATCCCTCTCTTTCAGGAGAGGGATGCAGTGCCCAAGCTACAGGTACAAACTTTCATGGGGTGAGGTTTATCTGATAACTCGACCAGTTCTATCCACATTAATTAAATCAAAAGGCTTTAAATATTCGTTGATGATAACTGAAAATTCTCTGCGGGTTAAAATCTTTTTCAAATCATATTTCGAAGAAAACTTGTAGTTCTTTTTCCATTTCTTTTCGATTTCATTTTTCGTTACATCAACAGCTTTATTACCTACATAGCAAACCATAGAAATGGTGTTTTCTAAATTTATTGGGATATTCTGATGGTCATCAAACCAGATTTGCGCCTTGTAGTAATAATCTTTTATAGGCTGTTTAACTTCATCGTAGGTAACTTCTTTTTCGGGATTAAAATAAACTTTTCCGTCTTTGATGTCGGCTTTCAAAATTCCTGTAATGCCAACTTTTTGTATCGCCAGCCAATTTGAATCGACTATTTTGACATCCTCAAAGGGCATCAATGATAGCTTATAACTTAACAATTCACCTTGAATTCTTTTTAAGTTAGATAAACTGGTTTTGGTTTGAAAAAATGCAGCATAAGCTGCTGTTGCACCAGCTGCTTGCCCGATTTCTAGATTATCGGCTTTGATATATAAAATATTTTCATGATTTGGGACAAGCAAATTGTAAAGCGGCAGGTAGTTTGATGTTCCGTTGATGCCACCGATTGTGGTGCGGTATAAGTTTTCGGTGTAGGTTAGTGTATTGGTTTCTGCAGGTTTTAAACTCTCAACTTTTAAAGTAGGAAGAATTTTTTCGATGTTATCGGTTACAATTAAAACCTTAGCTTTAATGCTTTTCTCCTTGGTCAATTTAGCTTCCCAACCACTTCCAGAACGTTTAATTTCGTAGTAAATGGTATTGTTAATAACATCAAGAAGCTTGGAACTGTCAGACCAGTTTTTAATAACCGCATTCAGTATTTGATTCGTTATTTCGGGTAGCGGCAAACTATCAGCAAGTTTTAATGATTTCCTCGCTCTTTTTTCAAAAGCTTTTGTAACGCCGCTTTGAGGTAAACTCTTAAAATCACTCAATTTAAAACCATCACTTTGTGTTAAAATAATGGCATTTACTCCCGATTCTGTAGCCTGAATGCCTGCGGCAAAAGCAGCATTTGAGCTGCCTAAAATCAGCACATCTGTTTTAATGGTTTGGGCATAAGTAATCAGTGGAATTAAGAATGCGAAAACAAAAAACAATTTCTTCATTTGAGGTATTTAAAATTAATGCAATATGCTTTAAATGAATGAATTTTTAATGAAATGAGTGGATTTTAACTAAATTTATGATTTCCCCTTAATAACGTTGTACAGGCAGAACAGGGTGTTTATTTGTCTTGGCCAGACGGGCTTTTTTCTTTTGACACCAAAAGAAACAAAAGTGTCGGCTTAAAATTTTTGTATTTAAGTTAGTAATTTGGCTTGGACAGTGCATCCCCAAAAATTTGTTAGGCCGATTTAAGTAGAACGAAGATTCTATGCTTAGGCTTAGTTAAGTGTGCATGCAATTGGGAAAATATGGAAGAAAAAATAAAATCAGTTTTTGATTTACAACAGCAACACAAATTCGATTTGCGCAAAACGGATGCAAAAACTCGAATCGCAAAGCTGAAAAAACTCAAACAAGCTTTGGAAAATGCTGAAGAAGAAATCTACGAAGCTTTGGAAAAGGATTTACGAAAAAGCAGATTCGAAAGTGCTGTAACCGAACTGTTTTTTACTTACGCCGAAATAGACCACGCCGTTAAAAAACTCGCCAATTGGATGAAGCCAAAATCCGTTGGTAAAACCATGAGTAATCTCTTTGCGGGCAACAAAATTTACTATGAACCAAAAGGTGTTTGTTTAATTATTGCACCATGGAATTATCCATTACAACTGATTATGAGTCCGCTGATTTCGGCAATCGCTGCTGGCAATTGTGTGATTTTGAAACCATCAGAATTGAGTATCAACACAGCGGCAGTTATTAGTAAAATTATTTCCAACACTTTCGATAAAAAGGAAGTCGCCTGTTTTGAGGGGGATGCTGAAGTTTCAACAGCCTTACTTAAACTCCCGTTCGACCATATATTTTTTACAGGAAGCACTGCAATTGGAAAAGTGGTAATGGAAGCGGCAGCAAAAAACCTGACTTCTGTTACGCTGGAATTGGGCGGAAAATCGCCCGCAATTATTGATGATACTTGCGATTTAAAAAAGGCTGCAGAAAAGATTGCCTGGGGTAAATTGGTTAATGCAGGGCAAACTTGTATTGCACCAGATTATGTTTTAATAGATGAAAAACTAGAACCAGAATTTGTTGAACAGTATAAAGCTGTCGCTCTAAAAATGTTTTTCACAGATGGTAAGATTAACAAAGAGGTTTATGGAAAAATAATCAACGAAAAACAGTTTGAGCGATTAAATGGCTTAATAAATGATGCCGTTAAAGATGGAGCAAAAATAGAATTTGGCAGAGAAACTAATGAAGATGACTTGACGATAAATCCTATAATCCTAACTTCGGTAAATGGTGAAAACGCAATTATGCAAGAAGAAATTTTCGGTCCGATTTTGCCGATAATTAAATATAGAAACTTGCAGGAAGCTATTGATTTTGTCAACCAAAGACCTAAGCCGCTTGCACTTTATATTTTCTCTGAAAACAATAAAAATCAGCAAAAAATTATCAACGAGACCACTTCAGGCGGAACTTGTATAAATGATGTTTTGGTTCACATTAGCAATCCGAATTTGCCATTCGGTGGCGTAAATAGTAGCGGTATGGGAAGCTGCCACGGGATTTTTGGATTTAAGAACTTCTCCCACGAGCGAGCAGTTGTTTTCCAATCGAAACTCGGCATGACGAAAATGATTTATCCACCCTATAGCGAAAAGATAGGGTTATTGAAATGGTTGAAGAAATTAATGTAGAACAAGATTTAAGGATTTTATAATTCACAGGATTAAGGTTGCCACGGAAACACAGATTTACACGGAAAAGGATTTAAAAATCTGTGTTTATCTGTGCGCATCTGTGGTTAATAATATATTTTCCGTGATTTCTGTGTTTCCGTGGCAAAATATATATTTTATCTATGGTTATCTCTACGCCTCGGTCTGTGTCCCCACAGACCGAAACATTTTTTAAATTCGTTTTAAAAAACTTAATTTGCTTTCATGGATTTAGAACAACTTAAATACCCAATCGGTCAGTTCGTTATGCCCGAAATTTTCGATGAAAAGCAAGCAAAAATATGGATAGCTGAAATCGAGAACTTGCCTGAACAAATCAAAAGCGCAACTGAAAATCTAAGTGACGAAGAATTAAATCAAAGCTATCGTCCTGACGGCTGGACATTGAGACAGGTTGTTCATCACATTCCCGACAGCCACATGAATGCTTACATTCGTTTCAAGCAAGCGATTACAGAAGATATTCCAACCATCAGACCATATTACGAAGAACTTTGGGCCGAAACCGAAGAAGCGAAAAATGGCGATATTGAAATGTCTGTTGCGCTGTTAACAGGTTTACATCAGCGATGGGTAGCATTTCTAAAAACCTTAAAAATTGAAGATTATCAACGCAAATACATCCATCCTGCACAAGGAAAAGAACTCACTTTAGCCAGTATGTTGGGTATGTACGCATGGCATGGCAAACATCATTTGGCCCATATTACAAACACGATAGGGAAAGGTAAAGCCTCACCCTATTAAAGTTTTTGCTTTGGATAATTATTGCGCTCCCTCTCCAGAAGAGAGGGATTCAGCAGGTGCTGGTCTGAACCATATCGATAAAAACCAGATTTAATTTTCTTACATCAACACCAACATTGCAACGCTCATCGCAATCATAATCGCATCTTCAACAATGGTCACCGTACTCATGGGTAGGTTGAAAACGGCACCCAGACAAGCACATTGAATCTTTTTCTTGTTCAAAACACTTTCTAATACGCCTAAAATGCTTACCGTCATCACAATTAGAGTGACCCAGTTTACAATAATTGGAGAAAGATTTAGCGCAAAACTCAAACCCAACCCGAGTTCGATAAAAGCATAAATATATCCCCACCTGCTGAATTTTTTTGCAACGATATCGTACATCGCATAACTTTCCGCAAAGCCTTTTAGGTTTAACATCTTGAAAAAGGAAAAAGTCAGGAAGAAGCCAGCCATGAAAATTCGCATGAAAGTCATGAAGTTTATACCGCCGTTTTGCCATGAAACCACCAAAGAAATTGCGGTTACATAACCGAAAATTAACAATATAGGTTTGTAGGTTTCAATCCACGATTCTGTTTCTTCGAGTGCTTCGCTATGTGCTGTTGCGGCAATTTGATATTTACTTTCAGCACCGCCCAAAGCCTGCTGTAATGTATCCAGGCCAATGTGTTTATCCATAGAAATGGTAGCAGAATTTGTGTCTTTCGAAACCTCAACTGAAGTCACATCAGGCAAAACCAAAAGGTTACTTTTAACTTTATTTCCGCAACCACCGCAAGTCATGCCAGTAAGTTGATAGGTATGTGTCATCATCAAAATGTTTATACAAATTTACCCATTGGGCAGGCGATAACCGTTACAGAATAATCATAAAATGTTATAGAATTTTGAGCGCTATGCCATAACGGAAGAACCTGGTTTCTGAGAAGTCCAGAAATTTTGTATCCAACTTTGTGTTCTTAGTGCTTTAGTGGTAAAAGGTTTTGGAAATGAATGTTCAGCATTCCATCGGGAACGGTAGTCCCGCTTTCCTTTCTGCCGGAGAAAAATCGGCATTCATCCAATCGGGTTTATGAACAAAAGAAATTCGTTCTTCGCCCAATTAACCTGCTTGTAACCATTAAATAATCAATTCCCACGATTGAAATCGCAGGCTATATTTTTTGAATCAAAAATAATCACACGCAATTTAGCCCAGTCGCATAACCCACCATTTTAATCATGGCGTAAATCTGTTATCAACCAAGCTTTGTGTCCTTTGCGCTTTTAACTTTGCCCCCTTTGCGGTTAAATAATCTTACCCCACCAAAACAGATGTCATCGTTAACGAACCACCAACCGCTTTATCGTTAAAGAAAGAAACCTCTTCACTATCTTTCTTCATCCCCAAGGTATAAATCAATGGCAAATAGTGCTCGGGTGTAGGGATGGCCAGCATTGCATCAGCACCTAAATTGCGGTAATCGATTAAAGGTTTATGGTCGCCGTTTGCGATGAGGTTTTTAAATTTATCATTCATCTCATTCGCCCAATCATAACCTCCGCCGTTAATCATTTCCCAGCTTAACATGCGAAGATTGTGAACCATGTTGCCGCTACCCAAAACCAATACGCCTTTTTTGCGAAGTGCATAAATTTCTTTTGCAATTTCGTAATGTTGCTCGGGCGATTTGGTATAATCAATACTTAGCTGAAGCACAGGAATATTGGCGTCAGGATACATGTGTTTTACAACTGTCCACGTGCCATGGTCTAAACCCCAATCGTGGTCTAAACCAATATTTGCTGCATTCACCAAACCAGGAATTTCGGCCGCTAATTTCGCATCGCCAGGAGCTGGATATTGAACATCAAACAATGCTTGTGGGAAACCGCCAAAATCATGAATGGTTGATGGGAAATCCATCGCCGTAACAAAAGTTCCGTGTGTGTACCAATGCGCCGAAACCACCAGAACCGCTTTCGGAACAGGAATGTTTTTTGCCAACTCGGCCCAGCTCTGGCTAAACTCATTGTTTTCAATACCATTCATCGGCGAACCGTGACCAATAAATAGGGTTGGCATTAAATCCGTTTGTGGCAAACGTTGAGTAAAACTTCTGAATTGAGATAATGTTGACATGGTATTCTTTGTGTGTAAATCGTCATTTCGACCGAAGTGGAGAAATCTTTGAAATCTGATATAAAAGATTTCTCGATTCCGCGTTGCTTCACTCGAAATGATATTATTGGAGATTATTTTGCTTGAACGAATTCTAAGTTCAATTTAATAGCAACATCTTTAGCAACGCCAGCACCCGTTGGGTCGTATTTAATGTTGTAATCTAAACGGTTAATGGTAGTTGTTGCGCCAAAACCAGCTTTAGTATTTCCTTGTTGGTCTTTTGCTGTTCCTCCGTAAACAACCGAGAATTTTACATCTTTGGTTATATCGCGAATGGTTAATTTACCAGCTAATTCGTAATTATTACCGCTTAATTTTTTGAAAGAAGTGCTTTCAAATTTCATAGTTGGATAAGTTGCAGCATTGAAAAAATCATCAGTTTTTAAATGACCATCTCTCATATCAACACCAGTGGTAATACTGTTAACATCAACAGTAAAACTAATTTTTGCATCCGTTAAATCTGGTTTTGCAGCAGTAACCGTACCGTCAAATTTTTTGAATGAACCATCAACGAAAGAAATGCCCATGTGTTTAACCGAAAAGTTAACGAACGAGTGCATGGGGTCGATTTTCCAGCTTGTTTGTGCGAAAGATGCTACGCTGATTGAAGTAGCTATCAGGAATAAGAATAATTTTTTCATGTTTTGCGAATTTTATTTAAACAAAAGTACGCTGACATTCAGGTTTAGGTCTTGATGTATGTTAAGAAAGTAGAATGGGGTTAAAGCCAATTATTTTCATTGTTAACCGTTGACTGAAGTCAACGGCAATGAATTGGATTGCGCTAAATAGGTATGGATATTTAGTTGATTTGGCATTTCCGCCTCGCTATTCCTTGCCGTCAGTTTCAACTGACGGAAACTTTAAATTTCATCAAGTGTTTTTCGCCGTTCTAAATTTTCCAATTTAAAAACCGATGGCGTTGAGCCCGTAACCTTTTTAAATTGAGCGGAAAGATGCGCAACGCTGCTGTAATTAAGCTGATAAGCAATTTCGCTCAAGGTAAGCTCGCCATAGGTGAGCATTTCCTTAGTTTTTTCTATTTTTTGAGCGATGAAATATTTCTCTATGGTTTGATGTTCAACCTCGGAAAAAACAGCGCTCAATTGAGTGTATTCAAGATTAGTTTTCTCACTCAAATATAAAGATAAATTAATTTTTAGCGGCTCTTTCGTGTAATGAACCAGATTGATAATTGAGGTTTTAACCTGTTCAGCGATTTGAGTTTTTCTATCCTCCAATAGCTCAAAACCAAATTGATTAAGTTTATCGGCGATTTTTAATTTATCATTAGCAGAAATATTTTCTGCTAGTGAAACTTCACCTAATTCAACCGAAATAGGGTTAAAGCCAAGCTTTTCGAGCTCGGCCTTAACCACCATTTTGCAACGGTTGCATACCATGTTTTTGATATGCAGGTTCATTATTTCGATTTTATGGTTTCCGAAACATCGCCACAATCGAACATCATGCTTCCATAATATGGGTTTTCGATGTTTTCTTTTTCATTTAACCAACTCGCTTTCGCCATAGGGCAATGCTGAACATAAATTGTTGCGGTGTTAAATTTGATGTTTCTAACCGTTTTAATCATCGCATAAGAAATTCCCTCGAAAGACTTTCTTTGTGCTTTAATGTCTTTTCCTACAGCTAATTCAGTAGCTTTTGCTTTGATGATTTTTGCCTGTTCCATCCAAAGTGTGTGCTGAGCAGCGGGCAAATCTTTATGAGGGATTGCGTCAACTTTAGCAGATAATGTTTTCACTTTTTCAGCCGCCACATCCTTTTTGTCGGTAGCTAATGCATTTTTCACATCATAATATGCGGTTAACAACTGGTTAAAAGCTGCATCGGTTTTACTCTGTGCGAAAGTTAATTTTGTAGTTGCGATGGCAATTATAGCCACCATTATCAGTATTTTTTTCATTGTGCTGTTATTTTAAAACGTTAAAAAAATTAAATTCTGCCCTAATCAGGTACATGTTTTTAGTATATCTGTTAGCAATGTTTCCAGTTGCCTGAAAGCGATAGCCCAAATCAATACGGGTTGTGCTGTTCAAAATTACTTGTACGGCTGGCGCCAAATCTAAATAAGATTCGCCCGAACTAGGGTCGGTTTTCCCCAGCATTTCGAAGTAAAGATTGAAGTTTGGCTGCTTATAATCTTTGTAAACAAAAGGCAAAACCAAATAGCCAGATGATAAACTGTAGGAAAGTATGTTTTTGGGTTCAGGAACATTTGGCCGGTATACTTTATCAACAATTATTGCATGTGCATATCCCAGCGTTGCCGAGAGCGCAAGTTTATGCAAAAGTTGAGTGAAAATTAACCCTCCTTGTACTCCACTATTATCGCCCTCTAAGTTGATATCTCTGGTAAAAGTTGGTCTTCTACTTGTGCTTAATCTACCGAAAGCGGCCGCTCTGAAGTGCGAATGTGCCTCATCCAAAGACAAAAATCTATATTTCAAATACAAACTTCCGCCCTCTATACGATATTTTCCATCCATATCTGATAAGAAACCTTGAGCATGCATCATCAGATTTTTATTGAAACCAATCATTACTTCAGGAATGGTTCTGCTCATGAAATCGGGATTGTTCATGCCCTCATTAGTGATTCTTATCCCAATTGACTTCGTAGGCATGTTGCTCGCAGGCTCTGTAAAAACGTATAACTCCTGACTGAAAACGTTTCCATAAGCACCGAATAAAATCAGTGCCATTATAAAAATCTTCCTCATGATTTAAGAAAGAACTAAGTGATAAACACGCGTTTTCTTCCCGTTTACAACAGCTGTTCCGTTTGCATAAGCGTCAGAGTTTACTGTAGCCGATTGTTTTTTAAATGCCGAACCTGAAATGAAATTCTTATCAACCACCGATGCTTTAACCGTGCCATTTAAGGTTTTGTTTTTTGCATTTACGAAACGATAAACGTTGCCATCAACAATCGCCTGACCTTTATCATCAACCTTAACCTGATTAAAAGTAAAATCAGCAGTTAAGCCACCGACAGAAAACCCAGCATCCTGAACTTTTTTGCGAATTAAATCGATGTTGATATCTGCACCTTTTTTAAAGGTTAACACGAAAATGTTTTTATTTAAATCTGGCTTTACAGAATTGATGAAACCTAAGGTCCCTAATGATTTTTGTGTCGCATTTGAGCACATTGAACAAGTTAAACCAGTTACTTGTAAATCTGCTGTTGAAATTTGTTGAGCCGATACATTAACGGCGAAGAATAGCATAATGATGCTGAATATTTTTATTGTTTTCATGATTTTTGAAGTTAGAATTTAAGAAAATGTCACATTGAGCCTGTAGAAATGCTTTATGCACCCAACGGCTAATGATTAATCCTAATTCCTAAAAATACAATTGAAAACATGCAAGGCAACCCGCAAGGAAAGTGGTGGCGCTTTGTTGCTGATTTTGCTGAAAAAAGCTGGGGCAATGTTGCTAAGAAATTCTAAAACGGGCGGATGTAAAAAAAGCTGAATTGCGTACAATTTCGGCATTTGTGTTTGTGCCTCTGCCTGATGACTATCCTTTACCTTAACGGTAACTTGCGTATTTTTGCAACAGCCATCATCCTTTTTCTTTTCAGCAGGTATATCTTTGCAAAACTTGCAAGAAACCTCATTACTGAATAGTTTTACATTTTCCAGTTTACCACCGCAGAAATGCAAACTTAAAGCCAAACCCATAACACTAACCGCATAGAATACGGCCAAAGAAAGTGCTATTTTTTGTTTTAACTTCATTATCACAAAGGTAAAGCAAAAAAACTCGTATAACATTATCATTTATTTATTGAATTTCATTTTTTAGTTTAATTTAGCCTCAAACACCATTCAAATGAAGAAATTATTCTTATTCATCTGCACTTTTTCAATGCTTTCTACCTTTGCTGCTAAGCCGAAAAATCAATATATCCGCATTAAAACCGGGTTTGGAGAATGCATCGTGAAATTATATAACGAAACGCCGCTCCATCGTGATAATTTTCTAAAGCTTACCAAAGAGGGTTATTATAATGGTACCTTATTTCACAGAGTGATAAAAGATTTTATGATTCAAGGTGGCGACCCAGATTCGAGAAATGCCAAACCAGATTCTTTGCTTGGCGATGGCGGACCGAAATATACTATCTCTGCAGAATTTAGAGATAGTTTATTTCACAAGAAAGGGGTTTTAGCTGCGGCTAGAGAGGGCGATATGGTTAATCCGTCCAAAGCCTCAAGCGGAAGTCAGTTTTATTTAGTGCAAGGAAAGGTTTTTACTGATGAACAATTAAACAGCGTTGAAGAAAAACGACTGAAATTTAAAATCCCTGAATGGCAAAGACAGGTTTATAAAACCATCGGCGGTGCACCACATTTAGATAGAAATTATACCGTTTATGGTGAAATTGTTGTCGGCTTAGATATGGTTGATAAAATAGCTGCGGTTTTAACCGATAAAAATAATCGCCCCAAACAGGATGTTAAAATGGATATCACGATTTTGAAAAGAAGAGAGGCTAAGAAGTTGGAAAAGCAGTTAATGGAGGGTTCTTTAGCAGATAAAAAAATTATGTAATTAAAGGTTCCTGTCTGTTATCAAAAAAGAATAAGATTCTTATTTCCTTTTCATAAACCTGGTAATAGAAAGATGTGAATTTTGAAATCACTCCCTTTCTAACATTATTATCGAGCGATATAGGTTCGTATATGAAAGGTTGAATTGCAACTAAATCAATTTTTTGATAAACGCTATTGATAAACTTATTTGCATATTCATAACCCCAAGAATCTTCAAGAAAAACTCCGATAGCAAATAGTGTTTCATAAGCCTCCTCAGAAAATGAAACGCTTAGCTCCATTTCTGAGAAAGTCTTTTTTTAACTTCATCGTATGGAATAAGCTTTCCCTCTTCTGCCTGTTTTAATCCCCTTTTAATTCCCTCTTGAACATGTTTTGGCAAATCTTCCAACACAACTTTTTCGTTGCTACTTAAAAGCATATCTAACTCTGAAAGTAGATTTTCATCATCAGTCTCAAAAACTTTTTTAGCAATCTCAATTTTTAATTCTTCAATGCTCATAAACAAATTTAACGAAAGCAAATCTCAATAACTAAGCATTTATTCAATTAATTTCTAAATTTACCGCTACACATTTTGAAAATTTGAATGAAAATCATCTCCTACAATGTTAACGGAATTCGAGCGGCAAGCACCAAAAACTTCTTCGGCTGGCTGCAAGCTACCAATGCCGATATGGTTTGCCTGCAAGAAGTAAAAGCCCTGCCCATTCAAATCCCCGAAATTATTGCACTCGTAGAGCAACTCGGTTATCATCATTACTGGTTTCCTGCGGAGAAAAAAGGATATAGCGGCGTGGCTATTTTAACAAGAATTAAACCCAACCATGTAGAATATGGATGCGGCGAAGAATGGATTGATAGAGAGGGAAGAATTTTGAGAGCCGACTTTGATGATTTCTCGCTGATGAGTTTATACATGCCATCAGGTTCGAGCGGCGACGAACGACAAGTAAAAAAATATGAGTTTATGCGTTTTTTCGACGAATACATCGGAGAATTGCGGAAAGAAATCCCTAACCTAATTGTGAGCGGCGATTATAACATTTGCCATACTTCGATTGATATTCACAACCCAAAATCGAACGCGAACTCATCAGGGTTTTTGCCCGAAGAACGTGAGTGGATGCAGCTATTTTTGGATAATGGTTTTATTGATACTTTCCGCCACTTTAATAAAGACCCACATCATTATACTTGGTGGAGTTACAGAGCCGGTTCGAGAGGGAAAAACTTAGGTTGGCGCATCGATTACCATTTAGTTACTAAACCAATGGAAAGCCGATTAAAAAATGTTAGAATTTTACCCGATGCCATCCACTCCGACCATTGTCCGGTTTTGCTGGAAATGGACTAAGAAGCAGAATGACTAAAGACCAAAGCAAATAATAAAGCAGTTAATACTAAGGCTATTCTCGAATTTAGTCTTGATACTCGATACTAAATACTAAAAAATGCTAATCACAAATATTAAAGGTCTCGTAGGCTTACATCCAAAAGAAAAACTGGTTCTTCGAGGTAGGGAGATGAGTGATTTACCCATTTTGGAAAATGCTTGGCTTTTAATAGAAGATGGTTTGATTAAGGATTTTGGTAAGATGAGTGAAATTCCATCTTCCATTTTACATCTTCCATCAACCGACGCAGAGGGCCGATACGTTTTTCCATCATGGTGCGATAGCCATACACACATTGTTTTTGCCGCTTCGCGGGAGGAAGAATTTGCAATGAAAATTCAGGGCAAAACCTACGAGGAAATTGCTGCGGCAGGTGGAGGCATTTTGAATTCTGCAGCTAAACTTCAAAATGCAACTGAAGATGAATTGTTTGAAAGTGCATCTATAAGGCTTAAACAAATGATTTTGCAAGGAACTGGAGCTGTAGAAATTAAAAGTGGATATGGCTTAACCGTAGAAAGTGAAATTAAAATGCTGCGGGTAATTAGCAGATTGAAAAAAGCTTTTCCAATTCCGATTAAAGCTACATTTTTGGCCGCTCATGCTTATCCAACAGCATTTAAAGATAATCACCAAGGTTATATTGATTTAATTATTAATGAAATGTTGCCCAAAATCGCAGCGCAAAAACTAGCCGATTATATTGATGTTTTTTGCGAAAAAGGATTTTTCTCTGTCGAAGAAACAGACCAAATTTTAAAAGCAGGCGCTAAATATGGCTTGAAACCTAAAATTCATGCCAACCAGCTTTCTGTTTCGGGAGCGGTAGAAGTTGCTGTAAAAAACAAAGCCATTTCTGTCGACCACCTAGAAGAAACAAATCAAGAAACCATTGATAGTTTAAAAAATTCCAACACCATTGCTACGCTTTTGCCGTCATGTTCATTTTATTTGGGAATATCTTTTGCCGATGCTAAAAGTTTAATCGCTGCGGATATTCCTGTAGCGCTTGCTACAGATTTTAATCCTGGCTCAACGCCATCAGGAAATATGAATTTTGTGGTTTCCTTGGGCTGTATAAAATTGAAAATGCAGCCCGAACAAGCCGTAAATGCGGCAATCTTAAACGGAGCGGCAGCCATGGAAATCAGCAATGATTATGGGAGCATCGCAGTTGGTAAAAGAGCCAATTTATTCATCACAAAACCGATGCCCTCAATCGCCTATTTGCCGTATAGTTTTGGTGAAACGCAAATTGAAACCATCATTTTAAACGGGGAAATTTATAATGGATAGCCTGAAAATATATTCGCAAAGCGATATCAATAACCTAATTATTTATCGTGATGGCGAAACCAAACTTGGCGAGAGGGTTAGCGTAATTTCTTCCATAGAGGAACTTAAAAACAGCAAAGCCAAATTTGTGCTTTTGGGCATCCCTGAAGATATTGGGATTCGGGCAAATGCGGGTATTGCAGGCGCATCTACAACCTGGCGACCAGCTTTAATGGCTTTTCTGAATATTCAGAGCAATCGCTTTTTATCTGGCGAAGAACTTTTGGTTTTGGGTCATTTCGAAATAGAGGAACCCGAAGATTCATCGATTGAGGGTTTGAGGAATAAAGTGGTTGATATAGATGATTTGGTTTATCCTGTGATTGAAAAAATCGTAGCTGCAGGTAAAATACCTATCATTATCGGCGGCGGACATAACAATGCTTATCCAATCATAAAGGGAGTTTCGTTAGTTAAAAAACAACCCATAGATGTCTTAAACATTGATGCTCATGCCGATTTACGCAAGCAAGAGGGAAGTCACAGCGGAAATGGATTTACCTACGCTTTAGCCGAGGGATATTTGGTAAATTATTTCATGTACGGTTTGCACCAAAACTATAATAATGAGGCTATTTTAAATGAAATTGAAATCAATCCGAAGCTAAAACCTGTATTTTTTGATGATATTTTAAAAGGCATTGATGATAAAGATTTCTTTTCTGAAATTGGTTCTGTCGCAGGTTTGGAGATAGATTTAGATTGCATTCAAAATGTGCTTGCAAGTGCTGAAACGCCATCTGGTTTTGTTGTAAATGATATCAGAAAATTGATTTTAACAATGGGAAAGGAGTTTGCCTATTTACACATCAGCGAGGGCGCTACCAGATTGCTTGATGGTAGAGTGAGTAAATTAACTTCGAAATTAATTGCGTATTTGATAAGTGATTTTGTTAAGGCGCAAGCTTAAATCGTTACCATAATTACAGGAATTTGGCAGATTGGTTTTGCGTAAATCTGCGCTATCAGCGGGAGAAAAAAATCAAAGCATCTGCCTGCTACAAATCTAATGTTGAGTTCTAAACTGTTTCCCGCAGATTTCGGGGATTTACGCAGACTTGATTCTAATAAAATATCGAAATACAAAGGTTAATCGAACGTCATTTCGACCGAAGTGGAGAAATCTTTGACTTAAAATTTTAATGGAGATGCTGAAATAAATTCAGCATGACGAACTGCAGTAAGAAATTAAATTACAAATGCTCTGCCTCGTATTTCTCGCCAGCCTTAAGCATCAATTCAATTTGCTTTAAATCATCGGCGGTAAGCTCTTCTTTTTCCTGCAATTCGAATACTGCAATCATGTTGTCTTCGTATTGTTTTTCGGTTTTGATTACGATTTCTTCAGGCATGATTTGTAAGCTTAAAATTTGATGGTTTCTGTTGGTGTAATGCAATAATCTAATCGGATGTCGTGTTCATTTACGTCATCAATTTTATCAATTGCTGGCGACAAAGATAAGCCTATTTTTTTAGCATTTATATTTTGAAGAAAGCGGTCGTAAAAGCCTTTGCCATAACCTACTCTGTAGCCTTGCTTATCAAAAGCCAATAATGGAATTAAAACCATGTCCACTTCTCCATCGTGAACAATTCCTTTTTGAGGTTCTAAAATATTGTATAAGTTTTTCTGCAAATCATCTACACCTAAATATTCGTGATTCGTCATTAGTGCAGTTTCAAAATCAGCTTTCGGAACAAGAATTTTAATTTCAGGATGATTTTCTGCCAGCCATTCTATTAGCAAAAAGGTATTGGGTTCTTTCTTTTCGGTAATAGGCAAAAATATATGCAACGTTTTTATAGAACTGAAATCTTGAGTGACAAACTGATTCAACAATCCGTCGGTTAGTGATTTATATTCTTCATCAGTTATTGCTAATCTATCTTTTGAGGCTTGTTTTCTGATTTCTGATTTTAACATACTACCAATTTATGTAAATATAACAATTTGGAGTATGGGTTGTTTTTTGGCGCTTAATAACGGAAGCTATCTGAACTAGCTTAATTTCTAAACCCGATAGCCGTGGAAATACTTTTTTATTGCAGCACCTTGAATAAGCTGTCATGCTGAGGCACGAAGCATCTGCAACCGATGAAACAGATGCTTCGTGCCTCAGCATGACAGCATCTTTAAAAAAGATTGGAACAGATAGCGGGGCTGCTGTTCCCGAAGAGCTGGCAGCATTAATTTTCAAAGGAATGTTATTTAATGTCCTTTTCCGTGTTAATCTGTGTTTCCGCGGCAAATAATAAAATGAACACCCCGTCCTCCGGACACCCCTCTGAAAGAGGGGAATAAAAGAGTCATAGAACAAAAAAAGCCCTTGAAAACAAATCCAAGGGCTCCTTTTAAAAATTTTATAAACTATTTTACACGCTCCACATACTCGCCTGTACGCGTATCAACTTTAATTTTATCGCCTTGATTTACGAACATTGGTACTTTCACTTCAACACCATTTTCAAGCGTTGCAGCTTTTAATGCATTTGTAGAAGTATCTCCTTTAACAGCAGGCTCCGAATACGTAATCTCGAATTCAGCAAAATTTGGTAATTGACCCATAATTGCTTCTTCGCTTTCCATAGAAACGATAACACTCATGCCCTCTTTTAAGAATTTGATTGCCGAACCAAACAATGTTTTTTCAACATTATATTGCTCGTAAGTGTTATTATCCATCACCACTAAATAATCGCCATCTTCATATAGATATTGGTAATCGCTGGTTTCTACACGGCAAATCTCAACAGCCTCATCGGTACCCATACGAGCCTCTACAATTCTGCCTGATTTAATGTTACGGAATTTACCGGTATAAAAAGCGCCGCCTTTACCAGGTGTACGGTGATTCCATTCGTCAACAGTAACCAGTTCGCCATTTAAACGTAGGATGTTACCGTTTTTAATTTCTGATGCTTTTGCCATATTATTTTATCCTATTTGGATTTATATTTCAGTTTTTCGTGACGGCAAAGGTAAAATTATTTTAGTAAAAATGAATAGTAAATATCTAACCTTAAATTCGAGCAAATGCCTGTTTATGAATATCAAGGTTAAATAAAGGATTTTTGATTTGGAAAGCAAAACCTGGAATTAGTCGGTTGCGATAGTCCCGCTTTTGCTTCAATCTTTTTATAAATATCTGTCATTCTGAGGAACGAAGAATCTGTTTCATCGGTTGCAGATACTTCGTGCCTCAGCATCACAGCTTTATTAAAGGTTGTTACTTATAAAAAGTATTTCCGCGGCAATCGGGTTTAGATAACCTAAAGCAGAGCAAGAAACAAAATCCTGCTCCCGTTATTGCGCTCAGCCGACGGAAAAAACCTCCGTATAAAAGAAATGCCTTTGGGAACCACTCCAAAGGCATAATCAACCTAAACCTCAAACTAAACTATGAAAAAATTTTTCGCTTTTTACAGCAGTATATTTTGTTTCCGTTAAACGGAGAATATTATCATTTTCCCTGAAGAGATAAATTAAATAATTGTTTCTCTTTTTGGTGGTGCAAAGGTAAGAACTAAAAATCAATTACCAAATATTTTTTAAAAAATATTATTATAATACAAACTTATGACAAATCAGACGAGCTAAGAGGATGGATTTTATTCGTTAATCTATTTAAAATCAGCAATTTGAATCTGTTCTTTGCAGAAATCGTATTCTTGAATTTGGTTAGAACCAATAATGGTTAACCTGTCTTTTGTGAAGTTTTCAATCAGTTCACGATACCAATCTATCCCTTGAACGTCTAAATTACTTGTTGGTTCATCTAAAAATAAAATTGGTGAGTCAGAACAGCAAGCCAAAGCAAGTTTGGTTCTTTGCTTCATTCCCGATGAAAAGTACTTAATTTCCTTGTTGGCCGATTTTTCTAAACCAAGTATAGAAACCAACGATTCAGCATCAACGCCAGCAGCAAAATTCTTGAACTTAAAATGGAAATCGATAATCTCTTTTAATGTAAAGGTCTCTACCAATTCTAAATATGGAGCTGCAAGACTAATGTGTTTGTAAATAGACTCGATGGGAATATTAGCTGTATCTGAAAAAAGAATTTCTCCCTCTGATTGGGTTAAACTTCCTGTTAAA
Organism: Pedobacter frigidisoli; assembly: GCF_004331675.1. Classification (GTDB taxonomy): domain Bacteria; phylum Bacteroidota; class Bacteroidia; order Sphingobacteriales; family Sphingobacteriaceae; genus Pedobacter; species Pedobacter frigidisoli. Next base: position 334,870 of record NZ_SJSN01000003.1, on the reverse strand, counting down.
ACGCTTAACAAAGTAGATTTTCCTGAACCATTCGGACCTAAAATAGCATAACTACTACCAGAAGTAAACTCAGCGCTTAGATTCCGAAAAATCCACTCCTTGTTATATCTTCTGCCAACATTATTTAAAGCTATCTTCATTTATAGTATTGCGATTTGAGTATCAGGCATCAAGACTTCGAAGCGGTTTAGTCATACATACGCTATTCTCTACCCCGATATATTGTCCATAGTTAGGCGTAATTTGATAACCAACCTTTTGATATAAAGCGATTGCCTCGGGTTGTTTTTTGCCAGTTTCTAAAACACATTCAGAGAAACCGAGTTCTGCAGCCCATTGCTCCAATTCTGTTAGGATTTTCGCCGCAATACCTTGCTTTCTATAATCTGGATGAACAAACATTCGCTTAACTTCTGCTGCGGTATCAGAGAATGGTTTTATCGCTCCGCAAGCGACCGGGATTTCATTTTGATAAGCAACTACAACTTCCTTAATTGCATCAACTTTGTTAAATTGAGCATAAAAAGCATGTTCATCGCCATCTCTAACGGCTAAATCTTTATCCAACAAAGTAACTAATTGTCTAAAATCGGTATTGTCTGAATTTGTTCTGATTAGCGTTATATCACTCATGAATTTATTTTGAAGTGTGAGGTGATCAAACCCTTTACTTTTTACCCTTGCGCCTTAGTCAGCTGCCCATTCCGAAACCTTTCATCACACCACGGTTAGAGTTACGGATAAAATCAACAATCTCATCGCGAATTTCTGTGGGTTTGAATTCAGCTTCAATCATATCCAAAGCTTTGGTTACGTTATTGTGTTTTACAAAAAGCACGCGGTAAATTTCTTGAATCTCATCAATTTGTTCGTTAGTAAAACCTCTTCTACGCAGACCAACAGAGTTGATGCCTGCATAAGAAAGTGGCTCGCGAGCCGCTTTAACATAAGGAGGAACATCTTTACGTACCAAAGAACCGCCAGTTACAAATGCATAAGAACCAACCTTCACAAATTGATGAATGGCCACTAGACCCGCCAAAACTACATTGTTGCCAATGGTAATGTGACCAGCTAAAGTGGTGCTGTTAGAAAAAATACAGTTATCGCCAACTTCGCAATCGTGGGCAATGTGCGAATAAGCCTGAATTAAACAGTTGCTTCCGATTGTGGTTTTCCATTTATCTTTTGTACCACGATTAATGGTTACACACTCCCGAATGGTTGTGTTGTCGCCGATTTCTGCAGTGGTAACCTCGCCAGCAAATTTTAAATCTTGTGGTTCGCCTGAAATTACTGCTCCAGGGAAAATACGGCAATTTTTACCTATACGAGCACCATCCATAATGGTAACATTCGAACCGATCCAGGTTCCCTCGCCAATTACAACATCTTTATGTATCACTACAAAAGGTTCAATTACCACATTTTCGGCAATTTTCGCCTGCGGGTGTATGTATGCTAATGGTTGTATCATTATTGGGTAGGTTCTGCTTGTTTAATTTTTGTGATTTGCGCCATCATTTCGGCTTCTACTACGATTTTTTCGCCAACCATACCAACACCTTTCATCTGGGCAATGCCTCGTCTGATTGGTTCTAGCAAGTCGCAACGGAAAACGATCGTATCGCCAGGTAAAACCTGAGCCCTAAAACGTACGTTATCAATCTTTAAGAAGTAAGTTAGGTAATTTCTTGGATCTGGAACGGTACTTAAAACTAAAATACCACCAACCTGTGCCATTGCTTCAATTTGGATTACACCAGGGAAAACCGGTGCGCCAGGAAAATGACCTTTAAAAAACTCCTCGTTCATGGTTACGTTTTTAACGCCAACCACGTGGTTTTTAGAAAGTTCTAAAATTTTATCTACAAATAAAAATGGCTGACGATGCGGCAGAATTTCCATTACCTGATTGATATCGTATAATGGTTTTGCACTGGGATCGTATACTTTTTGTATTTTCTTATTTTTTTCTTTTTTAATGGCTGCCTTAATTTTTTTGGCAAAAGCAACATTAGCGGCGTGACCAGGTCGTGCTGCCATAATGTGACCTTTTAAATGCATACCAACCAAAGCCAAATCGCCAATCATATCCAACAATTTATGGCGAGCTGGTTCATTTTGGTAACGCAATTCCATATTGTTTAAGATTCCTTGCGGAGCCACGTCAATATCAGCACGGTTAAAAAGTTTTGCTAAATGACTTAATTCATCTTTAGTAACCTCTTTATCAACAATAACTATTGCATTATTCAAATCACCACCCTTAATTAGGTTATGCTGTAATTGGTATTCTAATTCGTGCAAGAAACAGAACGTACGACAAGAAGCAATTTCTTTTTTAAACTCTGCAATGGTATTAATGCCAGCATGTTGGCTTCCTAAAACAGGAGAATTATAATCAATCATACAGGTAAAACGGTAATCATCCAATGGCATCGCCACGATTTCTACCTTTCTATCTGCTTCAGTATAGGTTATGTTGTGTGGAATGGTGAAGTATTCACGGTCGGCATTTTGCTCTATTGACCCCGCTTCTTCCAGCAAGTCGATAAATTGGATCGAACTTCCATCCATAATTGGTGTTTCCGGACCATCTAATTTAATCAGCACATTATCCAAATCCATTCCAATTAGCGAAGCCATTACGTGCTCTACAGTACTTACACTTGCGCCGTTTTGGGTAATTGTTGTTCCTCGAGAAGTATCAGTTACGTTGTCTGCATCGGCATCGATAACCGGATGACCATCAAGATCAACCCGTTGAAATTTAAAGCCGTGATTTTCTGGTGCAGGGCAAAATGTAAGGGTAACATTAGCGCCGGTATGCAAACCAACTCCCGATGCTGATATTTCTTTTTTAATCGTTTTTTGTCTAACGTTCATTGTGTATTGTGTTCTTTTCCAGTTCCGCTGTAAGCTTTTTCAATTCCTCTTCTAGCACATTTATTCTTTTCTCCACATCTGGCAGATGCTTAAAAATTACGGAGGCACGCATCCAATTGCGCAAAGGTTGCGCTGGACTACCATGCCATTGTTTATTTTCTTCGGTAATGTTAAAATTTAATCCCGCTTGAGCGCCAATCTGTGTTCCTTTTGCCAAGGTTAAATGACCAGCAATACCAACCTGACCGCCAACAACGCTGTTAGGGCCAATTTTGGTGCTTCCAGATATGCCCGATTGAGCAGCTAAAACTGTGTTTTCACCAACCTCAACATTGTGGGCAATTTGAATTAAATTATCAATTTTTGCTCCTTTTCTCACAATTGTTGAGCCCATTGTGGCACGATCTACTGCTGTATTGGCTCCGATTTCTACATCATCCTCAATAATTACGTTTCCAATTTGAGGAATCTTGTTGTAAGTGCCATCTTTTTGAGGGGCAAAACCAAATCCATCACTACCAATTACAGTATTAGAATGAATAATAACACGATCTCCAATAATCGAGTTGTGGTAAATTTTTACACCAGGAAAAAAAGTGCTATTCTCGCCAATTTTAGAGTTTGCGCCAATAAATGTTTGTGCATAAATTCTGCAACCATCAGCAATAGTTACATTTTCCGAAACGTAGGCAAAAGCATCGATAAAAACATTTTTACCAATTTTCGCTGTTGGATGAACAAATGCCAATCGATCGATACCAGATTGAGCAGCCTGTGCATTCATTGCTTCATTATACTTATCTAACAAGATGGTAAATGAACTGTATGGATTATCAACACGAATTAACGTGCTGGTGTAAGGCTGTGTTGGGGCAAAATCCTTAGATACGATAACTACTGAAGCCTGAGTAGAATACAAAAAGTTTTCGTACTTCGGGTTAGATAGAAAAGACAAAGAACCTACCTTACCATCTTCTATTTTAGATAGTTCAGTAACGGCTACATCAGGGTTGCCATCTATGGAACCATCTAAAAACTCGCTTATCTGCTTTGCAGTAAATTGCATCGTACAAAGGTATATGTTAAATTGATATGAACAAAAAAACCTGTTAGGGTTAAGCCGTGTATATTTTACACAATAGTAAGACTTAAAACGGCAGTAAAAGTTAAATATTTTGTTAAAAAAACTTAAATCCCTCGCGGGTAGCAGAGGATATACTTCTCTACGGTTTTTTGCAGCGACTCCAGATTTGATAAATCCGATGCCTTTGCAATATCAACAATATCGTTATTTTTCATTAATATCTTAATGTTGCCCACCCCAGCATTGTAAGCACGGTTTTGAATCGAATCGGTAAATACGAAATACCTGGCCTCTTCTGGTTTTATACCCAATAAGTTAACTGCTGCATCCTGTAAAAATTGCACACGATCTACATTTGCCATCTCATTGCCCATTTCTACCTTGTACAAATTCCTGGAGGTTAACATTTGGCAAAGTGTAGCCAATATCTTATCGGGATGTTTTACCCAAACCTTAACGGCGGCGTAAATATCCTGATCATCTAAATTGGTAAAATGCTCCAAATTCTCCTTTTGAGCAAAGAAATTCCCCTCGTTAATATCGTTTTTAAGGAAATAATTTAATGATGGAGATGCAAATAAATCTTCGCCTGCGGCGGATAATTCCTTTGCCCGCTCCAATAACTTCACTAAAATCATTTCACCAGAGATTACTGTTTTATGCAGGTAAACCTGCCAATACATCAATCGGCGGGCAATTAAGAATTTTTCAATCGAATAAATTCCCTTTTCCTCGATAACCAAATCATCATCAAAAACATTGAACATTTTAATAATGCGATCGAAACTGATTACACCCTCACTTACGCCCGTAAAAAAGCTATCGCGATTTAAGTAGTCCATCCTATCCAAATCCAGCTGACCAGATATCAATTGGTGAAGAAAACGTTTTGGGTAAGTGCCATTAAAAATTTCTATGGCATGTGTTAACTTTCCATTGAAATGAGTGTTTAACTCTTGCATTAACTTGGCCGAAATATCCTCGTGCTTAATGCCAGTTACCAAAGAGTGCTCCAAGGCATGCGAAAAAGGGCCATGACCAATGTCGTGCAGTAAAATGGCCAAAATAGCAGATTCTTCTTCACCTTCCGTAATAATGTGATCCTTGCTCCTTAACAAACTGATGGCAAGACTCATTAAATGCATGGCGCCAAGCGCATGATGAAACCTGGTGTGTAAAGCACCCGGATAAACCAGGTGTGTCATCCCCAGTTGCTTAATGTAACGCAAACGCTGGAAATATGGATGCGAGATTACATCATAAACCAATTCTGATGGAATGCTAATGAAACCGTAAACCGGATCATTTATTATTTTCTTCTTATTCAATCGTTAAAAATAGTTAAATAGATAGATACGGTACAAAAATTGCTATTTTTATTTGTAGTTTGATTTACCTGCCAAATATAAAAGGCGATACATACCTATTTTTACAAAAACATGCAAGAAACTAAAATATTGTGGGCCGATGATGAAATCGACTTATTAAAACCTCATATATTATTGTTGAATGACAAAGGCTACCATGTAACCACATTTACCAATGGAAACGACGCTTTAGAGGCATTTGGAAAATCTCATTTCGACCTTGTTTTTTTAGATGAAAATATGCCGGGAATGAGTGGAATTGAAACCCTTGGAGCCATTAAAAACTTAAATCCCGATGTTCCCGTAGTCCTCATTACCAAAAGTGAGGAGGAAAACCTAATGGAAGATGCCATTGGAAGTAAAATTGATGATTACCTGATAAAACCCGTAAACCCTAAACAGGTTTTGCTGACTATAAAAAAACTGATCGACAAGAAACTTTTGGTAAGCGAAAAAACTTCAATGGCTTATCAACAAGATTTTCGCCGTTTGGGTATGACTTTGAGTGACAAATTAAATTACGATGAATGGATTGAGGTTTACAAAAAAATAGTTTTTTGGGAACTTGAATTGGAGAAGTTGGATGATCCACAAATGCATGAAATTTTAACCATGCAAAAGCAAGAGGCCAATACGCAGTTTTCTAAATTTATCGAAGAGAACTATCTGGATTGGATTAAGAACAAGGATAAATCGCCATTGCTTTCTAACGAGTTGCTCAAGAAAAAAGCATTTCCACATATTAATGATACTACGCCAGTATTTTTTATTCTAATTGATAATTTACGTTACGATCAATGGAAAATTATTAACCCATTAATTTCTGAGTATTTCCGTATTGATGAAGAGGACATGTACACCAGTATTCTTCCAACGGCTACGCAATATGCTCGTAATGCGATTTTCTCAGGCCTAATGCCTTTGGAAATGGAAAAACGTTTTCCGCAACTTTGGCAAAATGATGATGATGAAGGCGGCAAAAATATGCATGAAGAGGCTTTCTTGGCAGATAACATCAAGCGTAGCTTAAGGAAAGATTGCAAATTTAGCTATAACAAAATTTTAACTTTCGAGCAGGGAAAAGAATTGGTAGAGCAAACGCATAATTTGCTGCAAAACGATTTCAATGCCATTGTTTTCAACTTTGTTGATATGTTGAGCCATGCCCGTACCGATATGCAAATGATTCGTGAGTTGGCAAATGATGATGCGGCTTATCGTTCGTTAACGCTTTCGTGGTTTGAGCATTCTCCACTTTGGGATTTATTGAAGAAAATTTCACAGAAACAGGTTAAGGTTGTCATTACTACAGATCATGGAACCATTCGTGTGAAAAAACCAGTTAAGGTTATTGGCGATAGAAGTACCAATACCAACTTAAGGTACAAACAAGGCAGAAATTTAAACTTCAATGCAAAAGAGGTTTTTGCAATTAAAAATCCTCATGATGCACAATTGCCAAAAATTAACATCAGTAGCAGCTACATTTTTGCCAAAGAGGATAGTTATTTTGTTTACCCGAATAACTACAACCAGTTTGTAAATTATTATAATGAAACTTTCCAGCATGGAGGAATTTCCTTGGAAGAGATGATTATTCCGGTAATCACATACTCGCCGAGATAAGGATAAAAATTCCGTCTTTTCGACTGGAGCGAAGCGCAATGAAGAAATTTTTTAAATTGGAGTCAAAGATTTCTCGGCTCTGCTCGAAATGACGATTGATCGAGGGTATTAATAACTGGATTAGGCTTTACGTTTCAATGCGGCCGTCATCCTGAACTTGATTCAGGATCTAAATAATATGAATACCTAGCACAAAAGATGCTGAGGCAATTCATGAAAATAATGTTTAGGCAAAAGCAATGCACTTATGTATTACTTTTGCCTTTATTTTTTTAAAATGGAAATAGAAGTTAATAGTTTATCAGATTTATCACTTGTTGCCCAACAGCTTTTAGATTTCGCTGGCGACCAAAAAGTATTCATTTTCGATGGAGATATGGGCGCAGGTAAAACAACATTTATAAAAGTTTTTTCTAAAATATTAGGCGTGGAGGATGTGGTTTCTAGTCCGACTTATTCCATCGTAAACGAGTACGAAAGTTCGAAAGGCGCTGTTTATCATTTCGATTTTTATCGGATAAAAGATATACAAGAAGCTTATGATTTAGGTTACGAGGAATACTTTTATGGAGGCGGAATTTGCTTAATCGAATGGCCTGAGAGAGTGGCCGAATTATTGCCAGATCATTATGTAAAAGTTGGAATCGCTGTTGTTGATGAGAACAGTAGAACTTTTACTTTCTCGAAGGTATAACAATTAGTTCTCAATTAATTCACAGATTTTCCTTATCTTCAAAAACCTAAAACTAACACATTTTTAAGCATCATGGCTACAGGATTACGCGAAGGAATGGCCGACATAGCTCGTCAGGGTTTATTACAAACACAAGAGGCGACGCTGGAAACCAGAAATAGAAAAAACAGTCTGAACATAGGAATACCGAAAGAAATTTCTTTTCAAGAAAATAGAATTGCCTTAACGCCGCTATCTGTAGCGCTTTTGGTTAATAATGGCCATAATGTTATATTAGAAAGTGGAGCAGGAACCGCAGCAAACTTTTCCGATTCTGAATATGCGGAGCAAGGCGCAAAAATTGCCTACGATAAAAAGGAGGTTTTCGATTGCGATATTCTGGTGAAAATTGCACCACCAATGCTCGAAGAAATTGCCATGATGCATAAAGGGCAGACGTTAATTTCATCATTACAAACCGGAACCTTAAAGCAGGAATACCTCAAAGCTTTAATGCAGAAAAAAATTAATGCCTTGTGTTTTGAATACCTGCGTGATGAAGGTAATGTATTGAGCGTTGTTAGGGCAATGAGTGAAATCGTTGGTTCTACTTCTATATTAATTGCTGCCGAATATTTAAGCAACGTTACTGGTGGTAAGGGCTTAATGCTTGGAGGTTTTACCGGTGTGCCACCAACGGAGATTGTTATTTTAGGTGCTGGAACCGTTGGCGAATATGCAGCCAGAACCGCTTTAGCTTTGGGGGCCGAAGTAAAAGTTTTTGACAGCTCCATTTACCGTTTACGCAGACTCCAGAATAATTTGGGCAATAGCCGTGTTTTTACTTCGGTAATGCAGCCCATCGTTTTAAATAAGCATATTGTAACTTGCGATGTTGTAATTGGCGCCATCCGTGCTAGTCATGGCCGCAGCCCTTGTGTGGTGATGGAAGAAACCGTTGCCAGAATGAAACCACATTCTGTTGTGATTGATGTAAGTATCGATCAAGGTGGTTGCTTTGAAACTTCGGAAGTAACGAATCACACAAATCCTGTGTTTAGAAAGTATGACGTAATTCATTATTGCGTACCCAATATTGCATCTCGTGTTCCAAGAACGGCATCGTATGCATTGACTAATATTTTTGCACCTATTTTGTTGGATATTGGTGAGTTTGGTGGCTTGATGAATATGGTATGGAATAATCCAGGGATAAGAGAGGCGCTTTATATTTATCAGGGAAACTGTACCAATAAGGACTTGGCTGATATGTTTAATTTGCCATTTAAGGATTTGGAGTTGTTGGTAGTTTCCAATCAGTAAATCTCACACTTATCATCATTGCGAGGTACGAAGCAATCTCACTCGTTAAATAGATTGCTTCGTAACTCGCAATGACGACCTATTTTTAGAAATGCCGCTATGAAAATAAAAATCTTAATAACGATTCTATCATTTTCAATCTGTGCTTTTGCTCAAACCAAACCAGCGAAAAAACTCGTAGTTATCAATTCTTACAATCAATATTTGGCTTCAGTAAAAATGAATCCGAATAATGAGTTGGTGGAGATTAAGAAGGCAATTCCTAACATTAAATTAGATATTCGATACGCTACGAAGAATAATTTCATGAAAAAGGTGATGTATAAACAAGTCAGGGCATTTGCTCGGAAACCCGTTGTAGAGTCGTTAAAAAAAATCCAAAGGGAATTGAATAAAAAGGGCTACGGATTGAAAATTTTTGATGGATATCGTCCATATACGATTACCGTAGCATTTTACCAAAAAGCCAGCGATAAAAACTTCGTGGCAAATCCGGCTAAAGGATCAAAGCATAATCGTGGCTGTGCAGTAGATTTAACCTTAATTAATTTAAAAACAGGTAAGGAAATACCAATGCCGACACCTTATGATAGTTTCTCTGCTGCTGCGGCTGCAAACTATGAACCTGTTACTCCAAAAATACGAAAAAACAGAGATTTTCTAATCTCAACGATGAAAAAATTCAACATGAATGTCTTAGAAAACGAATGGTGGCATTATGACTTTTCTAACTGGCAGCATTACGATTTGATGGATATTCCTTTTGAGAAACTTTAGGTGGCTGTTGGTTAACTGGATAAATTGTTTAATTGTTCAATTGTTTCCGCACCTCGCCAACTGAAAACTGCCCACTGTGCCAAAGGCAGATCTTCAGGAAAAACTGGTCTTTGACAAGGTGCCTTAAACCCACAACTACAAATGATGCGGTCTTCCGTATTGATCCATTTTAACTTTTGCCTTATCACCCTTAACCGATAGATGAAAGATATAATCGTAATCATCATCTGTTAATTCTTCCCTTGGTTTTTTGCCCCCAAAAGCCTCAATAATTTCGAGAACGGTATTGGAATGACCAGTTACAATGATGGTTTTCCCTACATAACTTTTATTAACCGAATCAACCAATGATTTGGCGTCTTTATACTCTATTACTTTTTGAATGATTAACGAATCCAAGGTTTGATGTGTTCTTTTATATGGTGTGCTAAAGGCTGCATCGAACTTTACTTTCTTGAGGTATTTGGCCAAATCTCCTGCTCTAATTTTTCCTTCTTCAGATAGGTTTGGATTTTTATCCTCTTGATTTGATTTATCTTTTTCGGCGTGGCGAACAATCCAAACTTCAGTAGTTTGGGCAACAACAAATTGTGAGGCAAAAAACGTTAAGGATAAAAATAAGATCAGTTTTTTCATAGGTGTAGGTGCGCTAGGGCGATGTAAATATTGAAAAATTTATTGATAAAGCGATTTTTTATGAAGAGCCGAAATTAGTGTTTCAATATTTTCTTCCATATGCCAACTGCTTAAAACAATCCTGTTTATGGGTTCGCTATCTGCATTGGGATAAGGAAAAGAAGAGATCAAAATATTATTCTTCATTAAGTCATCAGCTAAATTTGAGTCATTAATGAAGAAAGCGGGAAACCCATTTTCAAATTTCCAATCGGTGTTTAAGTGTTTGCTAAAGGAATTGATATTTTTTTGGAGCTTTTCCCATGCTTGGCGATATATTTCTTCAGCATGGATAAAAGCATAAATACCAGCCGCTGCCGGTGGCGATGCACCTACAAATGTGTTGGTATTTTTAAGCTGATTGATGATCTTTTTCGATCCCAGAACCAATCCTGCATCAACGCCTAAAGCTTTTGCCATTGAGGCAACAACCACACATTCTATATTTTTTCGTTTTGGAAGCGTTGTAAAAGCACCGATTCCATTGTTATTCACGCCAATACCGTGAGAATCATCAACAACTAACAAGACATTTTTATCGGGATGAATTTCCTCCACGAAATCAAAATCGTAAATTTCTGGAAAAAGATTATTCATCGAATTGCTGATGAGCACCCAATTTTCTTCTTTCGATTCATTGATGAAATTAATCGTTTCTGTTTTCCATGTGGAAAGTGAATCCGCAGCGTTTATGGGTTGCCCATCCAGCCAAAGCGCAGGATGAGTGGCTGGCGCATAAATCACCTTTCCAAATGTTGATAGCTCCTTTACGGTTAGCTGTGCCGCCAAGTAACCACTAGAAGTAATGAGTGCACTTTCTGCCTGAAATCTTTTTGCCGCCACTTCTTCGGCTTGCTCATAAATAGCTAACTGAATATTGTTGCTTCGACTGGTACCATTGTTTAAACCATACTTTTTAATTCCTTCAATGTACAGATTGATAAAACCTGCGTTTTGGGGAATGCCTAAATACGCGGTGCCGCCAAAATATAAATAGGTTTTTCCATTGAAATTAATGCTATTCGAAAAAGGCTGATTTATAGATCGAAAGTCGGTATTCATTTATTAATTATAGTTTCTGCCAAGTTCATCGTTCGCCGCTCGAATGATGGATTTTTCGCCATTATCATCATGATAAAATTCCCAAAACATGAGGCCATTTGCTGTATCCTTTGCAAGTTTAGCTTTTTTCTTGGTGGTTAATGTTCCGTTATAAAAATATTGAACGCCATCTATTGTGGCATAATCTAAACTAATATCGGCATTTGCGGCTACAAAATCTCGATAGGCTTTAGACGCATTTGCAGTGTTTTTTCCATACGCAGGGATTCCTAAAACAGCCTTTTCCTTTGGCATTCCTCGGGTACCAATCCAATAATTTAAACTTGCAACTGCCATATTGTACGAGGCATGTTGAATGGGTTGATCTTTATCCCAACCAATTCCATCGTAAACCATGATGTTAAAAAAATCTACTGACGGAAAAACCTCACTTTTCAAGCCATCTCGGATACTGCCAGCATAAACGCCTGGGGTAATGGCGGCGCTTAAAAACTTGTTGTACTTATGTAGGGAATCAGAAAGTGATTTCATCAACAAAACATAGTTATCGGCAGATCCATCGGCTGTGCTCGGATATTCCCAATCCATATCTACTCCATCTAAATTATTGGTTCTGGCAAAGGCCAACACGTTTTTAATAAATAATTCCCTAGCTGAGGTAGAGGCGGCCATTGTAACAAAAATACTTTTGGTTCCTGATACAGAAATGCCTGTTTTAACACCATTCGCTTTTGCCTTTTGGATTACTGTAGCAAATCTAGTAGGCTGCTCAAGGGTAGCTAATGTTCCATCGAAATTTGGGTTTAAGAAAGCATAGAAAAGATGCGTAATCATTTTATATTTCGAATCAGCAATGCCGCTGGGGTCTCGATAACTGGGAAAATAGGCCACAATTTTAAAACTATTATCGATCACATAAGGTGTTGGAGGCGTAACTGGAATTGTTGGCGTTGGTGGGGTAATTAAATCCTCATTTTTTTTGCAGGAAGATATTGCCAGCAGGGTAGAGATGCTTAGCAAAAAATAGATTTTTTTCATAGGAAAGGTTTTGCTTACAACATATTTTTAGCTTATTTAATGTTAAAAATTATCGTGGATATAGGTCATTATCCTGACCATTTCGGCCCTAACTTCGGCTGTTGGTTTTACAAAATTATTGTTCATAAAAGAATAGATATACGTTTTGCCCTTTTTAGTGAGAACATAACCACTTTGATTGTGAACACCACCCAGAGAACCTGTTTTGCCATAAACAAATGGTGTATCGGTTTTAGGGTAAGCGCTTTTTAGGGTTCCGCTTTTGCCACCCGCAGGCAACATATCAAAAAGTTTTTCGCGGTTATTAACGAGGCGATAAATTGAATCTAACAAGTAAACGTTATCTCTTGGGGTAAATAAATTCTGTCGAGATAATCCCGATCCATCTGCCCATTTAACCTTGTCGGGCAAAAATGTAAGGTAAGTTTTGGTGATGTGTTCAATTGCCTTGGTGGTACTTAAGGTATCGCCAATTTGATTCGAGCAAACCAAGAGTAAATGTTCGGCAATAAAGTTATCGCTTGGCAACAGCATGTGTTTTAAAACGGAATCTCTTTTTGCACCAGGAAGTGTTTTCGCACCACTTGGAATCTGCATCTTCACCAAGCCCACTGGCTTATGTAAGGTATCTGTAAGTATTTCTACCGTTGCTTGCGGACTGGTTTTGTATGGATTTTGTTGATTATATCCTGGCTTAATCACAACTACGGGATAGCGAAAATGGTTGGTTAAAAAATCTCTTGTTACCTGAAAACCGCCTGTTGTTCTTGTCGAATCAACCTCAAAGCATGGGGCAAAAACCCGTGGCTCGATGTTTATTTTGTTTGCACTGGCATAAGTTGAGGTGACCATATTATCCATAATTGGCATTTCGGTAATTTCGGGTTGATAGTAGTAATCATAGTCATCCCAGCTCCAACCATCGCCAAAAAAAGATCCTGAATAGCGTCCAGGAGCAAAAAACAATTTCTTATTTGAGGCTTGAAGAAAATTGTAAGCCGATTTATCTTTCACCGCAAATTGTAAAAACGATGGATCGCCAGTTCCCCAGAAAATTAAGGAGTCATTTCTTTCCACGTACTTCAATGCAGGCATTTGTTCTGGCAACATTTTCAAACTGGCAAAAAATGTGTAAAGTTTTGTGTTCGACGCAGGAGTGAAATATTTATCGGCATCCTTTTGGAAAATCATCTTCTTATCCTCCATGTTGTAGAGTGCAAAACCAACTTGATATTGCTTAATAACTGCAGAGTTTTTAAATTCTTTCGCTACTTTTTTTGAGATCATCTTATCGGTAGAACAGCTTGTAATTAAGCAGATAACGCCTGCTAAGAAAGGTAAAAATGGGCTTTGGATTTTTAATCGGGACATGATCGAAATTAAGAGATGACAATTATCAACTAATTTATTAAATTTAATTTAATGTTAACCATTTATAAGCCTGTTGTAATAATCTGTTTACGCAAATTACTGATTTGCTTTGGGCTTATATTGGCTTTTTTCGGCACAAATGCACAGGAATTTACTTTCCCAGGAAGGCGACAACTGCAATCCATCAACTTTAAATGCATCAAAAACTTGGTCATTATTCCTTTGATGGTAAATGGCAAAGGTCCGTACAATTTCGTTTTGGATACTGGCGTTGGCCCGATGATTATTACCGATCCATCGATTATCGATTCCTTGGATTTTAGCATGCTTCGGAAAATTAAGATCTCAGGCTTAGGCATAGAAACTATCGATGCTTTTGTCTCTCAAAACATTACGGCGCAAATAGGGCGAGCAAAGATTAATAATATTCCAACGGCAATTCTAAAGGAGGATTTATTTAATCTTTCTGGGCATTTGGGCTTAAAAGTATATGGTTTAATTGGTCACAATTTTTTTAACAGCTTCATTGTTGATATTCGCTATAGCGAGAATCGATTGATTTTTTCTGATCCATCTCGCAGAGTAAAATACCGAGGCAGCAAAATTCCGATAGAGATTGATAATTTAAAACCATACGTGTACGCCGATTTCGAAATTCCAGATAGCGGAAAGGTTAGGGCTAAATTTTTAATGGATACAGGAGCTAGTCATGCTTTATCTATGGAAATGCTAAATGGTAAGGCTTTTCCAGTACCATCGATTAAAATTCCAGCAAATTTGGGGATGAGCCTAAGTGGGCAAATAAAAGGTTACGTTGGAAGAATTCGAAAGTTTAGTGTAGGCGATTTCGTTTTTAATGATGTGGTTGCAGGTTTTCCTGATTTTGAATCTATTGCAACAAAGATCGATCTTAAGGTTCGAAACGGAAATTTGGGAGCTGAGCTGCTAAGGAAATTCGATATTCAACTTAACTATCAGGAGAATTTCATGTATTTAAAACCGAATTCAAACTATAAAATACCCTTTGAACACGATATGACGGGCATGGTAATTTACCTCGATCATGTTCAATATAAAAGGGTTTTGATCGGTGAAATAGATGAAGACTCGCCAGCCGAAAAAGCGGGATTATGCCAGTATGATGAAATTTTCGGGGTAAACTTTAAACCTGTCGAATTTTATACGCTTAACGATTTGACACAATTATTCAAGTCGAAATCAGATAAAACGATAATATTAGAAATATTTCGGGATAATAAGGTTTTTTATAAGGTTGTTCATCTCGAAAGAAGAATTTAAGTGTAAATAAATCGGTAATTTTCCAGTTACAACACCTTTTGAGATGTAACAAGCATTTAACTTTAGCTTCTTATTACCAAGCATTAAAAAATCTCTAATATTCATGAAGACAAACTTTAAAATACTGGCCTTGGCGGGTATTGTAGCACTTGGTGTTGCCGGATCTGATTCGGTTTATGCTCAAAAAAAATCTAAAACTACAAAAGGCGCAACGCCTCCTCTTTCTGCAACGCCAGCTGCGCCAAAAAAAGAAGGAATAAAGCCTCTCTCAGAAGTAATCACAGCAAAGGCAAGAACTACAAATGGTTTATTTAAAACACATAAAGTAGATGATAAATGGTATTTCGAGATACCAGATTCTGTAATTAACCGCGAAATGCTGGTAGTTACCCGTTTAGCAAAAGTTCCTGCTGGTGTAAAGGTTGGTAACCAACAATATGGTGGAGAGGAAATTAACGAACAGGTTTGGAAATGGGAACGCAGAGGGAAACAAGTTTACATTCGTGTACCGAGTTACGCCACAAAGGCAGATCCAAATAGCGATATGTACGAATCTGTACAAAACTCTAACCTTGCTCAAATTTTAGCAAGCTTCGAAATTAAGGCTTATAATAAAGATACGACTGGTGTAGTTATCGATGTTACCGACTTTTACAATGGCGATATTATGGCTATTGGGGCAACAGATCAAATTCGAAAGGCTTATAAAGTTACAGCTTACGATCCAACGCGTTCATATATCGATACAGTAAAAACTTTTCCAATTAATATAGAAGTTAAAACAGCGAAAACTTATCGTGCTGCCGAATCTCCAACAGATAACAGTAATGCTGCGGTAACTTTCGAGTTTAATACCTCAATGTTATTGTTGCCAAAAATTCCGGTTAAGGCCAGAATTATGGATAGCAGAGTTGGTTTCTTCGGTCAATCGCAATTAGATTATGGTTCTGATGCTCAGAAAGCAGAACGTACAGCTTACATTCACCGTTGGAATTTAGTTCCGAAAGATACGGTTGCTTACAAGCGTGGTGAATTGGTAGAGCCGGTAAAACCGATCATCATTTACATTGATCCGGCAACACCGAAAAAATGGGTTCCTTATTTAATTCAAGGGATTAACGATTGGCAAGTTGCTTTTGAAGCCGCTGGTTTTAAAAATGCAATTATGGGTAAACAAGCGCCAACTTTTCAAGAAGATCCACAATTCAGCGTAGAAGACTCGAGGTATTCGGTTGTGCGTTACTTCGCATCAGATATTGCAAACGCTTATGGTCCGCACATTAGCGATCCACGCACCGGACAAATTTTGGAGACACATATTGGTTGGTATCACAATGTGATGAATTTATTGCGCAATTGGTATTTTGTACAAACTGCAGCGATAAACCCAGAAGTTCGTAAGGCTAAATTTACCGATGTTCAAATGGGCGAATTGATCCGTTTTGTTTCTTCGCATGAAATTGGTCATACTTTAGGTTTGCCACATAACTTCGGTTCTAGTTATGCTTATCCTGTAGATTCATTGCGTTCAAAAGCATTTACCGATAAACACGGAACAGCGCCGTCTATTATGGATTATGCTCGTTTTAATTACATCGCTCAGCCGGGCGATGGCGTTACGAAACTACATCCACAAATTGGAGAGTACGATAAATGGGCAGTAAAATGGGGTTATTCTTGGTTACCAGGCGGGAAAACAGCTGAGCAAGAAAAAGAAATTCTTGATCAATGGACATTAAAGAATGCTGGCAATCCACTTTATTTTTACGGTCGCCAGGGCACCAGTTTAGATCCACGTTTACAAAGTGAGGATTTAGGCGATAACGCCATGAAAGCAAGTACTTATGGTATTGCAAACTTAAAACGCATTCTACCAAACGTAGAAAAATGGACTTACCAAAAGGGAAAAGACTATAGCGATTTAAAAGAAATCTACACAGAAATTGTTGGTCAGTTTAACCGTTACATGGGCCATGTAACCACAAATGTTGGCGGTTTAAGCGAAAACTTTAAAACTTACGATCAAGCTGGACCAGTTTATATCTATTTGCCAAAAGCAAAACAAAGAGAAGCAATTTCGTTCTTTAATCAACAATTATTCACTACGCCACTTTGGTTAATCAGCAATGATCAGTTAAATAAATTTGATAATGGCGTTTTGTTAAACCGCATTAAAGGCGTTCAAACCAATACTTTAGCTAATATTTTATCAGCTTCTCGTATTGCTCGTTTATTGGATAATGAGGCAAAAAACGGAACGGCCAAAGCTTATACTTTGCCAGAATTGTTTACCGATTTAAGGTCTTCGGTTTTCGTAGCTGGGAGAGCTGATGCATTTAAACGTAACCTTCAACGTGCCTACGTAGATCGTTTATCGGATTTAATGACAAAAGAGAACGAACTTCCGGTAGGTTTTCCTGTTGATTATGCTGCAAGTTATGGCTTAACGCCGATTAATGTTGCCTTATCTGATATCAGACCATTGGTTAGAGCAGAATTGAAAACGTTATTGGCCACAACAAAAGCTAGAGCAGCTGCTGGCGATGCCATTACAAAAGCACATTATGAAGATTTAAATATCAGAATCAAGGATATTTTGGATCCAAAGAAATAATTAAGGTTTAATATATAATTTTATAAAAACGGAGTAGATCATTCAATTGGTTGCTCCGTTTTTTGTTTGATCCGAGTAAAAACTCACTTCTAATTCAAAAGAATAGATCATTCAATTGGTTGCTCCGTTTTTTGTTTGATCCGAGTAAAAAACTCACTTCTAATTCAAAAGAATTTTGATCTTAATTTAAATCATCGTAATATTGCGATATAAAATATGGGACTTACCAAAACAGAAATATTTACGGAAGAGCAGAATAAACTTGCAAGTTTACTTAAAGCGATGGCACATCCCGCTCGAATTGCAATCCTGCAGCAAATCATCGCTGCAAATGCATGCATCTGTGGCGACCTAGTTGAGGAGTTAGGCTTGGCGCAGGCTACAATTTCGCAGCACCTAAAAGAGTTGAAGAATGCAGGCATTATTCAGGGAACCATTGAGGGAGTAAAAGTGTGTTATTGTATTGAGCCAAAAGCTTGGGCATTGTTAGAATCTCAGCTTGGAAATTTCTTAACCTCGTATAAGAAATCAGAAAGCTGCTGTTAGCTTTTTTTAAATAAATCAATCGTTAAATTGCAATATTATAATCAAATAAAATAATTATGAAACTATCAGAAATAAAAAGAATTTTAGCTACAGTAGAATCCGTTAATTTCCAGTTAGAAAATGGACAAATGGTGCCCGATCATTTTCATGTTACGGAAGTTGGAATTATTACTAAAGACTTCATTGACTGTGGAGGCAAATTGCGCCATGAAAAAGTAGCAAACTTTCAGCTTTGGGATGCGAACGATTACGAGCATCGTTTAAAGGCAGAAAAGTTACTGGGCATAATTTCCCTTTCTGAAAAGGTATTGGGAATGGATGATCTTGATATTGAAGTGGAATATCAAATGGAAACCATAGGCAAATACGACCTTGGTTTTGATGGGACAAACTTTTTATTGTTGGCAAAGCAAACTGCCTGTCTTGCTAGTGACGCCTGCGGAATCGAAGTTACACATAAGAAAGAAATGGTTAATTTAGCTGGCGAAGCCAATACTTGCAAGCCAGGTGGAGGTTGCTGTTAATCCCTATGTTATGGAGATAAGAAACCTGCTTTCCTCAGATTGGAATCTAGTTAAATCGATCTACGAAATGGGCATTGTTACGGGCAATGCCACATTTCAAACAAATGCGCCATCTTGGGCAGAATGGGATTCTGCCCATTTACCGAATGGTAGAATTGTGGCCGAAGAACATGGGATAGTGATTGGTTGGGCTGCGCTTACACCGGTTTCTTCCAGGTGTGTTTATGCTGGAGTGGCAGAAGTTAGCGTTTATATTCACCCAGAAAAGTCGGGCATGGGAATTGGCCTTTCACTTTTGGTAGAACTTGTTCGATTAAGTGAGGCCGAAGGAATATGGACTTTGCAAGCTGGAATCTTTCCCGAAAACTTGGCTAGTCTCCGAATTCATGAAAAAGCTGGATTTAGGATATTAGGTGTTAGGGAGAAAATTGGAAAGCAGAACGGCGTTTGGCGAGACACAGTACTCTTAGAAAGAAGAAGTAAAATTATTGGTTAAGCCGAACATTATTTATGAAAAAAATATTAGTGCTTTGTACCGGAAACAGTTGCAGAAGCCAGATTGCTGAAGGCTATTTAAGACATTTTGCAGGAGGTAATGCAGAAGTTTACAGTGCAGGGATTGAAACCCACGGTGTTAATCCAAAAGCAATTGAGATAATGAAAAAAGATGGCATAGACATCTCTATGCATACCTCGAATAATATTAATGAATATATCGGTATCGATTTCGATTATTTGATAACCGTTTGCGATCATGCAAAAGAAAGCTGTCCCTACTTTCCAACCCAAGCGATAAAATTGCATCACAATTTCCCCGATCCTGCCAAAGCAAAAGGCAGAGAGGATGAGATAATGGAACAATTTAGTGAGGTGCGGGATATGATAAAAAAATACGTCCAAGATTTCGCTAAAGAGCATCTAAACATTAGAACCCAACACTCACCATCCTAGGCTTTAAATGCAAAGTTCTGCCTAAACGAATATGTAAAGCCTACCATCTTAAACAATAAGTCGCATTGTATAATTCTTGAAGGGTTACACCGAAGTTTAAAGCGTTTACTATTTTTAGGGCAAATCATTTCTTATGTTCAAAAGAATACTCTTTACCGTAAGCTTATTTTTGTACAGCCTATCTATTTTTGCACAGGATGTAGATTCTATAATGTTAGTGCAAACCAACTGGAGCAAAACCAAGGTTGCCAAACAAGTTGTCTTATATCGCCACCACTTCGATCAAAAAAATCTGTTTGCTGCAAATGAAAATATATCTTTTCTAGAAGTAAAAAATACGGGTAGAAAAGCTGTATTTGCTTTGGGCGCAGAAGAAAAAGAATTGATTACAACGAGCAACTTTGGTATTGGAGATACCGCAATTGCAGCCATTAATGGTAATTTCTTTGATGTTAAAAATGGAGGCTCTGTCGATTTTGTTAAAGTGAATGGAAAAATTATCAACACCAATCGGCTAGAAAAAAATGGCAACAGAGCGCGGCATCAAGAAGCTGCGGTAGTAATTGAAAAGGGTAAAATCTCCATCAAAAAATGGGATGGATCTCCAGATTGGGAAACTAATCTTAGCGAGACAAATGTGCTTTTGAATGGCCCATTGTTAACCTTAAACAACATTAACGAAACCTTAGATACTGGCGCTTTCAATCGTCTTCGTCATCCACGCACCTGTTTAGGCGTAAAGCCAAACGGACGGATTATTTTATTAACCGTTGATGGTAGAAATGATAACTCTGCTGGCATGAGTTTATTCGAATTAACAAAAATCATGAAATGGTTGGGTTGTTCTAGCGCTATAAATTTCGATGGTGGTGGCTCAACAACTTTATGGGTAAATGGAATGTCAGATAATGGCGTAATCAACTTCCCAACGGATAATAAAAAGTGGGATCATGAGGGCCAACGAAAGGTTGCAAATGTAATTTTGGTTAAAAAGAAGTAACTCCAATAATGATGTATGGTGGTTAATTCTGAAATGAAAATTCTTACTTTAGCCATAGATTTTTATTGAAATGATTAAAAATATAATATACTTTTTCTTTTTTGTGCTGATACTCTCTTCCTGTAAAATGGGCACCAAAACCAGCGATCCAACTTTACGGGATTTTACTTTCGAGCCTGTAAAAGGCATCCGTTACCAGGAGGTAAAGCGGAGGTTTAAAGACGGACTTTCTTTCAATGCTGATGGCTTTATGCAAAAACCATCGTGGATTATTGAAGTGGTAAAAGAAGATACCATGGCCGCTTGGAGTCCGCAGAAACAAAGGATGCAGAAGTTTTACATGCAGTACGATCATGGAAATGTGTACAATTTTGCGGCAGAATTCTTCAAGGTAAAACACATAAGCAAGGATAGCTTGGTTTTTCAGCGTGTTCAGGTAAATGGAAAAGTTATTGCCTCAGATATACGTTCGGATGTAAACATGACTTTTTATGCCCAGGGTTACATCAAGAATAAACTTAAAACAACTGGCGCAGAATTACAAAAACCAACAAAGGCAGACACCGCTTTTATAGAGAAACGGTGTGCTTTGGTTAATGCAAATAGCGATAGTGCTTTTGCCGCTACAGATGCTGTACAGTTTATTCCGAAAAGTAAAATTGTTAGGGTAGAAAAAATCAGTACGGTAGATAAGGCCAACAATAGAACGGAGGCTTACGATTATATGTTTCCGCAATATATTATCCGGATCGATAGGGCTTACAAGGATTTTGCTTACCAAGTTGCTGCAGTTGTAGATTTTCAGGGTATAATACATGTGAAAAATGTTTACAATGTGCTTCCCGAAAATGCCGAGGCAAAGAAAAAAGTAGCGCAAGGTATAGCCGATATTTATGTTCGAAACCTGTTTAATATTGCGCCGGGAACTACCCTCGGAATACCACATAATAGTGAAATTACGTTAACAATAATTGGTAAGGTAATTAAAAGGCCTTAGTAATCTGCTGTTTACAAAATTTTAACGTTAAAAAAATGTTAAAATTTATTTTGATTTTAAAAATTAAAACTTACCTTGCAGACTTAATTTTAATATTTAATACAATGCAAGAAGGCACAGTAAAATTCTTCAATGTAACTAAAGGTTTTGGCTTTATCGTACCTGCAAATGGCGATAGCGAAATCTTTGTACATTCAACAGGTCTTATCGACGAAATCCGTGAAAACGACAAAGTTCAGTACGAAGTTGCTAACGGTAAAAAAGGCTTAAATGCCGTTAATGTGAAAGTAATTTAATTAACTATCATATTTACAAAGAGGGCTGCTTTCTTGCGATGGCAGCCTTTTTTATTGATTTTTTTTCTGATTTTCAGAAACTACTCTTATGACGAACTACTTCATTATTCCTGGTTTGGGCAACTCTGGTCCAGATCATTGGCAAACGCATTTCGAAAAATCTAGCACTAATTTTATTAGAATTAATCAAAAAAATTGGGATGCTCCAACGGCTAGCGATTGGACTGAGACCATTGAGCAAGCAATTTCAAATTACGATTTAGCTAACGTTGTTTTAATTGGCCACAGCTTGGGTTGTACCGCAATTGCCAATTGGGCAAGGAAATATCAAAAAGAAATTAAGGGTGCGTTATTGGTTGCGCCAAGCGATTTGGAAGCTCCACGCTATACTTTCCCAACCATTGGTTTTGATCATGTTCCTTTAGATAAAATTAATTTTAAAACCATTGTAGTGGCAAGCTCGGATGATGAATGGGTAAGTTTAAAGAGGGCGAAATTCTTTGCCGATTCTTGGGAAAGTGAATTTGTTAACATTGGCAATGCTGGACATATCAATGCGAATTCTGGATTTGGCGAATGGCCAGAGGGCTTGGAGATTTTGAAAACTTTGGGATAGTTCTATTTCTATAAATTGTTCCCGCAGATTTCGCTGATCTCGCAGATTGAAAATGATTTCTTTTCTAAGGGTAAATTAATCAGACCCCTGAGTAAACTTTTCTTCAACACAAACATCTGCGGAATCCCCTTAATCTGCGGGAGAGAATAGCGCTCATTGAGATTTGAATTATATAAAAATGCTCCCGCACATTGAAGATGATATTTTTAGAATGGGAGTGGATTACTAAAAATTTATTTATGAGCCATTTTCTTCCTCAATAAATAATCTAAAAACACCAATCCAATAACCAAATCGGCGAAAAGGAAGCTATAGATTGCTGTAGGTGTTAAGTAACTATTTAAATTGAAGTCTAAATTTACGTTCAATTTAAAATCAGATAAACTCAAGTTTGCATTGTAAACTGTATATCCAAATAAAGCGAGTAACGAAATCACAAAAAAGCCACCGATGCCGTAAATAATATTTTTATTAACCTTGGTTTTCAAGGCAACTGGAGCTGGCAAAAGCGCAACACTTTCCATCACATTCCTGGTGAAAGACATGGACGGTTCCTCTAGTTCTAAATCTCCAAAAGCTAAATTTAGGTTCAATAACTCCTCGTACTGAAGCTTAACCTCAGCATCTGATTTAATTTTTTCTTCGATGTTTTTTGCCTGGGTTGCATCTAAATTTCCGTCGATATAATCCCAAAGCTGTTGTTCTATTGTGTTCATAGTAACTCCTTTACTTCATCTTTTAACAAATATTGTAATTTTTCCTTAAGCCTTTGCCTTGCTCGATGTAATTTTACTTTTATCGTGTTTGGCTCCATATTTAAGGTTTCGCCTATTTCCTCCAAGCTTTGTTCGCCTTGGTAAAATAGGGTAATTATTGTAGCATCATCAGGCAAGAGCATATTAATGGCCTGGTTTAAAAACTTGTGACTATCTTGCCTTTCATAGCCATTTGCATTAAAACTCGAGGTATGATTTTCGAGCTGAACAAATGTTTCTTCATCATTAATAGATGAAGTATCCAAACGTTTCTTGCGCAAGAAAGTCATCGCCGTTGTATAGGTAATCGTGTACAGCCAAGTGCTAAATTTTGCTGTTTGTTTAAACGTTCCCAATGCCTTATAAGCTTTTACAAAGCAATCTTGAGCAATTTCCTCGGCATTCTCTCTATTTTTTGAAAACCTTAAAGCAAGCGTAAATACAAACCGCTGATGGCGTCTCACCAACAAAGCATACTGAGCGGAATCTCCGTTCAATACATTTTGGATCAGCTCTAAATCTGTAAATTTTTGCTCCATATTTAGCAGTAAGACTACATGCAAGATAGCGAGGTTACAGGCAAGTGATTATTTTCTATTTCAGTGTAGGTTTTTGGAAATGAAAGCTCAGTTCTTTTGGCGGCTTACGGTCCCGCCTTTTGTTTAATCTTTTTATGAAAGTTACTAACGCTAACTAGCGATTCGATCACTAGAGTTAGTAACTTTTAAGATCAAAAAAGGATTTCACTTCAGTTAAGTTTAGGTACAATGGCTGACCATCCAAACGTTAAAAATTGCACAAATTGTCCATCTAGCCCCGGGTGAAGCGTTACCCTGCAGGGCTGAGGTACGAGGCCCGAAGCGTAAAAGCAAAACACGGGAACTATGTTATTTACTTACACAGGTATTGCGCTTCAAAAAAA
The DNA here is from genome assembly GCF_004331675.1 of Pedobacter frigidisoli. GTDB lineage: Bacteria > Bacteroidota > Bacteroidia > Sphingobacteriales > Sphingobacteriaceae > Pedobacter > Pedobacter frigidisoli. The sequence goes on along the minus strand of NZ_SJSN01000003.1, from coordinate 310,465 downwards.
ATGATTTTATAGTTAATGCGATGCAAAAAACTTCAAACCTGCAATAGATCCGATTAGTGTGCAAATGAAAAATATGCGCCAAAAAGTAGCTGGCTCGTTGAAATAAGCGATACCGATAATTACCGTCCCAACGGCGCCAATGCCTGTCCAAACGGCATAAGCTGTGCCCATTGGTAAAGTTTGCGTGGCCTTATTAAGCAATACAAAGCTTAATGTAATGCATACAAAAAATGCTGCACTCCATTTTATATTCGAAAAGTTATTCGAAAGTTTAAGGCAAGTTGTAAAGCCAACTTCAAAAAGTCCAGCAATAATTAAGATAATCCAATTCATTGTGCAAAAGTAGAAATGTTTTTACCTGAGATCTGAAAATTGATTATTATTTATTGATTATTTTCTTCATAGAGGTGTAACCTGATTTAAAAGTGTGTAGTCATAATACACAGAACACGGTTCATTTAAAAAATATTAACAATTAAAAAATATAATCATGACAGGAATATTAGTCCCAATCTCACTTTTTTTAGGCGCATTCGCAATGGTATTTGGAATACGCTATTTATCTAACAAGGAAAAAATGGCCATGATCGAAAGAGGTATCGATCCAGGCGTAAGTAGATCTACGCCAAAACCATTTTTAAGCTTAAAATTCGGTTTACTTTTGGTTGGTTTAGGCATCGGTTTATTAGTTGCGTTGTTTACAGTAAGATCGACATTTGGTAGCGATATGACCCATACAGAAGAGGGCCAGGCCGTAGCGATTTATTTTGGATGCATCGGGATTTTTGGAGGCATCGGCCTAATCGTTTCTTACGTAATCGAGAAGAAATGGCTAGATAAAGAATCCCTAAAATAGTCAACTTGCGAGGTCTTAAATGCCTGAATCGGCGAGACTTCGCAAGTTTTAAACAGTTTGCGGTTTGTTTATAATGGCAACTGTCAAACGGCTGACGCAATTCATTTTTCCACGTTCATCGTAAATCTTTATTTCCCAAACCTGGGTTTTAGCGCCGCGGTGTAAAGAGGTACAAATTCCCTTTACCAAGCCACTTTTTACTGGTCGTAGATGATTGGCGTTTACCTCCAAACCTACGGCCAAATATTTCTCTGGATCGATACACATGTAAGAGGCAATGCTGCCTAATGTTTCGGCTAAAACAACCGATGCGCCACCATGTAAAATGCCAGCGGGTTGGTGGGTACGTTCATCGACAGGCATAGTGCCGATAATGTAATCTTCCCCAATTTCGGTAAATTTTATATCCAATAAACCGCCTAAATGGTTCTTCGGACGATTATTTAATTCATCGATAGTAAAGTTTTTAAACCACATGGTAACGTACTTTTAAAATGGAAACATGGTGAATAATGTGGCCGCCAGCTATAAATAAAATAGATTTTACATTGATTTCTCTACCTGATGCGATTCCTTTTCTATTCAGTTCGTCATCGTTAAGTGATTTAAAAAGATAGAGGTTAGCTTTTCGTAAGGCTGCAAATTCCTCAGCCAAATCTTCCAGATCTCGCTCTGCGAAACGGGCGTTACTCACATAATCATCTTCTTCAAAACCTGGCAAATGCTGTTGGTCATTTCTGGCAAAACAAGTAATGCGATAGGCGAAAACACGTTCGGCATCAATAATATGGCCCAGCATTTCTTTTAAAGTCCATTTGCCTTCGGCATAAGCATAATTGGCTTTATCTGCATTTGCCAAAAATAATGTAGGAATACTTTCTACCTGTTCAGTTAAAATCTCGAAAATATCTCGATCAACCTTGCTAATGTAGGTTTCGCCCCAAATAGGGTATTCGTTAGGCTGTGGTCGGTTCATATCTTAAACTGCTTTTTAAAATAATTCTGAATGTTGTTCCCTTGCCCATTTCGGAGTCTTTTACAAAAATTTCTCCGCTGTGGTAGTTTTCTACAATACGTTTGGTAAGTGAAAGCCCTAAGCCCCAACCACGTTTTCTGGTGGTGTAACCAGGTTGGAAAACTGCATCAAATTTAGACCTTGGGATTCCCTTGCCAGTATCGGTAACATCAATAAATACCTGTTCTTTAGCAAGGTTTTCAATGATGTTTATGGAAATAGAACCTTCGTTTTCGATGGCGTTTGCAGCATTTTTCAATAAATTTTCAGTTACCCAATCAAACAATGGCACGTTAAGCATCGCCCTAACTTGCTCATCGCCTGTAATACTAAACTTTACCTTATCTGATGTTCTAACCTTAAAATAACGAATAAAATCACTGATCACAATGTAAACAGTGTGGTCTTCGAGAATTGGTTTGGAGCCGATTTTTGAGAAACGATCCGTAATAATTTCCAATCGTTTAATGTCGTTCTCCATCTCTGCAATCAACGGATCATCTTCAGCATCGAATTTCGATTTCATTAGCTCGACCCAGGCCATTAGAGATGATATGGGTGTTCCTAACTGATGCGCAGTTTCCTTGGCCAAACCCACCCAAACATGGTCTTGTTCATCTCTTCGGGCCGAACTAAATGCAGCGTATGCCGTTAAAAGAAATAGAAAAATGACCCCCATTTGAATGTATGGAAAGTAGCGAAGTTGGGTTAAAATGAATGAATCTTTGTAGTAGGCTTTGTATTTACTACCCAAAATGTTCATCTCTAACGGACGGTGCTGCCCTTTCATTATTTTTAATTGACGAACAAAATACAGACTATCGTAAGTAAGTTTAGTATCGGCTGTTATGTAATTCGTTTTCGTACTATCTAAACCAAAAAAAGAACTGATTGTACCGCTCGAATCTACCATTATAACTGGCACTTTGGTATTTGCCCTAACGGTTTCAACTACTGTGCTAAAGTCATCATTATCCATTAAAAACATGGAACGTTCTTGGATTCTCACCCAAAGTTGCATTTGAATAGCTTCTTCACGTTCCATTTTCTTTACAAAAGAATCGGTATAAAAAACTGAGGCAATGCCGATTAAGATTGCAAATATGAGTAGGAAAAATTTCCAGCGGCGTTTCTTTTGATAAGGGTTCATGCTTTGGTGGGCAAATTACAATAACAAAACGAAAAAAACAGAAAACCATTATGCTTTTCATAAAACCGTAGAATAATAATTTTGAGACTATAAGAGCTGGATTGCCTATGAAAACAAGAAAAATGGATGAAAAACCTATCTTTGCATCGTCATGCGATTTGCGCTGAGCGACGAGCGTTAAATCGCCAAACGCTAGGCGCCAAACGCCCAACAAACCAATCATGGATAAAAAAGTTAGAGTAAGATTTGCCCCTAGCCCAACCGGAGGCCTGCACTTAGGCGGTGTTCGTACGGCGTTGTTTAATTATTTGTTCGCAAAAAAGAACAATGGAACCTTCGTGCTTCGTGTAGAAGATACCGACCAAAATCGTTTCGTTGCCGGAGCTGAAGAATACATTGTAGATTGCCTAAATTGGTGTGGCATAACGCCAGATGAAAGTCCAAATAACCCGGGGATATATGGTCCTTATCGCCAAAGTGAGCGTAAACCGAGCTACAGAAAATTCGCTGAGCAATTAATTAATGATGGTTATGCTTACTATGCTTTTGATACGCCAGAAGATTTAGATGCGAAGCGTAAGGAAATTCCGAATTTCCAGTATGGACAAGCGTCTCGTATGCAAATGCGTAATTCCCTAACGCTTACCTTAAACGAGGTTGAGGATTTATTGGCAGCGAAAACACCACATGTGATCCGAATAAAAGTGCCAGAAAATGAAATTGTACATTTTAACGATTTAATTCGTGGCGATGTAAGTTTCGAAACTTCTATAGTCGATGATAAGGTTTTGTTAAAGGCCGATGGAATGCCAACTTACCATTTAGCCGTTGTGGTTGATGATAAGGCGATGGAAATTTCGCACGCTTTCCGCGGTGAGGAATGGTTGCCATCTGCACCCGTGCATATTTTGCTATGGAAATATTTAGGATGGGAAGCTGATATGCCAGCTTGGGCACATTTACCATTAATCTTAAAGCCTGATGGACATGGAAAATTGAGCAAACGTGATGGCGATCGCTTAGGTTTTCCTGTTTACGCAATGAATTGGACTGACCCCAAAACGGGCGACATAACGCAGGGTTTTAAGGAATTGGGTTTTATGCCTGAGGCTTTTATTAATATGCTGGCGCTTTTGGGCTGGAATGATGGAACGGAGCAAGAGATATTTACGCTTTCAGAATTAGAGGAGAAATTCTCGATAGATAGAATTAGTAAGGCAGGAGCTAAATTCGATTTCGAAAAGGCAAAATGGTATAATCATGAGTGGATTAAGCAGGCGCCGGTTAACAGTTTGCAGTTGCCAGTTAAAGCCGAACTGCAAAAAGCCGGAATAGAAATTAGCGATAACGGTTACTTAAATACTATTATCGACTTAATTAAAGATCGTTGTACTTTGCTGCCAGATTTTGTAGCGCAAAGCAGTTATTTCTTTGCTTCACCAACGGAGTATGATGTGAATTCGGTTAAGCCAAAATGGAGTGCTGAAAAAGCAGAATTCTTCAATAGCTTCGCTGAAAACTTAACACTTGCTGACGCTTCGAGTGCGGAGGCCGCATTTAAAAGCTTGGCCGAAGAAAAAGGATTTAAACCAGGCGAACTAATGTTGCCTTTCCGGATTATGTTGGTAGGTGGAAAATTTGGGCCTGGTGTTTTTGATATCGCTATTTTACTGGGTGTAGAAGAAACTAAAGCTAGAATTGCAAAAGCCCTAGCGGTTTTCAATAGTTAGAATATAATTCATAAAGTTATTAAGGCTCGAAATTTTTCGGGCCTTTTTTATTTCAATACACCCTAAAAGAATAAATCAGAAAAATAATTTCTAATTTGGTCTAACAATTGTCATACAATTCTGGTTATTGATTAAACTAAAAAAAATAAGGCTATGCAGTGGTTTGGTAAAGGCAGTAATAATGTAGAAGATGGTAGAAGTGGAGGCGGAGGTAAAACTATTTTAGGTGGTGGTATCGGGATTATTGTAGTGGTACTCGGTTTAATCTTCGGTAAGGATTTATCGGGTGTGGTAAGTCAAATCCCAACTGGAAATGGTACAGAAGAAGTAAAGCAAGGTGTTCCGGCAAATGATCCGCAGGCACAATTTGTTTCTGGTGTGCTAGAATCGACAGAGCAAGTTTGGGCTAAAGAATTTGAGGCCATGGGAAAACAATACGAATACCCAAAATTAAGGCTTTTTAGAGATGGCGTACAAACAGCTTGTGGTAATGCAAGTGCAAACGTTGGTCCGTTTTATTGCCCAGGCGACCATAAAGTATATATCGATTTATCATTTTACGATGAGCTTAAAAACCGTTTTGGTGCAGCTGGCGATTTCGCCCAAGCTTATGTAATTGCACACGAGGTGGGTCATCATGTGCAAAACCTTTTGGGTATTTCCGAAAAATTAGATCAGGCTAGAGGACAGGTGAGCGAGAAAGAGTACAATCGCTTATCTGTAAAATTAGAATTACAGGCTGATTTTTTTGCGGGTTTATGGGCACATAACGCACAGAACCTTAAAGATTTTAAATTAGATGAGGGTGACATTGAAGAAGCTCTTACCGCTGCTAATGCCATTGGCGATGATAAATTACAAAAGCAGGCAACTGGAGATGTTCAGCCAGATTCTTTTACACATGGAACTTCAGCGCAGCGAATGTATTGGTTTAAAAAAGGTTTCGAAACGGGTGACATTAAACAGGGCGATACTTTTAGCCAGCTATAGGTTCTTTATTTTGAGGGGAGGTTGTGTAATAGCAGCACAATTTGCCCACCTAAACCCGATAGAAATGAAAAGCGCCGAAAAGCATTTTAATGCTTAAGGCCTTGTAATGGATAGCGGGAAAAAACTTAAATCTGTGTACAAACGCTGCTTTTTAAAAAAAAAACTAAGAAAATTAAAACTTTTTTTAAGTTTCGCTGTTGGTTTACAGTTAATGAGATTTTTGTCTCGAAACCAAACATAATTACCCCGACTTCTGATTTTTTTCAATAAAGATGATCCTAATAGTTGATGACAGGCCTGAAAACCTGATCTCGTTACAAAAAGTATTACAAGCACACAATTTTGAGGTCGAAACCGCTTCATCGGGAGAGGAAGCGCTAAAAAAAGTTCTGAAGAATAATTATGTCTTAATTATTCTCGATGTTCAAATGCCTGATATGGACGGTTTTGAGGTTGCCGAAGCCATTTCTGGTTTCAGTAAGGCAAAAGATACCGCCATTATATTTTTGTCGGCTGTAAATACCGAGCTTAAGTTTATTACTAAGGGTTACATGAGTGGCGGCTTGGATTATATTACCAAACCTGTCGATATTAATGTGCTTTTACTTAAAATTAAAACTTTCTACCGCATTTACGAACAGAGTAGAAAGCTGAACGAAGTACAAGAAAAGCTATTGGAGGAAATTGAGTTTAGAAAGCAGGCCGAACACAAAAAAGATGAGTTTATTAGTATTGCAAGCCACGAATTAAAAACACCTTTAACCAGTGTAAAGGGTTATATCCAATTGCTTCAACGAAGTTTAAGTAAGGATAATAAGGAAATGGCCCAGAGCCATATAGAAAAGGCAAGCGTTCAGCTAGAAAAATTGAACGACTTAATTGTCGACCTACTCGATATCTCCAAAATCGAAAGCGGGAAGATGAAATTTAACATGAAAAGTTTTTGTGCAGATAACATGGTTAACAATGCCATAGAAATGCTGCAGCAATCTAATCCAGATTTTACAATTACAAAACTTGGTAAAACCAGCGATATGGTTTTTGGAGATGAAATGCGACTAGAACAAGTTGTTATTAATTTCATCACCAATGCTATAAAATATGCCCCAGGAACCAACCAGGTTAATGTTACCATTAATATTAAGGATGAAAAATTTTATCTGGCCGTTAAGGATTTTGGTATTGGAATCCCTAACGAGCAACAAGATAAAATTTTCGATAAATTTTATCGCGTAGAGGAAAACAGCAATCGCTTTAATGGCTTGGGTATTGGATTATACATCTGTTCGGAGATTATAAATCGCCATGGTGGTACAATAGGTGTTAATAGCGTACCCGATGAGGGCTCTGAATTTCATTTCATCATTCCCATTACTGAGGCAGAAATCTTAAAAAACCAAGAATAATCATCAATCTATATAATGAAAACAACGCTTAAAAATAATTTACGTTTAGGCCTCGGTTTGTCGCTAATTATTCTATTTATCAGTTCACTGGCATCTTACATTAGCATTAGCAACCTTATTAAAAGTACCGATTTGGTTAAGCATAGCGATGAGGTTATTCTTAATACGGAAAGTGTAATATCTGCATTAAAGGATGCAGAAACTGGGCAACGTGGCTATCTGTTAACCGGCAATAAAGTTTTTTTACAGCCATACTTGGGCGCAAGCGATACAGCAGCTGCATTATTAAAGCGTGTTGCTTTGGCTACTGTAGATAACCCAACACAGCAAAAGAATGTTACTGAACTAAGGGAGATTTTATTTAAACGTATGGATATTATTAAATCTACGGTTGAGATAAAATCTTTGGGCGGGCAAATAGATCCTACAGTGCTTTTGCAGGGAAAAACCTATATGGACCAGGCAAGGGCTATTGTTAGTAAAATGGTTGTCGAAGAAAGACGTTTGCTTGATGAGCGAACTATAGAGTTAAATAAGCTAACTGCTTACACGCCAATTCTTATTCTTATTGCTGCGGCGTTGGCTATTTTAATCACCTTGTTTTTTTATAGAAAAGTTTCTGTTGATTTTGATGAACGCGTTAAACTTCAAAGAGAGATCGAGGATAAAAAGCATGAGATGGAGAAACGCATTATTGCCATTAAGGAAATTGCGCTTCAAATTTCAAATGGTAATTATGGTGTAAAGTTAGATAACCAAACACAGGATGATATTGGAGAGCTTTCAGGTTCGTTGAACACGATGTCGTCTTCGTTGAAAAAATCTTTCGATACCTTGGCAGAAAACGAATGGATTCAAACCGGTGTGGCTAACCTTAATGTAAAAATGGTTGGCGAAAAAGACGTTTTCCATTTGGCAGAAGATATTATTGAGTTTTTGGCGAATTATACCAAAAGCCAAATTGGGGCCATTTACCTATTTAAGGATGATGGTTATTTGCACCTCAAAGGTCAGTATGCGTTGCAAGGAAAAAATTTAACTCAAATTATTGAGCTCGGGCAGGGATTAATTGGGCAAGCTGTTAAATCGGGCAAAGCAATTCTATTGGATGATGTTCCGCAAAACGAGCTTACTGTAACCCACGCCACAGGAAATATAAAACCAGCACAACTAATTGTATTGCCAATTATTCGGAACGGAATTTCTATTGGAGGTTTGGAATTGGGTACCATTGCACAATACTCAGAATTGCAATTGCACTTTTTGAATTTAATCCTATCTGATGTAGGCACCGCATTACTTGGCGCCCAAAACAGACAGAAACTGCAGCAGTTATTAGAGGAAACCCAAGCACAATCTGAAGAGTTACAGGTACAACACAATGAGCTCGAAGGGATGAACGCAGAGCTTGAGGCACAGGCACAAAAACTTCAGGCATCAGAAGAAGAACTTCGCGTACAACAAGAAGAGTTATTGCAAAGTAACCAGGAGTTGGAGGAAAGAAGTAGCTTGTTGGAAGAGAAAAACGAACTGATTGAAGAACGTAACGTAGAAATACAACAAAAAGCGGAGGCTTTGGAATTAAGCACTCGCTATAAATCGGAATTTTTAGCAAACATGTCGCACGAGTTAAGAACGCCGCTAAACTCGATTCTGCTACTATCTCGATTAATGGCCGAAAACGAAGCGATGGATCCTGAGCATCAAGAATATGCAGGTGTAATCCAGAGCTCAGGACAAGGACTACTAAGTTTGATCGACGAGATTTTGGATCTTTCTAAAATTGAGGCTGGTAAAATGGAATTGGATAGGGCAAACATTAAGATTGATGAGGTAATCCAAAACATGCGTTCGCTATTTAATCCTGTAGCGAAAGAAAAAAACCTAAACTTTGTTGTAGAAAAATCGGTTGAAACGCCAGAGATTTTCAATACAGATAAAATGCGTTTAGAGCAGATTATTAAAAACCTGTTATCCAATGCGATTAAGTTTACAACCGAGGGTTCTGTAACCTTAAATATTGATAAAAATGAAAAGTTAAATGCGCTAATTTTTAAGGTAACTGATACTGGGTTGGGTATTGCGCCAGAAAAACAAGGGATGGTATTCGAAGCCTTTCAACAGGCAGATGGTTCTACAAGGCGTAAGTTTGGTGGTACCGGTTTAGGATTATCGATAAGTAGGGAATTGGCGAAATTATTGGGTGGCTATATTGATTTGAAAAGTAAAGAAGGCAAAGGAAGTATTTTTACCTTAACATTGCCAGTCGATAAAAATAAAGGCTTTGATGGTGTTGTAGATCCGTGGGAGAAATCGATTCCCGAAACTCCCGATTTGGCTCCCAGGAAAATAGAAAGGTTAACGGTTATGAATATTCCGCAAGAAATTGAGGATGATCGTGATAACATACAGCCCGATGATAAGGTAATTTTGATTGTAGAGGATGATACACCTTTCGCCAAAACACTTTTGGATTTTACCAGAAAAAGAAATTATAAGGGAATTGTTGCCGTTCGTGGCGATGTGGGTATCGAAATGGCAAAAGCATATAAACCAAAAGCAATTTTGCTCGATATTCAATTGCCAATAAAAGATGGTTGGCAGGTAATGGAAGAGCTTAAGGCAGATCCCGCAACTCGCCCGATTCCGGTTCACATAATGTCTTCTTTGCAGGTTAAAAAAGAAAGTCTGCTAAAGGGTGCCGTTGATTTTATTAACAAGCCTTTCGCTTTTGAGCACATGCAGGAAATATTTTCCAAGTTAGAGCATGCCTTAAGTCGCCACCCAAAAAAGGTGTTAATTGTCGAAGAAAATGAGCAACATGCAAAGGCCTTAAGTTATTATTTAAGCAACTTTGATATTCAAACCGAAATCGTTAGCCAGGTAAGTGATGGTGTTTCTGCTCTGCATAAGCCGGAGATAAATTGCGTAATCTTAGATATGGGGATTCCGGATAAACACGCCTACGAAACCTTAGAAGTGGTAAAGAAAACTCCAGGACTAGAGAATTTACCCATAATAATTTTTACTGGCAAAAACCTATCAAAAGGTGAGGAGAATAGAATTAAGCAATATGCAGATTCGATTGTGGTTAAAACGGCCCATTCTTACCAACGTATTTTGGATGAAGCAGGCCTGTTTCTACATTTGGTAGAAGAAAAGAGTAAGGAAAAAACCAAGTTGCCAAAAAAATTCTCTGAGCTGCAAGACGTTTTAAAAGGGAAAACTGTATTGGTTGCCGATGATGATGTTCGGAATATATTTTCCTTAACCAAAGTTTTGGAGCAACATCAAATGAAAGTTCTGGCCGCAATTGATGGAAAGGAGGCGCTAAAAATGCTAAGCGATAATCCAGAGATTGATGTTGTTTTAATGGACATGATGATGCCCGAACTTGATGGCTATGAAACGACAACGGCTATCCGCCAGGATTTTAAATATAGAAACCTCCCAATTTTAGCAGTAACAGCAAAGGCAATGATGGGCGATCGGGAAAAATGTATTGCTGCGGGTGCTTCAGATTACATTAGCAAGCCTGTAGATATGGATCAATTGGTCTCACTCCTACGTGTTTGGCTATACGAAAATCACCATAAATCTTAACCATTTTATTAATATGCCTCAAAAAAGAATTCTCATTATTGATGATGATAATCGAAACATTTTTGCCCTAAAAGCTGTTTTAAAGGCCAAGGGTTTCGATTGTTTATCTGCAACAAGTGCGCAAGAAGGTTTTGCGCTAATGGAGCAAAGCGACAATGTAACGATCGTTTTAATGGATATGATGATGCCAGATATGGATGGTTACCAAGCCATCGCAACGATGAAAAAATCAGCGAAAATGCAGAACATTCCGGTTCTGGCGGTTACAGCACAAGCCATGGTTGGCGATAAGGAACGTTGCTTAAGTGCTGGTGCCTCGGGCTATGTTTCTAAACCAATTAATGTTGATGAATTATTAATTCAGATAGAAAATTTTACAAGTTAGGTGATAAGTGATGTAATAGATAACGAACAGGTAGCAATCCTGCTCAACGATGTTTTAGAGGCTCACGGATATGATTTTCTGGAATATTCTCATGCCTCGATAAAAAGAAGAATCACACGTTTATATGCGCTTGATAACTTTGTAAGTTTTGCGGAGTTTAGATATACCATTAAAAGTGATAAACAATATTTTAAGCGTTTCTTGGAGGAAATTACGGTAAACGTTACCGAGATGTTTCGCGATCCATCTTTTTACAGAGCGCTGAGAAATGATGTTTTTCCTGCATTAGGCACTTATCCATTCATTAGGATTTGGGTAGCAGGCTGTTCTACTGGTGAGGAAGCTTATTCGCTTGCCATTCTTTTAAAGGAACTTAACCTGCTTAATAAATCGCTTATTTATGCTACAGATATTAATCCATCGGTTTTGGAAAAAGCGAAAAATGGGATGTTTCCATTAAATTATTTGAAACAATACTCAGAAAATTATCTTCAATCGGGTGGAACAAAAGAATTTTCATCGTATTACACAGCTAGTTATTCGTTGGCGAAATTTGATGAGAGCTTGAATAAAAAAATGATTTTTTCTACCCATAATTTAGTTTCAGATCATTCTTTTAACGAATTTCAATTAATCCTTTGTCGAAATGTGCTCATTTACTTCGATAAGGATTTACAACATAAGGTATTTAACCTGTTCGATAACAGCATCGAAAAATTGGGTTATCTAGCTTTGGGAAGTAAGGAAAGCTTGGAGTTTTGGGCAAAATCTAAAGAATATAAAAGGATAAAATTGGAGAAGATATGGCGCAAACTATAGATCCTGCAAAATGTAGTGCATTGGTTATTGGCGGTTCTGCTGGTAGTCTTGATGTTTTATTGGAAATATTCCCAAGCCTGAAAGCAGAAATTGCCTTTCCCATTATAGTTGTTATTCATCGCAAGGCAAGTAATGAATCGTTATTAACCGATCTCTTAAAAAGTAGAACAAGCTTACAGGTTAGCGAAGCAGATGAAAAGGTGTTTTTAAAGCCTGGCAATGTTTATGTTGCTCCTGCTGATTACCATTTATTAATTGAAGATGATCAAAGTATTTCGCTAGATTACTCCGAAAAAGTGAATTATTCACGGCCGTCGATAGATGTTACTTTCCAATCTGCGGCAGAGGTTTTTAGAGCAGAATTGGTTTGCATTTTGCTTTCTGGCTCTAATGCCGATGGAATGGAAGGATTAAAAAATGTAAACAATTTCGGTGGTTGTGTGGTTATTCAAAATCCAAGTACTGCAATTATGCCGTATATGCCGCAACAAGCCGTTCTAAACGTAAAGCCACATATTACCTTAAATAGTTATGATATGGCTGGCTTTATAAATAAATTAAATTAGATTGTTTTTCCAAAGGAGAAGATATGATAATTGCCAAGAAAGTTTTTGTGTTTGATGATAACCGAGATATCCTCGATTTGTGTACTTTCATTTTAGAAGATGCAGGTTATGAAATTAAAACATCGGAAACTGCTAATGATATTGAAAAACAGGTTTCGGATTATATGCCAGACTTAATTTTTATGGATAACTGGTTACCTGATTTAGGTGGGATTCAGGCAACTAGAGCATTGAAGCAACACCCTGATTTAAAACATATTCCTGTGATTTATTTCTCTGCCAACAATGATATTTCTTCACTTGCTGATGAAGCTGGTGCTGACAGTTATCTTTCTAAGCCATTTGATATTGCTGCCCTTGAGGAAATTGTTAAGAAGCATTTGAGTTAGCCTATTTCTTTTCATAAGGCAATACAAAACCCAACCTAGAAGCAATACAGAAGTAAACTAAACCCGATTGCCGTGGAAACCAAAAGCTTTTTCTGCTTTGTTGGAGCAAAAGCGGGAACAAACTCACCTAAGCATTACTGCCCTTGCTTTACAAATAAATATCGCGGTATTAATTCTTCCCCCAAATTCTGGTGTTAAGATCTAGCTCCTTAACAATATCATACATAAATTTTATCGTGGTGATATCATCATTTAAGGCATCTGGATTAAGCAATGATTTAAAAATCGGTGCTTCAAAATAATTTCTATCCAGCGGAAAAGCAATGTACATTCTCGATTCGATAAAAGATAAAGTGATGCTATAGCTGCTTTGTGCGTTTAGTTTTAAGATCCTTTCCATCATGGCAGGGGTTAAAAGGTATCTCGCCTCCACCTGATCGCTTCCATAGGTTACAAAGGCCTTGGTAAAATCGGGATTTTCCAATTGTACCACATCATTACTGCCGAATGAGAATACATTTTTCGAGAACCAAGCGCCTATCGCATTTCCAAAATCCTTTGGCTTAACGATTGTTACCCCTTTAAAGTTCTTGTTAAAATCGGCAGCAAAAATAATTCCCTTAAAAATATCGTGCCATTCCGTTTTTGTTCCATTCTTGGTTTGCGTCGTCGTTTTATATTCAGCATGAACCTCTGCAAAATAGAATCTTGTTTGCCCGGCAGAACCGGTAACCAGATCTTCGGTTTTGTAACGATCTGGCCCTTGGCTATAAAGCTGCGTGTAAACAAATTCTGATGAATCTATGCCTTGATTAGGACTTATGGTAAGGCTTTGATCTAAAAATTTAAGTGCGGCGCCAATCACATCATTTTTATAAGCCGTTTTATAAGCACTTAATTCATCGCTAATTTGATAAAGTAAAACACCACCATAAATACAGGGAATTAAGCCACCGATAACCGCTGGAATCGGGAAGCCCAAAGCAAAGCCAAGAATGGCTAGCACTACGCCAACGCCAAGAAAAATATAGCCTTTTGTTTGTGCTGCGGCTATTTTTTTGCGCTCCACTTCCATGGTAGCCAATACATTTTGCAGGGCTACATTCGTGTCGATACCGAATTGCATTAACTGTTAAAAAGATCTTTTGCGCTGATGTTTTTTCTTTCTTCTGCTGCAGTTTCTAATACAGGAATAGGTTGATAATTTAGCATTCCAGCAAAAAAACTCCCAGGAAACATCATTATGGCATTGTTGTAATCCGTTACGGATGAATTGTAAGTTCTGCGGGCAGCCGCAATTTGTTCCTCACTTTCTGTCCAAGTGGTTTGTAGATTGATGAAGTTTGTATTCGCCTTTAAATCTGGGTAGTTTTCTACATTTACCATCAAGCCTTTTACACTACTGCTCAGTTGACTATCAATTTGTGCTTTTTCAGCATCGCTGATGTTTCCAGAAGTGGCTTTTGCCCTTAACTCTACAATTTTGGTAAGCGTTTCTTGTTCGTAGTTGGTGTATTGTTTTACTACTTCTACAAGGTTGGGAATTAAATCAAATCGCTTTTTAAGCATTACATCAATCGCAGAGAAAGCGTTGGTGACTTGATTTCTCTTTCCGATAAGGGAATTGTAAAAGAAAATTCCGAAAAGGAAGATGATTCCGATAATAATGAGGGCAATAATCATAGCTTTAATTTTAAGGTTTAGATATTAAAGATATAAAAAGGTTACAGTTTTACCGTTTTTCATTTTGTTCTCTTTGCTCTTTTTGTTGTCTGCGTTGTAACCTCTTCTGTTTACGCTGCCTATGACTTTGCTGCATGGCCTTAAAATTTGCAATATGTTCTCGCATTACGGTTTGCTTTTCTTCGGTAATGCCAACACTATATTTTATGCCAATAAAAAGGCTTTTCCAAATCATATTAAAAAAGGAAGAGTTGCTCGGGCGATCATAATCTACATCTACAGTAACCAATTTGCCATTGGGCCCAGGGTTTTCTGAATTGATAATTAAGGCGTTTGCCAAAATAGAGAGTAGTCCGCGTGCTACGAGGTGATCTTTACCCGGATCGTTTTTCATTAAGGAAACGGAAAGATCGTAATAGGAGAAAGCAACTTTGCCTTTTGCGCCCAAATCATTTGCCTTAAAGTTAAACTTAAGCTGATCTACGCTTCCCCTGTTTATTCTCACAAGGCCCAGAGGTTTGGTAATTTGATTTAAAACCCGGGCATTGAAACTATGGAGTACGCCATCATAATCAAAAGCACCATCTTTCGCCGTTAAATCGAATTTGAAATGTAGATCGAGTTTGCCCTGCCCAAAAAGATAAGAAGTAAGGTTTACATCCATCACTGGATTTATAGCCTTGATTTTTTCGAGATTTGTAGCGTTTTTTATGGTTCCAGAGGTATGTTCGAATGTAAGCTTGCCTCGCTGCTGGCTTTCGCTGTTAAAAACCCCATAGGTGATATCAACATCTTTCAATTGTATTTTCTGCACCAAAATCGGCGCATTAACCAACTGCAAAAGTTGATGTGGAAACTTGCCAATTTTACTTTCCTTTGCTTTTTGGGGCAATCCTGTATTATTAAAAACCGCAACAAGTCCGTTGGAAATGGCCATTTCCTTGGCCCAAAGTTCCTGCTTGCTAATGTAAAGCGGTAGATCTATTCCGTTTAGAAGGATATCGCTCATTTTTATATTGAAACGTTCCTTGGCATAACCCTCAACTTGGCCAAATTTCATTTCATCGTAAAGCGGCTCAAATGCAAAACTGTTAATCCTTAACTTGCCTGTGGTCGCCCTAAAATCAAGTTTATCGAGCTTAATGTTGTACATCTTATCGGGCGTGGCATAAACATAATTCTTGAGGTTGATAACAATATCCTTTAACAAATAAAAGCGAGTGGGATCTTCTGCTGATGTAGAATCTACCAATAAGTCTGTCAAGGTGATGTTAAGATCATCAATAGAAAATGGAGTAGCATTAACGATATTATTATTTACGTATTTAAAGCTTACATCCTTAAAAAGGATATTTTTGATACTGAATTCCTTTAGGTTTTTGGCAATCATGGCGTAAGGCGATTTGATTGGACGAGGAGCACGACCCTCGTTAAAATCAAATTGCTGGTTCATCATTACCACCTCAGGTTTATCAAAAAGCACTTCATCTATTTGGAGTTTCTGATCGCGGTAAAGGGTTAGTGGATGAAAATGTTTTACCACTAACTTTTTTAAGCTGACTGTGTATAGGTTGTTTGGTGCCCTTTTCAGGGTAATTAATTCTCTAAATCGGTGCGTATCCGGAACAATCTTTACATTTTGAAGTGTTGCATTTCCGGTTAAGATATTGGTAGAAACCTTAGTAAAACTGATGGTGTATAAACTATCGGTAGATTTATATAGAAGCGTTTTAATTCTATCGGTTAGCAGCGGACGAGATTTAACATTTAAAAACCATGCAATACCACCAAGTATTATAAAAAGGGCGAGTACTGTTCCCGTAATCCATTTGAAAATTTTATAACGTCGTCTTTTAGTATCTGGCATTTAAGAAATACGGGATGTTTTTATCAGCAATATACATTTATAAAAGTATTTGTAGAAAATGTCTGACTAGTTTTTTTCTCTTCTGGCTATTCTGGCCGCCTTTCTATCCGCTCTTTTTTGCTCCCTAATTTTTTTCGCGATCACTTTTTGCTGTTTAACAGGGTTTTTTTCTGGAACAACGCCAACACCTACAATATCCTTTATTCCCACAAAAACCGTTTTCCACATCAGGTTAAAAAATGAGGCAGAATTTATTCTGGTATTGGTCATGGTGGCTGTTCTTGGTGCCTCACCCTTTTTAGGATTTTCATCCTTTACTAGAATGGTATTTGCCAAAAAGGACAAAAAGCCTTTTTCTTTTGTCCCCTCGCCATCAATATTATCCGAAAGCAGTTTTACTTTTAAATCGGTATAGAGCATATTCATTGAGCCTTTTGCGGTTCTTAAGTTTCCATTTGCCTTAAAGTCTATATGCTGAATATTTCCCGATTCGATTTCTATCAGACCAAGGTTTTTAGATAGGGAATTTAACTGCTTCATGTCGAACTTGCCCAATGTTCCGCTATAACTAAATGCCCCATTGTTGTCGGTCAGGTTGAAATCGATTTTAACATTAAACTTACCTGTTCCCATTAAAAGCGAATTTAAATCGGCTTTAGCATGGTTGTTTTTTGCTAATCGTAGACTATCATTGGTTACGTTGAGGATGTTTCCTGTTAATGCCTTAAAGCTTACCGAACCAGTCTTTTTGCTTGCTGGATTATACTCTGAATATTTTAAATCGATGTTTCTAAGTTTTACGGTATCGATAATTAAGGGAAGATTTAATCTCTTCAACGCCAAATGCGGATAGTTTTGACCTTTATCCAATCCTGTTGGAGCTGGAGATTCTCGGCTCATAAAGACCTCTACCGTTGCTGGTCCAACCCTCAGCGATTTTGCATGCAATTTTTCATCGGTGTTTAGGCCAATAAAATCTACACCATTAAACTCTATTTTATCAAAGGCTAAATTGTATCGGTCCTTCTGGGTTTTATATTTTCTGGCAAAGGTTAATTCTGGATAAAGTGGCATTAATTTAAGCCCTTTCACTGTAATTTTTTTCGAGGCAGCAGAGCCGCTGATAGTATCCACTTTCATCGAATACATTTTATCCTTGGTGATGGATTTATAACCAGCCAATTGAAAGGATACATCTTTGGTGTAATAAAACCTGGAGGTATCGCTGCCTGATAAGGAATCTAATAGGAAGTCTTTAACCGTAATATCCAGGTGTTTGATGGAGTTCTTGGTTTTCTTAATACCACTTTTATTGATGTAATCGAAATCGGCATCTACAATTTTAACCAACCGAACACGAACAGACTTAAAGGTTTTCGATATCTGCTCGTATAGCGATTTTTTAACTTCGGTGGTATCAATTTTCTTAGGCACCTTGTTAAAAACCATATTGATGGATGGTTTATCCAACCTAATTTCATTTACGTCAACACGCTTTTTGAAGTAGGCTGTTAGTATGCCAACCCGTGTTATCTGTAATTTTTTTAGCTTGATTTCAAAGGTGTGTGCGGGAGCAAGCTTCAATGTTTTCAAACTATCGAACACTAATGTATCTGGCGTAAGCGTAACCTCACGAAGCGCCACACTGCCGGTAATTAAATTTAAATTGATGCTTTTGAAATCTATTTTATATAAATGATGCGAGCCATTGTAAACGCCAGCCTTTATTTTTTCGGTGAGTAGCGGCTTCCATTTGGCGCTTAAATACATTGCGCCAAATGCTAAAATTAAAATTAGCACACCGAAAATGCTTCCTATCCAAATCCAAATCCGGCTTCTTTTTTGAGCTGTCATTTTTATAAGTTATTGCTTAATAACAGATAGTGGCTAGAAAGGTTTTTTAATGTATGTTCCGTTGATTGAAGTGAACGGCAATGAATTTACGGGCGATTGTTCACCCCTGCATATATTTCATCGAGGATTTATTATTAATAAAGAGAACCATTTTAAAGCAGAATAAAATTTTGTTCACCCAAGTGTTTTGAGCTAAACCTCACCCTATGAACGGTAATGGTTATTGTTTGGCATTGCATCTTTCTCCTTGGATAGAGGGGAAATTGAGACTGTGCTTGAGCCAATGTGTATTATTCACTGTCCATTAAATCCCTCCCGATTTTACATCGGGAGGGACAGCATAATAGTTGCCAATGCAAAAACTTTGATAGGGTGAGGTAAAAATTCGATGCAAACTTAAATTGGTGCTAATTTTAAAACTTTGACTTACGGTTCATTTGGTTTTTTTTGATGGTATATGAAAACCTTTGTTCATAAACCCGATAGTACGAATGCCGTTTTTCACGGCAGTAGGGATAGCGGGGCTGCAGACCACTATAGAAACCGGAGAATTAATTTCCAAATCATTTTACGGTAATTAGCATGTGTAACGGTTCCGTTGACTGAAGTCAACGGCAATGAATTTTACAGGCAAGTTGCTCGGTTTAGAATAGTTTTACAGCCAATTCATTGCCATTTGTTTAAACGAACAAGGTCATTAAAATAATCGATTTGTAAACATTTAAACTAAATATGTCAATTTGTCACTTTTAATTTTATTTATGTATTTTTGCAATCCCCAAAAGTTTTTAAATAATGATTGATTTACAAGTACAGGATAAGACGCACGATGAGACCAGACAAGGCGAAGCTTTAATTTTAGATACGCCTATAAAAGTTGATGCCCGTAAATTATACATCGAAAGTTATGGTTGCGCAATGAACTTCGCTGATAGTGAAATTGTGGCTTCTATCCTTTCTGAAACAGGTTTTGAGACTACTGGCGATTACCACGAAGCAGATGTAATTTTCATCAACACTTGCTCCATTCGTGAGAATGCAGAAACAAGGGTAAGGAATCGTTTGTCGCAATTTGGGGTAGAAAAGCGTCGTAATCCGAAGTTGATTGTTGGGGTTTTAGGCTGCATGGCAGAACGTTTAAAATCTAAGTTTTTAGAGGAAGAACGTTTGGTAGATGTAGTTGTTGGGCCGGATGCTTATCGTGATTTGCCTAACCTAATTGAGCAGGTAGAAAGTGGCCATAAAGCCGTTAATGTACTTTTATCTCGAGAGGAAACTTACGCAGATATTAGCCCGGTTCGTTTAAACAGCAACGGAATTACTGCTTTTATTTCGATTACCCGTGGTTGTAATAATATGTGTTCGTTCTGTGTGGTACCATTTACTCGTGGCAGAGAACGCAGTCGCGATGCACATTCGATTGTAGCAGAAGCACAAAGTTTATTTGAGGCCGGCTATCGTGAGGTTACACTTTTGGGGCAGAACGTAGATTCTTACACTTGGACTTCGGAAGATGGAACTGAAACGGTGAATTTCGCTCAATTGCTGGAACAAACAGCGTTGATAAATCCTGATTTAAGAGTTCGTTTCTCTACCTCGCACCCGAAAGATATTACCGATGAGGTTTTATATACCATCGCCAAATACGATAACATTTGCAATTATATTCACTTGCCTGTTCAATCGGGAAATACACGTATTTTGGATTTAATGAACAGAACTTATAGCCGTGAATGGTATATCAATCGTATTGATGCGATTAAAAATATTATTCCAGGTTGTGCAATTTCTACCGATATCATCGCAGGTTTCTGCACCGAAACTGAAGAAGAACATCAGGATACTTTGAGCATGTTGGATTACGTGAAATATGATTTTGCCTATAATTTCACTTATTCTGAAAGACCAGGAACATTGGCCGCCCGTAAGCTAGAAGATGATATTCCCGAAGAAGTTAAAAAACGCAGATTGGCCGAAATTTTAGCTAAGCAACAAGCGCATTCATTATTGCGTTTGCAAGAATGGATTGGCAAAACGGTTCGTGTGTTAATCGAGGGAACATCAAAAAAATCTGACCAGGATTATTGTGGAAGAGGAGATAGCGGAGCAATGGCAATTTTCCCTGCAATTGATGGTGTTAAGCCTGGCCAGTACGCAAACGTATTAATTGAAAAATGCACATCAGCTACGCTGATTGGAAGAATAGTTTAAGGTTTCGTCATTGCGAGGCACGAAGCAATCCTAATGCGGTCGCTCTAAACCTCAAGTAGTAAAATTGCTTCGTGCCTCGCAATGACGGAGCTGGTCTGATTAAATACCCAGTCTTGATACCTGATACTCAATACTAATAAATGGATACACAAAATATAAAACAGCGGTTCGGTATTATTGGCAATTCGCCGTTACTTAATCGTGCCATCGATATTGCAAGCCAGGTAGCGCCAACCGATATGTCGGTGTTAATTACTGGTGAAAGTGGAAGTGGTAAAGAGGTTTTCTCGCAAATTATCCATCAAATGAGTGCCCGCAAACACGGGCCTTTTATTGCCGTAAATTGTGGCGCCATTCCTGAGGGAACAATCGATTCAGAATTATTTGGCCACGAGAAAGGTTCGTTTACAGGAGCACACGAAGCCCGTAAAGGTTATTTCGAAGTTGCCAACGGCGGAACAATTTTCTTAGATGAGGTTGCCGAATTACCTTTGGGTACTCAGGCCCGTTTGTTGAGGATTTTAGAAAGTGGCGAATATTTACGCGTTGGTTCATCAAAAGTTCAAAAAACAGAAGTTCGGATTATCGCAGCCACCAATGTTGATGTCTATAACCGCGTTAAAAACGGAAAATTCCGTGAAGATTTATACTACAGATTAAATACTGTTCCATTGCGCATTCCTGCTTTGCATGAGCGTAAAGAGGATATTTATTTATTGTTTAGAAAGTTTGCTGCCGATTTTAGTGATAAATATCGCAGTCCGGCTTTGCATTTAGAGCCAGATGCAGTACAAATTTTAACCAATTATAGCTGGCCGGGTAATGTTCGACAGTTAAAGAATATCGCCGAGCAAATTTGCGTTTTAGAGAAAGAAAGAAACGTAACCGGACAGGCAATTTTAAACTATATTCCAAATGAAGCTGGCAGTAACTTGCCAATGACTATCAATTCTCAATCGAAAGAAGATTTTACAGAAAGAGATATTTTGTACAAGGTGCTTTTCGATATGAAAAAGGATATGGTGGAGCTTAAAAAATTGGTGGCAGAAATCATTCAACATGGTGGAAATACGGCAACGGTTTTGGCTGATAATCCACAGTACATCAATCAACTCTACAGAGACGTAGAATTGCCAGCTGGCCAAGAACATGCCTTTACCATTCAGCAGCCAACACCAAACGGTAGTAATAATAACAACAATAATGGCAATGCCGATTACTTTGCTCATGATGCAGAAGAGGTTGAAGAATCTTTATCACTAATTGATAAGGAATCTGACCTGATAAAAAAAGCATTGAAAAAACATAAGGGCAAGCGTAAATTTGCAGCACAAGAACTTGGAATATCTGAACGTACGCTCTACCGAAAGATAAAAGAATTAAATTTATAAGTTGCGTATTGTGATTAAGAAATCAAGCTCTAATTTAGCCTTTATGAAAATAAAATTATTCACATTAATCCTAATCGCGATTGCGCTTAACGCTTGTTCTTACAAGTTTAGCGGAGCTTCTACCGTAGGTTTAAAAACGGTAAATGTGAGGGTATTTGAAAATAATGCGCCATTGGTTATACCTACCTTAAGCAATCAATTTACCGAGGCTTTAAAAACCAGAATTCGTAATCAAACCAACCTAAGTTTAGTTACCAATGAGGCCGATGCAACTTTCGAGGGAAGAATTACAGGTTACGACATTAAACCGGTAGCGCTACAATCTAGCACTACACCTACCGCTGGGGCAAACAGACTAACCATTACAATATCTGTTAAATACACGAGTACTTTAGATAAACCCGGCACTAAAAATAGCTTCGAGGAAAGTTTTACGCGTAACTTCGATTTTCCATTGGCTGGTGCGCCGATACAATCTTTATTGCCTGGCGCAATTGAAAATATTAACAAACAGCTTACGGAAGATATTTTCAACAGAGCTTTTGCGCAATGGTAATAATCTAAGTGATCTTAGACAAAGTTTTTCAAAAAACCGCCTACATTTTTTAACTTAGCGGCAAACCTCGATAATGGATAACAATAAGCTACTGGCAAATTTACTTGCACAACCCGGAAAGGTTGGGCCAGAGCATGTACCCATGTTAAAGGAAATGGCAGCCTTATATCCTTATGCCCAGCCCATTCATTTGTTGTTGGCAAAAGCCGAAGCTTCATTTATTCCTAAAGCGGCTTTATATAGTCAGGGAAATGTGCTGTTCCATGTGTTGAATATGGTTTCGATAAAAGAAGATGTGGAAGAAATAACAGCGCTTGAAGATGAGCGTGCTTTTGCTGAGATTGATGCGGAAAGTAGCCAAGATGAGCAAGAGATTTTTGATGAAATTGGCGAACCAAATGAGGTTTCGGTACCAAATATTACCCAGCCCATTAATATAGAAACGCCGAATAATTTACCAGGCATCGATAGCCATTTAATGGATTTGCCCGTTGAGGAAGATTCTTTTATTGAAAGCATTGCTGCCTCAGATTTCTTCGCTTTTGAGCAAAAATTGAGCACAGACGTTGTTGTAGAAGCACCGCACATAGAAACTGTTGTTCCCGATGAGCCTGAACTTCATCGCGTTTCTAAATACGATGACGATCAATTACCTTATACCTTTTTATGGTGGTTGGCTAAAACACGTAAGGAGCATGAACAAATTTTTCAGCCTTATGCTCAACCAAAGCCAGGTTTGGCAAAAAAGCAAACTCAGCCAACGCAACAACAAAATCGTGCTGAGTTTCAACAGCAGTTTGTAGAGCATATCTTTCATATTCAAACACCGTTCGAGGTTGCAGATCACTTGGCCGAATATCCTAACGGAGAGGTTAAGGATGCAAAGGGAGCAGAGATTATCGATAAGTTTTTAAAGGAAGACCCAACAATAAAACCACCAAAACCAGAGCAGATCGATAACGAGAACAAAGCGAAAAAGAGTGCAGAAGACCGTTACGACTTGGTTTCTGAAACTTTGGCCAAAATTTATATCGAGCAAATGCTTTACCACAAAGCCATAGATACTTATAAAAAATTAAGTTTGAAATATCCAGAAAAAAGTGGTTACTTTGCCGACCTTATCCAATCTATAGAAAAGAAATTTTAAAATATAATATTGCCATGGTAACCTTTTTGATCATTTTATTAATTGTTGTGTGTGTAGCTTTAGGCTTATTTGTATTGATACAAAATCCTAAAGGTGGTGGTTTAGCGGCTGGTGGCGGTACAAGCAATATGTTTGGTGTACAACGTACTGGTGATGTTTTAGAAAAAGGATCGTGGATATTGTTAGCAGCGATTGTTGTTTTAACATTATCAATTACTACCATTGCTAAAACTGGTGGTGGCGCAACAGCGGTTGGTAACTCAGCTATTCAAGAACGTTTAGATAAAACACCATCACCATCTCCACTTGGTGGCGGGTTAAATAGTACTAAACCTGTAGCACCTGCACCAGCAGATACTACAAAGAAATAATTAATCGTAAAGCATTAATTTTAAAAGCTTCCCTCAAAAGGGAAAGCTTTTTTGGTTTATAACAATCTTAAAATTTATTAAATCAGTTTTTCTATTCTGTGAAAAAGTAAAAATTATTATCTTTAATCTTAGATAAAGGTCTTCTGATTAGGCTTCCTCAATATGAAAAATGCTCTTCATTTCTCTTGGGTACGATATTGACTTTTTTAATTGCCCAAAATTCCTATTCACAACAAATTGAGATTATCGACAGCACCATTGTAAAGGATAACTTCTTTAAGTCGAAAGCGGTGCGAATCTCTTCCGTTCCAGTTCTATTATTGGCAGGTAGTGCCGCTACTTGGGGTGTTAGAAAAGATGTGCGAGAACTTCGAAATCGCTATCTCCCAACTTTTAGATATCACTATGATGATTACCTGCAATATGCGCCAGTGGCAACGGTTTTTGCCCTAAATGCGGCAGGGATAAAGGGCAAGCATAAAATTGGAAGAGCGTTAGTTTCTTATGCTTTTTCTGCTGTAATTATGGCCTCGGTTGTAAATACGGTTAAATACACGGCGAAGGTGGAGCGACCAGACGGAAGCACTCATAATTCTTTTCCATCCGGCCATACGGCCAATTCGTTTATGAATGCTACATTCTTACACAAAGAGTATGGGCAATATCGATCTCCACTTTACAGTATTGGTGCCTACACCGCGGCAACCGCAACAGCAGTGGGCAGAGAACTTAACTATAGACATTGGATTTCGGATGTTTTGGCTGGCGCCGGAATTGGAATTTTATCAACCGAGGTTGGTTATGTTATTGCCGATAGAATTTTCAAAGAACATGGTGAGCACATTAAATTAAATAATAACCCGATTCCAGTACATTTAAACCCCAGCTTCATCGAACTTCGTTTGGACTATGCGGAAGCATTAAGCAAAGATTTAACAGATAAAAACAGTGGCCTTTACGCCAAAACTGGCTTTAACTTTGGCTTGGAAGGTGCTTGGTTTTTTTCTAAAAATGTGGGCATTGGTGCCGAGTTTGCTTTCTCGAGCTTTCCAATGAATGATGATCAACTCGATTTTGCCGATCCAGATATATTAACTGTGAGTGATAGGTTTTATACCCAGCCAACTTTAGCATTCCACTTCCTAAAAATTGGTTCATAACTGGAAAGCTTAACGGTGGTACATCAGCAGGTGCGCAAGGCGAAGTAATTTTGAACATCAAGGAGGACTATCAAGACCTTTTTAAGGGGAAAGAGTTGCCGTTTTTTCGCTATAAACCAGAATCGGCCTTTAGTTGGTCGGCAGGATTGGGTATTCAAAAACAAGTGAAACGAAATCCTGGTGTTAAAGCTTACGTAAGTTATTTCGATTCCAATAATGACTTCACTGTAGATGTTATCGACCAAATTAATTCAGATGGAAATTACACTTTTAAAAACCAAGGAAGCGAAAAAGTAAAGTTTAACCACATCACCTTTGGTTTAGGGTTGACGGCTTTTTTGTGGTAGTATCATTGTTATAGTCCTTTTCAAAAGCTTTATTAAGTATTAATTTAGACGGTACATTCTGACGCATTTCCGTCATTGCGAGGCACGAAGCAATCCTAAAACTTTCGCTAACCAACCTATCGCATTGAGATTGCTTCGTGCCTCGCAATGACGGATGCCTATAATTTGGTTTGGATGAAAATCTTTATTTGACATTTAACACAAATCTTCTCTGCCAAGCTGACACGAGCATTCTTATTTGGGGTAGCGTTTTTGACAGTTTGGTGAAAATTTGTCCCTCTAAACCTATTGGCACAAAAAGTGTTAATTGTATGGGTAGTAAAAAACTTAAATCAAAATAAAAAATAATAAAAGTTATGGCGTTAAACCTTAAACCAATTGCTGGCAGTTCGAACAGAGTAATCGTAGAACCGGCTGCGGCAGAAGAAAAAACTGCATCGGGTTTGTATATCCCTGATACTGCTAAAGAAAAACCATCTAAAGGAACTGTAGTTTCTGTTTCTGAAGAAGATTCTGAAGGTAAAAAAGCTACCGTTAAAGTTGGCGATGTTGTTATTTATGGTAAATACGGTGGTACCGAATTCCCTTACGAAGGCCAAGATTACCTAATCATGCGTGAAACAGATATTTACGCTGTTGTAGGATAATTAATGATTGAATGACTGAATTTCGAATGAGTGAATTCAGCATAGGTCAAATAAATAATTATAAAGAATTTGAGGAATGAACATTCAATCATTCTCTCATACAATCATTCAAAATTCAAAAACAAAATGTCAAAACAAGTAAAATATAACGTAGAAGCACGCGATGCCCTGAAAAGAGGTGTTGATATTCTTGCAAATGCAGTAAAAGTAACCTTAGGCCCAAAAGGTCGTAACGTAATCATCGATAAAAAGTTCGGTTCACCAGCAATTACCAAAGATGGTGTTACGGTTGCAAAAGAAATCGAATTGAAAGATGCGGTTGAAAACATGGGCGCTCAAATGGTTAAGGAAGTAGCTTCTAAAACAGCAGATATTGCTGGTGATGGAACTACAACTGCTACAGTTTTAGCTCAAGCGATTATTACTACTGGTATTAAAAATGTTGCTGCTGGTGCAAATCCAATGGATTTAAAACGTGGTATTGATAAAGCAGTTCTTGCTGTTGTTGCTAACTTAAAAGCACAATCTCAAGCTGTTGGTGATGATAACAACAAAATCAAACAAGTTGCATCTATCTCAGCAAACAATGATGAGGTAATCGGTTCGTTAATTGCTGAGGCAATGAGCAAAGTGGGTAAAGATGGTGTAATTACTGTTGAAGAAGCAAAAGGTACTGAAACTGAAGTTAAAACTGTTGAGGGTATGCAATTTGATAGAGGTTATTTATCTCCATACTTTGTTACCAATGCAGATAAAATGGAAGCGGAATTAGAAAATCCTTACATTCTAATCTACGACAAAAAAATTAGCAACATGAAAGAATTGTTGCCAGTTTTAGAAAAAACTGTTCAAACTGGTAAACCTTTAGTGATCATTTCTGAAGATTTAGATGGTGAAGCTTTAGCTACTTTGGTAGTAAACAAAATCCGTGGTTCGTTAAAAGTTGTTGCGGTTAAAGCTCCAGGTTTTGGTGATAGAAGAAAAGCTATGTTAGAAGACATTGCAATCTTAACTGGCGGTATCGTGGTTTCAGAAGAAAGAGGTTATAAGTTAGAAAATGCTGATTTAACTTACTTAGGTTCTGCTGAGAAAGTTGTTGTTGATAAAGACAATACAACTGTAATCAACGGTGCTGGTAATTCTGATGATATTAAATCTCG
The DNA here is from genome assembly GCF_004331675.1 of Pedobacter frigidisoli. Taxonomy (GTDB): domain Bacteria; phylum Bacteroidota; class Bacteroidia; order Sphingobacteriales; family Sphingobacteriaceae; genus Pedobacter; species Pedobacter frigidisoli. Next base: position 283,162 of record NZ_SJSN01000003.1, on the reverse strand, counting down.
TGTTAGCCAAATTAAGGCACAAATAGATACAACTACATCTGATTACGATAAAGAAAAATTACAAGAGCGTTTGGCTAAATTAGCTGGCGGTGTTGCGGTTCTTTACGTAGGTGCAGCTAGTGAGGTTGAAATGAAAGAGAAAAAAGACCGTGTTGATGATGCTTTACATGCAACTCGTGCAGCTGTAGAAGAAGGTATTGTTGCTGGTGGTGGTGTTGCTTTCATCCGTGCGGTTGAGGCTTTAGCTGATTTAAAAGGAATTAATGAAGATGAAAACACTGGTATTCAGATTATCCGTCGTGCTATTGAAGAGCCATTACGTCAAATTTGCGAAAACGCAGGTATTGAAGGTTCTATCGTAGTTCAAAAGGTTAAAGAAGGAACAGGCGATTTCGGTTACAATGCTCGTACTGACGTATACGAAAACTTAATTGGTGCTGGTGTTATCGATCCAACTAAAGTAAGTCGTGTAGCATTAGAAAATGCAGCATCTATCGCAGCGATGTTATTAACAACAGAAGTTGTTTTAGCAGACGAACCTGAAGAAGGTGGCGCTTCTATGCCTCCTATGGGTGGCGGAGGTGGCATGGGCGGCATGATGTAAATCGTACCATCTATCTTTTAAGCGAAATTTTTTCGTGTAAAAATATTCCTCCAAGGCATGCATGCCTTGGAGGTTTTTTTATGCCTTTGAATATCCTAAAGCCATCATTTGGTTTTATAACCTATTCATTTAGTTAATGTTGGTGTAAATTTCTAGAAGTGTAATGCAAAAATTACTTACTTTACGGTTGATATTTATTGAAGCATCGTAGATCGACACCACTACACATAATTGAGTAGTGTGTTTAAAAGCCAAAGTTCACCAAACAAACGCTTTCGAACCCAATAAAATCATTCCCAGTGTTAGAGATTTATGAAGATTCGTTGTAAAAGGAAATGGCTTTTTTTTGCCCTCTTTTGTGGGGTACTATTTTATACATCCGCAAGTTCTGCACAAATAAATGTTGGTGCAGTTGATGCAGGTCCATTTACGCCAGGAAGTACCATAGGCGTGCCCTTTAATGCAGGCTCAAATTGTGCAATTCCCGGAAATAAATTTGAGTTATATCTATCCGATCAGAATGGAAGTTTTGGTTCTGAAACCTTAATTGGTAGTTATACCGGATTTTACAGTACCTATGTTAATGGTATAATTCCCAAGGGTACACCAGCAGGAACAGGTTATAAAGTTAGGGTTAAGGCAACCAGCCCAGCGGCTGTAAGTACAGAATCTGGACCATTTGAGGTAAGGGCAGGTACCTCGGTTGAAGCAAAACTTACATCTAATTATTTAACTGCAAGCAACACTGAAACTTTCGGAACCTGTATCAGTAAAGCAGATAATATCACTTATTTAACAAACGAGTCTACCTCATCCAGTACGGTAACCGCCAGTATTACAGATGAGGTAAATGGTGGCGCACCAACCTTACTTCCTTTCCCTACAGCAATTCAAAATTTTACAGCCCAGCTTGCACATTATACCATCATCGCCAAGGCGGTTATGCCAAATGGTACAATTGGAACAAAAGCATATTTGTTAATTAACAATAGAAGTATTACAGCCTTTGGAACCACAGGGAATAACATTGTTTGTTTGCCAATGGGTTTTTTAACCTTTAACGTTGATATCACATCCTCAGCAGGTATTCAGAATAACTTTCCTGGAGATATTTACACCATTACCTGGGGCGATCAAAGCACATCAGTTTACACACTTTGTGATATTAGGGCTAATGGTGGTAAAGTTCAACATGCCTACACTAAATCTTCATGCGGAAATGTCTCGACAACAAGTGCTGGTACTATTTATAATGCTTTCGATGTTACCATAAATGTATCGAATGCTTTTTGCGGTAATGTAGGTACGCCAGTTTCCTCATCGGCAAAGGTTGTTGTAAAGCCAGTAAATTCAATTTCTTCGGGTACCTCAGGCTGTACCAATACTGATATTACCTTTACAAATACTTCTGTTCTTGGAGAGGATCCAAACACCAATACACCAGCCTGTACGCCAAACATGGTAACCTATAATTGGTTTATAGATGGTGTAATTAGGGAAGTAAATAAACCAAGATCCTTTAGTTTGGTAACCAAGTTTATCACCAATGGAGAGCACACCATTCGTTTAGAATCGAGCAGTTCGGGTTCTTGTAATGCTGATCCGATTGAATTTAAAATCTGTATTCAGGATCCGCCAAAGCCAGCTTTTACTTTGCCTACAACCTTAATTTGTGCGGGTTCAACCCTAAAGCCAACTGATAGCTCTGTGCTTGATAATATTTGTAACCTTGCAAACTCTTACGTTTGGACAGTTACTCCAACAGTAACTTTTGCTAACGGTACAAATGCAGCAAGTAAGGAACCAGAATTTAACTTTACAACATCTGGAACCTACACCATAACTTTGGGGATTAACACACCATCATGTGGATTAGTTACTACCGCACCTCAAACTGTTGTGGTTAATACAACTCCCATTGCAACGCTTTCTCCAGATGTTATTTTATGTAATCTGGCCACTTACGATTTTAATAATACAACCTCTGGTCCTACCAAAACAACCATTGCCGGAACGGCCCAGGATTTAGCGGGTACTTATACATGGACAGTTACACCTGCGGGATCAGGAACTTTTAGCTTTACCGGAGGCACAACAGCAAATACTAAATACCCATCAATAAAGTTTGATAGCTACGATACCTACACCATTTCGGTAACTCATACAAATAATTGCGGAACAATTACGCGTACCCAAAAATTAACGTTTAGCACAGCACCAGTGGTAAATGCAGGGGCCGATCAAAATATTTGCTTCAACGATATAAGCTTCCCTTTAAAAGGAACAATTTCGGGCACAACCACATCACAAAGTTGGGTTGGCGGTTTAGGAAACTTTTCTCCCAATAGAAATGATTTGAATGCCGTTTATACACCTACAGCAGCTGAGAAAGCGAGTGGTATAGTAACTTTGCAGTTAAAAGCTACTACCTCGTTAAGTGCACCTTGTAATGAAATAAGTGATGATATCATTTTAAGGATTAAGGAAAATATTAACCTTACTAGTGCCGCAAGTAAAACTATTTGTACCGGTAAAATGGTTGCCTACAAACCAATTTCGGCAGTAGTGGGCGTTACGTATAACTGGACTGCAACGGGCACAGCAAGTGCAACTGGATATTCCGCTTCAGGCTCTGGTGATATTAACGATGTGATTACAAATACCGATGCAAATGCTGATGCAAGTGTAACCTATGTTATAACACCTCAAAAAGATGGTTGCCTCGGTACGCCATTTAGTTTATTCGTTGTAATAAACCCAAATCCAAGCGCTACAGCAATAGCACCGAGTTTATCAATTTGTAATAAATCATCATCAGCCATCACGCTATCATCTAATACATCGGGAGCAAACTATACTTATACAAGTGTGGTTACAGGTTCGATTACAGGAAATAGCAACCGTATAACAGCTGGACCAGGAACAGTAATTAATGATGTTTTAACCAACACAGGTGTTGTACCTGGAACGGTAACTTATACCATTGTTCCATTATCATCTGGCAATTGCACGGGTGTACCAACCACTATTACCATTACGGTTTTGCCAAGTGCAACTCTCGCAAATGCAGGTCTCGATGAATCGATTTGTAATTCAGCAACCTATACTTTAAAGGGTAATATTCCAGCTGTCGGCAATGGAAAGTGGACAATCGTTTCTGCTCCAACCTCAATCAGTTTTGCCGACGACACGAAAAATAACACTATTCTTTCTGGTCTGCAGCCAGGCAATGTTTACGTATTACGCTGGACAATCAGTGATGCTGGATGTTCCACTACCAGTGATGATGTACAAATTACCGTTAGTCCGATAAGTGTGGGCGGCACAAGCAGTGGCGATGCAACTGTTTGTTCTGGGTCAAATGGCGGAAGTATAAGCTTAACTGGTCAGGTTGGGAATATTGTAAGATGGGAACGCTCTGTTGATAATGGCTTAACTTGGTCTACTGTGGTTTCTACAACTAATCCATTTGTGTTTACAGGATTAACAACTACCACATTATATCGAGCTGTTTTGCAAAGTGGAGTTTGTGCAGAAGCTACATCAACCGTTACCACAATTACTGTAAATCCTGGGACGGTAGCCGCAAACGCAGGGATCGATCAAAATTTATGTAGCGGAAATGGTGTAACCCTAAGTGGAAATAACCCATCACCAAATACCGGATTATGGGCGCTAATTTCTGGACAAGCAGGAATTACCATTACAGATGCCACACTATTTAATACCAGTGTAATTGGATTAATTCCTGGGCAAACCTATAAATTTCGTTGGACAATTTCAGGGTTCGGAAGTTGCCCGCCATCATCATCAGAAACTACGATTACTTATTTTTCTCCTGTAACCAATTATATTTCGGCATCAGCAATACCAATTTGTTCAGGGCAAAGCATTACGATTATGGGAGATGTACCTACAGGAGGAACGGGTTCTTTCACTTTTCAGTGGCAAAGCAGCGCTGACGGAAGCACATGGAGTAATGTGTCTCCAGCAATAAACAAGGATTTAACACTAGCTGTAAATTCTTCAACTTATTACAGAAGACTGGTGAATAGTACCATTTGTACATCAATAAGCAATGCTGTTCAGGTAAATGTTCTCCCGGGTTTAACCAATAATACCATTTCTGCAGATCAACAGATTTGCCTGGGTGGAGCCGCCGCACCGCTAACGGGCTCTACGCCAGCTGGCGGAAGTGGAATTTATATTTATCAATGGCAGTCGAGTTTAAACGGAACTACCTGGGTTGATGTTCTGGGAGCTAATGCGGTAAGTTATGCGCCACCAATTCCAACGGTAACCATTTATTACAGGCGTTCGATTGCTAGCGGGCCTTGCTCCAATATTTTCAGTAATCAAATTAAGTTAACCGTAAATCCGCCAGCCAAGGCAGAATTTACTTTTACTCAAGATAAAGTGTGTGCACCTTTTCAACTAACCGCTTCAAATATTGCTGCTGTGCTCTATCCAAATAGAAATGCTTCTTACACTTGGTTTGCTAATAACATTCAGATTGGAACAGGTGCTACATTTCCAGGTTACAATTTGCCAACTGAAAATCAAGCTGTGGTAATTAAGCTTGTAACTACCAGTAGCTTGGGTTGTAGTAGTGATGAGATGAGCCATACTTTTTCTACTCCACCAATTGTTACACCATCTTTTACCCAAAATACAACTGGTGGATGTGGGCCGGTTGCCGTTACCTTTACGAATACATCAAGCTCGCTAACTGAAGCAACCTTTAAATGGAATTTCGGAGATATTGCGAGTTCAAATCAGGCGCAACCACCAATTATTACATTTCCGGCAGATCCTACAGGAAAGGATATTACCTATACGATTACGTTAGAAACCTTAACACCCTGCGGCGATCCCATTATCAAAACCTCAACAGTTTTAGTAAAGGCAAAAGCAGTTTCTATTTTTTCTCCCGATAAAACGGTTGGCTGTGCGCCATTTACAGTAAACTTCAGCAATACTTCTCCAGAAAGTGCAGGTACGGTTTATACTTATGATTTTGGTGATGGTTCGCCGCCATTAGTGAAAACCGATAGAAGTAGTGTTAATCATATTTTTAATACTTTAACTATAAAAGATTTTAAGGTTGTAATGACTGCAGTAAACCAATGCGGAACCAGCACATCAGATTATACAATTAAAGTGTCTCCAAATAACATTGTCCCTGAATTGGTAATCAACGGAAATGAGAAAACAGGTTGTGCGCCATTTACGGTAAATTTTGTAAACAATACCAGCGGAGCAAGTTTGTTTATTTATACTTTCACAAATGAAACTACGGGTGAAATAAGTACTGCCACTTCAAATACAATCGGTGTATATCCTTATACGTTTACTAAGGCGGGTAAATACACCATTCGTTTAGATGCCAACAATGATTGCTCTACTAATTTTACAACAGAAACAGTTACCATTTACGAGCAACCTACAGTTAGTTTTACATCAGATAAAATCAGCGGTTGCGATGGCCTTATCGTAAAGTTCAAAAACCTAAGTAAAAGTGCAATTGGTTATGTTTGGGATTTTGGTGATGGCACAACCTCACAAGAATTTGAGCCTACGCACACATTCACAGGTGCAGGAAATAATTATTCAGTTACCCTAAAAACAACGAGTGCATTAGGTTGTACCAATACGGCTACATTAACCAATTACATTAAAGTTGTTGCTCCTCCGGTTGCTGCATTTTCAGTTACACCAGGAAACGAAATATCCATTCCAAATTATACTTTTGGGTTTCGGGATACAAGTATAGGTTCTGCAAGCTGGGAATGGACTTTTGGCGATGGCGCAGTATCATCTTTGCAAAACCCGAATCACACCTATGCAGAAGATGGGACTTATACCGTAACATTAAAGACTTTCAATAAAGAGGGATGTTCTTCATCCACTTTTCAAACTGTTCGAATAGTTGGTGTTCCTGGGTTCTTAAATCTTCCGAATTCATTTATGCCAGCAAGCGCAAAAAACGAACTACGAACCTTTATGGCTAAAGGTAGGGGAATTCAAGAATGGCACATGACAATTTTTAACAAGTGGGGGCAACTACTTTGGGAAACCACCAAACTTGATGATGGAGCGCCACTAGAGGGATGGGATGGAACCTATAAGGGAGAAGAACAACAACAGGGTGTTTATTATTGGAAAATAGACATCAGGTTTATTAATGGAAGCGATTGGAAAGGAATGACATACGATTCATCTCCACCAAAGAAAACGGGTGTAATATATTTGATTAGATGATGATGACGAGGAGGATATTATTTATGCTTGTAATGATGGTTCCCATAGCTTTATTTGGGCAGGACCACATTTACTCGCAATTTTACAATGCACCCATTTATTTAAATCCTGCACTTACTGGGCAATTTGAGGGCGATATTAGGTTTAATGCCTTATATAGAAATCAGTGGACAGGTTTAGCAAGCGATTTTTCTTATATGAGTGCTTCAGGAGATTTGAATCTACAGAGTATCAATAGTGGAATAGGCTTAATTTTTAATCGCAGTAGCGAGGGAACAGCTTATTTAGTAAAAAATAACATAGCGGCCAGTTATTCTTACATTATTGGTGGCGATGATTTTACGCTGTCGTTTGGTTTGCAGGCTGGAGTTACCAATCAAAAATTAAATTGGGATAAATTGGTTTTTGGAGATCAGATTGGTATAAGTACTGGATATATTCCTGGAAGTGTTTCGGGTGCAGAAAGGCCAAGTATAGATAGTCGTTTTTATCTCGATGCCAATGCCGGAACAAATTTGGTTTACGGTAAATTTATGATGGGCGTTGCAGCACACCACATTAACCGCCCCGATGAATCGCTTTCTGGCTTTCAAGCAAAATTGCCACTTCGTATTTCTGGTAATCTAAGTTATAAACTCACACTTATTCCCGATCAGTATGACAGAGACGGCAGTTACTTAATTCCATCTTTTGTAGCCTATAAACAGCAAAATGTAATGTCTTACAGTATTGGAACGCAATATAAATATGCTGGAGTAAACGCCGGGATCTGGTACCGCAATGATGGAAATTCGGCCGGAAATGATGCCATAGTGTTCTCTGTGATTTTCGATATTTTTAACAGAAGAACCAATGGTGAAAAAATCAGATTGGGTATTAGCCATGATGCTACAACCTCAAAAATTAACTATACCAATACTGGCGGAACATCGGAAATTGGTTTGGGTTATGAGAAATATTTCCAAAATAGTTCTAATGGAGGCCGAGCAAATGGCTTAAGATGTTACGATTTTTACTAATTTGCCGTTGTTAAATCAAGGCAATGAACGATATTCTAGATAATAGCCATTTCATTACACAAAGTGAAATCAATAAATTTCTTTTGGCAACATTGTTATGTGGTTTAATTGGAGCCGAACGAGAGTATAGAAGTAAATCGGCAGGCTTAAAAACCATGATGATGATTGGCTTGGGGGCTACATTATTCACCATCCTATCCATCAAAATCGGACCTACAAGTCAAGATAGAATTGCATCAAATATTGTTACTGGAATAGGTTTTTTAGGTGCTGGCGTAATTTTTAAGGAAGAAAATAGAGTTAAAGGTTTAACAACGGCTTGCATTATCTGGATTGTTGCCGCAATTGGAATGGCAGTAGGTTCAGGATATTACGAGCAAGCCATTGGCGTTACTTGTGTTGTACTCTTAGCGCTGATTATTTTTCCTTTCTTAGAGGAAATTGGCGATCGTCGTTTTACGAAACGTATTTATCGAATTGTTAAAGAGCAACATACGCATGGCGATTTAGAAAGCTATGAAGAGGTTTTTAGAGAGAACAAACTTAAGCCTCAACGTGGAAAACATCAGCTGGTTAATAACGTTATCACCGGAAATTGGACAGCTACCGGAACACCAAAAAACCACCAAAAATTTGTAGAGCAAATGTTAAAGGATAATGAAATTATAGAGTTTGATTTTTAAACGAACCAAATAAATCTGTTTTCTCTTGTTGCAGGGCTACCTTTTTCTCCTCAATAACCATGGTGTCCGACCATTTATCATGCCATGGTATAGACGGAGTTCCTAATGCACTTAATGCATCGAAAGGAATAATTCTAAGCAAATTTCTAGTGAATGCTTTTTCGAATGTAAGATCACTTCCATCCAAATTTACGGCCTTAGTTTTGGTTATGAGTTTGCCGATTGATTTGCCGTTTAACATGGCTTCTGTAAATGACATGATCACGCCGTAAAAGATCATACCAATTATTCGATCTGTTATTCCGTCATCAATTACATCAATAATTTTTGGATCAATGATTGCAATTACAAAACCGAGGCATAAAACCAAGAAATAAATGAAAAGAGTATCGATAATGTAATTTGCAAATCTTAATCCCGATGATGCACGGCAGTAACGATAATCAATTGTTTCATAGGTTTTGGTTTTAAATTCCATTTTAGAGCGTTATTTGGTAAACAACTAAAGATAGATTTTTTTATTTCGGCGCAAAAATTATTTTACTCGAAGTGCTAAAACAATCATAGCTTTGTACAACAAAATACTTCATGATTAAGGAACAGATTTCGGTTTTCGATATTTTTAAAATAGGCATAGGCCCATCAAGTTCTCACACACTTGGTCCGTGGCGAGCTGCCCAACAATTCACGGCCTCGCTTAAAGAAAATAATCTTTTAGATGATGTAGAGATGGTAAAAATATTGCTTTATGGCTCACTTGCTAAAACAGGTAAAGGCCATGGAACTGATGTTGCTATTCTGTTGGGTTTAACTGGTGCAGACCCAGTTACTTTTGATGTTGATGCAGTTACCCCGACTTTCGAAAATATTCAAAACAACAAAAAGCTTAACCTGGATGGTAGTTTAACAATCGATTTTGATTACGATAGCGACCTACTTTTCCTATTCGCCGAAAGTCTTCCATTTCACCCAAACGCAGTTACTTTTCAGGCATTTTTAAAAAACGGTAAGGCTTTTTCTGAAACTTATTATTCCATCGGCGGAGGTTTTGTGGTAAAAGAGGGCGAAGATAACAGCCAGAAAGTGCAGGTTGATTTACCCTTTCCAGTAGAAAAAGCGAAAGAACTTTTGCATTGGTGTTTATCTACCGGATTAAAAGTAAGCGAAATTGTAATGGAAAATGAAACTGCATGGCGACCGGAATCAGTTACCAAAGCAGGCATTCTTCAGCACTTTGCCGTAATGCGGGATTGTATTTACCGCGGTTGCCATACAACAGGTTTTTTACCTGGCGGATTGGATGTAGCCAGAAGAGCTTTCCCTTTAAATAAAAGATTGATTGGCAAGAGCGAATACCATGATTATGATAGTTGGTTAGCTGCTATTAGAAATGGTGGAAACGGATTTAACTACATTTTGGATTGGGTAAGTTGTTTCGCACTAGCCGTAAACGAAGAAAATGCTTCATTCGGACGAGTAGTTACAGCCCCAACAAACGGTGCAGCGGGTGTAATTCCAGCTGTTTTACAATATTATATCGCTTTCTGTGATGGTTATTCTGATGAGAAAATCATTCAGTTTATTGCCTGTGCATCAGAAGTTGGAAGCATCTTCAAAAAAGGGGCAACCATTTCAGCGGCGATGGGCGGTTGTCAGGCAGAAATTGGCGTTTCCTCAGCTATGGCTGCAGCAGCGCTAACCGAATGCTTAGGGGGTTCTCAAAGACAGGTTTTAATGGCTGCAGAAATTGCAATGGAACACCACTTGGGTCTAACCTGCGACCCGATTGGCGGTTTGGTTCAAATTCCATGTATCGAAAGAAACACAATGGGAGCAATTAAGGCGATTACCGCAAGTCAGTTGGCATTACAAAGTAATCCTGATAAAGCAAAGGTAAGCTTAGATGCCGTGGTTAATACAATGTGGGAAACTGCCTTGGATATGAATGCGAAGTATAAAGAAACATCAGATGGTGGCTTGGCTACGAATATTCCGATTAGTTTGCCGGAGTGTTAAAAAGCCTCACCATCTAACACATTTTAGTTCATCTAAGAAAAACCTCACCCTATCAAAGTTCGTGGTTTGGTTAGGTGGTACTCTCCCTCCCGATGAAGAATCGGGACTTGTCATCCTTGAAGAGAGGGATTTGAAGTACAGTTATTTAAAACCTGTGCTAAAATTCTCTTTAGATCTTTGTGTTCTTTTGTGCCTTTGTGGTTAAAATCTCTGCAACCAACTTATAATTTCTTAAATGCTTACATGATGAAAAAGCCTCACCCTATGAAAGGCAGTAGTATGGGTGGGTTTGTGCTGTCCCTCTCCGAAAGAGAGGGATTTGAAGTGCAGTAATTAAACCTTTTGCTAAAATTCCCTTTAAGTCTTTGTGTTCTTTTGTGTCTTTGTGGTTAAAACCTCTGCATCCAACTTATATTTTCTCATATGGTAAAACCTTTGGATTCTTTTCGGAAAACTTTGCGCCTTTGCGGTTAAATCTAAACCAATCCCGAATAATTCAACACCAACCACCAAAATCCCGTTGTAATAAACGACAATAAAATCCCTATCCCAACTACCAGATTAGAAACCTTTGGATTTAAATTATATTGGTCAGCAACAACGCCTGCGGTTAATAATGTCGGCATTGCCATTTCGAAAATCGTTATTTTGGTTATCATTCCGTTCATCCCTAAAAGCAATGCGATAACTAAAATAGAGAGCGGAGCTAAAATCAACTTGTATAATAAAGCAAAGCTGATGTGTTTGATTTCGCTGAACCAACCGCCAAATTTCAATTGTAAGCCAATAGAAAATAAGGCCAGCGGACCAACAGTTCCTGCCAGTTTATCGAACATTCCATCTAAAGAAGATAAATCTAAATATCGAGGTAAAATCAAAGCCAAAACACAACCAATTAATGGAGGGAAAGTCAGTATTTTTTTAAGCACAAGTTTGGCGCTTAATTTCTGCTGTTGTGAAGAACGAATCGCCACGATAATCCCGATAGTAGATAGTAAAGTAAAAGTAATCTGGTCGCAGATTATCGCTATCGCCAATTCCTTTTCACTGAAATAAGCAATGATTAACGGGAAACCAATAAACGAAGTATTGCTCAATGAGCTTACCAATTTCAATCCACCCGAAGTTGCCCTGCTAATTTTGGTAAACTTCGAATAAATGGTGATAAATAACCAACCCAGCATCCAGATGCAAATTGGCGCCAAAGCAGGAAAAAGTAAATCTTTTGTCCAGGTAATGTGCGGAAGATATTTAAATGAGACTGCAGGAAGTGCGATGTAGATTATCCAGGCGTTAATGCCTTTGTGTGCATCTTTTGGTAAGGTTTTACTTTTGCGGAAAAGAATTCCCGCAAGGATACACAGTCCGATTAAAATGAAATTTGCCATTGAACGTGGCAAAGATAGCGATAAAAGAAAAACGCCAATAAGAATTATCCTATTGGCGTTTAAATATGTGTTTAACTCGGATTACTTGGTTTCGGCTTTTTCTTCTGCCAAACCTTTTTCTTGCCATTATTTTGATGCGGTCTTTTTTCCTCCACATGGGTAATTTCCATAGCTGAAATATGCTCAGGTAAAGTCATTTTCGGAACTTCCTTTTCAATCAGTTTCTCAATGTTATCAAACTTACGTTTATCTCTTCCGTTTACAAGAGTAATCGCAGTTCCTTTTGTCGAAGCCCTGGCCGTTCTCCCGATTCGGTGTACATAATCTGCAGGGTCGCCTGGAACATCGTAATTAATAACCAAATCCACCCCCTCTACATCAATCCCGCGAGATAAAACATCGGTTCCGATAATGATTGGTAATCTTTTATTTTTAAAAGCCAGTAAAATATCTTCACGTTCTTTTTGACCTAAATCAGAGTGGAAAGCATCCGCTTTGATATTTAAACCTCTAAATGTTTTGTATAAAGCTTTGACTTTTTCCTTTGTTGAGGCAAAAATAATGGCACTTTTATAGGTTCCGTCTTTAAAAATATCAGTTAATAAAGCCTGTTTCTGCTGGTCGTGAATGATATAAGCCTGTTGATTTATTCCCTCGGCAGGTTTCGCAATTGAGATGGTAATTTGTTGTGGTTCGTGTAAAATCTTGCCCGCCATCGCCCTGATTTTTGGTGCCATAGTTGCCGAAAACAAAAGCGTTTGACGTTTCTTTGGCAGGTAGCTTATAATGCGAATAATGTCATCATAAAAACCCATATCCAGCATTCTATCGGCCTCATCTAAAATTAAGTGTTGCAAATGTTCCAACTTCAAAACGCCTGAAGAAAGGTGCGCCATCAAACGACCGGGCGTTGCAATAATCACATCAACACCATCACGCATCGAGCGTTTCTGTTGTTCGTAAGCTATACCATCGCCTCCGCCATATACCGCCAAAGAACTAATATTAGTGAAATAAGCAAGTGCTTCAACCTGTAAATCAATCTGTTGAGCAAGTTCGCGGGTTGGTGCTAAAATTAAAGTATTGTTGTGCCTATCTTTCGCCCTCATTATTTTATCCATCACTGGAAGTAAATAACTGGCTGTTTTTCCTGTTCCCGTTTGGGCGCAGGCAATAAGGTCGTGATTATCTAAAATTACGGGGATGGCTTGTTCTTGTATCGGAGTAGCGCTTTTATACCCCATGGCCATCAGGCCCTCATATAAGTCGGGGTTAAAATTAAAGTCGTTAAAATTCAATCTGTTGTGTTTATTTATTTTAGCAAAAGTACCTTAAAATACGACTAATAGCAAACTGGAGTTTAAACTCGATATGTTAAATGATTTGGAAAGCAATGTTCTGAGCGTTTTGGTTACGATAGTCCCGCTTTTTGCTCTAATCTTTTTAAACTTCTGTCATGCTGAGGAACGAAGAATCTGTTTCATCGGTTGCAGATGCTTCGTGCCTCAGCACGAAAGCTTATTCGGGGTCGCTGCAGTAAAAAAGTATTTCCGCGACAATCGGGTTTAGATAACTCAGTTCAGTGTAAGAAACTTTGGTTGCAAAGCGCAAAACCCAACTTACCTTTTCCGTGTCTTCTGTGTTTCCGTGGCAAAAAAACCTTTGTGTTCTTAGTGTCTTTGTGGTAAAATAGTTTCGGCAACGAACCCAAAAAAGCCCCGATTACAAAACAATCGAAGCCTCAGAAATTATAATAGACGAAACTTAGTTTACTGCAATATCTTTCGCAGGTATATTCGTTTCGGGGTTTTTAGGAAGTGTAACTTTCAAAATTCCGTCAGCATATTTCGCTGATATGTTTTCGCTAAGCACTTTTCCATTTAAAGCAAAAGCCCTTTCGAAAGCGCCGTTGCTGTACTCTCTTCTGCTAAATTTCTCTGCAGATTCTGCATCCTCTTTTGGTGTGTAAGAAATGGTTAAAACATCATCTTTGGTTACCACTTTTAAGTTTTCTTTAACCAAGGCTGGCGCAAAAAGATGAATGATGTAACTTTCATCCGTTTCTTCAATATTTGCGGGTACACGTCTGAAACCTTGTCCAAACATTTCTTCTGCATGGCGACCAAATTTTCCATGGTGGTGACCACCAGATCTTCCACCTCGTGGACCGCAACCTCTATTCATTTTGCCTGTATGGCATCTATTTTCGTTGTACATTTTTTTAATTTTAATTGTTTTTAATCTGTTAATTCATCAGCCTAAGCCAATATTTTAATTGGAAACGCGATATTCTGTTTTCGGAATTCCCAATAATTGCGTGATGATGTTTGCGTATGGGTAAGCAGGAGAAAAAACGGCATAATCAAATTTCAATCCTCTTATCTGCACCACGATATCATCAATAAACTTCATCGGTTCTAAAAGCGCCGTAATCAAACCCGATTTAGGTATTTCGTTATCTCCCGTATTATTGAAAACATCCAAATCTTTACTGTAAGCCTTAAAATCGGCACCAATATTTTCGATGGGTTGTTTAAATTCATTAGAACTGAAAAACGTTACCTGTTCGCCACGAGTAATCAACTCACTTGCCAAACTAAGATTTGGATTAACATCACTTTGTGACGGAACGCTTAAAAATAGAACTTGAGACATCAGCTTATTATTTAATGTTTTGTGCTATCAATTGGTGTTATCGAAGTATCAACAGCTTTTCTGTTGTGGTGACTGAAACCATGATTTCTGTAATGTTCATGGTCGCAATCGTATTCGTGATAATGCCTGTTTTTGAAATCTAATCTATCGCGATAACCATTTTTTACGGCGAATGCGTTTAAGCTATAAAATGTTGCTCCTGCAACAAAAAAGGCTAATAATATTCTAAATGCTTTCATGGCGATTAATAATTTACGTTAATGTTTCGAACTGGACCATTTCCCTGAACCGTAGGTTTGTACCATTGGTTGTCGATTGGAACTATCGGCGAATAATAATTACCAAATCCCTCAAATCTGTTCGCAAAATGGCGACGTCTTCGACCTCTGAAAATCATTTTGAACACAAAACCGATAATCATTACGGCGAAGATAAATTTGAATATAAATGGTATGAAGAAAGCGACTGCACCAAGTACAATCCCAAATCCTATTGATTTTAATATCTGTTTCATTTTTAATTTTTTGTTATTTAATAGGGTAGACGGAGGAAATTTATTTTTACTTTAAAAAAAATAAAAATGGTTTTTATCACTGTTGAAAACCTTACCCTGTGAAATTTAATCAAGGAGATAAGAGGAGGTGGGTTTAACCAACTGCCTGAAAATAGAAAGACAAGAGAAATAATACCACCAACTTTCATAGTTGCGAGGACTGGCATAGCAGATATTTGTAGGAAAAAACGACAAACTGTTCGCAGTTTCAATCATAAACCACAGAACAAAATAATTTTCAGCTGTGCGGGGGATTTGTGGATTGGAAAGAGCCTAATAAATTATTTTCGAAAACAGTTTATCGAGTTTTTACACAAATAGATGCAAGCCTTGAACTTTTGCTTCTTTTGGTTCAAGCCAAAAGAAGAGAGCCCGTCTGGCTAAGACAATGAACTTATAAAAAACCTAACGTACATAAAATTAAGCATAGCCATTGCTGCATTTAACGGTAATTAACAATTAAACCATATAAGACATATAAGCTCACATATAACAACAGAATTCATAAAAAAAGCCAGCTAAAAGGCTGGCTTAAAATTATTCCTTGTTGCGGTGTCCCCAACCGCCACATCTTCGTTTATATTCTTCCTTAAACTTCGCTCGTTGCTCCTCATTCATACTGTGCCACTTAGAGCGCATGCCCATTGCCTTTTCGCGGAAACGATTATTACCGCCACCACCTTTATTAAAATTGCCAAAGAGCAATCGGCATAAAACCAAAAGCCCGAGTGCCTGCCAGAAGTTTAATCTACCTACATTCGTAACTTCAGGTAAAATCCAGTTCCATAAATACATTACAATAAAACCCAAAGCTGTAGCAATTAGCACTACGACAGGTAAAAAGAAAATGAATTTCTTGCCTTTACTAAACTTTCTGTTCATCATTTTCAGCTCAATTAATAGTTAATAAATTCTTGATATAAATTTTGTAAACGATTTCGCAAATGTTTCACCGCGTAACCTTTTCTTGATATTAAAGTTTTAATGTTTTCGCCCGTTTCATCAGCAATTTCCTGAAAAGTTCTGTCTTCCAATTCGTTCTGAACGAAAATATAACGTTGATTTTCGGGCAATTCTTCCAAGGCTAAAAACAGCTGGTCCCAAAAGAGTTTCTTTAAACTTTCTTCCTCGGGCGAAAAAGATTCTGCCAGCAAAATCTCCCTAAAATTGATTTCGCCATCTTCATCCTCGTAGCTCAAATCCTCAATAAGTACATCTTTTTGCTTCCGATACTTATCGGTAATCTTGTTCCGAGCTACCCGATACAGCCACCCACTCATCTGCTCTATGGCGCCAGCCTCGGGCTGATTGCTCAATTGGTACCAAACATCCTGCAAAATATCTTCCGCATCCTCATCCGTATTCACCCGCCCGCGGATGAAACTGAATAAGCGTTTACCATAATTGGCAACCGTAGAGATTATATTTTGGGGTTCGTTTGTCGGCAAAATTTTTGTTTAATAAAGCTGTAAACGGATGAAAGCCAATATTACTTTAAATTTTCTGAAGTTTTTTTTAATGAAGAAGTTTAGGTGGAATAGGTGGTGGGAAAAATCACAAGTCTTTTATTTTTTTGAAATGAAAGGCAATAATTTTTGGCGGAATTCAGCCCTGCTTTTCATTCAAAGTCCGCACTCGTGCCTCGCTTGCGGGCTTTCCATTGCAATCAGGTTTAAACAACACAAAACAGTAAAGGAAACTTGGGTTGCAAATTGCAGAATCGACGCATAACATTCTCCTCTTGAGGGGTGCCTGCAAGGCGGGGTGGTTCTTTTTAGCAGATTGAGCAGAAGTACAGCTTCTTCACTCTTTAATCCTATTTCAAAGCTCCTGTCGGATTCGTTCCCTTATCAACCAGCAACTTACTATTCCCACTCAAATCAGAAACGTAAATCTTATTTTGAGTGTAAGGTTTTTCCGAACCGCTATAAAAAATTCTATCATCACCAGTTACAAAAACATAAGGAACATTCGTGCCTTTTGGCGAAATTCGGTTTACTTTTTTACTGGCTAAATCTAAAATATAAACCCCTTCACTTGGGCCAGTCAATCCATCCAAAACATCGGTATTGCCAGCATTAAAAATTAATTTCTGACCATCTTTTGTATAAAAGAAACGATTACTGCTTGCAATGGTAAAATCTTTTCCAATTAAGCTGGCGATAGGTTTTGTGTCAATCAATTTTCCTGAAATATCGAAAGTATAAAGGTTAACCAAATCCTGACTGATAAGTTCCTTTTCGTTTTTCCAGGTTGGGGCGTAAACATTAATTTTCGAGGCGCTATCTAACATCACATAACCCGTGTTATCGGTTTTGATAATGCCGATTTTCCAAAGATTCTTGCTATTGAAAATATTAAAAGCAATTGCATTTCCACTTGGCGACCAAACTGCTTGGTAATAATTGCCGCTATTTACCTGTAATTGCAACTGACTTTTATTCTCCATATCAGCAACCCAAATGGTTCGGTGACCAGCAGTATCGTTAACGGTATAAGCCAGTTTATTTCCATCGGGAGAAATCGCGGGGTCGGTTGCACCACCAAACGAAATTTGCTTCATGGTATCGATGCTTGTTGCCACAATTTTACTTCCATCTTGATAAGCAAGGGCAAAGTTTTTATTGCTTAGAGAAATGGTATCCAAAACGGCTTTGGAACTTTCTTCTCCAGATTTATTGTTGCTACAAGAAACCATTAGCATCACACACGGAATCAAAATAGAAACGATTTTATTGCTGATTTTAGTCATGTACAATTTTACAAATTGTTTTAAACAAAAAAGATTCAGCCGCTTTCGAAACCTGAATCTTTCCTTTTTATGATTTTACCAAGACTTAAATCTTTTTCTTATCGGCATAGCCAAATACTTTCTGCAACAAGGTAGAACTTCTAGAACTTAGGTTTCCCCTAATTTTAAGTTCTTCTTTCGCAACTTCCAAAAACAAACCATCAATTGCTTTTTGCGTAACGTATTCCGTTAAGTTAGTATTTACAGGTTTTACTAAAGGTAAGCGGTTATATTGTGAAGTTAAATCAGAATAGTATTTCGTTGCGTTAACTTTGCTTAAGCTAGTGGTTACAATCGGACTAAACTTTTGCATTAACTGCGAAGTTGTTACTCGTTTAAAATAGGCTGTTGCCGCATCATTGTTGCCTAAAAGAATATTCGTGGCATCAGTTAAAGTCATTTGTTTAATGGCCGAAATGAAGATAGGCTTAGCTTCTGTTGCCGCATCTTCTGCCGCACGATTCAAGCTTACAATCACGTTATCGCAAAGTTTATTCAAACCAATGCTTCGTAGCGTTTTCTCTACTTTCTGTGCTTCGGGAGGCATTAAAATCTTTACGGCTAAATTGCCTAAAAAACCATCCTTAACCGATAATCTATCGGCACCTGCAGAAACACCGATTTGCAAAGCTTCTTTAATGCCCTGTCCAATTTCAAAAGTAGATGGAGTTCCCATTGCACCCGTTGTAGTTGTGCCTTGTTTCTCGATGATTTTTTTAAAAATGTCGCTTAATTTTATTTGAGCGTTAACATTTAGGTTTGTGAATAATATTAATGCCAGAGATGCAGATAGAATATTAATTTTTTTCATTTTGTGTGTGTTTAAATCTTGATAAGCAAAACAACTGCCATAAATTGTGGTTGGATTTGTTTGCGCAAAGATAATGGTTTGTCGAATTGCTAAATACTCTTTGGGCTTTACATCTCAGTTTCTTGTACTGAACTAAGTTTTATAAACCCGATTTAACGGAAATACTTTTGTTTTAAAAGTTACTAACTCTAATAAGCAAAACGCCTGTTAGAGTTAGTAACTTTACAAAAAGATTTTAGTGAGACCGGGACTGCCGCTACCCAAAAGCCGAGAACATTGCTTTCCAAATAATCAATTAAACCTCATTTTGATATCTTTAATTCTGCCTTAGCGAAAAATATTTTTTATACTTGAGGGATAATTCGAAATAGCTACCCAATTTTTTTGAAGTTTATAAAAAATACAGCTGGAAATAACCAGAAAGAAGATGCAGACTTAATTGCCGAGTATAAAAATACTGGCGATTTAGACTCCTTGGGTACGCTTTACAATAAATACATGCATTTGGTTTTTGGGGTTTGCCTCAATTATTTCAAAGACGAGGAGCTGAGCAAAGATGCCGTAATGCAGATTTTCGAGGAACTGGTAACCAAACTCAAAATACACGAGGTACAGAATTTTAAAAGCTGGCTGCACGTATTAACGCGTAACCATTGCTTAATGGCGCTTAGGAAATCGGCGAAACACAATAACGTTTCAATAGACGATACTTTTGTGGAAAACACAGAGTTTGTGCATCTGGATATTGACAACACAAAAGAAACGCAGCTTACCATAATGGAAAAGTGCATGGAAACTTTGCCTGAAGAACAGCGAAAAAGCGTAGATTTATTTTATTTACAAGAGAAATGTTATAAGGAAGTGGCCGATATAACGGGCTACGACATGCTTAAGGTGAAAAGCTATATTCAAAACGGTAAGCGGAATTTAAAGATTTGTATAGAGAAAAATAGTAGTGAATAACGATTGGTTAGATATTGATGTGCTGGAAGATTACCTCGATGGTAAGCTTGATGCTAAAGGTATGCACTTTGTAGAAAGGCAGGCTTTAGACGACCCTTTTGTTGCCGAGGCGCTTGAGGGTTTGCGCCAATCGCCGAAACGTAAGCAAACTCTTTCTATTTTACAGAAACAGCTTCATGATAGGATTACTGAAAAACCACTTAGGCGCAAAATGTGGGGCATTACCACACAGCGTTTAAGTATTGCTGCAACCGCAACCGTTGCTTTTATTGCGGTAAGTATCTTGTTTTTTATGCGTGAGACAAATCGTAAGAATGCAGAAATCGCAGCAAGAAAAAATCAAGGGGTTGTAGTTAATCTGGATTCTTCTAGTGCGCTTGCTTCTGTGGCACCTAAAGCTAAAGATACTGCTGTTAAAGCAAATGAAATTTCTAAATCTGCCTTAATAGATAAAGCTATCGTCGATGCTAAGAATAGTGATTTAGCCAAGAATACAAAAACTGCTCCTGTAACAAAAAGTGCTGAAGCTAAAGCCTATGTTGCTCCAAATACCCAAAAGGCAGAAACTTCGAGTACATTAAGGCAGGAAATTGAGGCGTCTAGCGTAGCAACTTTGGCCGCATCGCCAACAACGACATCGAATAGAATAGTTTTTAGTGGAAATGTAGTAGATCAAAATAGTGGACAACCAATCCAAGGTGCCGTGGTAAAGTTAGCTGGATCGAAAAGTATGACCGCTACAGATGCAAAAGGTTTCTTTACCCTGCCGGCTGATAGTAATGCAAAGGATAAAGATCTTTTGATAAATGCAATCGGCTTTAGAGAAAGGCCAATAACCGGCATTACTGATCCGAATGCAATTAGAAATGCAATGACAGGTGATAAATCTTTACAAGAAATCGCCTTGATTACAGGTTCAAATGGTCGTAAGAAAGAGAATATCGCTGCTCCAAAAATTACACTTCGTGCTGAGCAAAACTTGGATGGAAAATCTGCAGATGAAATAACAAAACCTATTCCTGTTTCTACTATTAACTACAAGCAATACCTAGAAAGCAACAACAAACTTTACAACCCGAATGGACCTGAGCAGTTTGTAATTGTAAGCTTCAAAGTTAAAAAGAACGGACGGCCAACGAACGTTAATGTTATAAAATCGCTAAGCAAAAAAGCAGATGCTGAGGCTAAGCGGCTTATCGAAACCGGTCCTGAATGGGTTTTACCTAAAAACGGAAATGACCTGGTTGAAATGAGCGTTAAGTTTTAAACATCGTTATTGCGAGGCTCGAAGCAATCTTAATGCTTTCGCTGATAATAATAACCAATCATTGTAAGATTGCTTCGTGCCTCGCAATTACGACAAACCTAAATCATGTACAAACTCCCATCTTTCACTAGCGATAATCAAGAAGAAATTCTTGCGTTTATGCATCAAAATACCTTTATAACCTTAGTTGGTTTTGATGGCGAATTTCCCGTGGCTACTCAAGTTCCCGTTAAAACGGTTGTGGATGGCGAGGTTATTAAACTCATCGGGCACATCATGACTAAAACCGACCATTTTAAAGCTTTTGAGCAAAACCCGAATGTACTGGCGATTTTTACTGGCGCTCATGCTTACGTCAGCGCATCGGTTTATGAAAATCCCCAATCAGCATCTACCTGGAATTATAAAACCGTTCAAGCTAAAGGAATAATCAGACTATTGAATGCTGAGGAAACGTATCAGGTAATAAAAGATTTAACCGATAAGTACGAAAATCCTAAAAGCAGTCCTGCGGCCTTTAATAAGATGGATGAGGCTTATATTCAAAAGCATTTGAAAGCAATAACTGGTTTTGAAATTTTGGTAAGCGATATCGACCACGTTTTTAAAATGAGCCAGAACCATTCCGCTGCAAATAAGGAAAGCATTATTAAAAACTTGGAACAAAGTGATGACATTTTGGCTCAGGAAGTTGCCAAGGAAATGAAGCGGAATTTGTAACCCCAAACCTCGAAAAGAGGATGCGGCAAAATGTTTTTAAACAATATATTTAAAGTCACAGTTTCCGAAATCCCTCTCTTTTGGAGAGGGACAGCAGAACTTAACCAAACCTGCTGGCTTTAATAGGGTAAGGCAAAAAAAAAGACTAAAGCAATCCGCCTTAGTCTTCTGAGTATTATATTTAAAGGATTTTGTTTTTACTTTAGGTAATAAATTGCCGCATAAATGATTGCAGCCAATGTTGCCGAAACCGGGATGGTTAAAATCCATGCCCAAATCAAGTTAATAGTTACACCCCAACGCACTGCCGATACACTTTTAACAACTCCAACACCTACAATCGAACCTGTAATAGTGTGTGTAGTTGAAACCGGTATGCCAAAATGCTCCGTAATTCCTAATGTAATTGCACCCGCACCCTCTGCAGCAACACCCTCAAGCGCCGTTACTTTGGTAATTTTTGAGCCCATTGTTTTAACGATTTTCCAACCACCACTCATTGTGCCTAACGATATGGCAGAATAACAAGCTACAGGAACCCACCAAGGCATCGCCTCGAAATTTGGAATAACCTTAGCGGCAATTAAAGCGGTTGCTATAATTCCCATTACCTTTTGCGCATCGTTACCACCGTGAAAGAAACTCAATGCAGCTGATGAAATCAACTGCAAACGTTTAAACCATTTCTCTGCAGTTGCAGGCTTTGCATTTTTGCAAATATTGATGATAATTAAGGTAAGTGTAACCGATATCACCAAGCCGATTATCGGTGCCAAAACAATAAATGAAATGATTTTAATTACATAACCCATATTCACGGCATCTAGCGGGCTTGCACCTGTAATGATGGCATACGTCATACCAGCGCCAGCGAAACCGCCAATTAGTGTGTGAGATGAACTTGAGGGAATTCCGTACCACCAGGTTAAAAGATTCCAGATAATTGCAGCGATTAAACCTGCAAGAATAACTTCTAGTGTAATAAAATGCTCGATAACGGTTTTAGCAACCGTGTTGGCCACTTTGTGATCGGTAAAATAAAAATAGGCAGCGAAATTAAAAAGCGCAGCCCACAAAACCGCCTGGAAAGGCGTAAGAACTTTTGTAGAAACAACCGTTGCAATCGAATTAGCGGCATCGTGGAAGCCATTAATGTAATCGAAAGCAATGGCCAGAATTACAACAACAACCAATAAGGTAGTTACCATGTTTATGTTTTATTAAGCGTTTTTAACCAAGATAGTTTCAAGCACATTCGCTACATCCTCACACTTATCTGTCGCTTTTTCTATCGTTTGTAAAACCTCTTTTTGTTTAATTAATTCAATCGCATTGGTTTCGTATTCAAACAAACGGGCAACCGCCAATGTAAATACGTAATCAGCTTGGTTCTCGCCACTATTAATGCGTATACAAGCATCAGCAATAACGCGGATGTTTTTGAAACTGCGTAATTCCTTAATTGCCTTGTCAATATCAGTACACATTTCCACCAAGAGCTCTGCGATTTTAACAATCGGTTCGCTAATTGTATTCATACCATACATTTGCATGCGATTTGCGGTACCATAAATATAATCGGCAACATCATCAACAGCTGTAGCCAATTGGTGAATATCTTCTCTATCAAATGGAGTAATGAAGTTTCTGCTTAACTCAAGAAAAATCGAATGGGTAATATCATCGCCAACGTGTTCTAGGCGTTCAATTTCCTTAAAAATTGTCTTTCTGCTTTCAGCATCAGCTGTGCTCACCATTTCTAACAGTGTTTCTGAAATTTTTAGTGCGTTGCTACCAGCTTGCTCAAAAAGCGGATGAAATTTTTTATCCTGAGGCGTAAAGAACTTAAAAATATTGTTCATGTTAATTTTTAATATGTTGCAAAGCTACAAGCTCAATGTTAAGTTAATGTTAAGTTCCAAATTATATTAAGTGATTGAGCGCTGTTTTAGTCATTTCTGCATCTTTTTAGTTGGTTGACAGTGAACCGTTAAGATTTGGAAAACAAGCGTAACTAGCTTTTCGGGAACAACAGCCCCGCTAATAGCCTATAGTCCTCCCGATAAAAATCAGGTAGGAGCTATTTGGCAATATCGGGTTTAAGAACCGAAGGAGGTTGTTCTTAATTCCCGCCCCCCTCCAGCGGGGGAAACCCCTCAGAGTTTAAAATAAATTCATGAGCTTATATTTTCTTAAATGCCTTATATGGTTAAGAACCTTGGCGCCTAAAGGTTAACCGCAAAGGCCACAAAGCTTTCGCAAAAAAGAATTAAGGATGATGTTTTAGAGGAAGTGCTGGATCAAAAACCCTCCCTCTGCCCCCTCCAGCGGGGGAGACCCCTCGTAGTTTGAAATAAACCCACGAGCTTATATTTTCTTAAATGCCTTGCATGGTTTAAAAAACCTTTGCTCCCAACTCTGTGTGCTCTGTGAGCTCTGGTAACCATTTGCGCCAAACTTTGCGTTCTTTGCGCTTTGACTCCGCGAACTTTGCGGTTAAACTTAAACTAACTATCCACCTTTTTGCAACGTAAAAGCAAACGTGGTTCCAATTCCTGGCGTACTGCGAACGGAAATCGTTTGCTCATGCGCCTCTAAAATATGTTTAACAATAGCTAAACCTAAGCCTGTGCCACCAACTTCTCTGGCTCTATGGGTATCAATACGGTAAAAGCGTTCAAATAATCTAAATAAGTGTTTCTCCTCAATGCCAATTCCATTGTCGGTAACTTCAATTAAAACCTGATCGTGAAGCTCAAAAATTTTAAGTGCTGTTTCTCCATTTTCAATACCATATTTAATGCTGTTTACCATCAAATTGATTAAAACCTGACGGATTTTCTCTCTATCGGCATTAACCATGGTTACCGCAGTATACTTATCCTTAAAGAACAGTTTAACATTTTTTCGTGTCGCTCTATCCTCTAAATTTTCCATCACTTCTTTCGCAAGCTGTACGAAATCAAATTTTTGATAATTAATTGGCGATTCTCCTGTTTCGAGCTTAGCAATGGCATCTAAATCATTAATTAAATAACTTAAACGCTCAACATTATTTTCGGCCTTTTTAAGAAATTTCACCGCCATTTCAGGGTCGTCTTCAATGCAATCTTGCAAAGTTTCTATATAACCTTGAATGGCAAAAAGCGGTGTTTTAAATTCGTGAGAAACATTTGAGAGAAATTCTCTACGAAACTGCTCTTGTTTTTTAAGTAAGTCGATTTCCTTTTTCTTGGCACCTGCCCATTCCTTTACCTCTTGTTCTACGTCGTTAATAGGATCAGAACTTACATATTCGCCGAGCGCATCTTTCAAATCCTTACCCAATTTTAAATTATGGATAAGCTTATATATCAACTTGATTTTGGTGTAGATGTATTTTTCCAGTAAATAATAAAAAACTAAGAAACTACTTAAGAAAGAAACCCCGAAAGAAATAGCTAAATAATACCAGCTATGCTGAAAATAGAAGTTAACCATGCCAATAGAAAGGGCAACGGCAACGGCAGTAAATAAAACCAGCACACTTAATTTCATGCCGCAATTTAGTGGTTTTATGTTAAATGATTGTTAAGCCATATCTGTACATTTAGTAATGAAAGCTATTTAACTTTTTTGAATATATATTCTCTTCTGTTTATATCAAGTAGTGTCAATGTTTTTTCCTCAAATTTAATAATCCGATAAACATCTGTGCGTGGTGGTTCGATCATTGTTTTTTGAGGTTTGAGGCCAACAAAAATATTATTTGCTTTACCTGCAAGTTGGCTCAAAGGAATGGTAACACGATTGAAGCCGATAAAATCTACTGTAAGGTAATGAGCCCTTTCTAGTTTTCTGATTGTTAGATCGGCAGTGCCATTGCCTGCGGTCCTAACATAAAACAATAGGTTAAAATCCTGATCCCTTATTGCCACTGAGGCGGCGATGAGCGGTATCTTTTCGTCGAATACCTGAACATAAATGCGTGTTAAGTTCAACGGGTCCTTACGTGTATCAATTTTATAAACGGAAGAATCTTTGTCCTTTAATTTGAAATAGTTCAAGTAAAGACTATTGTTTGCCATTTTGAAAGAGCCTTCTCCAAAAGCATCATTCATATGGCCTGTATATTTATCTGAAAAACTCAACCCATTAAACGTTAATGTTCTAGTGCCTGCGTCAATCCCGGCAGAATAAACATATTCACCTTTTATTTGTGCAATTGATAAACTTGATGTCAATAACATCAGAAAAGTTAAAGTGTATTTAAGCCACATTATGATTCTTTTCTACGAACTTAACTAAGATTTTTTTAACTCAACTGCTTTTCAGTTAAATATTTCCAATACCTTTTTGGTACATGTTGAACATGCAGTTTAGTGTTTTTGCGGGCAACTATATTGGCACTTTTAAAATAATCTTTCCATAAAACCGAATAGAGCTCTTCCTTTTCATCCAATAAGATAGCGGATGGATTTTTACTATTTACGCCATTTGTAAAGTCTATGGTAATTTCTTCAACAGTGTTTAAATTATAATGCAGACCATATTTGCGCTTTAAATCATAAATAATCCACTGCTGGTCGGCATAACGATTTTTAAAATGATTAGAAATTAAAGGCAGAACATTAAAATCTGGGTTAACACCAGTATAGAAAATTCCATCAGCAGTATGTTGAAAGCGAATAAAAGCTTCCATTCTATGTTTTTCTCTTTCTACACTTTTTGCATATTTGGCCAAAGCAATTACATGTTCGTTTCCATAATTAGTTTCCGCACCAGTCGAGTTCTGGAAAATATAAATGGTAAACTGAAACAGATGATTATAAGCTTCTGGAATTTCAGATAAATATGAACAGTAAAATTTTCTTAGCCAATCTTTCTTCAATTTTTTTTGCAGTCCTGCCCATACTCTATCTGCCTTTTCTGAATTTGTTGCAACGGTAAAGCTCTCAGAAAAGGCTTCTGGTTGAAAAATTTCGGTTGATTTTAGCACAACTTTTCCCGGCTTGCGTTCAAACCATTCAAACACCGCAGTTAAAAGTCCGGGTAGGGAGCTATCGAAAATATAGGTCATTTAATTCCGTGTTTTCTTTGTTTCAGAAACTAAAAATCTAAAATAAAATCATTTGATTACTATCTGTCTTCAAATATTTACTCTGACTCTCTGCTAGAATAAATGCCTTAATCTGAGTGCCTTGATAATCTTTTAATTGATAAGGACTGTCAGCACAGGTAATAAAGTGCTTTGCCCGATTATAAGCAACTCCAATTTTTTTAAGTTGGTCAATTCTCAGCTTGCCGAACTTTCTGGCCTGAACAATTTTTTGTGCAGACATTACGCCAATACCAGGAATTCTCAAGATCATTCTATAATCAGCTTTGTTAATGTCTACTGGAAAATGTTGCATATTGCGGATGGCCCAACTCAGTTTAGGATCGATATCTACATCCAAATTCGGGTTGGCATCATTTAAGATTTCCTGAACCTTAAAACCATAAAAACGCATCAGCCAATCTGTTTGATACAAGCGATTTTCTCTTAACAAAGGTGGTTGTGTTCCTAAAATAGGCATTCTTGTATCGTTGCTAATTGGAACATACCCAGAATAATAAACTCGTTTTAAAGAAAAATTTTTGTAGAAAGCATTCGCCGTGTACATGATATCCTTATCGGTTTCTGGCGTAGCGCCAATAACCATTTGGGTACTTTGCCCTGCAGGAACAAATTTTGGAACATGCTTGATTAATTTTTTATCGGCAGCAAATTGTGTAATGTTTTGCGGCACAAAAGCTAATGGTTTTATCACGTCGGCATGGCTTTTTTCGGGCGCTAAAAGTTTCAATCCTGCCTCGGTTGGCATTTCTAAATTAATGCTCATTCTATCAGCGTATAATCCGGCCTCTTTTATTAACTCATCGCTTGCGCCAGGAATGGTTTTTAAATGGATATAGCCATTGTAATTTTGCTCCAAGCGAAGTTTCTTACAAACCAAAAGCAACCTTTCCATTGTAAAATCGGCATTTTTGAAAATCCCCGAGCTCAAGAACAATCCCTCAATGTAATTTCTTCTGTAAAAATTCATCGTAAGTTCTACCACTTCATCAACTGTAAAAGCGGCACGTTTTACATCATTACTTTTTCTCGAAACGCAGAATAAACAATCGTAAATGCAGTGGTTGGTTAGCAAAATTTTTAACAAGGAAACACATCGCCCATCCTCAGTGTAGGTATGGCAAATGCCCGAGCTGTGACTATCGCCCAAGCCTTTATTGTCATTTTTTCTTGTTCCGCCGCTAGATGAACATGATACATCATACTTGGCAGCATCGGCCAAAATATTTAATTTTTCACGAATTCGATCGAATGACATAGGAATATTATTTACTAACAAATATAGCTTTAAAACTAAATTTATTAGTATTATGTTTTCTAATTCCTATTCTGTTTTGGAATATTACCGCATTAAATTTATGCGAAAGATTTGAGAGAGTGATTTCTAACAAATGGAATATTATGATCAAGATTGAAATTTTCCTGATAATACTGCAGCTCGGCAAAGAAATGCTCAGCTTCTAATTGGTGGTTTTTTAATGGACTAAAATTTACGGTAAACGCAGGATTCTTAAATGTAATTTGATAAAAATATCCCCCATTGTGATTATCGAACATTTCAGTAATATTACTTACTCTTTCCCATCCCGAGAAAAACGAAGTTCGCCAGTAAAAGAGTGAGGATTTTTTTAGTTCAAACGCAATCCCCTCATTATTGATAATTATTTTAGCGGTAACGAAAATCTGAGTTTCTTTAACCCAAAATAAAAGTAAAAAAACAGAAGCGATCGAAGATAATACCAAAGCCAAAATAGATAATTCTGAAATGGAAGTTGGTAAACTAAATAGAATGTAAAACAGCAGGGAAATAAAGAAAAATGGAATGACAAGCATTGCAATTAATAGCACACTATTTTTGTGATATTTTAATTGATAAGATTTCATGAGGGCTAATTTTTATAAAGTTAAGCTCAAATATCTTATTATGAAATACTTAGATATAAGTATTTTAAATTAACCTAATTACCTTCCCACTCATTATAAAAATGATCTAAATACAAAAGCATGAAATCATGTCGTTCCTGCGCAATCGCCTTTCCAGCTTCCGTATTCATCATATCTTTTAATAGAAGCAACTTTTCGTAAAAGTGATTGATGGTTGGAGCAGTTGTATTTTTATAGGTTTCTTTGGTTAGGTGCTGCTCTGGTAGAATGGCAGGATCGTAAAGTACACGGTTTTTGAAACCTCCATAGGTAAATGCCCTTGCGATACCAATGGCACCAATGGCATCTAATCGATCGGCATCCTGAACAATTTGCATTTCCTTTGAGGTAAAACTGGTATCATCAAAACTATTCTTAAAAGACATATTTTGAATGATCAATTTTACATGTTCAACCGTTTCTTCATCAACAGCAATAGATTTTAAGAAAGATTCTGCCACATTTGGCCCCAATTCTTCGTCGCCATCATTAAATTTTGGATCGGCAATATCATGTAATAAGGCTGCAAAGGCCACAACAAGTTCATCGCCTTTTTCGTTTTGATTAATATTTTGAGAAGTTTTAAAAACTCGCTCAATATGAAACCAATCATGACCAGCTTCGGCATGGGCTAACGTTTGCTTAACAAAATCGATGGTTTTTAGAATATGGTCCTGCATAATAATTATTTGTTCCAAAGGTATTGGAAATATGTGCAGGTAGAAAGAAATGATATCAACAGAAAACAGCGAATATTAATTCGCTGCTACTGCTCTACTTTCATCATCAGCAATAATCTTTATTAAATCATTGTGATTAAGTGTCAATAGATGAGGCACTTCAACTTCTAAAATTGCCGCTATTTGAAACAAACGGTCAACAGTTAATTTACTATATCCTAGCTCAATTTTGCTATAAGCATTTTGGGATATTTTAAGTTTTGCTGCAAGATAATCTTGAGTATAATCTCTGTATTCTCTGATTTTTCTAATATTCCCAGCAACATTCTTCGTCTTCAAAGCCAATACATCTTCCATATTAGGGATAATTTTAAATGTTTCTTTCATGTACGAGACTTCGGCCAGTTTAGATTTTTCTTAAGGTTTTTTTAGCACTATAAGGAATTATGCAAAAAGGACAAACAAACGAATTACTATAACAAGTTTTGTAGATAAAAGTTTAATCTATTCTAATATGATGTTTTTAAACTGATTAGCAATGGTAAACATATTTTTTTTGCTAAAAAAAGTTTAAACATTGATTTATTCAATAGAACTGGATAATCTACGGATTGCTAATTGGTAGGAGGGATTAAAACATGTTGTTTCCCTATATAGGTTTTAGGTTTTGAAGATAAAAAAGCGGCACTGAAGATTAATATAATCCCCAATCATCCTCAAATTCATCTTTTTCAAAGTATTTAACCCATTCAACAAATAAGACACGGAATTTTTCAATTTCATCCAATACGATATCCTTATATTCTGGAGTGCAAATCTCAAACATATCTGCGGCACGAACCTGCGTTTCGAGTTCACGGCAATTGGTGCGAATAATTGAAGCGTTTTCCATTCTTAAAATATACATATCTGCGCCTTCAGCGCCAATAATTTTTGGGCAAAGCATTAACGCATTTTGCATAATCAGGCTTGCAGTCATTTCAGCCATCTCACCTTTCAGAGTTTCGCAAAATAGGGCTGCATATTTATAAACAGCCCTAGCTTGGTTATATAGGCTTTTTGCCCTAGTAACTTTTAGTCTAACTTTTTCTGCATCATCAGTTGATAAATTTTCTTCATCCTCATCATCTCGGCCAAAGCGGCTAAAATGCTCCCATTCGGGCATATGATCCATGTCATCAAATTCCATATAATAAAAATTATCTACGTTATGGTACGTAAGAGAGCGTAATATATTAATTTTCAAGCAAAAAGACTAGGCGTCTATTTGGGGTGCTCGGCGAGTGCCATCGTAAAGTTCATATTCTAGCATTCGGCAATCTAATTTACCATTGTAGAATTCTACTTTTTTGGAAGCCTTTAAGCCAATTTTTTTGGCAAGATCGGGGTTTCCAGTAAAAATATAACCAGAATAACCTTTACACTTTGATTTCAAGAAATCGCCCATGCGTTTGTAAGTAGATTCTAATTTGCTATGCACACCTAAACGTTCTCCATATTCAGGATTGAAAACTACAACGCCTCTACCATCTTCAGGAACTTCGGTAAGTTCAAAATCGCATACCTCAAACTCCATAAAAGTATCTACTCCAGCAGTTTTTGCATTTTTACGGGTAACTTCTACGGCATCTTCAGAAAGATCGGTAGCTATAATTTTAAGATCTACATTTTTAATCACCTGATCCTTTAAAATTCTACGCTCAGCAAAGAATTCTTCCTCGTTGTAACCAAGAATATGCATAAAACCATAGTTCATACGGTATAAGCCTGGGGCACGGTTGGTGGCGATTAATGCCGCTTCAATAGCCAAGGTGCCAGATCCGCACATTGGATTGATAAACGGTGATTTTTTATCCCAGTTTGTGGCATATATCACACCAGAAGCCAGTGCCTCGAGCATTGGTGCTTTGCCTGGAATTTTACGATAACCATGTTTTGCCAATGTTTCGCCCGAGGTATCAATAAAGACATCAGCCTCAGCATCTTTCCAGTATAAATGTACAACTGCCTTATTGCCATCGGAACCAGAATTTGGGCGAATGCCTTTTTTCTCTTTCATGCGATCTACAATTGCATCCTTAACCTTTAAGTTGGCAAACAATGGCGTGGTAATATTTGGATTGTCTACGTTCGAGGTAACCGAGAAATAACCAGAAAAATCGATCAATTCCTCCCACTCAATGGTACCAATCTCATTGTATAAATCATCTGGCGTAATGGCCTTGAAATTTTTTATCGAATACAAAATCTGACTGGCACAACGCAAGTTCAAATTTAGCTTAATACACTCTGTAAGGGTGATATTTAACTCAACGCCAGTAGGAAAGGCCCGTTCAATGGTATAGCCTAAAGCCGTAACCTCATCTTGTAAATACGGAGAAAGGCGCTTGTTGCAGGTAATGATTACCTTGCTTTTATTGTGGAAAACTTGCATCATAATATATGCGAAGTTATCAATAAAATTATAGAGATTTGGTGTTAGTAAGTACAATATTAGTATTAGTTATGGAAATTAAAGGAAAAGTACACGAAGTAGGTGCCACACAGCAAGTAAGTGAAACGTTTAAAAAACGTGATTTAATAGTAGAATTTGCAGAAAACCCAACATACCCAGAATATATTCGTTTTGAGGCTTTGCAAGATAAAACCGCATTATTAGATACATTTAAAGCAGGCGATGAGGTTGAGGTTTTCTTTAATTTACGCGGTCGCCCTTGGACAGATAAAGCAGGTAAAACATCATATTTTAATAGTTTAGTAATTTGGAGAATTAATGCTATTGCGGCAGGCGCTCCAACAGCAGCTACTCCAGCTTATGCAGCTCCAGTTGATGTAAGCACAACAGCAGGTGAAGACGATGACTTGCCTTTCTAAATAAAGAATCTTTTTTAAATCAAACAATTTTGAACCATGCCGAGACTTTTGCCTCGGCATTTTTTGTGGAAAAAACCCTCCATCTGCCTTGCTTATAATGGATTGCCATCCCTTGTTAAATTATGTTAAAAACAACAGCATCAATTCGTTATTCGTTATTTTTGATGATTGATAGTAGATTAAGGCTTCCCGTCCTTTAGTAATTGCTGATCAATTTTATTTAATGAAGAAAAAGAGTTTTTGGTTTATTACCGTTTTAATGACGGTTGCTTTGCTTGGTGTATTTGTAATGCAGCTGTATTACATCAGGGAATCGTACAAACTAAAATCACAGCTTTTCGATGAGCAGGTAAATCAAACGTTAACTGCAGTTGTAAATAAGGTTCAGCGTAGAAATGTAGCCGATCATCTTAATAAAAAGGATGCGGAGAAAAGGTTAAAATACTTGCAAGATTCGAGACAAAGAGGGCTTGATGTTAAAGATTTAAGGCAGCAATATGCACAAGAATCCGAATTAAGACAAGCCGAGCGAGAAAACCAAATCGAAAACTACCTTAACCAGCAAGATAGTATCATTCGAGCTTCTTACCGAGGACCAAAATTAATCTCAGAAACAGAGTTTAAATCACTTTCTGCACCTAAATCATCTATCACAGGTACGCGTTTGGATGTAGAAATGGACGCTTTGGTTGATTTGAATAGTTTAAACCTAAAGGGCTATAGCATGAGGACGAAGTTGATTTCGCCAGATGCAAAAACCTTTAATTTTAGAACGCCCCAGAATTTGCCAGATACGATTCGATATTTGGTAGCTGATCCAATGACCGGAAATCCACTGTTAGTTGGGTTGCCTAAAATTTCTGATGATCTAGAAAAGAAATTTAAGCGTGAGGATGATATTGCGAAGAAAAAATTAGGATTAAAAATCGCTGCCTTAGGAAAAGATACCTTTACTTACACCCGCTTAAGTGTAGTAGAAGATGTTTCAAAAGAATTACAGGAGGTAAACGTTCCAATATACAAACGCATCGATTTAAATTCGTTGGGTAATATCTTAAAACAAGAACTCTTAGCCAATAATATCAATTTAAAACCTGCTTATCGCGTATCTCTAGCAAAAAAGGATTCTACCATTTATACAAACGTATCTAACATTCAGGGTGAGTTTTTACCAGAAAATACTTATAAAACACCATTATTTGGTAACGATTTATTTCGCGATCCAGGGATGTTAATCGTTAGTTTTCCAAATAAGAATTCGGCCATCCTTTCTAACTTAAGCGCAACACTGGCTTCTTCTGGGGGCTTATTATTGGTATTGGTCTTCATATTTTCTTATACACTTTACACCATTGTGAAGCAGAAGAAAATATCAGAAATGAAAACAGATTTCATCAATAACATGACGCACGAGTTTAAAACTCCAGTGGCTACGATTATGATTGCCAGCGAGGCCTTAAAAGATCCGGAAGTTACGGAAGATAAAGTGAGGTTGAAGCGTCTGGCTAACATTATTTATGATGAAAATGTGCGTTTGGGGAGTCATATAGAACGTGTTTTAAGTATTGCCCGATTAGAAAAAAGCGAGCTTCACATGGATAATACCGAGGTAGATATGAACGACCTCATCATTATCGTTTTAGATAGCATGGGTCTTCAACTTCAAAAAAGAAATGCCATAGTGACCGTAAATACAGATGCCGAAAATGCAACCGTTTTTGGCGATGAATTGCATCTATCAAATGTAATTTACAACCTGATAGATAATGCAAATAAATACAGTGTTGATACGCCAGACATTACAATATCAACTAGAAATACAAGCAAAAATTTAATCATCGAAATTTCAGATAAAGGAATTGGAATGACCAAAGAGCAATCTAAACGGGTTTTTGATCAGTTTTACAGGGTTCCAACGGGTAATTTGCACGATGTTAAAGGTTTCGGACTTGGGTTAAACTACGTTCAGGATATTATTAAAAAACTTAACGGCAGCATTAAGGTAAGTAGCGAAAAAGATAGGGGCACAACGTTCGAAATATCTTTACCTTTATAAATCGACCAAACATCGGTACAAAAGGTTGCTTTATCGATACATAGCAATTAAGCAGGTTTAATCTGCCTGATAGTGGCATATTATTTAATCGTCACAACAGTTAAACCGTTAGGCATATTCAGAATCAAACTTTGAGTGTAGGTAATGCTACATAAGTGAATAAAATTAAGAAAATGAAAAAAATACTTCTGGTTGAAGACGATCCGAATTTAGGTTTATTGCTACAAGATTATTTGCAGCTAAAGGGAAAGTTTGATGTTGTGCTGTGTACCGATGGCGAAGAAGGTTTAAAAGCCTTTAATAAACAAAGTTTCGATCTCTGCATTTTTGATGTAATGATGCCTAAAAAGGATGGTTTTACATTGGGCAAGGATGTGAGGAAGGTAAATGCCCACATTCCGATTATTTTTGCAACGGCCAAAACCATGCTCGAAGATAAATCTGCGGCGTATGATCTAGGTGGCGATGATTACATTACAAAACCTTTCCGTATCGAAGAGCTTTTGCTTCGCATAAATGCCATGTTCAAGCGTGTAGCAGGTAAAGGTGATCAAAACGAAGAAGCTGCGGAAACTCAATTCTCAGTGGGAAAATATATTTTCGATTATACCACACAAATTATTGCAAATGGTGAGGAAACACAAAAGCTATCGACTAAGGAAGCTGAATTATTGCGTTTATTATGCCTAAAGAAAAATACGGTTTTGACTAGAGAAGAGGCATTATTGAGCATTTGGCACGACGATAACTATTTTAATGGACGTAGTATGGATGTGTTCTTGAGTAAGTTGCGTAAATATTTACGTGGAGATTCAAATGTAGAAATTATAAATGTTCACGGTAAGGGTTACAAACTTTTGGTGAGCTAATGAGTAGAAATCGAATGTACTACAGAGTTTTTAAAGTGTACAGTTTTTGGAAAGCAAAACCTGTAGCGTTTTCAATGTTCGTCGGGCTTTACATTGAATCTTTTTGTTAATGTTGCTGCTGAATTTAAAAATAGGTACATCAAAAAGGATATCATTCCCATCCCGTTTACTAAACTAGGTTTCTGCTACTTTTTGAGGTTGCTGATCGCTAATTAGTTCGTTTTCATCTCAATTTTATCGGAGAGAAACTAGAAATCTTGTTATAAAAATGACCGATGAGATTCGGGAATCTTTTTGGGTTTACCTGTTTCAAAATGGTGGCTTCCTTGGTTTTCTAAACCTGATATAAGTGTAAAGCTCCCGATTTATACATCTGTACTGTGATTTAATTTCCCTGCTTGCTAGTTTGCACAGGCTTTATCGGGACTTGAAACGTTAGCAGGACTATCGGCTGCCATATTTACCGAACCTTTCATTTCCAAGAACTTTTACTCAACCAAAATGAGCATAAAGGATTGGCCAAGAAAAACATCTAGAAAATGTATTATAGTACCTTTCACGTAATGCTTAAATGTACAATTGCTCTTGAATCGCAGGGATAATATTTCTTTCCTGAGCAAGCGTAAATAGCGTATCAACTGCTTTTCTACCTTCTTCTCCAAGATTAATACTGTACTTGTTTACGTAAAGCTCAATGTGTTTGTACATCACGGCTTCATCCATCGCCTGTGCGTGTTGGCGAATAAATGCTAAGCCAGATTTTGGATGCGCAAAAGCAAATTCTACCGATTGGCGAACCAAGCGATTGACCTTTAACTGGATATCTCGATCTAAATTTTTATTGATTACAATTCCACCCAGAGGAATGGCGCAACCCGTTAACTTTTCCCAATAATTTCCTAAATCAACAATTTTTGTTAAGCCTTTATCCTGATAAGTAAATCTGTTTTCGTGGATAATTAAGCCTAAATCTATTCTATCCTCCAGCAAAGCTGATTCAATATCTGAGAAAACCATCTCCTGTTTATTCTGCAATTGCGGATAGGCAATGCCGAGTAAAAAGTTAGCGGTAGTGTATTTTCCAGGAATGCCAACTCTAAGTTTGGAGCTAGGCGTTAGGAGTCTGGAATCATTTTCTCCATCAAAATGATTTTTACTAATCAACAGCGGACCAACACCGAAACCCAATGCGCTACCAGCATCTAGTAAGGCATATTGATTGGCAACGTAGGCAAATGCATGAAAACTCAACTTTGTAATATCCAATTCACCTTTCAGGGCTTTTTGGTTCAGTGTTTCAACATCATCAAAACAAACCTCGAAGTCTAATCCTTCGGTATCAATTTTATGGTGAATCAGGGCGTCGAAAATAAATGTATCGTTAGGGCAGGGCGAAAAACCAAGTGTAAGTTTCATAACTCAAAATTAACCACTGTTTAAAATTAAACAGTCATAATCAGTTCATTTCTCCTATAAAAGCAATGGCCCAATCGTTCAGGTTTTTTACAGCCAAACCAATTTTCCAATTGTCTTTATTTCGCGGCTCTACATAGTTGGAGATACTTCTAATTTGTAGGCAATCGATATGTTGTAGCTTGCAGGCATAGAAAACCGATGCACCTTCCATGCTTTCTGTTGTAGGATTTAAGCGGGTTCTTAAGTTTTTTATACTTTTCTCGTTTCCACTTACGCAATTTACGGTGATGCCTTTGGCAATGGGCAATCCAACTTTTTTATCGGTTCGCGATTTGAAATGATTTTCGCCGAAACCTAGATCAGAAATGGTTAAAAACTCGTCCCCGTTTTCTGCTCCGAGTTCAGCAAAAATGTCTTCGGTAATATTTAAAACAGTGCCCAGTTCTATATTGCGATCAAAACATCCGGCAATGCCAAAATTAATAACCAGGCTATATTTAGATGAAAGATGTTTGCCCAATGAAAAAGCGGTGGCTACCATTCCTACGCCAGTGATGAGTAAATCGAAATGTTTGCTCTCTATAAAATCTCCCTCGGGTAAATTAAAATGCTGATAAAAATAAGTAAGCTCAGCTTTGGTAGCGGCAACAACTAAAGTTTTCATATTGTAAATTTAGCAGAATGTTTTCATTAAAATTAAGGTTTTCTGTAAGCTTTGGCCTTTAGTGTTTAAGCTTAATCCTTTATCCGTATATTTGTGCTTTATTTTATAATAATGATTTATATAACGAGAAAAGCATCATTTAACGCAGCTCATAAACTGGCCCGAACCGATTGGGATGATGATAAAAATGCAGAAGTTTATGGCAAGTGCGCAAATCCGAATTGGCATGGTCATAACTACTGGTTGTATGTTACGGTAAAAGGCGAGGTTAATCCTGAAACAGGCTTCCTTGTTGATTTAAAGTGGCTAAAAGATGTAATGAATATTTATGTTGTAGATAAGGTTGATCATAAAAACTTAAATCTTGATGTAGATTTTATGAAAGGCAAATTGGCCTCTACAGAAAACCTGGCTATAGAGATTTGGAAGCAGTTATCTGCCCCGGTTGCAGAAAGTGGAGCGGTTTTACATTGCGTTAAAATTTACGAAACCGAAAATAATTATGTTGAGTATTTCGGTTAACTTAACCGCCAAAACACATTACATTTAATGGAAAATAAAGACGTATTAAAAGGCGAATCGAGAGATGGCTATGTTAAGATAGACCGTTACAACGAAGAGAAAATAGAATCAGTAGCCGTTCATTATAAGGATATTCTTAGTCAGTTGGGAGAAAACCCTGAGCGTGAGGGTTTGTTGAAAACACCTGAACGAGTAGCTAAGGCTTTGCAATATTTAACGCATGGTTATGATCTAAAACCCGATGAAATTCTAAAATCGGCCATGTTTCAGGAAGATTATAGCCAAATGGTTGTGGTAAAGGATATTGAGGTTTACTCGATGTGCGAACACCACATGTTGCCGTTTTTTGGTAAGGCGCATATTGCCTATATCCCTAACGGACATATTGTTGGCTTAAGTAAAATCCCTCGTGTGGTAGATGCTTTTGCCCGCCGTTTGCAGGTTCAGGAGCGCTTAACGAACGAAATTAGAGATTGTATCCAAAATACGTTAAACCCAATGGGTGTTGCCGTGGTAATGGAATGCAAGCACTTATGTATGGCCATGCGTGGCGTACAGAAACAAAATTCGGTTACTACAACTTCTGCATTTACCGGAACTTTTTTAAGTAATGATAAAACCAGAGCTGAATTTTTGAGGTTAATTACAGCAAGTTTAGATTAAACCCCCAACCCCTAAATGGGGATAAAGGGTATTACAATAATAATTTATAAAATATTTAATTTCCCCTTTAGGGGATTAAGGGGTATGAAGGCATATATTTTTCCCGGTCAGGGAGCACAATTTGTAGGCATGGGTAAGGATCTTTATGAAAACCCAAAAGCTGCAGAATTATTCGAAAAGGCAAACGAAATTATCGGTTTCCGCATTAGCGATATCATGTTTGGTGGAACCGATGAAGAACTGAAACAAACCAATGTAACGCAACCCGCAATTTTTCTGCACTCGGTTATCTTAGCCAAGGTTTTAGGTGATGATTTTAAGCCAGATATGGTTGCTGGTCATTCATTGGGTGAGTTTTCTGCTTTGGTTTCTGCCAATGCACTGAGCTTTGAAGATGGTTTTAAATTGGTTATTGCCCGTGCAAATGCCATGCAAAAAGCTTGCGAGGCTCAACCATCAACAATGGCGGCAATTTTAGGTTTGGCTGATGATGTGGTGGAAAAAATTTGTGCCGAGATAGATGCTGTTGTTGTTCCGGCAAACTATAACTGTCCAGGTCAATTGGTAATTTCTGGCAGTATAGAAGGAATTGATCTAGCTTGTGCTAAATTGACTGAAGCTGGTGCAAAAAGAGCTTTGAAGCTAAATGTTGGTGGCGCTTTTCACTCTCCTTTAATGCAGCCAGCTAAAATCGAACTACAGGCCGCAATCGAAGCAACAAATATTTCAGCTCCAATTTGTCCCGTTTATCAAAATGTTGATGCTAAACCTTATACAGATCCAACTCAAATTAAAGAGAACTTGATAAAACAATTAACTGGCGCTGTACGTTGGACACAAACCGTAGAACACATGCTTGCCGATGGTGCTACGGAATTTGTAGAAGTTGGGCCAGGGAACGTATTGCAAGGATTGGTTAAAAAGGTAAGTCGCGAGGTGCAAACCAGCAGCGCAACTTTAGCTTAATAAAAACTTACAATTTCTATAATTGCAACGCCATAAACAAACAGTTTATGGCGTTGTTTTTTATCAATATTTAATATCTTTATCAAAATCGATGAAATTGAGCTTTGGTGTAAAAATACGATTTCTGCTGTTTGTTTTAGGCTGCTGCCTAATTGCAACCTCCATCTCTTTGAGCAGATTTACCACCAAAAATGAATTGCTGGAACGCGATGCAGCCGAAATTCAGAATAATCTTTTAATAAAGGAAAAGGCTGTTGAAAGTTTCTTGGGCGATAAGAACAAGGTTGCCGAAGCAAAGAGATTTCACCTCGATCCTAAAAATGCGATAGATTTTATTGAATCTTATCGAAAAAAAAACGGCATAAATTTACTTACCTATCAAAATAATCAACTTAAATTCTGGAGTACTTATAAGGTTTCGGATATCGATCCAGAAAAAATAAGAGAGGGCAGCTCGGTTTTATTTTTCTCTAACGGATGGTACGAGGTAATTAAGCGTACACAAGGCAATTTCAACTTTATATTTTTGATTTCCATTCAATCTCAATACGATTTTAAGGAAACACAGTACTTTAAAAATGAGATCGACCCAGTCTTATCAAACTCAAAAATCTTAACATTTGCCTCCTTTACCGATAAGGATGTTTACACCATCAAAAGTCTCGATAATAAATTTCTTTTTGGCTTAAAGATCAAGCCAGGTTATACAGACACTTATTATTCACCAACACAACTTTGGTTGTTTGTTGCCGGAATGTTGTGCATTTGTATGTTCTTCAATTCGTTATGCTCATTAATTGCCCGAAGAGGACATATTGCATGGGGCACATTTTTGCTGCTATCTTTCTTTATTGGTTTCCGGCTTAGCGATTTATACTTTGGCTGGTTCAACCATCGATTTACCTTAGAACTATTCGATCCAAAAATATATTCTGAAAGTTTTCTAATGCCATCTCTGGGCGATTTCTTGTTAAATGTAATTGTACTTACGTGGGCATTATTGTTCATGTACAACCACAAGGAGCAATATAAATTTCCTCAATGGGTTACCAAAAACAAGGCCATAGGAATTGCCATTCAGGTAATATTAATGTTGCTTATTGGGTTTGCGGTTTGGGGAACAGACGATGTATTCTTTGGACTGATTTACAACTCTAATAATTCGAAGATCAGCTTCGACATTATTAATATCCTAAAGTTAACTGGAACCAGTTGGGTAGGCATTGTAATTTTGTGTTTGGTATGGTTTCAGATTTATTTGGTAACCATCATCTCTGCAACAATTAGCACACAATTAAAGGTTACCAATAAAGAACGGTTAATCGTATTTTTAATCGGATTTGCTGGCGTTTTTAGCTATAAATTAATTGTAGACTTTAATGCTTTTTTCATCGTTTTCGCATTAGTATTATTTATTGTAGCTCGGGCAGTTTATATAAAGGAAAAAACTTTTTCAATCGGAATGATTGCGATTGTTTTCTTCTGTTTGGCATTTAATACTTCGATAAAATACACAAAATACAAAGACATTAAGGAACGCAACATGCGTGAGCCTTTGGCCAGAAAGGTACAGTCATCAGAAGATCCGAATGCCATTATAGCGCTTGGCGCTTTGGGAAATGAAATTGTTAAGGATAATTTTCTGGAAAGGTATTTTAGCCAGAACGGCAATGCAAACTACGCCGTGCTAAAGAACCATGTTAAGGATTATCTTGATGGCTACTTATCTCGGTACGATTACCAAATATATCCTTATAGCAAAACAGGATCGGCTATTGGCAACCAAGAAATCCCACTACTAGATAAGTATAAGCGGCTTGTTCAATCGGGCTCGGTGAAGATTGATGGCTCGAACTATTTCTATCAGGTTAATAACACATTTGGCTATCAAGATTATTTTGGGATAATTTCTGTTGTTGGAAAAGGGAATTTATTGGGTACAATGGTTATCGAACTGAGATCCAAACCTTACAACTACAACAATCGTCTGCCCGATCTTTTAGGCGATCAAAAACAGATTAGAGATGAGGATTTTAAGGGTTATTCAATCGCCTTATACAGTAATAATAAGTTGCTAAATCAATCTGGAAACTACACCTACCCATTGGATGGAAGTGTTTTCAAAGG
The DNA here is from genome assembly GCF_004331675.1 of Pedobacter frigidisoli. GTDB lineage: Bacteria > Bacteroidota > Bacteroidia > Sphingobacteriales > Sphingobacteriaceae > Pedobacter > Pedobacter frigidisoli. The sequence continues at coordinate 241,573 of NZ_SJSN01000003.1, read as the reverse complement.
CAAAAAAGACGATTTTGTATCTAGCAGCGACGATGTTTTGCATTACAGCCACATCACTTACAAGCCTAGTGATAGCAAAATGGTTGTTGTGAGTAAGCAGAAAGTAGATTATGTTGAACGTTTGGCAGCACTATCATTTTTCTTCTTGGTATTTATCATCTTCTCCCTACTGCTTTATGGATTAATTTGGCTAATCAAAAATTTAGATGATGACCGCGTTGGTTGGTTTAGTATAAATCGATCATTAATGATTAATGCTAATAAGATCCTATACAAAACCAGGATACAGGTTTCTATAGTATTATCCGTTGTGGCAACCTTAGTAATTGTGGGTTGGGTAACTTATTACTACATGAATAATGAATATCGAGGTCAGCAGGATTCGTTAATAAAGGATAAGATTAGAAAAGTACAGCAGAATTTTGAGAAACAAGTGTTTAGCAACGGGATTATTTCCAATGATGAAAATGCCATAGCCGACTTTAACACTTTTGCCGATATCAATAACGCTGATTTAAATCTTTACGATGTTAATGGAGATTTATTGATGACCACCTATCCAAAACTCTATAATTATAAGGTAATTGGCAGAAAGATGGGTCCACTCGCTTACGCTTATTTAAATAATTTGCATCGATCTGAGTTTATTAATCCAGAGGAGAAAATAGGTAATTTAACTTATGCGGCAGCTTATGCACCAATAAGGAATGCGCAAAATAAAACCATTGCCTACATTGGTTTGCCTAACTACTCTAACGAAGAGGAGTACACCGATAAAATCGCACTTTTTGTAAGTAACCTAATTAACATATATGCCTTGGTTTTTGTGGCCATTGGTGTTTTGGCTGTGTTTTTGGCTAATCAAATTACGAGCCCTTTAACTTTTATTCAAGAGAGCATTAGCAAGACCAAAATCGGGCAACGCAATGAGCCGATAGTTTGGCGTAGGCACGATGAAATCGGCTCCTTGATTAAGGAGTACAATAATATGATTGCCGCACTAGAGCAGAGCGCATTAAAGCTAGCCCGATCTGAACGGGAAAGCGCTTGGAGAGAAATGGCAAAGCAAGTTGCGCATGAAATTAAAAATCCACTTACGCCACTTAAATTGGGTGTTCAGCTGTTAGAAAAATCATGGAAAGAAAAGGACCCGAACTTTGAGATTAAGTTTAATAAGTTTAGCAAATCTTTTATCGAACAGATCGACAGCCTTTCTAAAATTGCTTCAGAATTTTCGAATTTTGCCAAAATGCCCGATACCATTTTGGAGCGCATGGATATTTTGCCGATTATAGAGCAAGCCCGAGAAGTTTTTAAAAGTACTGATAATGTTGTTATCGATATTGAGAATAAAACAGATAAAAATATTCATATCATGGCCGATCATGATCAATTGTTAAGGATATTTAATAATCTTTTCAAGAATGCCATTGAAGCCATTGACGAAAATTCTCACTGCTGCATTACCGTACTTCTGTATAATGATAGTGAAAATGCCTTTATCGAGATTAAGGATAATGGCAAGGGAATCCCTTCAATATTGTACGATAAAATATTCGTTCCAAACTTTACCACCAAAACATCGGGTACTGGCTTGGGTTTGGCATTTGTTAAGCAAGCGGTAGAAAATGCAGCAGGAACGATATCCTTTACCTCGGTGCCAGATTTGGGTACCACGTTTTATTTGGGCTTTCCGTTAGCCTAATAATTTTCTGCAATAAGTTGGATTGGTAATACTAAAATGGATTATTTTAGGTCTACTTGTGCTTTCCCCATTGTAATTCCATCGGCATAAAGAATAACCGTGTAAATTCCTTTTATAAATGGTTTTGGATTGGCCCAATCGATAACATAGGTGCTTTCATCGTTGTTGTAGTTGATGAAAATGGAGTGACTGAATTGCATTTCCTGGCCCTCTGCCTCAAAGCGATTTCCCTCATCGGCTAGAAGGTTTCCGGCAGGATCGAATACCCTTAAGTAAATATTATGATGCCCTTTTTCTGCAAGTTCATTAGGAATGATATTAAACCTTACACTTAATTTTTCTGCTGTCGAGGATTTGGTCACCTCAATTTTTTTGCCGCTAGATTTTGTTCTAAAAGCAATAATTTCTGCGGTTTGCAGCTTTAAGGCTGCTGCGGTTTTAACTTTTGCGTTAAGGTTGGAGTTTTCGCTCTCTAAATTTGAATTTTTGCTGCTGATGCTTTTTAGTGAGCTTTCCAAGCTATCGCGACTATTCTTCAAGAAGATATTATCTTTTTGAAGTTGGATAATTTGATCGTTATAGTTCTTTACAAATGTTTTCAGCTCGTTAATTTGAACATTCGCCTTATCTATTTCACCTTGGGTGATCTGATTTTTTTCTAATGATACCTTAAGTTCCTTGATTTTTTCTCTGGCGAGTTTTTGCTCCTCAACAAGTTTATCATTTAAATCTAAGTTCAATGCATTAACCTTATCCAGTTCCACTTCAATTTTTTCCACCTCAAGGCGCAGCTTGTCTTTTTCTGTACTCACCGTTACAAACTTTTGGCTCTGCTGTCGATCTTTAAAAAACAGGTAAGCATTAGTGCCTATTAAAGCGACTATAACGATGACAAGGAAGTAAATTTTGTTTCTATCGCCCTTATTAATCTTTTGTGGTTCCATTTTTAATAATGCTGTATCTTCTTAAATTAATATACTTTTGTTAATCCATAGGTAAATGGGGCACACAATTAATTTTAGCAGGGCGCAAAATATTATTTTTAATAAACTTATAAGAGTTTTTAAAAAAAATCGTTTAATTGCTAATGTTCATTTGTATTCAAATTAACACAAATACACATCCTGAATAAAAAACAAGACAGAAATAATGCTTAAAAACTTTCTATACGCACTTTTAACTTTAACTGTAGTACCTTATATATCAAATGCTCAACCATTATCAAAAATTGCACCAAAAAGAGAGTTTAGGGGCGTTTGGGTGGCTACTGTTACCAATATAGACTGGCCATCGCGACCAGGTTTGACTATCGATCAGCAAAAACAAGAACTTATTGGCATATTGGAGCGGCATAAAAGCCAAGGTATGAATGCGATTATTTTGCAGGTTCGACCAGCTGGTGATGCCTTTTATGCGAAATCTAGAGAGCCTTGGAGCCAATGGCTAATGGGCAAGCAAGGTTTAGCGCCCGCACCCGGTTACGATCCTTTGGCTTTCGCAATTAAGGAGTCGCACTTTCGGGGAATGGAGCTGCATGCGTGGTTTAATCCGTACAGGGCGAGTATGAGTAGTAGCACTGTTTTTAGCGAAAACCATGCATTTCGTAAACATCCAGATTGGTTCTTTACCTACGGTGGCAAGAAACAGTTCGACCCAGGCATTCCAGATGTAAGGGAATACATTATTCAGGTTATTTTAGATGTTGTTAAAGGCTACGATGTAGATGGAATTCATTTTGATGATTATTTCTATCCCTACAAAATAGAGGGGCAAACCATTAATGATAGCGCAACCTTTAATAAATTCCCAAATAATTTTACCGACATCAAAGATTGGCGTAGAAACAACGTAGACATGCTGATTAAGCAGCTCGATGATAGCATTCACCACTATAAAAAATGGGTAAAATTTGGTGTAAGTCCTTTCGGAATTTGGAAAAATAAATACGAAGACCCTGAGGGATCTGCAACAAGTGGCTTATCTAATTATGCAGAACTTTTCGCCGATAGTAGGAAATGGGTTAAAGAGGGTTGGGTAGATTATATCAATCCTCAAATTTATTTCACTTTTACCAGAAGAGTTGCGCCATTTGGAACGCTCGTAGATTGGTGGAGCAATAATAGTTATGGTAGGCATGTTTACATCGGTCAAGGTGCGTACTTGGTAAATTCTAGGGCAGAGGCTGCGTGGAAAAACCTATCAGAAGTGCCACGACAGATTCGATACATCAGAGAGAATAATAGAATTCAGGGAAGTGTATATTTCAGTTCTAAATCCTTAAGTACAGTTGCCAGAGCAGTTGGAGATTCCTTAAAAAATGATTTTTACAAATATGCTGCTTTGCCGCCTCAAATGCCTTGGTTGGACCAAGTTCCGCCAAATGAGCCACAAGCTTTAACTGCCGATGCCTTGAAAGATGGCGTTCATTTAAAATGGCAAAACCCTTTGAAAGCCAAGGATGGAGAAACAGCATCGGGTTATGTAGTTTACCGTTTTGCCGAGGGTGAGCAGATATCAGTGCTAGATCCTAAAAACATTCTTAAAGTTAGCTTTGAGGATTATCTTTCTTTTATTGATACCAGCGTGGAAAGCGGTAAGCGTTACAGCTATTTGGTAACGGCTTTAGATCGTTTAAAAAATGAAAGTGAGCCAAGCGGTCCGGTGGGTGTAGAGGTTCCATTAGCCAAATAATGAACTGTTTAAATTTTGGGTTTATGAAATGATGCTCGATTATAATGCTATTTTTAAAGTTACTAACTCTCTTAAACCAGTAGCCAATTAGAGTTAGTAACTTTTGATAAGAAGATTTCCACGCATGTCAGGTTTATAAACAATGGCTTGTGGCACAGAAAACCGACATATTTCAAAATCAGGTGTAATCTAAATCAACCTTATCTAGATGCTTATGGATTTTTACACTCTTGGTAGAGAGATAAATCTTTTTTGCGTCATTTCCTACGAAGTGGCAATCTCATTTCCAACTTATCTTAAAAAGGTATAAAAGAATAGCCTGGCTTAAATATTCATCTATTCTTAAATCTATCATTTCTAGTCATCAAGTTAAGACACAATCAATACTGCTGTGTTTCATGTTGATTAAGAATAAATAATAGGGATACAGATCTCTCTTCTTAAAAAAAACAATTACTTTGTGCAACCGATTGCATTTTTGTTTAATTAATATTACTTTAGTGCCATTGTAAATTTTACCAAATAGATTTTCAATTTTATTAAGGCAAATATGAGTAAGCAAATAGCCATTGTAACTGGCGGTGGTGCCGGATTAGGACTAGCCATAACGAAAAAATTGGTCAGTGAGGGCATTCATGTAATCATGATTGGCAGAAATGAAGAAAATCTAAAAACTGCGGCTGCGGAATTTGGTCAGCTATGCAGTTATAAAGCATTCGATCTTCAAAACCTAAAAGAAATTCCAGCTTTAATTGATGAGATAAATACCGAATACGCTAAAATTGATATTTTGGTAAATAATGCAGGCATCAACATGAAAAAGCATTTTATAGAGGTTACTGATGACGATTTCGCAAGTGTAATTCAAACCAATTTATCGTCGGTTTTTGCCATTAGCCGCGAGGTAGTGAAAAAAATGATTCCAGCAGGAAATGGCTGCATCATTAACATCAGTTCTATGGCTGCGCAATATGATATTCCAAAAGTGATTGCTTATTCTGCAGCTAAAACGGGTGTTGAGGGCATGACAAGAGCCATGGCCACAGAGCTTTCTCCATTAGGAATTCGGATTAATTGTGTAGCGCCAGGTTTTATCAAAACGGCCATGTCTGCAAAGGCTTTAGATGCTGATCCTGAAAGAAAGAATAAGGTTTTTTCGAGAACGCCAATGGGGAAAATGGGCGAGCCAGAAGATATAGCTGAAGCTGTTTATTTTTTCTGTTCTGTAGGTGCAAAATATGTTACGGGTGTTGTAATGCCTGTTGATGGTGGAAATTCCATCGGATTTTAAATAAGATAATTGGCTTTTATCTTTATCGCCATAAACAATAAAAAATTAACCAAATAGGATGAGTAAGAAACCTAAATTTTCGAAATTTATTGGATCTACGTGGGTTTATATTCCATTGCTGCTAATTTTCGGTTCTTGCAAATCACAACAAACCATTGCCAATTATGCAAAGGATAATCGGGGCTTGAAAGATTTTTATCGATCTTATTTTCCAATCGGCGTGGCTGTTGCACCAAGGAATTTAGCTGGTGATGAGGCGCAACTCATCAAAAAGCAATTTAATAGCATCACCGCAGAAAATGCGATGAAGATGGGGCCAATTCAACCTCGAGAGGGTCAATTCTATTGGAAAGATGCAGATTCAATTGTGAATTTTGCGGTAAGGAATGGAATAAAAATCCGCGGACATAACCTTTGTTGGCACGAACAAACACCAAATTGGATGTTTATCGGAAAAGATGGAAAACAAGTAACGAAAGAAGTTTTATTGCAAAGATTAAAAGACCATATCACCACGGTTGTTAATCGTTATAAAGGAAAAATTTATGCTTGGGATGTGGTAAATGAGACCATTGATGATGATCCATCGAAATATTTCAGAGATTCCAAATGGTATCAAATCTGTGGCCAAGATTTCATTATGAAAGCTTTTGAATACGCACATTCCGCAGATCCTGATGCCAAACTTTATTACAACGATTACAATACCGAGCGACCAGAAAAGCGGGAGAGAATTTACAAGCTATTAAAAAATTTAAAGGATAAGGGAGTGCCGATAGATGGTGTTGGCTTGCAAGCGCATTGGTCATTACAAGAGCCTACAGAAACCGAACTTCGTGCCGCTATTGAAAGGTACTCTTCCATGGGCTTGAAGATTCAATTTACCGAAGTTGATATGTCTATTTATCCTTGGGAGAAAAATAGCCGCAATAGAAAACCTGGTGAGGCCGATGAATTTACGCCCGAATTAGCACAAAAACAAGCTGCTCAATACGCTATGGTTTTCAAAATATTTCGTGAATATAAAAACGTAATTACCAATGTTACTTTCTGGAATATCTCCGATCGACATACTTGGCTGGACGAGTATCCGGTAATGGGCAGAAAAAATTATCCGTTACTTTTTGATACCCATCTTCAACCCAAAAAAGCCTATTGGGAAGTGATTAATTTTAAAAACAAATGACATGAAGAAACTCATCCTCCTTATCGTATTGATATGCTTTAAAGCGGTTTGTTCCGCTGCGGGTGCAAATCCATTTGTGGCCAAAACTTATGTTCCGGGTAGTTTTTCTATTGCTAGTAAAGGCAAGGTTTCTTCCATTTTAACCAGCGGAAACGAATGGCCAGGAGTTATAAGAGCGGCTAAAAATCTTCAGGTAGATTTACAAAAAGTAACGGGAATAAACCCAGCTTTTGCCGCCGATAAAACTTCAGGCATGGCGATCATTATTGGCACAATTGGCAAGAGTACGATCATAGATGAATTGATCAGGAGCAATAAAATCAATGTTGCAGGGATTGCAGGGAATTGGGAAAGTACCCTCATCGAAGTGGTTAAAAATCCAATAGCTGGAATAGATTCTGCTTTGGTAATCGCAGGTAGCGATAAACGCGGAACCATTTACGGCGTTTACGAACTTTCTAGCCAAATTGGGGTTTCGCCTTGGTATTATTGGGCCGATGTTCCCGTTAAAAAAAGTGAGGTTTTATTCGCCATTGCGGGTCGCCATGTTATTTCATCACCAGCGGTAAAATACAGGGGAATTTTTTTAAATGATGAGGCACCGGCTTTATCAGGGTGGAGTAGAAAGGAATTCGGTGGATTAAACAGTAAGTTTTACGAGAAAGTTTTTGAGCTTATTCTGCGTTTAAAGGGCAATTATTTATGGCCTGCCATGTGGGGAAGTGCTTTTAACGATGATGATAAAATGAACCCAATTCTCGCTGATGAATATGGCGTGGTTATCGGTACCTCGCACCACGAACCGCTTACCCGGGCACACGATGAATGGAAAAGATACAAAGGTGGCAAGTGGAACTACGATCAAAATCCCGAGCAATTAAGAGCCTTTTGGGAAAGCGGTTTAAAACGCGTGGCGGATAAGGAACAAATTATTACGGTTGGCATGCGAGGTGATGGCGATGAACCCATGACCGAAGGAACAGCAACCGCTTTGCTGGAGAAAATTGTTAAAGATCAGCGGGAGATTATTGAAAAAGTAACCCAAAAGCCAGCGCCAGAAACACCACAACTTTGGGCGCTTTACAAAGAAGTGCAAGCTTATTACGATAACGGCATGCGTGTGCCTGATGATGTTACTTTACTGCTTTGCGATGATAACTGGGGAAATATTAGAAAACTCCCAAAACTAAATGAGGCACCAAGAAAAGGTGGCTACGGCATTTATTATCATTTCGATTATGTGGGCGATCCTCGAAATTACAAGTGGATTAACACCAACCCGATTCAAAAAATTTGGGAGCAAATGAATTTGGCTTATGAGTACAATGCCAACCAAATTTGGATTGTAAATGTGGGCGATTTAAAACCGATGGAATTTCCAATATCGTTCTTTTTGGATTACGCCTGGGCGCCCGATGCAATACCCGCCGAAAAACTGAAACACTATATCATTGATTGGTCGGCAAAGCAATTTGGTGAAACCTATGCAACGGAAATAGCTGATGTACTAGATTTATATTCCAAATATAATGGACGAATTAAACCAGAATTATTAACGGATAGCATTTACAGTTTAACCAATTACAATGAGTTCGAAAATGTGGTTGCCGATTACCGAAAGCTTGAACAGAAAGCAAAGTTCATTTACAATCAAATTCCGGCTGATCAAAAAGATGCATACTATCAATTGGTGATGCACCCGGTTGAGGCCAGCGCAAATCTTTACGATCTTTATTATCATGTTGGCAAAAACAAGCTTTATGCCAAACAAGGTCGTTTGGCCACAAATGCCATGGGCGATAAAGTAGCAGAACTGTACAAACGTGATGCAGAAATAACCAATTATTATAACAAAATAATGGCTGGCGGAAAGTGGGATCACATGATGGATCAAACCCATATTGGTTATACTTATTGGCAACAACCAGAAAAAAATTCGATCCCCAATACAATGGTTTTGGTTTCAACTGGGAATTTGAGTAAGGCTGAAATGGGCTTGGCGATTGAGGGAAGTGATTCCTCCTGGAGTAAAAAGAAAAAGGTAAACCTTGCATTGCCAACTTTTGATTATTACAGCAACAAATCACATTATTTTGAGTTGTTTAACAAAGCTAATGGCATTTTTACCTACCAAGTTAAAGCGCCGAATTATGTAATTATCGATCAGTCAAAGGGAGAAGTTCGCGATGAAAAAAGAATTTGGCTTACCATCGATTGGGCAAAAGCACCTAAAGGAAAATCGCAGGCAGTTGTATTGGTTTCGGATAGCGATGGTTCGAAAATGAGTGTGCCAATTACCTTAGATAATAACAGGTTTTCAGCAGAAAAAATTAATGTTTTTTTACCACAGAATGGCTACATTTCCATGGATGCTCCGAATTACAGCAGGGCAATAAATAATCGTCCAATATTTTGGAAAACCTTGCCGAATTATGGTAAAACCTTAGGGGGAGTAATTGCAGTTCCGGTTACTTCGCCAATTCGGAAACTAGATGCCAATACGCCACTTTTGGAATACGATATTTATTTGAGCGAGGCTGGCACATTCACGTTAAATAGTTTCATTTCGCCAACCATCGATTTTACAAATTCAGATGGATTAAAGTTTGCCATTTCTGTTGATGATGCACCGCCAATTACTGTAAATATTAGCACCGATTATAAAACGGAATCTGCTTGGCGAAAATCAGTTGCAGATAATATCAAGATTTTTAAAACGCCATTAAAATTCGATAAAGCAGGAAAACATACTATCAAATATTGGATGATAAATACTGGTGTTGTGCTTCAAAAATTGGTGCTCGATCTTGGCGGATTAAAACCAAGTTTTCTTGGTCCACCAGAAACTTTTGTATCGGAAATAAAATAGACCTAACCATTTATAAACTTGAAAATAAGATGAAAAATTTTAAAAAATTATCTGGCCTAGCACTGGTAATGGCAATCGCAGCATCCAGCGCTTGTCAGCAAAATGCCAAAACAACCAGCACTCAAACTACCGATACAACTAAGAAATCGAAGTATTTGTCGCAGCCATTAATCAGTGAGATTTACACTGCAGATCCATCCGCTCATGTTTTTGATGGCAAAATTTACATCTATCCATCGCATGATATTGAATCTGGAACACCAGAAAATGATAATGGTGATCATTTCGATATGAAAGATTACCACATCCTAAGCATGGATAGCATCAACGGAAAAGTGAAAGATAATGGCGTAGCATTAAGCGTAAAGGATATTCCTTGGGCCGGTCGCCAGCTTTGGGCACCAGATGTGGCTTTTAAAAATGGCACCTATTATCTCTATTTTCCAGTAAAGGATAAGCAAGATGTTTTCAGAATTGGCGTGGCTACTGCTAAAAATCCTGTTGGTCCGTTTAAGGCAGAACCAAAACCAATTGAGGGAAGTTTCAGCATCGATCCAGCGGTTTTTACCGATACAGATGGAACAGCTTACATGTATTATGGTGGTATTTGGGGCGGTCAGTTACAACGTTGGAATAATGGGAAATATGAGGCCAATCGCTCAAAAACCGATTCTCAAAAGGAAAACGAACCCGCATTAAATGCTAAAGTTGCCATGCTGAGTAAGAATATGCTCAGGTTTGATGGCGCAGTTAAAGATGTTGTAATTTTGGATGAAAACGGCAAACCGCTACTTACAAAAGATCATGATAGACGCTTTTTTGAGGGCGCTTGGATGCATAAATTCAATGGAAAATATTATTTTACTTATTCAACTGGCGATACTCATTTCCTGGCCTCGGCAATTGGTGATAATCCTTTCGGTCCGTTCAAATATCAGGGCACATTTATGAATCCTGTGGAGGGTTGGACCACGCATCATTCCATTATCGAAGTAAAAGGAAAATGGTATATTTTCTATCACGATACGCAGCTTTCGGGTAAAACGCATTTAAGAAATGTTAAGGTTACGCAATTAACGCATAATGCTGATGGTACAATTGCGTTGATTGAGCCTATGAAAAAGTAATCTCACTTTCGAAGTCTTAAATGGTTTACGGGTAGAAAGACTTCTAAAGTTTCTAAATTATTTCTATTTTTTGGAAAACGGTATCAGTAGTGCTTAGGTAATTTCGTCCCACTGTTCGCTAAAGCCGAGCTGAAAAAGCTCGGGCTACCGCTGCCATCGGGTTTAAATTACTCAGGCTGCTGCTATTAGTTCGGGTTTTCTAGCGAGTCCAACGTGACGAAGTATCTGCTAAAGGCATCTCTTTTAGAAAGGAGTTTGCGAGTGGCAAGATCAGTTATATCTGAATATTGGACCTAAATTGCTGCCTATAAAAACCCTTTCTTCGGGAGAGGGAGGTTACAGCATTTGCCATACTTCTGCCTTTCAATGGGTGAGGCTTCTTTAAAGACTTACAAAATTTCCCAATCTCTTCTCCCCAACTAACTTCGTAAGTCGATACAACGATTTATTTCTCATTACAAAAACAAAGCTTTAAATTAGTTTTCTCAACCAATCCTAAATCATGATCGAACCCAAACAACGCCTGCTTTCTCTAGATTTTTTTAGGGGCTTAACCGTAGCCGCAATGATTTTAGTGAACAATCCGGGTAGTTGGGGACATATTTATGCTCCACTAGAGCATGCAGAATGGAATGGTTGTACGCCCACCGATTTAATTTTTCCATTTTTTCTATGGATAGTGGGCGTTTCAATCGCATTTGCCATGAGCAGTAGCAAAGCTGATCCCTCAACACATCAAAAAACAATTTTCAAAGCAATTAAACGAGGGATTATACTTTACTTCTTAGGGTTTTTTCTGGCCATTTTCGGAAAACTTATGGCCGTAATCATCGATGGAAAAAGTTTATTGGAGGCTTTTCAAACTGTTCGGCTATTAGGGGTTCTTCAACGTATTGGGATTGTTTTCATCATTAGCAGTATCGTTTTTTTAAAGCTTTCTAACAAGGCTATTTTTAAAACATTTATCGCAATTCTTGCTATTTATTGGGCATTGATGACTTTCGTTCCCGTGCCTGGAGTGGGTTATGCAAACCTCGAAAAAGAAACCAATTTAGCCGCATGGATAGATCGCGGGATTTTAACCGAAGCACATACTTGGGCATCATCTAAAACCTGGGATCCTGAAGGTGTACTGAGCACCTTGCCAGCAGTTGCGACTTGTTTATTTGGTATCTTAGTTGGTGTTTGGATGAGAAGAAAAGACATCGATAATCCATCAAAAGTGGCTTGGCTGTTCACCGCTGGCATTGGTGCTGTTATTTTTGGCCTGCTTTGGGATCTTCAATTCCCAATTAACAAGGCACTTTGGACAAGCTCCTACGTTCTATATGCTGGAGGTTTAGCGTCAATTGGTTTAGCGCTTTGCTATTGGTTAATCGACATTCAAGGCTATAAACGAATTACCACCCCATTTGTAGTTTATGGCGTAAATGCCATTACCGTTTTTTTTTTGGCAGGCTTAATGCCCAGGGTTTTAAACTTAATAAAAATTACAAATGCCGATGGAACGAAAACGGCACTGTTAGAGAAATTCTACCAAACCTGTTATACGCCATTCTTTTCTCCCATAAATGCATCGCTGGTTTGGGCGATTAGCTATGTGCTTGGATTTTATGTCCTACTTTATTTCATGTTCAAAAAGAATATCATCATTAAAGTATAATTACTAAATTGCCCGTACAACCGATTGAATTTTATTCATTGAATCATAAATCAATCGTTTTACCCCATTCAAATTTGAAAAAGAAAACAACCATATACGATATTGCCAAAGAGCTCAATATTACGGTTTCTACGGTATCAAGGGCATTAAGCGGTTTTCCTGCTATAAGTGACACAACTAAAAAGGCGGTAGTTGAGATGGCTAAAAAACTCAATTACAGTCCGAATCGATTGGCCTCGGCATTAAAATCTGGCAAGACACACATCATCGGTGTGATTGTGCCCAGCGTACAGGCTTACTTCTTCGCATCGATTATTCATTGTATCGAAGATGGGCTGAAAGACAGTGGTTATCGGGTTATTATTTATCAATCTAACGAATCTGTTGAGAACGAAATAAATGGAGTTCGAACTTTATTAGAAGCACAGGTTGATGGAATTATGGCTTCTATGTCTTTAGAAACGCAAGACGTTTCTCACTTTGCCGAAATCATCAAGCAAAATAAACCCCTTATTCTTTTTGATCGCGTTAACGCGGAATTAAATGTGCCAACCGTAACGCTTGATGATTATCGGGCGGGTTATATGGCTACTCAACATTTAATTGATCAAGGCTATAAAAAAATCGCATTAGTAACCACGGTACACCAAATCAAAATTTTTAATGATAGGCTAAAAGGTTATAAAGCGGCATTGGCAGATAATAACCTCCCAATTAATGATGATTATATTGTTTTTGGTGGATTATCAATTAAAGATGGGAGGTTTGGTGCTGGCAAATTAATGCGGATGGAAAATAAGCCAGATGCTATTTTAGCTGGCGATGATTTTACCGCTTTGGGTGTAATTAAAAAGTTAAAGGAAATTAATGAAACCCCACCAGAAGTTGGGGTAATTGGTTTTGCAAACGAATCTTTTTCAGCTTATATCACACCAAATTTATCTACGATAGATCAGCACCCAGCTCAAATGGGGACCGAATGTGCGAAGATGTTTTTAAAAATGGTCGGACAAGAGAATCCTTATCAGGATATCCAACATATTGTGCTCGATCCAACGGTTGTAGAAAGGCAATCTACAGGTAAATTGCCTTCTTAAATTTTATTCGAAAAGACTTTTTCTAATTCCCATTTCCAATCCACGTAATTCCGCTAGCCCCTTTAATCGTCCGATAGCAGAATAACCTGGATAAGGGTTTTTTGCCAAGTCATCCATCATCTGGTGTCCGTGATCTGGCCGCATCGGGATGACTCTGTTTTCATCATGCATCAGTTTTACTGCCTCTTTAACAATAGAAAACATATCGGCATTTCCCTCTAAATGATTTGCTTCATAAAAATTGCCCTCTTCATCTCTTTGTGTACTTCTTAAATGAAGGAAATAAACCCTCGAGCCTAATCTCTTCAACATTCTTGGCAAATCGTTATCTGGTCTGGCGCCAAAAGAACCGGTACAAAAACACAAGCCATTGGATTTTGTAGGTACTTTATCAAGAATATATTGTGCGTCAGCTTCGGTACTCATAATTCTTGGGAGGCCTAAAATAGGATAGGGTGGATCATCTGGATGAATGGCCATTTGCATATTGTACTCATCGGCGGTTGGCGTAATCTCAGAAAGAAATTTAACGAGATTAAGTTTCAATATGTCTGCCGTTATACCGCTAAATCCATCAAGAAGTGCAAGTACTTGTTCTGGAGTAAATCGGTCTTTGCTACCAGGCAAGCCTTGTAAGCAATTTCCCATCAAAGTTCTTCTGCCATCATCATTAAGGTTTTCAAAATATTTGGTTGCCTTTTCTATTTCATCCTCTGGATAATCATGGCTCGCATTTGGCCGTTTAAGTAAGAATAGATCGAAAGCGATAAAAGCCGTTTTTTCAAAACGTAGTGCAAGAGCTCCAGTTTCAGTTTCGTATTTTAGATTTGTTCGCATCCAATCTAAAACAGGCATAAAGTTATACGTGATTACTTTTATGCCGCAAGCCGCTAGATTGGTTAAGCTTATTTTATAGTTTTCAATCCAGGTTTGATAATGGCCAGCTCGTTTTTTGATCTCTTCATGAACTGGAAGACTCTCCACTACACTCCAAACCATCCCGTGGTTTTCAATTTCTTGTTTTCTTTTTTCGATTTCGCTGGTGGTCCATATTTCTCCAACTGGGATATGGTGTAACGCGGTTACTACGCCACTGCAACCAGCCTGTTTGATGTCGCTTAAACATACTATGTCATCTGGGCCATACCAGCGCATGGTTTGGGTCATTTTCATCTTTTATAATTTAAATTATCATTTAGTGCAATCGGTACAGAGTAAAAATACGCCATTATTAATGATTTTAGAAGTATTTAAAATAAAATAAAAAATATTTTATGCAATCGGTTGCAAATTCATTTTTTAATTTCTACTTTTATCATAACCAAATATACTTAAGCTCCGTTCTCCACTTTCTAACCAGGTGAATAAGACCTTAAGGTTATTTAAAATAGCAGCTAATTACTGCAAATTAAATTGAACCTTTTTATGAGAAAACCTAGACAAAAAATCTTTTTGCAGCGTTTGGTTGTGCTAATACTTTTATTAGGCTTAACCCCAACATTGCTGTTTGCCCAAAAAATTTTAAAGGGTAAAGTGGTTGATGAAAAAAATCTTCCTTTACCAGGGGCAGGGATAAAGCTTAAAATTTCCGGAAAATCTACCGTTGCTGGCGATGATGGAAGTTTTAGTATTAATGCCCCCGAAAATGAATCGGCTTTAATCGTATCCTTTATTGGTTATCCATCGCAGGAAGTAATGATTACAGGGAGTAGCAATTATGTTGTAAGGCTCACACCAGATTCGAAAGCACTGAATGACGTGGTAGTTATTGGCTACGGTCAGCAGAAAAGATCAGATGTAACGGGTTCGGTAGCGGGGATTAAAGGTGATGCCTTGCTCGAAGTTCCAGCTGCAAATCCTATTGCAGCTTTGCAGGGTAGGATAGCTGGAGTCGATATTTCGAGAAGTAGTTCCAGGCCGGGAGCCAGCGGGCAAATTAGAATTAGAGGAAATCGATCATTAAGCGGTACGAGCGATCCATTGATTGTATTAGACGGCGTTCCGTTTAATGGAAGTGTGAACGAGATTAATAATGATGATATTGCCAGTATTGATATTTTAAAAGATGCATCATCAACTGCAATCTATGGTTTTAGAGGTTCGAACGGCGTTATTCTGATCACAACAAAGCGGGGCAGGATTGGAAAACCTCAGCTTACCTATAATTCTTACTATGGCTACAGCCAGATAAGAGATCAATACAATCAATTTAATGCTCAAGAATTTGTTGCTTTTCGAAATGCAGCATCACCAGCTTATACAGCAGGATATTCTCCCTTAGAACAGCAAGGAATAGCAAATGGAACATCAACCAATTGGCAAGACTACTTATATAAGCGTGGTTTTGTTACCAACCAACAAATAGGCATAAGTGGCGGAAGCGAGGGTATCAACTACGGATTATCTGGCGGATATTTTAACGAGGCTGGTGTAGTTACAGGTATTGGTTTTGAGCGTTACGCATTAAACACTACAATTGATGCCACCATAAATAAGTGGATTAAAGTTGGTTTGAGTACGAGAAATACGCTAACATACGGAAATGGATCTGGTGTTAATCCACTTTACGCAACCATGCGAATTACCCCATTAGCGCCGGCCTACAATCCAGACGGTAGCATATACCTCTATCCACAAGACGGAACGGTTGATCAAACTGCAACCGCAAACCCACTAACATTAAGCGATAGGGATAACATTGTAGATAGAACGAGAAGATTACGAACGAACAATGTTTTATATGGAGAGGTAAATATTTTACCAGGATTAAAGTATAAATTGAATTTAGGTTTGGACTTTAGGCAGGAAAACCGCGGTACTTTTTATGGTCCTAAAACCATTATCAGACCAGATGCAGCAACAGCAGCACAGGCAACCGCTAGCTTAGCAAATAGCGAAGCTTGGACTTTTCTTGCAGAAAATATTCTAACGTACAATAAAACAATTGCCAAAGATCATAGAATAGACGTTACTGGATTATTTAGTGTGCAACGTGATCGAGGATTTAATAATGCCTTTAACGCTGTTGGTTTTCCAAGTGAGGCGGTTCAATACTATAACTTCTTCTTGGCACAGACCGTTACTGCTGTAGATGGTGGCGCAAATGGCTTTTCTAGAGGAGGTTTACAATCTTTTATGGGAAGAGTTAATTATGCCTATAAGGATAGGTACTTGGCAACATTTACTTTTAGAAGAGATGGTTCTTCTGTGTTTCCTGTAAATCCATATTTAAACTATCCGGCGGCGGCCATTGGATGGAATATCTCAAACGAGGATTTTATGAAAAACCAGAAAATCGTCTCCAACTTAAAATTGAGGGCATCTTATGGTGTAACAGGTAATCCATCAATTCCAACCGATGCAACTCGTGGTTCTTTGCAATCTAACCGCTATGATTATGGCGCCGAAAATGTTCAAGGATATTATATTGGAAGTTTAGCTAATCTAGATTTACGATGGGAAAGCACCAAGCAATTTAACTTAGGTTTAGATTACGGTTTCTTAAATAATCGTATTACTGGATCTATTGAGGTTTACAAACAAAATACTGATGATTTAATTATCAACAAACAGTTGCCGCGAAGTAATGGCGCAACAAGTTTCTATACAAATGCAGCTGCTACCAGCGGAAAAGGAATTGAATTTAACATCAGCTCCTTAAATATTGCACCAACTAAACCTACTGATTTTAGTTGGTCAACTGATTTTAACTTCTCTATCAACAGAGAAAAAATTGTTCGCCTTGCAGATGGTACTACCCAACAAGATGTAGGTAATGGATGGTTTGTTGGTCAGCCGATTAACGTGATCTACGATTTTACAAAATTAGGTATTTGGCAAACTTCAGAAGCAGTTGAAGCAGCAAGTTATGCTGGTTATTCAGCACTTCCAGGACAGATCAAAATTGCCGATTTAAATGGAGATCATATTATTAATGATGCAGACAGAAGTATAATTGGATCTTTCCAGCCGAAAGTAATTTTAGGAATGACACAGCGTGTGTCCTACAAAAACTTTGATTTATCTGTGGTTGCCTTCTCACGTTTGGGCAACAAGATTGTAGTTCCATACTTAACAACCGATGGAAGTGGAACTGGTTATTTTGCTTTCTTGAATGGTCGTGTTAATCAGGTAAAGGTAGATTATTGGACACCAACAAATCCTACAAACGCATTTCCAAGGCCGGCTGGTGGAGCAACTAGTTTGCCCTATTCATCAACCCTGGGTTATTATGATGGCTCATTTGTGAAAATTAGAAGTATAAATCTTGGATATAATTTTCCATCAGCTTTAGCTTCAAAACTTGGCCTGGGTAGTTTAAGGCTTTATGCAACGGCTAACAATCCATTTATACTTTATTCGCCTTTTGTAAAATCTGGATTAGGAATGGATCCTGAGGGAACTGGAGTAGGTGGAGCACTTGGCAATAATGCGGTTGCAAACGGAAGAGCGATTACTGTTGGTTTAGATTTACCATCAACCAGACAATTCTTATTCGGTATTAATGCAAAATTTTAAGTTTAACAGATTCATATTAAAAAAATGAAAATTCATAAAAATATTAGGTTTGGTTGGATTGCCTTGGCAATCGTAGCCATAACACCAATGAGTTGTAAAAAACAATTGGATTCAGAATACCGTTCAAACTTAGGTCCTGAATATTTTTTAACTGCCGATGGTTTGCAAGCGGGTTTAAATGCTTCATACGCCACAACACGCTATTTTTGGGGAAGTGAGGGATTTACCTCCTCTCAGGTTGCCGGAACCGATGAAGTAATAAGAGGCGGCGATGGAGGTTTAGACTTTCATAACTACACCAATATCACACCACAAAATGGCACAATACAAGGGGTGTGGGATAATAGTTTTGTGCCGATTAATAATCTAAACGGTGTTTTGGAGTTTGGCCCTCAAGCCAATGTAGATGCCGCTAAAAAGAATCAACTTCTAGGTGAAGCAAAATTTTTACGAGGTTTCTATTATTTTTTATTGGTGCAAACTTTTGGTGATGTGCCTTTAAAACTAAGCTATAATAATAAACCAAGCACAGAAGATTTAAGAGCTCCTAAAAAGGAAGTTTACAATGCAATCATCAAGGATTTGACGGAAGCCGCTTCCCAATTGGGCAATATTCAGGCAGGGCAATCAAAAGGACGAGCCTCAAAAGCTGCGGCGCTACACTTATTGGCAAAGGTTTATTTAACAAAAGGTTGGGATCCTGCAGCTAGAGATGGTGATGGTTCTTCTGATTTTACAAAAGCTTACGATACCGCCATAGGATTAATTAATGCCAAAGGAACTTATGGCGTTGATTTGGAAAGTAATTTTGCCGACATTTTTAAGGAAGGAAATGAATATGGTAAAGAATCGTTATTTGTAGCCGACAGAAACACAGATCCTACCTATTCGGAAAGTGGTTATAACAATACTACCGCACCAGCTGGAGGTAATAAGGAAAATAGGTTAAACTGCTATTGGGTAAGTTTTTATACGCTAACCCGAAATGTAAATGAAGGCATTCCTGGTGCACCTGCCGTAACAACGCAAATGGTTGCCAGAGATCAGGTTAATGGTCGCCCGTACAGGAGGTTTAGGCCAACGCCATATACCTACGCAACTTTTGGAAATAGAGATAACGACGCACGTTATGATGGTACTTTTCAAAAAGCCTGGATAATGAACCTTCCATCTACACAAGACAATAATATTCAAACGACTACCCCGGCCTTTACAACTACAAGAAATGGAATAGCAGTTGTGCCAGTAAAAGGGGTAGATACGGCGATTTATATGCCGGGAAGAGAAGTTTCTGTAGCCGAGAGACAGAAATTCAAAGGCGTTATTGTTGCGCCATCACAATATGATACAGAGTGGTTTCCTACCATGACCAAACACATGGATAAAACAAAACTACACTATAATGATGCTTCTGATAGACCCATAATTTTAATGCGTTTGGGTGAAACATATCTGATAGCTGCAGAAGCCGCGTTTAAGCTGAATAGAACTGGCGAAGCTGCGACAATGATTAATGCTTTGAGAACTCGTGCTGGGTTTAGAGCTACAAATACAGCGACTCAAAATTCTGCCGCTGTAGCGGCAAATCAGGCTAGCGCTGCTGATGTAAGTTTAAACTTTCTTTTGGAAGAGCGTACCCGCGAGCTTTTTGGAGAAATGAATAGATGGTTTGATTTAACCAGAACACAAACGTTAATTGCTAGAGCGAAATTATATAACGAGATGGCGGCTCCAAACATTAAGGATTTCCATGTATTGAGGCCAATTCCTTCTGCTTCGCAGTTAGATTTATTAACCAATAGAGATCAATTTCCTCAAAACCCTGGATACTAAAATTTGGCTAGGGATTTGGTTAAACGCTAAGATCTCAGCCACACGATAAATAAATTAAAAAGATTTTTATGAAAATTAACTCTTCATTATATGTAATGGCCTTTGCTTTAATTGCAATGTTAAGCTGTTGCAAAAAAGATAGTCAGAACGGTGGTTTTGAGAATGATGGAAATTTTACTGATACCACGGCTTCCTTAAAAAGTGTTGCATCTTTTCCTATCGGGATAGCTGCCGAATATCCGTTATCTACCACAAATTCTAAATATTGGGCTGCCGTTAAGGGCGAAGCTAGCAATATTACTTTTGGCAATGAACTAAAAAATGGATCAATAGTAAAAGCCGATGGTACCTATGATTTTACTACAGCAGATGCTTTCTATAACCTAGCTACAACAGCTGGATTACAGGTTTTTGGGCATACTTTGGTTTGGCATTCTCAGCAAAGAGCCACTTATTATAACTCATTAATCGGTGGTGGTAGCGGAGGCGGTGGCGCAACAAATTTGGCTGTTAATCCTAGTTTCGAAACTACAACAGTTGCTACCACTGCAGAGCCCGCTGACGGATGGCAAGTGCTGAACGGGGCTGGCCAATTTGTGAGCACCACTACCAATACAAATTCTGGTACGAAGGCATTACAGGTAAATGTGCCTGCTGGAGGACAAAATTACAATACACAAATTGTGACTAAAGCGCAAATTCCTGTTACTGCGGGTAAAACATATACTATTTCTTATTACATCAAAGGCACTAGCGCACAAACCATTCAATTCGAAGTGAGGCCAAATTTAGGCGCTGCGGCTGGCTCAGTTAACTATCAGGGCGGCAAGGCGGTTACTACAAGTTACACTAAAGTTTCGTACGATTACGCTATTCCTGCTAATGTAACTACGATCCAACTTGCCTTTGATTTAGGTGGAACGGCTAATACTTTATACTTGGATGATGTTAGTATTACCGATGCGTCGGTAGTGGCACCACCAACGGGAGCGGCAGTTGCTACAATTGTTGATGATGCAATGAAAAAACACATTCAAACGGTTGTTGGCCGTTATGCAGGAAAAATTAAAGCTTGGGATGTTATTAACGAGCCATTTTCTGATGCTGGTGAACTTAGAAACAACACCAATACCCCATCGACAGGGCGAACAGATGTATTTGTATGGCAAAATTATCTAGGTAGAGATTATGCGACAAAAGCTTTCCAATATTCAAAAGCTGCAGATCCGGCAGCCGATTTATACATGAACGATTACAATTTAGAAAGTAGCACAACTAAATTGGATGCTTTTGTAAAACTCGCCAATGAATTAAAAGCATCTAATTCTGGGATCACTGGAGTAGGTACTCAAATGCACATGCTTATTTCTACGCCTTATGCGAATATCATTACCATGATGCAAAAATTAGCTTCAACTGGCTTAAAAGTAAGAATCTCAGAATTTGATATCAGGATAAATCCGGGAGGTCCAAACCCAGCAATAGGATATGTAGCTTCTGCTTATGATTTAAGGTTACAGGCTGTAATGTATAAATTTGTTATTGCAACCTACATCAAATATGTTCCTGCAGCTCAGCGTGGAGGCATTACTATTTGGGGTGTAGATGATACCAGTAGCTGGTTAAATCCTGCCGCCAATGTAACTGCAAATAAATTAGATTACCCACTATTATTTGATAAGAACTTCAGTAAAAAACCTGCTTACGCGGGCGTGAAACAGGCACTTCAAGGAAATGGCGAAAATTAATTATTAATCGAACTTAAATAATTGATGCTTTAAAGGCGGTGGAGTAATCTGCCGCCCTTTGTTGTTAACCAAGCTATTGTTCATCAGTTAATACACCGAATCTGGTCATCATGTAAAAGTTATCTTTAGAGATTATCCACCACCAAATATCAAGCAACACCCAGCTTAAATGTTATCAAATTCCTTATAGGGTTAAATTCTTTCTTTCTAGATTTATTTTAAACGAGCTGCAAATGGCAAGACAGGCAAACCTTTTGCGGTATAAAAATTAGTGCTTCAGAGATTATTCACCACCAAATATCAAGCGACACCCAGCTTAAATGTTCTCATATTCCTCCTATGGTTAAATTATTTCGTTCTAGATTTTACTTTAAATAAGCTTCTGAAATCCGTTTGGGTTTTTAAAGATTAACGCTCTGCGAGATTATCCATCATCCAACTTAAATGTTCTCAAATCCCTTAAATTGTTAAATCTTTTCGCTTTTATTTTACACGAGCTTCAAATGGTGAGGCAGGCAAACCATTTGCATTATATAGATTGGCGCTTTCGGGATTATCTGCCCACGCATACCGAACAAATATTGGTTTAACAACCGCATCGTTCCAAACGAAAACCTTATCTCCGTTAATAGTCGCTTTTGCCCACACAAACTTCTTGTCAGCCCCAGCAATCAAAAAATATTTAAGTTTGGCATTTCCTTTTGCTATTAGCCCTTTTCCAACATTATCAAAGCTTAAAATTAATTTTTTGCCATTAGCGGCTATGGATTTAAAGCTTGGGCCAGTAGGAACAACTTTACGATCACCATAAACTAGATATTCGGCTTGTAAGGCTAATCTTTTACCTACATCTTGTTTATTTAATGGATGAATATCGTTCCATTCACCTAAATCTATAGCGACAGCCATTGCCGTATTTTTAACAGATAATAAGTTGCGTTGCTGTTCTCTTAATTCTGCCCATCCGCTTTCGGTAGGAATAGATTTCGCATCCATGAATCCAGGTAACTGAACATATAAAAAGGGTAGGTTTTCATGATGAAAAGTTGTTCTCCAATCTTTTAATAAGACATTCATTAAGTCAAAATACTCTTTTGAGTTTCCTGTATTGGACTCACCTTGGTACCAAAGTGCAGCTTTAATATTCAGGTTTTTTAGTGGTGCAATCATCGCATTGTATAAGCCAGCAGGTTTCCATCTAACAAAGGTTTGCGAGGGAGCGGGCTCCATTTTTGCACCCAATTTATATTTCCACTTACCACGTAAATCAATAGTATCTTGATCGGTAATGAGTTGATAATTCTTATCCTGAACAAAGCCGCCATTGCCAGAATTATTAACTAAACGAACGGTGATGGAGTTTTTTCCTTCCTTTAAAATTCCAGCATTAAAAAGGTATCTCCTTGGTGGATATTGATAACTGGTTGTGCCCACAAATTTACCATTAATAAATACAGAATCTGAATCTACAATTCTGCCCAAAATTAATTTAACGGATTTTCCAACCATAGATTTTGGTACAATTACTTCTTTTTTAAACCAAACCACACCATTGGTTTTTCCTACCGAGCCGTCTGCCCAATAGCCAGGCACATTCATTTCACTCCAATCGCTATGATCAATATCAGCTTTCCAATTATTTTTCAAACCCCCGTCTTTAAAGTTTAATTCTGCATACCAAGCATTGGATAAAGCCTGATCAGCAGCTTCGATCTGCTTAATTAACGCATCATCCTTAAATTTTTGACTTTCTGCATAATATGTTGGAAAATCTTTTATCGCGGTTTCACTCATCCATGCCTGTGCTGGCGAACCACCAAGAGCTGCATTAATTATCCCCACCGGAACATTGTATTTTTTGTTGATCTCCAAAGCAAAAAAATAGGCCACTCCAGAAAAATCTAAAACCGATTTTGGATTAGCAGATCGCCAAATACCACTCGAAAAATCTTTTCTTTGTTGTTTAAAATCATATTCATCAGGAACTATAAACTGTCTGATATTTGAGTTTGTACTATGGGCGATCGCCGTTGGATATTTATCAATCAGCCTACCCATCGGCAATTCCATGTTCGATTGACCGCTGCAAATAAATACATCACCAAATAAAATATTTTTCAACTCTATTTTATTGCTAGCTGTGAAAACCATCTGATAAGGACCACCAGCTTTTTGTGGCGCAAGTTTAATAGACCAATCACCGTTTTTATCAGCATTGGTTTGATAAGTTTTATGATTAAAATCTAATGAGATATGTTCATTTGGCGCAGCCCAACCCCAAATTTTTGTGGTATCATTTCTTTGCAAAACCATGCCATCGCCAATCAGTTTAGGTAATTTGATTTGTGCAGCGCTTACCAAAACGCTCAGAGCGAAAGCAGTGATTAATACGAATCTCTTTTTATCCATTTTTAGAATAATAAAACTTTAGAATATCCTAAATTAAGAAAAAAAATAGGTTCTGCAATCGGCTGCATTTTTAATTTTGATTTTCTACCTTTCCTCAATTAACCAAATAAAAACTTAAAATGAGAAAGCTATTAGTGCTATTTTTATGTTGTATAACCTTTGCTGTTTCGGCACAGATAAAATTTACCAATCCCATTCTTTCTGGCTTTTATCCCGATCCAAGCGTAACAAAAGTTGGTAGTGACTATTATCTGGTTAACTCCACATTTTCCTACTTCCCTGGAATACCTGTTTTTCACAGTAAGGATTTAAAAAACTGGAAGCAAATTGGCAATGTGATCAATAGGCCAAGTCAGATGAATTTTTTAGGTGATGGTGTATCAAGAGGATTATTTGCGCCTTCAATTAACTGCTACAAAGGGATTTACTACGTTACCTGTACCTTAATTGATAGAAAGGGGAATTTTGTTGTCACGGCTAAAAATCCTGCTGGACCGTGGAGCGACCCTGTTTGGTTGCCACAAGTGAAGGGAATAGATCCATCATTGTTTTTCGATGCTGATAAGGCTTATATCGTTTACAACAGTGATGCGCCAACTAACAAACCGCTTTATGACGGACACAGAACCATTCGCGTTTTTGAGTTTGATCCAACAACTTTGAAAGTAGTAGGCGAAGAAAAGCAATTGGTAAATGGTGGGGTTGATATCAGCAAAAAACCGGTTTGGATTGAGGGTCCACACATTTTCAAACGTGGCGAATGGTATTATTTATGCGCAGCTGAGGGCGGAACTTCTGTTAACCACTCGCAAGTTATTTTAAGAAGTAAATCGGCAATAGGCCCATACATTGCTTATGAGAAAAACCCAATTCTAACACAGCGTGATCTTGATCCGAATAGAAAGAACCCAATCACTTCTGCTGGTCATGCTGAATTAATTGTGGGGCCAGATGGAAATACTTATGCTGTATTCTTAGCGGTTCGGCCTTATGAAGGCATTTTTTACAATACCGGCAGAGAAACCTTTATTGCACCCGTAAAATGGGTTGAGGGTTGGCCAATTATTAATCCTGATAACAAAGAAATTAAGTACAGTTATACCGCAAATTTTAAAGAGGTAAAACAAAGAGATGTTAGGCCTCAAAGTGGTAACTTTTCCTATCGGATTAATTTTGTAGAAAAGCTAGATCCTGCGCTTCTCTTCCTCAGAACTTTGGGCACAAGTTGGTATAAGATCAGCAAGTCTTCAGGTTTAACGCTAAATCTATTACCCGAAACCTGCATGGGGAATGGGAATCCTGCCTTTATTGGTAAGCGTCAGCAACACCTAAGTTCTAAAACGAGTACTGAACTGGTCTTTGATGCGACAAGTGAAAATGAAAAGGCTGGAATGGTAATTTTTCAAAGTGAGTATAACTTTTATTATTTGTGTAAATCTGTTTCGAATGGAAAGCCTGTTTTGCAGCTATTTAAAGGAAACAAGGAAAAAAAGGATATGGATTTGATCGCTGAAAAAGAGGTTGGTATGAGTAAAGTATATCTTCAAATTGAGGCGAAAAAGGATAAATACAACTTCTATTATGCAACTAAGCCCAACGATTGGAAACTCCTTCGCGGTGGTGTGGATGGAAAATATTTAAGCACCAAAGTTGCTGGTGGTTTTGTGGGCTCACTTTTTGGGTTGTATGCAACTTCATCTGGCAAGGAATCAAGTAATTCAGCAAGTTTTAAGTGGTTGGATTATTTGGGGAATGATGAGGTTTATCGATAAGGCTCTTGCTTATTGAGTGTTAGTTCAGCTCGCAATCCCGACTAACGAAGAGTTTGCAATGGGATCGCTAGAAAATCCAGCCTATTAGCAAAAGCCTTAGTAATTAAACCCGACAATCGCGGCAGCCTCCCATTTTTTCAATCGGAGCTATAGCAGATGGCGGGACGAAATTAACCCAAGCAATACTGACATAGGTTTCCAAAAAAAATTGAAGTCTTCCCCCCAGGAGCCTCCGAGACTTCGCAAGTTAATTAAACCAAAAAATCCCTTGCTCTTAAACCAGAACAAGGGATTTGTTTTTGATAGATAATTATTAATCTTCGAATTTCCAGCGAACAAAAGCTTCCATCGCTTCGTATTCTGCAAGTCCTAACTCATCGTAAGCTTTCGCTGTTTCCCGATTTCGATCTTCAGCACGTTGCCAAAATTCCCTTGCATCATCGCCAGGAAAAACAGCTCTGTCTTTTTGGCTTTGGTGTTTGAAGATTGCATTTCTCTTGCGCTCCAATTCTTGAGGGGAAATTGGTACAGCCATTTCAATTTCATGTGTCTCGAATTCATGCCATGCACCGCGGTACATCCATAACCAGCAATCTTGTGCCCAAGCTTCGGTTTTGCGCAAACGTGTTAATGCCTCCAAAATAATGTTAAAGCAAACGATATGCGTTCCATGAGGGTCTTCGAAATCGCCAGCAGCAAAAACCTGTTGCGGCCTAACTTTTTGCAAAAGCTCTATCGTTAATTCGATATCTGCATTGGTTACTGGATTTTTTTGATTCTTACCACTTTCGTAAAATGGAAGTGCCTGGAAATGGATGTGATCATCTGCTAATCCGCAATAGCGAGCACCGGCAATCGCTTCACCCTTTCTAATCAATCCCTTAACAGTCTGTATTTCTGGTGTATCAATCTGGTTTGGTTTTTTCTGCTCAATAAAGGTTCTCATCTTGTTATAGAGATCTTTCAAGTGCGTATTATCCATTCCCATTTTCTCAGTAAAATCTACATTAAATTCTACAAAGCGCAGGGCATCATCATCCCAAACCGCAGTATTTCCAGAAGTTTGATAAGCCACATGAACATCATGTTTTTGATCAACCAAACGGATAAAAGTTCCACCCATAGAAATAACATCATCATCTGGATGTGGAGAGAAAATAATCACCCGTTTTTTCGCAGGCTCCGCTCTTTCCGGACGTTGAGAATCATCGGCATTTGGCTTTCCGCCTGGCCAGCCCGTAATGGTATGTTGTAATTTATTAAAAATGTGGATGTTGATATTATAAACTGGGCCCTTTTCGGTTGCAAGTTGCGCCATCCCATTGTTATTATAATCATCTTCAGTTAGCTTTAAAACTGGTTTATGCAGGGTGTTTGCCAACCAAATTACCGCCTTACGAATTAAACTATCCGTCCAAACGCAATCTTTAACTAACCAAGGAGTATCAAAGCGGGTTAATTCTGAAGCTGCAGGAGCATCAAGAATAAATTCTACATGTTCAGAAAGTTGTAGGTAGGTTGCCGGCACCTCGCCAGAGATCTCTCCCTCAACTGCCTTTTTAATAATAGAGGCCTTTTTACGACTCCACGCCATCAAGATAATCTCTCTGGCCTTGAAGATGGTGCCGATACCCATGGTAATCGCCTTGGTTGGTACAAAGGTTTTTCCTCCAAAATCACGAGCCGCATCTCTACGGGTTAAATCATCTAAAGTAACTAAACGTGTTCCAGAATTTGGCGCAGAACCTGGCTCGTTAAAACCAATGTGACCAGTACGACCAATACCCAAGATCTGGATATCAAGTCCGCCAAGATCGCCAATCTTTTTTTCGTAGTTCAGGCAAAATGCCGGAATATCCTCTAGTGGAAGCGTTCCATCTGGGATGTGAACATTGTTCTTGTCAATGTCGATATGATCGAAAAGATTTTCGTTCATAAAGGTAACGTAACTTTGTGCCGCCGTTGGCTGCATTGGATAGTATTCATCCAAATTGAAGGTAATTACGTTTCTAAAACTTAAACCCTCTTCTTTGTGCAGTCTTACCAATTCGGCATAAACTGCAATTGGGGTAACACCTGTTGCTAAGCCCAGTACTGCAGGTGTGTTGCTTGCTTGTTTAGATTTAATGAGATCGGCAATGCGATGTGCCACATTAATTGAAGCAATTTTTGGATTTTCGAACACGCTCACAGGGAGTTTCTCGAAACGTGTCTCCTCCAGTAGATTTAATCTAGCCATTTTTTTTGTATGGTTTTTAATGTACGGAGCAGTAAAGATAGAGAGTTATGCCCAATTTCTAACAAAGGTTATTTACTTTTATTGCAAGTATTTACATAAAATCCTGTTAGGGGTGCAAACAAACGTTTGATCGTTTTTAAATAAAATCAGAATATGAATCTTCAGATCCAAAACCTATACTCGAGGGCCAATAAACCAGAGCGATTAATTATTGGCTTAATGAGCGGAACCTCCATGGATGGATTGGATATTGCACTTTGCTTGGTAAAAGGAAGTGGAATAGAGACTGATATTGAAGTGCTTGAATTTAAAACGGGTGATTATACTGATGATTTCAGAGCTAAAATAAAGGCCATTTTCTCCAAGAGAAAGGTCGATTTGGAGTTGGTTTGTTTAATGAACGAACACATTGCAAACATCCATGCCGCTTTGATTAATGATGCGCTGAAAGAATGGGGCTATGAAAACGAGGACATTGATTTTATTGCAAGCCATGGGCAGACGATTTTCCATGCGCCAAAATCGCTCCACAAAATGGATGATTACCCCAATGGAACTTTGCAAATTGGAGATGGCGATCATATCGCTGTGAAAACCGGAATTATTACGCTGTCTGATTTTCGGCAGAAGCATTTGGCGGCAGGTGGTGAGGGTGCGCCGTTAGCTGTTTATGGCGATTATTTAATGTTTTCGAAAAAGAATGAAGATAGGATAATGCTTAACATTGGTGGTATTGCAAATTTTACCTATTTGCCGGGTAGTCTTAGCGCTGATCAGATCTTTTCTACGGATGTTGGTCCTGGGAATACCTTGATGGATCAATTTGTACAAAAACATTTCAATCAGTTTTATGATAAAAATGCGGCTATTGGATCAACTGGGAGGTTAAATGAAGATTTGCTGTCAGCTTTGCTGGATTGCGATTTCTTCGAGGCTGATTTTCCGAAAACTACAGGGCCAGAATTATTCAATTTAGATTATTTGATAAACGCCCAGAAGCATTCCTTCACAACAAAAATTGCGCTTGAAGATGTAATGGCGACACTTTGCCATTTCTCTGCCGAAGTAATTACGAATGCAGTTAAAAAATGCTTTGGAGAAAGGGCTAAAGCACAGGTTTTTATGAGTGGCGGCGGAATGCACAATCCTCTTTTGGTTCAGCTTCTTAAAGCCAAACTTCCAATCTCAAAATTTTTAACCACTTATGATTTAGATATTAACCCTGATGCTAAGGAAGCAGTGCTTTTTGCGGTTTTAGCCAATGAAACGCTTTGTGGTGAGCCGATGGATTTTGGGAATCGAAAAGGTATTCCATCAGTTTGTATGGGGAAAATTAGTTTGCCTAGCTAGCAATTACAAAATATTAATCTCTTTTGTGTTGTATGCATTCAAAAGCTGATCCTGCTTGTTTAGCTCTGTTATCAAATAACTAATGTTTTCTATTGAGCATACTTTTAATCTTAGCGTGATATCTAGTTTCTCGGAAATACACAGTACAGCGGTATTTTTTGAGCAGGCAATCATGGCTTTCTTTAATTGGTTAATTTCCCAATCGGTATCGGTTAAACCCTCTTCTGGGTGTATGGCACTTGTTCCCATTAAGCATAAATCCGCCTTAATTTCTGAGAGTTGATTAATAACATGCCCACCGTATGTAATCTGTGAGTTTTTCGAGAAAAGCCCACCAATAAGGATGACCTCTACATTATTATATTTAGATAGTTCCACAGCCACCAAAGGACTAATGGTAAAAAAAGTAGCCTCTATGTTTTGAGGAAGCTGTTTAACAAACTCTAAAATTGTTGTGCCACCGCCAATTAAAACCACCATTCCATCTTTTACCAAAATAGTCGCTTTTTTGGCAATGATGATTTTACTATCCCTTGCGTAAACGGTACTATCATCAAAAGAGCTGTGATACGATTTTGAGAGGGCGCCGCCATGGACCTTAAAAAGTAGGCCATCTTCAACGAGCTCCTGTAAGTCTCTTCTAATGGTATCTTCAGAAACTGTTAACAGCTGCACCAAATCCGATGTGAGCACACGATTGTGAAGATTAATCTGTCGCATTATAAAATCATGGCGTTCTTTTTTTAGCATATTCTGTTTGGTTTATGCGAATGTAAAAATAGTTTTCAAATATTTGCGTGTTTGTGCGGTTTTGTAATATTAAATTTTGCTACCTAAGGTTAAATAGTTTATTAAATTGTCTCCATTGTAAAAAACAAGGCGACAATATAGCAAATTACCCTTACCTATATAATCTGTGTTTATTCGCGATTTAACGCATAATCAAAAAGGAGCTTATTTAAGGCTCCTTTTGCTTTTATAAAGATCTTGTAAATGAATAGATTAAAGTTACTTTAATCGAAAACTTGTAGACGCATCTATCCAACATAAATCTGAGGTCTTTTTAAAGGCTTTCTATCATAGTATTCGACTTCAAATAAGTAAAACTCCTCACTATAAAAGATGCCGTCCTTAACATATCGTGCAAGAATTTTTGTTTCATTATTTAATACTACAAGTAAATCAGTAGTCTTGTTAAGAAAACGATGTCTAACAAAGTCCCCAATTTTAATTTCCTTCTGTTCTTCCATTATCTATCGGTATTATTTGATATTTGATCTAAGTTAGAGTTAACCTCCCTCAGTGCACCTTCTATATTTCGGAGACTCTCCCTAAGTGTTCTAAATCCCTCATCCATTTCTGTTACTTTTCCATTTACATCATCTATCGCTTCAACAATAGACGTGTTTGTATCATCATTAGCGTCGTCATATTCCATTAAAATATGATATTGGATATTTGAATTGTCTTCTCCCTCGGCAATTGTAGTAAATGATTTTACTAGCCACCCATCTTCAGCTAACGCATTGAGCTTTTCTTCCAGCTGGCTTGGCCACACATCTTGCAATAACTTGTATTGTTTCATAATTACTTAATTTTTAATTGTTTATAATATTATCAAATATAGAAAAAACAAAGAAACTGAAAAGAGAGAATAAAGGAATTTAAAAGAGTACACGTAGGAAAAGATATAAAATGTAATTAAATAGAAAATAGATATTAATTAAAGTTGTAAACAATTACCAACAGGATGTTTAAAAAAATTACCACAAAAATATTTACACAGTCGAAAGAATTTTTTATATTTGCTTAAAGATATCTACTACTATGGAAATTGAATTCATAAAAGCTAATACTTCAAGGACAAAACCTAAGGCTACTATACACATGACAGGAAAGCTTGGCTTTAACATTGAAGCGAGTACATTGATGGAGATAGAAAACAAAAAGAGCTTAATAATAGGGAAAGATAGGAATGATGCAGATAGATTTTATTTATTCGAGTCAGAGGAGGAAGGAGCAGGTAGAGTAGCAAAAGCAGGAGAATATTATTATCTAAATCTAGGTAATGCATTCGACCTACTCGAAATGGACTACAAGAAATATACAATAATGTTTGATGTATCTAAGTCGACATATCAAGATAAAGATATATATGTGTTAAAAAAGAGAACGCCTAAAGAAAGAAAAATTTAAAAAATGGATATAGGAATTAGCAAGATTTGTCAATATTTTTTATGGCTATTAGATTTGTTTTATACAAATCTAATACTATCTTTGCCTTACCATTCACAATTTAAAAGTTTCATTTCTGCTTTCTCTCCGACAGTGAAAGAGAAAAAATATTCCCGAGCTCCTCAAGAAGCTCGGGTTTTTTATGGACCAAATCTTGGGAGGTTTTACGGTTGCTTGTACCTTAATCTAAGTGCCAGAAAGGAGGAAGCAAAGTGGAACAATTTAAAACAGTGAATGGTAAATTATACAAACTAGTATTCTCTAAGTTTATTACCCGTAAGGGCGTGAGAATTTATCACCCAACTGGCGTTTTTTGCTTTTGGGTAGAAGTAGTATAATTCGTAATCTTAAAGTGTCGGAGCTTTAAGTGCAGATAGGTTGGAGTTGGTCTTCCAGCCTATTTTGTTTTAATAACAATTATTAAACACAATGGTTTTCTTTTTCTAACGGGCTTATGACCTCTATATAAAAGCCATCTTTGATCGGAAAGATCATTTCTAGCTTTACTCTTAAATCTATTAGCAAATCATTAAGCCAGGTTGTTCCTTTTACTTCCATTGTATTTTCATTAAAGTAACAACGTATGCCGTAAATTTTACCAAGATGTGTAAATGTAGGTTCTTCCATTTGAGACTGCAAAAGTAAGTATTTATTTTTGTTTCTTAAAGCTAAAAAGAATTATTCTAAATTGCAACATCTAAATAGGTCGTTGGCTGTTATTTCTAGAGCTTTAACAATTTTTAACACTGTAGTTAACTTTGGATTTATCTTTCCCGTCTCAATCCTGTAAATCTGAGATAGTTCGATCTCAGCCAAATTTGCAAGTGCTTCCATTGAAAGATCTTTCTCCTTTCTAATTCCTCGAAGATTCTTTCCGAATGCTTCTAGTTGCTCCTTTTCATCTGACTCTGATAACATTAGTCAAATGTGCTGTAGATGCGCAAATATTATTTAGGCATACGTGCCTAATTTTAGTTTTATTATTTAGTTTTAGCGAAAACTTTATATTATGAAAAAACTCTCTTTTGCATTATTAATAGGTATGCTTTTTAGTTGTAAATCTGGTCCACCTAGATCTAAGCGAGACACAATCCTTTATGACAAAACCTATCTTATCTTTTTCAATAGCACTGTTTGGCAGGACGGTTCAGAAACGCTTAACTATGAGATCTATAAAGTAGATGGTAGTAGAGATAAATTTGCAAGCGGCAAAGCAGGAATTACCGCGAGTTCAGTTAGATTTCAATTCGAAAATGAAGATGACATTGAAAAGGCGATTAATGGCTTCAAAAGCAAATATCCTGATTCTCGCATTTATTTAGACAATCAGCTTAAAGATTAAACAGAAAGAGAGGGCACATTACAACCCTCTCTTCTTTCTGCTTTACAGCAATTTATTTGAATTAGTAAACTAAAGATCACATTATCAATTTAGTTGCCAAACTATTATTTTTCTTTCTTAGGCTTTCCTGCTTCTATAATCTTATCTACCGCTTGTTCCATTGAAATGCCATAGAATGGATTAGTGATTTCTTCATCCTTTTCCTCCTTTGGCTTAACTTGCTTTGCTTTAGCTTTTTTCATTTATTTTCTAATTAGTGTATGATATTTTAATCTGCAGTTAGCAAGACTAAGCATCATTTCCATTCTTTCACCCTCACCAACTTTCCTAGTATTATATCTAAATACACTTTCATCAACATACTTTTGTAGGTGAACTCTTGATGCTGAGTGGTATATTCCAAAGATAGAACGTTTTAACTGACTCCAAAAACCTTCAATAGAATTTGTATGAACATTACCAATAACATATTGGCCTGCACCGTGATTTACAAAGCTATGTGAAAAGATTCTTTCAAGCTTATTATAACCACCCCATTCATCAGTCATGATAATAGACTTACTTTTCACATTTTCAATAATGATTGGTTGCATTACCTTAGCCGATGTATTCTCAACAACTTTTGCAGTTAATAATCCATTACGTTCCAACATACCAAGTACTGGTGTTTTGTCCTTGAAACTTCTTCCTTGCGAATTTTTAACTTTCTTATTTAAATGGCGGTTTTTATTCTTTCCTCCAACAAAAGTTTCATCGAGTTCTACAATTTTATCGTCTCCCAAAAGCTGGAAACTACCATTGCTAAATGCAAATCGAAGCCTATGCAACATAAACCAAGCTGTTTTCTGCGTTACTTTTAGATCTCTTGCTAACTGATGGGAAGATACCCCTTTCTTGTGCGAGGTAAGTAAATAAATAGCTATGAACCATTTTTTAAGTGGAACTTTTGAACCTTCGAAGATGGTCCCAACCTTAACAGTAAATTGTTCATCGCAATCTTTATCAGCACATTTATACTTACCGCTTTTTAGAGCATAAGTTTTAACGTTGCCACAATGTGGACAGGCTCTATTACCTTTCCATCTTAATTCTTCAAGATGTTTTACAGCTGTTGCTTCGTCTTTTAAAAACTCTACTAATTCAAATAAATTGGTGTAGTGTTGTTCCATTTTCTTTTTGGTGTTTTCTCGATCTTGTAATGTTAGACTAAAGGTCCAACTATTAACAATGGGGTCCACCATTTTTGTGAAAAAACTTGCAAGAAAGTACTGTGCCTAATTGGAATCACAGTTTTTTACTATCGTATTAAATGATTATTTTTGAAGAATGGAGAGAGTTACGAGCCCTCTCCTTAATCGAGTAATCTAAACTCACTTGAAAAAGTTTAAACAATTCATGAAAGTCAGCAATGGTCTTATTTCACTTACTAACTTAATTTTGAAGATTATCGATCATTTGTGATGATCAGAAATCAAAGGGCTGTTAACGCAGCTCTTTTTCTTATTATAAATGTCAGCTTTTAAGTATTAAGAAACAACTGAATCCTACCACCTTTTTGTTGATCGTACGGAAGATTATTCTTAAGTCCGCTAATTGGAATAAGTGAAACGTTAAGCCAATGCTTTCTCCAACGAGTTTCGTAATTTGTGATTAGCTCGTTGATTTGTTGTTCTAACTCTTTCTTTTCTTTTAGAGCTTTGTTTTTGATTTCTGATTCGTGCATCTGGTAAACTTCCGACTTTTACGGTAGCAAATTATCTATGCGGAGTACAATTCGCTTGATTATTTCTTTCTAATGTTGACTTAATTTTATTCATTAAGTCTTTTGTTTCATTTCGCCTATCAGCATCTGCATGTTTGATTTTTACTGCAACCTGTTGCCAAACACTTTTGTCGTAGGCACTTTCTTTGAGGTTTTTCATGATGCAAAAATATTAAATTATGTTGGAGGGAACTAATTTATGTCCAGAAATCCACTCAAACCCTCTTTCTTCGTGGATAACTGCTAGTCGGATTAAACCACCAACTGTCGGTATTTTTTCGGTATACACTTGTATATCCATTACAATTTTAATTAATAATGCTGCTAAGTCTAGAGCTTCTTGCAAACTCAATTGTCTGAATTTTATAGAAAACATATCATCTAAAACAGTTTTCTGCAAAAACTCAAAATCTTGTATAGAGTCTACTAATTTGTCTTTCTGCTCACCTTCTAAATTTAAGACCTCAATAACATGTTTAATAAGTTCATCTTTTACAGAACCAATTTTCTCCACTAAAGATCCGAAAATTAATCGTTCAACAAAATTGTTTTGTCCATCTGTAACAATTCCTAAATGAGATTGTTCGGCAAATGTTATAAGATCTTCTGCCTCTGGATTGAAATTATCTTTATCAATAGCACTAATTTTAATAACGTAAATTTGTGGCGTATTAGTACTGAGATTAAAATTTGAAAATATCAGATCAGTGGGAGTTAAATTTCTAGTTTGTGCATGTTCAATTACTTCCGCTTTTAAATGACTACAAAATTCTGTTAATACGACCTCCAATTCCTTAGCATTATGAGCATCATTTTCAGTATCCATATTTGCGGAAATTGATTTTACTATTTCCTTTATTTCCTTTCCATTGATATACACAGCTCCAGTAAACGTAATAGCTGAATATTTAGAAAATCGAAATAATTTATCTACATAATTTCTAGTGTAAGAAGGTTTTTTTTCAAAAAGCTCGATTAATTCTTGGATTGGAATATTGTTTTTATCATTGGCCTCAGCAATATAATCGAGAAATGTCTTTTCATTTAATGAATGCTCTAAGGTTGTTCCGAAAGAATCCGCTACTATTGCTACGCCCTCCTTGGCTATAACACTTGCTATAAAAGTCATGTTGAGATTGAGTTAATTTATTGACAATATATGATTTTTAAATTGAACACAAATATTATTATAAAAATAACTTTTGAAATTCAAATCATCTCATAAAATCACTAAGGGTAATTTGCTATATTGTCGCCAAAAACAATTATGATATTAGCTAAATAATATATATAAAATGCGTTATTGTGCGTGTTTTGGCAAACGACTAATAATTAATCATCTTAACTAATTCATTTCATCCTAAACAGGCAGTTTATGAAAAAAAAACTACTATTAACTATTCTTGGTACGTTTTTGTTGCTGGCTCACGCCGTAGCGCAACAAATAACCATTACCGGTAAGGTTTCGTCAGAAGATGGGCCCATACCTGGAGTTTCCATTCGAGTAAAGGGAGGCTCAACTGTTGCGCAGACAAATGGAGATGGAACTTATTCTATCAAAGCATCGAACGGTGATGTATTAGTTTTTTCTTATATCGGTTATGTAACAGCCGAGAGAACTGTAGTGACAAACGCTACTGTAAATGTTAGCTTAAAAACGGATTCACAGGGCTTAGATGACGTTGTTGTTGTAGGTTATGGAACTCAACGTAAAGGTAACTTAACAGGAGCTGTGTCTACAATCGATGTTAAGAAAACGTTAGAAGGTAGGCCTATTGCTGATGTTGGTAGAGCACTCCAAGGCGCCGCTTCTGGCTTGAGCGTTACCGTTCCAAGCGGAGAAATTGGCTCAGATCCCGTAATTAAGATAAGAGGGCAGTTGGCCTCATTTGCAGGGGGAAGTTCTCCGTTAATTTTAGTCGATAATGTAGAAATTCCTAGTATTCAATTGGTAAATCCAAACGATATCGCGTCAATAACAATTTTGAAAGATGCAGCAGCCTCGTCTATTTATGGTGCAAAAGCCGCTTTTGGAGTAATTTTGATTACAACTAAACAAGGATCTGGATCTGATAAGCCTTCTATTAATTATTCAAATAACTTTTCTTTCCAAAATGTATGGAAAGAGTTAAAAATGGCTGATGTAAATGGCCTAAAATATACAGTAGATGCATCCGAACGTGTAGGCATTACAACACCAACAGGTGCGTTTTACTATGTTGATAGGGCTAGTTATGAAAAAGCTGTAGCTTGGAAGGAAAAATACGGAAGTACAATTGGGCCTGATGATCCAACGGTATTCGGTAGAGATTGGTATGTGCAAGGGGCAAACCAAAAAATGGGCGTTAGAACTTATGATCCTTATGACTACATGATTAAGGAATGGGCGCCAACTCAGCAGCATAACTTATCAATAGGAGGTACTACAGGAAAAACTTCGTACAATTTGGGTTTAGCATTGTTAGATCAAAGTGGTATGTTAAAGCCAGCCAAAATTGATAGATTTACCCGCTACAATGCGTCAATAAAAATTTCGAGCGAGATAAATAAGTATTTGACAATTCGTGGAGGAGCCTTATACTCTAGACGGAATAAACAATATGCTTATGCAACTAATTCAACAACTGCCGATCCATGGTTATATCTATACCGCTGGAGCTCATTATATCCATTGGGAAATGATGAAAATGGCGATCCGATTCGTAGTCCTGAGAGTGAGGTTGCTGCTGCCAATACAGCAAACATATTGTTGAATTATGCTAATGTGAATTTAGGTTCTACCGTAAACATCATGAAAAACTGGAAAGTTGATTTTGATTATACTTTCACCAATCAAAATGAAGATTGGAAAAGGCCTGGAACGCGATTTACTGCTAGAAACTCTTGGGTTGCACCTAAAGCTCGGTTAGATGGAAGTGGAGCCCCAGTATTTGTAAACGATCAAGGGCAAGTCGTTTCCAGTACAACCCCGGGCGCTATTGCTGCTTATGATTTGTCTTTGGATATGTATACAACACCAGGCTCGAGTCCAGATCACTATGTTAGAACGGCTACCAATTTCTTTATGCATACAATCAATGCTTTTACAACTTATAGTTGGAATATTAAGCAGGATCATGACTTTAAATTTATTTTAGGATTAAATCGTGTTGCATCAACTACCGAATCTCAGTTTGGTATGATTACCAATTTAGCAGATATTATCAATCCACAGTTTAAGTTTGGTACAGGTATACAAACTGTTCTTCCCTCATCAACTATTATGGGGACCATTCCGGGTGGCGTTAGCATTCCAGGGTCAGACAAAAGATGGGAGGCCCAATTGGGTTATTTTGGCCGTGTAAACTATGCGTTCAAAAATAAATACCTTGTTGAAGGAAACCTACGTTATGATGGTTCTTCTAAATTTCCAACAGATTTACAGTGGAGGTGGTTTCCATCATTTTCAGCGGGTTGGGTAGCGAGTGAAGAGCGCTTTATGGAGTGGACAAAGCCTGTATTGAATATGTTAAAATTTAGAGGTTCATGGGGTTCTATTGGAGATCAAACAGTGCCCAATGGCTTATATATTGCTACAATGCCAAGTGGGCAATCCACCTGGATTGGTGCAAATGGGGCAAAAGTAAACTTTGTAGGTACACCAACTGCGGTTGCTGCAGATATTCAGTGGCAAGATATTGTAACTACAAATATTGGTGTTGATGCAACACTTTTAAGGAATAAGTTGAATGTTTCTTTTGATGTTTTCCAAAGGAGCACAAACAATATGATAGTTCCTGCCGAAGGTATTCCATTAACGTTTGGAGCAGGAGCCCCTCAAGGAAATTACGGCTCATTAAAGACTAGAGGATGGGAGCTAACAGTTGATTTTAATCACAGGTTTAAAAATGGTTTAGGTATTAACTTCAAAGGAAATATCTCTGATGCTAAAACAAGATTGACAGCTTATGGCTCGGGTACACAGGTTACTGGTAACTACAATGGAAAAGATATAGGAGAGATTTGGGGATACCGTACAGATAGATTGTATCAAACTAGTGATTTTGAATTAGATGGCGCAGGAAAACCAATCTTA
Organism: Pedobacter frigidisoli; assembly: GCF_004331675.1. Classification (GTDB taxonomy): domain Bacteria; phylum Bacteroidota; class Bacteroidia; order Sphingobacteriales; family Sphingobacteriaceae; genus Pedobacter; species Pedobacter frigidisoli. The sequence continues at coordinate 202,661 of NZ_SJSN01000003.1, read as the reverse complement.
ATAACCTTAACTTCTGCAGAGAGTAGGTTAAATGCAGGTAAGCAGGCATACAAATTAAAAGCCGGATCTAACGGTGAAAAACCAGTATACCAACCATTTTTACAAAACTCAGCCAACTTCCGCTTCGGTCCTGGCGATGTTAAGTTTATGGATGTAAATGGCGATGGCGAAATTAGTAACGGCGATGGAACATTGGCAAATCACGGAGATTTAGAGGTAATAGGAAATATGAACCCGAGTTACGAATATGGATTTAGATTAGGAGCAGATTTTAAAGGTGTTGATATCAGTGTTTTTTTTCAAGGCGTTGCAAGTCGCAAAATATGGGGAGCTGGATTTTTAGCTATTCCAGGATTTAACTCTGCAGACGGGGCAATGCCAGAAGCAATTGCAGGAAACTACTGGACACCCCAAACGCCAGATGCATTTTATCCTGCAGCATATAACAATGCCGCTAGCGGTACAACCAATAACATGCAAATTCAAGATAGGTATTTACTAAATATGGCTTATTTGAGACTTAAAAACTTAACAGTTGGCTATACTTTTCCTCAATTATTAACTAAAAAAGTTGGCATAAGCTCATTAAGGGTTTATTCGGCATTAGAGAATTTCATTACTTGGGATCATTTAGGTGATTTACCAATCGATCCTGAAAGTGTGAGTGGTTATTCACTCTGGGATCAATCGAACTACAATGGTGGCCGTACTGGAACAGGAATTCCAGCCTTTAAAAGTCTTTCTTTCGGTATTCAGTTGAATTTTTAAAAATTATGAAGATGAAATATTTCAAATATATTTATGGGTTGCCGATAATGGCCACCTTACTTCTTGTTTCTTGTAATAAGGATGTTTTGGATCGTCCACCATTAACAGATTATGTAGATGGGCAATTTTGGCGTGGAGAAGACGATATTCGCATGTACGCAAACGCATATTATCCAAATTATTTTAATGGATATAACTCTGGCTTTGGCGTAGATTATACCCCAGTAAGAGGCTACACTTTTTCTGATGATTTAACAGGAAAAAATGTGCAAACTAATTTTGAAAGTAGTGTTCCTACATCAAGGGGATCAACAGCAGAAGCTGCAGATTGGTTGGGTACTTATGCTGGGCCAACGTGGAATTTCGCATGGGTTCGGAAATCTAACGTAATGATTAACCGTTTGGATAATGTTGCAAAACCTAAAATTTCAGCAGAGGCTTATAATCACTGGTCGGCTGTTGCTAGGTTTTTTAGGGGATTTGAATACAGCCGCTTAGTAAGTGTTTTTGGTGATGTTCCTTATTTTGATAAAGAGGTTTCGGATACAGATTTACCCACTTTATATAAAGATAGAGACGCTAGAGGTGTTGTTATGGATAAAGTATATGATGATTTTAAGTTTGTAATGGCTAACATGCGTGAGAGTGACGGTGCACAATATCTAAATAAATATATTGCAGCAGCATTTATTTCTAGATTCATGTTGTTCGAAGGTACTTTTGAGCATTATCAGAATCTAGATCCGGTAAGGGCTAAGAAATATCTTGAATTTGCTGTAGAGGCTGGCGATTACGTAATTAATAGCAATAAGTACAATTTTACACGTGATTTTAAATCTTTATTTACAAGCGATAACTTGGCTGGTCATCCAGAAGTTTTACTTTATAGAACTTATGATGCCGCTTTGGCCGTAACGCATAGTATTGGCTCATACCAAAATGGTACTGAGATAGTGGGTGTTGATGGAAATTTAGTTTTGATTAAATCTTTCCTTTTAAATGATGGTAAAGTTTGGCAAAACTCTGCTGTAACAGGCGCAAGCTCTTTTACAATTGCTGATTTGGTAAAAACAAGAGATTCTCGTTTTGAGGCATCCTTTTACGATAAGGCATTGGTTCCATCCGCTACCTTATTATATGGCTACAAATTTGCATCAAGAGATGCATTAACCTATATAGGAAAAACCTATCCTGCAGCTTGGGGAAGTAATACAAATACAAGTGATGCGCCAGTAATGCGTTTGGCGGAAGTGGTGTTAAACTGGGTCGAGGCTAAAGCGGTTTTAGCACAATACTATGGTGGTGTCGCAGTAACACAATCCGATTTAAACAAATCGGTAAATGCAATTAGAAACCGTCCGCTGGAAGCTGCTGCTATCGCTAAGGGTGTTGTTAAAACAGCTCCTTTAACAATTGGTCTTCTTCCTGTAGATCCAGCTCGCGATACTGATGTTCCTGATTTGATTTGGGAAATTAGAAGAGAAAGACGTATGGAATTTGTTTTCGAACATACCAGGCTATTGGATTTGAAACGTTGGAAAAAACTGAATAATATGAATTTCAGTACCAATCCAGATTATTTCTTAGGCCCATGGGTTAACGTACAAGCAGAGGCTCCTAGTTATTTAACAGCGGCAAATGCTACAGCTGGTAACGTTAAGGTTAAAAAAGCTGATGGCACAATTGTAACCTATAACGGAACAAATGCTGCGGCAATGGTAGGTTTTTGGATGGTTACAAATGCAACCAATAGAAATGCCTTTACCGATAGGGCTTATTTATCGCCTGTTGGCCAAGCTCAGATTATTCAATACCAAGAAAAAGGCTATAAATTAACACAAACTGTAGGTTGGTAATATATTGTAGTTGATGTAGTTAATCATAAAAAAGAGTCCTTGCCGAGGACTCTTTTTTTATGATTAATTTTACTTAATTTCTAGTATTCAACCATACAACTTTGCCGTCCATCGTACTCACTATCAGGTTTTTCCCGTCAATAACATTAACTGTATTGATCATTGAATTATCTATTTTATGTGCCCAGGTTGTCGATTGTTTCTTGGGGTCAATTGCGTAAACGACACCATTTTTTGTCCCAAAGAATACATTACCATCTTTTTCAATTAGCATAGATGGTACATGTTCATAACCAAAACCAGCATTATATCGCCAGAGTATTCCGGGATCTTGAGATTGTGTTTTATAGGCAACAATTTCATCCTGCATTGTTTTGCCGTATATCATAGAGCTGTCAGAAGATAATCCAATCGATTCTCTAACTGTAGCCTCTTTGTTTCTCCAAAGTGTATTGCCATTGTTGGCATCAATTGCAGTTAAATATCTGTCTGGAGCGGCTATGTAAACAATACCATTGTAAGCCACTGGCGTTACCATTGCAGGAGAAAACATCCTATTTGCTTGTCCATTATTCCACTTCCAAAGCAAACTTCCCGTATTTATGTCAAGTGCATATAAGTGCCTTCCCCAAGATCCGAAAATAATTTTGCCTTGGTAAATAAGAGGCTTATCAACAATTGTACCCTCAATCTCGTTAAATACCCATACTTCTTTGCCGGTCTTTATATTAAGTGCCCGAAAGCTGTTATCACTTCCGCCAATATAAACATTATTGCCACTAACAACTGGTGAGCCTAAAACAGAATTGGGTGTTTCCTTTCTCCAAACCTCTTTTCCAGTTTTTTCATTTAACGCGTAGATAGTGCCATCACCAGATCCTAAAATAACCAAATTGTTTACTACAATAGGCGATGAATAAATGGCACCTTTCGTAATGAATGTCCAAACCTTTTTTCCAGTTTTTTTGTTCAATGCCTCTACTAATCCTAAGCTATTGCCAAAAATAACATTGTTGGCTGAATAGGCTGGTGTATTTACCACATTCGCATTTGAATGGTATATCCATAATTCTTTTGTATTTGCATATTTTTCATTTATAGTAAAATCAGGTCTTGCATATTTAGTATTGTCGTCTTTAAAAGTTTTCAATGCAATAGATCTCCATACCGGTAGAATGGTTTGTGTAGGTTTCTTAGTCTGAAAAAAAACACTATCTCCATTCATGCTCACAATATTGTATCCACCTATACTATCCTTTGCTCTCAAATTTGAACGGCCCATGGTAGCTTCAATTCCTTCGAACTTATACGGACGATTGTTATGGCCATGACCGCAAATAGCATATTGGATATTGTATTTTTTTAATCTATCTGTTCCTTCATACCAATTATCTAAACTTTTATCTAGTGGGTAGTGATTCGCAAATACAATTGGCATATTTTTCGGTGTGGCCTTTAGCACACTATCAAGCCAAACGGTAGCGTCTCTGGGCATGTGGCCATCGCTCATTCTAACATACGGCCCTGACGCACAAGCTATAAAACGATATCCGTTATGGTCGAAAGTAAATTTGTCGTATCCAAATTCTTTAATAAACCTTACGCCACCAGATTCGGACCAGCCTGTATCATGATTTCCTGGCATAATGTGGTAAGGTTTTTTTAATCCCGATAGAATTTCCTTGGCTAGCCCCAACTCACTATTGGTTCCCATCTCTGTAATGTCGCCCGTAATAATAATGAAGTCAATATCTTTCAATTCATTAATATCTGCAACGGTTCTTCGAAGATCTTCTTCTCCCGTTGGTGATCCCACATGGGTATCGGTTACAAATGCATATTTAAAGTTTTGTGCTTTTAGCCCTAACGATATTACAAGAGCAAACAAAAAGAGAAAGTAGGTTTTCATTTTTTTTGAGTTAAAGAATAATTGCTAATAATTAACCAAATACACCATAAGCACTGATTGTGAAGATTGATTTGTTGCACAATAGAATCATAATGTGCTTGTTTAACCATATTCTGTTTGGTTTATTACGAAAGTATAAATAGTTTTCAAATTTTTGCGTGTTTGTGCGGTTTTGTGCAATTTAAATTTGTTGTAGGTTGTGAAATAGTTTATTAAATTGTTTTTATTATAGAAAACATTTATGATATTAGCCAAATAATATATAAAATGCGTTATTGTGCGTGTTTTGACAACAACTAACAAACAAACTACTCAACTAATTTATTCCATCCTAAACAGGCAGTTTATGAAAAAAAAACTACTACTAACTATTTTTGGTACGTTTTTGTTGCTGGCTCACGCCATAGCGCAGCAAATAACCATTACCGGTAAGGTTTCTTCTCCCGATGGGCCTATACCCGGTGTTTCCGTCCGTGTAAAAGGAACCACAGTTGTGGCACAAACTAATGGAGATGGAAATTTTTCCATCAAGGCTTTAAAAACTGATATTTTAACTTTCTCTTATATCGGTTATAAAACAGTAGAAAGGCCAGTAGGAGCAAACACAACTATTAATGTTGCCTTATCTACAAACGCTGGGGATTTAGATGAGGTTGTTGTAACCGCTTATGGGATCGATAGGGATGTAAAATCACTAGGTTATTCTACACCAAAAGTTTCTGGAGATGAAGTTGCCCAAACTCAGAGAAATGATTTTTTTGGTGGTTTACAAGGCAGGGTGCCTGGTTTATCAATAAACAGTACAAATGGAAACCCTGGCTCTTCTGCGCAAATCGTTTTAAGGGGTTTTGTATCCATTAGCGGTGATAATAATGCTTTAATTGTGGTTGATGGAGTGCCAATCAATAACAGTACCCTTAATCAAACAAGAGAGCTGGTTTCTGGTGCTGCAAATAGAGATCAAGATTACTCAAATAGAGGGATGGACATTAATCCTAACGATATTGAAAGTTATGTGATTATGAAAGGCCCGGAAGCAACTGCATTGTATGGCAGTGCAGGGGCAAGCGGAGCAATTTTAATCACTACAAAAAAAGGAAAAAGTGGCAGAGGAAGTATTAATTACAATAATTCATTTCGTGTAGAAGAACTTAATAAATTTCCTGAGATCCAAACCAAGTATAATACAGGGATCTCTAATGGTGTTTACAGTGGAGGCTCTTCTAATTTCTTTGGTCCAGCATTTTTGCCTGTTACCCCTTTATACGACAATATTCATAACTTTTTCGAAACAGGTTTTACCCAAAAGCATAATTTGTCTTTCGAGGGTGGAACTGATAAGTTTTCTTACCGTTGGTCTAATGAATACACCGATTCAAAAGGAACAATTCCAACCACGCGTTATACCAGAATTTCATCAAGAGTTACCGCAGTTGGTACGATTTCTCCGATCTTAAAATTAACCACCACATTTAACTACATCAATTCGAAGAATGATAAAGCAAATAAAGGTGCTAACGGATCTTTACTTCAATTAATGCGTTTCAGCTCTGCGTATGATGTTCAGGATTACGAAGATTCTAGAGGAAATAGGATTTTGCATTTGGCAAATATTTATTCGGAGTTTGATAACCCACTTTGGGATGTTGTCAAAAATGTTAACAATGATAAAGATAACCGCGTAATTGCGAATACCAACTTAGAATTAACCCCAACCAAGTGGTTAAAAATTAATGGTATTGTTGGTGCAGATATTGCCAATACCAAAGGCCTATCTGTTTATCATGCACAGTCTTACCGAGGATCTGGCTCGGCAGCGGCACCGAATGGTGGAACTGTTATGACTTACGATAAGCTTGCTAAAGTGTTTAGTGGATCCTTAACAGCATCTGCAAAACATAAATTTGGTGATTTTAATAATACTTATGTTATTGGTGCATCGTTTTACGATTTCAATGCAGTTACGGATTCGCAACGAGGTACAAACATGTATGATCCTAATTTTTATAGTATTAATAATACCTTGCCAACAACTCAGCGTACCCTTACTTATGTAAATCGTTACCGTACAGTTGGCGCTTTTGCGCAAGCCATTCTGGGTTACAAAAGCTTGCTTTATTTAACGTTATCCGGCAGGGTTGATGGTGCATCCAGATTAATGCCTAATAATCCATATTTTGCCTACCCATCGGCTAGTTTAGCTTTTAACTTTACCGATCTAGAAGTAATTAAAACAGCTTTGCCTTGGTTAGATAGTGGAAAATTAAGAGCCTCTTTTGCTTTAACAGGTAAAGAACCATGGAGAGAATACTCGACAGGGACGAATTATGAGGCAAAAAGATTTACTGGTGGTGGTTATGCCTTTTCTTATTATGGAGGTAATCCAAACTTAAAACCTGAAGTTTCGCAAAATTTTGAAATTGGAACTGAAATGCAGTTCTTAAAAAACAGAATCGGATTGGATTTTAACTTTTATAATCTATTAAGTAAAGATCAGATTATTAACCCTCGCTTAAGCTATGGAACAGGGTTCGTTCTCGAAATGATGAATGGTGGTACAGTAAGGAATCGCGGTGTAGAGATACAGTTAACTGGTAGTCCGATTAAAGGGAAGGAATTCAATTGGAACACAACCTTTAATTTCACCCTTAATCGTGGTGTGGTTTTATCATTGGCAAACGAACTTCCTGAACTTTACGAATCTGATACCTGGGTAGTTGGCGATATTAGAAGTGCGGTGCACCCAGGCTACAGCACAGGCGCAATTAGTGGTACTAGGTTTGATAGAAATATAAATGGAGATATTTTAATTAATACCTCATCAGGTTTACCAACAAGCTCTGATACACAGTTTTATCCAATTGGGGATAGAAATCCAAAATTTACCTTGGGTTTTGTAAATAGGTTTAGCTATAAAAGCCTCAATCTTTCTTTACTTTGGGATTTTAGGTACGGAGGAGATGTGGTAAACGGTACCGAATATGCTTCTTACATAAAGGGAATCAGTTTGAAAACCCTAGATAGAGAAGTGCCAAGGGTAATTACCGGTGTACTTGCAGATGGTTTGCAAAACACAGCCAACCCAACGCCAAATAACATCGCAGTAACTCCTTATTATGCCTCTAATTATTATTCGTTAAATGTTTCTCCTGAAATGTTTGTAGAGCGAAATATTAAAACTTTAAGACTTAGAGATGTTACTTTAGGATATGACTTTCCACCGTCCTTAGTAAAACGTATAAAATTTATTCAAAGCTTTGGTGCATTTTTAACAGTAACAGACTCCATTTTAATAACCAACTATTCTGGCGGAGATCCAGAAAGTAATGCAAATTCTCCAGGTGTTGGTGGTATTGGTGGTTATGGAATTGATTATGGTAATGTTGGTAAACCTATTGGTTTCAACGTAGGGTTTAGAGTTAAATTATAGTTATCAAGATGAAGAACTTATATAAATTATTTATTGCTACGGCAATATTACTAATTATGGGAGGCTGTAAGAAATACCTGGATATTAATACAAATCCAGCTGTGCCTCAAACCAGTAAAGCAGAATTGCTTCTTCCACCAATTCTTTTTCAAATGACAAATGGTACTTCGCAAGACTATCGTTTTATATGGAAAATTACCCAAAACCTTATTGGTGCATCTACTGATGATGGTTCAATTTCTAGCGAAAAACATACTTTTGTACGTTCAAGTGATAATGGCGGTGTGATTTGGAGGATGACCTATGTTGATCTTGGTTTAAATTTAGAAAACTTGATTAATGATGCAGTTGCCAACCAAAAGTATGAATATGCTGCTATTGGCTATGCGATAAAAGCATGGGCTTACCAACAAACAACAGATTTGTACGGGCCAATAATACTTGACGAAGCTTTTACGCCAGGTATGTTGAAGTTTCCCTATCATGATCAACCTGATGTTTATGCAAAAGTTAGGTTTTATTGTGAGCAATCTATCAAGTATTCTAATATGAAGAGCCCGCTGGATTATTCTACCCAGCTAGCAAGTATTACTGGAGATGGTATTTATAAAGGGAATATGCCTAAATGGAGAAAATTTGTTTATGCAATCTATGCTTTACAATATAGTCATTTGGTAAACAAACCAGAGTTCAAAACCCAATATGCTGATAGCGTATTAAAATATACCAACTTATCTTTTGCAGATGAATCTGAATCTGCTACGGTATATTTTTCTGCTGCAAGTACAGATGATACAAATCCTTTCGGGCCTACACTTGGTTACATTAATACATCGGGTACATCCGCAACATACTATGGGCGAATCTCTACCACAATTTTAAATTATCTTGCTGGTGGTGTTAGGGGGATTCCAACCACAAACCCAACAAGTTCTATCGATCCACGTATAAGTAGAATGTTACCCGCAAGCACAGCAACCGCAACTTTAGGTAGATATATAGCAGGTGTTCCCACACAAGGCAGTAGCACATCTGGTTTGCCAATTGTATTTGGCTCTATTCCCGCTGGGGCAACAAATTACAATGGTAAATATATATATGCTGATGCTGCAAGGTATCCGATAATGACCTATTCCCAGCTGCAGTTTACAAAAGCCGAGGCTTTGTTCTTACAAGGAAAAACTACTGATGCGTATACGGCTTACAGAGCAGGTATTTTGGGGCACATGGTTTTTTGTAATACATACGGAAGGGCTTCTAAAACACCAGATCCAATAATAACGGATTTAGAGATCAATGCCTATCTAGCTTCATCAGAAGTTGCTCAAAGTGCTGCAACATTAACCCTGGCAGATATTATGGGGCAGAAATATATTGCCCAGTGGGGTTGGGCTGGCTTAGAGCAATGGTCCGACATTAGAAAATACCATTATAGCGCAACAGTTTTTAGACAATTTTATCAAATTCCAACAGCAGACCTATTATTGGGGGGGAAATACGCATATCGTTTCAGACCTAGATACAATTCAGAATACGTTTGGAATACTGAAGAGTTGAAAAAGTGGGGTGGGCTCGATGTAGATTACATGACGAAAGAAACTTGGTTTAGCCAACCATAATTTTTAACTATAAATTTAATTATGATGAAGATATTTTCAAAATTATTTGGCTGCCTATTTGCTGTTTTAGCATTGGCTGGCTGTACAAAGAACGTTTTAGATTATGGTGATACAGTAAAATTAACTGGTGATGAAGCGCTCCTAAAGGTTAATTATGCCTCTTACTACTATAATAATCGTGCTATTGCTATTAAGATAAACGATAAAAGAGTTAGTAGCGTAATTACAGCACGCACACCGTTTCCAGGTGGAGGGTACAATACAGGGGGAAGTTCTACAGCAGATTTTTTGGCGGTGATGCCAGGAAGTTTAAAACTTTCTATCGTTCTTCCTAAAAAGAAAGATGATGGTACAGATTCCTTAGTTCTTTATTCTACAACATTCCAAATTGCTGCTGGAAAAAATTACGTTGCACATATTACCGATACTGCAGCGACTACTAAGAGCGTTCTAACCGAGGAAAGTTTTGTCAGACCAGATACTGCTTATTGCAAATACAGATTCATCAATTTAATGCCGAACGTTCCGGCTGTAGATTTATACTATGGAACGAGCGCTACAGATAATACAAAAGACTCACTTCTTGCTGGGAATGTTAATTATTTGAACACTACCAACGAGATTAAACTCCGAGCGGCCCAATCTAAAACCTGGAAAGTTAGACCTGCAGGAGCTGCAATTACCACAGCTACGGTTTTGGCTAACTATACAAGCGCCAGCACATTTTTAAATCAGCGGGTGTATACTATTTTTGCAAGTGGCTATAGCGGCATTACAACAGCACCAAGAAGACCTTACGTTTCTTTCTTTTTAATTAGATAAAAGATTACTTCCATAAAACGCTAAGTAGAATAACATCTTCATAACAGCCTCTTAAACTAAAACCTGTCTCGGTTTTAAAACCAAGTCAGTTCGCTGACTTGGTTTTTTTATTTCCACTAATTTCTTACAATATCTTAAACCCTAAACTCAGCTGAAATAAGTTTGGCTTTTGGCTATACTTTTCGCTTTTGCTGATATTTGATAATCCAGCTTCGTAACGTAAGTCAACCGAAATCGCACCAACATCTACACCAGCACCGGCTTGTACTCCAAAAGCTTGGTCTTTATAATTATCGAAATCTGTTGCCTGTTGGTAAGCAGAACTGAAACTAGAATTTTCATCCAAAACAAAAGAAATAACTGGTCCAGCCATTACACGGAAGTTTAAGTTTTTGGCGCCGAACTTGGTTCCAAATAACACTGGAACATCTAATGTGGTAAATTTTACCTTGCCTTCTGCAGCAACCTCATTGCCATTGTTTTGGGTAACGCTGATAAATTTATTGCCTTTGCTGCCAATATAGGCCTCTGGCTGTACATAAAAACTGGCACCGCCAATACGTGCCCAAGCGCCAATTTGGTAGCCTAATCGATTTTCCTCACTTGCAAAATCTGCATTAATCTTAGCTAAATTTACACCGGCCTTAATACCTAAATTAAAGGTTTGTGCTTGGGATGTTGCCCAGCATGTCGCTAGGAAAACAATAGATAGGATGATTTTTTTCATAATTTTTAGTTTAAAATACTAGGCCTTGATACCTGATTAGATTTCATAACGCCGTTTTAACACAATTATCGTGCAAAATGGATTTTTCTGAACAAAGCTTTTTTCATCAGAAGAGATAAAAAGGTGAAAGCTGAGCAAATATTTTTTACTTTTGCATCAAATAAAATCTGCTATGGCTAATTTTCAACTTACATCAGAAAATGCATTTAAGGTAAAGACTAAGTTCTTACGTAAATACCGCGACCTTGCCAACGAACCTTTAGATTTTGCTCCAGGTAAGGAAGATCAGTTGATTGAAGATTTAATGCGTTTGGTTAAACGCGATCGTACCTATATCGAGTTTACCATCCAAAAAGCATTAGCCGATACAAAAGGGAATAGACTTTAATTAACTTCCCAGAGCCCCTATTCCTATTTAGCGTAACGCTTAATTTACGCCCAGCCCTAATAGGCTATTCCTAATATTTAACCCTTTTTGCACATTTACTTTTGTACTAATAGAGAAAAACCACCCAACAGACAAGTATTTTCTTTAGCTTGCTCCTTTCGGGATTAAAAAATACAGGGAATGAATAAACTTAAATATAGCCTTATTGCAATTGTATTTGGCGTTGCTGTTATATCCTTTTCATTTAAGGAAGATTTATTTTTGGTTTCTAAAAACCTTGATATTTTCGCTTCCCTGTACAAGGAAATCAATATTAATTATGTTGATGATACCAATGCACCACAGTTGATGAAGACGGGTATTGATGCCATGCTGGATAGCCTTGATCCGTACACCGAATACGTTCCAGAATCTGAAATTGAGGATTATAAACTGAAATACGTGAGTACACAATATGGCGGAATTGGAGCTAGTACCGTATTTATCGATGGAAAATTATTTGTAAACGATGTAAGCGAGGGCTATCCTGCAAATAAAAGTGATGTAAAGCCTGGCGATCAGCTGGTTAGTATTAACGGCATCGCCTTAAAGGGTAAAGATAGGGTAGAGGTTAGTCAGCTTTTACGTGGACCAAAAGGAACCGCGGTTGATTTACTGGTAATAAGAGAGGGAAAGGAAATCACCAAAAAATTAATCAGGGAAGAAATAAAGCAACCAAATGTTTCCTATTCTGGAATGGTTGGAGATGGAATTGGCTACATTAAATTAGATAAATTCCTTGAGAACTCTGGTCAGGAAGTTAAGGATGCTTTAGTTGCCATACAAAAGGAAAACCCAAAAGGCGTTGTGTTGGATTTAAGAAATAACGGTGGTGGTATTTTACAGGAAGCGGTTAAAATCGTTAATCTTTTCATTGGTAAAGATCAATTGGTAGTTACCCAAAAAGGTAAGAACGTAGAGAAAACAATTACCTATAAAACATTTGCAGCTCCTATTGCGCCAACCCTTCCGCTCGTAGTTTTGGTAAATGGAAATTCTGCATCGGCATCAGAAATTGTTGCTGGCTCACTTCAAGATTTAGATCGAGGTATTGTAATCGGCCAACGCAGTTATGGCAAGGGTCTGGTTCAACAAACCTTTAACCTGCCGTATAACAGTTTGGTTAAGGTTACGGTTGCGAAATATTACACCCCATCGGGAAGATGTATTCAAAAGTTGGATTACGCCCATAAAAATGCGGATGGATCGGCAGAACGTTTCGCCGATTCTACAATGGTAATGTACCAAACCAAAGCTGGAAGAAACGTTTACAGCGGAAATGGCGTGTATCCAGATGTGGTGGTTAGTGGCGAAAAACTTAGTCCGATTACAATTTCCATGCTGACTAAAAACTTGTTCTTCAGCTATGCTAATCAATACAAAAAAGAAAAACCAAGTTTAACCTCGGCAAAAACATTTCAATTAAGCGATGCAGATTACAATACATTTTCGGGTGCACTTGCCGATAAGGATTTAAGTTATTTAAGTCGCACGGAAAGATTGCTTGCCGATCTTCGTGTAGAGGCCGAAAAGGAAAATAAATCAGGAGAGGTTAAGAGCGATTTGGAAAACCTGAGGAACAAGTTAACCTCATCTAAAAAAACAGATTTGGCTACGCACAAAGCAGAGATTAAAAGAGTTTTAGAAACGCAGATTGTTAGTCGTTATTTTTACGAAAAAGGTAGAATAGAACAGAGTTTCCAATACGATAAAGAGTTAGCTGCAGCGAAAAACCTATTCACTAATCAACCTCAAATGCTGGCCATTTTAAAAGGCGATGGAAATTATAAGGTTATTGGAAAACCCACCAAGGCTACAGCTTCGCTAGATTAACTGAGCAGTTAGAAAATCATGTTTTATTTTTAATCGGATACGGTCAAAAATTTTAACTTTAAACTTCAATTGTAATCATCCCTTATAATTGAAGTTTACACTATTACCCAAATGCTTAGTTATGAGCGAACAGATAGTTAATAATAGGGTTGATAATGCGCTGCTTGTTTTACAGCTTACCAAAGGAAGTGTTGCTGCTTTCGATTTGCTTTATCAGCAATATAGTACGGAGCTTTTTGCCAACATTTTGCACATAGTGAAAAATCGGGAGGTTGCTAAAGAACTTTTGCAAAATCGTTTTCGAAAATTTGGGAAAAACGAGCAATCATCTACACCGAATCGCCATTATATCCAGCGATAGCTATAGAGACATTATCCGCAAAGCGGCAACCGTTACCCCTTCGGCAAGGCAATTGCGTTGGCAACAATTAGAGCTTACCGCATTTTTTCACTTCGGTGTAAACACTTTTACCAATAAAGAGTGGGGCGATGGCACTGAAGATAAAAAGGTTTTTAATCTAACAAATTTAGATACCCGCCAATGGGTTCGAACGATGAAACAAGCCGGTTTTAAAAAGTTAATTTTAACTACTAAACACCACGATGGATTTTGCCTTTGGCCAAGTAAATACACTGAGCATAGCGTAAAAAACAGTCTATGGAAAGATGGTAAGGGCGATGTGGTAAAAGAAGTTGCCTATGCTTGTAAAGAATATGGCTTGGGTTTCGGTGTTTATTTATCCCCATGGGATAGAAACAATAAAAATTATGGTTTAGGCGAACCTTACGATAAACATTTTATGAACCAATTAACCGAGCTACTTACGCAATATGGAAAAATAGATGAGGTTTGGTTTGATGGTGCTTATGGTATGGGTGCAAACGATAAAAAGCAAGAATATAATTTTGATGGGTGGTATGCACTTATCCGTAAATTGCAACCTGCGGCAACTATTGCAATCATGGGGCCTGATGTACGTTGGGTGGGTACCGAAAATGGTTATGGACGAGAAAGCGAGTGGAGCGTAATTCCTGCTGATGATAATATGCTTCAAAAAATTGCCGATAATTCTCAAAAAGATGTTGCTTTTTCGCCAGTGGGCGATAAAACTGCCGAAGATTTAGGGAGCCGGAAAGAAGTCCTAAAATCAAAAGGATTGGTTTGGTATCCTGCAGAAGCTGTGTGTCTATCCGAGATGGCTGGTTTTGGCATGCCGAGCAAGATGATAAAATAAAAAGTGTGGATAAACTGATGGATATTTATTTCTCATCTGTAGGCCGAAACAGCGTACTTTTATTGAATATTCCGCCAGATAATATAGGACAGATCAATAAGAACGACATTATGGTTTTACAACAATGGACAGCTAAGCGCCACAAAATATTTGCCACTAACTTGGCAAAGGGAGCAACCATAACAACCAGCAATGGTAAAAAGGGGTGGCTATTTTAGATGGAGTTCATAAAACCAATCACATTGCTGCAGCTAAAGATGCAACTGCAACTACAACCCTCAACCTTAAAAAAACCGAGACTTTTGATGTTTTTTCCCTACAGGAAAATATAACTATAGGGTAAAGGATAGAAAAATTTGTGTTAGAATACAAAGTTGGTAGCGTATGGAAAAAGGCAACTGAAGGCACAACCGTTGGCTATAAAAAGGTTATTGCGCTTTAATCCTGTTAAGGCTAAGGAAGTTCGTTTACGCATTATTTCATCCCGGCTAAACTCAACTATTTCAGAGTTTGGTTTATACAAACAATGATAACTAAATAATAAGCGTTAACGGAAATGGTTAAGTCTTATTTTATTATCAATAATCAGCATCATAAATTATTTAGCTTTAATGTTAATTTATTATCATGCTATCTAATTCTTTAAAACTATAAACATGAAAAAAATTCTGCTTTTTTGTTTCCTTGGCTTTCTTACATTCAGTGTTGAGGCCCAAACTTATACTCCATCGCAATCAAACCTCGAAAACCGTAAGTGGTTTGCTGATTCACGATTTGGGATGTTCATTCACTGGGGGCCTTTTAGTATTCCTGGTAGCGGCGAATGGGTGATGAATGAACGAAAAGTAACCGTAGAAAACTACAGCCGCCTCGAGAAATTTTTTAACCCGATTGATTTTGATGCCGCCAAATGGGTAAGTATGGCGAAAGGAGCCGGCATGAAATACATTACGCTCATCACTCGCCACCACGATGGTTTTAGCATGTGGGATACCAAATATTCTGACTTCAATATCATGAATTCGCCTTACAAAAAGGATATTGTAAAAATGATGGCCGATGAATGCCATAAACAAGGCATTAAGTTGTATTTATACTATTCATTACTCGATTGGCGCCGTGAAGATTACCCACATGAAACCGGAAAAACCGGGCAAAATACGGGTCGCAAAGGCCACGGCGATTACGCAAGTTATTTACAGTTTATGAAAAATCAGCTTACTGAATTGCTGACCAATTACGGCGAAATAGGCGGCATTTGGTTCGATGGCCATTGGGACCAAACTGCACCCGAAGGTAGTGCAGATAGAACTTCGCGTATCGATTGGAAATATGATGAAATTTATGGCTTAATCCATAAACTGCAGCCTCAATGTATGATTGGAAATAACCACCATCATTCTCCCTTACCTGGTGAAGATTTCCAAATGTTTGAACAAGATTTGCCCGGCGAAAATAAATCGGGATTAAGCTTCCAAGAGGCCAGCGCCCAAGTACCACTTGAGGCATGCGTTACTATGAACGGTTCTTGGGGATTTAATTTAACTGATAATTCTTATAAAAGTACGCCAGAACTGGTACATATCCTTGCAAAAGCTGCGGGTTTAGGCGCAAATCTTTTGCTAAACATTGGGCCAATGCCAAATGGAGAAGTGCAACCGGAATTTATAAGCAGATTAGGCCAAATGGGCGAATGGATGAAGGTTTATGGCGAAAGTATTTATGGTACCGAGGCAGGTTACGTTAAACCGCAAGATTGGGGTTGTATCACTAAAAAAGGAAACAAGCTTTTTATCCATGTATTTAAAGCACAACCACAAATTGTGCTAAACAATTTTCCTTTTAAAAAAATTAAAAAAGCTTATTATTTAAAAGATAATAGCGTTGTAAAAGCAACACTCAAAAATGGTGTGCTTAATATCCCGATAATCGGAGATATTAACCCTAATGATGAGGTCATTGTATTGGAAACTGGGAATTAAAAGAATTAAGCGGCGAGAGATTAATTTGATTTCTTGCCGTTTATCATATTATTGCTGCTTCCTGAATTTGCCATAACATTTTAGTTCAAGCAAAAGAGATCATAAGACAGGTTGGGTTGACAATAAGAACAGTGGTTTAATTAAATAATAATGATTCTTAAATTACAAGTTTAATATAATTTATTACTTTGTAAAACGATTTACCTAATTCGTATTTACACTATGAAAATCATCAATATAAAACAATTCCTATTGACTGTGGCACTTTTGGCCACAACTCAAATCAATGCCCAGCAAAAAACAAATCTCACTCAGTTTGTCGATCCTATTATCGGTTCTGCTAAGCACGGGCACGTTTTTGTGGGTGCCAATGTTCCTTTTGGTGCCGTACAATTAGGGCCAAACAACATTTTTGAAGGTTGGGATTGGTGCAGTGGTTATAATTATGTAAGCAATACCATTACTGGTTTTTCTCATACGCATTTAAGCGGTACAGGAATTGGCGATTTGGGCGATATCTCCATCATGCCAGCAACTGGACCAACCATTTTAGAAAAAGGTAAAAAAGGGGAGGAGGAAAAAAATTATCTTTCTACATTTTCTCATGCCAATGAAACTACAAAAGCAGGATATTACAGCGTAAAGCTTGATAAATATAATATCAAGGCAGAATTAACGGCAACCGAAAGGGTCGGTTTTCATCAATATAGCTTCCCGAAAGATGCAAAAACACCGCACATCATCATCGATTTAATTGAGGGAATAGGCTGGGATGCACCAGTTGGCTCATCACTAAAACAAATAGATGCCACAACAATTGTAGGCCATCGCAATTCCAAAGGCTGGGCCAATGATCAACGGTTATATTTCGTCATCAAGTTTTCTCAACCCATAAGAGATTGGAAAGTTTACGATAGCACTGAAGTCAAAAATGGTTCGGATGTAAAAGGAAAAAAACTCAAAGCCAGCATCGATTTCAATGCCATAAATAATGATAAACTGCAAATCAAAGTGGCGCTATCTCCTGTCAGCATAGAAAATGCTATGCTCAATCTAAAAACCGAATTGCCAGGCTGGGATTTTGCCTCTACAGTAAAAAAGGCCAATGCACAGTGGGAAAAGGAATTATCGAAAGTAAAAATTGATGCTTCGGCTACCACTAAAAAAATTTTTTACACCGCTTTATACCACACCATGATAGCGCCATCAGTTTTTAATGACGTAAATAAAGATTATCGTGGATCGGATCAGAAAGTACATAAGCAGGCTAAATACACCAATTACACCACCTTTTCTTTATGGGATACCTATCGAGCTGCCAATCCGCTTTATACTATTTTGCATCAAGATCGGGTAAATGATATCGTGAATACCATGTTATCTATTTACAAGGAGCAGGGCAAACTACCTGTATGGCATTTAATGGGCAACGAAACCAATACCATGGTGGGTTATCATGCGGTATCGGTTGTGGTAGATGCTTATTTGAAAGGCTATCGTGGTTTTGATGTAAACTTGGCTTTCGCTGCGGTTAAACAATCGGCCATGCAAAAAACCGATGGCATCGATTATATTCAGCAGCTAAAGTATATCCCTGCCGATCAGGTAAATGAATCGGTCGCAAAAGCCTTGGAATATGCCATTGATGATTATTGCATCGCCATGTTTGCAAAAGCATTGAACAAAACCGAAGAATATCAATATTTTCTTAAAAGAGCACAACTTTATAAACAGTATTTTGATAAGGATGTACAGTTTATGAGAGGTAAATTGGCTGATGGGAAATGGCGTTCGCCTTTTAATCCTGTCGCATCAAAACACCGCGAAGATGATTATACCGAAGGAAATGCTTGGCAATATACTTGGTTGGTTCCGCAAGATGTGGAGGGTTTAATTAGTCTGTTCGGTGGCGATAAACCTTTCGTTAACAAGCTCGATTCGCTGTTTATCGTTCCTGCGGATTTGGGCGAGAATAGTTCGCCTGATATTTCTGGCTTGATCGGCAATTATGCTCAGGGCAATGAGCCTGGCCACCACATTCCTTATTTATATGCCTATGCCGGTCAGCCTTGGAAAACAGCCGATTTGATCAGAAAAATTGACCATGACTTTTATACATCAAAACCCGATGGTTTGTGTGGAAATGAAGATGTTGGCCAAATGAGTGCCTGGTATGTTTTCACGGCGATGGGTTTCTATCCTGTTAATCCAGCAAACGGCGCTTATGTTTTCGGAACGCCCTTGGTTAATGCTGCAACCATTAATTTGGCGGGCAACAAAAAGTTTGCTATTAAGGTTGTTAACAATAGCGCAGCCAATAAATATATTCAGAAAATTATCATCAACGGGAAACCTTACAGCAAATCATTTATTTTACATCAAACCATTGCCAATGGCGGTGCTATGCAAATTTATATGGGCAATACACCATCTAAAACTTGGGGCGTCAATCCAGCGGACAGACCGGTTTCAGGGAATTAGTTTTTTGAAAATGATCGGTGGTAGATTTTGGCTGCATTCAGCCCTGCTATCCCTAAAATCTTCTTAATTTGTAGAGTTGACAACTTTCTTTCTCGGTTGCCATAAAGTTGTCAACTCTTGAAAACAAATGAAAAAGAATTTCCGTTCTATCAGGTTTATTGCTCAAGGGTGGTAATTCTTCGGAAACAAAAACCCACAGTTTAAAATATTCAATCTTAAAAATGCTTCGAATGAGAAAATTGTTCTTATATCTTTTATTAATGGTTGGTTTAAGTACGCAGGCACAACAACGCTACGAGTTAAACACAGGTTGGCTTTGCACCAATATTATAGAAACCAATGCGAATGGAAATCAAATATCCAACAGGGGTTTCGCTTTAAATAACTGGCTTCCGGCAACAGTACCAGGAACGGTTTTAACCACCTTGCTTAACAATAAAAAAGTTCCCGATCCATTTTATGGGATGAATAATGAGAAAATCCCGGACATTTATAAAACTGGAAACGACCACTATACCTATTGGTTTGTAAAAGATTTTGATGAAAAAGTAAGCGGAAATGAGCAGGTTTGGTTACAATTTCGCGGAATTAATTATAAGGCAGAAATTTTCTTAAACGGCAAAAAGGTAAATGCTCAAACCCATGTGGGCATGCATTTGAGGGCCAAATATAACATCACTAAATTGCTTTTGGCAACAGGAAAAAACCGATTGGCTGTAATTGTTTTTCCGCCAGGTTTTCCTGGAAACCCTAATGGTGGGCAAGGCGGAGATGGCAAAATTGCTAAAGATTTAACTACACAATACACCGCAGGTTGGGATTGGATTCAACCCACCCGCGACCGCAACACAGGTATTTGGGATAAGGTAACGATCGAAAAAACCAAAGGCATCAATATTCAAAATCCCCATGTGGTTACTTTAGTTCCGGGTAAACGTTTGCCCGATGCGAAACAACAGCCTGCAACCATCAAGGTGTCGGTCGAAGTGGAAAACCCAACCGGCAGACCCATT
This sequence comes from Pedobacter frigidisoli, assembly GCF_004331675.1. Classification (GTDB taxonomy): domain Bacteria; phylum Bacteroidota; class Bacteroidia; order Sphingobacteriales; family Sphingobacteriaceae; genus Pedobacter; species Pedobacter frigidisoli. Next base: position 182,559 of record NZ_SJSN01000003.1, on the reverse strand, counting down.
TCTGGTGTTTTACAATATGAAATCGCAGGCAAAGTGGTTAAGAAAAATGTGACTATTTCAGCTGCAAATTCAGAAATAAAACTACCCGATTTAACATTGGAAAATCCGAAACTTTGGTGGCCAAGTGGTTATGGTAAACAAGATTTATACCCTTTGAATATTAAGTTCATTTGCGCAAATCAGGTTTTGGACCGGGAAAATTTGACAATTGGCATTCGCCAGATTGATAATATTTGGAACGAACGTACCCAAAGCATGGGTGCTTATGTAAACGGTCAAAAAATATTTATTAAAGGCGGAAACTGGATTATTTCTGATGCGATGTTACGTTTCAGCGATGCCCGTTACGATGCAGAAGTACGATACCATAAAGATATGAACCTGAATTTGATTCGGATTTGGGGAGGCGCCATTTTAGAGCGACCAGAGTTTTACAATGCTTGCGATAAATATGGTTTGCTGGTTTTTCAGGATTTTTGGTTTAGTGGCGATTGTAACGGTCGCTGGGTAGATCCATTAAAAAAGGAAGATCAATGGACCAGAAGAAATTATCCAGATAATCATCCTTTGGTTTTAACGGCGGTTGAAGATCAAGTAAAGATGATTCGTAACCATGCCTCGCTTGCTTTTTGGTGTGGAGGTAACGAAATTACTCCTCCAGAAGATATTTTGGGCCCATTAAAAAATGAGATTCTTCCTCGGTTGGATGGTACAAGAAAACTTTTCGATTTTTCCAATAGCGATGAGATGTCTTACAACACAATCGGTGGCAATGGCGATGGACCGTACGGTATCCAAGATCCAAAAAGCTTTTGGGCAGTAAAAACTTTCCCATATAACTCTGAGGTTGGTTCGGTTGGTGTTGGCGATTATGAATCGCTAGAAAGATTTATCCCACAGGAAAATTTGATTGCGCCACAATTTAAAAGCAAGCCTGATTCGGTTTGGGATTACCATAAATATATTGGCTATGATCAATACATCAACCCTTACGGAAAAGCGAAAGATGCCAAGGATTTCGCCATGAAAGCGCAGTTGGTTAATTACGATCAATATCGAGCGTTAATGGAGGGTTTCTCTAACAAAATGTGGGATTGGTACACGGGCACGATTATTTGGAAAACCCAAAACCCATGGACAGCCTTACGTGGACAGATGTATGATTATTACCTCGATCCAAACGCCTGTTTATATGGCTTGCGCAAAGGAAGTGAGCCTTTACACATTATGATGAACCCTTTGGACAGCATGGTTACGGTGGTCAATAACGGGCTAACCGATCGAAATAATTTAATGGTGCAAGCGAAAATTTATGACATGGATGGGAAAGATTATTTCTATTCGCAGGTATTTAATTCCATTGGTGCATCGTCGGTTCGTCGGTTCTTCCCTATGAACGATTTTCTGAAAAAATTGGATAAAAAAGATGGGGTATTTGTTTCTTTAAAACTCTTGAATGAAAAGCAAGAAACGTTGAGCGAAAATATTTATTGGCTGGCTGATAATGAGGGCAATTACAAAGGATTGCAAGATATTAAATCTGCAAGCTTGAAAGTTACCGCAATTGAAAAATCAAAAGGTAAGATAGAAGTATCGCTAAGTAATGCCAACGGAAATCCAGTTGCTTTTTTTAACAGAATTGCCCTAATGGATGCAGTTTCAGGAAAGCGAATTCTTCCAGCTTTTTACGATGATAATTACGTGAGCATTCTGCCTGGAGAAAGCAAAACCATTATGGTAGAATATACAGGCTCGCCGAGTGATGTGGCTTTAGAGGTTTATGGCTGGAATGTGGAAAGGCAAAGAGTGAATATTAGGTAGCATGTTTTTGATGTTATGGTAGCTTGAAATTATTTGGAAGTGTATGGTTCTGTTTCAATGGCAATTTCAGCCCCGCTAATCACTACAAGTACTCGATCTCCCTAAACACGGGCTCCTCTTCGCTGTGGGCTTTACGCTTTTATCGGGTTTAAGCACAATAGGTTAAAACTTCGAACAATCTACCTCAAAATTCAATTCTGTTATTTCTTTTAAATCCGTTGTATGTTTAACACTTTTTAAATGCCTAATTGGGTTTCCGAAATTGTAATTTTCATTGTACCAAAAATCAATAGAGACTTCTGAATTTGGACGTGCCCTCACTTCTAAAGTTTTCTTAATATCTTTTTCATAGATAAAATCGGTACCATAGTTATAATTGTTTTGGTAATTGATTCCAACTATGAGTGGGTAAACCTTATTATTTTTTATGTCGAGATTAAGTCTTAATTTCACCGGAATCCAAGCATCAATATCCGTTATGTTTTGTTGACCAGCAGTGAATTTTACTGGATCTTTTGATTGGGAGGTATAAGGGTATTGAAAAAAGTACAAATAGTATGATTCATTTTCGTTTAGCTGATGATCAAAGTTAATGACGTAGTTCCCATTCTTATCAGTAGTTACGCTAGCCACTTCACCACCACAATCTGCGCTCATAAAGTTCTTAAAACACGGTAGGCTTTTGCCTAGGGTAACCTTAAAGCCCTCAATCGGCATACCTTTAAAATTGTCGCTAACGTTTCCCTTAATTACCGTTGGAATGCCCTTGTTTTTAAGTTCTGTAATTTTTTTACACCCGACAAATTGTGTTAGGATAAGCAAAGAAAAAAGAACTATTACTTTTAAGTGCTTGCTCATTCCATTTTGATTAGTCTTACTAAATTATGAAAAATATTGTTACTTTTTCCTCGGTTTGTCCTCACAGATCGAAATTAGCAATAATGGTCTGTGAGGACATAGACCATGGACGCCTCGGGGTTGGGCGGATTATCAAAACAAAAAAGGCGACACTCACGTATCGCCTTTTCAACTTATATCTTTATTTAAAGATTAACTCACACCGTGGAGTTTCACTTTCAAGCCATCCATATTATTGTTTAACTGCAACTGGCACGCTAAACGAGAGTTTGGTAACAAATCTGGCAAGGTATCCAACATGGCGTATTCGTCATCTGTCATTTCGTTCAGCTTTTCATCACCCTCTAAAACATCTACACAACAGGTAGCACACAATGCCATTCCGCCGCAAGTGGCCAAAATATCATATTCAGATGCCTTTAAAAATTCCATCAAACTTAAGCCCATATCGGTTGGTGCTTCGTGAGAGGTAACAGAACCATCCGGTTCTTGCATGTATATTGTAATGTTGTTTTCCATTTTGCTCGCTTATAAGCGCAAACTTAACTAAAATAGTTTTTTATTGAAACAATATTAGCGCAAAGCTTAAAATTCTGAAACTCCGTTTACAGTGGTGTATTTCATAGTATATTTAACACCTGGATTCATGTAAGAATAAGCGCTGTGACTCATTAAAGCAGCCTCGTGGAAACCACAAAGAATTAACTTTAATTTATTTGTGTAAGTGTTTATATCGCCAATGGCATAAATACCCGGAATGTTGGTAGAATAATCATCGGTATTAACCTCAATAGCACTTTTATTTATATTTAGGTTCCAATCTTCAATCGGACCTAATTTCGGACTTAAACCAAACAAGGGAATTAAATGATCAGCCTCCACAACAGTTTTTTCCATGGTACGGTTCTGGATGATTTCAACTTGTTCTAGTTTATCTGATCCTTGAACGGCTTGCAAATTGCTATTTAAAATCAGGTTGATTTTTCCGCTTTCAGCTAATGCCATTACTTTCGCAACCGAATCTGGTGCGCCACGGAAACTTTCGCTTCTGTGAACCAAAGTTAACTCAGAGCAAACTTCAGCTAAGTAGATTGTCCAATCTAAAGCAGAATCACCACCGCCAGCAATAACCATACGCTGACCACGGTATTTCTCCGGATCAAGAATCATGTAGTTAACACCTTTACCATTCTCAAAATTCTCTAGATTTTCTACAGCAGGTTTGCGTGGTTCGAAACAACCTAAGCCACCAGCAATTACCACCACCTTAGCTTCGATAATGGTTCCCATATTCGTAGTTAAAACGAAATCGGCTTCGCCACGTTTTTCTAAACCCTCAATTCGCTCTCCCAAAGTAAAACTTGGATGGAAAGGTTTAGCCTGTTCCATTAAGTTATCAACCAACTCTTGCGCTAATACAGATGGATAACCTGGAATATCGTAGATCGGTTTCTTTGGATAAATTTCAGAAAGCTGACCGCCTACCTGAGGAAGGTAATCAATTAAATGGCAACGCATTTTTAATAAACCGGCTTCAAAAATGGCAAATAAACCAACCGGACCAGCGCCTATTACGGCTATATCAGTAGAGATCATTCAAAAAAATTTGATGCAAAGTTACAAAATAAACTTTTATCAATTTCTCTATTTAGATATATTCTAGATAATTCTGTAAAGCAGTTCTAATCAGTATTTTGTATGCTTTGAATCGATTAAAAACAAAAGTTAATGCTTTTTGGGTATTTAAAGCAAATTATAATTGGTCTATGGATTTAGTAGTGGAAAAAAATTAGTCATTGAGAGGCACGAAGCAATCTCTTATAATTAGTGAATGAGATTGCTTCGTGGCTCGCAATGACGAGCACCAATAAAGTGATACGACCTACCAACTCATCCCCAAATTTTGAAACACAAAACTCCAAACATCTGCAGCTTCTTCTATCATTTTTGTAGTAGGCTTGCCAGCGCCATGACCAGCTTTGGTTTCAATTCTAATTAAAATAGGATTTTCGCCCTTATATTTTTCTTGCAAGGTAGCTGCAAACTTAAAGGAGTGCGCTGGAACCACACGATCATCATGATCTGCAGTAGTAATTAACGTTGCAGGATAATTTACGCCAGCCTTTATGTTATGAAGCGGCGAATATTTAATCAAATAATCGAAGTCTTCCTTTTTATCGCTACTGCCATATTCAACTGCCCAGCCCCAGCCAACGGTAAATTTATGGTAACGAAGCATATCCAAAACGCCAACTGCTGGTAAGGCAACCTTGAAGAGATCTGGCCGCTGCGTCATGCAGCCGCCAACCAACAGACCACCGTTTGAGCCACCAGAGATCGCCATTTTAGCTGGATTGGTATATTTTTCCTTAACCAAATATTCGGCTGCTGCGATAAGATCATCGAAAACATTTTGCTTTTTCTCGAGCATTCCTGCTTTGTGCCAAGCCTCGCCATATTCACTTCCGCCACGCAAACTGGGTTGAACGTAAATGCCTCCACGTTCTAAAAATAACATTCTCGATAAACTAAACCCCGGCGTTAAACTCACTTGGAAGCCGCCATAAGCATAAAGATATACCGGATTATTGCCATTGAGTTTAATGCCTTTTTTGTGTACAATAAACATGGGTACTTTTGTTCCATCCTTCGAGGGATAAAAAACCTGCTTGGTCTCGTAATTATCGGTGTTGAATTTAAGTCCAGATTTTTTATAAAGGATAGATTCTGCCTTGGAAATATCGTAGCGGTAAATGGTGCCTGGTGTAGTAAAGTTAGAGAACGTGTAAAAGAATTCCTTATCTTCCTTAAAACCTCCAAAACCATCAACAGTTCCAATTGCAGGGAATTTAACTTCGCCGATTTTCTTACCACTTAAATCAAACTGAATCACATTGGTGCTTGCATCTTTTAAGTAGGAAGCCCACAAAAAGCCTCCACCGGTTCCAACTCCTTCAAGGGCCAACTTCGATTCTGGAATAATCTTCTGCCAATTTTTAGGATCTGCATTTTTAGGGTCGACCAAAACAACTTGCTTATTTTCGGCGCCTAAATCAGTATTTAGCAAAAGCTTATCGCCAACGTTATCGATAACACTGTGGTTGTTTTCGTAACCCTTAACCAACAATGCAATTTCGCTATTAGGTTCATTTAAATCTTGATAGTAAAGCGCATTTCCCGATGTACCAGCACTGGAATATACAATTAAGAAACGGTCATCTTCTGTAACGCCTGCTCCAAAATATAGGTTCGGATTGGTCTTGTCCTCAAAAATCAGTTGATCGTCTTTTTGCGGGTCACCTAGTTTGTGGTAGTAAACCTTTTGAAATTTATTGGCCGCCGAAAGATCTGTTCCTTTTTTAGGCTCATCAAATTTGCTGTAATAAAAACCATCCCCTTTCCAGGCAGCGCCCGAAAATTTGGTCCATTTTAACTCATCAGTTAATTTCTTTTTCGAGGCAATTTCCATCACATAAATATTGCTCCAATCAGAACCTGCCTGCGCAACAGAATAGGCCACGTATTTCCTGTCGTGAGAAAAACCAAGTAACGATACCGCGGCGGTGCCATCGTCTGTAAGCTTGTTTGGATCAAGAAAAACTTCTTCCGAACCATCGATACCTTTTTTAATATACCAAATACTTTGATTTTGTAAACCATCATTTTTAGTGAAGAAGTAATATTCACCAACTTTGAAAGGCGCTCCCTCTTTGGGGTAATTCCATATTTCGGTGAGTCGCTTTTTAATATCGTCGCGATATGGAATTTGCGATAAATAATTTTGAGTGACCTTATTTTCAGCGTTAACCCATGCCGCGGTTTCAGCAGAAGTGTCATTTTCTAGCCAGCGATAAGGATCGGCAATCGTTGTTCCAAAATAATTATCGGTTGTACTGTCTTTTTTCGTTTCTGGATATTTCATTAAAGTAATTTTTTCTGCCGGTTTTTTGCCCTGGTTACAGGCGAAAAGACTTAATGCAAATAAGCCTAATACAAGTTGCTTTTTCATCTTGAAATGGATTTATTTACTAATATATGTTTTTTCCTGCGGGATGATTGCACCGATTTTTCCTTCGGGTTGATTACACAGATTAGGGGATTACACAGATTTTTCCTGCGGGATGATTATACCGATACTTGGATTACACCGATTTCTTTTTCCTAAATGGTTTTTTGCATTTGGACTCCCAACTCACGATTCCCAACTCCCAACTTTTTCCTTTACCTTTGAAACTGCACATGACCAAGAATATTTATTTCGCTTCCGATTTTCACTTAGGCACTCCAAATTATGCCGAAAGCCGTGCCCGTGAAGAACGAATTGTGAGCTGGCTGAATTTTATTGAGCCAAACTGCAGCGAGCTATTTTTAATGGGCGATATCTTCGATTTCTGGTTCGAGTATTCGAAAGTTATTCCAAAAGGATTTATTCGTTTGCAAGGCAAGTTGGCCGCAATGGCGGATGCTGGAATAAAAATTTATTTCTTCAAGGGCAATCACGATATGTGGGTTCGTGATTATTTTACCCAAGAAATTGGGATGGAAATTATTAGCGATGAACTGATCATAGAGCGAGGTGGCAAGAAATTTTACTTGCATCATGGTGATGGTTTAGGGCCGGGAGACAATAAGTACAAGTTTTTAAGGAAGATCTTTAGAAGCAAGCTTTGTCAGTGGCTTTTTGCCCGTTTACATCCAAATTTAGGTATTGGAATCGCTAATGGATGGAGCCAGGGAAGTAGGGCTGCACAAACGGAGAAAGAGGTTTTTATGGGCGAAGATAAGGAATGGCTCGCCATTTATGCGAAAGAACAATTACAAAAACAGCACTTCGATTATTTCATTTTCGGGCACAGACATTTGCCTTTAGATATCGATTTGGGCAACGGAAGTCGTTATGTAAACATTGGCGAATGGCTGGAGTACAATTCTTATGGTGTTTTTGACGGCGTTGATTTGAAGTTGGAATATTACAATCATTCCTTGATAGCATCGTCATCTCGACCGTAGTGGAGAGATCTTTTAATTTGCATAATTTTTTGGAAAGCAAAACCTGTAGAATTGTTAATGTTCGTCGGGCTTTACATTGTAGTCCCGATTAGAAAAAAATCGGGAGCTGCCATTTCAATCCCGTTTAACTACTTCGGTTTTTACCACTATTTAGGGTTGCATAATGCCAATACAATCTTGGCCGTCATCTCGACTGTAGTGGAGAGATCTTTTAAATTGTCGATTTTTATGGGCATTGGCTGTTTCAAAAAAGTGGCTAACTCGGTTTATAAATCCGATATTCGAGGAAAGCTCCCGATTCTTATTCGGGACTTGGAACATTAGCGGGACTGCTGACTGCCATATTCACAGAACTGTTCATTTCAAAAATCTTCAAATAAAATAGTAGATTTTCCTTTCTAAAAACTGTAGGTTTTCCACTTCAAACTAATTCAGCTTTTTTCCTTATTTTTGCATTTCCTAAATTTTTGACTAACCCCAATATTTAGGAATTTCAATTCGAATAATATTATGTTAGATAAATTAGAGGCAATAAAGCTGCGTTGGGAAGATGTAGAGGAATCGTTAAGTAACCCTGATGTGATTCAGGATATGAAACGTTTTGCGGCTTTAAATAAAGAATATAAAGACTTGGGCAAAATTGTGGATGAGTATAAAATCTACAAAAATGTGATGAGCAACATTGACGCAAATAAGGATATCTTATCGACTGAAAAAGATGCGGAAATGCGTGAGATGGCAAAGGAGGAGTTGGATATGCTCTTGAAACAGCAGGAAGAAATGGAAGCTAATATTCGCTTGATGTTGATTCCAAAAGATCCGGAAGATGCTAAAAATGCCGTATTTGAGATTCGTGGTGGTACTGGTGGAGATGAGGCAGCGCTTTTTGCTGGAGATTTATACCGCATGTACACACGTTATTTTGAAACTAAGGGCTGGAAAGTAGAAACCGTTGACGTAACCGAAGGTACGGCCGGGGGCTACAAAGAGGTTATCTTAAAAGTTAATGGCGATGATGTTTACGGACAATTAAAGTATGAAAGTGGTGTACACCGCGTTCAACGGGTTCCTGATACCGAAACTCAAGGTCGTGTGCATACATCGGCTGCATCGGTAGCGGTTTTGCCAGAGGCCGAAGAAATTGATTTATACATTAACCCTGCAGATATTGAATTGCAAACTTCGAGATCTGGTGGTGCTGGTGGACAGAACGTAAATAAGGTAGAAACTAAGGTTCAGTTAACGCACAAGCCATCGGGTTTGGTGGTGGTTTGCCAACAAGAGCGTTCGCAGTTGGGTAACCGTGTAATTGCGATGGAGATGTTGCGTAGTAAATTGTACGACATAGAATTGCAGAAGAAAAACGGTGATATTGCCGCTAAACGTAAAACAATGGTTTCTACAGGAGATCGTTCGGCAAAGATTAGAACCTACAATTATCCACAAGGTAGAGTGACCGAACACCGCATTGGATTAACGATGTATAACCTGCCTGCAATCATGGATGGCGACATTCAGGAGATCATTAGTGCGCTTCAGTTTGCTGAAAATGCTGAGAAGATGCAAGAAGGTGCTGTAGGTTAACGAGTTATGATTATTTTAAAAAAAAGTTTGCGAATAAGGATTATGTGCCTATATTTGCATCCTCGAAAGGGGAAAGAGGTTTAAGCTTTTAAAAAGTAAACAAAACGGAGTGGTAGTTCAGCTGGTTAGAATGCCTGCCTGTCACGCAGGAGGTCGCGGGTTCGAGTCCCGTCCATTCCGCCAAGTGACATTACAAAATGTATCAAAAGCCTCTAGAATGTATTTCTAGAGGCTTTTTTGCTTTTACAGCATCCCAAAAAATTCAGACTTTCTTAAAATATAGGTGGACAAATCGAGCGCACTTATGTGCTTGAAAATTTGGCGCACCAAAAACTATAGAAAGATCTGTTAATCAAGCTGTTCGACTGCCGAACATCTTGATTGTAAACAACAACAATCTTAATTTTATAACTTTTAAATTATTTTAAAATGAGTGCAAAATTTAGTTTGTTATTCTTCCTTAAAAGAAGAGGGGGGTATGTTGGAGGTGATCTTCCAGTTTATTTAAGGATTACTGTTGATGGAAAGAGGGCCGAATTAGCCATTCAAAGGAAATGTGATCCTGAAAAATGGAATACAAAGAAAGGTTGTATGGTTGGTACAAAGGATTCGGTAAAAGAATTTAATTCGTTTCTTTTGGCGTTTCAAACTAAGGTCTATGAGATTCAAAGATCTTTACTTATGGACGGCAACCCTATTGACCCAGAAATAATAAAAAGAAATCTTACCGGTAAAGATAGATCTGCGAAAATGTTTCTTGAAGTTTTTGAGGAACATAACGAAAATATGAGAAAGCTTGTCGGTAAGGATTATTCTCTGGCAACGCTTACTAAATATTCGACTTGTCTGAAATCATTAAAGCTGTTTGTGCAATTTCAATACAAGACTAGTGACATCAATATTCGCTTAATGGATTTTGCGTTCCTTACATCGCTTGAAATGTATTTAAAAACGCAAAAGGGGGTTGGACACAATACAGCGATGGGCTATGTGAAAAAGGTAAAAAAAATAATCCATTTCTGTGTCGCTAATAAATGGCTTGCCTCCGATCCCTTTATGGCATTTAAAGTTTCTATAAATAAAACATCGAGAACCTTTCTGAGTGAGGCGGAGATGAAAAGTTTAACAAACAAGGAATTCAAAATCCAGCGATTGGCAGAAGTCCGAGATATGTTTCTTTTTAGCTGTTATACTGGACTTGCATATGTTGACGTCGCAAAGCTGACAAATAATGCGATCGTAGAAGATGGTAATGCAACCACATGGATTGTGATGGATAGAACGAAAACGGGTGTGATGGCAAATATTCCGCTTTTGCCTCAAGCGGAAAAAATCATTGATAAATACAAGGACCATCCAAAAGTATTAGTTACCGGCAAACTGCTACCAATGATTAGTAATCAGAAAGTAAATGCCTATTTGAAAGAAATATCAGTCCTCTGTGGCATTACGAAAGAACTCTCCCATCATTGTGCACGCCACACATTTGCAACTACAGTCACCTTGTCAAATGGGGTTCCGATTGAAACAGTTTCAAAAATGCTTGGTCATTCCAGTCTTAAGTCAACACAGCATTATGCCAAGGTTTTGGACAAAAAAGTTGCTTCCGACATGAAAAGATTGATTGGTGTTTTGTAATTGATTACTTTATTTTTTCGTTTGAAGTGATGGTTTTAATTTTTAAGGCTAGATCAAATTTATTGTTTCTAATCAATCAGTATACATCATTATTAAGAAAAGGTGGTTCACATTATCAAAATTCCGGAATAATGATAAATTTTTAGTTGTTGTGTAATTTACGTTCTGCTGCTTGGCGTAGTGGGGGCTTTTTCGAACAACATTGATACGAAGCACACGGTTCAAAATCAGGACAAATTTTCATATTAAGAACATCCGCCCCATTGGGCCAAACCAATGTAGGTTCAGTTTTTTTCATGCCGTAGATTTTCTGTCGTGTTCTTTTTGCACTTTATAAGGTAAAAAGAATAATTCTCTGTGACTTCTTCAATTTCAAAAAGCCCTGACTTCCCGAATTCTTCTGCTATTGTTTCGCTGTCATAAAAAAAAATATTTTTACTCCGTCTGTTATCTTAAGAGATCTTTCTGAAAAAAATTAAACTAGATCAATGTATTTTACCGCTTACTCTTCCTCGAGAATTTCGCATTTGGTTTTGAAATTTGGAATTACTTTGTTATTGTAAGAGATTTGGTTACTAGATTTTCTATGAGGGTTAGTTTCGGTGAATAATGCCAGAAGAGTTTGATGTGGTTAAGCAATCAGTGAAATCGATCGGTAATTACTAACAGCCTTCAAGCTATATGGTGAGGAGATTTCGAAATTTTGCTAATACTTTGCTAACTTGCCGTCTGATGACAGCTTTACCTACTGATGTTGAACTTTGGATATCCTTAAAGCAGGGTAATAGGGAAGCTTTTACAGCATTGTATGGAAAATATTCAAAGATGCTTTTTTCCTATGGGCTTCGTATAACTCCCGATGAGCATGTGGTTGCAGATGCATTGCAATCAACCTTTGTGAAATTCTGGACCAATCGCGAAACTATAGCATTGCCAGTTCAAGTGAAGCCTTTCTTGATTACCTCATTTCGCAACAACCTGTCAACAATAATTGCAAAAGGAAATAGGACAGAATCCTTAGATAATTTTAACGAAGAACAGTTTGTAATGAACTTTACCTTGGAGTCAGAATATATCAAAAAAGAGGATGTCGATATTCAGTCGAAGAAATTAAATGATGCGCTCAATCAACTAAGCCCTAGGCAGAAAGAAATTATTTATCTGCGTTATTTTGAGGAACTCGATTACAATGAGATTGCTGCAATCATGGACATTTCAGTAAAAGGTGCTTATAAGCTTTCTGCAAGAGCCCTTTTTAGTTTACAGAAAATTATGGAAATTGGCAGGAATGGACTTTTCCTTATGCTTGCTGCCTATCGAATAAGCCATTTTTAATTTTTTTTTAAAAAAATCTCAAACGATGGGGTGTTTTTAAAATTAGCTAAGTCTATCTATTAAACAGCCTATTCAGATGACCAAAGTATTAGCCGACTATACCTCGGAAGATTTCCTGAACGATGACCGCTTTATTAAGTGGGTGAAGTACCAAGATTCGAACCTAGGTCATTTTTGGAATTCTTGGTTATTGACCAATCCTTCGAATAAACTGGAATTTGATAATGCAGTGGTACAACTGAGGTTAATGTTGTCTGTACATCCTGTTGCTATTAAACAGGAAAAACTTGATGCTGTATTTATGAAAATAGAAACAGAAATCGATAGTGGAATCCCTGTTAAAATAATAAAATACAATTTCTTAAGGTATGCCGCTGCGGTATTGATTCCTTTGCTGATATTTTCTGCATTCTATCTTACCCTGAAAGATGATAATATAGGTGCTGAACAGCAGGCAAAAGTTTTAGATCATAACAGGGCAAAACTGATTCTTTCTGATGGGAGTACAGTTCTTTTAGGTAATAATGATCAAAATATAGAAGATGCCAGTGGCTCGAAGATTGAAAAAGATTCTGCTGGTTTGCGTTATGCAGATCAAACTGGAGCAACTACTATTGCCTATAATACGATAGAGGTGCCCAGAGGGGCCGAGTATAGGCTGGTGCTAACTGATGGTACCCAAATTTGGCTAAACTCGGAAACCAAATTGCGCTACCCTGCCAAGGTAATGCCAGATGGCGATAGAAATGTATATCTTGAAAACGGTGAAGCTTATTTTCAGGTTACAAAAAATAAACATGCACCTTTCTTGGTTAACCTGAATGGCATGCAGGTTGAAGTGCTTGGAACCTCTTTCAATGTGAATACATTCAATAATGTAATCAGCACAACTTTAGAAGAAGGAAATATCAGGGTCAATCGCAAGGGCAAAGCCTCCGTTTATCAAGTTCCAGGAGAACAGACCATATTTTCTCCAGTGTCTGAAGAACTGACCAAAGCTAAAGTAGATACCTATCCATTTACCTCATGGAAAGATGGATGGCTTGTTTTTAACGATAATCCATTAGAGGAAGTTATGGAGCAGGTTGGAAGATGGTATGACATGCAAGTAGAATATACAAACCCGTCGCTTAAGACAATTCGCTTTGGCGGAAAGTTGAGAAAAGTAAAAAGCGTCAAAGATATACTAACGGTAATCGAACGTTCAAATGAACTGTCCACGAGAATTTTAGGTGGTAAAATCATCATTAGCGAAAGAAAACCAGCAACACAATAGCAAACCTACAAACTAACAAAATGACCAAAAATTTTACAAAACCTATCAATGGGAGGAGATTCCCATGCCCAAAAAAAATCCTGCTGCTGATGTTATTTTTCATCGGGAGCGTGCAACTAGCCAGTGCTCAGGAGCGAAAGATCACATTAAATTTTAAGGATGCAAAAAGAACTACCGTGCTTAATGAAATTAAAAAGCAGGTAGACATGGAATTCTTTTATAATGTGAAAGAACTCGACAAATACGGCACCATGTCCATCAACATAAAGGATATGCCCATTAGTGAAGTCATCAAGCTGCTGATTAAGGATACTAACCTCAAATATGTGATAGATGGCAATGTGGTAAATATCCTGCTGGTGGGGCAAACCACCAAGTCGGGAGAATACCTCGGTCTAATGGTCACGGTTTCAGGCGTCGTTACCGACGATGAGGGAAAACCACTTGCAGGGGCAAGTATTCGGGACGCCACCAAAGAACACACCACAACCAGTAGTGCCAAAGGCGATTATACCATCAATATTCGTAGGGGTGCCACCTTGATTTTTAGCTACGTGGGTGCGGAACCCTTTCGTACCTCAATCAATGCTGCCGGCTCTACCGATATTACCCAGAACGTACAGCTCAATACTTCGGGCAATGTGCTTGGCGAGGTAACTGTTTCTACTGGTTATCAGGATATTAGTAAAAGAAATTTAGTTGGTTCAATCTCAACCGTTAAGGCTGAAGACATTAAGGTTGCAGGAGTACGCAGTATAGACCAATTGTTGCAAGGACAATTGCCAGGGGTTTCTGTTGCCAACCAGACCGGGATCATTGGTTCCTCTCCAAAAGTTAGGGTACGTGGAACATCCACCTTGTTGGGTAACCAAGAACCTGTTTGGGTAGTAGATGGAATTATCCAACAGGATCGTTTGCCGTTTGACTATTCATTGATTAATACCACCAGTAGTAATGGCATTCGCGACTTGATTGGGAGCTCGGTATCTTTCCTTAACATTGAAGATATTCAGGATATCTCGGTATTAAAGGATGCATCCGCCACTGCTATTTATGGAACAAAAGCTGCCAATGGGGTAATTGTGATCACTACAAAAAAAGGAAAGAGTGGACCTACAAGATTTAACTATGTGAGCAATCTTTCTATTTCGGCCGCACCATCATACAGTGATTTTAACCTGATGAACTCAAAGGAACGTATTGATGTTTCCAAAGAAATCTACGCAAGAGGACTTACCTTCCAGTTCACGCCAGACAACCTTTCTTATGAAGGATACTTAACGCAGTTATTGAACAAGACCATTACGGCTGATCAATTCAATGCACAAGTTGGAAAGTTGGAAACGATGAATACAGATTGGTTTGACCTTTTGTATCAGAATCCTTTCAGTCAGAACCACTCACTGAGCGCCTCTGGAGGTAGTGATAAGGTATCTTATTATGCCTCATTGGGCTATGCCAATAGCCGAGGCAATACGATTGGCAACAATCAGGAAATCTATAACGGGAACCTTAGGTTGGAGTTGAATGTGACGAAAAAATTAAAACTTGGTTTTAGGATGGGCGCCAATATGGGAAAGACAGAAGGTTTCTATCAGTTTAATCCTTTTAATTACGCCTATAATACCAGTCGTGCAATCCCTGCTTTTAATGAAGATGGAAGTTATTTTGCTTATAAGAAGAGCAACGATTTTACTCCTTTTAATGTACTCAGTGAAAGGGAAAATACCGGCAATGCGAACAAATCGAACAATTTCACTGCAACGGCAAACCTCGATTATAAATTCATAAAGGATTTTACCTTCCAATCTGTTTTTGGCATAACCTATAGCCAGACCACTGGAGAAAGTTATGCTGCTGCCCAGTCCTATTATATTGGACAGACCTATAGAATGAATGCATATGGATCGGCTATTCCAGGATCGGCTGCCTACAATGCATCCTACCTGCCACAAGGAGGTGTGCTTAATACCACTTCGGTAAATAACCAGTCCTATACATTTAGGAACGCGGTAGGTTACAACAGGAATTTCAGGAGTGAGAAGGATAACCTGTCGGTACTTGTGGGTTCAGAAATCAGGAGCTCTAAGTACGATGGTCTTACACAGACCAATTTTGGTTATCTTCCAGAACGTGGACGTACCTTTGCCCAGATTCCAGCAACATACCAGCCCATATCTATTGGTTCAACTCCTCAACAAAGCCCAATATTATACAATAACATACCTTCGATCACTGACCAGACTGCTAACTTTGTGTCTTATTTTGGTACAGCTAGCTATAATTGGGACAATCGGTACGTGCTTAGCACTACAATTAGAACAGATGCATCTAACAGGTTTGGTCAATCTACCAACAATCGCTTTTTGCCCATATGGTCTGCAGGTATCAAATGGAACGTGATGGAAGAAGATTTCTTCCACAATAAGTTTTCTTGGTTAAACCAGTTTTCTATCAGGGCAACCTACGGTTTTCAAGGTAATGTTGCAGAGAACTTTGGGCCTGAATTGGTATTGCAGTACCCTAGAAATTCTTTAAGCGCGGTTACTGGTGAAGGTATAGTTAACATCAAAAATCTTGGCTATCCTGATTTAAGATGGGAAAAAACATCAACCGTTAACCTGGGAGTCGATTTTGCGATCCTTAAAAACAGGGTTACGGGAACCTTTGAATATTACAATAAGAAAACCACTGATGCCTTGGCAGAGGTTGTTGTACCTACAGAATATGGGGTTGCTACAATGCCCATCAATGCAGGTAACCTGAACAACCACGGTTATGAACTTTCACTGAACTTCACGCCAATATCTACCAAGGATTTTAATTGGGGCATTAACTTTAACACGGCAAGGAACTTTAATGAGGTAACAAAATCTGGGAATAACCAATTGGGCACATGGACTCAGCTTGCAAATGGAAATGCCTATGTCGAGGGTTATGCAGCTAGTAGTTTCTTTGCTTTTAATTTTAAGGGATTGGACCCACTTACCGGTTACCCGATCTTTAATATCCCAGCTTTAACAGACGAAAGTAAAAAGAATGTTTCCTTGTTGATGGGGCATGCTGGTCAGCTTGACCCGAAATTTACAGGCGGTTTCGGAACGAACTTCCGCTACAAACGATTTAGTCTAAACTCAAGCTTTGTAGTGAGCCTTGGTGCACAAAAGTTCCTAGCGCCTTTATATAACAACAGTAACCTCTCTGCCCCATATCCAACACAGAACCTCTCGGCGGCATTGAACAACCGTTGGAGAAAACCTGGTGATGAGGCATCTACCAATATTCCATCATTACCAACAGCTAATATCCCATTTACCACCATTGGCAATTCAAGTTATCCAATCTATACGCTTTATGATTTTTCGACCGCTAGGGTGGTAAACGCCAATTACCTGCGTTGCAGAAATATAGGTGTCACTTATGCTATTCCTACAAAGTTGCTTTCAAAAGCAAATATACAACAGCTTAATCTTCAGGCATCGGTTACTAATCCATTTTATATCGCTTCCTCAAAGCTTGATGGGATAGACCCAGAGGTTTCAGGCAACAGTTTGCCAATTCCCAGGACATATTCATTAACCTTTAACGTGGGCTTTTAATTAGACAGACATGAAAAAACATATTATTTTAATCTTCCTTTTTTGCACATTGATTTTTGGTTCATGCAAGAAATTCTTGGAAGAAAGCAGTCAGAATCTGCTCAAGCCTACCACTATTTCAGAACTGGCAGAGACGCTGCTTGGAGAAGGATTCTCGCTAAGTGAGCCTGCAAACATACCTTTCCATACCTATATTGATTTAATTACTGATGATGTAGAGGCAAATTACTTAAATGATCCATTACAAATCAGCTCGCTTACCAGATGGGCACCAGGTTTTCTTTGGAAAAAGACAATGTTCGAAGAAATGCCAGTTTTAGGTGCTTCCGGTACTGACAGTTATACGATCTATTATACAAAAATCAAAGCATGTAATGTGGTGCTAGACTATCTGGACAAAGTATCTGGTACTGTTGCAGAAAAGAATAAAGTAAAAGGAGAAGCATTATTTCTTCGTAGTTTTTATTATTTTAATTTGGTGAATCTTTATGGTAAAGCCTATAGTGCAAATGGCGCTAACCCAAATACCGACTTAGGGGTTCCACTGGTACTTAAATCTGATGTTACCAGAGACCTAATTAAAAGAGCAACTGTAGCCCAGGTATATGCTCAAGTGGAACAAGATTTATTGGACGCGTATGAGTTATTGAAGATTACAACATCTTCTAATGTCTACCATCCAGGTAGTGGTGGAGCCTGTCTTTTGTTATCTAGGGTCTATCTATATGAGAAACAGTGGGACAAAAGTATAGATTTTGCAAACAAAGCCTTGGCCATCAAATCTACATTGAAAGACTTAAATGAGGTACCTGCGTTACCAGCATCTGGATTTACTGAGGCAAGTCCGCCGTATCAGATGTCTAATGCATTGGTTAGTCCAGAGGTTTATTGGGGTTATGGTGATTCGAAAGAATATTCATCGGCCCCTCTTGGCTCAGGCGTTCCAGGGGTACTCTTTAGTAAGGGTGCATTTACAGTTTCACCTTCACTTGGTGATTCCTATGAAGCAGATGATCGTAGGAATGTACTTTATTTTAATTATGCTGGGGAGTATAATCCTTCAACCGGGGTACTTAATTGGTATAAGTATTATGGTTTTAAATATGGCTCGCTCACGGCCATCACCAATAATGCAAAGGCCTTAAGGGTTTCAGAAGCTTATCTGAACAGGGCCGAGGCCAATATACAAAAAGCGATTTTGGGCAATATACAGGGAATATCGGCTGCGCTTACTGATCTGAACCTTTTGCGCAGCAAACGTTTTACCACCTCAAAGTTCCAAGCTATTAACATTACAGATGCTACAACGCTATTCGAATTTTATAAGGCAGAACGACGTAGGGAGCTGTGTTTCGAAGACCAGCGTTGGTTCGATCTGAGAAGATGGAATTTGCCTGTTAGCCATACCATTCAATTGTCGGTTACAGGAACACAATCAAAAACCATCTCACCGGGAGATAGTGAGTTTACCTTGCAGATTCCCCAAACTGCCATACGTGCCAATGCAGAACTTGTCCAAAATCCTTAATCCCTAGAGATCATGAAAAATAGAATTTTAATTATAACAATCTTTTTGGTTATGCTATTGGGCTGTAAAAAAGAGGAAACCTTACAACCTAGTGTTACAAAAATAGAATATACGCTGCCACAAGGATCGAATGCTTTTGATGCTGATATCGTAACCCTTTTCAAAAATTATAACAGTTATTTTCTGTACAAGTTTAATCCGGCTATTGATTTTGCTTGGGTACCTGCAGCTTTGGGTACTGATAATCTGTTTAGCACCAAATTCTCCTGCGAACAAGCTGATGAAGCTTATGTTGCAAAGGTATTGCCTTTCGCTAAAAATAACTGGTTAAGTTTTTATCCAGATACCCTGCTTAAAAGGGCACTTCCTTTTAAGGTACTACTAGCGAAAAATTTGAAGAGGCTTGTTAATCCCAATAGTGCTGATGCTACGTTAAGCAACACAGGGCTCACCTCAAATACTTTACCCAACACCATACTTGGATATTATCACATCACCATCAGCAACAATTCTGCAAACTTTGATGCAATGACAGCTGCACAGAAAGTGTTGTTTAAGGGAGACCTTCATATCGAGTTCTGGAACTATATGCTCAATACAGGCAAGGTTGTAATGCCGCCCACCTTTACAACAGGGAGTAATTATACCCTTACCGTTAGCGCTTCGACAATGTACGTGAATGGATTTTTGGATACCAAGGCCAAGGCCCAGACCAACCCCGCACTATATGACCTGAAAACTTACATTAAGGCGATCACGAATAACTCTAGGGCCACATTAGATAATACCATTCTTAAGGCTACAAATGACACAAAGGGTTTGGTAAAGCAGAAATATAATATCGTGATCAATTACTACAAGACCGTTCACAATATTGACCTGCAGGCCATCGGCGATGCTACATTGGTACCATAATTAAATATAAAACAAATGAAAATATTAATCATAGCTGCATCATTTACGCTTCTTTTTTCTGGTGTGGTATCTGGACATAATATGAAAGCAGACTTGCCGGTCTCTGAACAAAGGGAAAACCCGGCCGTTGATAGCCTGAAAAGAAAGATTTTAAAAGCATGGAACAGTGAATTGTTTTGGAAAGGCGGCATCAGCTTGGATAACTTTGAAAATGAAGTACTTAATTGCAGGGAAAAGGCAGCTGTGCTGGTTAAGCAACAGCCCTTGAAAGCTGTGGAAAATAAAGTGTTTGCTGATTTTGCAGAACTCTCTGCCCGTAGGGATTTTGTCAGAAACCAAAAAGACAGATCGGCTGTGCCGCAAAGTTTTTATAATTTACTGGATGTACTGAGCATCAATGATCCGCTATTTCAAAATAAACAAACCAGTGAGTTTTCTAATTTTTTCAATGCTTATGTGGCCATGCTAAATTATCGTTCGGGGAAAGAGGAACCTACCATGTACGACCAGTCAAGGTATGCTATGAACCATTTGACTGATGAGGAGTTAAAAAGCAATTATGTTGGAATGAACATCTCTAGCAGAAATACTCGCTATATGATGGATTCGGAGATGATTGACCTGATCAGGGAGGTGAACAGACTGTCTAAAGATGACGCTTTTAAGAAAAAGGTTAATGAGTGGGAAGCTTTGTATTCACCCATAATGGCTGGTAAACCGATGCCAGATTTTGAGCTACCTAATCAGTATGGGAAAAAGGTAAAATTTTCTGATTTTAAAGGGAAAGCGGTGATTATAGATGTCTGGGCTACCTGGTGCAGCGTTTGTATCAAAGAGATGCCTTATTTCGATGCCTTTAAAAAAGAAATGAAAGACCGCAAAGATGTGGTATTGCTATCTATAGGTTGGGAACAAACAGATGATAAACCAGAATGGAAGAAATTTGTGAAAGATCATAAACTTGAAGGTATTCAGTTGCTTTCGGTGCGTACAAAAAATGAAAAGGATAACCTGGAACAAAAACTGGTCCTGCATTCGATGCCCCGCTATATCTTTATTGATAAGCAAGGTAAGTTTGTAGATTCCTACGGCCCATATCCTAGCAACCCGGATTTTAAGGAAATGTTGCTAAAAACTATTGCGAATTAACCAGAAATATATAAAGAACCAAGATCAAGATGAAGTTTTCAAAACTATATATCACTTTAATACTAAGTACAGGCAATATTTTAAATGTCGATGCGCAGGTTGTTGTACCAACTCCAGGGATGGGAAATACGGCAACTGAAAAGCCAGGAAAGCCTGCTATACCGAAAAACTGGGAGCACCTTTCTTTTGGCAAAGACAGTGTTTATGGAGTAGAATTAAACAAAGCCTATATCGAGTTTCCAAAAGCTGCAAGCAAAAAGAAAATTATTGTAGCCATTATGGATTCTGGCATAGACACTGCACATGAAGATCTTAAAAATGTACTCTGGGTTAACAAAAAAGAAATTGCTGGAAATGGTAAGGATGATGACGGAAACGGCTATGTTGACGATGTACATGGATGGAATTTCTTGGGAACCAAAGATGGAAGGACCAATATTATTGCTACCAATTTAGAGGCGGATAGGGAATTTATGAAGCTTCGTGGGAAATATGAGGGTATTAACCTTCAAGACTACCTCAGCAATCCTATATATGTCTATTATAGGGCTGTCGTTACTAAATCGGCAATAGGTTCCAAAGAAAAGGCGGTAGAAATTGTTAAGGCGCTCGCTGCCGCAAATGAGGCTATTCTAAAACGCATGCAGGATGAGAATCCAAGCAAGATATTAAGGCTTTCGGATTACGTTGTTTTCAAACCAGCTGATAGCATGCAAGTATTTGCACACTCGGCCCTACTTACCGCAGTTGCCTTCAACAAGGTAAGCGATACTACACACCTGTTACCTTACGCCGCAAAGATGTTTGGCAATATGGTAGTTGCAAATGAGAAAGAATTTGAACAGGCCAAAATCAAGGGTAGGGACAACAGGGATTTAATGGACGATAAATCCAATGAAAACTCTACACGCTTTTACGGTAACAATGCCATCTTTTTGCCACATTCAGAACATGGTACGCACGTGAGTAGTATCATTGGTGCACAGCGTGGAAATGGATTAGGAACCGATGGCATAGCAGATAACGTAGAATTGATGATGATTAGGGTGGTGCCAGATGGTGACGAATACGACAAGGATATTGCCAACGGAATCCGCTATGCGGTTGATAACGGTGCAAAGATCATCAACATGAGCTTTGGAAAAACAATCTCTCCTGAAAAAAAATGGGTGGATGAGGCCATTAATTATGCGCAGAAGAAAGGCGTGCTAATTATTAAGGCTGCTGGAAATGATGCTACGGATCTTGACAAAACCACCTATTTTCCAAGCGCACTGATGCTGGACAGAACTATGGCTAATAATTTGGTAATGGTAGGGGCTTCAACACCAGAAGGAAAGGCTGCCAGCTTTAGCAACTACGGCAAAAGTACAGTTGATCTTTTTGCTCCTGGAACTGAGATTTATGCCGCGGTTCCGGGCAATAAATATGCGAACAAACAGGGGACGAGTATGGCCTGTCCGGTTACCGCAGGTGTAGCGGCGATGGTTTGGTCACGTTTTCCAAGGCTAACTTACCTACAGTTAAAGGATATACTGTTAAAATCTGTAACCAAGGTTTCGGGAACTACCCAGTTGCCTGGAGGAGGAAAGAGTACAATCGTTCCTTTTAGTTCTCTTTCTGCAACAGGTGGTATTGTAAATGCTGTTGAGGCTTTACGACTTGCCAAAAGCTATTAAAAGAACTGATGAAGCATTTTATTTTTAGCCTTCTGCTTTTAGTGCTTTTCCTCACAAGTATTGCACAACAGTCGCCATTGAAAAAGATTGATATTCCTTTACACAGGGACAGCATTCGGTTTCAGGTTGTAAATGACATGATTATCGTGAATGTGGAGGTTGCTGGTAAGGTCCGTAATTTTCTGCTTGACTCTGCTGCGCCTACACTAATTTCACAGGAATTACAAAAAGAATTATGCCTTGGTATAACAGATAGCCGTAGCATAACCGATGCAGGGAATACAACCAGCCAAATGGAACGGGGAATATTGCCTCTTCTAGAAATAGGGAATTCGAAAGTTACAAACCTGCCTGTCGTATTTTTCGATATGAGCAAAATAGAGCAATTGGCCTGTTTAAATATTCAAGGCTTTCTTGGTTTTGATGCCTTTGAATCAACAATGCTTCAGATAGATGTTAAAAATAGAAAACTTTTAATTGCCGATAAGCTAGGGAAGATTACCCCCGATGAAAGGTTTGGCCACGGAATGAAGGTTTTAGCAGGGCAGAATGCGGTACTTTTGCCTGTAAAGTTTGACAAGGTCTTCGTTGAGGATGCATTATTTGATACGGGCATGAATGCTTCATTATACAGTGTAGCAAAAAAGACAATCGATTATGTGGCACACACTACATCTCTTGACAAATTTGTGGGAGCTCGGGGTTATGGAGCTAGCTTGAAAGTTGCTTCAGGAACGGAAAATGAGAGTAAAAAAACAATGCTGGCTTTTGATGAGATGTATATCGGGCAATTTAAAATCAGCCAACCAATTGTTGCAAGTGCGAACCAGCCCTATTCACTTCTGGGCGTCAAGTTTCTAAAATTTGGCAAAATTACATTTGATTTTAGCGTCGAACGATATTATTTTGAACCCTATGAAAAGATGAACAAAGCAGAACCGATTAAATCGACTGGTTTTGAATTTAGGTTTGAAAAGAATGAATTTTTAGTAGGTGTGGTGTGGAAGGATTCACCAGCAGAAAAGTTTGGCCTACGGCCTGGATTCAAATTATTGGAATATGGAAACAACAATCTAGAAAAGTTAACCGCAGATCAGGTCTGCAGTATTATGGGAATGAACTTTTCCCATGCTGAAAAAAAAGAAAAAGATACCCTCTATGTTAAATTTATAGATGATGATGGAATAATTAAAGAGTTAGAGTTGCCAGTGGTTGATATCCGTAGTTTCAAAGGTAAAACTAAATAGAAAATTTTAAGGTGATTATAATAACAGTTATAGTTAGTTGATGAAAAGCCGGTGTATGCCGGCTTTTAAATTTCACTATTGAAGCGGTATATTTCCCCTTCATTATGATTGTTTTTTATATTACCTATGTATAAAAAGATAACGTTTTTTTAAATTTGTCAAGAAATGTTTAGTTTATCTGTTTCCTCTGATGTGGGGATATTGACAGTCAGGGCACATATGTCCCTTGTGGAAAAAGTTATTTGGACAAGAGCTATGTGTTTTGGCTATTGCAAATTTTTATCCATTTGTAAATATTAACCAAAATCAAGAATCTTAAAAAAGCATTTGTTTAAAGGGTACCCTTAGTAGATATAATTATTTTAACACTTTAAATAGACTTGAAATACTAAGTTATCCTGGCGTGATATCAAAAAGGCTACTAAAAAGACAAAGTAGAGGTTGTCTTAAAAATGAACATTAACGATTAAAAAATATAGCATTAATAAACAGTATGTTTACGTATTAATACTAATATCTTTTTTTGGCGATCCCTAACCAAGAAAAGATAGTCACAATAGTATTGGCGATGGGAAGTGTATGGTTTTTAAAAACATTGAAAACGAACGAGTACTATTGAAAGAGATCTCTGAAGGGAATGAAAGATCTTTTTCAGTTCTTTTTTTTAATTATCTTCCAATATTACAGTCTTTCGCCTTAAAGTTTACCAAGTCTGAAACGGCCTCTGAAGAGATTATCCAAGATGCTTTTTTAAGGGTTTGGCTGCACCGTGAAAAGTTGGAGCATGTCGATAATGTTAAGGCTTATCTCTACAAGTTTGTATCAAATGAGTGTCTAGGGTTTCTCCGAAAAACAATTAAAGAGGGGAGAATAATAGATTCGGCTCGATTAAACCAACCGGTAAGCGATAACAACACGTCAGATTCTATCCAACTGAATGAAGTTGTTCGCATAATTAATGATGCGGTTAATAAACTCCCAAGTCAGAGAAAGAAAATCTATAACCTAAGCAGATCTGAAGGGAAAACGATTCCAGAAATCGCAAACATTTTAAATCTTTCACCAAATACAGTTAAAAACACCTTGATATCAAGCCTAAAATCAATTAGGAATCATCTTAATAAGAGCGGAATTGAGGTAAATGTCTTGGTTTTTATCATGATTTTAGAAATATTCGAAAATAAATAAATTATTGATAGTCCTAAAGTGCTATTTCTGTTTCTTAGTATCAGAACCGCATGGAAAAAAAGATAAGTTATCTGTTAAATCAGTTTGAAAAAGGAACCATTAGTGAATCCGAAAAAGAAGAACTAGGGTTCTTTGTTAATTCTGACCCAGTAAGTGTTGCGAATGTAATCCAAGAACTTATCATCAAGGAAGAGGGCAGTTCAAATTTTAGGATGGAAGATAAATGGGAAACTGTATTATCCGATATATTGTCATCAGATAGACCGCGGTTAAAAGGAAACCTCAAATTATTTTTCATCATCCGCTGGACGGCTGCAGCTGTCATTTTAATTGCGGTCTCTTCCACGTTTTATTCCAAAATAAATAGAAACAAGAGGCATGTCTTTGCGACAGATTTCTCCCCAGGCAGTAACAAGGCTATTTTAACCTTAGCTAACGGAAGTAAGATATCCTTAACAGATGCAGCAAACGGAAATATCGCAAATCAGGAAGGGGTAACAATTTCAAAGACCGCTAGTGGCCAACTGGTTTACGGCATTTCGAATGTTAATGAAAAGGGAAATCAAAACAAAACAAATACCATTTCTACACCCAATGGAGGTGAGTGGCAGCTGAGGCTGCCAGATGGAACGATGGTATGGTTAAATGCGGCTTCATCATTAACTTATCCATCCACTTTTGCAGGATCAAAGCACAGACGTGTAGAATTAAATGGCGAAGCATATTTTGAGGTGTCAAAGGATAAGCTTCATCCCTTTATTGTCCATACGGTGAAACAAGACGTCGAAGTTCTTGGTACATATTTCAACATTAATAGCTATTCCGATGAGGACCTGACCAAAACCACACTTATGGAGGGACGTGTCAGAGTTACCAAAAATGATAATCAGAAAAGTCAGATGCTTTCTCCTGGCATGCAATCCACCATATCCGAAAAGGAAATAACAGTTAGAACTGTAGATGTTGAGGAATCAATAGCCTGGAAGAAGGGTTATTTTATGTTTATTAATGAGAGACAGGAAAGCATACTACGAAAGATTTCCAGGTGGTATGATGTCAAAATCGAATATGCCGATGAGGCAGCAAAAGATGTGGTGTATTATGGGACGGTAAGCCGTTTCGACAAAATATCAAAAATCCTTGAGAAATTTGAGCATACAGGCGAGGTACGTTTTGAAATCAAGGGAAGAAAGATTATAGTATATAAAAAGTAGCCTAATCAGGAACCAACCAATCCTGATCTATTAAATAAAGTCAAAAATTACAAGCTTCAACTAAACCATACATGAGAAAACTTCAACTAAACTGTTAGCCTTTAGGTTAGGCAAAAGAAAAGGAGTGCTACTAACACCCCTTTCGCTATCTGTTTAACCTCCGGCAAGCCGGCATCGATCAAAATCAATTATTTCTTGGATTCACCGCGTAGTACTTATTAGTGCTTAAACAAAGTAGTGCTACGCTTAAAAACAGATTATTAAATGTACAAAATTTATTCTAAAATTTTATGTACGCATACTCGCTGCATACCAAAATGGTTATTAATTATGAAGTTGATTACGGTCATATTGCTTGCCTCGCTTGTGCAGGTAAGCGCGAACACTTTTGGTCAACTAGTTACATTAAAGGAAAAAAATGTAACACTGGAAAGGGTATTTAAGGAAATCAGAAAGCAGGCCGGTTATGATGTCCTATTGTCATCGGATAAGGTCAAAACAACTGCAACAATTGATGTTGATTTTAAAAACTCATCGATTGAGGAAGTGATGGCGAGGCTTCTCCTAGGCAGGAACCTTATTTTTACAATTGAGGATAAAACCATACTGATCAAGCCAAGGCAAAAGTCTGCCATAGATGCTGTAATAGATTACTTTTTGCGTGTGAAGCTTACCGGTAAGGTTACTGATAAGAGTGGCGGTATAATGCCGGGGGTGAGTGTCCGAGAAAAGGGCATAGCCAATGCAGTATCTACCAACGAAAGTGGAGAATTCTCTATTGTTGTTAAAGAGGGTGCAATATTGGCATTTAGTTCCATCGGCTATAAGACGCTTGAGGTTCCAATAAATGGCTTGACCATTATCAATGTCTCCCTTGAGGAAGATGCAAGTCAGCTAAAGGATGTCAATGTTGTTTCTACCGGATACCAAGATCTCAATAAAAAACTATTTACTGGAGCTGCCACAAGCTTAAAGGCTTCCGATGTTAAGCGTGACGGGGTAACAGACATTAGCAGAATGCTCGAGGGGAGGGTAGCAGGGGTCTCTGTTCAGAATGTTTCTGGCACATTTGGTGCAGCACCAAAAATCAGGGTGCGCGGGGCTACCTCCATTTCTGGAGATAATAAGCCGTTATGGGTTGTAGATGGCATCATCTTGGAGGACATCGTCAATATTTCGAATGATCAACTCTCCACAGGAGACCCGTCAACACTAATTGGCTCTTCAGTTGCAGGTTTGAATCCAGATGATATCGAGAGCTTCAATATTTTGAAAGATGCTGCGGCAACCGCTCAGTATGGTGCAAGAGCAATGAACGGTGTGGTTATTATTACCACTAAAAAAGGCAAGAATACAAATGGAAACCCAGTAGTTACCTACACGGGCAACTTTTCAACTTATATGAAGCCGTCTTATGATAATTTCGATATTCTAAATTCTGCTGATCAGGTAAACGTGTATCTGGAAATGAAAAACAAGGGATGGCTAAATCATGCGAACTCCTCACGAAGCGCAAATGGCGGCATTTTTACCAAGATGTACAATGCGATGTACACTTATGATCCTGTTACCGGGAGCTACACCCTGAAAAACGATGTGCCAAGTGAGAAAGCGTTCTTAACACGTTATGCCAATGCCAATACCGACTGGTTCGATGTTCTATTTAAGCAATCTTTTATGCAGGAACATGCTATTGGCATCTCTGCAGGAAGTAAACGGTCAAAGATATATGCCTCGACTAGTTACCTTCAGGACAATGGATGGACAGTTGCCGATAATGTAAAACGCTTTACAGGAAATATTCGGGCAAACTTTGATATTAATGACCGATTGAGCATTGAGTTGATCACCCAAGGATCTGTTCGCCAACAACAAACACCAGGTACATTGGGAAGAAATGGTAATCCTGTTTTTGGCACCTACGATCGTGACTTTGATATTAACCCATTTAATTATGCGCTAAATACAAGTAGAGCACTAACACCTTTTGATGCAAATGGCAAAAGAGAGTTCTTTACTCAAAACTATGCGCCTTTTAATATTCTAAATGAACTCGAAAATAATACCTTAGACTTAAGTATTATTGATTTCAAGGTTCAGGGGGGACTTAAGTATAAGCTAACCAAGGATCTAAAATATTCATTTGATGGCGCATACAGGTTTGCGAAAACCACTCAAGAACATAAGGTAACTGGGTCATCTAACATGGCCGAAGCTTACCGCGCTGGTATTAATCCAAATGACGCAACGATAAGGAACGCAAATAAATTCTTGTACAGGAATCCAGATGATCCTAATGCACTACCGGTTACGGTTTTGCCTTATGGGGGATTTTATAATACAAATGATGATAACATTACCAATTACTATGTCCGCAATAGCTTGGAATATGATAAGACGATCAATGAGGATCATTTGATTAACTTTTTTGCTGCACAGGAGATGCGTTATATCAATCGCCAGAACAAGATATTTAATGGATACGGATACCAATACGATAAAGGCGGGGTTCCCTTTATTGATCCAAACATCGTTAAAAAGGACGTAGAAGCGAGTTTTGATTATTATAGCATGGGCTATCGCTATGAACGATATCTGAATTATTCACTAAGGGGAGCCTATTCCTACAAGGGAAAATATAGCATTAATGCAACAGGTAGATACGATGGATCCAACCTCTTAGGAGAATCACCAACGGCAAGGTGGTTGCCAACTTGGAATATTTCAGGTGCCTGGAACCTCGATACTGAAAAATTTATGCAAGGCGAACAAATCCAGAAGATTTTTAGCCGTGCATCTTTGAGGGCAACCTATGGCTTAGTTGCGAGCATGGGTACAGCGCAGAATTCGAGTCAGGTACTACGAAGCATGGGTGCCCTTAGGCCATTTATTTCAGAGAAGGAAACCAAGTTATATATAGATGGGCTGGAGAATTCAGAATTAACTTTTGAGAAGCTTAACGAACTGAACATCGGTTTAGATCTAGGTTTATTTGGTAACCGCATAACCTTAACCATTGATGCCTATAGAAGGAAAAGCTTTGACCTGATTGGCGCTTTTACCACTTCGGGAATTGGTGGGGAATCAGTTAAGCTTGCCAATTATGCTGATATGAAATCAAGCGGTATTGAGGCTTCACTTGGTGCCATTGTAGTTAAATCAACTAACTTTAATTGGGCAACGCAATTAATATTTGCGCACAATACAAATAAGATTACCAACCTTAAAAATCTACCCCTAATTTATGGGTTGACCGGGGCTGACGGAGGTGCGGTTGAAGGTTACTCACAAAGAGGATTATTTTCACTTGACTTCCAGGGCTTGAGCCAATCAAATGGGTCGCCAAGATTTATCAATGACCTTGGTATAATTAGTGGTGATGTTAACCTGCAAAGCAGCATAATCAAATACTTAAAATATGAAGGTCCGATTGACCCTACCTATACAGGTGGTTTCTCCAATAACTTTAAGTATAAGAACTTCACTCTGTCTACACTGATCACTTTTGCAGCAGGTAATAAGGTAAGGTTAACGCCAGCCTTTAAAACAAGATATTCTGATCTGGATGCAATGCCCAGTGCTTTTTTAAGACGCTGGGAACTTCCAGGTGATGAACTTAAAACAAATATACCATCAATTCTTGATGTGGACCAAGCACTTCTTTTTCAAACAAATTATGCCTACAACAACTATAATTATTCTACAGAAAGGGTAGCTGATGGTGGATTTGTTAGAATGAAACAGATCATACTGGGTTATGCAATACCACTTAAATACACCAAGGTTTTGGGCGTAACCAATTCATCGATCAGTATAGTGGGAAACAATTTATTTCTCATTTATTCAGATAGCAAACTAAATGGTCAAGATCCAGAATTCTTTGGCTCTGGTGGCGTAGCATTGCCAATTCCCCGCCAATTTACACTATCACTTAAAATGGGCTTTTAAACAAAAATCATGAGAAAATTATATATACTTATTTCTGCGCTTATACTGATAAGCACCGCTGGATGTAAAAAATTCTTGGAACAGGCGCCAGATCAACGTGCCGACCTCAATACGGTTGAGAAAGTTGCCAATCTATTAACAAGTGCCTATCCAGAAGCAAACTATATCGGGTTTACGGAAAACTCATCCGATAATGCGGAGGATAAAGGACCTGCAATTGGAACCGAGGAACGAGATTTTGTGTTACCGTACTTTTGGAAAGACAATGACATCGATTTTCAAGACTCCCCTACCTTTTATTGGAATGCATGTTATCGTGCAATCGCCTCAGCGAATGCTGCCTTAGTGGCAATAGAGCAAGCTGAGGATAAATCTGCCTATCTTCCATACAAGGGAGAAGCCTTATTAGCCCGAGCCTACGCCCATTTTATGTTAGTCGCGTTATATTCAAAAACTTATGACCCAACAGGTGCGAATACCTCTCCCGGCATACCGTATGTAACCATACCAGAAAAAGTGGTGGTAGCACAATATGATAGGGGAACTGTAGCCTCGGTATATACTGCTATCCAAAAAGACCTGCTTGAGGGATTGCCACTATTAAGGAATACGGCTTACAAAGTGCCTAAATATCATTTTACTGTGGAGGCTGCTAATGCTTTTGCTGCAAGATTTTTTCTGTTTAAAAAGGAATACGATAAGGTAATTCAATATGTATCTGCGATCTCGCCTAACGGGTTTGCTGATGTAATAAGACCATGGAATTCAAGATATTATGCTTATACGTTTGGCGAGATGACACTTAATTTTACCAAAGCAACAGAGCCGTCCACCTTATTGCTAATTGAAACAGCCTCTTTCTATGCCAGGAATTATCAACCCAGGTATGGTTTCGGTCAGTCCTTAAATAATCAAATGTATGCAACCAATGTTACTGGCGGAGCGTGGGCTTATAAGTCTGGATATTACGTTAAGCCACCACATTATTCTACTTTTAAGTGGAATGAATATTTTGTGCTGAATAATCCAAATGCCACCATCGGACGGCCATATGCAATTGTTCCGGTATTGACTACAGATGAGGCACTTTTAAATCGGGCTGAGGCTTACGCATCAACTGGGCAAAATGCTTTGGCGCTACAAGACCTCGATGTATTCTGTAGCACTAGGATATACAAATACAATTCATCATCCAACAAGCTGAGCCTAGCCAAAATTGCTGCATTCTATAAAACTACAGATGTAAAGGAGGGATTAATAGCAACGATTTTAGATTTTAAGAAAAAGGAGTTTACGCAAGAAGGATTAAGATGGTTCGATATGTTGAGGTATAAACTCCCCGTTAATCACAGGGTTGTCGCTAATGATGAAAGCTCAACCACGATTACATTAAGTGCTGATGATCCAAGAAGGTTATTTCAGCTCCCTGTTCAGGTGATCCTATCCGGTATTCAACAAAACCCTAGATAATTATTGAGATCAGCCACAATAGTCTCTGATCACACAGTGTATTAATAAAAGTTATGATGGTTGCATCAATCCTAAATAAAGACATATAAAGATGAAAAAAATATTTCAATTTGGTTCTGTGATACTCATTTTACTCACAGCTCTCACCGCATGCAAAAAAGAGGAAGCCTTAAACGCCAATCTAGATCTTATAGATCAAAATATGATTACGAATAAAACGGCGATAGACCTTTGGCTGGATGACAATTTCCTAAATCCTTATAATATAGAAACAAAGTATCGGTTTGATCGCTTCGATTATGATTATGGGAGATACCTTACCCCGCCAAAAGAGAACTTGGTTATTTCTGCTATGGAGACGGTAAGGGATTTGTGGATAAGGCCTTTCGAAGTCGCCGGTGGTGCAGATTTTATTAAGCTCCATTCCCCAAAACAATTTGTTCTGGCTGGTAATGCAGAGTTCAATTCAGATGGATCGATAACCTTGGGTACCGCAGAGGGAGGACGTAAAGTTGTACTATATGTTATCAATAGTTTCAACAAGGGGAACTTGGCGTCGGTTAAACAGCTCATTCAGGTTATTCAACATGAATATACACATATCCTAAACCAAACGGTGGACATTCAACCAGACTACCAACTTGTGTCCAAGGGAGGTTATGACGCTAACTGGACCCAGCGAACCTTAGCTGAGGCACGCTCTTTGGGATTTATCACGCAGTATGCAAGGGTTTCGCCACTAGAGGACTTTGCCGAGCAAGCCTCAAACATGCTCATGATGGGCCGTGTAAAGTATAACCAGATAGTCGCCTTAGCTCCAGTGGATGCACAGTTAAAGTTCAAGCAAAAGGAACAATTTGTTGTAAATTATTATAAGGCAGCTTTTAACATCAATTTCTATCAGCTGCAAACCGAAGTACAGAAACAGCTCTATAAGATTTTCCCACCACAATTATATCAGATGATTGGCCCGGATGTAGGATATACTAAGCTTTATGCCAATCCGGCTACGGACCCCAAACAGTCTCCTGAATTTTTGCAACTCTGGAAAGATGCTGTCTTAGCTGAACTCAACAATAACGGATTTGCGATCGAGGATATGACCATGTTCTTTAAGTCCCGAACCCTTATGACCATTCGTTACCGCCTCACGATAAGAACTGTTGTTTATGAGCCTGAAATAGATTTTGATATTGATATAAATCCCAACACCGGCATTACTACTTTTAAGGAAAAGGCGATTCAACAGGCAGATACGAATCATGGTTTTATGCAGTACTTTAAATCAGATTTCGTTGGTATCCATGCCTATCTACAAAACAATCGTTTCAAGGCTGATTGGATCAATCAGATTATTCCTGGAGAAATTGCCAATGTAGGGTCATTAGGTGCTTTTTATAAGGTAAGTGATCCAAGTTCTTATTTCTACGGGTTAATGGGGCAATAACGTTTAAACTAAACAAAATGAAAAAATTAATCACATATATAATACTTTTGTCTGCCTTGCTAACTGGCTGTGAAAAGAAAGAGCTTTTGATCGATGGTCTAAAGCCCGAAACCCGTATTACTGATGCTTTGGAGGCACACTATGATATGCTTAAAGGAAGTACGTATGGCTGGAAAGCCACCTACTACCCAAGGGTATATGGAGGTGACGATCCTTATGCAAACTCATTATACAGTATGGGATATTCATTCCATATTAGCTTTAATGATAAAAATAGGGTAACGATGCTATCTGACCTTTCTCCAGATGCAGCAACTAAAAGCACCGAGAGCTCTTATCGAATAAAGGCAGCACAAAATTTGGTGCTTTACTTTGATACTTTTGGTTATATTCCCACATTACATAGTACGCTACCGTTTTTTGATGTGGATTTTACTTTCGATAAGGTCCTAGGCGACACAATTAAAATGACAGGACAGATTTCGCAAAGTAAGCTGGTTCTGGTAAAGGCTACACAGGCTGAGCAAACGGCCTACAATTCAAAAGGCTTGTTAAATATTATTACAGCAAGTAATGCCTATCTGGAGGTAAATAAAAAACTCTTCTTCCAATTAGAAGATGGTACAAAGACACAAATTAAGCTAGATTATACAACCAAAGCGATTTCTTTTGCCTGGGTTGAAAATGGTGAACTTAAAAACATAGCTACGAAATACACCTATTCTACAACTGGGCTATTGCTAAAAGAACCAATTTCATTTAAGGGAAAGCCCATTTCTGAATTGATATGGGATCCTGTTAAGAAGTTGTATTACATTAGTTTGGACGCCGTACGTACTGAGTTAGCGCCTTTCATCTTACCACTTTTTTCTTTATACCAGGAGATGTCATACAATCGGTTAAGGGTGATCGCGCCCGATGCAACCACTTATCCGGGTTGGGGAATAGATTTTGAGCAAAGAAGGGCCGCAATAGTGCCACCACTACTAGCCATACCTTTTTATAATTTTAGACTTGGGGCTCTTTACTTTAATCTAAAAGCAGAAAACAAGACATTGATTTTGTTAGCTGATGTTTACACGGGGCCAAACCGTTATCAAATGGGTTTTTACTATACATATACCGTTTCGTCAACTGGCCTCCTAAAATTTACCTTAATGCCTATCCAGCCTATTACTAATGAGAGCGTAAATGCGGGCTTTACCGGAAAAATTGCTGATCCATTGATAACTGAGCGTTTCGGTTCAGATCAATTTACGGTAGACTATCTTAATCATCCTGTCTCTGGAGCGTTACTGGGTCAGCTGAAAAGCGTAGAACATCCCACCTTTACAGTAAGTGGAACTCTCGTTTATCTTCCCTAAAATCATGAAGCTAGATATGTCATATTTCTCTTATATTCAAGGTAAAATATCAATGACAAGGTATATGCAAAACAATGGAACCTGCTTAATAGGTTTATCAATATCCACAAGGAGCATTGGTAATAACAGAATTAACTAAAACACCTGAGAGATTAATATTTTTGGTGGCTTAACATTAATGCCCTCAATAGGTCAAAGCTTTTGAGGGCATTTGGTATATTGAGGTTTTTATTTTTACTGATATAGCTTTCAAACTTTCTTAAGTATGAAAGTCAGTTCCCAGATCTGTATGTAAGCTTATTTGGAAATTATTTTTATTTTTCAATATATGTTTCATAAGTGCCATATGTATACTTCAGGATGGGTAGTCATATTATGTCGGAAACTAGAGTTGAATTTTTCCATGAAAATAATTAACTCAAAATTTTGATTATTAGTAAAAATCAATGTAAGAAAACGATTGATTATTGATGTAATACGCAAGATTTGTTTTAACAAACCATACAGTTGGTATTAGAAGCCACACATGTAGAACAAAAATAAATTGCCATGGCTAGTATTTTAAAGTTTTTCAAAAGTATTCGTCAAGTTCCCATTTCTACATTTAATGTTTAATTTAGATTATACAGTAGAATTATTTTATGATAGAATATTTCAAATTTAGAGATCCATTTGATAAAAGCCCGCACAAGTATGAGATCGGTAATCCAATTAAGTTTGACAGGAAAAAAGGAGATAATTTTTTCTTCAAAAAATTCTTCAGCCTTGAATTTGGAGAATATGCAGAATACTATCAATTCCACCTTGGTTGGTTTGTTTCTTATAACAATTTGAATACTGAAAAGGAATTTTTTACGCATGTTTTAGATAAAATTGAAGATCAAATTGCCCATTACCATAAAAAAAATATAACGGCATTAGATACAATTAAAAGCCTCGAAGCCTTAAGGAAATTCAAGGATATTCTTGTGCGGTT
This sequence comes from Pedobacter frigidisoli, assembly GCF_004331675.1. Lineage (GTDB taxonomy): Bacteria > Bacteroidota > Bacteroidia > Sphingobacteriales > Sphingobacteriaceae > Pedobacter > Pedobacter frigidisoli. Next base: position 147,313 of record NZ_SJSN01000003.1, on the reverse strand, counting down.
CGATAAATGGCATATTAAAAAGAGCTTGGAAATAGTTGTTTCTGAACAGGATATAGAGATATTAAGACTTAAGCAAGAAATTTTACTATTAAAGGGTCAAATTAAATCCCTAAACCGTTACGAGTCGGATCAGAAAATAAGACTTCTAGACGGTAATTTACCACAGTTAATAGATTTGATAAAGCAGATTCAGAATCTCCAAACACCTGATGGAAAAAAATTAGCTAGCTCACAGTCCCAAAGCCCGTGGTATAAGATGATTGCCAGATACTTTCAACATGGAGAAAGCGAAATCTCTCTTGAAACCCTTAGGAATTACTTTCCCGCTAATAAAACTGGAAAGCTGATTAAAGGCTCTGATGTATCAGAATCCAACAAACTCTTCAAAATTATACCTGTTAATCCAAAACCCTAGATCAAAACACGTTTCATTTGACCAAAGCAAACAACTGGTCATATAAAATGCTATTTTCTGATTCAATTTTGTGCTGGCAATGTCGCCAAACTAATTGAATCTTATGTCTATAGAAATTATGACCAAATCTGATTTGATGGATTTCAAATCAGATCTATTTAAAGAACTTAAAGCATTTCTGGCTCCAGAAAAACCGACCGATAAAAAATGGCTTCGTAGCAATGAAGTCAGAAAATTATTGGGCATATCCACCGGAACCCTTCAAACCCTTAGAAATAATGGAACGCTAAGTTTTACCAAAATTGGTGGAACCATGTATTACAGCGTGGAGGAGATTAATAAGGTTTTGCAGTTTCCAAAAAACCCAAATATTCTGAGATGAGAATGGTTACACCACTATCAGTTTTCCTGTGCAAGGCAGCGGAAGACCATGTAATTTCGCCCTTACATATCAGCCTCTTCACATCAATCGTACAGTGCTGGGCCAGTGGTGGAATGATGAATCCAATTGTTGTCACCAGAAAAAAGCTAATGAGAATTTCAAAGATCAGATCAACCAGCACTTACCATAAGTGTATTAAGGATTTATGCCGGTCCGGTTATATTAATTATCTGCCGTCTTTCAATCCTTCTGGGAGTCTGATTTTTTTAAATAAATAACGTTTTATCAACCTATATTCTGCGACGGATTTTCTAAAAAACTTTGAGGGAGCAAGTTTATGTTTTTGCTATACAAAAACCTTTTTCGCTCTGGCGAAAAAGAACTTGCCTTTTTACTCCCGGTGGTCGCAAAAAGTAGGTGAAGAAAAATTAGAACCCTGATGGAAGAACTATTTAGTGCCGGAAAGTCCAAGGGAGGCAGACCGGTAAAGAAGATAAAACGAGAAAAGATTATTATGGTGAGATTGAGCAAAACGGATCATTTTATCATTGAGGGAAAGGCTAATAAGGCTGGAATTAAAATCAGTGATTGGTTTCGCCAGGCGGCTAAAGCGGGAAAGGTTTCACCGAGAATAAGTCCTGAGGATTTAAGGGTATTCAGGATACTCGCTGGAATGGCAAACAACCTGAACCAACTCACCAAGCTTTCTCATGAGCAAGGACTATTGGTGTTCCAGAAAAAATGTAGGGAGTTAATAGGTGAGATACATGAATTGATTGCTAAGTATTTCAGGGAATGATAGGAAAAGTTGTAATTGGAAAAAGCTTTGGTGGTTGTGTTCGTTATGTGGTAAATAAGAAAGATGCAGAGATTCTTCATGGGGATGGGATCAGGATGGATAATCCATCCCTCATTGTAAGGGATTTTGATTTGCAAAGAAAAATGAATCCGGAGCTTTCAAAAGCTGTAGCCCATACTTCTCTTAGCTGGAGCGAAGTTGATAGAGTTAAATTGAGTAATGAAAATATGTTGGCAATGGCGATGGAATATTTGAAACTCATGGGCATAAGAAATACGCAGTTTCTTGTTGTCCGCCATAACGATAACCATCATCCCCACTTACACATAATTTATAATCGTGTGGATAATGATGGAAAGACAATCTCCGATCAGTTCCAGTTCAAAAAAAACGTTGCGGCTTGCAAGGACATAACCATAAAGCATGGGTTATTTATGGCAAAGGATAGAGACAAAGTTAACAGAAAGGCACTTAAAGGGAGCGATAAGATCCGGTATCAGCTTTTTGACCAAATTAAATTAGCGCAAAAAAGCAGCGAAAACTGGAAGAACTTTGGAAATAAACTATCCAATGCCGGTATTGAAATGGTTTTCAAATATAAGAACGGTGGCAACGAAATACAGGGCATTTCATTCAAGAGCGGAGAATATATTTTTAAAGGTTCAGAAATTGACAGATCACTCAGTTATGGTAAGCTCAATGCCTTTTTTCAGGATATATCTGTTCAACAGGATTCTACCAAAACAAGCTTGCCAGAAAGGGAATTTAGTGAAAGTTCTCTTGGTAAGGAGAAGTATACTGAATCGTCCAAACTGACTGATATATTGGAAATTCTGTTTACGCCGACGTTCTCACCAATCCACGCTGAACCGGAGCCGAGAAAAAAGAAAAAAAGAGGAACCGGTTATGATGAAGAACAAAGCCAGGGAAGAGGTAGGTAATTAAAAATTAAATGCAATCTAATGGAAAAGATAAATGAAAAATTAGAAAATATAGAAGAGATCATGGATCTGCTTATTGGTCAGATGAAATCCCACGATGAAAAGCTATCAGTTATCATCGAGCAACAGCATTCCCAAGCCGATGATAAGACTACAATAACTACGCCTGATGGAGAATTAATGCCTTCTATTGAGGAACTTAATAAATTCGCAGTTTCGATGAATGAGTTAAAGGAGAAAATTGAGCACTTACCCAAGGCATTTAAACTAAAGCATCAATACGAAATAAACTCAAAGTTCTATTTTACTGGTGCTATAATTATTTTTCTTGTTGTTGCAATTTCTTTAGGGAGTTCCATTTCTTTAATTTTCAGGAACGGCGAGCTCGAAACCGAATCAGATAAATTTAAGGTGATACGCGGTGCCTACCCAGAGCTCGCCATTGAAATTGACGGGCATTATCTGAAAGACAAAGAGAACCTGATAAAAAACGCTGATCTCCAAATACATCAACATAAGGTATTAGTTGAGGCAAGCCTAAAGGAAGCCCAGGCAAAGAAAGATTATGAAAGCGCCAGGCAAGCAAAAAAAAGTTTGAAGGATAAGCAGAAAAAAGCTAATTGATAATTCACCCACCACGCATTTGTGGCCTGCAAACCCTGCCGCTCAATATCCACCCTCAAGTTTGCTTTTTACATCTACGAAAAAAATCCTGCCCATTCTAAAATTCCAGAATGGACAGGCATTTGGTGTAGGACTATCTTTTGGTTAAGCCATAGGTTTGCTCAATTTGTTGAACAAAGGGCTTCAAGTGGGATTCATAATGTTTCTTGAGTATCGGCAATCGAAAACTTATTTTTGAGAAATAAAATACAAGTTCTGCATCGGCCATTGATGCAAAAAGATAAAATTCCATTGGGTCCTTTTCTGAGGCAGCAAAAAAGAACATGTTAAAAATCGGAGCAAAATTGGAGAGCTTGCCATTAACCATAAATTTAAGGTCAAGGAAATAGTATTCTCCTTTGTCAATCAGAAAAAATTTCAGTTGAGGTATATCACTCGCAACCTGACAGAATCGAATATCTTTTTTTGTCGGCTTTCCTTTTATGTATCTTAAGCCATAAATCCATTGATAGCACATGAACCGTTCATTCATAAGTTGTGGAAGTGCACTTTTCCAGAGATCAAACTGTAATTTTTTTCTTTCGGAAAAAGTTCTGTGATAATTTTCATCTTTATGGTTTTTAGTTTGAAAGTAAAAAGAGTTCTCCCACATTTCTTCGCAGATGTCGTTCAAAATAAGCTGCGCTGAATTGAGTTCCAGATCGTCTGATGTTGTTTTACTGTTTAGGTATGTCAATAATGATTTAAAATTTATTTTGTCATTATTTAGGGTTGCTGTAAAAGGAATGATTAAGGGCAATTCTTTTTCTTCATTGTATTTCTCGTGTAGATTCAAAGGATCTAAAATGCAATATGCGATAACCGGTGTGAAATTATCTATACGAATCCGATAATTGTGGCTCAATGAAAATATTGGTTCTTGCCTCGTTTTCTAATGGAACAAGTGGAAGCGAAACGCCTGGTTTAAAAAGATTCCTAAATGGATCTTTTAGTTTAATGGTTAGCCCCTTGCTATCGCTCGCGATTTTCAGATATTTCGAAGTTCCATTATCAGCATCCAAGAAATCCGGATAGTAATAGTCCTCAAAGCTTTTTTCATGATAAAACCATAAATATTTATTTAGAAAAAAGTAGGCATATCTGCTTAAATAAAATTCATCTGTATCCACGCTGCAGCTGATAAGTAAATGATCCTGTGTTACCCTCAGGTATACGAATTCTGTATCTTCTTTTCCGATACTGATCGAGGAGGTAAGTATCTCGTTAACAAAACCCAAATGTTTTACGTTGACAGAAAGGTAGCCGCGTTTTGGTGACCTGAATTCTGATAATGAATCCAGGGTTTTTCTTTCTAGCAATCGGGTTGGATTTTTGAACGGGAGTTTAAAAAACCTGTAAAAAGGTATGTCGGGAATTAAATTATTCAAAACCTACCTCTATTTCTTTTTGCAGCTCATTCTGCAATTTAAATTCATCTATTTTATTGGTGCAAATCTCTTTTGTGAGTTTGAAAAATGCATATGCTTTTGATATAAGTTTATCCGCATCTTCCGAATCAACTTTAAATGTATCCTTATATCTTGCCTGGGAATAGCTCCTTAGTAAAATTTCAAATAATGATAGATCATCCTTTGTAGTTCTAAAAAGATTAGAAAGTTCTTCTGAGAAGCAACAGCAGAGATCGAGTTGACGGCCTAAGTGATGAATATCTGACCTGTAAGCGAGATGTTCCCTTATCAATGCAATGGTGCATTGTTCAATGACCTGGTGGGTCAAAAAAACTGCAATAGCATAATGTTGATTAGCATAACTATCTTCTGCAGCATCTAAAAATCCCTGAGCCAATTTTATCCGATGTTCAAAATGCTTTTTGGCCTTTTCAAAGTTTTGGCTGGGATCAAATTCGATTTCGGTGTCCTGCGCCAGGACTCCAGTATTATTATAGAGAAGCCTCCCTTGGTTTAATATCGTAATGAAAAACCTGTTGTTTTTTTTGATACGCTCCTTAATGGTTTCATTTCCATGAGAAAGTATGGTAATCTTACCTTCATTAAATTTGGATCTGCAAAAATCCTGGGCTTCGTGCTCATTCCTAGTTGAGCTTTCCATTATCATTAGCAGAAAGTAATGTGGCTCATTTTTATCTAGGCTAGTCGTAAATCATCCTAAACGATTATCGGATTTTATGATTCTGCAAAATGAATAAATTTTCAATGGCTCAAATTTCTTTACCAGTAATTCAATAAATACATTTAGTTGGTTCGAAATGATTTGGGAGGGGCTTAAAGTAGCTACTGTCATGGCATTTTTGATTTGTTTTCTCTAATTTCTAAATCAATATCGCCGTACCGAACCATAACAAGTTGTTTAATACACTAGACTAGTTGTTTTTTACCAAAGGAAAATTTAGATATATTTGGAATATGGAAACCTCAGAAAAAAACAATCGCATGCATTTAGGACGAAAAATTAGTCGTTTAAGGGAATTGAGAGGTATGAAGCAAGACGCATTGGCTTCAGAATTGGGGATCAGCCAACAATCTGTTAGCAAACTTGAACAGAGCGAGGTCATAGAAGATTCTACTCTAGAGAAAATTGCTTTAGTTTTGGGGGTTCCTGCTGATTCGATTAGAAATTTCGATGAAGAAAAAATGATCTATAATATTCAGAATAACTACGAAAATTCAAATAACACTGGTGCGAATATTGGCTATCAAGTTACTTTCAATCCCCTTGAAAAAGTGATAGAGTTGTACGAAGAAAATAGAAAACTCTATGAAAAATTATTGGCTAGCGAAAAGGAAAAAGTTGAAATATTGAAAGCAAGAGAATAATTTCAAGAGGATAATATCTAAAGCCGTCTCTATAGATATAAGTCTCTCTTTGTCAAATTTTATTGCACAATTTAAAAAGATTAAATTTTTTCGCTTCAAAAGTAGCTAGGTTCGCTGTTTTCTGCATATCATTCCAAAAAAACTGTTATACATGCTTAAATTTTTTATTTTGGGCTTCTAAGTAATACCCTAACGCACTTCTCAATGTCTAAGACCTATCAACAATTTAAAACATTACTGTTTAATCCCAAAACGAATAAAAAAGCACTATTTAATAATTTAAAGCTTAAGTATACTTTCAAGGAACAACAAACAATCGTTCGGGAACTTCCTAAAAGTTTTATGACCTTTATTGTAGGTAATTGCCTATTGAAAGAAAAGGTTAACCTAGGTTTAGGCGGTAATACATTAGATTGTGATTATGAAATTCATTTAAATTGGTTTTGCCTACAAATAGATCATTTCTCATCAGAGATAAACAAGTTCCTAGCTTTGCGTGATGAATTTGAAAAAAAGTTTTTACTTGGAGAATATGAAGAATCTGCGGAAATTATTAGAAAGATAAATAGCTCCATTAGCTATTCAAATTGGTCGATTGAAAATGAATTTTTACAGGTTCAGTTCCAAAAAGGACTTGAGTTTAATTTTAAACTTTTAAATGCTTCACAAAAAATTCCAGTAACTGACAGTGGTTTCTTTTTTTTACTTCATTTTTTTAGTTCAAAAGTTGAGGAAGACATATCTTATTTTAATTATCAAACAAAACTAACTAGCTCCTATATCGGAGTACCAGATCACTATATAAATTTCTTCAACTATCGCTTAAATCCACTAAACTATTCGTTCAATGATTTAAATGGACTGTTTTCAGTGTGTTCCAACTATTCAGTTGTTGATAAATATCTATTAATACGTGATGTTCTTGTGCACTTATCGGGAAGTGAACGATCTAATGGAGAACATGCTTTATGTCTTGAAAAATGTTGTTTCTTGAATAAGAAAATTGATGATCCTTTGCTAACTAAAATCATTGGTTTGTTAGATGATGAAAAAGAAGAAGTCATAGTGGACAATGAAAAAATAGACCTTTTAGATCTTTACACTGAAGGTAAATACTATGAAGTCATTATTTTAGGGAAGATCTATTTGCTTGAATGTCCTAATGAGTTTAGCGTGCTGGAGTTATATGTCAAATCTCATATTCATTTGCAGATTGAATTACAAGCAGTCTCCGTAAATGATTCATTTTTGAATAGCATTTCCAAGCTTCTCTTTGCATATTTAACAAAGAAAGAAGATCCGAATGAAAAATTTGTTGATTTGTTAACTCAGGCTAATGTAGTATCTAATTTTGACTTTTCTCAAGAGCTTGTGTCTTTTCTAGAACGAAATATAAAAGTCGAATATTTTAATGAAAATAACCGAGCATTTTGTTATTCAAAATCTTACAATCCCTTAAATTTCGGTGCCTTAAAAGGTTTGGATAAGCAGAAAAAATACTTGCTATTAGGCAAACCGACTTCACTAACTCAAGATTTCTTCTTATCGTTGATTAACGATTCTAACAACGAAAAATTTAAAGGAAAGATTCCAAAATATCGACATTATTATTATAAAGCATTAACTTATTTCGTTAAAAATGACTTTCAGGCTGCTAAGGTTGCATTAGAGAAAATCATAAAACAAAATCAGCATTTAGGTTTTCAATATGAGCTTATTGTGCTTTGTTTATTTAAGTGCTACGTTAATCTTGAAGATTTCAATTCAGCTATAAATCTTTATGTCGAAACTTATTTGATGAATGAGAAACTTGTCCTCACAATCGATTGTACAAAGGCAGTTGATGATATTGTAAAGCAAAGATTTAGGAACGTTTTTCATAGCAATGTTAATTTTCCAATTTTTATGTACCTAAGTGCTAATGAGGCACATGTAAAATTTATTGCCTATGATTTATTTATGAGATCAGTCAAGGCTAATAGACCAACTGAATTATTTAGCCTACTACCTCGTATTGGCGAAGCTGAGATGCATTTTTTGCGATTAGTATCTAATTCAAAAATTATATCAAGAAAAGCTGTGGTTTTTAAAAACTCGCTACAGGTTATTAAAGAACGAATAGAAATTTGTCAGGCGCTTTCTAAAATTGATATTAAAAATCTTACAGAGTATAGCAAAGAGATTTCGGAATTGACAAAAAGGCTAACGGTTCAGCAAAGAATAAAAGAAATAGATCAAAGTATGATATACGTTGATGAGAATGGTATTATTGGTCATGAATTAAGCGAAATTAATAAAGGATTTAATAGATTTAGGAATATTTCGGAATTAATGAATTTAAAAAACATAGATGCTACCGGGATAAGCTATGATGCATTACTTGATTTAATGGTCGGAAATATTGACACTGATACCTACAAGAAATCAATACGAAAAACAGATATACATTTTGAATTATTTATACAGTTGTTTATTCAAGTTAGAGACAAATTTCTGTTTAGCAACTACTATGGTTTGGATTACTATTTAAGTCAACGCATCAGACATGGGACAATAATTGGTCAGCTGAGAAAGCCATTTCAAGAGCTTAACTTAGTTACTTCGAAAAGCTCAGAAGATGGTGATTATTTGCCAAGCACTTTTTGGTCAGTGCATCAACTTGGCCTTGAAGGTGATATAAAAGAAAAATTCGAAGCCAGAATGGCTGTGTTTTCAGCAAATATAGATGCTTTTATTTCTGAACTTAAAGACCGCTTCATCCAGATAAAAACTGAGGATGCGAAAACGGTGCAATCAGGCTGGTTTGGTTATATGTATATTCCACAATGGCATAAGGATGTGCTGTATTCTATATTTATAGCAAAAATTCAACTGATAACAGATTTTAACGAGTTTGTAAACAGTATTTTTGAAATCCTTTGGGATATGACAGCCCAAAACTTGAAACGTATTCGAACAGAAATTGATGAAGAAGTAAAGTTTATGCTAATTAGCTATTTAGATGAGCTAGAAGCGGATTTGACAGATCTTCTGGATAGATCACAGTCCACTAAATTGATGAAAAATATTGCAGATTGTCGTACTAATACACAATCAGGTGTGGATGTGGTAATTAGATGGTTCAATCGAAGTAAGAATGATGAAATCGATTTCACACTCGCCGACGCATTTAATACAAGCTTACAAATCGTTAACAATATCAATAGCCCTTTTTTGATCTTTTTTTCAGAGTCATTAGAAACTGAAACAATGTTCAAAGGGGCATATTTTACGCATTTTGTCGATTTGTTAAAAATATTCATAACTAACATTTTTAACTACTTCAAGGAAAATAATTTGCTTTCTCAACCTGCAGAGGTTAAATTTCATTTAGAACAGGAAATTTTAATAATTGATTTCATAAACCCTTTAGCTGGTGAGAATTTAGATTCTAATCTAGAAAAGAAAATGGATGAGATCAAATTAGCCTTATTATCAACAAATTATACTGCTATCCGAGGGGAAGGTAAATCGGGTTTTTATAAAGCTAATAATATTTTAAAAAATGTCTTTCGAGATAAGTCAAACGAAATTGTTTTCGATTTACACGACAATACATTCAATGTCAAGCTTATCATATCTGTAAATAATCTTCTTGTATGAAAATTCTAATTGTTGAAAATGATACCAATAAATCATCTGTAGTAGAATTATTTTTACTGACAGACTTAGATATTTCTCCAGAAGAGCTAGTGATAAAAAGATCTTTTCAAAGTGGACTAGAGGCAATTTTGGATAATAGATATGATTTATTAATATTAGATATGAGCTTGCCAACATTCGATATTACAGACTTCGATGACGGAGGCGAAACACTTGATCGCGGAGGAGAAATTATTCTTCAAGAAATGGAAAGGGAAAATATTTCAATTCCTTCACTAATATTAACTCAATATGAAGATTTTGGAGGTGTTTCGCTCTCTAAGATTGACGACAACCTATTTAATGAATTTCCAACTTTCTACTTAGGATGTATCTATTACAACTCGTCGCAGACTCAATGGCAAACAGAACTTAAATCCAAAATTAAAGCATTATAAATGATTTCTATACTAATTGTTGATGATAATAGTTTGAAGGTAGCGGACATTAAACGAGTACTCTTCGAATATCCAGAAATTAAAAACAAAATTGATGTCGTCGCTGACACCAATAACGCCAGGAGGCTTCTAGAGGAGAATAAATATGATTTATTAATCTTGGACCTCGTTCTTCCAAATGACTTCGGAGATACCGAGACTCCGGAAAACGGCATTGATTTCTTAAATGAAATAAAACTCGATCCAAATAAAAAGTGCCCTTTTCACATCCTTGGTATTTCAGGAAAGCCTGAGTACATTAGTCAGTATTCAAAAGATTTTAGTAAAAATCTATGGTTTTTAATTGAGTATCAAAAAGATATTGAAACTTGGAAAGAACTTCTAAGGAACAAGATAGAATACCTAATTGATTCCAAAAAAGAAATCCAAGTTGACGCGCTCAAGGAATATGACTTTGATATAGCGATTATAACGGCTTTAGACAAGGAATTGAAAAAAGTTCTTTCGTTAGATTGGAAATTTAAAGCTCATCCAATGGCCAATGATCAAACTGGATTCTACATTGGTCAATTCGAAAAAGGTAACAAAACTATTAGAATTGTTGCTGCGTGTACGCCGCAAATGGGAATGTGTGCGGCTTCAACTCTTTCAATGAAACTTATACATCATTTTCGGCCAAGATATATAATTATGTCAGGAATCGCGGCTGGAATCAAAGGGGAAGTAAACCTCGGAGATATAATGATTGCTGAAGAAATTTGGGATGCATCTAGCGGCAAAATTAAGGGAGATAAAGAGAAAGGTAATTTATTTCTCCCGGACCCAAAGCATAAAACTTTGAATGAAGACATTAAAGAGCTACTCTTAGACATAAAGCGAAACCGAAAATATATAGATAAGATTAGAGAGAATTACCCTTCTACACCGCCAGCTACTGCACTAAATATACATATCGGGCCTATGGCGTCAGTACCTGCAGTGATTCAATCCAATCAGGAAATAGATAGAATAAAGGCTCAAAGTAGGAAGCTTATAGGTGTGGAAATGGAGAGTTATGGTGTGTTTTATAGTGCTGCACATGCACAAAAGCCGAAGCCACTAGCAATATCAATTAAATCAGCGTGCGATTTTGCTAATGAAGAAAAGGAGGACTCTGTCCAAGATTACGCAGCTTACACCAGTGCCTCTTTTATGTACGACTTGGTCACTAATGAACTTCCTCTTTGATGTAATTAAACATAATGTGGAAAAATTTAAAGAGATCTTTCTTATATTAAATACATTGTTAGCTCGAGTTAATTTCATTTCAAAAAACAAAATTGTTTACAATACAACGAAAAAGAAATTTATATAGCAGATTAAATACAATGGTTAATTGCTTTTTATCTGAGCTGAAGTTAAATAATGGAAATGTTTCGCTTGCAGAAGATGCCAAAAAAAGAATCCATGGCTCAAAAACTGTGGTTTAAAAGCTATAATTGTAAGTTTTGTCGGGCTCGCTTATAAACGTAAGCTATTGTATATGAATATTTTGCGGGGGCCTTTGTTTTCTTACACGCTTATTTACTTACACAATTGTATTTGTGATATCTTTAAAAATTGGTTTTTTGCTAAAATTTTTAGTAATTTTAATTTTTCTACTTTAATTACAATGATAGTTTAGTAAATACATATTAAAAATGCATTTTTGAAAACTAATGATAAACCTGTCTGAAACGCTAATCTGGAAGCAAAAATTTGGATTATTGCCAATACATCTTCGTCCGCTGTTAAATGATTCAACATTTGTTTTGTTAAATGGGGGCAGTGGCGATTTTTGTCTTCAAACTAATGGTGCTGATAACACAAAGCTCGATTATTATTCTAAATCATGGTCAAGTAATACTAAGAATTATTTAGTGCTCGATAATGAATTAGTTAAGATTTTCAATTGGGTAAAAAATGAATATGAGGAAATACCTCAAAATGTTGTAGTAGCGAATTTTGATAAATTTTATCATTATTTACTCTCAAATAGTCGTAAGTCTGATAAAGATGTAGTTCCTTTTATCATTGATATATTTAGACAGCTACGTAATCTGACTCAGGAGAAAACAAATCCTGTTGAAGCCTTAAATTTATTATTCCTTCTTCTCAGCAGTCTAGAAGATGATTATTTTACTATTGATAAGAGCAAATGGAACTTAAATGATGTAAACATACCAGATAACTTTGGGTTTTTTGTAGACAAGATAAATACAGGTATAAATAGTATTAAACCAGAACTTGATTTAATAATACGTCATTCAGCTGGTATTCTATTTCAGGAAGCTCAAAAGGAAGTTTTCTTTTTTAGTACACAAAGGGATCTGTTCGGTGGTATTTCAAATAAGCTAGAAACTGTAAATTTATCTTATTCAAGTATCCATTATACACCACCTTATGTCTCAAGGACCATTGTAGAAAATGCATTACGTCAGCTTGATTTATCTAAAAGCAAGCTTAAGATATTAGACCCCTCTTGTGGCTCTTCGGAATTCTTGGTTGAAACATTAAAACAATTAAGGGAGTTAAATTTTTCAGGAAACTTAGAAATTATTGGATGGGATTCCTCGGAGACGGCAATAAATACTTCAAATTTCTTGCTAAAATATGAACAAAGAACAATATGGAAAGATAGATTAGAATTTAATTTCACCATTGTGGAGGATTCTCTAATGGTTTCTTGGGATACGGATTATGATTTAATTTTGATGAATCCGCCATTCGTGTCTTGGGAATTATTGACAAGTATGTCGGCAAAAGATGCTGTTCAGGAAGCATTAGGTAACAATTTTATAGGCAAACCAAATCAAGCGAGTGCTTTTTTTTATAAATCGGTTCAATCTTTAAATAATGGTGGAGTAATTGGCTGCGTAATTCCGTCCTCATTACTCAGTCTAGATTCTTACAAAAAACTTAGGGATGAAGTCAATGAGCTGATTTCTTTTTCTCTAGTTGGGAAGTTGGGTAATTTTGTTTTTGAAGATGCATTGACCGATGTAAGTTTATTAATAGGTTATAAACCAAGAAAGGTTTCTATGCCTACTATTCTTTGGACACAGAATGAAAAAGGAGTAGTTCAAGAGGCGCTTAGAGATTTGAGAAAAATGTACTATTCGAATGAATTAAGCGTGAATACTAGTTCGTATAGTATTTTCCAACCTTTAAAGTTTCCGATAATAAAGGATTCTTGGAAACCTGTGTCTTCAGAAGAACATGAACTGTTGACGAGCTTGGATATACTGGTTGCCGAAAAACGACTGAGTACAGTAGGTGAAATTTTTAAAGTACAACAAGGAATTAGGCAAGGAGTCAAAAATGTTTTCAAAATTACCGAACTTGAATATTTGGATTTATCAACTAAGGAGAAAACATATTTTCGCTTAGTTGCTGATAATGAAACAATAAAGGATGGACAATTTCATTATCAAAAGACCTTTATTTGGTACCCTTATGATAAGGATGGAATGCTCTTAAAAGATGAAAAAGTTCTCGAAAAGAATGCGCCATTTTTTTTCGCTTCAAAACTAGAGCCTAATCGTACATTGCTTAAAAAGCGATCAGGAATTTCTGAATGGTGGGGACTAACCAGGCCAAGAAATTGGCAGTTCGAAAAACAACCGAAAATTATTTCTGCTGAATTTGGGAGTTCAAATTCGTTTGCATACGATAAAACAGGACGTTATGTCGTTGAAAGAGGAAATGCCTGGATTTTAAATGATTTCTCAAATGAAAATGACTATTATTTTTATTTGTCTATTTTTTCTAGTTCCTTTTTTGATAGACTCTTATCTATATATTCAAAACAATTGGCGGGGGGAAACTGGTATGATTTAGGTAAGATGTATACAAATCAAATACCTCTACCTAAAATTCTAAAATCTGAAGAGTTTTCTGAGGATTTAAATAAAATACATATTAATTCACCAATATACTCTCGTCTAGTTGAGTTTGGTATCCAGATATCTGAAGATATCTATTTTGATAAAAGACGATTAGACGAATGGATACAACAGTATATATACCCTGTTCAATAAATAATGGATCTTCTTGTTAGTAACATTGAAAAATTAATTCAGGATTATTTTCCTGATAAAGCTTTTATTAAAAAGGATGGATTCGGCCTTTACAGATTGGTTTCTAGCAATACTAGCGAGGCAAAGGATCTGCACAAAAATTATTTAGAGGATACAAAAGTTGTTAAATGGTATTTTGATTACTGGATTAAAATCATCATTCAATTCACTAAAATAGATGTTGAAACTAGTTATACAAATCAAAGTGGAATAGCCAAGAAAGATTACTTGGCACGCCTTTCAAAAAATAATCTCGAGTTAAATAAAATATTTTTCGAAACAAATATTTCTTTATCTCTCTTCAAAGGAGAGTATGATGTTCAGTCAAAATTTCAGCTATTTCGAGCGGAATGGGATAGTTATGAAAGTATTCAAAACAAGCACCCACAGCCACATTGGCAATTTTATCAGTTAAACGAATATCAAGAAAAATTAAGCTTGGAATTTTCCAATCAAAATTTTTTATCTAGTATTAGTGTTCCTAATGGTTTCAACGAATTTTTGAATAATAAATTTGACTTCAAAAAATTTCATTTTGCAATGAATGGAAATTGGACTAATGATGAAAGTCATATCCATAATTTAAACAGTGAACAAAAAATAATCAAGTGGTTACCTGGACTTTTGTCTCACTTAAAAGCTCAAGTAGAGTACTTAGAACAATAAGACGAGGCAATGAGCAGATTATTACTAAACGTAAAATAAAGGGATAATTTTGGATAATACAAGATGTTATTAATAAAACTATCTGTCTTGCTTTCTTGAAGAAGTATTGTTAATTTTGATAATAATTGTTGTTCTTATATAGATTTATTGGTGTGCATTTAGAGCGCATTATATTTTGTGATTTTTAACTTGTTGTTAAATAGGTACATATACGGGGTGGTTCGAGTCCCGTCCATTCCGCAACAAAAGCCTTAACTTGAAAAAGTTAAGGCTTTTTTGCTTTTAGAGCATCTTGGAAAAAATCAAAATTTTCGTAAAATCATCGTTTTAAAATTGAGCGTACATCAAGCTGCGAAAAATCGGGCTAACATTTGTTTGATTTTTTTCCGATATTAAGAAATCTTAGTTTTATATCTTTATTTTTATAATATTTATGAAAATAATGCTCTCATGAACTTACTAGTAATCTTTATCTTATTCTTTTTTTTGATTGCAATTACCGCTAAGATAATTACAATTACCCACGAGATTGGACATGCCATACCTGGTCTAATATTCTCTAAAGGAATTGTGACTGTATATATTGGATCTTATGGTGAAGAAAACGAATCTCTCAAACTCATAATTGGGAGATTGCATTTTTGGATTAGGTATAATGTATTTAAATGGAAAGGAGGGCTGTGTAAACTTACAGATGTAGATATATCATTAAATAAACAACTCATATTTATTTTAATGGGGCCGATTTTGCCGTTTTTCTTAGGTTTAGCTATTTCATTTTCATCAATTTATTTAGATTGGCATGGAGGAATAAAATTAGCCTCTTCCATATTTCTTGGCGTTGCTATTTTTGGCTTATACGCGAGCTTAGTACCATCTAAAAATTCAGTAGAGACTGTGGATGGCGAATTATTACAAAACGATGGTTCTGCCTTTAGAAAAATACTTCGCCTGAAAAGGCTTCCTTTGGCAGTTCAAAATGCTGTCATGTTATTCTATACTAAAAAATATGCTGAGGCTGGAGCAATTTTTAGTTCCATTATTTTGAGAGATTTTCGCGAACCTGAGCTATTTAAATTTGCGATTTCGTCTCACATAATGGTTAAAAACTTTACTGAAGCTAAAATAATATCTGATGAATTCCAGTCGCTTTTCCAATTCGACGCAGATGACTTTTCAAATGCCGGATTGATCTATTCATCATTGGAATTATATGAAATGGCGATTGATTTCTATAAGCGTTCTCTAGAATCGGAGCCCAACCATAAATATACTTTAAACAATTTTGGCTATGTTTTAAACAATATTAAGGAATACCATAGCGCCATTTTACTGTTTAATAGAGCAATAAAAATTGATCCCCTATTTGCCTATCCATATAATAATAGAGGCCTGTCTAAAATATTGCTAGGAGATTATGAGGCTGGAGTAACAGATATTAATTATTCGCTAAGTCTTGAGGGGCTTAATGCATATGCTATCAGAAATAAGGGAATTTATTACATGAGAAGTAAAAACTATCTTGAAGCCTTAAATTTATTTGAGAAAGCAAAAGATATAGATGAAACTACTCCTCACGTAGATTCGTATATCGCAATGGCTAAACTTGAAATGTTGTCGTAGTGGCTTACTAATAGGACTTAAAATAGTTGCTCTATTCCTGGGTTAAAGGCTCCTTCGTTTTCATAAATTTGACAACAGTGTCCAGTATTTGCTCTTAACATTTTCTGGCATCAAGTTCAGCATCCAATTTGGATTAATTACATATTAAATCAATTTCGACTATTTTTTATAAGCTGTTTTATGGCGGCTACAGTTGATAGCATTACCAATGGAACTAGCAGAGCAGGTAGTAATACAAACGGGAAATATCCAAGGGCTATGTTGGGTTGCTCGAAACCAAATTGTATAAACCTTGCAGGCAAAGAAAGTAGTGCAGCAGATACCACGTTTAGCAGCAAAGCAAGACAGATTAAATTCCACGCGATGATGACCTTTTTACTTAATGTCTTCTTTACAAATCCAAAATAATATATAAGAGGTGCTGATATTCCCGAAAGGATATCGAAATTCCTGCCATGGAATGTCATAGCTTCAGGAACTGAGTTGTTAATGAATAGCCAGAATAATACAATTTCTACAGGAATTCTAATAACATGAAGAATGGTTAGCATGGGCAGGTTTAATCCATCCAAAAAGGCTCTGCCACTTTTGGTTACTAATCTAGATACGAGAAAAAGTAACGGGGGTAAAATTAAAAGGGGAAACCGGGCAGTCATGGTATTGGGGTTGCTGTAAAATCCGGAAATGCCCAAAGCCGACTGAATAATTATCCACGCAATTAACCCTAATAGAAAAGGCTTTGAATAATTGGTAGCTTTATAAAATAACCAGATGGTAAATATTACCGTAGCACCAAATGTTAAGTAAACATAAGTTTGTAAATGTTCCATTTTTTTGTTGTTTTAATACAACACAAAGGAAGCTATGATTACCCTAAACCAGCTTGCCATTTGATAGGAAACGACTTGCCAAATGGCAAGAAATCAAATGCTATTTTTTAGCAAACTCTTTTCTTATGCGGCTTAGCGAAGTATCAGTAACACCAAGATAAGAGGCTATGTGTTTTAATTGGGCATGTTGAAAAATCTCACTGTTATGCGATACGAGGTTTGCATAACGTTCTTCTGCACTTTTATTGATCATAGCCAAGGTTCGTTGTTTGTAGGCCACAAATTCCCTTACAAGCATTCCTCTCGCAAACTCCCTGAATTCGGGTACTGAATGAAAAAGCAGATTTAGCTTTTCAAAGTTGGTGGCATACACCTTACAATCGCTAATCGCCTGTAAATATTCTGTGGAAGGCTCGCGTAGGAAAAACGAAGAAGCTTCAAATGCTACCCTTCCAGCGGGGTAAAAAAAGGTAGTAATCTCGTTGCCCTCAGAATCAAAAGTAAAAGCCCTGATAAATCCTTCGGCCAAATAGTAATAGTCGCTAACCTTTCCCTGCTTTAAAAGGTATTCATTTCTTGAAAACTCAATTTCTTCAAAGTGTGCTGCAATGGTATCTAGCCCCGTTTGCGTTACACTTATATTTGGAATGTTTGTTTTGATAAAATTGATAAGCTGTTCTTTTCCCATCAGCACAATATAAATTGAAAATTTGGTTTAATCTTTATGGAGAGTTGAATGTTTAAACAAGGGATAAATATTTAAAAAGGCAATAGCAGCGGGAATGGCCTGCAAGCATGCGAGTAAATAAGCATTTGAAGTAACCGCCAATACCAAACCTGCGCCCACTGCAGCAAAGCAGACCAATAAAATAAGTGCATAGCCAACTGACTTAATTTTCTGCTGATATAATCCAGCAATCCCACCAATAACGAAAAACAGATTGTAGAAACCTTGATTGATGAATAGTTTCTTTAACACCAAGGCGTGCATTTCATATCCTAAACTTGCAGGTGGGTTGTTGAACCAATCCAACAGCAAATTATGTACAAAAGGCTGCATCCAAAAAATCGCTTCTAAAATAAAGAACATGAAAAAATCGAAGATTACAAAAACAACCAAAGCCCTCGTGAAACGTGTTAGGTACATAATTTTTTTATCGTTAAAATGAAATACAAATATTCAATATTAAAGGAGCATTTATAAGTAGGGTTAAAATTGTCATGTACTGATAATTTTAACCCTACAGCAAATAAAGTTTATTGGTTATGTTTGAATATTAAAATCTTCCAAAGATGTACGAAAAGAAAATACCTAAAGACCTTACATGCGGATTAAATATTGCCATCGAAGTGATTGGTGGAAAATGGAAAGCTAATTTGCTGGCAAATATCAACAAAGGGATAAAACGTCCGTCGGAATTGCATAAATCCATTCCACAGGCATCTGTAAGGGTTTTAAACCAGCAGCTTTCAGAATTGGAATTTCATGGAATAGTAGAAAAGAAGATTCATAACATCCTACCTCCAAAAGTAGAGTATTCATTAACCAAAGGTGGTGAAAGTATTTTAGAGGTTTTATATGCCATGAAGGGTTGGGGTGAAAGTTACAAAAAAACCTTCCATCAACTGATAAAACAAAAAGAAGCTTAAGAAGTTCGGCATTGTAAATCTTTGTAGTTCAGCTTCTAGGTCATTATATGATGAGGAAAATTGTTCAATATGTTCACCCTTAAAAAAGTTCACTATCCTTTTTACCGCTTCCAAAAATTCGCCAATAGTAACCGCATAATTGCTTATAACATTTTCTGGCAGCAACTTCAGCCTCGAATTTGGATTAATTACGTACTTTAGCTTCATAACCAAATTACATTTTATCATCCCATTTAGTAGCATGTATGCCCAAAGCTGTACGTTTGTTTGTATGTTTTCTTTTTGCCTATTCTGCATCCTGGGGGCAAGTTAGTCCAACAGTAATAAAATGCCTTGGAGTAGAAGATGGCCTATCAAATAACGTAGTTAACTCCCTTTATCACCATTGCTTTGGTTTTATGTGGATGGGCACTTACGACGGCTATAATTTCAAGATCTATAGAAATAAATGGAACGAAAATAATTCCTTAATCTACAACCATATTACGGCTCTTGATGGAGATGGAAAAGATCGGATCTGGATTGGCACGCAAAAGGGAATTTCAGTTTTCGATTATGCAGATTCTAAAATACACCCTGTAATTTATCAGGCTGGCAAAAAGAAAATCAAAATTACGGCTACAAATGGTTTATTTAACTTCGATAAAAACTCTTCACTCATCACTAAAGTTCCTTTTAAGCTGAGTAGTGAAAATGTAATGGGTTTAAGTTTGGATAAGGATCAAAAGCTTTGGATTGCTACAAATGGCGGCGGCTTAAGCGTTTGGAATCCTAAATTTAATCGGTACAAAAACTATGTTCGCAATGCAGAGGATCCAAATTCCTTAACCAGTAATTTTGTTAGCAGTATTTTAAAGGATAAATTTTATGAATACGCCCCCTATTAAATATCACTTAGCCCCCTATCTAAATGCTTAAAAATAGTGTACTTAGAAAACCAAACATACGAGGTGTGAGCATCCAACAAATCGATTTAAACTACAGGCAGATCTTTTCTAAAAGCATATTTTTTATGTTGAGCTTTAGCTGTTTCGTAAGTTTTGCTCAAGTAAAAAATCCAACAACAATAGCCCAAAATGGATGGGCAAACAATTCGGTCAATGCAGTCATCTTTCGGAAAAACGCTTTGGTTACTTTCCAGAATATTCAATACGCAGCTTTTTATGATGATGAGCAATTTGTGGTGCTTGCCAAAAGAAAATTGGGTACCGAAAACTGGGATGTAAAAAGAAGTCAGTATAAAGGCGATGCTACCGATGCACATAAATCGATCAGCATTTCTATTGATGGCAATGGATTTCTGCATTTGGCTTGGGGGCAACACAACAATAAATTAAACTACGCCAAAAGCATAAATGCTGGCTCACTAGAAATGGGCGCTAAACAATCCATGCTTTCGCTTAAAGAGGATAAAGTAACTTATCCAGAATTTTATAAACTCAGCAATGGCGATCTCTTGTTCTTTTACAGAGATGGTGGATCTGGCAACGGAAATTTGATGATTAACCGCTACGAATTAAAAACCCAAGAATGGGTTAGGGTTCAGGATGGATTAATTGATGGCGAGGGCAAAAGAAATGCTTACTGGCAAACTACTGTAGATGAAAAAGGTAGCTTGCATCTTTCATGGGTTTGGAGAGAAAGCCCTGATGTGGCCAGCAACCACGATCTTTGTTACGCAAAATCATCGGATGGTGGTAAAACGTGGCAAAAATCTACAGGTGAAATCTACAGCTTGCCAATCAACGCTGGCAATGCAGAATACGCATTACGCATTCCTCAAAAAAGCGAATTGATCAATCAAACTTCCATGTTTGCGAAATCTACTGGCGAGGTTTTTATAGCTTCTTACTGGCATGATGAAAACAATCCCATTCCTCAATACCACATCGTTTACAACAACAATGGCGAATGGAAAGTAAACAACTTAGGATTCAGAAAGACTGCCTTTTCATTAAGCGGTACTGGAACAAAGCGAATTCCCGTTTCTCGTCCGCAGATTGTAACCTGGAAAGATGGAAAAGACCAGGCAGCAGGATTAATTTTTCGTGATGCCGAAAGAGACAATAAGATTTCTTTAGCATTGACTAAAAACATTGCAGGTAAGGAATGGAACATTACCGATTTAACTAACGAAAGTGTTGGAGATTGGGAGCCGACCTATGACACCGAGCTTTGGAATAAAAAGGGAGTTTTAAATCTGTTTGTGCAAAAAGTAACTCAGGTAGATGGTGAGGGCAAAGCAAATGCAGGAGCAACAAAAGTGCAAGTGCTGGAATGGAAACCAAAAAATAAGTAACAATATGAATAAGCTATTTAAAAGGTTGATGAATTTAAAAAAGTTAGTGCTTGCCTCAGCTTTTCTTTCTTTATCATTTTTTGGTTTCGCCCAGCAAACCGTAAAACCAACAGCTTATTTATTCACTTATTTCACAGGAAATACTGGAGCAGAAGAATCTATACGCTTCGCCATTAGTACCGATGGCTACAATTACATGGCTTTGAATGATAACAAGCCGGTCATCAGCTCTGCTGCAATTAGTTCTACGGGAGGCGTTCGGGATCCACATATTTTACGTGGTACCGATGGCAAAACCTTTTATATGGTAGTTACCGATATGGTTTCGGCAAAAGGTTGGAACTCTAACAGGGCCATGATTCTGCTAAAATCCAAAGATCTCATCAACTGGACTTCATCCATCATCAATATTCAACAGAAATTTACTGGAAACGAAAATTTACTTCGTGTTTGGGCGCCACAAACCATTTACGATCAGCAGGCCAAAAAGTACATGATCTATTGGTCGATGAAAAACGGCGATGATCCTGATAAGATTTATTACGCCTACACCAATGCAGATTTTACTGATCTGGAAACGGCACCGAAACAACTTTATTTTAGTCCTACGAATGGTGCCGCCATTGATGGAGACATTATTTTTAGTGATAGAAAATATCATTTATTCTTTAAAACAGAAGGGAATGGCTCTGGAATTAAAATTGCAGTTTCTGATAAGCTAACAGAAGGTTACGTACTTGGCGATAAATATGTGCAGCAAACTAAAGATCCGGTGGAAGGCGCTGGCGTATTTAAATTGAACAATGGCGAGGGTTATATTTTAATGTACGATGTTTACACCAAGGGCAGATATCAATTCACCATAACCAAGGATTTTAAAAGCTTTAGCGTAATTGATAACGAAGTGAGTATGGATTTTCATCCTCGACACGGAACGGTTTTACCAATAACCAGTGAAGAAGTAGATCGATTAATGGCGAAATGGTATAATCCTATTCTGGTATTGGCATCGCCGAGATCTGCTTCCATTAAAAAGAACAATGTCGTTATCGATTCTGTAAAAAACGAGGTTTATTTGCCAGTTGTGCAAGGAACTAATCTCAAGGCTTTTGATCCTCAGTTTTCTACTTTGCCAGGCATTACGATTTCTCCAAAAGCGCCCTATAATTTTAGCAAAGGGAAAGTGAATGTTCAGGTTAGTATTGGCGGTAAACCTGCCCAAACCTATTCCGTTGTTGCAGAAGTGACCAATAACCCCGTCCTAAACGGTTATTATGCAGATCCAGAGGTTCTATATTCTCATAAAACTTCAAAATATTATATCTATCCAACCAGCGATGGTTTTACCGGTTGGAGTGGCACTTTTTTTAAAACGTTTTCTTCCAGCAATTTAACGGATTGGAAAGACGAAGGCGTAATTCTTGATTTAGAAAAGGATGTAACCTGGGCGAAAAAGAATGCTTGGGCGCCTACAATCGTAGAGAAAAAAGTAAACGGCGAATATAAATACTTCTACTATTTCACCGCGGCTCAAAAAATTGGTGTTGCGGTTGCCAATGATCCAGCAGATCCGTTTAAGGATATTGGCAAGGCTTTAATTTCCGAGCGGCCAAAAGGAACCAGAGGCGGACAAGAAATAGATCCTGATGTTTTTACCGATCCAAAATCCGGAAAAAGTTATTTGTATTGGGGCAATGGGCACATGGCGGTTGCCGAATTGAATGCAGATATGATTTCCATTGATACCAATTCCATTAAAGTGATTACGCCAAATGGTGGTTTCAGAGAGGGAACTGAGGTTTTCCACCGCAATGGAAAATACTATTTTCTTTGGTCTGAAGATGATACTAGAAGCGAAAATTACCGTGTTCGTTATGGCTATTCAGATTCACCAACAGGGAAAATCACGATTCCAGAAAACAACCTTATCCTATCTAAAAATCCATCAAAAGGAATTTACGGAACCGGACATAATAGTGTAATTCAGGTTCCCGGCAAAGATGAATGGTACATGGTTTATCATCGTTTTACCCGACCAAAAGGAATTGCAATGGGTAGGGCAGCAGGCTATAACCGAGAGGTTTGTATCGATAAAATGTTTTTTAATGCTGATGGAAGTATTCAGCCAGTCATTCCAACGGTGGAGGGAATTAAAAATTAAAATGAAGAAATCTACACTATTCTTGGTCTTATTGATGCTCTTGGCTAATCTTGGTTTGGTGGCACAAAATCTGCCCGCAAAAGCAGATGTTCTTGCCATTATCAATCAATCCAATACTTACTGGCAAACGAATAATAAACCAGAAGTTCGGGCTTTTTGGGATCACGCAGCTTACCAAACTGGAAACATGGAAGCTTTTCAGGTGACGGGAAATCAAGATTTTTTAAAATATGCAGAAGCTTGGGCAACTCACAATAAATGGATGGGAGCAAAATCTACTGATCGCTCCAAATGGAAATACAAATACGGTGAAACAGATGAATATGTACTCTTCGGCGATTGGCAAATCTGCTTCCAAACGTATGTAGATTTATATCATTTAGATAAAAAAGAATACAAAATTGCTCGTGCAAAAGAAGTGATGGAGTACGAAATGAGCACCAGTGCAAATGATTATTGGTGGTGGGCAGACGGACTTTACATGGTGATGCCTGTGATGACGAAGCTTTATAAGGCAACTGGAAACCAACAATATCTAGATAAGCTTTACGAATATTTTATGTTTGCCAACAGCATCATGTACGATAAAAAGGCAAAGCTTTACTACCGCGATGCGAAATATGTTTATCCAAAACACACGAGTACAAATGGCAAAAAAGATTTTTGGGCCAGAGGCGATGGTTGGGTTTTTGCAGGTTTGGCCAAGGTTTTAAAAGATCTTCCATTGAACGATCCTCATCGTAATGAATATTTATCCAAGTATAAAAGTATGGCAAAAGCGATTGCTAAATCGCAACAAACGCAAGGGTATTGGACCCGCAGTATGCTCGATTCGGAACATGCACCCGGACCAGAAACCAGCGGAACAGCATTTTTTACCTATGGCTTTTTATGGGGGATAAACAATGGATATTTAAATGAGAAAACCTATTTGCCTGTCGCATTGAAAGGGTGGAACTACTTAACAAAAACCGCTTTGCAAGAGAATGGTAAAGTGGGCTATGTTCAGCCGATTGGCGAAAAGGCCATTCCGGGGCAAGTTGTAGATGCAAACTCTACTGCAAATTTTGGCGTTGGTGCTTTCCTACTCGCCAATTGTGAAATGTTTAGATTTTTAGAAAAAATTGAATCGAAAAAATAATGAAAACGATTACTATTAAAATATTGATCTGCTGTTTAATGCTAGCTTTTGTTGGCTCGAGCAGCTTTGCACAGAAAAAATCGAACAAAAAAGCTGCTGTATTAAGCGATAGGCAGTTTTGGTTGCAACAAATGGACAAAATGGTTCGCCCAGTCTTGTACAATTTGGCTAAAGATAGTTTGAGAATTGCCATGCCTCAAGTTACTTCCATTCACATCGATAATAAGGAATTGCGAATCAAGGTTCAATATGTGGAAGTTTTAGGTCGAGTTTTAAGTGGAATTGCCCCTTGGCTAGAGTTAGAGGGTGGTTCTGCAGAAGAGGTTGCGCTTAGAAAACAATATCGCGAATGGGCTATTCAAGGGTTAAAAAATTCCTTGGATTCTAACGCTAAGGATTTTATGAGGTACGACATTTCCGGACAGCAATTGGTAGATGCTTCTTACGTGGCTTATGCATTTGTTCGTTCGTCATGGCTTTGGGAAAATCTCGGTAAGAAAAATCAGGAGCTGATGATGAAGTCGATTTTAACCACCAGAAAATTTAAGCCTGTATTCTCAAATTGGTTATTATTCTCTGCAATGAATGAAGCTTTTCTTGCCAAATTTGGTTACGATTGGGACCAAATGCGAGTAGATTATGCGCTGCAGCAAATGGAACAGTGGTATGTGGGCGATGGAATGTACACCGATGGTACAACTTTCGCTTACGATTATTACAACAGTTATGTGATTCATCCTTATCTCGCTGGTATTGCAAGCATTGTAGGTAAAAAAACGGGCTCGTATAACGCCATGTTCGAAAAAATCAAGAAACGAAATGAACGTTATGCCATTATTCAAGAAAGGCTAATTAACACCGATGGATCTTACCCAGCAACTGGCCGTTCGATTGTTTACCGTGGAGGTGCTTTTCACCACTTGGCCGATATGGCTTGGAGAAAAGCGCTACCAAAACAGTTAAGTCCCGAGCAGGTGCGTTGCGCTTTAACAGCAGTTATTAGAAAAACTTTAGAAAGCCCGACTACTTACAAAAACGGTTGGTTAACGATCGGTTTATATGGATCGCAACCTAATTTAGGCGATTTTTATAACAATCAGGGCAGTCCTTACATCTGCACCAATATATTTTTGCCATTGGGCTTGCCAGATACCGATCCTTTTTGGTCGGCACCAGCGGCGAAATGGAGTGCACAAAAAATTTGGAGCGGTGAGGATTTTCCCAACGACCATGGTGTGGATTTGAGATAGAAACCAAAAAATTAAACTGCTAAAAATTATTCTACGATCAATAAATAAACACCTAAACAATTCCCTAAAATCACCCTTAACCTCAATCGCATTTACTTATTCATCACCGTGTTTTCCATTGGCCTAATCAATAAGTCTGTTGCTCAAGAAACCGCAAAACCCAATTCGTTGATAATGTACTGCTCACTAAGAATTACTTTCTAAAAAGTCGTGGCTATCTCTGCCTTACAATAAGGATTGTCCTATTAGCAATTCATTAAGTTTAAAAAGCATTGTTTTGGAAGTTTAACTAAATCGTTTTATCTTAGCCTAAGAAGTCAAATATTTATTGTTCTTCTAAGCTAACCAAAACACAAAAACTGAATTAATTTAGTAATCTTTTTATGAGCAAAGCCTTAATAAAACAAGCTAAGAGCAAATTTTTATTGCTATTTGCTTTTGTGTTTCTGCAAGTAACTTTTGCAAATGCACAGCAACAAATCAATAAATTCCTTTCTGAAAAGGATACGGCATCTGTTCCCAAGGAAATAGAAGACCCCGAAAATATTGGGATAAATAAGGAAGCAGCACACGCTACGTTAATGCCTTATGCAAATTTAAAAGAAGCATTGGCCGCCAATAGATATGCATCGTCGTATAGCCGTAGCCTAAATGGAATGTGGAAATTCAATTGGGTAGATTGGCCTCAAAAACGCCCTGTAAATTTTTATCAAACCAATTACGATGTTTCTGGTTGGAATGAAATTAAGGTTCCATCGAATTTTCAGGTTGAGGGATATGGTACACCATATTACAGTAACTACAATTATATTTTTCAAAAGGATTTCCCAAGGGTGATGAGCACTCCACCAGAGCGCTTTACCGCTTATAAGGAAAGAAACCCAGTTGGCAGTTATCGCAGAGATTTTACTGTTCCTGCTGAATGGAAAGGGCGTAAAATTTTCATCACTTTCGATGGCGTTGATGCTGGTTTCTTCATCTGGGTAAATGGTAGAAAGGTTGGATACAGCGTTAATAGCAGAAACGCCGCCGAATTCGATTTAACAAAATATTTGCAGCCAGGCAAAAATATACTTGCAGTAGAAGTTTATCGCTTTACAACAGGAAGTTATCTCGAAGACCAAGATATGTGGCGCTTGAGTGGGATCTTTAGAAATGTAACGCTTTGGAGTACACCGCAACAACACATTAGAGATTATTTTATCAAAACCAATCTCGATAAACAATATAAAAATGCCGAGGTTTTAGTCACCACTAAAATAAAAAACTACAGCACTACAACAACCAAGGCAAAAAATGTAGTGGCAACTTTATATAATGGTTCTACGCCAGTTGCTGGTGCTATAGGTAAAGTCATTGTTCCTGCGTTACAACCTGGAAAGGAAGTTACCGTAAATGTAAAATTTAAGGTTACCAATCCCGAAAAATGGACTGCCGAAACACCTAAACTCTACACCACCGTGATTAAGCTTACGGATGGAAATGCCAATACGGAAATTTTATCCTCAAAAACAGGATTTAGAACTATCGAAATTAAGGGTCGGTTATTTACTGTTAATGGTGTAGCTATTAAATTGAAAGGGGTTAATCGCCATGAAAACTGGCCAGATGATGGCCATGCCGTTACGGAAGCGCAAATGATTAAGGATATTCAGTTGATCAAACAAGCAAACTGTAATCATGTTCGTACCAGTCATTATTCGAACGATCCGCGTTGGTATGAGCTGTGCGATGAATATGGACTTTATCTTGTAGCTGAGGCAAATGTAGAATGCCACGGAGCAATGAATGAGTTTAATGATGATCCACGGATTAAGGCGGCAATTGTAGATAGAAACGTAGCCAATACAGAAAATTTCAAGAACCATCCATCTGTGGTTATCTGGTCGTTAGGAAACGAAAACGGAAGCGGCGGAATTAACTTTAGGGCTGCCTTAACGGCCATTAAGGCAATAGATCCAACAAGGCCAACGCATTACGAGGGTTTTGGTATTGGTAAAAATAATCCTGCTGATATCGATAGCCAAATGTACACGGATGTGAAAAGTTTGGAAAGTAGGGTAACGGATAAAACACTCGATAAGCCATTTTATCTCTGCGAATATGCGCATGCAATGTTTAACTCAATGGGTTCTGTAGATATCTACAATGAGTTATTTGATAAATATCCCGCCTTATTAGGTGGCGCAATTTGGGAATGGCAAGATCAGGGGATTTATAATAATCGTGATCCAAAACATCCAATTACAGCCTTTGGTGGAGGATTTGGAGAATATCCCAATGACCAATATTTCATTCATAAGGGAGTAGTTTTTTCCGATCGATCGCTAAAACCGCATTACCCAGAGTTGAAACATGCTTACCAATGGATTAGCATTATTCCAAAGGATGTTAAAAAAGGCTTAATAACCATCAAAAATAGGTATCAGTTTACCAATCTTAATTCATTGGTGGGTAAATGGGTAATTACGGAAAATGGTAAAATACTTTCATCTGGGAGCTTAGTTACGGGCTCTATCAATCCAGGTGCTGAAAAGGATATAAAAATTCCTTTCGTAGTGAAGCCAAAACCGGGATCGGAATATTTCTTAAGGGTTTCTTTCGATCTTGCTGCTGATAAAAATTGGGCTAAAAAAGGATACGAAGTTGCCGAACAACAATTGGAGATCCCAATCGGTATTCCTGCTGCAGAAATCAATGCTGGAGGCAATCTAACGTTAAGTGATTCGAAAAAATCCATCAATATAAAAGGAAGTGATTTTGCTTTAACTTTTGATAAGGAAGAAGGCACTTTCACAAAGATGGAAAAGGATGGCGAAAATGTTCTTCAAGATAATGGCGGGCCAATGTTGCACCTGTGGCGAGCGCCGCACCGTAAAGATGATATGTGGGCTTACGAAGATTGGGAGAAAAATGGATTGAAATCAATCAAATGGATAACCAACGAAGTCACCAATAGCCAACTATCGACGAATAAAGTTCAAATAAAAGTGAGCTTAACAGGTACGGGAAAAAATAACTTCGTGGTTCATCATCAAGTAACTTATACCATCGATGGCAATGGATTAATCAAAGCCGAAAACAATGTAGATTTCAGCGATCCTAAATTAATTCTTGCTAGAATTGGAATACGTTTGTTTTTGGATAAGGATTTGAATGAAATGGAATACTTTGGTCGCGGGCCAATGGAGAACTACGCTGATAGGAAAAGTGGTTTTGATGTCGGCCATTATTCGAGTAGCGTAACCAACCAAATGACCCCTTACGAGAAACCGATGGAAAGCGGGAACCATGAGGATGTTCGTTGGGCGAATATCTACGGAGATAGTGGATTAGGATTAAGCGTAAAAAAAGGAGCAGATTTATTTCAGGTTGCGGCACTTCCTTACAGCGATGAGGAAATGGAAAACGTAGAGTATAAAATAGATCTGCCAAAAAGTAAGGGAACGGTATTGTGCATTAGTCATAAAACCCTGGGCGTTGGTTCTTGGGGCTGCGGACCGAAGCCGCTAGAGCCTTATATGGTTTATGCAAAACCCACCTCATTTAGTTATAACATTCAATTAACAAACAGAAAATAACAAACTGAAAAAGCTGCTGATGCATTAATCAGCAGCTTTTTTAGTTATACAGATAACCGTTTCGCTAACGCTATCATAAAATTTAGTACCTTAAAGCAGTTCCTAAACTAAATACAAATCCCATTTTATGATCAAGATCTTCCCAAAATTAATCATACAAATAATTTTTTTATTGCTCTGTTCATTAAGCTTTGCGCAGCAAACTGTTGTCAAATACCTATCTGGATTGGATAAGGATCACACTGTTCAATGGGATTTTTTCTGTACAGATGGCCGTAATAGTGGAAAGTGGTCAAAAATTCCTGTTCCCTCAAATTGGGAAATGCAAAACTATGGCACCTATAATTATGGGCACGATAAAGTAAAAGGGAACGAAAGTGGAATCTATAAACACGATTTCTTTGTTGGCGATTGGAAAAATAAACGTGTATTTATTGTTTTCGATGGATCGACGACGGATACAAAAGTGATGGTAAATGACAAGCAGGTTGGGCCAATACACCAAGGTGGGTTTTATCAGTTTAAATATGATATAACTGATTTTTTAAAGTTTAATAGCGAGAATGCACTTGAAGTAAGAGTGGATAAAACTTCGGCAAATCTCTCTATAAATAATGCCGAACGCAAAGGTGACTTTTGGATTTTTGGCGGCATATTTAGACCAGTGTATCTAGAAATTGTTCCAGAGGTTTTTATTGAGCGATTAGCAATTGATGCCAAGGCAGACGGAACTTTTAAAGCAGATGTGTACACCAAAAACCTTAAGGGCGATGAACTGATAGAAGCGCAGGTGCAAATGTTAAACGGCCACAATGTTGGTGGGCCAATTCGAACTAACCTTAAGCAAAACCAAGAGCTCCAAACCCTAAGCGGTAAATTCAACAATCCTTTGTTGTGGAATGCAGAGTTTCCAAATCTATATCAGGTAAGTATTTCGATCAGAAATAAATCTGGAGTTATACATAAGATTATTAAAAAATTTGGTTTTAGAACTGTTGAGGTTCGCCTAAATGATGGTTTATATGTAAACGGAAATAAAATAATGCTTAAGGGAAGCAACAGGCATAGCTTTTGGCCAGAAACTGGAAGAACGTTAAGTTACGGTGTTCATTTGTTAGATGTGAAGCTGATGAAAGAGATGAACATGAATGCGGTTAGAATGTCGCATTACCCACCCGATGTAGATTTCCTAAATATCTGCGATTCGTTGGGTTTGTATGTGATTGATGAGCTTACCGGCTGGCAGGCGAAATACGACAACGAGGTTGGTCATCGGTTAGTGAAAGAGTTAGTGCTTAGGGATGTAAACCATCCATCTATCTTGTTTTGGGCGAACGGAAATGAGGGCGGTTTTAATACTGATTTAGATAAAGATTATGCACTTTACGATCCTCAAAATCGAGTGGTTATTCATCCTTGGGAAAAATTTAATGGGACTGATACCAAGCATTATCCCGATTATAATTACATGGTTAAGGCGGCACAAACAGGTAAGGAAGTCTTTTTCCCTACAGAATTTATGCATGGCTTGTACGATGGTGGCGCTTCTGCGGCTCTTGATGATTTTTGGAATCAGATGCTGAAACATCCGCATGGAGCAGGAGGTTTTATTTGGGCATTTTTAGATGAAAGTGTTATTCGAACTGATAAAAATGGAATCTATGATAGTGATGGTAATCACGCTCCAGATGGAATTCTAGGTCCACATCGCGAAAAGGAAGCCAGCTTTTTTAGTATCAAGGAAATCTGGTCGCCGATTTACATTGCGCAAAAGGAGATCGACAAAAATTTCGATGGCAAATTAGAATTAGAAAATAGGTTTTCTTTCACCAACCTAAATCAATGTACTTTTAAGTGGCGCTTGGCAAAATTCCCATCAGCCAAATCTCAATCCCTAGTTTCAAAAATTACTGCCACAGGAAATATTTCTTCACCAGATATTAAGCCAAATGGAAAGGGAAAGTTAGACCTTGTTCTTCCTGTATCTTGGAAAAATAATGATGTTCTGTACCTCAGTGCATTTGGGGTAGATGGTAAGGAAATATTTACCTGGAGTTGGAAAGTTAAACCAGTTAAAGCAATTGTTGCAGCGTTTGTTGTTAAAAGCTTAAAATCAAAAATTACTGTTGACGATAAAACAGAACTAATTAAAGTGGTATGTGATGGAATCGGATATTTTTTTGATAAAACTACAGGATATATACAGCAGGTAAATAAAGGTGTAAAGGTAATCTCTTTGTCCAATGGACCAGTTTTGGCTGGCATGGATACATCCTTGCAGCATTTTTCATCCCATTTCGATGGCGATCGATATATCATTGAGGCCAGTTACGGTGGTATGGCCTCACTAAATGTCAAATGGATTTTTTCTGCCGGTAAACCTGCCAAACTTGAATACAGTTATAATCAAACTGGCGATGTAGACTTCTCTGGTATTACTTTCAATTATCCCGAAAACAAAATTACGGGTATTAAATACTTAGGTCGTGGGCCTTATCGGGTTTGGAAAAACAGATTAAAAGGGCAACAGATAGGCGTATGGCATAAAGATTACAACAATACCATTACGGGCGAAACATGGAGATATCCAGAGTTTAAGGGCTACCACGCTGAGGTTAATTGGGTTGTAATCGAAAATAAGGAATCGCCATTTACCGTTTACACCACAAATGAAAATGTGTTTTTGCAAATGTTTCAACCAGATAGAGAGAAAGATGCCTTGAAGAATAATAATGTTGAACCAGCTTTTCCCAAGGGAAATATTGGCTTTCTAAATTCGATAAGTCCAATCGGTACAAAGTTTCAATCTGCAGGTGTAATGGGCCCTCAAAGTGAAAAGAATCATCTTGATGGAAAACTAATTACTGGAGACTTGTATTTCGATTTTAGCAATTAAAAAGATTTGATGAAGTGGATTTAAACAATCTTAAATCCGCTTCATTTAAGATAATGGTAGGGTAAAACAAAAAGTAGATCCCTTGCCCAGCTCGCTTTCTACCCAGATTTTGCCATTGTGGCGCTCTATAATCTCTGCACTTAAATAAAGGCCAATGCCAAAGCCAGAAATAGTATGGTTGCCTTGAACGCGATAATAGCGCTCGAATAATTTTTCAATATCCTCAGGTTTTATGCCCATTCCTTCATCTTTTATCCTCACTTCAACATAAGCATCGAACAATTGACAGCTCACTTCGATATTTGTGCCATTATCTGAATATTTTATGCCATTGCTTAATAGATTTGAAATGACGTTTCCAATTTTATCCTTATCAGCAATCAAGGTTACTTCGCACGCTGGCTTTAAAATAAGTTTGTGAGATGATTGGGATATAAATGTTTCGTCAATTATTTCCTTTATCAATTCATCCAATCTGAAAGGATTTTTGTCAATCAATAATTTGCCAGATTCTAACCGGGAAACATTTAGAAAACCATTAATCATGGTAGTCATTTTTCTAATCTGCGAATGTGTTTTATCCAATGCAAGTACCGCATAATCGTCCTTATCCTTAAATGCTTTTCGCTGTAGAACCTGTACAAATCCGTTAATGGCGGTTAGTGGAGTTTTTAGTTCATGGCTTACCATGCCGATAAAGTCATTTTTTCTCAACTCATCGAGCTTCTGCTCGGTAATGTCCATAAATATTCCCGAGTATTCAGTGGGATTTCCATTTAGATCGCTAAATACCTTTCCTGTAGCCCTAACCCATTTCTCTTCTCCCGTAATTAGATTGTTTATAGGGTATTCCATATCACTTGATAATTGGTTCTTAATGGCGTTAGATGATGCAGAAAAAAGCAGTTCATGGTAATTAGGATTTACGGCCTGCATTATCAAGTCCATTTCAACAGGTTTATTTAGCGGTAAGCCCAATAATTCCTTAACAAAGTTAGACATGGTAACTTCCATCGATTTAGGATCGATGCTCCAGGTACCCATTTTACCTGTCTCTATTGCTTGGCGAAGTTTTTCCTCACTATCGGCAAGCTTGCTCGTGTATTGAACCAAGTCATCATGCGTTTGGGCAAGTTCCTCGTTTGTGGTTGCCAATTCTTCATTGGCAGCGGCCATTTCCATATTAACATCCTGAAGCTCTTCTTGGTAAAGCTTTCTTTCGGTAATGTCTGGACTAACCGTTGCCGTTGCAATAACCTTATTAGTTTCGGCATCTCTTATGGGGAAACCATTCCACTCAATCCAAAAGGGCTGACCAGTTTTCTCATTCCAAAACCGAATTTCGTGCTTAAAATTATCGACTAAAAAGGTTGGTAATATTTTTTCGGCAAACTTCCTGTCTTGAGGATAAACACAATCCAAAATTGTTCTTCCACTATATGTTTTCCAGCCCAGTTTTGTTAAGGCCGCAGGGTTTAAATATTGGAAAGAAGAATTGAGTTCAGCCAAACCAATAAATTCAGAGCTTGCTTCGATTAGCTTATTAAGATTTTGTCGTTCAATTTCTGCAACTTTACGTTCAGTGATATCAATACAAGAACTAATGTATCCGGCAAAGGAACCATCGTGGTTAAAGCGTGGAGGGCCTTTAGCCAATAACCAATGGTAGTCGCCTTTTTTACTTAATAGCCTAAATTCTCCTGTAAATGGTTTTTTTTCTGCAAGCGCTGAGAGGTAAATATTGATATATCGATTTCTATCATCAGGATGAATCAAATCGACCCAACCGAATTCTAGAAGCTCATCCATTGACCTACCTGTAAGCTCTACCCAAGGTTTGTTAAAATAAATTGCATTTCCGGTTTCATCTCCCACTGCAATGAGGATATCTGTTCCTTCTGCCATGGTTCTAAAGCGCTTTTCACTTTCCGTGAATGCTTTTATTCTATCTGCAACCCTCGCTTCCAACTCTAAATTTAAGATATGTAAATTTTCTTGGGTTTTCTGGAGCTCTTCATTTGTGGCAGAAAGTTCTTCATTAGTTGCTGCCAACTCTTCATTTAGGGCTTGCTCCCTTTCTAATGCTTCTTCTTTCTCTTGTGCCCTTTCTAGAGCTTCACGCTTAAGAAAGCGTTCACTAACATCAATCGCGGTATGTAAAATACAAGTGGTTTTACCATCTTCTCCTTTTATTGCCCTGTATTCGAAATCGAAATAATAGGTTTGAATTTTTCCATCAACCTCCAAGTGTGCCGCGGTATTCTTTCCTGATAATGTAAGCCCTTCATTCCAAACCCTTGCAAACATCCCAATAAAGGGCTGACCTTTTAGCTCGGGCAAAGCATCTTCTAAGGATTTTCCAATTACATTCCGATCCTTTCCCCAAATTTTGAGCATTGCATCATTAGCGGTTTGAATAATAGCCGTTTCACCAACATGAATAGCCGTTGCTGTTTGAGTTAAATCGAAAACATGTAATAATTGTTCGTTGCTTAAAAAGTAGTCTTTATCACTCATTAGGGTGGTATTTCTGTAAATCTTAATTAAATATTTCTATCGAATTTAATTTTTGCCATGGTTTGATAAGCGGCTTTTAGTGCTAATTTTATTTAGAAATTATATACTAACCATTACTGCCTTAAAAAGGTTTTTAATAACATGGTTTTCTGACGCATATTGCGTGTTTTTTCTACAACCAAAATATAGTGAATTGGTTAATTTGGTTTTTCATTCCCAAATAACTTTAAATTTACCTTGGCCGATGAATTTTTTATGCAAACAAGCTTATGAAAAGAATAAATGGCATTCATTTCCATGATGTAGAAAATAATCCAGATATTATCAACAACTTAAAATGATACAACATTTAAAAACAATTCTTTTAAACACACTAGACTTATGAGTATTTATCTAACAGCAATAGTTAAAAGTAAAACAGCTACCACCGCAGAATTAAGAACCATTTTGTTGGATATGGTGGCCAATTCCAGAAAGGAAGAAGCGTGTATCCAATATGATCTTCATGAAGCTGCTGCAGAAAACACCTTTATCTTTTAAGAGGAATGGGAAAGTCAACAAGGTTTAGACTTGCATAATCAACAGGCATATATCACAGCTTTTGTTGAGAAATCTTCCACATTAATTGATTCGATTGTAATTTATAAAACCGAAAAACTGGCTTAGGCTGCTATTTTATTTTTAATGGTTAAAGCAGAACCTGCAGATGCTATAACCACAAAGGCTACCGCCAAACATTCTTTAAATGATAGATATTCTTGCAAGAATACAAAAGCTGCCAAAGATGCCATTGCAGGCTCTAAACTCATTAATATACTGAATGTTTTGGCCGGAAGTTGTTTTAAGGCTTTAATTTCTAGGGTAAACGGAATGGCACTTGATAATAAGGCGAGTGCTGCTCCCATTCCCAATAACTTCGGATTTAGGTTACTCAAGCCTCCACCAAAAAAGCCAAATGGCAAAATAAGCAGACTAGCGAAAACCATCCCAATGGCTACAGCTTCGCCACCATGCATAATTTTTGATATTCTTCCGCCTAAAATAATATAGGTTGCCCAAAGTACAGCAGCCAAAAGCGCCAACAAAACGCCAACCAAATTTAAGCCATTGTTAGTCCATGGAGTTATTAGGGCGATTCCGGCAGCAGCCAAAACTATCCACAGAAAGTCTATTGCTCTTTTCGAACCGAAAACTGCCAATACCAAAGGGCCTAAAAATTCTAGGGTTACGGCTAGTCCAATCGGTATTCTGGCAATAGCCATGTAGAAGATCAGGTTCATTGCGCCCAGATTCAGGCCGTATAGAATCACATATTTCCACTGCTTTTTGTTCAGTTTAGAAATTTTTGGTCTAAAGGCGATTAATAAGATGATGGCAGATAAGCCAATCCTTAATGAAGCAGTTCCAGTAGCACCAATAGCAGGGAAAAGCCCTTTTGCGATTGCCGCTCCACACTGTACACTAATAATGGATAGTAGAACTGCTGGTATTGGTGGAATATTAATCTTGCTCTTCATTAAGGAAATGATGAATGAGCGGCGAAATTACAAATTTCTAACTGGGGAAAGTGTATAATAAAAAAAATGGAGTGCTAGGTTTTATCATGCACTCCATTTCAAGGTTATTAAAAATTATCTAGCAGAATAGTTCCTGCTCATCTCTATTCTCGGTTGGTATCTTCTTTAGAAAATCATCAAATCCCGATCCTAAATTATCAGAATAAATACCGTAAGCATCTAATATATACCCTAATTCTTTATCCTTATCCTCAGTTATATAGAGTACAGAGTTATCTGCTGGATCTGAATCACCCTCAAATCGATAAGTTTTAACAATCGTTAAATCCTCAGGTTTATAAATCTTGCCAGTTTGGCTTTGCATCTTACCATGATCTGTTATTTTTAATTCGTTATCTTTTCCTTTCAGCCTCAATTTCTCCAAAATTTGACTCAAAGTGTTCATTGCTATTGGCTGTTCCATAGTTATATGATTTTTCTTACCTATTAAACAAGTGGTTTCGCAAATGGTTTTAGCAGGATCCATTTATAGGCAAACCAAATGAGCTTCAATGTGTTTGCTAATTAAACTAAATTTTAAAATGATGAAAAATTATCTCCTAACCTTAGCTATTGCTGGTGCGGCACTAGTAAGTGCTTGCACTAAAACCGATAAAGAAATTGCCCAGGCAAATCTATCCGAAACGGCTGATCCATCAAAGAGCATTGGAACAGTTAAGTTTTATGAACTGAGTGATGGCAAAATCAAAATGGATTTAGAATTGAAATTTGCATCTAGGGCTGATAGTAATGTGGCGGTACATTTTCATGAACATGGCGATTGCGGAGATATGGGTGAAAACACACATGGTCACTGGAATCCTACTAAAGAAAATCATGGCAAATGGGGCTCATCAGCCTATCATAGTGGAGATATTGGTAACATCATGCTAGATGCTAAGGGTGAGGGCAAAATTTCCGTAACTACTGATCGCTGGAGCATCAAGGATGGAGATGTTAAAAATATCATTGGTAGGGGGATTATTGTTCACGGTGGAACCGATGATTACACAACACAACCAACAGGAAACTCAGGGCCAAGAGTGGGCTGCGGTGTAATAGAGGCCATTAAATAGCATTAAACTTTTATAGTAATTAAGGCGATTAAATTTTTAATCGCCTTTTTTTATGCAATTTCATTAAGGTTGTCATCATCATTAAAAAAACCTAAACATTATGGCATCACTAAACGAATCTCCAAACAGCAATGCTGTAAAGGGAAGAACCAAAAAAGCAGCACCAAGAGTAGATCTTACAGCTATGGTAGATCTAATGTTCCTGTTAACCACATTTTTTATGCTAACCACTTCCATGAGCGAACCAAAAGCTGCGGATATTGCAAAGCCCATCGAAAGTGAAGTGCGAAATCCGTATCCGGCATCGCGTACCATGACAATAGTACTTGGAAAAGATAACAAGGCCATTTCATACATAGGCGTAACGGAGAGTGCGCAAATGAAGCTTATTGATGTAAATAAGATTCAGCAAGAAATTGCTGAAAATAAACGCATTGTAGCAGATGCCAATTCTAATAATCCAAGCAAGTATTTAATTGTGATTATCAAGCCTTCAAAAACCTCAAAATTTAAGGATTTTGTGGATGCAATTGATGAAATGAAAATTGCGGATATAAAATCTTATGCCATAGATGATGATCATCTCTCAGTAGAAGAGGAAGATTTTATGAAAAAGAAAGGGATTTAATGCTTTGCCGCTCAGATTTGATTATAAAAAAAAGCGTCCTGATTTTTACATCGAGACGCTTTAAAATATTTCAATTTAATACTAAATTCCGAAAGCAGATTTAACTTCTGTTACGTAATCTAATTTCTCCCAAGTAAACAATTCAACCGTAACCGTCTTCTCTTCACCATTTGGCGTTCTGAATGTTTTAGTTACCGTTTCTGGCGTTCTGCCCATGTGGCCATAAGCAGCAGTTTCACTATAAATTGGGTTTCTTAATTTTAAACGTTGCTCAATAAAGTAAGGGCGCATATCAAAAATAGATTCTACTTTTTTGCTGATTTCTCCATCTGTTAAACCCACTTTAGCCGTTCCATAAGTTACCACGTTAATCGAAGTTGGTTTCGCAACCCCAATAGCGTAAGAAACCTGAACCAAAACCTCATCAGCTAAGCCAGCAGCAACTAGGTTTTTTGCAATGTGACGTGTTGCATAAGCAGCACTTCTATCTACCTTACTCGGGTCTTTTCCTGAGAATGCGCCACCACCGTGAGCACCTTTACCGCCGTAAGTATCAACAATAATTTTTCTACCAGTTAAGCCAGTATCTCCATGAGGTCCGCCGATAACGAATTTCCCGGTTGGATTTATGTGATAAGTAATTTGATCATTAAATAAATGCGCATATTGAGGGTATTTCGCTTTAATTCTAGGAATTAAAATCGACACCAAATCAGATTTGATTTTTGCCAGCATTGCAGCTTCTTCGTCAAAATCATCATGCTGCGTAGAAATCACAATTGCATCAATGCGTTGTGGTTTATTATCATCAGAATATTCTAAAGTTACCTGAGATTTTGCATCAGGACGCAAATAGGTAATTTCAGCATTTTCTCTTCTCAAGTTAGCCAATTCTCTTAATAGCGCATGAGATAAATCGAGTGCCAAGGGCATGTAATTTTCAGTTTCGTTAGTGGCATAACCAAACATCATCCCTTGGTCGCCAGCACCTTGCTCTTCCTTGTTCGTTTTATCTACACCTTGGTTAATGTCTTGAGATTGTTCGTGAATAGCAGATAAAATTCCACAAGAATTGGCCTCAAACATGTATTCGCTTTTGGTGTAACCAATTTTTTTGATTACATCACGAGCAATTTGTTGTACGTCTAAATATGTTTTAGATTTTACCTCACCCGCTAGAATAACCTGACCAGTGGTAACCAAAGTTTCACATGCAACTTTCGATTCTGGATCGAAAGCTAAAAAGTTATCAATTAAGGCATCCGAAATTTGATCGGCAATTTTATCTGGGTGACCCTCAGAAACAGATTCTGATGTAAATAAATACGACATTTATTAAATATTATTAGTGATAAATAAACAAATTAATAATTGCCAAAACCCCTTGAAAACAGGTTTTTATAATGGTTGAAAGGAGGCATTAGCAATTTTTTTAAGTGGTTGCAATCCGGTCCCGATTATCGGGATAGCAAATCAATCCACTTTTAATGAATGCAAAATTAGCATATTTTCTTTATTTCAAAAATTATAGATTATTTTGTGCCTTCATTCTTACACTTTGCATACAAAAATCAATATCCTTTTTATCATAAATCCAATCTCCGGTGGTAGAGGGAAATTAGCTATTCCCGATTTTATCGATAAATACCTCGATAAGGAAAAATTTAACCCAAACTTCGTTTTTTCTGAATATGTAGGCCATGCCGCAGAGCTTGCAGATGAAGCCTCGATTAAAAATTTCGATGTTATTGTGGCAGCCGGTGGCGATGGAACCATTAATGAAGTAGCAACAAAAGTATTAAAGCACAATAAAATATTGGGTATTTTGCCACTTGGTTCTGGTAATGGATTGGCGAGATTTTTAAGCATTCCCAAAAATTTGCGATATGCTTTAACTATCATCAACAGTTTAAAAGTCGATCAAATCGATTCCGCAGAATTTAACGGCAAATGTTTTTTTAACCTGGCCGGTATGGGCTTCGATGCGCACTTAAGCTCCGTTTTCTCAGAAGATAAAAAAAGGGGCTTGTCTGGTTATCTTAAATTGGGTTTTCAGGAGGTTTTTCATTATAAGGCGCAAACCTATTTGCTTAATATCGATGGAAAGGAATACACCAGAAAAGCCTTCGCTATTAGTATTGCCAATTCATCACAATATGGAAACGATGTTTACATTGCTCCAAATGCATCCGTAAAAGATGGCTTGCTCGATGTTTGCATTATTAAACCTTTCTCCCTACTTAAGCTTCCCGTTTTAAGTTATGTAATGTTAAGGGGAACGGCAGAAACCTCAGATATGGTTGAAATTATAAAAGGCAAAAACATTGTAATTACCCGAGAAAAGGAGGGAGCCGTGCATGTAGATGGCGAACCTTTGCAAATGGGTAAACACATCGAGGGGCTCGTAAAACCACTTTCCTTAAATGTAATTGTTCCATAGCATTTCACCTCTTCCATTTTACTTTTTACCTCTTACCTTTGCAATATGAAACCAAAGAAAAATAGTTTAAGCGATCTTGGCGGAATCATGTACTCTACCAATCCCGAATTCGAATATGTTGAAGAAGTTGATGATACCGTTACCTCACCCAACAACCAGCAAGATTTAAGGGTTATGCTAGATAAGAAAAACCGTGGTGGTAAGGCCGTAACGCTTATTACAGGCTATCGAGGCCGTACCGAAGATCTAGAAATATTGGGAAAGATGCTTAAAACCAAGTGTGGTGTAGGAGGTTCAGTAAAGGATGGAGAAATTATGATCCAGGGCGATGTACGCGATAAAGTGATGGGTATTCTTCAAAAAGATGGCTACAAAGTGAAAAAAGCTGGCGGCTAGTTTTTGGAAACGGAAGCAAGAAGCACTTGGCATCTTCAGCCCTGCTATCCATTCCTTTCGATGAAAAATCGAACCATTCCTACTAGGTTTATTTAACTCAGGTTCGTATTTCAAACAGAAACCTGTGCCTTTCTATCGCAAAGTTTGTCTTTCAAGTTTTGTAGTCAAAGTCGCTAACTTTTAGGGCGATCGTCTGAGGATTAATTTATTTCATAAAAATCAATATGAGTGACGTTTAAGGCGATCGTCATTGCGAGTCGCGATTTTTCATCGTGACGTGGCAACCTCATTGCCGCTAGTAAATTGTAAAGAGCAAGGTGGAGATTTCTACCCCGATGCATCAGGAATGAAAAATCAGAGAATATTCCCACAATGACGAAAAAAACAAGAATGTTGTCAATCATAGCTTGTGTAAGCGTAGTCGAAGATCCTTATCGGTAAAAATATAACTATTCAAATCTTCCCTCCAAAAACACCCTTAGTGTATAAAACGAAAATATTTTAAGCTCAAAAATATCACATAAATATCTAATAATCAGTTTATTAAGTAATAGTGTATTTGCTACAATATGTAAATTTTAAATCAAAAATATTCGTTTTTTTGCTAAATAACGCTTTACCTTTGGCCCACTAACTAACTTATTGTTATGAGCAAAAAGAAACTGCAAACGCCAGATTTAGGCTACCTAAATCTAGGCGAGAACATTGCCGTAAAATACCAATTATCTCCAATGGAATTAATTGATGAAGCCTTATTAAATAAAGAAGGTATGCTAGCTTCTTCTGGAGCATTGGCAATAGATACCGGAAAATTTACTGGCCGTTCTCCAAAAGATAAATTCATCGTTTGCGATGATGTTACCGAAGACACGGTTTGGTGGGGAGACATCAATATTAAAATCAGTCCAGCAAAATTCGATCAGCTTTTTAAGAAGATGACGAGTTACCTGAACGATAAAAAAATCTACGTTCGCGATTGTTCCGCTTGTGCCAATCCTGATTATTCGATATCCATTAGGGTTATTACAGAAACTGCTTATCAAAACCTTTTTGCCAATAACTTATTTATCCGTCCCGAAAGAGATGATTTAGGAATAACGCCCGAATGGACCATTATTGCGGCACCAAGTTTCTTGGCCGATCCAACTACCGATGGAACCCGACAAGAAAATTTTTCAGTGATCAATTTCACCAAAAAAATGATCTTGATTGGTGGAACCGGTTATACGGGAGAGATAAAAAAAGGAATTTTCTCTGTTTTAAACTTTATTCTACCCCTTTATAAAAACACGCTTTCCATGCATTGTTCTGCCAATGTGGGTAAGGATGGCGATACGGCAATATTTTTTGGCTTATCAGGTACTGGAAAAACAACTTTGTCGGCAGATCCAGAAAGACGATTAATCGGCGATGATGAACACGGCTGGGGAAAAGACTCGGTGTTTAACTTCGAGGGTGGCTGTTATGCAAAATGTGTCGATTTAACCCAAGAAAAGGAACCACAAATATATAATGCGATAAAATTTGGTGCCCTGTTAGAGAACATCAACTTCTTCCCCAGAACCAAGGATGTAGATTATGCAAACATTGATAAAACGGAAAATACTCGTGTTGCCTATCCGATAAACTTCATTGAGAACGCGATACTGCCATCAATCTCAGGCGTACCAAAAAACATTTTCTTTTTAACCGCTGATGCCTTTGGCGTATTGCCGCCCATTTCTAAATTAAATGTAGAGCAGGCCATGTTTCATTTTATGAGCGGCTACACCGCAAAGGTAGCAGGAACGGAAGCAGGTATAACTGAGCCACAACTTACTTTCTCGGCTTGTTTTGGTAAGGCATTTTTGCCATTACACCCATCAAAATATGCTGAGCTACTTGGCGAAAAATTGCGGGCACACCAAGTAAATGTTTGGTTGGTAAATACAGGTTGGAGCGGCGGTGCTTATGGCATTGGTAAGAGAATAAAATTAAGTTATACCAGGGCAATGATTACTGCCGCGTTGAGCGGAAATCTAGATCATCAACATTATAAAAAGCACCATGTGTTTAATTTAATGATTCCTTTACATTGTTTTAATGTGCCCGATGAAATATTAGACCCATCTAAAACATGGAATAACCAAGAAGAATATTTCATAAAAGCTTATGAACTGAATAATGCGTTTGAAGAAAATTTTAGGCAGTTAGAGCAGGCAACTCACTCAAAATTGTACGAAGAAGCGTTAAAATTGTGTTAAATGCAGTTTTAAATGCATTTTTTATGGCAAAAATTTGCAATTAGATTTTTTTTTAGTTTTTATTGTGAAAGAATTGCCTCCGGCTGAGGCAATTTTTTTGTTATATGCCCAAGTTGGTTACCGTAAACTAAATCTTAAGTAACGATTTAATTGTTTATTGATTTATTAATTTGTAATTTAAAATCAATTTATAAATTTGTTTTTCGCAACAAAAGCAGATGACAAACGTTGTGTGTAGTACAAAAGAAAACAGCTAAAAATTAAAAACAAGAACTAAAACTAAAAATTTAAAAAAAAATGGCAAACGCACCAAAACCAACAACTGTTAAAAAAGAGACCTCGTCTTCAAGTGCTTCAAATGTATTTGCAACATTAGTAATTCCAATCTGTATAGCACTTGGATTTGCCGTATGGTATTTCGTATTCGGAGCCGCAGATAACTTCATCGACGGAGATAGAGACAAATTACCTTTACCTGGTAACTATTTAGGTACTGCATTCAAAGGAGGATTTGTTGTAGCAATCTTAGTTGGACTATTATTAGTTGTAATTGTATTCTCAATCGAACGTTTTATCGTAATTGGTAAAGCAAGCGGTAAATCGAGTTTAGATACATTTATCGTTAAAGTAAAAGGATTCTTAAATTCTGGTAACATCGAAGCTGCTAAGGCAGAATGCGATAAACAACAAGGATCGGTTGCTAACGTAATCAAATCTGGTTTGAAAAAATATAGCGAGGTTGAAGCTGATCCAAACATGGATGTTGAGCAATCAATCGTTGCTATTCAAAAAGAGGTTGAAGAAGCTACAGCATTAGAAATGCCAATGTTAGAGCAAAACTTAACCATCATCGCTACATTAGTATCAATCGGTACGTTAATCGGTTTATTAGGTACAGTAAAAGGTATGATCACGGCTTTCGCGGGTTTAGCGAACTCTGGTGCTCCAGATCAATCAGCATTAGCGGTAGGTATCTCTGAGGCATTGATTAACACCATGACTGGTATCTTGGTTTCTACAGTAGCAATTATCATGTACAATGTGTTAACTTCTAAAATTGATAAGTTAACTTATGCTATTGATGAAGCTGGTTTTAGCATCGTTCAAACATACGCTAGTTCGCATAAATAAGAATTTTGAAAAAATTTTTACCGGCTTTATGGAAAACCGGAAAAAAGATCATCATTATTAAAAACTAGTAAAAAATATTATGCCTAGAATTAAAGTTAAAAGAACAAGTACCGTAACGGATATGACCGCCATGTGTGATGTGGCATCATTGTTACTTACTTTCTTCATCTTAACTGCTACCGCAAGGCAACCAGAACCACTAGCCGTTTCTACACCCTCATCTACGTATGAGTTTAAAGTGCCGGCTGAAAACAATGCGATTTTAACAATCGGACAGGGTAAGGTTTTCTTCGAAGTAGCAGGTATTAAGGTAAGAGCTAGAACATTAGAGCTAATGGGCGAGCAGTATGGTGTAAAGTTTACTCCTGATGAAATTAAACGTTTCTCAGTGATCTCAAC
Source organism: Pedobacter frigidisoli (assembly GCF_004331675.1). Taxonomy (GTDB): domain Bacteria; phylum Bacteroidota; class Bacteroidia; order Sphingobacteriales; family Sphingobacteriaceae; genus Pedobacter; species Pedobacter frigidisoli. The sequence goes on along the minus strand of NZ_SJSN01000003.1, from coordinate 102,659 downwards.
TTTCGGCGTACCTTTTGCAAGCTTAAAAGGTTTTATTGCTATGAGTGGCACAGATCGTATGAAACCAGGTGTACAAAGAGGTATCCCTACAGATTCGACCGACAATCAGTTAAACTCATGGGTTTTACAGGCTCGTACAGCAACCAAGGAAGTAAATAATCAAGATATGCGTGTTAGTATCAAGGGCGATGCTAAAGAAGAATATCCAGTTGTTAAAAAGATTATTGATGTGCTTCAGAAGCAAAGTGTAAACAAATTTTTATTGGTTACTAATGCTGAAGCTAAAAAGAATTAAGAAATGGCAGAATTAAACACAGGCGGGAAGAAGTCCACACCAAGGGTTGATATGACTCCGATGGTGGATCTAATGTTTCTTTTGGTAACATTCTTTATCTTAACAACATCGATATCTACGCCGCAGGCGATGGATATTGCTAAGCCAGATAAGAACGAAAAGTTACCTGAAAATAGGTTAGAGCTAAAGGCAAGTAAAACAATGACTATCCTATTAGGTAAAAAAGATAAGGTAGCATGGTATATGGGTGTTGCAGGAACAAGTGCACCAACAATTGAATCTGTATCTGCAGTTGGCGATGCTATCGTAAAAAATAGAAAAACAGCCGATGCATCAGGAGTACCTGGAGATTTTGTGGTCTTGGTAAAACCAACATCAGGATCTACTTTCCAGAACTTTGTAGATATGATGGATGAATTGGAAATTCTTAAAGTTAAGGTTCGTCAGATTGATGATGACAACATTCTTGACAATGAGAAACAAGCCATGAAAGAGCAAGGAATTTTATAATCAGTTAAACCAATAGTTATGTCGAAGTTAGATATATTAAGAAAGGAATGGCTTGAAGTGGTTTTTGAGGATAAAAACAAAAGCTACGGTGCTTACCAATTGCGTAAAACCAATGGTTCGAACACTGCAAAAGCATTATTCATCGGATCTGTAATATTTCTAGTGTTATTCTTCTCTCCAAAAATCTATAGTCTTATTAAAGGCTCTATGGATCAGGAAGATGAGAAACTTAAAGCACAAGAAGTTATTTTAGCACCGCCACCACCAGTGGATCCAAAAACACCACCACCACCACCGGTAGAACCACCACCACCAAAAGTGGATCAGGTGAAAATGCCACCTCCAATTGTTAAACCCGATATTGAGGTTCGTGATGAACCACCTACGGTAGAAAAATTGAAAGAGGCTGACCCAGGTCAACGTGATATTAAAGGAGATCCAACTGCTGATATCGTTATTAACGAGCCAGTTGGTGAAGGACCAAAAAGAGAAAACGCAGTTGCTGTTGATGATAACCAAGTTTATGACTTCGTTAGTATTGAAAAACAACCAGAGTTTCCAGGCGGTTTACCTAAGTTCTACAAATATTTAGGTAACGCAATTAAATACCCGCCAATGGCACAAGAAAATAACGTACAAGGTAAAGTGTTTTTATCTTTCGTTGTTGAAAAGGATGGTAAGTTAACCGATATAACTGTTACCCGCGGTTTGGGTAGTGGAACTGATGAGGAAGCTATCCGTGTATTAAAAGCTAGTCCACGTTGGAACCCAGGTATCCAAAATGGTAAGCCGGTGAGGGTAAAATACAACATCAACGTTAACTTTACATTGAACTAATAGTAGATGTTAAATTTTGATATTTTTAAGCAAAAATCGCCTAAACAGCGGTTTTTGCTCATTTTAGGCCTTGTCATGTTTGTTTTCTATGTGATATTGGGCTTCGCATTTATCTTTTGGAAGGGCCTAAATCTAAATATCCCACACTGGGGGAAAATAGCAATAGGAATCTTCTTGATTATTTATGCTTTTATAAGATTATTAAGCCTGGGTAGGCGAGACTAAGTCATTAAATGAGAAACATCCTTTTTATATTCTGCATTCTGGCATTTGTATCTTGTAAAAGAAAAGATAAAACAAATGTTGTGAAAGAGACCAGAACGAGCGGTACTTTAAAAATATTGGTTGATGAAAGTGTTGGTCCAATTGTACAGCAACAAATAGATATCTTTAACCTAGATTATCCTCAAGCAAAGTTTCAAACAATTGTTAAGGCCGAGCAAAAACTTTTGCCAGCATTTTTAAATGATAGTGTTAGGGTAATTGTTTTACCCAGGTTACTTACAAAGGCAGAAGAAAAATATTATAACCAACGTCATATTCGGATTAATACCTCAAGGTTTGCAGTTGATGGAATTGCTTTAATTACCAATAAAGGCAATATCGACAGCACCATCGACGTTAAAGAAGTAATTGATATTTTGCAGGGGAAGAAATCAGATAAGAAATTGGTGTTTGATAATGCTTATTCAAGCACCTTTCAATATTTCAAGGACTTGGCTAGTATCAGTCAATTTCCGGCCTCAGGTGTTTACTCTAAAAATTCTAGCAATGAAGTAATTAAACTTATTGCGGAAGATAAAAATTTTATTGGTATTTTAGGCGTTAATTGGGTTTCTGAACGAAATACTGATATGGCTAAATACCTAGAGCAGGTAAAACTTTTAGGTGTTAAAAATCTAAAAGGTAAACCAGGAGATGATCAATTCTATAAACCAACGCAAGACAATCTGATTAAAGGAATCTATCCTTTCCTTAGAAACGTAAATATAATAGATTGCGAAGGCAGAGATGGTTTAGGCACAGGATTTGCAACATGGTTAAGAAGCCAGCGAGGACAATTGATTGTACTTAAATCTGGACTAGGCCCACATAAGTTAATGCCTAGACAACTTAACCTTACAAAAGGGAATAAAAATTAATTAATTATAAATTGAACCACGAAGTAATCTATTAAGAAACTTCATTTTTATTAACAAAAAACAGGATATCCGATGAAAATTTTAAAGAAAGCAATAACCTTAAATTTAGGTTTGGTGTTGATGGGATCTGCAGTTTTTGCTCAAGATTTGAATGACGCGAAAAAAGCTATCGATGCTGAACAGTACCAAAAAGCTTCATCAATGCTTAAATCATTGGTAAGCACTAAAGCAACTGATGGTAATAACTATTACAATCTTGGTTTGGTTTATCTTAAAACTGGTTATATAGATTCAGCTAGAGCAGTATTTAACAAAGGCTTGGCCACTGATCCAAAAAATAACTTAAACCTTATTGGCTTAGGTGAGGCAGATATGTTATCCAACAATCCAACATCTGCAAAAACTAATTTTGATAAGGCTGTAGCTATAGCTTCTAAAGATTATAAAACTTATTTATATATCGGCAAGGCATATTTAGCTCAAGATAAGCCAAGTGATGATGTTTCTAAGCCAGACTTTACAAGTGCTTTAGCAAACATTACCAAGGCAGATGAGTTGGATTCTAAGGACAAAGACGCTGAGATTTTCTTAGCACAAGGTGATGCTTATGCACTACAAAAGAAAAATTCTGAAGCTTTGGGTCCTTACATGCGTGTAAACGATATCGATCCAACCAACAGAAGAGCAAAAACTCAAATTGGTAGAATGTATAAAGATTCTAGAGCTTTCGCCGAAGGTGAAAAAGAATTAAATGATGTAATTACTGCTGATCCAAACTATGGCCCTGCCTATCGCGAACTTGGTGAACTTTACCTTTTATGGAGTAGCTTTGGGGTTAACAAAGAAAGAGCAACTAAAGGAATTGAGAATTACAAAAAATATCTTGATTTAACTGATAAATCATTAGAATCTCAATTACGTTACGCACAGTTCTTATTTTACGCAAAAGATTACCAAACTTTAGAACAAGTTGCAACAGCCTTACAGGTTCCAGCAAATGATCCTAAGGGAATTGTGGTATCAAGATTAAAAGGATGGTCAGCTTACGAGAATAAAAACTATCCACAAGCTTTGAAAAGCATGGATGAGTTTTTCGCTAAAGAAAAAGATCCAAATAAAATTTTAGGATTCGATTATCTTTATTTAGGTAAAGCTCAGTTAAAGGCTGGTCAAGATAGCTTAGCGTTGATAAACATTACTAAAGCAGTTGAGAAAGATTCAGCAAATACTGAAGCATTAGCAGAAGTTGCCAAAACATTCTTTGATGCCAAAAAATATGCTAAATCAGCTCAAATTTATGATAAAGTAATTGCAGCGGGTCCTAATTCTAAAGGTGTACTTTATAGTTACTTTTACAATGGCTTAGCTTATTATTTTGATTATGCAACTCAATACTCCGCAAAGAAAAATCCATCAAAAGATTTACTTGTAAAAGCCGATTCATCTATAGCTAAAGTAACACAATTGGCACCAGAAACTACAGATGCTTATCTTTACAGAGCTCGTATTAATAGTTTATTGGATGATGAAAAAACTCCAAAAGGCCTAATGGTACCGTATTTTGAAACATTTATTCAAAAGGTTACTGAAAAACCGGAGTTAGTTACCCCTAATGCTAAGAAATTATCAGAAGCTTACGATAATATAGGTGGTTATTATTATAACTCTGATAAGGCTAAGGCAAAAGAGTATTTTGATAAGAGTGTAGCGGTTTATCCAGCAGGTACATTTGCAGCAGCTAAACTAAAAGAATTGGCAGCCCCTGCACCAAAAGGAAAAGGTAAATAATTCGATAGTTAAATAATTTAGAAAAGGCAGAGTTTGGTTACTCTGCCTTTTTCTTTTACTTTTGCATCAGAAAATAAAGATTATGCAAGCGCAAAGTACAGCAATAGATTTTTTACCAATCATTTTTCAAGTAGTTGTTGCCTTAGGTTTCGTAGTAACTACTTTAGTTGCAACACACTTTCTAGGTCCTAAACGTAAAACAAGCGATAAACTGGAGACTTTTGAGGCTGGTGTAAAATCAGTAGGTAATGCTCGTCAACCATTTTCTATTAAGTATTTTGTAGTTGCTATTTTATTTGTGCTTTTTGATATTGAGGTTATCTTCATGTATCCCTGGGCGGTAAACTTTAGAGCTTTAAAAATGGATGGAATGATCGAAATGTTCATTTTTATGGGCACACTATTGTTGGGTTTCATCTATGTGATCAAGAAAAAAGTTTTAGACTGGAACTAGTTCAGTTTCCAGTTTTTAACGGCGGTTATTAAACCTGTAACTACAAACTGAAAATTGACAACTGGGTACTGAGTTATTTATTTAGAAAGGTTCTAAATCGAGTTAAGCTAGTTTAATTGCCTTTAAAATATTGTAAATTTGTTGCTCATTCTGCAAAGGAATGAGCATTTTTTGTTTATAAACATGAGTGAAATTAATATAGTTGATGCGCCTCCAGGAATAGAAGGGTCTGGTTTCTTTGCCACTTCGATGGATAAAGTGATTGGTTTGGCTCGCTCAAATTCATTATGGCCATTACCTTTTGCAACATCTTGTTGTGGAATTGAGTTTATGGCAACTATGGGTTCTCACTACGATTTAGGTCGTTTCGGTGCAGAGCGTTTGAGTTTTTCTCCTCGTCAGGCCGATGTTTTAATGGTGATGGGTACCATTGCTAAAAAAATGGCTCCAGTGTTGAAACAAGTTTATATCCAAATGGCAGAGCCACGTTGGGTGATGGCTGTTGGTGCTTGTGCAAGTAGCGGAGGTATTTTCGATACTTATTCTGTTTTGCAAGGTATTGATGAGGTTATTCCGGTGGATGTTTATGTTCCTGGCTGCCCGCCAAGACCAGAAGCTATTCTAGATGGTTTCCAGCGTATTCAGGATTTGGTTAGAAATGAATCTGGCAGAAGAAGAAACTCTGATTATTATAAAGAACTTTTAGGTCAATACGGCATTAAATAATGGAAGAAACGACGCTAAATAACGATATCCTTGCAAAGCTTAGTGATAAGTTTGGCGAAAAAGTAACTGCTGTTTCTGAGCCTTATGGTATGCTAACTTTTGCAACTACCAAAGATGTTATTGTAAATGTTTTATCGTTCTTGAAAGAGGAATTAAAGTTTAATTTCCTGACTGATATCACAGCAGTTCACTATCCTGGGAAAGATCATGGTATTGCTGTTGTTTATCACCTGAATAATATGGTTGAAAAAGTTAGGATTAGAATTAAAGTTTTTATTTCTGAACAAAATCCAACTATCCAAACAGCAACTACGGTTTGGAAAGGTGCTAACTGGATGGAGCGTGAAACATACGATTTGTTCGGGGTTAAGTTTGAAGGTCATCCAGATTTGCGCCGTATCTTAAATATGGATGATTTAGGTGTTCACCCGATGTTAAAACAATATCCATTGGAAGACCCGAATAGAGTAGATAAAAAAGACGAATTTTTTGGAAGGTAAACCCCTTGCCCCTAAAGGGGAATTAGGACAGATATAAAAGTAAATAATTAATAAATTTGAAAGGAGTTCCGAATTGCGGAATTAAGGTCTATGAATCATAACCATCCGGTATTTACAGATAACGACCCGCAAAGTGAGCTGGTAACCTTAAACTTAGGTCCAACGCACCCTGCAACCCACGGCGTTTTTCAAAACGTTTTGCAATTAGACGGCGAACGTATTGTAAGCGGCGTTTCTACAATTGGGTATATTCACCGTGCTTTCGAAAAGATTGCCGAGCATCGCCCTTTTTATCAAATCACCCCACTTACCGACCGGTTAAACTATTGCTCTTCTCCCATTAACAACATGGGTTGGCACATGACGGTTGAGAAATTGTTGAACATCCAAATGCCTAAGCGTGTAGATTATCTTCGCGTAATCATTATGGAACTTTCTCGTATCTCCGACCACATTATCTGTAATACGATTATCGGTCAGGATACAGGCGCAACAACAACTTTCCTTTACCTTTTTCAATTTCGTGAGCATATTTACGAAATCTTTGAAGAAGTTTGTGGCGCTCGTTTAACAACAAATATTGGCCGTATTGGTGGTTTTGAAAGAGATTTTAATGAAATCGCTTTTGCGAAAATCAATAAATTTTTGAAAGAATTTCCAGTGGCATTAAAAGAGTTCGAAAACCTTTTAAGCCGTAACCGTATTTTTATAGATAGAACAGCTGGAGTCGCTGAAGTAACTAAAGAAACAGCTTTAGAATACAGTTGGACTGGCCCGCTTTTACGTGCTACGGGTGTAGATTACGATGTTCGTGTAAGCGACCCATATTCTTCTTATCAGGATTTCGATTTTGAAGTTCCGGTGGGAACGAGTGGTGATATTTATGATAGATATCTTGTTCGTAATGAAGAGATGTGGCAAAGTTTGCGCATTGTTGAGCAAGCATTAGAAAAAATTAAATCAGAACAAAAAGGTATCTTTCATGCTGATGTTCCTGAATTTTATCTTCCTCCGAAACAAGAAGTTTACAACAACATGGAAGCATTAATCTATCACTTTAAAATTGTGATGGGCGAAATTGATGCTCCAAAAGCTGAAGTTTATCACGCTGTTGAGGGTGGAAATGGTGAATTAGGCTTCTATTTGATAAACGATGGCGGACGTACACCTTATCGCTTACATTTCCGCAGACCGAGTTTTGTAAATTACCAAATGTTTGCACCGATGAGCGAGGGTATGCTATTATCCGATGCCATTATCAACATGAGTAGTATGAATATTATTGCAGGAGAATTAGATGCTTAAAGTAGAAGAACAAACACCTGTAGTGTTCTCATCAGAGTTGCTTGCCAAGTTTGATGATGTAATTACCCGTTATCCGGCAGATAAAAGTAAATCGGCTTTGTTACCACTATTACATTTGGTACAGGCGGAATTTCTTTGGGTAAGTACTTCGGCAATGGATAAAGTTGCAGAATACTTAAAAATTCAGCCGATTGAAGTTTACGAAGTTGCTACTTTTTACAGTATGTATTTCTTAAAGCCTCAAGGTAAATATGCAATGGAAGTTTGCCGTACTGGACCATGTTGTTTAGTTGGCGCTGAAAAAATATTAGACCACTTGGAAAGCAAGTTAGGCGTTAAAGAAGGCGAAATTACAGCAGATGGTTTATTCAGCTTTAGAGGAGTTGAGTGTTTGGCTGCCTGCGGTTTCGGTCCGGTATTACAGATTAGCCCGGAATATACTTTCTACGAAAACTTAACTACCGAGAGTGTAGATAAATTGATTGAAGATTTGAAAAATAAATAACCCCCCGGCCCCCTGAAGGGGGAGTTTAACAACGAGGGGATAAAGTCCCCTTTAGGGGATTTAGGGGTAAAAAATAATGAGTCGTAAATTATTACTTGAGCATATAAACGTACCAGGCATCAATACACTTGAGGTCTATCGCCAAAAAGGTGGGTACCGTGCCGTGGAAAAAGCCCTTAAAACTTTAACACCTGAAGAGATTGTTGAAGAAGTTAAGAAATCTGGCTTACGCGGTCGTGGTGGTGCGGGTTTCCCAACGGGGATGAAATGGAGTTTTTTGGCTAAACCAGAAGGAGTTGCACGTTATTTGGTTTGCAATGCTGATGAATCTGAGCCAGGAACTTTCAAAGACCGTTATTTGATGACCTACATTCCCCATGCATTAATTGAGGGGATGATTGTTGCCAGTTTTGCCTTGGGTGCAAAGGTCTCATACATCTACGTTCGTGGTGAGATGATGCCTCAAATCCGTATTCTGGAAAAAGCAATTGCTGAGGCAAAGGCTGCAGGGTGGTTAGGTAAAAACATTTTAGGAACAGGTTACGATTTAGAGTTATATGTTCAGCCGGGTGGTGGCGCTTACATTTGTGGTGAAGAAACTGCATTGTTAGAATCTCTTGAAGGTAAAAGAGGTAATCCAAGGATTAAACCACCATTTCCCGCAATCGCTGGTTTGTACGGTTGTCCGACAGTAGTTAATAATGTGGAGTCGATTGCTGCAGTTGTACCCATTATTAATGATGGTGGCGAAGAATATGCAAAAATTGGTATCGGTAGAAGTACAGGTACAAAGTTAATATCAGCATCAGGTAATTTAGTAAAGCCAGGTGTATATGAAATCGAATTAGGCTTACCGGTGGAGGAATTTATCTATTCTGATGAATATTGTGGTGGCATTGCTAATGGTAAAAGATTAAAAGCAACGGTTGCAGGTGGTTCATCTGTGCCAATTCTACCGGCTAATCTGACTTTAAAGTATGCTAACGGCGAACCTCGTTTAATGAGTTACGAATCTTTATCTGAGGGTGGATTTGCTACAGGAACCATGATGGGTTCGGGTGGTTTTATCGCTTTTGATGAAGACCAATGTATTGTTCGCAATACCTGGAACTTCGCCCGTTTTTATCATCACGAAAGTTGCGGACAATGTTCGCCTTGCCGCGAAGGTACCGGATGGATGGAAAAAGTATTACACAAAATCGAGCATGGTCATGGAACGATTAGCGATGTGGACTTACTTTGGGATATCCAACGTAAAATTGAAGGTAATACCATTTGCCCTTTGGGTGATGCGGCAGCTTGGCCGGTTGCAAGTGCAATTCGTCACTTTAGAGATGAGTTTGAATGGCATATTAAAGAGCCAATTAAAAGCCAAACGCAAAACTATGGCATCGCAAATTATGCTGTGCCGATTGAAAAAGCTCCGGTAACGGAAGAAAAATAATTTTTCCTCGGTTCATTTGCCTCGGTTGGTGTCTTCACGAAACGAAACATAAAAATATAGAATTGGTTCGTGGAGACACGAACCAAGGCGAGACAAAAAAATAAGATTATCATTAACCATGAGTGAAAAAGTTAAGGTTACGATAGACGGAATAACAGTAGAGGTTGATAACGGAACCACTATCCTAAATGCTGCAAGGCAAATTGGAGGTGATATCGTTCCACCAGCGATGTGCTATTATTCTAAGTTAGAAGGCAGTGGTGGTAAATGCCGTACCTGTATTGTTAAAGTAACAAAAGGTTCGGAAAAAGACCCACGCCCTATGCCAAAATTGGTTGCATCTTGCCGTACAACAGTAATGGATGGTATGGAAGTGTTGAACATTACCTCTCCGGAAGTTTTAGAGGCACGAGCAGGTGTGGTAGAAATTTTATTGATTAACCACCCTTTAGATTGCCCTGTTTGTGACCAGGCTGGTGAATGTGATCTACAAAATTTAGGTTACGAGCATGGTTTGCAAAAAACCCGTTATGAGTTTGAGCGTCGTACTTTCGAACGTATTGATATTGGTGATAAAATTCAGTTGCACATGAATCGCTGTATTCTGTGCTATCGATGTGTTTTCACTGCAGACCAGATTACAAACAAACGTGTCCATGGTATTTTAAACCGTGGCGACCATTCAGAAATTTCGACTTATATCCAACAAGCTGTTGATAACGATTTCTCTGGAAACGTAATCGATGTTTGTCCTGTTGGTGCTTTAACGGATAAAACTTTCCGTTTCAAAAATCGTGTTTGGTTTACCAAACCAGTTGATGCACACCGTGATTGCGGCCATGACAAATGCAATGGTAAAGTAACGCTTTGGTATAAAGGTGAAGATGTTTTACGTGTTACAGCTCGTAAGGACCAATTTGGAGAAGTAGAAGAATTTATCTGTAACACTTGCCGTTTCGATAAAAAAGCAACTTCTGATTGGGTTATTGAACATCCTACTCATATTGATGATACTTCGGTAATCGCATCGAACCATTACGAAACATTAAAACCTTTGCATGTTATCCAGCCTAATCAGGCATTGCAAGCTGCAAATGAAGTTGAATTACATAAAACAGTTAAATACTAATGGATACAGGTTTTATCATAGAGAAATTTATTCTGGTAGCGGTAATTTTCGGTATCAGCTTGGTAATTGCCATGTATTCTACTTATGCGGAACGTAAGGTCGCAGCATATCTTCAAGACCGTTTAGGTCCTGATAGAGCTGGTCCCTTTGGTATTTTACAGCCCTTGGCCGACGGATTAAAGATGTTTATGAAAGAGGAAATTATTCCGACAACATCGAGCAAATGGTTATTCATCGCTGGTCCTGGTTTAGCATTGCTTTGCGCCTGTATTGGTACCGCTGTTATTCCATGGGGAAGCCCAATGCTAATCGGCGATAAAATTGTACCTCTTCAAGTATCCGATATCAACGTTGGTGTTTTGTACATCTTCGGTGTGGTTTCATTAGGTGTTTACGGTGTAATGATTGGTGGCTGGGCATCTAACAATAAGTATTCTTTATTGAGTGCTATTCGTGCTGCATCGCAAAATATCAGTTATGAAATCGCGATGGGATTATCAATCATCGCTTTGCTTTTAATGACAAATACTTTAAGCTTAAAGGAAATTGTAGACCAGCAACATGGTTGGCATTGGAATGTTTTATATCAACCATTGGGATTTTTAATCTTTATGGTTTGTTCTTTTGCTGAAACTAACCGTGCACCATTCGATTTACCTGAATGTGAAACGGAATTAATTGGTGGTTATCACACAGAGTATTCATCAATGAAATTAGGTTTTTACCTGTTCGCTGAATACATCAATATGTTTGTTTCATCAGCAGTAATGGCAACATTATATTTTGGTGGATATAACTATCCGGGAATGGATTATATGGCAACATTGCTGGGGCCGACTTGGGCGCCATTATTCGGAACAGCTATTTTATTTGCGAAGATATTCTTCTTCATCTTTTTCTTTATGTGGGTACGTTGGACAATCCCTCGTTTCCGTTATGACCAATTGATGAATTTAGGTTGGAAAGGTTTGATACCTTTGGCGATTGCCAATATTATAATAACCGGGGTTGTGATTGCGATTATAGAGAAGTTTTAATTATGGAATCATTAAGTAACAAGAAAAAAGTACTGGAGCAAAAGCCTTTGAGCTTTATGGAGCGAATATACCTGCCTGCAATTGCAAAAGGTATGGGCATCACCATCAGCCACTTATTCAAAAAAGAGGCTACAATAAGATATCCGGAAGTAGAACGCGAATTCTCTGCAAACTTTAGAGGGATGCACTCACTTAAACGTGATGAGAATGGAAAAGAGCGTTGTACCGCTTGCGGCTTATGTGCGTTATCTTGCCCCGCTGAAGCAATTACCATGATTGCCGCAGAACGTAAACCTGAAGAGAAAGATTTATACCGTGAGGAAAAATATGCGGCAACTTATGAAATTAATATGTTGCGTTGCATCTTCTGTGGATTATGTGAAGAGGCTTGTCCGAAAGAGGCAATTTATTTAGACGGACCAATTGTACCTGCAGATTATTTACGTAAGGATTTCATTTACGGTAAGGATAAGTTGGTTGAGGCACCGTTGGAGATGAAAAAATAAAATATGGTTCGTGAAGACACAAACCATGGCAATAGGCATAAAGTCTCGGTTCGTGTCTTCACGAAACGAAATAAAAATTAGTTTAACCAATCCGTCATTGCGAGGAACGAAGCAATCCTAATGCGATAGACGTTAAATAAATAAGATTGCTTCGTGCCTCGTAATGACGAGGCGTACAAACAAATAACAAATTAATGAGTACACAAGTATTCTATTTCGTAGCCACATTAAGTATCATCTTTTCGCTGATGGTGATTTTCGCAAAAAATCCAATCCACAGCGTATTGTACTTAATCCTTACCTTTTTCACATTCACGGTGCATTATGTATTGTTGAATGCACAGTTTTTGGCTGTTGTAAACTTCATCGTTTATATGGGTGCCATTATGGTGTTATTCTTATTCGTACTGATGCTGCTGAATTTGAACAATGAAACCGAACCATCAAAATCACCATTAATTAAAATTATAGGTGTAATTGCAGGCTGTTGTTTAGTCGTAACCCTGGTTGGTTCTTTCAAAGCAGCAAGCATTAACAGTCCTTTAATTTTGAAAAATCAGGGATTAGGTTTGGTAGAAAACTTAGGTAAAGAGCTTTTCGGTCCATTCTTATTACCATTCGAATTATCATCTCTATTACTATTGGCAGCAATGGTTGGAGCAGTTTTGTTATCTAAAAGGGATGAGGTAGAAGCATAATGGAAAATTTAACTACACAAATGGCAGGCGTTCCGCTAAATCACTACATCTATTTATGTGCAATTATTTTCACAATTGGTGTAATTGGCGTACTAACCCGCAGAAATGCAATCGTAATTTTTATGTCTGTAGAGTTGATGTTAAATGCTGTAAATTTGCTTTTAACCGCTTTTTCAGTGCATAACAACGACCCATCAGGACAAGTTTTTGTATTCTTTATTATGGCGCTTGCTGCTGCAGAGGTTGCAGTTGGTTTGGCAATTATCGTAATGGTTTACAGAAATACGAAATCGATAGATATTAATGTTTTAAATCGCCTTAAGTGGTAAATATATATTAAGAATGACAATAGAACAATTGATTTGGTTAGTTCCTTTACTTCCTCTATTAGGATTTGTAATTAACGGACTGGGCAGAAATTCTTTATCTAAAGGACTTGTTGGTATCATCGGAAGTGGAGTAATCTTGGCCTCTTTCATCATCAGCGTAGTTATTTTCTTTAGTTTACAAGGCGATACACAAAAATCTCACGAAGTATTTTTATTCGATTGGATTAGTGCGGGAACATTACACATTCCACTTTCGTTTCTGATTGACCCGTTGAGTTCAATCATGCTTTTGATTATTACCGGAATCGGTTTCTTAATCCATTTATATTCTACCAGCTATATGCATAATGATGAGGGTTTTGGTAAATTCTTCTCTTACCTGAACCTGTTTGTGTTCTTCATGCTATTATTAGTATTAGGTTCAAACTACATCGTGATGTTTATCGGATGGGAGGGTGTAGGTTTATGTTCTTACCTGTTAATCGGTTTTTGGTACACCAACACGGCTTATGCATCGGCAGCGAAAAAAGCTTTTGTAATGAATCGTATTGGCGATTTGGGCTTTTTGCTTGGTGTATTTTTAATGTTCAATTTCTTCGGAAGTGTAGAATTCTCTAAAATATTTCCTCAGGCAGCGAACATGTTGCCAGGCAATAATACCCTGGTTTTAATCACCATCTTATTATTTATCGGGGCCTGTGGTAAATCTGCACAGTTGCCTTTGTTTACCTGGTTACCAGATGCGATGGCTGGGCCGACACCGGTTTCTGCGTTGATTCACGCGGCAACGATGGTAACGGCAGGTATTTACATGATTGCCCGTTCAAGCGTCTTATTCGATTTAGCACCACTAACCCAGCACATCATTGCCATTGTTGGTATTACGACAGCTTTAATAGCGGCAATTATTGCTTTAACTCAAACCGATATTAAAAAAGTATTGGCTTATTCAACGGTATCTCAACTGGGCTATATGTTTTTAGGCTTAGGCGTTGGCGCTTATACAGGTTCATTCTTCCATGTATTAACCCATGCTTTCTTCAAAGCGTTATTATTCTTAGGTGCGGGTTCAGTTATTCATGCCATGCACCACGAACAAGATATGCGCCACATGGGTGGATTAAGAAAAAAACTTCCTGTTACTTTCTTAACCATGATGATTGGTACTATTGCGATAGCCGGTTTACCGCCGTTTTCGGGTTTCTTCTCGAAAGATGAAATTTTGGCAAATGCTTATCAATACAGTCCGATTCTATGGGGCGTGGGTGTATTAACCGCATTCTTAACTTCTTTCTACATGTTCAGAATGATGTTCCTTACTTTCTCTGGGAACTATAGAGGAACACATCATGAAGAAAGTCATGTACACGAATCGCCAAAAGCGATGACTATTCCATTAATCATCTTAGCCATTTTAGCTGCTATTGGTGGAGCAATTAACATTCCCCATGTTTTCGGTGGAAACGAATGGTTGGCACATTGGTTATCACCCGTGGTTGCACAACATGAGTTAGATTTAACCCATTCAACAGAATTTACCTTAATGGGTGTTTCGGTTGTAGCGGCTATAATCGCTTTGCTTTACGCTTACACAAGATATGTTAAAGGTGCTCGCGTTCCTGTTGCCGATGAGGCGCCACGTTCTGCATTGGCAAAATTATCGTACAATAAATTCTATTTAGATGAGATTTACGATTTCATCATTACAAAACCTTTAGATGCTTTTTCGAGATTCTTTTACAGAATTATCGATACCAAATTCATCGATGGAATTGTAAACGGATTAGGTTGGAGCACAAACGAGGCAAGTAAGGGCGTACGTTTATTACAAAGTGGAAACGTTGGTTTCTATATATTCATGATGGTATTCGGTATCATCGCATTGCTTGCTTATACATTTTATTACATATAAAAAGGGTTCAAAAATAAATAATGGAACAACTTTTACTACTTATATTTCTTCCGCTTGCAGGTGCTATTATTACGGTCTTTGCGGGTAAGTCGGCTAAAATAGTTTCGACCGTAATTTCGGTGGCTTCTTTAGGCTTGGCTTTGTTTATCGCTTGTAACTTCATTCCAAATGCAAGTACACAGTTTGAAGCAAACCTACCTTGGATTGCAGATTTGGGCATTCGTTTTCATGCGGGAATCGATGGAATCAGCATGTTGATGGTATTGCTTACCAATTTATTGGTGCCGATTATCATTTTTTCGAGCTACAGACACGATTATAAAAATCCTGCGGCTTTTTATGCTTTGATTTTATTTATGCAAGCAGGATTGCTATTGGTGTTTACCGCGATGGATGCTTTCTTATTCTACATTGGATGGGAAGCCGCTTTGATTCCAATTTATTTCATCTGTGCTTTCTGGGGTGGAAAAGATAGGGTTCGCATTAACATGAAATTTTTCGTTTATACGATTGCAGGTTCATTGTTTATGTTGATGGGGATTATTTATTTGTACTTACAAAACCCTGCACACAACTTTGATATTCAGGCATTTTATGCTTTAAACTTAGATAGCGCACAACAAGGATGGATTTTCTGGGCTTTCTTTATTGCTTTTGCGATTAAGATGCCGATTTTTCCTTTCCACACTTGGCAACCAGATACCTACACAGCAGCTCCAACACAAGGAACGATGTTGTTATCAGGCATCATGTTGAAGATGGGTATTTACGGCGTCATCAGATGGCTATTGCCAATCGTTCCAGCAGGTGTTCAGGATTGGTCTTGTTTGGCAATTGTTCTTTCCATCATTGGAATCGTTTACGCATCAATAATCGCTTTTACGCAGAAAGACGCTAAACGTTTAGTTGCTTATTCTTCTATTGCTCACGTTGGATTAATCTCTGCAGGCATTTTCGCATTGAACCAACAAGGTATGCAAGGTGCGATGGTTCAAATGTTAAGTCACGGTATTAACGTGGTTGGTCTGTTCTACGTTTTAGATATTATCTTTTCACGTACCAAAACCAATATAATTGAAGAATTGGGTGGTATTGCTAAATCAGCACCTCAACTGGCAATTACATTCCTTATCATCGTTTTAGGAACTGTAGCCTTGCCAGGAACAAATGGGTTTATTGGTGAGTTCTTACTACTAATGGGCGTTTACAATTACGGCATTTGGGCAGCCACTATTGCAGGCTTAACGATTATTTTCGGAGCGGTTTACATGTTACGCATGTACCAAAACGTAATGCTTGGCAAAACCAACGAATTAACAATTACTTTCACCGATATTCAGGGAACAGAGAAGTTGGTTCTTTATATTATTTGTGCGTTAATCATCATTTTGGGCGTTTATCCGAAACCGATATTGCACTTAACAGAGGCATCTGTACAACATTTATTAGAGCAGGTAAATCAAAAATTAACATCAGTAAAATAAGCAATGAATATTATAATAACCATTAGTATAACAGCTTTTATTGTGCTTTATGCAGGTTTGTTTAAAGCAAATAAAGCATTATTACCGCTTACCGTTGTTGGCTTACTTACTGCATTAGGATTTACTTTCGCTGCATGGAATGGCAATGCCGTTCACTTCGGAATGATGCAAACTGATAATTTCGCCTTAGCATTTTCTGGTGTTTGCATCATCGGTACGCTTTTAATTTTCTTATTAACCCAAAACTATTTCCACTCAAAAAGCGATAATATAGCCGAGTATTATACTTTGATTCTTTTCGCCCTGGCGGGGATAATTATGATGGTATCGTACAAAAACATGGCAATGCTGTTTGTAGGCTTGGAAATCATGTCGGTAAGTTTATACATCCTTGCCGGTATCCGTAAAAAGGATTTTGCCTCAAACGAAGCCTCATTGAAATACTTTTTGATGGGTGCATTCTCAACTGGCTTCTTGTTGTTTGGTATCACGTTAATTTATGGCGCTACAGGCTCATTTGATTTAGATAAAATTCAAGCTTATTTAGTAGATAACAGTAAAGCAGTTTCCCCAATCTTCTACCCGGGAGTGATCCTGATGATGATTGGATTATGCTTTAAAGTTGGTGCTGCACCTTTCCACTTCTGGACACCTGATGTGTACGAGGGTTCGCCAACATTAATTACTACTTTCATGAGTACAGTAGTCAAAACCGCTGGTTTCGCTGCATTCTTAAGATTATTTGCAGGACCGTTTGAGCCACTACACGATTTCTGGGTTGCGCCGTTAATTGTGATTGTTTGCTTAACCTTATTTATTGGTAACGTTACTGCTCTTTTCCAAAAGAACTTCAAGCGTATGCTGGCTTACTCAAGTATTTCTCATGCAGGATATTTATTATTCTCACTTGTAGTAATTGGCCCACATACTCAAAACAATGTTTTGGTTTACGCAGCAGCGTATACTTTCGCGTCAATCATCGCTTTTGCGGTATTAATCCTGGTGAAACAGAAGACAGGTAGCGACAGCTTTGAAAGCTTCAATGGGCTAGGAAAGAAGAATCCTTTGGTAGCCTTATCGCTAACAATTGCCATGTTATCGTTGGCGGGAATTCCTTTAACGGCTGGTTTCATTGGAAAATATTTGATGTTCCTCAATGTAATGGGCCAATACAAAACGCTTTTGGTAGGTTTCGCAGTTTTAAATGCATTGGTAGGTTTTTACTATTATTTCAAGGTAATTGTTGCTGTCTGGTTTAAAGATGGAACAGAAACCGAACTTTCTACACCAGCCCAATACAAGATTGTTTTGGCTGTATCGGTTGCTATTACACTAATTTTGGGTATTTATCCTGCAATAATTTTAAACCTAATATAGATATACACTGTTAGATAATTATTTGTAGTTTTACGAATAATAGATATATGCAGGATTTCTGGAATAACCTACAGCATTTAATCGACCCCGAGAAATTATTGAGGGAGGGCGGTTTCTATCTTGTTATATTTGTTATTTTTGCTGAAACAGGCCTCTTCTTCGGATTTTTTCTTCCAGGCGATTATTTATTGTTTTTAGCAGGGATGTTTGTAGCCACCGGAAAGCTAGATGTAAACATTGCCGTTCTACTGGCAGGATTATGTGTAGCAGCAATATCGGGTAACTTCACAGGCTATTGGTTTGGCCGAAAAACTGGTCCAGTATTGTATACCAGAAAAGACAGTTTCTTCTTTAAAAAAAGGTATCTTAAGGCCGCAGAAGCTTACTACAATAAACAGGGTGCTTTTGCATTAATTATGGGCAGGTTTGTTCCGATAGTTAGAACTTTTGCACCGATTTTTGCTGGTGTAGTAAAGTTAGAATTTAAAAAATTTGCACTTTATAATGTAGTTGGTGGGGTACTTTGGATTTGTTCCTTAACCTTATTGGGCTATTTTTTGGGCAAAAGATTTGAAAAACAAATTAACGATTACTTATTATACATTATTATTGGCTTCATCCTTATTACAACTATCCCATTATTGATTACCTTTGTGAAAAGTAAAGTGTTAGTAAAAAGTACTGAAGAGGACAACAATTCAGATTTAAATTAAAAAATGGCAAAAGACGATCATCACGCATGGCATAGCGTATCTCCTGGTAAAAACGTTCCAGAAATTGTAAACGCAATCATTGAAATTCCTAAAGGCTCAAAAGCCAAATATGAAATAGATAAAGAATCTGGTCTAATTAAGTTAGATAGAGTTCTTTTTTCTTCTGTAATGTATCCGGCTAACTATGGCTTTATTCCACAAACATATTGCGATGATAAAGATCCATTAGATATCTTAGTGCTTTGTTCTGTGGATGTTTATCCAATGACATTAATCGAGGCTAAGGTTGTTGGTGTAATGCACATGGTAGATAATGGAGAGCAGGATGATAAGATCATCGCCGTTGCAGCACACGATATGTCGGTGAACTATATCAACGATTTAGATGAGTTGCCTCCACACCAAATGAAAGAGATTGTTCGTTTCTTTCAAGATTACAAAGCGTTGGAAGATAAAAATGTAACTATCGAACATTTACTTGGTGTTCGTTACGCGCACAAGGTAATTAAAGAAAGTATGGAACTTTATAATACAACATTTAGAGAATTAGCTTAATGGATTTACCCACGGTCTGCTTGTTTTTTAATTCAGAGTTAAGTGCAATATTGCCTACCACAAATGTAATTTTAGCCGCTGTTAGCGAGCCAGATACAGCATCGGTAGGATGGAGATTATTCTTCGCCTTATTTTTAGTTTTGCTAAATGGATTTTTCGTTGCTGCTGAGTTTGCAATTGTAAAAGTTCGGGCATCACAAATAGAAATTAAAGCAAAAACGGGCAGTCGCGTTGGTAAAATGGCCAAAGGAATTATCCATAATCTTGATGGATATTTGGCCGCTACACAGCTAGGTATAACGCTTGCATCACTTGGCTTAGGTTGGGTTGGTGAAGGCGTTATGCATACCATCTTTAAAAATCTTTTTGATAGTTTACATTGGGGCTTTAGCGATGCTTTTATTCACTCAGCATCAACAGTTGTTGCGTTTTCGGTAATTACGATTATGCATATTGTGTTTGGAGAATTGGCACCAAAATCCTTTGCTATACAGAGACCAGTTGCTACAACCTTATTCGTATCTGTTCCACTTCAGATTTTTTACGTTGTTTTCAAACCATTCATTTGGACCTTAAACAGCCTTGCGGCAATCATCCTTAAACCTTTTGGTATTGATACATCTGGTGGTCACGAATCTCTGCACAGTACAGAAGAGTTGCAATACCTTTTAGATCAAGGAAAAGAAAGTGGTGCCTTGGATAATAACGAGCATGAACTAATAAAGAACGTATTCGATTTTAATGAGCGTGTTGTTAAAAACATCATGGTGCCTAGAACGAAAATTTCTGGAATAGAATTATCAGCTTCAAAGGAAGAGGTTATCGATACCATTATCAAGGAAGGTTACTCTCGTTTACCTGTCTATGATGAGATCATGGATAAAATCGTTGGGATTATTCATGCCAAGGATATCTTGCCATTGGTGATGTCTGAAAATCAGAATTGGACGTTAAGTGATATTATTCGTAAGCCTTATTTTGTTACAGAAACGAAAAAGATTAACGATTTAATGAGTGAGTTACAAAGTAATCGTATTCAAATTTCTATCGTTTTAGATGAATTTGGCGGTACAGCGGGAATGGTAACACTAGAAGATATTGTAGAAGAATTAGTGGGTGAGATTCAGGATGAGTACGATGAGGAAAAACCATTGGTAGAAAAAGTTTCTGATAATGAATTTATCGTTAATGCTTTTGCAACCGTTTATGATGTTAATGAGCATCTTCCTCACGATTTACCAGAGGATGAAGATTTTGATACTATTGGTGGCTTAGTTTCTCACGTATTTGAACGTATTCCCGAAGTAGGAGAAAGCAATGAATCTTACGGTTACCTGTTTACCATCCTTAAGAAAACAGAGCAGAACATAGAAACAATTAAGCTAGAACTGGTTATTAATGAAGCTGATATGGTTGATAATCATTAATTTCAACAATGCATATTTTCTATACGCCAGATATAGCCCACAATACTTATACCCTTAACGAAGAAGAGAGCAAACATTGTGTTAGAGTCTTGCGCTTGCCGGTCGGATCATTAGTAAATCTTGTGGATGGGAATGGCGGTTTCTATACAGCGGAAATCACATTAGATAATCCAAAAAAAGTTGTGCTGTCAATTTTGAATGTGGAAAGGGGATTTCACAAGAGAAATCACCATCTACACATTGCAGTAGCGCCAACCAAAAATATCGATCGAATAGAGTGGTTTTTAGAAAAGGCTACAGAACTGGGTATTGATGAAATTACACCCATCATTACCGATCGCTCTGAGCGTAGAATTGTGAAAGAAGATCGCCTTAATAAGGTGATTACATCGGCAGTTAAACAATCAATTAAAGCTTATCATCCAAAATTAAATGGGGCAATTTCTTACGATGCCTTTATGAAACTTCCGTTCGATGGCGAGAAGTTAATAGCTCATTGTATTGATCAAGGAGAGAAGAAATACATTTCCGATCTCGTTGTCCCTCATCAAAAATATCTTATCCTTGTTGGTCCCGAAGGTGATTTCACTCCCGAAGAAGTTAATTTAGCTTTGAATAAAGGCTTTAAAGCTTTAACTTTAGGAGATAACAGGTTGCGCACAGAAACTGCAGCGCTTTCCGTTTGTTTTGAAATCAATTACCTTAACCGATAATCAGTTTGAAGTTTTCAATTTTCAATTTTCATTTTTTTAAAGTGAAGTCGCTAATTTTAGGCTTTGGTCTTTTGGCTTTAGTCTTTGGGCTCTATGCTTTTAACTCAGCTCCATCTTATAGAATGGCTAAACTGAAATACAGTGGGGGTGGAGATTGGTATGCAGATAGAACAGCACTTCCAAATTTGATCGCCTATTGCAATAGCAATCTTAAAACAAATTTTTATCCCGAAGAAAGCATTGTAGAAGTTGGCTCAAAAGAGATATTCAGTTATCCGTTTATCTATATGACTGGACATGGAAACGTGGTTTTCAGTGATCAAGAAATTGCAAACCTTAGAAAATACCTCATGGGTGGAGGTTTTCTGCATATTGATGATAATTATGGGTTAGATAAATTTATCAGGCCACAAATGAAGAAAGTTTTTCCTGAATTGAGTTTTGTAGAATTGCCAGCCAATCATGCCATCTATAACCAAAAGTTTAAGTTTCCTGGTGGATTGCCAAAAATTCATGAACATGATAATAAACGGCCACAAGGTTTTGCCTTAATTTACAAAGGACGTGTGGTTTGTTATTACACTTTCGAGTGTGATTTGGGCAACGGCTGGGAAGATTTTGGAACTTATCCAGAAGATAGTCAAGAAACAAGAACCAAAGCGCTTAAAATGGGCGCAAATTTGGTTCAGTATGCTTTAACACAATAACTATGTATAAAGTAAAGGTAAATGATCAGTTTCAATATGATATTGAAGAAACAAAAGCTAAGCTTTTGGTGAATGGTAAACACATTGAATTGGATGTAAATAATCTTAATGCATCAAATGCTCATGTGTTGTTTCAGAATAGATCTTTTAATACTGAAGTGGTTGATGTAGATAAAGCAGAAAAGACTTGTAAAATAAAGGTAAACGGTAATATTTATAACATAAAGGTAGAAGATCAATTTGATCAATTACTACAACAACTTGGGCTAGATAAATTAGCCACCAATAAGGTTTCTGAAATAAAAGCACCAATGCCAGGTTTGGTTTTGAAAGTGAGCGTAACAGAGGGAGAAGACGTTAAAAAGGGAGATAACCTATTAATTCTGGAAGCCATGAAAATGGAGAATATCCTAAAATCATCTGCTGATGGGATAGTGAAAAGAATTTTGGTCAATCAGGGCGATAAAGTAGAGAAGAATCAAATTTTAATTCAGTTCGCTTAAAACTTAAATTAAAATTAAGACATAAAAAAGTCCCGACATTAAATCGGGACTTTTTGAGTTTGTAATATTATTTACCTCTGGTTACCCTGTAAGGTTTTTGAGGAGGATTTTTAAATTGTCTTTTGCCTGCTGTACTAATTTCTGGAGCACCAAGCATTGTCATGGCACAACGGAAACCAACCTCTGACGATGATTCGTCTTGTTGCATGAAACGACGAGTTGCTGGATTTAACCAGTAAGCCATATCATTCCAAGAACCACCTTTGTAAACCCTCGATTTATCGTTTACCAAAGTAACGCCTTCTTCATTAAGTAAGGTGTTTTGTTTATCGCGATAACCTCTTTGATCTGCTTGATAACCAGCTGGAGCAAAAGCCGTTGCTTGTGGATCTGTAGATTTAGAAATCGAATCGGTACGTTTTGCTTGCGCTTGTTTTTCTGCCCAAGTTTGTTTTCTGCCAGAATAAGCATTTTCCTTAATCGGGTTGCCGTATTTATCTAGCGCAATTTTCCCACTCTGCGTATCTTCTAATTTCTTATTGGTAAAGTAGTTACCACGGTATGGATTAAAAGCATCGGCATCAGTAAATGTTCCTGTTCTGAAAACATCATTAACCCATTCATTAACATTACCAGCCATATTATATAAGCCAAAATCGTTTGGAGTATATTGAATAACCGGAACAGTTAAATCTCCCTTATCATTCAATGAACCACCAACACCCATATAATCTCCAGGCGCTCTTTTAAAGTTGGCTTGGATCATACCTCTGGTTTTCTTTTTAGCCGAACTAACACCTAAGCCGTTCCAAGGGTAAATTTTATTTTGATTGATATTCTCGTACTCCGTATTACCAATTAAACCCAATGCAGCATATTCCCATTCAGCTTCTGTTGGTAAGCGGTAAGGTTGCATAATTACACCATCTTCCAAAGTTGCAGTTCTTCTTGGTTGTGCATTTCTGCCGCCTGTTGCAGGAGCAGCAGCACCAGCGGTTGCAGTTGCGGCACCAGTTTTTGTATTGTAATCTACTGGAGCATTTTTTCCTTTATCATCATATTGGCCATTTAAATACGCATCAGTATTAAATGGATTAGTAGGCTTTGGTGTTGCTGCACCAGTTGTAGAATTGTTTCCTCTTCCTGATGTGCCAGCGCTAAGCGTTTTATAATCTGTTAGAATTCCTTTTTCGCGTAAAATAAATTCATTCGCTCTAGAAGTTCTCCATTCGCAATAACGAGAAGCTTGCTCCCAAGATACGCCTACAACAGGATAATCGCGGTAGGCTGGGTGGCGTAAATAATTATCTACGTAAGGTTCATTATACGAAAGCGCACTACGCCAAACCAATGTATCAGGAAGTTCGTTGTAATAAAATTCGCGATCTTCAGGATAGTTATATCTAATCCAATGTAAGTATTCCAACCAATCGGTATTAGATACTTCAGTTTCATCCATGTAAAATGATGGAACAGTTACCTGTCTTTTGTAATTGTAAATGTTTGGTTCAACGCCAGGTACTTCGATGGCACTACCACCAACCACTAAAACGCCACCTTCAATCGGAATTAAACCAGGACCAGGAGCACGTTTATATTGCGTAGCAACTGCAAATGCGCCAGAGGCATTCTTGTTGCTTTTCCTATCGGCATAAGGAATACCCGTTTTGCTAGAACTATTTCCGCCCTTAGAGCTACAACCTGTAAGTAGTGCAGCTAATGACAAACAAGTAAAAGAATATAGTATAAGTTTTTTCATATGATACGAGGGAATATCGCCCAATAGCGATTCAACCGATAAAATTAAACAATTTTAAATGAATATATAAATATTGTGACAATAAAATACTGAATATATTTTTAAGCCATAACGTATTATTTTATCCCGTATTGTGTCTGTTTAGTTTTTCACTAAATTTAATGTTAAATTATTAAAAATAAGCATCATACATTTTGGTTCATTTATTGTCGAGTTATTAGCCCAAACATTATCACTGTAAAAAAAATAAGTCTGCTTAAAAAAGTAATCATAGTAATTGCTGCTCTTTTTGTAATTCTGTTTGCCGCTGCTGCAGCTATTCCGCTGTTTTTTAAAAAAGAAATTGATGCAAAAATTAAATCAACCATCAATAAAACAGTAAATGCCAAAGTCGATTTTAAGGATCTCGACCTATGCCTGATTACATCTTTCCCCAATTTGGGAATAAAAATCAACAACTTGAGTATAATAGGACTTAATAGTTTTGCTAAGGATACCTTGGCAAATGTTAAACAATTGCAATTAAAGGTTAATTTATTCAGTGTTATTAAAGGCGAAATCTATCAGATAAACTCAATCGATCTTAACGAGCCTAATATTTTTGCCAAGGTTTTAAAGAGCGGAAAGGCCAATTGGGACATCATGAAAAAAGATAACGCTTCTGCAGCTACAAATACCGATGAAACAGCTTTTAAAGTGGCATTGCAAAAGTATGCTATCGAAAATGGAAAGGTAATTTATGATGATGCATCATTGGTTTTCTTTATGGAGCTCGAAAACCTTAATCCTAGTGGAAAGGGAGATTTTACACAGGATCTTTTTACCTTGAAAACCCAATCAAATATCGAAAAGTTAACCGTTAAATATGGAGGGATTCCTTATTTAAACAAAGTAAAATTAAACGCAGATCTTCCAATCGATATCGATATGAAGAACATGAAGTTCACGTTCGCT
This sequence comes from Pedobacter frigidisoli, assembly GCF_004331675.1. Lineage (GTDB taxonomy): Bacteria > Bacteroidota > Bacteroidia > Sphingobacteriales > Sphingobacteriaceae > Pedobacter > Pedobacter frigidisoli. The sequence goes on along the minus strand of NZ_SJSN01000003.1, from coordinate 77,350 downwards.
GAAAATAAAATTCAGTTAAATGAATTAATCTTATCAGCAGTTGGCTATCTGGCCATGCCAAATGTTAAAGATATGGTTGTTGATTTTAAGTTCGATGCGAAACAATCGGAGCTTAGGAACTTCCTTTCGCTTATTCCAGCAATTTATGCCTCTAACTGTAAGGATATGGAGGCCACGGGAAAATTTGCAATGAATGGAACTGCTAAAGGTACCTATAACGAAAAATCCTTGCCAGCTTTTGATGTAAATCTTTCAATCGAAAATGGAAAAATTAAGTATCCATCTTTACCATCGGCCATTAATAATATCCAGGTTAAATCTAACATTAACAACCCAGATGGCGTTATCGATCATACCGTAGTTAATATTCCTGCTTTCCATTTGGAGTTTGGGCAGGTGCCGGTAGATGGAAGATTGCTATTGAAAAACCCAACAACCGATCCTTTTGTGGATATGGCCTTAAAAGGAAAGCTAGATTTAAAGCAATTAACCGCAATATTCCCAATGAAAGATATGACCTTAAGCGGTATTTTGGATGCTGATGTAAAAGCTGCTGGTCGAAAATCTTCAATAGATAAAGGGCAATATGAAGCTTTCAAGGCATCAGGACAAATGATCGCCAGCAATTTTAACTATGCTGGTAAGAATGTTCCAATGCCGGTGAGTGTGCCCACTGCTAAAATGGTTTTCAGTCCGAAGAATATAACGCTTAGTAATTTAACGGCCAAGGTTGGTAAAAGTGATTTTTCGGCAAATGGATCGGTAAACAATTATTTAAGTTAATTCTTTAAGAAAAACCAAGCCTCACAGGGTAATTTCAATATGTCATCTAACTTAATTGATGTTAACGAATTGATGGGGCCAAAGGTAACTCCAGCTGAAAATGAACCAAAGAAAGCAACTTCTAAACTGACTGTTTTTGAGGTGCCAGGAAATATCGATTTTAATGTTGCCGCAAAAGCAGGAAGAGTTTTGTACGATACTTATGATATTACCAATGCAAAAGGTGCTCTATTAGTGAAAAATAAAGCCATTACTTTTAAGGATATGGGCATGAATATGTTAGATGGAACCTTAAAAATGAATGGGTCTTATGCCACCATCAACCCTGAAAAACCAAAGGTTGATGTAGATTTTGGTATAGAGAAAATGGATATTCAAAAGGCATTTAATGCTTTTAATATCATTAAATTATTAGCCCCTGTAGCCAAGTTTACCAAAGGTAGTTTCTCCACCAATTTAAAGTTCGATTCTGATCTGGATCAAAATATGATGCCCGTTTATTCTTCTATCAATGCAGAAGGCTTAACAAATATTATTCAAGCAGTGCTTGATGGATTTGAACCTTTGAATAAGTTAGCATCCGCATTAAGCTCTGATAAGTTTAAAAAACTCGAGTTGAATAACGTAAAGACGAAGTTTAAAATTAAGGATGGACGTTAAATGTAGCGCAGTTTGATATTAAGAAAGATGGAATTGTGATGAATGTTCAAGGTTCAAACGGACTCGTTCAGACCATGGCTTATGATCTGGCACTCAATCTTCCGAGGGCAATGCTTGGCGCCAAGGCAAACGAAACCGCAAATGCCATCATTGCCAAATTAAATAGTAAGGCGGGGACAAATGTAGCTATGAGTGAAACCGTAAAGCTAAATGCAGTTCTGGGGGTAACAATATTGAAGCCAACTATTAGATTAAAATACGGTTCTGGCGATGCGAAAGCTACCGCTAAGGATGCAGTGAATAGTGTAATTGCCTAAAAGAATGCCGAATTGCAGACAAAAGCACAAGCGAAGATAGAGACCGTCAAGGCCAAGGCAACCGAAAAAGTAAAAGATGCTATAGCCGAAAAGCTAAATGGCTTAGTTAAAAAGAAGAATTAACATACTGGCATTTAATTATTTATAGCCTAATTGCCTAATCGACTAATACTTACGATTTTTACAGATACATTGGTATGTAAAAATCGTAGGTTTAATTAGTAAATAATCACTTTATTCGTATTTTGGTGAAATATAATTTTTGGTTTTACGTTAAGAATATTAATCTCCAGAATAACGTATTCCCGAAGATCTAAAATTACGTACCTTTAAAGGATGAATCTCAAGTACATCAGTAAACTTGCTTTTTCTGCACTATCTTTAGTCTTGGTTTTTGGTAAAACAAATGCCCAAGTCGTTATAGGTAATACCCAAACTAATGGTAGTGAATCGAATAATATTGTAACAGCTGTTCCTTTTCTATTAATTACTCCAGATGCCCGTTCAGGTGCCATGGGTGATGCGGGTGTGGCGGTTACTGGTGATGTAAATTCTGCGAGTATAAACGCTTCAAAGCTTGCTTTTCTCGATAAGCCTTATGGTTTTTCTGTTTCTTATAGTCCGTGGTTAAAGAGCTTGGTTCCCGATATTAATCTTGCCTATTTAAGTGGATTTTATAAACTCGATGATCGCAATACAATAGGTGCCTCACTAAGGTATTTTTCTTTAGGTTCTATTCAGCTAACCGATGTTAATCAACAAGATTTGGGTATTTCCAATCCGAACGAATTGGCCTTGGATTTCTCTTTTGCCAGAAGTTTTGGAGAGGAGTTTTCATTGGGATCATCATTAAGATATATTTATTCTAACCTTGCTTCAGGGCAGTTTGCTTCTTCTGGTCAGGTTCATGGCGGTAATGCTGTTGCAGTAGATGTTTCAGGGTTATATAAAACAGCTACCACGCTTTTCGGTAAGGAGACCGTTCTTTCTGCCGGCGCAAATATTTCGAACATTGGCACTAAGATGAGTTACTCTGATGGAGGCGAAAGTTTCTTTCTTCCTACTAACTTTAAGATTGGTGGCGCTTCTACCTTTGTTGTTGATGAGTTCAGTACATTTACCCTAGCAGTCGATTTTAACAAACTGTTAGTTCCAACACAACCAATTTACGATTCGAATAACACTATCGTAAGTGGAAAAGACCCTAATCGTTCTGTTCCTGCAGGAATATTTGGATCATTTAACGATGCACCAGGTGGTTTTAGCGAAGAAATTAAGGAGGTTGGAATTTCAACAGGACTGGAATATTGGTACAACCAACAGTTTGCCCTAAGGGCGGGTTACAACTATCAAAGCCCAATGAAAGGCGATAGCAGGTATTTTACATTAGGTTTGGGCTTAAAGTATAATGTCTTCAATATCGATTTCTCTTATTTGTTGGCAAATGCACAAACAAGTCCGCTAGCCAATACCCTACGTTTTGGCCTTTTGTTTAACTTTGGCGATAAGAAGATCGTTAAACAATAAGACCTAACAATTTTCGATTAAACTTTCATAAAATTAAATTTCTAACATGAAAATTAGAGTAGGCTTTGGTTTCGACGTACATCAGTTAAAAGATCAACATCCATTTGTTGTTGGTGGAGTAACTTTAGATCATGATAAAGGTGCTTTTGGGCACTCGGATGCCGATGTTTTGCTTCATGCTATCTGTGATGCCCTCTTGGGTGCCGCTAATTTACGTGATATTGGCTTCCACTTTAAAAATACCGATGAAAGGTGGAGGGGGATTAGTAGTGTTATCCTTTTAAAAGAGACCGTTAAGCTGTTAACAGAAAAAGGTTGGCAGGTTGGAAATATCGACGCCATGCTCTGTTTAGAAGCCCCAAAAATAAATCCCCATATTCCAACAATGCAAGAGAATATAGCTGCTGCCATTGGAATATCTACTGAGGATATCTCTATTAAGGCAACCACAAATGAAACTATGGGTTTTGTAGGTAGGGAAGAAGGCGTTGTAGCCTATGCCGTTTGCTTGATAGAAAAAGTATAGTCATTTATATTTTGGAGCGCAAAGTTTCTACAAAAATTAAAATTTCTTCCCGTTTTTTGCTTATACGCTTCACTCGTCATACTTTCTTGCTGCAGGTTAAACGCTGCAACCGGGGCTAAAAGCAACTGTAGCCTTTCATTTTTGCGGTTGGCATAGCGTACAAACTTGGTTGCTAAACCTGACAATAGCGGCAGCCCCCGATTCTTTATCGGGGCTACAGCGAATGGCAGGACTGATGACCGCCAAAAGCTTGAGCCAATCATTTTCTAAGACAAAAAAATAATCCTTAAGCTGTAGCCTCTTTTACATTGCCCGTCCTTTTTAATGTTCCCCAAGTTTCTAGTTCTCCCTTAATGGCTTTTCTAAACGAACGAAATAAAACCAAGTACATTAATTGTCTCCAAAAGAACCGTTGAGGTAAGATGTAAAGTAGGTTTTTATACTTCTCTTTCTCCATTTTGAAAGCTATCGCCGCAAAAATCATATCTACAACAATAAAGATAATGTAGTAAAATAACACTTGTCCAAAACCATTATGTAAGCTCAAAATTCCTGAAAAGCCAGTTAGGGTGAGGTTGTTTATTGCGCTTAAAGAAAACAATCCGCTGATTAATGAAATGAGCATAAACAAATCTGCCAATGGAGAAAATAGCGGTAATATAATCTGATAGATTAGGATGTTTGGCATTCCCACCATTCCAAAATACCCATATTTTTTGTTCAATAGGGTTTTACGGTTTTTCCAAAAACTTTGCATTACCCCAAAACTCCAGCGGAAACGTTGTTTCAACAACATGTTTACAGTTTCTGGTGCTTCGGTGTAGGCAATTGCAGCATCACAGTTTTTTACCTTATAACCAGCTCTTAGAATCCGCATAGTTAAATCACAATCCTCTGCTAAGGTATCTATAGTAAAGCCGCCAATTTCCAAAACCACATCTTTTCTAAAGGCACCAATGGCACCTGGAACAACGGTTATGGTATTTAGTAAATCGAAAGCACGACGATCCATATTTTGAGCAGTAATGTATTCTATTGATTGCCATTTTGTGATAATGTTGTGCGCATTGCCAACTTTAACCGTTCCAGCAACGGCAGCAATTTTATCGCTGTAAAAATAACGCATCAATTCTTTTACCGCATCGGTTTTAAGCTGTGTATCGGCATCAATACAGATAATAAAATCGGCACTGGCCTTGGTAATTCCAAAATTAAGAGCCGATGCCTTACCGCCATTTTCCTTGCGGTAAACCTTAACTTGTGGGTGGTATCCAAATTGTGAATTAATAATCTCAAAGGTTTTATCTTTCGATCCATCATCAACAAAAATTAATTCGAAATTTGGATAATCGGTTTTTAAAAGGCTATTAATGGTATGTATTGCCGTAATTTCCTCATTGTAAGCTGGAATAATAATGCTCACTTTTTCTGATGGATCAGCAATCAATTTGCCAATATTTCGCTTAGCTCTATTTTTTTGCCTAATGGCGAGGTAAGTAATAAAAATCGTTCTTAAAATAGCGAGAACGATCGCCACAGAAAATACGATATTTAAGATCATGTTTCCGTAGTAAAAGAAGTTGATGAAAAAATAATCGCCAGAACCACTAAAGCCACTGTTGGCAGAAGAGTTTACGGCAGGCATTAATTCTGACCTTTTTTTGCCCATTAAATCGCCAACAGTGGTAAATGTATAACCCTTAGCCTTGAAAAATTTAATAATTCTGGGTAGCGCCGCAACTGTAGCTTCGCGATTGCCACCAGCATCATGAAGTAGCAGAATATTCCCATTATCTTGTTGCTTAACCACTTCATTAAAAATTTGATCTGCTGTTTTTCCTGGCTCCCAATCCTCCGGATCGATATATTCACCAATATTGATGTAGTTTTCCTTACGACTTTGCGCAACCGGCAAAATCTCAGATATGTTTTGTGGTTCAGCATCAGCATTAAAAGGTGCACGAAATAAAATGGTGCTATGGCCAGTAACGGCTTCAATTAATCGGCGTGTAGCGTTCAATTCAAATTTAACGCGTCGTGGTCCAATGGCCGACATATCTGGATGAAGGAATGTGTGGTTTCCAATCTCATATCCATCGTTATATTCTTGCCTCAATAACTCCATATTCTTCTCGGCCATAATACCCACCACGAAAAAACATCCCGGAACATTTTCCTTTTTTAGGATATTCAGCACTTGCGGCGTATAAACTGGATCGGGTCCATCATCAAAAGTCAAGGCAATTTTCTTATCAGCCTCACCAAACCTTTTGATTACATATTGCTCTGGCAAACGCATGTATTTTTGATCGGCAATGGAAAAGTTATCCCTATTTAAGGTAAATCTTACTGCGCCAAGTTTAGGTGAGGATATTAAATCCAAGATTTCGCCATCTCCGATGTAAGAAATGCCACCCATATTTAAGGAAGAGATTTTACGCAGATCGAAAGGTTTTTTTTTAAGCGTATCTAAACTCAAATCATTTGAAATGAAAGACCATAGGCGCTTATCTTCAGAGCCCAAGCGCCACAAAGCAATTCCTGCTATATTCCAATCATCCGCCTTGCGGATTAAATTGAAATAAGTTGAGGCATCTGTAAAATAAACCTCGTGCTTAATTCCGCTGCCATCACTGTAGCTGTAATTTAAATTTGCCGAGGCAGGATCGTAATTAACCTTGCTTTTGTAATTTACGGCAACAGTCATCGCTTCTTCGTAGGTTACTGGTTTGCCAATACTGTTTTTTGGCCAATCATAACCATAACAAGCCAAGGCAAGAATAACTTTGTCTGGGTCAACTTTGCTGCAAATATCATCAAGTTTTTCTTCCACCCATTCTTGGTGCGAAATATCTCCGGCATTACTTTGATCGGTATGCTGATCATAAGCCATCAACACAATATAATCATTGTACTTCTGCAATATCTCTGGCTGATAATCATCATTTTCTGGTGAAATATCTTGAGAGACAATCAGTTTTTCGGCATGAAACTGCGTGTAAAGATTCTTCATGAAAGCATTAAAGCCATCATTGTTCTCTAAGTTTAATTCCTCAAAATCGATGTTTATACCTTTAAACCCATATTTCTTCGTGATTGAAATGAGGTTGTAAATCAATTTCTGTTGAGCAGGCAAATCGTTTAGCAAGCGTTTTACAGCTTCGCCATCCCAATGATCTTTATTGAAATTGGACACCACGGCAATAGCAGATTTTTTCCCCGTATGGATTACTTTCAGTGCAGCTGTATCGGCTTTATCTACAATCGAATCTCCATTTAAGAAAAACGACTCAGCTGCAACCATGTCCAAATGACCGATGTTGCGCTTCAAATCAGACAACGATTTATCTTTACTGGCCGCCCAGCTTACATAAAAAGCCATGTTTATGCGCTTACTATCGCCATGTTTGGTTAGAATTCTATGCTCCCGATCCTTTTTTATTTGCTGGAGATGAGACTTCTCAATGGTAAAAGCCTTATACTGCTGAGATTTTTTTAATTTCTCCAATTGCTTTTGCGTTAAGGGAGAATTTGTATTGATAAAGGGCAAATTTGGCGCCTGAACTGAAGATAAAGTATAGGCTACGCAGATTATTGCGATGATGAAAACTAAAAAAAATGAGCGACTTACCCAAGTAAAAGTATGCCAACGCCTTTTAGTCTCAGTTTGAAATATTTGTTTTCCGGACATTTTTCTGTTCTGATTTATAATCAAATATCACTAAGGAATATGAAGATTGTATGAAAAGAATCTGACACTGATTTAGTTAGGATACAAAAATTGATAAGTACAAAAAAGCCGACAAATTTTATTAGAAATGTCGGCTCAAAAATATAATTAATTAAACGCTATTTATTCTTCGATATAACCAAATCTACCTTGATTATAATCTTCAATGGCTTGATTTATTTCAGCCTCCGTATTCATTAAAAATGGTCCGTATTGAACGATGGGTTCATGAATAGGTTCGCCGCTTAAAATTAAAATGATACTATTTTCCATTGCTACGATCTTCACTTCATTTCCCTCGTTTTTAAAGTGAACAAAGCTGTTTACATCAGCAATTTCGTTATCATTGATTTTAATACGACCTTCTATAACCATAAAGCCAGTATTAAAATGATCAGGGAAATTAAAAGTTGCTTCTCCATCTTTGTTTAATCGGGCATTATACAATTCTATTGGGGTAAAAGTAGTGGCATTGCCTTTTAAGCCTTGGAATTTACCCGCAATAACTTCGATTTTGCCACCATCATTAGGAAGAACAAAACTTGCCATATCAGCCTGTTTAATAGCTTGATATTTTGGTTTACTCATCTTATCTATAGCGGGAAGGTTAATCCAAAGTTGCAGCATTTGGAAAGGGCCACCTTTTAAGCTGTAATTTTTCTCATGATATTCTTTATGAAGTATTCCACTGGCCGCAGTCATCCATTGCACATCGCCAGGATAAATTATACCACTATTTCCTGAACTATCGTGATGCGCAACCGCACCATGGTAAGCAATGGTAACCGTTTCAAAACCACGATGTGGATGAATACCCACGCCACGAGGTTCTTTTCTTGCAGAAAATTCGATTTTAGAGCCATAATCCATTAAGAAAAATGGGCTCATATCTATTTCATAACCGCTCGGAAAAAAATTATGTACCCTAAAGCCATCGCCAACCATGTGCGGTGCCGGTGCTTTTAATACTGTTTCTACTTCTTTTATTTTGATTTCCCTCATACCTCCATGGAAAATTTAAGTTCAGCCTGCAAAATGCAGGCTGTAAATGCAAAAGGAATTAAGCTTGTTTTACAAACTGTAATTCACCTAAAATGCGTACTTCTTCACTTACCATTACGCCACCAGTTTCTAATGCAGCATTCCAGGTTAAGCCAAAATCAGAACGATTAATTTTTCCGCTTAAAGTAAAGCCAGCTTTTGTATTTCCCCAAGGATCGGTTGCAATGCCACCAAATTCCGCAGTTAATTTTACAGGTTTAGTTTCGCCTTTAATGGTTAAATCGCCTTTAACGATGTAATCTCCGCCATCTTTTTCAACCGATTTAGATGTGAATTCAATATGTGCAAATTTTTCTGCGTCGAAGAAATCAGCACTCTTTAAATGTGTATCGCGATCAGTGTTTCCTGTATCAATAGAATCAATATCACCTTTAAAAGAAATTTCGCTGTTAGCAAATTCATCACTTTCGGATGTTAATTCTGCTGAGAAAGATTTCAAGCTACCGGTTACAGTAGTGATCATCAAATGTTTTACCTTAAATTGTAGTTCGCTGTGGGTTGGATCTAACGTCCATTTTGTAGTTGCCATATCTTTTGTTTTTTGAGATGTTTAATATTTACAAAACAAAAGTACAGCATGGGCTTTGAGTAGAAATTGATGTATGGTAATTAATTAACAGGATTTAAGGATGATAGGATTTTCATGATTAAGGAATTATAAATCTTGAGAATCCTTAAATCCTGCTTATCATGATCTAAAGTGTTTATTGGCCAACTCTTTTCTAACACGACTTAAAGATTCAGGGGTAATTCCTAAGTAGGAGGCAATCATCCATTGCGGAACGCGTAAAGTAAGATTTGGGTAAAGCTTGATGAAGTCGAGATACCGTTCTTCAGCGGTGGCACTCAAAAGCATATTAATTCTTTTCTGCATAAAGCGAATAGAATTATTTAGCAGTTTGGTGTGCATAGGTTGCAAGCAAGGAACTTTTATGGCGGCCTGTTCCATGAAATCGTTTGGCATGATTACAGCTTCAGTGGCTTCAATTGCATCAATAAAAAATACCGATGGCTCATTATTCATGCTATTTCTGTCAGAAATTAACCAGTTCTCGGGTGCAAACTGAAGAATATGTTCTTTGCCTTTTGAATCTATTGAGTAAGCACGAAGCAAGCCCTTACAAACAAAAAAACCATGTTTAGTAATGTCGCCAGTATATTGAATGATTTCGTTTTTATCGAATTTCTTTATTTTCAAATCGGCAGAGATGCTGTCGAATTGCTCATCAGTTATTTCTATTTTTTCCTTAAGGTAGTTTTTAAACTGATTAATCATAAAGGGACGAATTACTTTTTAGCAGGCTTGATATCAGAAAAATCTACACCACATTTGCAATTACCACCGCAGCCATCCTTTTTAACCTGTAATGATTTATAAACCAAACGGCCAACATATACCAATGCAACCGCAAAAAGTAAAAAGACTAAAATCGTTTGAGTATTCATAAAACAAATATAAGCAGCTTGGTTGATTTAGGTTTCAGTTAAATGTAAAAAGGTTTAGCCACAGATTCGCAGATTTAGAATTATTTTTGGTAGTGAAATATTAATCAGCGAATCTGCGGCAAACTATTACTAATCCTCCATAAATCCAACGGTTCCGCCAACCCAGTCAAAATCTGCATTGTACCGAACGCCAATCATTTTGCCTTTACTCAACCGGCTTAGATTGGTGCAAAGCTGAGGTTCTCCGCCATCAGGCCAAAGATACATCATTCTAATTTCGGCCTTTACGCCTCCATCCGGCGATTGAACTGCAGGTTCGTAGGAAACTTTTCGTTGTAAAATCCAGTTTTCCGGATCGGGAATATTTTCGATATCTGCTTGCTTTACATCAATAATAACACCCATACCAGCAAAAGAAAAAAGTGGTTTTAGAACATAATTTTCCAAATCAGTAGGAATAATTTCTATCTGATTTAAAAAACGCGTATCTGGAACAAATTCACTATTTAAAAAAGGCATGGTGTATTTACTGATTCGATAAAACCAGTTTGGATGCGTTACCCACTCTATATCTAATTCGTTTCTCGGATCGAAGCTGTTTTTGAAAATCTCCGTATTATCAGCAACTTCATCGAATATTAAACGGTTATAAATCCTTTTTAGTTGGATCTGTTTGCCATCTTCCTCGTAAAATAACTGATTACCAATTTTCTTGATGTCTTCCAAGGCCAGAATTTTTATGCCCAGCATTTTTTTGGTTACAAAAAAATCGATTGCCGTTTTTTGGTTTGGCGCATCTACATCCATCAAAGCCACTTCATGCGGTTGGTGCTTGCCGATAATTACTTCTTTAAAAAGTTTGATGTATTTATCTTCGTTGAAACCATTGAGGAAGTGATTAACAGAGTTGTCAATTTCGAAACACTTTCTGAAAGTATTTGATAGGTGAATCTGAAAAGCATATAATGAGGGAAAACCCTGCATTTCAATTAACATAGGGGTTAATTCGCCTGCTTCGTTCTTGCAAATTCCGAAATCGAAAGTTAAGAAATGAGGCTGCTCATTTTCATTTGGAACATTCCAATCTTTGGGAATAGATTTTTGGGTTAATTCCTTGAAGTTGGGCTGTTTAATCAGATTTATAATTTCTTCGCCTGCCGCAATTAACTTTTCCTTTAAGGCCTTTGGAACAAAAACAGGTGTTTCTGCAACACGGAACGGAATCTCAAAATAATCTTTCTCAAGCTCAGTAATAAAGTTTTTATAGTTTTCTTCGGTAAACTGTTGATTATATTTTTGGCGTAGAGCAGGTATCATAGTTTTGTATTTTGTTTCACGAAAATTTGCTGATTGTCATTCTGAGCACAGCGAAGAATCTCCAAGCGATAGAAACACAATCGTCAATTAACCTACTGCCAAAAAAAAGCCTGTTCAGTATTTTAGAAAAGTGCTAATCGGTTACGGATTCTTCGTGCCTCAGAATGACAGTCGACTGTGTTTTTAGCCCCTTTAGGGGTTGGGTTAGGCCTCTTGCAAATTCCCAATTGCTTTATTTAAGAAATTAGGAAGAATAACACTTTGCGTTAACACAATCCTAGCAGGATCATCTAAACTGTTAAGCATATCTAAATATTTTTGTTCTCCATGCAAATCAACAATTGCTTTCTTCTTTTCATCCTGAAGCAAATACATTTTCATACCTATAGGATCTGCCTCTGGATGAAATTGGGTGCCAATAATTTCATCAGAAAACCGAATAGACATCATGCATCTTTCTAAATCAACATGCTTGCGCTCTTTTTCTATGGCTAAAAGCTTAGCGCCTTTTGCAGCAAATGCAGCAAAATCGGGCTTAATTACTTGCCAATCTCGACTATCAACCGAGAAAAAAGGATTGGTAATGCCATCAAAAATTTCATCTTGTTCGCCCTCTTCAGTTAAAGTAATTGGAAAAATTCCAAATGCATTCGAACGCCTTTCCGTTACATTTCCTAGCTCAAATTTTCGGCAAGCCAGCTGAAACGAGTGGCAAATTAAAAAAGCATATTTCTTTTGTTCATCATTTGAAGTGTTAAAAGCCTCAATTTGATCCAAAAGATTGAAAAAGTCATTTTCCCATTTTTCGCCTTTGCTTTCAATTGGACTACCAGGTCCGCCGCTTGAAATGTAAGCATCATATTCTATTCCGGGTATCTCACCTTTTTGTCTTAAATCGAAAATATCGAAAGAAAGATTAATGTTATTATCTTTTCCAAAGCGGGATAAAATTTCCTGAATTCCCCGCATACCCTGATTAGGTGCACCGTTATTCATGTCAATAACGGCGACCTTTAAATCTCTTTTATCCATTTTAAATTTACCTTGCACCTATAAGTGTTTGAGTAGTAATGTAATCAACTACCGATTCAAAGTTACCTGTTTGTGCGTAAACTGCCAACTGTCTATCTGCACCTGTGCCGTGCTCCAATATTTTATGAACATATTCTAAGTCATTTCTGCAACCTAAATCATCTACAACATCATCCACAAAATCTAATAATTCTAAAACCAGATTGCGGCAATTCACTTCCATTTCTTTACCAAAATCGATTAAATTTCCGTCAATTCCATAACGGGCAGCACGCCATTTATTTTCGTTAATTAAGGCTCTAGAATAACTGATGAATTCCATGTTTTGCAAACGAAGTTTATACAATTTGGCGCACAAGGCTTGGAATAAAGCCGTAAAAGCCATTGTCTCATCAATTAACATTGGGCAATCGCAAATGCGGAACTCTACGGTATCGAAGAATGGATGCACTCTGATATCCCACCAAATTTTCTTCGCATTATCCATGCAATTGGTTTTGATTAAGAGCTTTACGTAATTGTCATAATCTTCAATACTATTAAAAATATCAGGAATACCTGTTCGAGGGAATTTATCGAAAATCTTAGTTCTGAAAGATTTGTAACCAGTATTTCTCGATTCCCAAAAAGGAGAATTGGTTGACAAAGCAAATACGTGAGGCAGGAAGTACCTCACCTGATTTGCAATGTGAATGGCCAATTCGCGAGATTGAAAACCTACGTGAACGTGCAAGCCGAAAATTAAATTCGAGCGGGCAGCTTCCTGTAGCTCGTTTACAATTTCATTATAACGGGGATGTTCTGTAATTAATTGTTTTTCCCAATGTGAAAATGGGTGAGTGCCGGCAGCGCCAATACGCAAACCTTGTTCGCCAGCTAGTTGCGAAACCGTATATCTCAGTTGCGAGATTTCCTTGCGGGCTTCTTCTGTGGTTTTACAAATGCCTGTTCCAACCTCTACAACAGCTTGGTGCATTTCTGCCTTAACCTGGTCCTTGTGTATCTTTTGTGCGGCCTCAACAATTTTTTGGTCATGCGAGGTAAGTTCCCTGGTAACGGGATCAACTACCATATACTCCTCCTCTATGCCAAGCGTGAATTCATTCATCCTAGTACGTATTAATTTTTAAATCCCTTTTACTTTTTTGGCGCAGCCTTTTTCGCTGGTGCCGCTTTTGGTTTTGCAGGTGCTTTTTCTGCTTTTGGTACTTCTGGTTTAGTTGCTGCCTTGCCAATTAGCGGTTTACCTGCAACCGATGATTTAATGTATTCGCCCCACGTTAAATTATCCTGACCAGGTTTTTGCGCTTTGGCTCTTTCGATGGCATAGTTTGCAGTTGTTTCAACCACCCAATCAAAATTTTCTTGTCCAACGCTTTTAATATCGGCATCAGGAGCCGGGTTACAGAAATCGATAGCAATTGGAATACCATCTCGCACCGCAAATTCTACTGTATTGAAATCGTAACCTAAATATTGGCATAATTTCAAGGTATATTCTTCAACCGTTTTGAGCAATTTAGGATCTGGTGCCTTACCATCAACCGCATAACGCAGGTGATGAGGGTTGCGTGGCTCGTATTGCATAATGCGAACATGTTTTCCGCCGATGCAGTAACACCTAAAATATTCATCAAAGATGATTTCCTCTTGCAAAAGCATTACCAACTGTTCTGTCCCTGCGTGTTTATCAAAGAAATCTTCCTTATCATGTAGTTTGTAAACATCTCTCCATCCACCACCATCGTAAGGTTTCATGTAAGCCGGAAAGCCTGTATATTCAAAAATAGCATCCCAATCTAATGGCATACTTAAATTCGAAAATGATTCTCCTGTTGTACCTGTCGGGTGTTGACGTGATGGAATTAAAGCTGTTTTCGGAACTGGAACGCCAATTTGTTCTGCCAAGGCATTGTTAAAGAATTTTTCATCAGCACTCCACCAAAATGGATTGTTAATTACAGCGGTTCCGGTAATGGCTGCATTTTTTAACGATGCACGGTAAAAAGGTACATCCTGCGAAATACGGTCGATAATTACCGCATAATCCAACGGACTGTTTTGAAGTATTTTCTCTATTTTAACAGGTTCGGCAGTGATGCCTTTTTCTGCTTTCTGATTAATTCTCTCTACAACGGCTTCAGGAAAAGATCGTTCCTGGCCAAATAAAATCCCTATTTTCTTCATTGGTACTTAAATTTTTAATTGTTGTGAGGTTAACTGTTTAAATTGGTTAACTCGTTAATTGCTGAATTGTTATATTTTTGAATTGATATATTGCTAACTGGAAACTGGAAACTACAATTGTGCTATATAATTCGGAAACATTTCTCGCCATATCGGCCAATCATGATCCGCATTCTGACGAATATCCAACCAATGATTAATTCCTTTTTGCGCCAGAATGCCTGATAAGCGCTCATTATCTGGGCGACACATATCTCTATCGGTTGTACCCAAAACAATTTTCATGTAATGGAGTTCGGGATTGCTGTTATTCATCAGGTTGTCAACCGGATTATTGAAATAAACGTCATCATTATAAAAGCCATCCAATTGGCCGCTGATATCAAACGCACCGCTCATGCTGAACATGTGGCTGACTAACCAAGGATGGCGGAATGCAAAATTGGCGGCATGGTAACCTCCAAAACTACAGCCGGCGGTAATGATTTTGCTATGCCCAGTTTCATGTCTGGCTAAAGGTGCTACTTCCTCCAGAAGATACTTATCGTACCAAATGTGATTTTTTACTCTATCTGCGGGATGTATGCTTTTGTTGTACCAGCTTAATTTATCAATGCCATCAGGACAATAGATCTTAATCTTTCCTTCATTAATAAAACCTTCTACAGAGTCTATTAATTTGAAGTCCTTATTTTCGAAATATCGGCCCATGCTCGTTGGGAACAGCAGAATAGGGATACCACCGTGACCAAAGGTGAGCATGTCGATTTCAGCACTTAAATTAGGGCTGTACCACTTTTTATGTTCTTCTTTAACCATATATAAAATTGAATGTTTTAAGATATAAATTAATTTTATAAAAAGAATCTTATTGTAGCAAAAATAAAAGCGTAGTGTAAAAAATGGCTGCTGATAATTAATAGTTTATCAAGATTTGTACCTTTGCCACGAATTCTGAGGCGAGAGCCAAGTGATAGGAGATTTTAAATAATATGTACACTACCGTTTTATCAGTAAAAGTTAATACAGCAAATTTTAAGATACCGTCTGCTTATTTAAAGCGTGAGGTTGAATTGGATATTTATGTGCCTGATGGCATTTTGGGAAATGAAAAAATAGAACTTCTTCTATTAAACGATGGTCAGGATGTGGCTAAGATGGATTTTAAGCGGATTTTAGAAGAGGCACATCACAATAAAAGAAACCATAGATTAATTGTTGTGGCCATAAAAGCCTCTGCAGAACGTATTATGGAATATGGTGTAGCTGGCGTTCCCGATTTTAAGGATCGTGGTGCAAAGGCAAATTTGTACTCCGATTTTATTATTAAGGAACTTTTGCCTTTCGTTAAAAAGAAGATTGCGATGCCGATTACCGGCAAGGTAGCTTTTGCTGGATTTTCTTTGGGCGGTTTATCAGCTTTCGATATCGCATGGAATAATCCATCGGTTTTTGACGCAATTGGCGTTTTCTCGGGTGCTTTTTGGTGGCGTAAGAAAGATTTAGCTGACGGATACACCGATGCAGACCGAATTATGCATTCACTTATCGATACCACTTCGACCAAAACAGACATGAAGTTTTGGTTAATGACGGGAACTGAAGATGAAAAAGCCGATCGAAATAAAAATTTAATTATCGATTCTATTGATGATACGATTGATATCGTTAAATCCCTTTTAAATAAGGGTTACAAGCGGCCAGAAAACATTTTCTATTATGAAAAAGTTGGGGGTAAACACGATGTTCCGACTTGGGAAAGTGCAATGCCAGCGTTTCTAGATTGGGCATTCGAGGTTTAAAGTTTATTAGTATTTCGATAAAATAGGCGTATCAAAGATTGTCCAAAGGCAAGCTTTTTGCTCACATGCTTTCAAGGCGCTATTTGTCCAGGTGTTGCAGGTTTTGAGGATGCTGTAGCTTCCCTTCGCTTCGTAAAAGGCATCTCCATAATCGTAGTGAATGTTAGTGTTAACTTTTAGGATATGTCCTTTAGCATCTACCTCAAAACTTTTAGAAATATAACTGATCAGCATTTCATATTGCGTTTTGCTGATCATCATTTTTTTGCAGAGGGAATCTTCTACAATTCCACGATAATAGGTGGTATGCATAGCAGAGGTGCTTAAGCCTGAAATTGCCCTTAACGCAGTACTTAATTTTAGATCCTTAAATTCTGGGGTTTCCAGGTAGAATTTTTTATCTCCCCAGCCTATTGCGAGGTATTGGTAGGTACTATCTGCAGAAAGTGTATTGCTATATTTTATCTCATTGGTCCAGTCTTTTTGCGTGTTTTTTGCTGGCACAACAATATCGGTGTGTACGCCATTGCTCATTACATAAATGGTAACTTCCTTTTTATTTGTAGGATAAGGGTTTATGGTAACCCTCGAAAAGCAAAAGGCCAAAATAAAGAATAAGGCTATAAGTGCTACAAAACTGACGGTAAATCTACCCGTTAACCTTAAAAATTTTTTGTTCATTTTCAATAGATGTTAATATGCTTAATAGTAGGGAAAGAATAATAGGAACCCAACAAAGTTGTTGAAGATAAACTTATATTTTTTAGTAAATAGGGTTGCCTTTTTGCATAATCATTCTCTGGTTCGGGCATATTAAGTTATTATTTATGTTCTCATTACCAGAAATTAAAACTTTTTCTTAAAGCGTAGATAACCTGATCAAAGCATCAGCGATGGTTGGTAAGAAATTAACCTGTTTGCCCTTATTGCTTTCGTAAATAAAATCTTTAATGCTCTGGCTTGTGTGAGATTTGAAATCTCCAACAATTGCTAGTTGAACCCTAAAGTTGGAGAATTTTTGAAGAATTTCGCCTGCCAAACCGCTTTTCAGATGAAAGAAAACAGGAGAAATGCCCTTTTCATAAATAATAATCTTATCATAATCTTGATAATAAAGGTTGCCCAAAAGATCTAAACCATCTTCGACGGAATTAATAACTATTTCATTTGAAATAATTTCGGCTATCTTAATGTTGGTGACTATGTGCTCTTTGATTTCCATTTGTTTTTAAAATACAAGATCATCATTCTTTTTATCGAAATCAACTTTTGAGCCTAAGCTTATCGGGTTAGGCGTTTTGTTTGACTCATTTTCTTACCCAAGGGCTGCCAACCCCATAATCGAAATAAGCTGTAGCCTTTAACCAAACCAAATATTACGTCCATGCTTTTCTAATTAAAAATGAGATAATTACAACATTATCATAGCATTAAATAGTAAGGGTTATAGTAGAAAATCCATTTCTAAACATTATCTTTGCGCCAAATTTGAGGCGCATTTTATGCAAAAGATTAGAAATATAGCTATTATAGCACACGTTGACCACGGTAAAACTACATTGGTTGATAAGATTTTACATTCTTGTTCTATTTTTCGTGACAACGAACAAACGGGCGATTTGATATTGGATAATAACGATTTAGAGCGTGAGCGTGGTATCACAATCGTGTCTAAAAACGTATCGGTACAATACAAAGATGTAAAGATTAACATTATTGACACTCCTGGTCACGCGGATTTTGGCGGTGAGGTAGAGCGTGTTTTGAAAATGGCAGATGGTGTACTTTTGCTTTGCGATGCTTTTGAAGGTGCAATGCCTCAAACGCGTTTCGTAACGCAAAAAGCTTTAGCCCTCGGTTTAAAACCGATTGTGGTGGTAAACAAAGTGGATAAAGAAAACTGTCGCCCAGAAGAGGTTTACGAGCAAATTTTCGAATTGTTCTTTAACCTTGAAGCAACTGAAGAGCAATTGGATTTCCCAGTAATTTACGGTTCATCTAAACAAGGATGGATGAGTACGGATTGGAAAGTTCCAACTACTGATATTTTCGCATTATTAGATGCTGTTGTGGCAAACATTCCACCTGCACCAATTAATGATGGTACTTTACAAATGCAAATTACTTCGTTAGATTATTCATCTTTCGTAGGTCGTATTGCAATTGGACGTGTTCACCGTGGTACTATTAAAGAAAACCAACCGGTTACTTTAATTAAACGCGATGGTAGAATTGTAAAATCAAGAGTAAAGGAACTTTATACTTTCGAAGGTTTAGGAAAAATCCGTGCTACAGAAGTAAGTTCAGGAGATATTTGTGCTGTTGTAGGTATTGATGGATTTGATATTGGTGATACCATTTCAGATTTCGATTCTCCAGAGCAATTGCCAGTTATTAGCATCGATGAGCCAACAATGAATATGTTGTTTACCATTAACAACTCTCCATTTTTTGGTAAGGAAGGTAAATTAGTTACTTCTCAACGTATTAAGGAGCGTTTGATTAAAGAAACTGAAAAGAACTTAGCTTTAAAAGTTGTTGAAACTGCATCTCCAGATTCATGGTTAGTTTACGGTCGTGGTATTCTCCATTTATCGGTATTAATCGAAACCATGCGTCGTGAAGGTTATGAAATTCAGGTTGGTCAGCCACAAGTTATCATTAAAGAAATTGATGGTAAAAAATGTGAGCCAATTGAAACATTAATCGTTGATGTACCGGGTGAAGTTTCTGGTAAGGTAATCGAATTGGTAACTCAACGTAAAGGTGAGTTGTTAATTATGGAGCCTAAAGGCGATTTACAACACTTAGAATTCGAAATCCCGGCTCGTGGTATTATCGGTTTACGTAATAACGTATTAACTGCAACTGCTGGCGAAGCGATTATGGCTCACCGCTTCAAAGCTTACGAGCCTTGGAAGGGAACAATTCCAGGTCGTTTAAATGGTGTTTTAGTTTCAATGGATAAAGGTATGACTACCGCTTATTCAATAGATAAATTACAAGATAGAGGTCGTTTCTTTGTAGATCCAGGAACCGATGTTTACGAAGGTCAGATTATGGGTGAGCACATCCGCGATAATGATTTAGTGGTAAATATTGTTAAAGGTAAAGCATTAACGAACATGCGTGCATCTGGTACAGATGATAATGCTCGTATTGCACCTGCAATTAAATTCTCGTTAGAAGAGGCTATGGAGTATATCCAAGCTGATGAGTATATCGAGGTTACACCGCAAAGCATGCGTTTACGTAAAATCTTCTTAACAGAACAAGAACGTAAGGTTAAAGGAAAGCAATTCGCTTAAAAAGCCTCACCCCAGCCCTCTCTGAAAGAGAGGGAGTTGGAAAATATAAATTTAAAGCCTCGATGTAATCGGGGCTTTTTACGTTAGAAGCCCCATCTAAATCCTCCCCAGAAGGGAGGACTTGAAAACCAAAGGCACTTGAGAATACCTAAGCTTGATGCAGTTTTTTTGATTATGGGTTTGAGATTACTGCCCTTTTGTATCCCTCTCTTTCGGAGAGGGACGGATACTAATCTGCCGGAGCAGAAACTTTAATAGGGTGAGGCTTTTTACACCACCTAAGAAACAGCTAAGCTTGGTGTGGTTTTTTTGCTGATGGTTTGAGATTACTGCCCTTTTGTTTCCCTCTCTTTCGGAGAGGGACGGATACTATTTTGCCGAAGCAGAAACTTTAATAGGGTGAGGCTTTTTACACCACCTAAGAAACAGCTAAGCTTGGTGTGGGTTTTTTGCTGATGGTTTGAAATTACTGCCTTTGTATCCCTCTCTTTCGGAGAGGGACTGTTACTAATTTGCCGAAGCAGAAACTTTGATAGGGTGAGGCTTTTTACACCACCTAAGAAACAGCTAAGCTTGGTGTGGGTTTTTTGCTGATGGTTTGAAATTACTGCCTTTGTATCCCTCTCTTTCGGAGAGGGACTGTTACTAATTTGCCGGAGCAGAAACTTTAATAGGGTGAGGCTTTTTAACCACCTAAGAAACAGCTAAGCTTGATGCAGTTTTTTTGATTATGGGTTTGAGATTACTGCCCTTTTGTATCCCTCTCTTTCGGAGAGGGACGGATACTAATCTGCCGGAGCAGAAACTTTAATAGGGTGAGGCTTTTTACACCACCTAAGAAACCTAAGAACAGCTAAGCAAGATGCATTTTTTGCTTACTGAAGATCACTGCCTTTTGTATCCCTGCTTTCGGAGAGGGACGGGTATTCATTTGCCGAAGCAGAAACTTATATAGAGTGAGGCATTTTCAGCTTTGACAACTTTCTTTCCCTCCC
Source organism: Pedobacter frigidisoli (assembly GCF_004331675.1). Taxonomy (GTDB): domain Bacteria; phylum Bacteroidota; class Bacteroidia; order Sphingobacteriales; family Sphingobacteriaceae; genus Pedobacter; species Pedobacter frigidisoli. The sequence goes on along the minus strand of NZ_SJSN01000003.1, from coordinate 56,658 downwards.
AGGCTATTAAGGTTGTCAAAGCTTATCGAGATTTTTTTAAAATCGCACTAAAACTTAATCACTCGATTGATTTTCTGTCAAACCTATTTCATAAAACTTTTGGGAATAAAAAACAAACAATTCGATGACATTTGATTTTTCTCTCGACGTTAATTTTGTGCCATCAAACTAATCAACCCCCTATTATGATTAATAAGAGCCTATCCTATTTAGGGATATTTTTATTAAACGCACTTTCTCTTTTGCCACTATTTCTATTATATAGATCAGCTGATGCCTTTTATTTATTAATTTTCTACGTTTTTAAATATCGTAGAAAAGTGGTGAAGGAGAATTTATACCATGCATTTCCAGATAAAAGTGCTGCGGAGCTTAATGCTATCGAAAAAGAGTATTACAAATTCTTATCATCGCTATTTGTAGAGGTAATCAAAATGAAAAGTATCTCCAAAAAGGAACTTTCAAAGCGTGTAAAATTCAAGAATGTCGATTTGGTTGAGGCCTATCTTCAAAATAACGAGAGTGTACTTTTCTGCTCTTCGCATTATGGTAATTATGAATGGGTTTGCATGGCAATCGGATTAAATTTTTCTGGTCAGCATTACCCAATCTATAAGCCTTTAAGCAGTGAAGAATTTGATAATTGGTTTTTAACCATGAGAAGCAAGTTTGGAAACAATATGGTTGCCATGCGCCAAACTTTAAGAGCCATTCAATCAAGTAAAGGTTCGGCGAATATGTTCACTTTCGGGAGCGACCAAGCGCCGGCAAAAGAAGAATCTATTTATTGGACAAACTTTCTAAACCAAGAAACTTCTGTTCAGCTTGGTATAGAAAAAATTGCAAAGAAAACCAATCGTCCGGTTTTTTATTTAAAAATTAACTATTTAAAACGCGGCTATTACGAAGTTGATTGTGTTCCAATTTGTTTGCATCCAGATCAAACTGCGGAATTTGAGATCACCGAAGCGCATACGCATTTCCTAGAGGAAATGATTCAAGAAAAACCTGCTTATTGGCTATGGAGCCATAGAAGATGGAAACATAAGCAAGAGAGAAAAGCTCCGAAAATTGAAGAATTAAGACAGGATCTTTCTGATAGTATGGCTTAAAATTTCCATGCTATATTTTATATTTGTTGGCCTAAGTTTTGTCAATGAAATTCTTTAAAAAAATTATCTTTTATTTCTTCTTGCTAATTATCCTAACCTTTGGTGGGTTATTTATTTGGCAACCGTATTTAATGCGGGTTCTTTATTACCGTCAGCCTGATTCGGTAACTTACAAAGCATTTCCGCAAGATGTCACTCATAAAAGCAATTCCATATTTCATTTTATACGTTCGCCTAAACTAAGAAATGATATAGATACTCTGCATGTTTTAGATGGTAATAATCAATCTATCCCATTTAAAGATTATTTTAAAAATGGTAAATTAAATGCTTTTCTTGTCATTAGGAATGATAGTATATTATATGAAAAATATAGTTCGGGTTATAGCGACAGTACATTAACTACAATATTTTCTGGAGCAAAAAGTCTGGTTTCCATTATGCTTGGAGAGGCTTTGGCTGATGGAAGCATTAAAAGCCTTAATGATCAAGTAACCCAATATATTCCCGAGTTAAAATCTAATCCTGCTTTTAATAATATTACGTTAAAAAATCTTTTGGATATGAAATCAGGATTGGAATTTCAAGATGCATTGGGTGGAGTTGTGAAAGCTTTCTTTTCTGATGAAGCAAAGTATTACTATACACATGATATGGAAGCAGAGCTGATGAAAGTTAAGCTCGTAAACACACCAGGAACAGTTTGGAAATACAAGAGTATTGATCCTATTTTATTGGGTTGGGTAATGGAGAAAGCTACAGGGAAATCAGTTGCAAAATATTTTGAGGAAAAGATTTGGCAGAATATTGGAACGGAATACAATTCCACTTGGGGCTTGGATCATCCAAATGGATTGGCAAATACAGCAAGTCGATTTCAGGTTACCGCAATAGATTTTGCTAAAATTGGGCGTTTGTACTTAAATAATGGGAGATACAATAATCAACAGATTATACCAGAAACATGGGTAAATCAGTCCATCGGTATAGGAAATGAAAAACCTGCATCGGCAAAAGGTTGGCAAAAATCTGCCCATCACTTTTTGTGGTGGATTCCGCAAGAGGGAGAAAATGGCGATTATGCTGCTGAGGGAATGCTCGGGCAAAGACTTTACATCGATCCAAAAACGAATACCATCATTGTCCAATTTGCAGATCATGGTGCAGGAAATTATCCATATAGAAAAATCAGTAGGTATTTAGCTGAGTTGCCGTTTAGTTATCCAAAGTACTAATGTTTTTAACCGCAAAGGGCGCAAAGTTTTTCGCAAAGAAAATGAAGTTTAGCGTTTAACTTTGTGTTCTTTGCGCTTGCTTAAATTCTTTGCGGTTAAATTTTTAAAATGCTACATTGCTGATCAATGGAAAACGACGATGTAAAAATTTCAAAAAAGAAACCGATTTTTCCGGTTACGCCAGCTTTGCAGAAGTATTTGCGAACTTACCAGCGGGAGGCTAAATTGCCGATCAAGTATAGCGATTTAATGCAGTTCAATGAGGCTTTTCCGTTGATGGATAAGTTTGGTAAAGATTCACTTTGGGAGGGGCCGATTTATGCACAGGATCTTATTGATAAACTGCACAATGGCTTAAAGGAAATTTACGCCAGTTTAAAGGCCTCGGGTAATCTTCGAATAGTTGAGCATAAGTACATCGATAAAATTGAATATTGTACTTTCGGCAATACCCATCCGTTTCGCATTCGTATTGTAAACCGACTGAACGATGTATATGATTATTTTTACATCAAAAAAGCAGATGCTTCTCGTATTTACGGATTGGAGATGGAAGAAATTTTGTCACCAAATCAGGTAAATTATTTAGTTGATGGCGATACTTTGGTAGAGGAACATATTGCGGGGATTCCTGGCGATGTTTTTACAAAAGGACAATTATACACTCCAGAATTTAATCCGACCAGAATTGCTAAGGAGTTTGTTAAATTTAATGAACGTTGCTTAATTATGCTTCTCGGCGATATGCGGGCATACAATTTTGTGGTGCAGATTACGCCTGATTTTGATGATATTCAGTTTCGAATCCGAGCAATTGATTTCGATCAGCAATTTTACGAGGGAAATTTAAAAGTCTATTTACCTCAATTTTTTAAGGAGAACTTGCCTTATGTAAAAATGAGCATGGAGCAATTAACCGAAAAAACAGTTTTGCAATATCAGCAGGAGGAAAGATCGTCTATTGTTCACCGGGTTCGTAGCGAACGCCACCGGTTAACCGATCTACGTGATGTTTCGAATAAGGAAGCGCTAACCACTCCAGAAAACATCGCGATGCTAAAACAAGGCATGAGTGAATATTTTAAAGATAATAATTACCTCAGATGTAAAACCATGACGGATATTATCGAGCTAAATATTAAAAATGTAATTAGACAGGTTAAGCTGTAAAGCAAAACGGTCGGCAATAATGCCGACCGTTTCTTGAGTAAATCTAGAAAGAGCGTCCAAAACCCTTAGGCATGCTGACCCTCGTGTACTCCCTCTGCAAATTCCTCTACAATTTTATCGTTAAAAGCAGGTAAGTCTTTTGGCGTTCTGCTGGTTACCAAACCTTGATCTACCACTACCTCCTCATCACTCCAAATCGCTCCCGCATTGATTAAATCTTGAGAAATATTCTTAACGGAAGTCAACTTTCTTCCTTGAACAACATCTGCATTAATTAAGGTCTGCGGTCCGTGGCATATAGCTGCAACTGGTTTTCCATCGGCAAAAAATAATCTTACAAATGCAATGGCATCATCATTTATACGTAATTGATCTGGATTGATTACACCTCCCGGCAAGAGCAAGCCATGATAATCTTCGGCATTTGCTTCTGTAATTGTCTTATCTACCTCAACTTCTATCGACCAATGGTCATGATCCCAAGCTTTAATTTTTCCACTTTTTGAGGAGATGATGTGAACGGTTGCACCCTCTTCTTTTAACCTTTTTACTGGTTCGGTTAATTCAACTTCTTCAAATCCGCTTTCTGAAAGTACAGCAATGGTGCGGTTACTTAATTGTCCCATAATCTTTAAATTTTTAATAGGTGATATATTTAAAGACAGTGGCGAGGGAAATTTTGTTTTTAGAAAATTTCTTATTTAAAAATTTGAAGAGTTGTTTGGTTATCTAGATTTTGAAAGTTAAATACATCAAAAATAACTCTGCTGATAATTTGCTTCAAAGGAATAGCATCTCTAAACCCTGCTAAATCATAGGTTAGGATTAATGCATTCATTTGTTTGTCTTCTCTAAAGCCAATTAATTTGAGTATATTCCTCTTGTCTATATCCAGAATGTATTCTTTCTTCAATTTTTTAAAATTCGAAAGCAAAACTAAAATTTCATGACCAGTTTTGGTAAACTTTAAAGAAAGATCACGACTTTTGTTGAGGTTAAAGATGAAACTTTCTATTCTATTTTCCGCTAAATCAAATACAGCATCGTCAAACTCTTGTCCATCGTTAAAGTAGCCAGTCGTAAAGCTATTCAATAAATCAAGTTGATGATCGATTTGTTTTGAAATTTCTTCATGATAGTTGAAAGCATTATTCTTATTACTTAACTTGTTAAGGTATTCTAGTCTGTTCTTTACTGCTTCAAGCTTAGCTGCATTAGGATTAGTTAGCTTTTCTAGAAAATTAATTTTACGCTGAATTTTGTTCAACACTAAGGAGTGTAAGTGTATAGCCTGATGATCCTGATCAATAACGTCTTCTTTAATCAGGGATTCGATTAATGATTCTTCATCTTTATAGTAAGAGATTAGCACTTTAAGTTCTTCATTCATAGGCTAGTCGTTCGTTCTTCTATGCTTAACAAAGTAAAAAACTAAATTGCCCGCAATGATGATGTGGTTGAGGATATTAGGCATTAATCCATAATATTTTGTGAAGATTTTAAACCTTTCTTTTAGGCTTTCACGATGTTTTTTCTTGCTCATGCCGCCAACTAGGTACTTCGCAACATAACGATGAACGTTTATAATACTCGATGCTTTTTTAGTGGCCTTGATAATCCAATCGATATCGGAGCTGTATTTGTAAGTCATATCGTATGGCGCAATGATACTTCTCTTAATATATATGGCTTGATGACTGATATTCATGCCATATTTAAAGCTGGTCCAATCGAAAATTTCTGGTGCTTCGTGTCGCCTGCGACCTAAACTTTCCCAATTATCGTTATACATTTCAGTTTCGCCATAATATATATCTGCACCTGGTGATGAATCAAAAACATCCTCTACAGTGTGTTCATCGTAAATTTCATCACCCGAGTTCATGAACAAAACATAGTCTCCAGTGGCCAGCGCCAAGCCCTTATTCATCGCATCGTAAATTCCTTTATCAGGCTCTGATACAATTTTAGAAATACTTTCTTTATATTTTTCGATAACTTCAAACGTGCCATCCGTAGATTTCCCATCAATAACGATATACTCTATGCTGGTAAAAGTCTGGTTGATAATGGAGTTTATCGTACGCTCGATATCTCGAACATTATTGTAAACGATGGTGATGACAGAGAGCTTTGGCATATTAATCCATTAATTTTTTAAGGGTTTCAACATCGGGTAAAACACCTTTGTATGCTGCGGGTAAAATAGTGCTTGTTTTATAGGTGGAAACACCCATTGCCTTATTGAAATCCCTGAATGAAAACTCTACTACTTTGTTTTTCTTTTCCTTACAAAGTATAATTCCTATTGAAGGCTGTTCATGTGGTTGCTTTATGTATTCATCCAAGGCAGATAAATAGAAATTCATCTTGCCCATATATTCAGGTTTAAACTTACCTGTTTTCAGTTCGAAAACAACCAAACATTGTAAGCGACGGTTAAAAAACAGTAGATCTAAAAAATACTCTTCATCTTCTACAATTAGCCGGTATTGATTGCCAATGAAAGCAAAGTCTGATCCTAAAGACATTAAAAACTTCTTAATGTTTTGCACGATCTCGCTCTCTAAAACTCGCTCATCTTTTTCGTCATTATCTTCGATGTTGATAAAATCTAACAGATACTCATCCTTAAAAGATTGTAAAGCTTTCTGTCTTATTTCGTCGTTCGTTATTGTTTTTGAAAAATTGTTTGGTAAACTGCCTGTTTTCTGAAAAGTTTGGTTGTTAAGGTGGTTTTTTAATGTGCTTAAACTCCAAAATTCAGTAGCTGTTTTTTGGATATAGAATATCCTTTCGTCTATTTTTTGAGTGCCTTGAATGATTTCTAAATGGTGTGAAAAGCTTAGACCGAAAAATGTTTTTTCTATTTGGGCCGACACTGTCGGTCTAAATTCAATCGCCTCTAAATCAATTACTTGCAATTGGACCGACACTGACGGTCTAATTAGAGAATGCTTCTCCCAAGACTCAAAAAAGAGCCGCATTCTTTTGATATTTGTTGCCGAAAAACCTCTTAATCCCGGCAGTTCGAGTTGCAAATCAGCAGAGAGATTTTCAATAACTTTTGCTCCCCATTTCTCCTCATTAATTTTATTTGAAATGAACTTACCAACCGCAAAGTAAAGTGTTAAAAGTTCTTTATTAACGAGTGTTGCTGCTCTATAACGACTTTGAAGAATCGCCGATTTCAATGCCTTAATGTTATCAAGATGGTTTTTTGAGAGTTCCATAAAGCAATTATTTTGGCTGTAAATCAATTAATGTTTCATACAAATGGATATGCTCTGCTGCAATAACTTCCTCCGAAAAATCAGTTAAAATGCTCAATCTAGCCGCTTTTTGTACTTCTTCCTTGTTTGGGCGATGATACAACCACTCAATGCCATTTGCCAAATCTTCAGCATTTTCATATTCGGCTAAATAACCGTTTTGCATGTGCTTCACCATATCAGGAATGCCGCCGGTAGTAAAAGCGATAACAGGTGTGGCACAGGCCAAACTTTCCATTACAGTATTAGGCAGGTTATCTTCTAACGATGGCGTGATAAAAGCATCAGCAGCAGAATAACATTTCGCCAAATGGTCATCTTTGTTTATCGTTCCTAAAAAAGTTGTCTTGAATGGAAATTCGGGCATTTCTGCGTTTTCCTTATTCCCAAAAATAACCAGTTCTATATTTTCCTTTTTAATTCCAGCCCTACGAGATAAGATTTCCAAAGCCTCAATTAAATATGAAGTGCCTTTATGTTTATCATTTTTTGAGGGCATGAAACCACTCATCAACACAAATTTATCAGGATTGACCTTTAAAATTTTCTTAGCCTCTGATTTTACGTAAGGCTTAAAAATATTTGTTTCTATCGTGTTCGGAATAACTGTTGTTGTCCTAGTACCCAATAAACTACTAAACTTAATTGATTTAGCCATCCAATTGCTTGGCGCAACAATATGAAAGTTTAATTCTTGATAAGCTTTCTGCTTACGCAACCAAGTTTTGTGTGAAATATCATTGTTGCCACTAATTTTTAAAATAGGACAATTGCCACATTGCTGATGAAAATTTTCGCAACCATAACGTACATGGCAGCCACCGGTAAAGGCATTGCTATCATGAAAAGTCCAAACGATAGGTTTCTCCAGTTCATCCAGCTCTGCTAAAAATTTAGGAGTTAAGAAACCATGATTAACCCAATGAAGATGAATAATATCTGCACTCTTCACTTCAGGATGGTTTTTTATCGAGCGGCCAAACCATTGTAAACTGAAAGGCGTTTTAATAGATTTACTCAGCCATTTGGCATAATATCTTTCTGATAAAATATTAAAAACTGCTTTAGCTTTTTGAAAAGGAGATTTGCTAAACGTATCAATTTTTGGATTTTGCCCAAATTTGTAATACACCAAAACTTTTGAATCAATGCCGCTGGCTTTCAGCGCATCGCTTAAGCGTAAACAAGCTCGGCCGGCGCCGCCGTTTCCATCGTATGTATTTAGGTGTACTACTTTCAAATCAATTCAAAAATACATTTTATTGTTTACGAATATAAAATCTGTTACGTATTTTCATCCATCCAAAGCCAAACAAACAAAATCATGATCAAAACCCTATTAAAATCGCTTGCAGCAATGGCATTGTTGCTGCCTTTTCATTCCTTTGCTCAAAATCAAACCTATTTTGCTGCATATCCAGCTTTAACGCCAGATGCGCAAACCATAGTATTTAGTTATGATGGCGATATTTGGAAAGTTCCTGTAAAGGGTGGCGTTGCTTCCAGAATTACGGCCATGCAGGGGGAGGAAGTCAATCCAAAAATTTCTCCCGATGGTAAATGGCTGGCTTTTTCATCTAACCAGTTTGGTAACTATGATGTTTATTTGATGCCTTTAACTGGCGGAGATATTAAGCAGTTAACTTTTAACGATGCCTCAGACGATGTGGATAACTGGAGTTGGGACTCGAAAACCATTTATTTTACCTCAGGGCGTTATAATTCTTTTTCTAGTTACAAGGTTGGTATCAATGGCGGTACGGCTGTTCGATTGTTTGATAACTATTTCAACACTACCCATCATGTTGCAGAATCTCCAAATGGCGAACTTTTTTTTAGTGATACTTGGGAGAGCATGCGTTTTGCAAATCGTAAGCATTACAAAGGTGCTTACAATCCTGATATTCAATCTTATAATCCTAAAACAAAAGCTTATAAACGTTACACCGATTATATTGGTAAGGATTTCTGGACAAGCGTTGATCAGAAAGGAAATATATTTTTTGTTTCTGATGAGGGAAATGATGAGTATAACCTTTACACTTTTATTGGAGGCAAAAAAACCAGTTTAACCAATTTCGATACTTCTATTAAACGTCCGTTTGTGGCTGCAAATGGAACTACTGTAGTATTCGAAAAAGATTATCAACTATACACGTATGATGTTGCATCGAAAAAAACGGAAAAAGTAAGCATTAGCACTTCCAGAAATCAGGTTTTAAGTAAAGAACAAGAGTACGATGTTAGAGCGAATATCTCTGCTTTTGATGCCTCAACAGATGGTAAGAAAATTGCTTTTGTTTCCCGAGGTGAGATTTTTGTGAGTGATGCTGATGGAAAATTTATTCGCAAGATTACCAATAGCGGGGAACGTGCCATGGAATGCAAATGGCTGGCAGATAACAAAACGATTTTATTTAGCCAAACCGCAAGTGGCTATCAAAATTGGTTTACCATTACCGGCGATGGCAAGGGAACCATAAAACAGTTGACAAAGGATAAGGCCAACGATCGCGATATCACCTTAAATAAAACCAAAACAATGGCAGTTTATTTGAGTGGTAGAAACGAGTTGAAGCTGATGGATTTAAAAACATTGGAGAGCAAAACCTTGGTAACTGATGAATTTTGGGCGTTACAGAGTGCGACTCCAAGCTTTTCTCCAAACGATGAGTATGTATTGTTTACGGTTTATAGAAACTTCGAGCAGGATATTATGGTGCATAACATCAAGGGAAATAAAACCATTAACTTAACCAATACTGGTGTTACGGAAACCGGTCCAGCATGGTCGCCTGATGGAAAATATATTTTCTTTACCAGCGCCCGCACCAAGCCATCTTACCCAACTGGAATGAGTAACGCTCATATTTATCGTATGGCGCTGAATAATTACGACGAACCTTATCGCTCTGATAAGTTTGATGATTTATTTAAGGAAACCAAATCTGCAGAAGTTAAACCAGTGGTTACAGAAAGCAAAACTAAGAAAGCAAAAGCTGATACTGCCAAGAAAACGGACGTTAAGCCTACACCAAAACCAGCGAATGTAATTACCATTAATACACAAGATATTTTAGATAGGATCGAACTTGTTGGGCCAAATTTTGGTGGTCAGTATGGTACGGATGCTTTTGCGAAGGGCGATAAAACCTATGTTTTTTTCTCTTCAAACCATGAGGGCGGTGCACCAGGACTTTATCGTACCACAATCGAGCCTTTCGAAGCAAATAAAACAGAGAAAGTTTCCGAGGGTGAAGATTATTCTATTATTTCGGCTGGTGATAAATTTTTTGTCTTATCGAGAGGTGTAATTAATAAATATACTTTGGAGGGCAACAAACTAGATAAGATTGATCATGGATACAAGTTCACTAGAAACCTGAATGCGGAATTTAACCAGATGTTTTACGAAACATGGGTTGGCCTTGATGAGAATTTCTACGATGAAAAATTCCACGGTGTAGATTGGGATAAAATGAAAACCCGATACGCTGCTTATTTACCTTATGTGAACAACCGGAGTGATTTAAGGATTTTATTGAATGATATGTTGGGCGAATTAAATTCCTCGCACATGGGCTTTAACAGTCTTGGAGCTGAAGAGAAGAAAAATCTTACTTACATCACCAATGAAACGGGAATCATCTTTGATAAGGAAAATTCACTTAAAGTAGAACGTATTGCAACAAAAAGTAATGCTAGTCGTACAGGAACAAATATTTTAGCTGGTGATATTTTAACTGGGGTAAATGGGATAAAGGTTGATGAAAAGATAGATCGCGATTATTATTTCAGCAAGCCATCACTAGATAAGGAAATGACATTAACTTTTGCTAGGAGTGGCAAGCCGATTTATGTAAATGTCCATCCCGAAAGCTCGGCCGCACTCAGGGGAAATCTTTACGATGAATGGATTGCCAAGAATAAGAAAAATGTAGATAAATGGGGGAATAATCGAATCGCTTACTCTTATATGAAAAATATGACTGGAGGAGAATTGGAAACGTTTCTTTTAGATATGGTAGAACAGGAAGAAAATAAGGAAGCAATTATCCTAGATCTTCGCTATAATACTGGAGGGAATGTGCATGATGAGGTCTTAAAATTTCTTTCGCAACGACCTTATTTGCAATGGAAATATCGTGGAGGTAAAATGGCTCCCCAAAGTAATTTCGGTCCGGCGGCTAAACCAATTGTGTTGCTGGTAAATGAGCAATCGCTAAGTGATGCAGAAATGACCGCCGCTGGCTTTAAACAATTAAAATTAGGTAAAATCATCGGAACAGAAACCTATCGCTGGATCATTTTTACTTCTGCAAAAGGTTTGGTTGATGGCTCTTCTTACCGCTTGCCATCGTGGGGATGTTATACCATGGACGGCAAAAACCTCGAGAGTGAGGGCGTTAAGCCAGATATTTTTGTGAAGAATACTTTCGAAGATCGCTTGGCTGATAAAGATCCCCAGTTGGAAAGAGCAGTGGCTGAGATATTGAAAGATTTGAAGTAAAGGTTTAACTGGTAATTGTTTAAATCGGTTAATTGTATGGCGATGTCTTACAGTTAGCCGATTTATTTTTTATATACTCAACCATTTTGCAGTTTAAACAATTTTACACTTTAAACAGTTAAGCTTTTTCCGTTTCTTTGGGGTTGGAATTATTTAAAACATGGCAAACTTATTAACCGACAGGGCTTTTTGGGTAAATTATTGGGAAAGTAAAAAAGGACTTGCAGTTCAGCTACCATCAAACTATTTATTTTATCGCCAACTGGCGGATGTTATACAAAAGGGTAACGTTAAAACGGCCATTGAGTTAGGAGGTTTTCCGGGTTATTATGCTGTTTTTTTAAAGAAATATTTCCAGTTGGATGTTACACTTCTAGATTATTTTGTTCATCCACCAGTGGTTAATGAGCTTTTGAAAATTAATGAATTAACCGAAAGTGATATCCATATTATCGAAACAGATTTGTTTAATTATGAGCCAGCCCAACAATATGATCTAGTGCTAAGCTGCGGGTTGATTGAGCATTTTAATGATACAACGGATATCATCAATCGCCATATTGCCTTTGTAAAACCAGGTGGAACCTTATTTATTACGCTTCCGAATTTCAAGGCCGTTAATGGATGGTTTCAAAAAAACTTCGATAAGGAAAATTACGATAAGCATAATATCGATAGCATGAACCCTGCCTTACTCCAGTCGATTTGCGAAAAAGCCGGCTTGAAAGAAGTTAAATCGAGTTACTTTGGTCGGTTTAGTGTTTGGCTGGAGAACGAAGCTCAAAAACCAGTTGGCGTAAAACTATTTAAAAAAGCAGTTTGGCTAACAGGAAAAATTTTCACTAAAATTATTCCTTTCGAAAGCCAAGCATTATCTCCGTATATCATTCTGGAAGCGAAGAAGCCACTATTAACTTTTTTTGTAAAGTCCAATCTCACTTAAGGTAATGCAAACTGGAGATTTGGTGATGTTCAATCTCACTTTTGAGGTGGTAACCGGATTTTCTAGTTTGATTAATCGTTTTGCGCCGATGCTCGTTCCATCGTAAATTTTCTTCCAGCTATTATTTTCATAAATCTCAATGTTATACACTTCTATTCTTTGTCCCAATGGAATGTATTCTTGCAGGCTGATGATATCGAAAGTTTTAGGCGTTTTTAAATCAATCTCTAAACTAGCTTCATGAGCCTTATCTGTAGTCGCCCAGTAACTTTGTTTATTATGATCCAATAGGCTAACAACGTTATAATTTTTACCTCGGGAGTTTGTTGCTGTGATTTGTGCATCTTTTGCTAGGTTATCTGCAAAGGTGTGCTTAACCATGTCGCCAAAAGTTTTCAGGGCAGCAACATCATCATCATGCAGCTGACCTCTTGTATCCGGCGCAAGACCTAAATCCAATCCTGCACCTCGTCCTACACTTTTCAAATACAAATCGAAAAGCATTTCCGGTGTTTTTGGTTTTTCTGTTGGATGGTAAAACCAACCTTTACGCAGCGGAACATCACATTCTGCAGGCATCCAAAATTTGCCATTCCTAATTCCCTCGGGACTTTGTGGGTAGTTGGCCTGACCAGGAACGGCAACGTTTTTTCCCTCCGGAGGAAGCGGCGTAAAAGTTGCCCAAGAAGTTTCTGCAGCATTGCCATTTTCATTACCCACCCAACGAATATCTAAACCTATATCGCTAAAAATATTGGCCATTGGTTGCATTTTTCTGGTGATTGCCCAAGTATTATTCCAATCGTAATAAGTGGTATTATCGATAGAGCGTTTCTCTTTTGCACCGCCATAAAAACCATCGCCACCGTTTGCACCATCGTGCCAGCTCATAAAAAGTTCTCCGTAATTGCTATACAATTCCTTAAGCTGCGCTTGATAAATCGCTAAATATTTATCCGTACCATAAGTTGCATTATTTCTATCCCATGGAGAGCAATAAACCCCAAACTTCAATCCATTTTTGCGGGTTCCCTGCTCGATTTCCTTAACTAAATCTCCATTGCCATTTCTAAAAGGGCTTTTTGTGATGTTATATTCAGTAGTCTTAGTTGGCCAAAGGGCAAAGCCATCGTGGTGTTTAGCTACAAGAATGATTCCTTTCAATCCTCCTGCCTTAGCGGCGTTAATGATTTGCTCAGCATTAAAATCTGATGGATTGAACGTCTTAGGATCAGCATCTCCAAAGCCCCATTCCTTATTTTCGAATGTGGTGGGCGTGAAATGGATTAGGCCATAAACCTCAACATCATGCCAAGCCAATTGCCTTTTCGATGGTAACGCTCCATAAGGTTTAGGTGCTGGCTGGGCATAAATATTAGCCGAAATGAATAATAGTAAAATGAAAATAGACCTCATAATTAATAGCTTAGATAAGCCAAAATACAAAGAATTATGGAACTACTTTGAAAAATATTGAGCTAATTTTTCTCTCACAAAACGCTTTATTCGTGTAGCCATGCTTCCCTTACGTGTGGTTAAGAAGCTTTTAATGGTTTGATAAGCCTTTTTGTTTTCCTCTATTACCCTTGGAAATTCGGTAATTGGTTTTGGATTAATGATCACATTGTAGATGTCATTGATTCCAGAATGGACACCAGTTCCATCGTGCCCAATATTGTTGACTAAAGATTGCGCTGGATTAAGCGTTAAACCCCCTTTTAAAAAGATAGAGGCATACCAACGAATGGCCCAACTATTGTTTTTGCCTTTTTTGAATTCCTGCATCTGCTTCCAGAAATTCATTTTGTTCTCGATGGAAAATGCAGACTTTTTCTTTTTATCGAACTGTTTTATCAAGATGTCGATATCGGGCTCAAAGTTTTTCCAAGCTCGATCCCATGTAGCCCAGCCCCAACTTGTGGCCGCTCTATAAAAAAATGATTGTGGTAAATCATCAGCTTTTAGCGGATACATGTAAGCGCCAATGTGCATCACTTTTTGCTCATCCTTGTAATGGTTCAGGGCATTATTGAAATAAGATAGTGTGTGTGGTGATGTGATTAAATCATCCTCAAAAACTATTATCTGGCCATAATCATTAATTAATTGGGAAACACCAGCGATCACAGAATTAGCTAAGCCAGCGTTTTCTTTACGCTCAATAATCTTGATAGATTTAAAGCCATCTACCTTATTAATGATTGCCCTAACCTCGGCTACTTTTTCATCGTCACTAGCAGTTTTTGCACCATCAGAAAATATAAAAAGCTTGCTCTCTTCCGCAAGGTTGTTTTGTTGCAAAAATTTTATTGTTCGCTCCGTATGTTGCGGACGATTATAAACGAAAAGGGCAATTGGGGCAAGGTTTTGCATGATGATTCTTTGTTGTTTACCACTTAAGGTTTTTTACCATTTAAGGAAAGACTTTTTTCATAATTCATAAACAAATAATTAAGGACACCATCATTGCGAGGCACGAAGCAATTTTACAACGATAAAAACCTATATACATACGCTTTAGGATTGCTTCGTGCCTCGCAATGACGAATCGTAAATAAAACCTAATGTAAGTTTCATATAAGCTTAGAACTTATTTTATTTTAAAATATATGCAGATTTTGATCTGATTTTTGGGTTAAAACAGTATAGGCATTGGCATATTGTTCTTGCTTTTTCCGTCCCAATAAATTACCAAGCGTTTTTTTGATTCTATATTCCAACTCAATCCTTAAGTTTTTGGCAAAGGTTTTGGGTGCTTTTCTATTTACAAACTCATTAAATTTTACGGTTTCTGGAGCGGTCATCGAAACCTTATCTTCCAGGATTTCGAGTCCTTCACTTTGTAGTAAAAATCTTAAGGAAGTGGGCGTGTACATGTTGATGTGTCCGTAATCCAAGAAATGCTTCATTCGTTCATCCACACCGAAACGATAATCTTTTGGTACTTCTACAACGATGTATTTGGCTACTCTTTTGAGCTCGCGAATTAGCATTCGTTCATGTTCTACGTGCTCTAGTACATGGGCAAGAATAACGAGATCAAAGCTGTCGTCTTCGTAAGGAATTTTATAACCATCAAAAACTTTAGCTTCTTTCAATCGAGCTAATTTTCTCTCTTTAATAATATCAACACCACTTTCAGCAATCTCAATAGCATAAAGTTCTGGTGCGAAGTGCCAGTCGTTTAGGAAATGGAGAATGCTACCGTCTCCAGCGCCAACTTCCAATACTTTTTTAGGTTTTATTTCCTTGCAAACATCCACAATGTTTTGTGCCTTATATTTCGCACCAAGCATGCGCCAAGCAACATCACTATTGGTGTAAAAATTATCGTATGCCGTTTTTAAGTTTTGATCAATCATCTGTTAAAACCTAAATGTTAAATGCCCAAACAGTTATCTGCCTTGTAAAAAACAGAGGTTGCTTTCTCATAAAACAGTCCGGGAGAAATTCCACTGAAACTGATTTCCTTAAAACCCTGTTCCTTTAATAATATTCGAGCAGGATGATAAACCTCACGTTCACTATCATCCAAAATGATTACGCCATTGCTAGATAAGGCCTCAATGCTGTATTTGCAACACCTTACCCTGTCTCGCCCATCAACAATAATAATGTCGAATTTCTTATTTAATAAGGCAGCTTTTTTAGCATATTCTCCATCTCTTTCCAATTCGCAAAATATCATTTCTGCATTTGCAGGACTGCTATTTTTCACCTTATCGAACCAATTCTTATCATGTTCAACCGAAGTAACCGTTGCTGCTCGTTCAGCATAGAAAATGGTCGAGTTACCAGAGCCATACTCGAAAATATGCTGTGTTTTGTTTATCCTTTCCTTAATAAAATCGATAAAAGAATAAGTTACCCAAGGCAATGCTTTGCCTTTACCATCTACAGCTTGTTTTTTATCGAATGCTGTCAACCAACCAATACTATTTAGGTAGCCTTTATGTCCGTATGATAGTAATGCCTTAAGCCTGCTTGGCTTAGCTATTAGTGTTGTTAGTGCTTTTAGTGTGCTCAACTTTTAAATATTTTTTGAAATGCGGTGATCAAAAATAATGATTTTAACATCATTATCCCTTGTTGACGAGTTTTAGGAATTAATAAAATAAAAAATGTAGCAGTAAAGTATGCAACTAATGTAGCAAGTGCAGCTCCCATTATGCCATATTTTGGAATCCAAATTATGTTTAGTAGAATATTTACAATTGCTCCTGTACCCGTTCTGAGCATAGACAACTTTGTATATCCCTCGGCAATGAGGTATTGTCCGCTAGCGCTTCCTAAAAACACAAATATTCCTGCCCAAACATGAACAGTCAAAACATGTGCTCCGCCCCAAAATTCAGGTTTGTAAACCAAATGATAAATGATAGGAGAAGCAAATGTCATAAATAATGCAACGCTGAGGCTTATCCAAACCATGATATCATACATATTTTGTAATCGCTTGGCATATCTTAAAGCATCATCTCTCTTGGCATTCATTATTGCAGGAAATACAGAAGTAACTATAGCTACAGGAATAAAATACCAACTTTCGCTTAATTGAACTACCGTAGAATATATGCCCAATGCACCCGTTCCCAAATAGTTTTCGACCATTAATTGATCTATTTTCATATAAATAGAAACCAAAACAGCAGATAAAGCTAATGGCCAGGAATTTTTTATAAGGTATTTGGCCAATTTGGAATCGAATACCCATTGGAAAATACTGCCTACTTTAATTTGATAGAAATAAATATAACCTATGGCTAATATTATAGTATCAAGCAATAGTGCAAATACAAACCATTCAATATTCAATTTTAGAAGAATGAAAACTAATTTAATAATCGCAGAAAGAATATTTCCAAAAACCTGTACCCGCATTACATATTTGGCTTGTACTTTGGATTGGAAATAACTATCGGTAATATAGAATGCTTGAGAGATTCCGGTTAAGCCAATAATTAAGATGTATAATAGTGGTGTTTCAATAGGTTTAAAGCTATTCCATAAGGTATATGCAAAATAAATCAGAGGAATAATAGCTAAGCCGCCGATGATTTTTAACCAGAATGCTGTTCCTAGTAACCGATCTTTATTTTCGGGCGTTTTTAAAAGTTCACGTGTAGTAAAGCCATCTAATCCTAAGGCAGCAGCTGCAATAAAAAAGGTTGTAAAAGCCGTTGGATAATTTAAAATTCCATTAAGTTCTTTGCCAAGGTAATTTGTTATTGCAAAGCCAACAAGAATCTTAATTACCAAGCTTCCAACTCGGGCTAGCATCAACCAACCCGTATTTTTTAAATACTTGTTAAATGCCTCTTCATCAAAACCTTTTATGGTAGGTAATTTCATTGGCTGCAAAGATGTAAAAAAATGTCCGTTAATTAGCTTAGTGGAGCGCCAACAGCGATATCGCATCGGTGATTCGGTTCGCCATGTTTCGGGTTAAGCATTACTCCATTTTTTGCTTCCAAGGTTTTTGCCTCAGGTGTAGCCATTGGCGATGGAGCTGCAACTGATTTTGCAGCTTGCACTGGTTTAGCATTTAGTGGTGCTCCAACGGCAATATCACATCTGTGGTTTGGCTGCCCATGTGGGGGATTCAGCCCTTTGCCAACTTTCGCAACAACAGGTTGATTAATTACGGTTGGTTGTGCTATGTTCGTTTGGGCTACTTGCACTGGTTTAGAATTTAACGGTGCTCCAACAGCAATATCACATCGATGATTCGGTTCGCCATGTTTCGGGTTAAGCTTTTGTCCACTTGTATTCGTAACTGCTTGCACAGGAACATTTGTTGTTGCGGGTTGACTTGTAGTGTTTTGTTGAGGTTGAGCCACTACTGTTCGGTTGAGCGGTGCACCAACAGCAAGATCGCAAGTGTGGCCAGCCTGGCCGTGTGGCGGATTAAAAATAAGGCTACTTTTTGCGTTTTCCTTTACTGGCGCAGCTACAGTAGATTTCTGTAATCCCTGCAATCCAGTTGGTGTTGCAATAACTGCTTGAGCTGATTCCTTTTTCTCACTGTTGCAAGAAGTAAAGACAATGATAATCAGAATATAGAAAAAGTGTTTCATGTAAGCGCTTGTGATTTAATCAAATATGGTAAAATAATCTTAAGCCCGAAAGCTATTTTCGATTCTATTCAATTGTTTCAGGTGATGTTTCAAGTGAATTTCTATAAATCTAAGCCATTGTTTTGCGTTCAAATAACCTAAACGAGGATGTTTGGTTTTGGCATGATGATCTGCTTTGGCAATCTCTGGATAGGTATTTTTTAAGTCATCCTCAAATTCTAAAATAAAATCCAAGGCTTCGGTTTTGGTGATTTTCTTTACCCGATCTGCTAACCTTTTCGGAACTTTATATTTTTTTGCTGGAGGCAAGGAGCCAAAAAATAAAATCAGTTTTACTGCAAAATGAGTGGGCTTATCTTCACCTTTTCCGTTGATGCTATTTTGTAGAGCGATTAAGGAAAGTAAGCTAGAATCGAAAATATGGGAATACACTTCGCTGTAGCTCCAGCCATTAATAGGCGGGGTAACCTGAAAAACCTCATCAGGGTAAGAAGAAAGCTTTGCTTTATATGCATCAACAATTTGGTGTATTGAGGCTCTTACTTTTGCAGTTGTCATAATAATAAAGATAGTACTATCAGCTTAAAATAGAAGTAATAATTCCTTTAAAGCCGTAATTTGCTTGTCCACATCTGCAGGTTTTTCCTTTTCAGTAGGGTTGAAGAAAATTGCATCCATTCCAAAATGGAGCGCACCATAAATATCGGCCTCTAAGCTATCACCAATCATAATACTTTCCTGCTTTGACGCTTTTGCCTTATCCAGAGCATATTCAAAAATGATCGGATTAGGTTTGTTTACGCCAACATCCTCAGAGATAATGACGTGTTGGAAGTAAGGATTTAGCTTCGATAAATCCATTTTGGTCAATGTCGTTTCCTTAAAGCCATTGGAGATAATGTGAAGTGTATATTTTTCCTTGAGGTAGCTTAAAACATTTTCGGCATCTTCAAATAGATTGGTTTTTGTAGGAGAGATGTTTACATAATCATCCTCAAATTGATGAGGAACTACATCTGGATGAACACCCAATTGAATAAATGTTTTGCTGAAGCGTTCGGCCCTTAAAAAATCCTTGGTAATTTTTCCCAGGTGATAATCTGCCCAAAGCTGGTGGTTGTTCTCCGTATATCGGGTGATGAAATCGGCACATGATTTTAGGCCAAGTTCTTCCAGTTTATGAATATGATAAAGCTCATTGAGGGTTTCTTCTGCATTGCGATCAAAATCCCAAATGGTATGATCGAGATCGAAGAAGATGTGTTTTTTGTTTTGATGTTGCAAAATTGATAAGGCTGATTGTTTGCAAGTAAAGGTAGGGAATTCGTCAGACTATAAATACGGAGAAACCTTAGTGTCGATTTCTTCAATCAACTCTTCATCCATATATTGATAATCATCAGGAATATCCAAAACTATTATTTCCTTTCTGATGGCTTCTTCCCCAAATTTTTCGGAGATCCTTTGCTTATGTTTCTTCTCCATTACAAAAATCAGATCGGACCAAACAATATGTTTTGCAGTAATTTTTACTTTGGCAGACGGTTCCGTTCCGGCAGAACGAACATCATGTTCGGGATGGTTCCTGTACATGGTTTCGGCCGTAGCACTTCTCCATTTATTCCGGCTACATACAAAAAGAATATTCATCTATTCAACACTGTTTATTTTTTCCTCCCAAATCCTGCCTTATCCTTAAATCCAACTCATCCTAATCTATACTTTCTCTCCATAAGCCAAATCTCCAGCATCGCCCAATCCAGGAACGATGTAAGATTTACTCGTCATTTCCTCATCAATTGCACCCAACCAAAGCTTAGCTTTTGGCAAGTTCGCCCGCACATGCGCAACGCCCTCCGTACTAGCTATTGCAGCTACAATATGTAGTTCGGTTATTTTATATCGAGCAATCATTTCCTTACAGCACATCACCATACTTTGCCCTGTGGCCAGCATAGGATCGGCCATAATTAAAATCCGACCGTCCAAATCTGGAGTAGAAACATAATCCATTTGGATGATAAAATCACCATTCTTTTTCGTTTTACGAAAGGCCGAAATAAAGCAGCACTCCGCTTTGTCGAAAATGTTCAGTAAGCCCTGTTGAAGCGGTAATCCTGCCCGAAGAATGGTGGCTAAAACAGGCTGCTGCTCTAAAACCTCACAGTTGGAAACTCCAAGCGGCGTGGTAACCTCCTGACTAACATATTTCAAGGATTTGCTAATCTCGTAGGCAAAAAACTCGCCCAATCTTTCCAAATTCTTGCGAAAGCGCATCGAATCTTTCTGGATATTTTCATCCCTAAGTTCGGCGATAAAAGTGTTGGCAATAGATTTGTTTTTGCTGAGATCAAAGGTCGTTGTATTCATTTTGCAGGATAACGATTCTAATTCGCCGTTCTCTAAAATTAACAATTCTACACTTACAAAGTTTATAAACTTAAATTAATTCCCAGCATCATTCAACATTTCGTTAAAAATGGTTTTAAGCTTTTTATATTTGAGGTGAGTGGATAAACTCCTTAATCTCCAACTGCTATAAAATGAGCCATTTACCACTTTAACGGCATTGATATAGTGTTTAAGGGTTTTTCTGGCAGCTTCAATTGGCTTATGTTCAAAAAGGTGATCGGTTAGGCAATAAGAATTTATGATGAGTGGCGTAACCTTTTCCAGTTGTAAATCGTACCAGTTAAAAGGAGTACAGGTTCCCGCCCTAAAGCCAGCATGATCAGCATAACCCATCGAATAATCTGAAGTTATACCAGCGCCAATGAGGTTAAGATAGCAAATCGGGAATTTCAAAACCTCCAATTGCTGACTGATTAAATTCACTTGCTCTGGATGGATTTTTTTTATTTTAAGTATTCCCTCCCTAATCTGGCCGGCTTTTTCTTTACTACTGGCGCATGGGCGGAGGAGGCCAACCGATTGATCTACTAATGCCCTGGAGATGCCATTTGAACTTAAATAATCTAGTGGCACATTTGGGAAATCGATAAAGTAAATTGGTTTAATCTTTTTGTTGGCCAGCATTTTATTCACCTCATCTAAAACGCTCTCATTATCTACGGCCATGCCAGTAAGGCGATCGATTTTGGAACTGATGTAATTGTTTTCCTTGGAGAAAACTGTACTAAAGGCAAATTTTGTTCTGTTGATAAAACCATCTGGCGCATGGGGAACTGCACTTAAATTGATGGTTGGTTGATGCGTAAAAGTTTTTTCTGGAAACTTAAAGTTTAGATGTTTTTTCTTGATAATGCTTTTTAAAATCAGCGCCCATTCATCAATAATTGGCCTATCTAATACTTTCCATTTATGCTGATAACTTTTCGAAAATCTAAAATCATCTTCATTTTTTTTCTGATGGATGTATTCCTCATATCGGCTAACAATGAAAAAGGAAGCGGCAAAAACATCGAAAGGTAGCAAAGAATCTTTTACTGGAAATGGAACAGAATATTCGCCAAATGTTGTTGTTTTCGGGCTGATATCCTCCAGCTTATTTGATAGAAGCAATGAACTATTTTTGAAGAAAAGCTCATCGGCAAGTGGCGCATCACCATAACTTACCTTAACATTTTCACTCTGCAAAAAATATTGACTATTGCCAGTAAATTCTACCTCGGCTTTTAGTATATCCTTAAAAATAAAGTTGAATATGTATTTTATTCGAGGCGTTAATAGTTTGGAGAAAATGATTAGATGCATAACTTATTTTAACAATAGGGCCTTTAAAAAAAGATACAAGAAATATTTTTCGAATGATGTTACCACAAAGTAAAAACGGGATATTAAACTTAACAGTATTTTAATGTTGTCCCGTTATCTAGTACAAAAATTACGATTAAAAGTTTGCGGTAAAGGTCTTGTCGGGATAAAGGATTTTGGTGCTCTTTCTGGTCGTTCCCTTAACTAGGTGCACAATACTCATCTGATCATCAAACATGTCGTATAAAATGGTATCGCTTACCTCCAATGATTTTACAGCAGTAATTTTATCAACCTCAAGATAGATATTTGTAGCTTCATGATCGATCTCAAAACCAACATAGACCATCGTTACGGGCTTTCCATTGGTCTTAAGCTGTAAGTGTGTGGTAATATATTTTTTTATCAAATTATCCATCGCAACTTTCATGGCAGCATTGGATAGATCTGTCTTTTGCTTGTAGGTTTTTGCTAGAATGGCTTCAAAATCATCAGAAAAGATTCTGCAGCTTACCTCAAGCGTTTTGTCTTTTGCATTAAAGTTAACTTCGGTAGTGCTTACATGCAAGGGATGTTTCTCGCCTTTTGAACCTCCAAAAAAGATTAAAGCTAAAATTATGGTAACAAATTTGGTATTTAACACTTGCATTCTATTCAGTTTTGCCTTTTTAATAATTAAAACTTTAATTTTAAGCTTTCAAAAGTACTAAAAGCGAAATACAATAAGCTAATTTGTTATAATGCCCTTTCAAGATTTTATATTTTACTTCAAATTGGGGTGGGAGCACATCATAAGTGCTGATGCTTTAGATCATCAGCTTTTTATTTTAGCGCTCGTGGCAATTTATAGTTATACAAATCTTAAACAGGTATTAATTTTGGTTACCGCTTTTACCATCGGGCATTCATTAACATTGTTATTAAGTGTTTTGGATATCATTAGGTTTGATAGTAAATGGATAGAGTTTTTAATTCCGTGTACCATTGTAATCACGGCGGTAAGTAACTTATCCAGGCGGAATTTTTCCATGAATGCGGTAAAGATTAATTACTTTTTGGCACTAGGCTTCGGCTTGATACACGGAATGGGCTTTGCAAATTCCATCAGAATGATGTTGGCAAAAGATCAAAACATTGGATGGGGTCTTTTTGGTTTTAATGTTGGTCTAGAAGCCGGACAAGTTTTTATGGTGATGATCATTTTGTTCATCACGTATTTAGTTTTTAATTACACTAAAATAAAACGCCACAGTTGGGTTTTGTTTATATCAGCAGCCGTTTTTAGCCTGGCTTTAAAAATGGCTTTAGAAAGAATCCCTTATTAACTAACTAAGAATTATGAATAAACTGTTTACATTAATCGGTCTCCTGCTTTTTTCAGGTAGTTTGGCCATGGCTCAAAATATTCAGAACAATCCTGGGAGCAACCATGGAAATAAGTTCGAACAATTGGGTACTATCTTGCCAACGCCTAACGAGCAACGTACGGCGAGTGGCGCACCAGGCGTTAAATATTGGCAGCAACGTGCAGATTATAATATTAAGTGCGAACTTGATGAAAAAAATCTGCTCCTAACAGGTTCGGAAACGGTGACCTACACCAATAACTCTCCAGATCCATTAACTTATATTTGGTTGCAGCTGGATGAGAATGAGCACAGCACCGATAAAAGTGCCAATTATCAGGATGCTACCAAAATGCCGATGACAGGCACTACCCAAAGTTTGGATCAATTGAGCGCGAAAGCCAATAACGGTTATGGTATTAATGTGATTAAGTTAACCGATGCAACAGGTAAGAACCTGAAATATACGGTTAACAAAACCATGATGAGGGTTGATTTACCAGTAGCTTTAAGAACTGGTCAAAAATTTATCTTCAACATCGATTGGAATTATAAAATTACCGATAGAATGAGCATTGGCGGTCGTGGAGGTTACGAATTCTTTCCAGCGGATGGAAACTATTTGTTCACGATGACGCAGTGGTACCCCCGTTTATGTGTGTATAGCGATTTCCAGGGATGGCAAAACCACCAATTTACCGGTAGAGGTGAGTTTGCCTTAACCTTTGGCGATTTCAAGGTGCAGATGACTGTTCCTGCCGATCACTTGGTAGGTTCTACAGGCGAATGTATTAACTATAGTGCGGTTTTAAATCCATCACAATTAAGCAGATACAATGCAGCGAAAGTAGCTACGGCTCCGGTAGAAATTCAAACTTTAGCCGAGGCAAAAACTGCTGAAACTAAGAAATCTACAGCGAAGAAAACTTGGGTTTTCAATGCCAATAATGTTCGCGATTTTGCCTGGACTTCTTCTCGTAAATTCATTTGGGATGCCATGCCTCAAAAAATCCAAGCCAATAACAACACCGTGATGTGTATGAGTTTTTATGGTAAGGAAGCATACAATTTATATAGCAAATACTCTACCCGTGCAGTTGCGCATACCATCAAAACCTATTCAGATTTCACTATTCCTTATCCGTACCCAGTGGCGCAAAGTATAGAAGCGGCTAATGGAATGGAATATCCAATGATCTGCTTTAATTATGGTAGAACCGATGTGGATGGAACGTATAGTGAAAGTACTAAAAACGGGATGTTGGGTGTAATTATTCACGAAGTTGGGCATAACTTTTTCCCAATGATTGTAAATAGTGATGAGCGCCAATGGACTTGGATGGATGAGGGTTTAAACTCTTTTGTGGAGTATTTAACAGAAGAACTTTGGGATAACAAATTCCCAAGTAAAAAAGGACCAGCTTACACCATTGTTGATTACATGAAATTGCCTAAAGATGAGTTGGAGCCAATTATGACTAACTCTGAAAATATTGCTCGATTCGGTCCGAATGCCTATTCTAAGCCTGCAACAGGTTTAAATATTCTTCGTGAAACCATTATGGGAAGAGAATTATTCGATTATGCTTTTAAGGAATATTCTAGAAGATGGGCTTTTAAACATCCTGAACCAGCAGATTTATTCCGTACCATGGAAGATGCAAGTGGTGAGGATTTAGATTGGTTTTGGAGAGGTTGGTTTTACGGAACTGAGCCCTGTGATATTGCCTTAGATAGTGTAAAATTCGCCAAAGCTGATTTTCCTAAAGAGGTTCCTGCAGCAAGATCGAGAATGATTAAGGTTGATAAACCTGCCGTAAATGCTTTTGAGGATATCTCGAAAATTAGAAACCGTGAGGATAAGAAAATCAGTTTCTATGCAGATAAAACCCCTGCGGCTCAAGATTTTTATTACAAATACGATAGGGGATTGGTTACGGTTGATACTGCAACAGCAACCAAAGTAGAAATGGCTATGCCAATTGAGGTTGTGCCTGCTGCAGATCAAGGAAAGTACGACAACAAGTTCCTGTACGAGCTAAGTTTTAGCAATAGAGGAGGTTTAGTCATGCCAATTATTGTTGAATTTACTTACAAGGATGGCACCAAGGAAATAGATAGAATCCCCGCTCAAATTTGGAGACACAATGAATTGAAAACCTCTAAATTTTATGTTAAGGATAAGGAAGTAGAATCAATCCTTGTAGATCCATTACGCGAAACGGCAGATATTGATACCGCAAACAACACTTGGGGTGGCAAGGCAAAGGAAAGCAAATTCAAAACTTTTAAATTGAAAGCTGGTGGTGCGGTGAGGGGTCAATCTGTTGGCACAAACCCAATGCAAAAAGCGGCAAGTAAATAATCAACTTGCAAAAGTTTTTAAGGATGAAGTTAATCCTCGCTGAATTTATTTCAGCGAGGATTTTTTATTGCTTAAATTTCGAGCTTTCTTTTAATTGTTTTCCGTTGTTTATACTTCTTTATTTTGCATTTACAAAGGTCCTATTTTGAAATTACATAACTTTTATTTTGAATTTGCATAACTTTTATTTTGAATCTACATAAAATCTGCTCTTGATAATATTTAAATTTTGCCACAACAAACTGCTTTTACTATCAGTATTCTGTTTGTTTCCAAAATAATTCCATCCACTCAACTTTCCTGACTTTTTCCTGTTTTAGTCTTTGCAGCCTTAATCGTATATTTGATTTGCACATGAAATTCAAAATCACATCAGAATATCAACCTACCGGAGATCAGCCTACTGCTATAAAACAATTGGTAGATGGCGTAAATGCCAACGAAAATTACCAAACTTTATTGGGTGTAACAGGCTCTGGTAAAACATTCACAGTAGCTAACGTTATTGAGCAAACTCAAAAGCCGACACTTATTTTAAGTCATAATAAAACCTTAGCGGCGCAACTTTACGGAGAATTCAAGAATTTCTTTCCTGAAAACTCGGTAAATTATTTCGTTTCCTATTACGATTATTATCAGCCTGAGGCATTCATTGCATCGAGCAATACTTATATCGAAAAAGATTTAAGTATTAACGAAGAGATAGAAAAGCTTCGCTTGCGCACCACTTCTGCCTTAATGAGCGGTCGTAGGGATGTTATTGTGGTTTCATCGATCTCATGCATTTATGGTATGGGAAACCCGGAAGATTTTTCGCGAATGGTTTTTCGATTTGGTGTGGGTTTGAGGATTTCGAGGAATGCATTTTTGCATAGTTTGGTGGAAATAATGTACGCCAGAACCACAACTGAATTTAAACGTGGAACTTTTCGTGTTAAAGGCGATACAGTAGATATTTACCCAGCCTATTTGGATCATGCTTATCGCATCTCATTTTTTGGAGATGATATTGAAGAACTTTCAGCCATAGATCCAGTTTCTGGTAAGACAATAGAAAAATTAGAGGATATGGCAGTTTATCCAGCCAATTTATTCGTTACTCCGAAAGATCGTTTTAATTCATCCATTTGGGGCATTCAAGAGGAATTGGAGATTCGTAAAAACCAACTCATTGCCGATCGACATTTATTAGAGGCAAAACGTTTAGAGGAACGAACCAATTTTGATATCGAAATGATGAAGGAATTAGGTTATTGTTCTGGTATAGAAAACTACTCTCGCTTTTTTGATGGCAGAAGTCCGGGGATGCGCCCTTTCTGTTTATTGGATTATTTTCCAGAGGATTATTTAATGGTAATTGACGAAAGTCATGTTACGGTTCCACAAATTAGGGCCATGTATGGCGGCGATAGATCTAGAAAGTTATCGCTGGTAGAATATGGTTTTCGTTTGCCAGCTGCGCTTGATAATAGGCCGCTAAACTTCAACGAGTTTGAGGCTTTGGCACCACAAACTATTTACGTTAGCGCAACGCCGGCAGAATATGAGCTAGAAAAATCGGAGGGTGTTGTGGTAGAGCAGGTAATTCGCCCAACGGGTTTATTAGATCCAGTAATTGAAATTAGACCAGCAATTAATCAAGTGGATGATTTGTTGAATGAAATTGACATCACCATTAAAGATGGCGGCCGTATTTTGGTCACCACTTTAACCAAGCGCATGGCCGAGGAATTAACCAAGTATATGGATCGCCTGAACATTAAAACGCGATATATCCACTCCGAAATTAAAACCTTGGAGCGTGTGGAAATATTGCGTGGTTTGCGTTTAGGGGAGTTTGATGTATTAATTGGAATTAACCTACTTCGTGAGGGATTAGACTTGCCAGAAGTAACCTTGGTTGCCATTTTAGATGCCGATAAAGAGGGTTTCTTGCGTTCAGAAAAATCATTGATACAGACTATTGGTCGTGCGGCTCGTAATGATAAAGGTCGAGTAATTATGTATGCTGATGGAATTACCGACAGCATGGAGAAAACCATTTCTGAAACCAATCGACGCAGAGATATTCAGATTGCTTACAATTTGGAACATGGCATTACGCCGAAAACAGTTGGTAAATCTCGTGAGGCGATATTGGAACAAACTTCTGTTTTAGATTTCTCTCAAAAAGCAATCGATAATAAAGCCAGAGCATATATTGAGAATGCAGAAATCAGTATAGCTGCGGATCCGATTGTGCAATACATGGGTAAGAGTGAGTTGCAAAAAGCAGTGGATAAGACTAAAAAAGACATGCAGAAAGCGGCAAAAGATATGGACTTTTTACAGGCTGCTAAACTTCGTGATGAAATGTTTGCGCTAGAGAAAATGTTTGCAGAAAAATTTGGCAAGTAGGGTGAAAAGGATTTAGAAATTTATATTTGTCGATTTAAAACCTAGAGTATTAACAATGGACGGGCAAAACAGAAAAGATATTTATCCAGGGTTGGAAGTAGGCATTATCTTGAAGAAAGATCAAAGATCGGGTAACATTACTTATGGCATTGTTCAAAATTTACTTACCTCATCTGCATTTCATTCCAGAGGGATAAAGGTTAGATTGGAGGATGGACAGGTTGGACGTGTGGCTGAGATCGTAGAAGATTAAAACTTTTAACCCCGATATTGCGTATTGTATTTGTAATCAAAATGCAATTAAAGGCACAAAAAGTAACAAAATAAATTTTGCGACGTCTATATTTGTAACAACAGTAAATTAAGAATGGCATTTATAAAATTCATTTTCATAGCAATCTTGGTACTTTGGCTCATCAGAATGTTGATTCGATTGATATTACCTATGCTATTTGGCAACTTGGCCAGCAAAATGCAGCAGCAGGCAAGCTGGCAGGGACAGCAACAACAAAAGCGATCAAAACCTGAAGGCGCTATATCAATAGATTACATGCCTCCAAAACCGGATCAAAGTAAAACCGATAAACTCGGCGACTTCGTAGATTACGAAGAAGTTAAATAGAAAACATAAGCCTCGATAAAAAATCGAGGCTTTTTTATTGCATTCGTCATTGCGAGAAAAGATTTTTCTTCGTTTCGCGGCAATCTCATTTGGGCAGTGCTTTTTATAAGAACTACTTACAATTTTTCTGCCTCTTTTTTGATCACCTTATTTCTTTCCACTAGTAAATTCTTCATGTAGCTTTTAAGGATTATTTTTTCCACAAGTTTTCCGAGTATGCCAAATGGAGCTTCAAACTTAAAAATATCGGTCATTTCTGTTCCTGAATCTATTACCCTAAACAGATGCTGGTGATGAAGTTTCTTAAAGGGGCCTTTTGTCATCTCATCGGTGAAACAAGATGATTTTTCCATTGCTGTAATCTTGCTAGACATGGTAAAGTTCAATCCAAAATGTTTTGCTTTCCATGTAACCATTTCATTAAGGTTAATCAAACCGGAGGTCTTTCCATCTATTGCTTTCTCATTTGAAGATTGCATAGAATGGACATGCAGATCGATGCTTCTGGCTAAATCGAAACAACCTTCTATCGGAGCATTAATTATCGTTCTTAAAATTATGATTGACATATTAATTGTTATGTAAGCATAGATTAGTACTATTACAGTGCTTTATCCCTAGCGGGAGCTAAGCGTTAAGGTGGCGATGCTTACTGATAAACTATTTTATAAGCTTGGCAAAAGATGATTCCAATTAAATCTCCTTATCCAAGATTCCATGAACCGCCTCATCAATATTTTCATATTGAAACTTAAATCCATTATCCAATAAAACCGCTGGCTTTACCCATCTGCTTTTTAAAATCAACTCGGTTTCTGTACCAATAATCAGTGCGCCTATAGTTAAAAGCCAAGCAGGAGTAGCTATTCCAAAGGGCATTCCCTTAGCTTTTCTAATACTTTGCATTAAAGTATTGTTGGTTACTGCATTTGGAGAAGTACAGTTGACTATTCTATTAATGTTATTATTTCTTAATAACCAATCTATACTTTGGATCGCATCTTTTTCATGTACCCAGTTTACATATTGTTTCCCATCACCCTGTTTCCCACCCAAACCAAATTTCACTAAATTCAATAATCTTGGAAAGGCGCCATCTTTTCTTCCCAATACAATTCCCATACGTAACGCTATTTTTCGAGTTTGAGGAGTTTCGCTTTCAAAAAAACTACTTTCCCAGGCTTTGCAAACCTCAACAGAAAAACCAGTTCCAATTTCACCATTTTTTTCATCTTGCCAGCGATCTTCAGCATGGCGATATATTGTTGATGAAGTAATGTTAATCCAGAGCTTGGGTGGATTCTGAATTTCACTTATAACTTTTCCAAGTAGGCGAGTAGGAACTATTCGAGAATTGATGATCTCTTCCTTATTCTTTTTAGTGTACCTGCAGTTTACGTTTTTGCCACAAAGATTAACGAGTAAATCTGCATCTTTAAGTAGCACTTTCCAACTGTCCTCAGTTTTTCCATCCCAAAGGACTGTGGTGATGTTTCCCTTTTGGGCATGAGGCTTTCTGGCTAAAATAATCACTTCGTCGGCTAAATGGCTAAAATGATTTGCCAATAATCCTCCCAAATATCCGTTTCCTCCGGCAAGAACAATTTTTTTGTATATCATGATTTCTATAAACTAAAGATTAATCCCAAAACAATTAATCGATAAACGGCCCAAGTTATGCTCATAGCCAAACCGAGCTTTAAGATTTTACTTCTGCGCAAATGTTCCAAAAACATCAAGCCAGCTACAAGCAAAAAGTACAGAATGAATATAACAGGCATGATATGGAAGTATTTCGCAAGGATTATAACAGGCAGTAACAACATTGATCCAGCAAAAGAGATCGTCATCATGTTGCCCAAATATTCCCAAAGTTTTTCCTTTTTGTAGAAAAATATAATAATTCCCTGGAACACCATTTGGCCGCCACAAATTAAATATTCCCTATACTTCCCGCCAAGCGGAACAAAATCAGTTAATAAATGGGCGTAAACCGTTAAGATATACGCCGTAGCTAGCCAAGTAAGCAATAAATAGACTATGCGATAAAGAATTTTGAAGCTCGGTTGTACACCATCTTCCTTAACATCTGCCGGAATAATTACCTTTCTGTTATAAGAAATAAAGGCGTAAAACTTTGTCATTATCCAAATAAAGGGTGAGAATTGGAAAAGTGGTTTAAAAACGGGCATCGCATTTCCGATAATTTTGAATAAGCTTGAAATGCCATAAGTCACTTCGCCATTCGCTGTATTTACCAAGGCAATTTCGTTAGCGGCTCGCTGTTTATCTATCAATGGACAAATAGCTATAGGCATATTTTGGTAAGCCTCCCGACCATTACCCGGCAACATACCAACCTTAATAAATGCTTTTGTATAAGCATAACACATTGGGCATTCATTATCGAATAAAATAACATGGTTTTGAAGCGTTTTCATGATTTTGTAGTTTCAGTAATAAATGAAAGTTTAGATTAAAAAATAAAGCCGCTTAGGCTTTTAAGTCCTCCCTTTCAGGGGAGGGTTTGGGAGGGGTTATTTAAATACTTTCAGCACCGAACCCCAAAACCAACTTTCCTCAGCTTTTAACATGGTTTCTAAGGTTTTATCAACATTGCCTGCCAGTTTATTGATATCCGTTAGTGACTTTTTGAATGTTTTATACGCTGGGTCTTTTTCATCTCCAGTAACATTTGATAATTCATTTAAAACCTTAAGCACAGGTTCTAGTTCTCTTTTCTTGCGCTCCTTTGCCACCTGACGGGCGATATTCCACACATCTTTATCGGCAAAGAAATATTCCTTTCTTTCTCCAGCTTTGTGTTGTTTTTCGATTAATCCCCAACCGATAAGGTCGCGAAGTGTCATATTCGCATTACCTCTAGAAATACTCAAGGCCTCCATAATTTCCTCTGTTGTTAATGCTTCTGGAGAAATTAAAAGTAAAGCATGCACTTGAGCCATGGTGCGGTTAATGCCCCATTCTGAACCCAATTTCCCCCAAGCCTCGATAAATTTCAGTTTTGCTGCTGCTAATTCCATACACAAATATAACTATATTTTTAAACTTTCAAATATTATTGAAAGTTTATTTATTTTGAAAATTTACTAACGAGCACGCTTAATCTTATCCATCACCATTTGCCAGTTTTCTCCTTTGGAATTTATATCTGTCAATAATTTTTCTTGTGATGGATCAAAGTAAATGGACAACTCTAAAACAGGAATAGCCAATTCAGGCTCAAACAAGGTTCCAGGTGCAAAACCTGGCTCGTTGTTTTTTGCCCTGTCTCGATCAAATTTCACCGTGGTATTAACATATTCTTCGTGCTGCTTTTCTACCTTGATGTACGGCATCAACCAATCCACAGATTTTTTAATCGACGATCCTTTTGGAGATTCATAAATATAAAAATTCTGTCCTTTATCCCTGTTGATCATAATGGCAAGTTTTAGCATGGGGTCCAAATCATAAATATGGTAATGCATGGCATCTCTTTCCTTAAAATCGAGACTGGTTCCATCTGCGTTGAGGTTGATGTTGATGTGGCTTTTGAGGTTTTCGATAGTCCAATTGATAAATTCTTGATTCTTTAACGCATAACCGATTTCTCCAACCTCCTTTAATCGGTGTGCATTCCAATTATTGATGGCGGTTGCTCGGCCAGTTTTCATTCGTTTACTGTTAATTTCAGCTAACGCCGTTTCAGTAAGCCATTTTTCGATTGTTTTTTTAGCCGCAACAGGAATCTCATTCTTGATCAGATCATAAGCTTCTACGGCCTTATCCAGATTGGTATCATCAATGGGATCACCATTTGGACGATTAATTTCTGCCCAGGCAAGCAAAAAATCTATGCATTTATTGAGGTATTTTTTGTCACCTTTCAAACGGTACTGTAAGGCCAAAGAGAACATCTTGTTCATATCTGCCAATGCCAATTGGGTCTTCACTTTTTTAGGATTTCCTTTCAACAATCCCTCCGTTCTAATCGTATCGATAGGATTTGGTATTTCGGAAAGATAGCTTAATGCAGCTTTTTCAAATCCTGAGTAGAGTTTTTTCGTTTCAACGTTATTGCTAATCTCGGTTTTCAGTTGTTTAATTTCCCTTGCGTTTAAACTTACGATTTGGGCAAAGCTGCTAGCGGTGATGATAATTAGTAGCGGAATAATGATAAACTTTCTCATCATAAATAGGTTGAATTGAAATTCGAGAACACAAATCTAATTTTTTATTCTGCTCACATTTAATTTATTCCTTTTTTATCCCGCTCAATTTTTTATTTTTGACGTTCGTTTAAACTTAAACAAACCTTAATGAATAACTGGTTCAACAAGAATGGCATTCATCTCGCCATAATTGCATTTTTTGTAGTCATCACTTTTGCCTACTTCAGTCCTGTTTTGCAGGGTAAAGCGCCACAACAAGGCGATGTTTTGCAGGCAAAAGCCATGCAAAAAGAAATTATGGATGTGAAAGCCGCCACTGGCAAAGGTCCACTTTGGACTAACCAAATGTTCGGAGGGATGCCAGCTTATCAAATCTGGGTGCAGTATCCATTAAACATTACCACTTATGGTATCGATGTTATCAAAGGTGTTTTTCCTGATCCAGTGGGGACAGTTTTATTATACTTGCTAGGTGCATATTTACTTTTTTGTGTATTAAAAATTAACCCATGGCTTGCCGCTGCGGGTGCAATTGCGTTTGCATTTACATCATACAATTTTATTATTATAGCCGCCGGGCACAGTAACAAGGCCTTGGCAATTGGTTTTTTTGCACCGCTGCTTGCTGCGATTATTCTCACACTACGAGGAAGATATTTGGTTGGTGCCAGTTTGGTTGCCTTATTCATGGCATTGGAAATCCGTTCCAATCACATCCAAATGACTTATTACCTTTTCATCGCTTTATTTATTTTAGCTTCTATCGAGCTTTATCACGCTTTTAAAGCGAAACAATTGGCAAGTTTTGGTAAATCTATTGCGTATATCGTTGCAGGGTTATTTTTGGCTGTTTTGGTAAATGCAGGTACTTTGTGGACTACTTACGAATACGGCAAAGAAACCATTCGTGGCAAATCGAACTTAACAACCGATAAAGCTGAGCCAGCTAACGGTTTAGATAAGGAGTATGCCTATCAATGGAGCCAAGGTGTTGGCGAAAGTTTTACTTTTCTTATTCCAAACTTGTATGGTGGTGCTAGCAGTATTGATGAGATGATCAAGCCTGAAAGCAATACCTACAAGGCGGTAGAAAAGAATCTTCAAGGTGTAGATCCTCGACAAGCGATTGGTTATGTTGCGCAAAACTTGGGCACCAATCAATATTGGGGCAACAAACCAGGAACATCTGGTCCGTATTATTTTGGTGCGATCATTTGTTTACTTTTTGTATTTGGTTTGTTCATCGTTAAACACCGTTGGAAATGGTGGATTTTAGGAACAAGTATTTTATTGTTGTTCCTTTCGTTCGGACAAAATCTTCCTTTTATCTCCGATATTTTCTTCGATTATTTGCCAATGTATAATAAGTTCAGGGCAGTAGAATCAATCTTAGCGGTAGTTGGTTTCCTGGTTCCCTTGTTGGCCATGTTGGCCATTAAAGAAGCACAAGAGGGTAAACACGATCAAAAATATCTGGTACAACGCTTAACTTGGTCGGCAGGGATTACCGGTGGTTTGGCCTTGATTATTGCCGTTATGCCAACTGTATTTTTTAGCTTTACACAAGCCAACCAAGCACAGGTGTTAGATGCCTTAACACAAACACTGCAAAATAATAGAGGTGCTGCAATTGAGATCCTAAATGGTATCGTTGCAGATCGTGTTGCACTTGCTCGTGCAGATGCTTTGCGTACTTTATTGTTCTTGGCACTTGGTTTCGGTTTAACTTGGGCGTTCATTACTAAAAAGATGAATATGCAATTGGCTTTCGGGCTTTTAGGTTTGTTTATCCTGATCGATCTTTGGCAAGTTGATCGTCGTTATTTAAACAACGACAACTTTGTAAGCAAATCAGATCTAGCAAATCATTACAAGGAAAGAGATATCGATCCATTAATCTCTGCTGATAAGGATCCAAACTATAGGGTTTTCGATTTATCGTTGGGCGATCCATTTAAGAGTGCCGAAACATCATATTTCCACAAGACCGTAGGTGGTTTCCACTCGGCCAGATTGAAACGTTTTCAGGAATTGGTAGATAATCAATTGACTAAAAGCATCAACCAAGATGTTTTGGATATGTTAAATACCAAATACATCATCACCCAAGACCCTCAAAATGGTTCATATAAAATGCAACGTAACTCAACGGCAGCCGGTAACGCATGGTTTGTTCAAAGTGTACAGTTTGCTAAAAATGCTGATGAGGAAATGAAAGCCATTAGTAGTTTCGATGCCAAAAAAGAAGCCATTGTAGATGAAAGCTATAAAAGCTTAATCGATACCAAACGTTTAGGTACAGGAACTGAGGGCTTTATCAAGTTAACAACTTACACGCCTGATCACTTAACCTATGAATATTCTTCTGCAAAGGATGTAATTGCGGTATTCTCGGAAATTTATTACAACAAAGGTTGGAAAATGTATGTAGATGGTGTTGAGAAACCATATTTCAGGGCAGATTACGTTTTACGTGCGGCCCAATTGGAAGGTGGCAATCACAAATTAGAGTTTATTTTTCATCCAACATCTTACTATACTGGAGAGAAAATTTCACTAGGTGCTTCAATTTTATTGGTTGTGGGCCTAGGTTTCGGTTTTTATTCAGAAAATAAGAAAAAAAAGAAAGCAGTTAAAGCTTAATTGCTTTCAGAAATAATCTGAAACCCGTGGGCATTTTGCTTACGGGTTTTTTTTTGCTTTGTCATGTTAACATCTTTTCTTAATCAAATGATTAAATTTAACAATCTCGTAACATTTGTTTGATATACAACGTCTTACCTTTGTATTGTAAATCAGATGAGATGTTAGAATCATTCTTCGCCGTGTGCCTGTTAATCGTTGTACTTTATTTCTTTAGTCCTTTTGAGGTTAAACTCGATGAGGAAGAAGAGTGGTAAAACGCCCTTACTATATCTAAACTGCTTATTTCGAGCGGTATCAAATTCTTTGCCCCAAAAAATTCCCGTTTATGAGTAAAAGAAATGTCGATGTAGTCGTAATATCCGACGTGCATTTGGGCACCTATGGTTGCCATGCAAAAGAGCTTTTAAAATACCTAAAGAGTATTAAGCCGAAAACGTTAATCCTTAATGGCGACATTATCGATATCTGGCAGTTCAGCAAAAGCTATTTTCCAGAATCCCACATGAAGGTGATTCGAAAGCTCATGAAGTTTGTTTCTGAAGGTGTTCAAGTACATTACCTCACTGGAAATCATGATGAAATGTTGAGAAAGTTCGACGGAATGGAAATGGGTGGATTTCACCTCCAAAACAAACTGATTCTAAATCTTGATGGAAAAAAAGCATGGTTCTTTCATGGCGATGTTTTCGATGTAACCATGCAACATTCCAAATGGTTGGCCAAAATGGGTGCTGTTGGTTACGATACACTCATCTTGATTAACAGTTTTGTTAATTGGGTACTTACTGCTTTTGGTCGCGAGAAGATGAGTTTTTCTAAAAAGATAAAGGCCAAATTTAAGGATGCCGTAAAATTCATCAACAGCTTTGAACAAACCGCTGCAGAACTGGCCATAGAGAAAGGTTACCAATATGTAGTTTGTGGGCACATTCATCAAGCAGAAAAGAGAGAGATCAGTACCGAGGCTGGAAGTGTTACCTACCTTAACAGTGGCGATTGGGTAGAAAGCTTAACGGCATTGGAGTATGAAGACCAGCAATGGACGATCTTTAAATATGATCACCTAGATTTTACAAAGGATGAATTGGATGAGGGAATTCTTTCTGATACAGATGATTTAAAAAGTAAACTTGATATAAATATTCTTTTGCAGCATATAAAGTATGAAATTGCCCAATAATTTTAGATATTCGGGCATAAATGAAGATACTCTACGCGATACAGGGAACAGGCAATGGCCACATCAGCCGTGCCCGCGAAATTATTCCATTGCTCCAAAAATATGGTGAGCTAGATATTTTGGTCAGCGGTACACAGGCCGATGTTAAACTTAGTCAGCCAGTAAAATATCAGCTACATGGTTTCAGTTTCATCTTTGGAAAAAAGGGTGGGGTAGATCATTTTGCAACTTGGTTAAGCATGAATCTTTTCCGTTTTAGAAAAGATATGAAGCAGCTGCCGCTCAAGGATTACGATCTTATTGTGAACGATTTTGAGCCCGTTAGTGCATGGGCCTGTAAGCTTCAGGGAATAGATTGTGTTTCCTTGAGTCACCAAGCGGCCTTTAAATCCAAAAAAGTTCCTCGCCCGCGGACGCTGGATTGGGGAAAGCTCATTTTAAGTCGCTACGCACCTACAAAATACCACATCGGCTTTCATTTCGTTCGGTACGATACCTTTATTCATACCCCGGTAATCAGGGCAGAAATTCGGGCAATGAAAACCGAAAACCTCGGACACTATACGGTTTATCTGCCTGCCGTTGATGATAAAAGGTTGGTAAAGCTTTTTACACAAATTCCCAATGTGAAATGGGAAGTTTTTTCCAAACACAGTAAAGTGGCCTATGAGGACGGAAACGTTTTTGTAGAGCCAGTTAACAACGAGAAATTTAATAAGAGCCTGGCCACCTGCGAGGGATTATTCACTGGTGGAGGTTTCGAGGGGCCCGCCGAGGCACTTTATCTAAAGAAAAAATTGTTGGTTGCACCCATGCGATTCCAGTTTGAGCAGCAGTGTAACGCCTTTGCATTGAAGCAATTTGGCCTGCCTGTAATCTGGGGCAGTACCAGAAAGTGGCTTCCAATAGTTAAAGATTGGGTGGAAAAACCGCAAGAACATGAATTCGATTTTCCTGACGAAACCGCGCAGATCATTGATGATATGGTCAAGAGATATTCAAGAGCCTAGCCAGGTGTCGGGGCCTGGGGCTCCCACTTAATTCTGGTTTTGATAGCAAAGGCTCCTGCTCAGCTGCCATTGGTGAGCTGCTTTTTTTGAGTCTTAAGGCAATGGTTTGAGCGCAGTGAGCTATAAGGCCAAGGTCTTGAACTGCCTAGCTTTCTCTATGCTACTGCCCCTGGAGAAAACCATGGTTTGGCCAAATTTCAAGTCGTAAATCGCTCCAAACTACCGTTGCTCGGACAAGATCAGTATGGTTTTCCTTAAAAGATAGACATCTATTTCAGCTTGCTAGGAAATTTGGTTCTATCATCGCCTAACTAACTTGTAATTGCTCCATGAGCGTTTTTTACCCTAAACATTTTTAAATGGATTTCCTTTCAAATCATTTCCAAGGCCTTAACATCGTTATTTAACATGAAGCCCGCCATTGCATTTCCTTAAAGTATAGTAAGGATTAGTGAAAACAAAATTGTTTCACCCTACGACTGTGCAAGCAGTCTCTCTGTAAATTCACTTTTGTTACGATCGCATTAAATGAGCATTCCTCAATGCGTGCAAAGTTTAATAAGTTAAATTGGAGTCCGTCTGTCAACATCGCTAACTTCCCAAACAAAACAAACTCTTAACGCTATTCTTCGATGACCTGGATCCCAGCTTTTTCAGCCTTGTAGCTAATTTTTTCCTTCAAGCTGTAATAACTCCAGTTTTTTAAGAGAAATGCATCTCCTTTCGCTATCTCTTCCCTTTGTTGCTGATTGACCAGAAGTATTGTTCCAGCCCCGTATTTTATGCAAAAGTCGATCACCATCCGACTGTAGAGATGTAGTTTTTGCTCTACGTATCGTTTCTCCATGTGCTTATAGTCCTCAAGGCCTTTCATTTTCCTTTTCTTCCCATGACCACCACGGTTGAAAGCTGCCCCTATTTTCACCCTATGGATAGCGGCCTGGATCGCAAGCCTACGATGCAGAAACTCTTCCTTAGACCCGATGGTCTGTTCGCGAATTCCGATCCTGATCGTTACAGGGTGCTCAATTGAGAGCGCAGCTTCCGCAATGACCGCAGCGTCGAGCGAATGTTGATCTTTTTCTATGTCAACAGCTGCCAGCAGGAACACCTTTCCCTTATCAAGCTGTAACTGGCTGGTGCGAAGCTTCAAATCTCCTGACATAATCCGTTTCAACATCTGCATCTTATCGGACTTATCCTTTCCCAGATAAGTTCTAAAAGGAATTTGAAACAGCCTAAAA
Organism: Pedobacter frigidisoli; assembly: GCF_004331675.1. Classification (GTDB taxonomy): domain Bacteria; phylum Bacteroidota; class Bacteroidia; order Sphingobacteriales; family Sphingobacteriaceae; genus Pedobacter; species Pedobacter frigidisoli. The sequence goes on along the minus strand of NZ_SJSN01000003.1, from coordinate 17,640 downwards.
CAAAGGTTCTTATTGTCCGTGGTAAATGTGAACTTGGAAAGTACCTCTGGGCCGAATGGTAATGGAATATTCCGCTTGTAGTTCCTTAAGGATTTTTCACCTTTCCAATAACCATCTTTTTCCTTATTGAAATAGGAGATCAGGGTATTATTCAGATTACTGAGGATGTTAGTTGGAATCTTTCCCTTAAAATGATTGGACAGTAGCCTGTAGGTTGTGTTTTGTCGTGAGGAGACCAAGATACCATTTTCATCTTTTTTTTGATCGGCAATCTTCATCTTTATTTCTTGGGTGAGGTAAAAAAAATCCGCTACCTGCTCCTGTATAAATTGATGGCTCATTATCATATTTGCAGATCGAAAACATATCCTTTGCCAGTTGTAGAGCTGTTCCTTTGCCTGTATGATGAATTCCCTGTCCTCTGAATCGATTAGCAATTGAATCTTACGGGTAATCACTAGTACATTGCTTTTCATATCACATGATTTTGGTTTTCTTTATTTTTAATGATGCATTGACAAAGGCCTGTTGAATATGCCGCTGGTTGAGATTCAGTTCATGGGCAATTTCTTCAAAGCTGTATTGGAGCTCATAACGCATTCTTAGAATAGCCTGCTGCTCCTTTGATATATCACCCTCGAACTTGAACCTGTCCGTTTTTCCTGTAACATTGAGTTTTTTGGTCTCTGTTATGATTGATTTTAAGCGATTGAGTGCTCTTTCCACTTTAACTGCTACCTGATAATCGGAAATTCCTCCTATATGCCATGCGATCCGGCCATAATCGAACGAGTACTTGATACATAGGCGAATAAAGAGTTGTTGCACTGTGGTCAGGGTTGAGAGGGTTACCTCGACCTCTTCCCATTGTCTTCTTATATTCATCTCCTCTTTTGGATCGCAAAGAATTTCATTGTCAACTTCGTAAGTGCCATCACATCCAACCATAAAATCCTGATAATTCTCTATCTCGTCCAATCTCAGCATATTGCGGTTGAAACGATTACTAGAAGTCTTAAAATACGCTTTACATCCATCCGAGGTCAGTTTAGAAACAAAAGTCCTGACTTGGCTTGCATCTGTAATTTTTTTTCTGGCAAGCCACAGCCTTAAAAATGCCTCATTGACAATACAGTCTGCATTCACATCATCCTTGATATACCTTAATCCACTATAATATAATGAGGGGTACAGGAGTTTGTAAAAAAATTCAAGGCCTTTTTCATTTCCTTTTTGGAACTGGATGAAGTTTTCTTTGTGTTCGGCGGAAGAGGGATGCATCGATGGACTCATTGGATCTTGTTTAAATTCAGGTTTAGTGAACATCACCTTTCCTTACAAATTATTTAAATTATTCTCGGTTTATTTTCTGCTTAGGATATTCTATGACACTACCTTGAAAAAACAAACAAAGTGGCGATTCTGTGCACTCACTAGGTTTTATTGTTTCTTTTTCATATCTTCATAATTAATTGTGATTGCAATTTCGGATATAAAAGGCATGTACCGAACCACATCAGGTTGTATAATACAAGCGTCCGTTTGTTTTTCACTGCCAAAAAATTTTAAATATATTTACGACATGGAAACCTCAGAAAAAACAAGTAAAATGCACCTTGGTAGAAAAATTAGCAGAATTCGTGAATTGCGTGGCATGAAACAAGAAGAGCTTGCAATAGCATTGGGAATCAGTCAGCAGGCAATTAGTAAGTTAGAACAGAACGAACAAGTTGAGGATACCACTTTGGAAAAGATAGCCGAAGTATTAGGAGTATCAAGTGAAGCAATTAAAGGGTATTCTGATGAGGCTGTTTTCAATATTATTTCAAATACATTTCATAATACCAGTAGTGACAGCTCAACGCTTATAGCGAGTTCTTTGAATTATCAGCCCTCTTTCAATACAATTGAGAAAATTGTCGAGCTTTACGAACGACTTCTTGCAAGTGAGAGAGAAAAACTCGATCTATTAAAAACCAAATAAAATATTTTTCAGCAAAGTATTTATAAGGGTTATTGTCAAACATTAATAATGTATTTCAAACTAACATTCCCTGTGAGGACTTATTAATAGTATCGGCTCAAATCGCTTTATGTCGCATAAGTATTCTTTCTGACTCTACTCTGAATTTATTTTCCTTACTTTGCCTACTCTTTAAAAAGGCATGATTAATCAGTTTCGAAAGCTAAATCCAATTAACCTCTTATTACTGCTGGCTTACACGTTTTTTATGCGTATTGCCATCTTTAATGAAACACATGCCCAGCTGAATTTCGATTTTTTGGAGCCTTTTGCCAGGCTATTGATTAATATAGATCTCGATAACGCATTTTCTCCATCAACCAATATCTTTCTAGCGGCCGTTTTGGTTTTTATACAAGCACTCATTTTTAATAGGGTAGTCAATAATCATAATTTATTGGCCAAGCCTAGTTTTCTACCGGCATTAATGTTTGTTACAGGCACAAGCTTATTTATGCCATTTATGATTTTAAGTCCGGCGCTGATTTGTAACTTCCTACTCATTTGGGTAATTGATAAATTCTTAAAGCTCGGTAAAACTCCAAATTCCATCACTACGGTTTTCGATATCGGGATGATTATTGGCGTGGGGACGTTGATCTATTTCCCGTTTATGGCCATGATCGTGATGATCTTTTTAGCGCTTTTGCTCTTCAGATCTTTTAATTGGAGAGAATGGGTTGCAGGCTTAGTGGGCTTTATTACGGTTTTCTTCTTCCTTGCCGTATTTTATTATTGGAAAGATAATTTAAGTTCATTTTATCAGATTTGGAAACCACTAAGCAATAAATTTCCATCGGTATTTAAAATTAATTATAATGATTACTTGGTACTCATTCCGGTAGCGGTGATTATCATTTTGGCCTCGTTGCAGTTAAGGGAGAACTTTTTCAGGAGTTTTATTAGCACAAGAAAAGGGTTTCAAATGTTATTTTTTATGTTCATTGTAGCTGGAGCGAGTTTTTACCTCAAGCCCGATTTTAGAACTTGGCATTTTCTACTTTGCGTTCCACCTGGAGCGGTGTTGTTGGCCTATTATTTTAGCAATGCCGAGAAACGCTGGTTTTACGAAACCTTATTCCTTTTATTCGTGCTTTCGGTGCAGTACTTTCTGTTTGTTTAACCTTTTTTAACAAAAAACTAGAGCGAAACTTGACAAAGATTAATAGCTTTGTGGCATGATTTTGATGTTGAAGTTTTTTCAGACTTTAACTCGTTGATCGAAAAAATGATCATCACAAATTTCTAATGATTTAATAATTAGCAGATTGAGATTTTTACGTGCATAGATTAAGCATTGATATAGGGAACTCCTCAGCGAAGATTGCGGTTTTTAAGCATCGGGAAATCATTCATCATCAGCGCTTAACCAAGTTGGGTACTTTAGATTTGGCCCAATTGATCGAAAAGTTTTCTCCTAAGAAATCAATCATCAGTAGTGTCAACCAAGAAATTGGTCAGCTGGAAGAATTTTTAAAGAAGCATACAAACTATACCCGTTTCTCAACCTTGTTGACCAATGGAGTGCAAAATAAATATAAAACACCCGCTACTTTAGGATTAGATAGGTGGGCAGCCCTACTCGGTGCCAATGGATTGTATCCAGAAAGTGCCAGTTTTATTGTGGATGCTGGGACTTGTATCACTTATGATTTATTAAATCAAAAGAAAGAATATTTTGGGGGAAGTATAAGTCCAGGAATTTCCATGCGTTTTAAGGCTGTACACGAATTTACGGGCAGACTGCCAATGGTAATCTGGGAGGAGAAAGAGGGAATTGTTGATGGAACTGATACCCAATCTGCCATAAAGAATGGGGTTTTGCAAGGTATAATAAATGAAATTGACGGCTTTATTGCCATAAATAATAATAAAGAAAGTGCTTTAAAGGTGATTATAACGGGGGGCGATGCTAATTTTTTGTATAAGCAATTACAAAACAGCATCTTTGCGCCTCAAATTATAAAAGATCCCTACTTAGTATTAAAAGGATTAAATGAAGCTATTGCAGATTAAAATGTACAAAAGAATAAATTATATTGCAGCCATACTCGTGCTAGTTTGTGGTTTAGGTGCTCAAGCGCAGGTTACCACATCATCACCATATTCTAGGTATGGACTTGGAAATATAAAGGGATCACTGTTACCTCAATTAAGGGCAATGGGTGGCATCTCTACCGCAGTTAATAAGGTTACAGGTTTCAATTATATCAATATGCAGAACCCTGCATCGTACTCTGGTATCAGTTTAACCACTATCGATATTGGTATGAGCGCAGGTTTAACCAGTTTACAAAGAAACAGCTTAAAGGAAACCAGTTTCAATTCTACTTTTAGCCACTTGGCTTTTGCGGCACCAGTTACCAGAAGATCGGCTTTGAGTTTTGGTATTCTGCCTTATTCTGATTTGGGTTATTCTTATAGAAATACAGTAAAGATCGATACTACAACGGCACAGCAGCTTTATGAAGGTGAGGGTGGTTTATCTAAAGCATATTTAGGTTATGGCTATCGTTTTGGCGATCACTTAAGAATTGGTGGAAACTTGGAATACATTTTCGGGAACCTTGAAACTACCCGTTCAACGGAATACAGTTCGGTAGGAGCCTACAATGCAAAATTGCAGAACAAGAACAGTGTAGGCGGTGTAAATTTTTCTTATGGCATTCAGTACGACTTTAATGTTGGTAAGAAAACCATTGTTACCTTAGGGTATTCTGGAACGAATTCTGGTACCATTAACTCCACACAAACCTTTTATGCTACCCGTTATTTAAGAGACGCAGCAGGAAATGAGGGATTGGCCTTAGATACCTTAAGTGCAGTTGATAATGGTAAATCAAGTTTGAAGCTTCCCTTAACACATAATTTTGGTATCTCTATTCAGCAGAATGATAAATGGTTAATTGGTGCCGATTTTAGAATGGGCAAGTGGTCTCAAACTAGTATTAACAATGTAAACCAAGGCTTGCAAGATAGTTGGGGCGCATCTTTAGGCGGCCAATGGACACCAGATGCTTTTTCTTACAACAGTTATATGAAACGTATTGATTACCGCTTAGGTGTTAACTACGATAAAACCTATATCCAGATCGGTAATCAAGATATTAAGCAAATGGGTGCTTCCTTAGGTTTTGGTTTTCCATTGCCTACTGCAACTGGCGGCACTGCATTTTATAAAATTAACTTCACAGCCGAAGTAGGACAGAGGGGTACTTTAACCAACAATTTGGTTAAGGAGCAATATGTTAATTTCCATTTGGGCTTTACACTTAACGATACCTGGTTCCGTAAGTACAGGGTAGATTAATGAATGCAAAGGTATTTTTATATGGCCTGTTTCTTGCCCTGCCACTTTTTCTGGCATCGTGTAGCGACGACGATTTAAAAAAAGCCGATGCCGTAACTGGTAAAAAAGTTACTCTTAGCAGCGACCGTACCCTTGGAGTGGATATTATTTATAGCGATTCTGCGAGGGTGAAAGCAAAAGGTTACGCCCCAATTTTAGATAAGGTTACTCCGGTAAGTGGCAGTACTTATCAGGAAATGATCAAAGGGGTAAATATCGATTTCTACAATGAAAATGGTACTGTTGACGGCAACCTTGTTTGCGATTATGCCATTCGTAAGGATCAGGAACTCAAAACAGAATTCAAAAAAAATGTGGTGGTGAAGAATAGTAAGGGCGATACCTTTTCTTCGCAGGAACTGATTTGGGATGAACAGAAAAAGATCTTTTATTCTACCCAGCGGGTTTACGTTAAAGGCATTGATGGAAATGTGGGAGATGGAATTAACTTTAAGGCCCCACAAGATTTCAGTACCTATGAAATGGAAACGGGCAGTGGTGAGCTGAACATGAAAGAGGGGATAGCACCGTAATAATGAGTGAATGAGTGGTTTTGAATGAGTGAATGTGTTCTCAGATAATTGATTGTAGGAATTTTAAATGAATGAATTACACCACGACTATTTAATAATTTAATCTTTCCTATCCTGATCATTCACTAATTCTATCATTCAAAATTCAATCATTATCTTCTAAAACAGGCTTCTATTTGCTTAAAAATTAAACACTTGATAAATAAAATTTTGTGTTTTCTTTTTTGAGGCAAATTTGTATCTTGCGCCCTCTTAAAAAAAACTAAATAAATTTATAATTACAATATGGGATTAATGACATTTTTGCGTAATCGTGCGGGCTATATCCTAGTCTTTGCTATCGGTTTTGCAATTGTTGCATTTTTAGTAGGTGATGCAATTAACGTGGGTAAGCCTTTTTGGTCGGCAAATCAAAAAGTAGTGGGATCTATTGATGGTAATGATATCAATATTGATGAGTTCGGTCCGAAAGTGGAACAAGGCGTAAACCAAATGAAACAACAATATGGCGGGAGTGCGAATGCACAAATGACTGCTATGGCTGTAGATCAAGCTTGGAATGCTGAATTGGGTAAGGTTTTATTAACTAAGGAATATGATCGTTTAGGATTAACCGTTTCTGAAGATGAATTGTTAGATCTTTTACAAGGTCAAAACCCAAGTCCATTAATTAAACAATATTTCTCTAATCCTCAAACTGGTCAAATAGATCGTGCTGGCTTAATGAATTTCTTAAAATCTAAGGAACCTCAAGCTTTACAGCAATCTAACATGTTGCAACAGGAAATTGCCAATCAGGCGTTACAAACTAAATACACCAATTTAATTAAAAATTCTGTTTATGTAACTTCATTAGAAGCTACAGATGAATATACTAATCGTAACAAGTTGGCTAACTTTAAATATGTAAGCTTGGATTACACTTCAATTCCTGATGCTTCCGTTAAATTGAGCGATGCGGACTACAGCGATTATTACGATCAAAACAAAACACGTTTTAATAATCCACAAGAAACACGTGCTTTCGAATACGTTACTTTTAGTGTTAGCGCAACCAAGGCAGATTCATTAGCCATCAAAACTCAGGTTGATAAAATTGCCGCAGACTTTAAGGTTGCCAAAAACGATTCATTATTCGCAGCGATTAACTCTGATGTTAAGGTTCCTTTTACTTACTTATCAAAAGGTAAACTAGGCGATCCAGCATTAGACTCAGCAGTATTCAATATGCCGGCTGGAAGTTTTTACGGACCAAAATTAAGTGGGAATTCTTACAAGATCGTAAGGGTTGTAGAAACTCGTTTTTCTCCAGATTCGGTTAAGGCAAGTCACATTTTATTAGATCCAGCTAAATTAGGCGGAGAAGATAAAGCGATCAAATTAGCAGATTCGTTAAAAGGATTAATAGCCAAGGGCGGAAACTTCGCTGAATTGGCAAAACAATATAGCGTAGATGGATCTAAAGATAAAGGCGGTGAATTGGGTACTTTTGCTCGTGGTGCTATGGTACCTGAGTTCGAAAATGCAGCTTTCGATGGTAAAGTAGGCGATTTGAAAATTGTAAAATCTCAATTCGGTTACCACATCATTAAAATAGAGAAACAAATTGGTTCATTAAAGGTGGCTAAGTTGGCTTATGTAGAGAAAGCATTAAGCGCAAGCAGCAAAACCAAAGATGCGGCCTACAAAGCGGCAAGCAGCTTCTTAAATGAGGTTAAGGGCAGCGATTTCTCAAAGGTAGCTTCTCAAAAAGGCTTCAAGGTTGCTGTTGCAGATAAAATTGCAGCAACTCAAGGTTTTGCCCCAGGTTTAGATAACCCACGTAAATTAATTCAAGATGCTTATGCTGCTGATAAAGGTGATGTTTTACCTGAAATTTACAGCATGACAGATGCTTATGTGGTGGCACACTTAACTAATATTAGTCCAAGGGGTACTTTAACCTTGGCTGATGTTAAGAATGAAATTAAGCCAATGGTAATTAATGCTGTTAAGGCTAAAATGTTAAAGGATAAATTGACTGCTGCAGGTAAAGGTAGCTTAGATCAAATTGCCGCTAAAGTTGCTCGCCCGGTTAATCCTGTTCAGAACATTGTATTTGCTAATCCTGTAATTCCAGGTGTAGCGCAAGAAAATGCATTAGTGGGAAGCGTATTTGGTGCGCAACCAGGTAAGGTTTCTGCTCCAGTTCAAGGTGATCGCGGTGTATATGTATTCTCGGTAGATGGATTTACCAATCCTGCTCCAATTGCGAATATGTTCAAGCAAAAAGAAAGCATGTTGTTGTCTTTAGGTCAACGTTCATTGCAATCGGCTTTCCAGGCTTTACAAGATAATGCCAAGATAAAAGACAATCGTGTGAAATTCTATTAATTAGAAAATACGTAATTTTGTAACCGTTCCGATTATCGGAACGGTTTTTTTATTTATAGGCCATGGAGATCCAAGAAAACATTATCAACAAAGTAGCTAATAGCGGTTTAATCACCTTAAATCTCGAAGATTATTATCATCAGGGTGAAAGGGTGGTTTATGATATTAAGGAAAATCTTTTTCATGGCTTAATGCTTAGGGAGAAAGACTTTAGGGAGTTTATTAAAACACACGATTGGGCACAATACCAAGATCAAAATGTGGCTATCATTTGTTCGGCTGATGCGATTGTACCCACCTGGGCATATATGCTTTTGGCTAACAAAATGAAATCTTATGCCAATGAAGTGGTTTTTGGTGGTTTAGATACTTTGGAAGCTGTTCTGGCTACCAAGGCGCTTAGCAAAATTGATCCACAGGTTTATGCCAATGAACGTGTGGTAGTGAAAGGCTGTGGCGATATCGATGTTCCTGTTTCAGCTTATGTAGAAATTACGAATCTTTTAACGCCTGTAGTGAAAAGCATCATGTTTGGTGAACCATGTTCTACTGTTCCGGTTTATAAGAGGAAAGATTTATAGGAATTTGGACTCTTGGCCAGACAGGCTTTTTTCTTTTGATGTCAAAAAGACCAACGAAGTTAGCTTGAACACGATTAAAAAAATATAAAAGTGTGAAAACACAAAAAACACCGACTGAAAAACCTCACCTCCGCCCTCTCCTAAAAGAGAGGGAGCTATTAACCGAATTGATGAGGCGAGATGTTAGGCGAATTGAAATACAACGGAGATTTGCTACGTGGGCTTAGCTAGATGGGTAATCAATAATAAAGATATTCAACACATAAAATAAATGGTTACAAATTAATTATGTAATCTATGTTTATACATTTGGTTTGCTTTTTGTATATATTTCAAAATGATTACAACAGATTAAACGTTATTGGGTCGTTGTAGTCTCACACAAACAAAACACACAAACAAAACACACAAGCAAATGAAACATATATTTTTAATGTTGATGGGTATCGTTATTGGCCGATCAACCATGGCCCAAGAGCTGCCATTAAAAAAGGATCCTGTATTTCAACAAGGGGAGGTGCTGCAATATAAGTTGAGGTATGGTTTCATCACCGCTGCGGAGGCTACGATTAAGGTAAGTAATTCTGACCTTAAATTTGATAATAGGCCCATCTGGAAACTAACTGTCGATGCCCAAACCTCGGGTACTTTTGATGTATTCTATAAAATTAGGGATCACTACGATTCATACATAGATAAAACAGATCTGCTGCCTTATTTCTACCAAGAGAACATCCGAGAAGCGAGCTATAAGCGTCAAGATAAGGCGAGATTTACACAAGATGCTAAAAAAGTAGTCTCGAACAGGGGAACATTCACCACGCCAACCACCCAAACCTTTGATTTGGTTTCTGCATATTACTTTGCAAGAAGCTTGGATATTAGTAAAATTAAAATAGGCGATAAGTTTAAATTAAATTATTTCCTGGGTGATGAAATATCAGCCTTGGAAGTAGAATACGTGGGTAAGGAAACCGTGAAAAATAAATTGGGTAATATTCGTTGCCTAAAATTCAGTCCTTCGATTAAACCTGGGCGGATTTTTAAAAAGGATAGTAGGTTGTATCTTTGGGTAACCGATGATGGCAATCGTGTTCCTGTTAAAGCGCAGGTAGAGATTCTGGTAGGTGCAGTAACCATGGAATTAAAATCAGCTGCCGGACTAAAATATGCCTTAGCAAAAGAATGATGATGATAGAAGTAGAACAAGTGCTGGTGCACGAAGATGTATTAAAGGAGAACTTCGTTTGTAATTTAAGTAAGTGCAAGGGGATCTGTTGTGTGGAGGGTGATTCTGGTGCACCATTGGATAATGATGAGAAAGCTGTGCTGGAAGAGATTTATCCAAAAATAAAACATTTGTTAAATGAAAAGGGCATCAAAGCAATTGAAGACCAAGGTGTTTATGTAGTGGATGAAGACGGCGACTTGACTACTCCCTGCGTGGATAAAAATAAGGAATGTGCTTATGTCTTATTCGAGGGCGGCATTACTAAATGCGCTATCGAAAAGGCTTACGAACAAGGTATTGTAGATTGGCAAAAACCCATCTCTTGCCATTTATATCCTATTAGAATTACCAAATATCCAGAATTTGAAGTCTTAAATTACGACCGATGGCATATTTGCCACGATGCCTGTACTTTCGGAAGGGAGCTTAAGGTTCCAATATATAGCTTTTTAAAAGGGCCACTGATCCGCAAATATGGAGAAGAATGGTATAGAGAGTTGGAAAGTTCCGTGGCTGCAATGTCGATTTAAATGGCTATAGTAAGTTACTGTAAAGGCTTACCATGCTGCTGATTAATTGCTGGTCGCTTTAGTTTTCTTTATGCTAAATATTCTATCTGTTTTATGGTTTTCGAAAACTTAGGATCTATCATTAGGATCTTCCGGGATCTTCTAGATTAACAATACCAGACGATTAGCAGTAATGCAACGGGTGCGACTAACTCCATTCTATAGTGGGCTGCTGTCAGATTTACAATTTTTTCCTTTCATGAAAATTCCCAAAAATCAGCGGAGGATCACGATTTATTTTTACTTTTTTTCTTTTTCGAAAAGTTGTTATCTGGGTGAATCAATGCGAAAACTCCTTTTGCTTATCAAGTGCTACTCCAGTAGCTCAAAATCGGCTAAGTTATGGCTTATTTTAGCACAATTTAGTCCATAATTTGCTCTAAGTTTTTCTTCTTTATAGTTTGTAGGCATTAAAAAAAGATGGGTCCTATGAAAAAATCATATAAAGGGAATGAACTGCGTAACCGAAAAGCAATCTGCTGCCTCACCGATGAAGAACATAGAGAAATAAAAACAGATATCACCAAGTTAGGCGTTACGATGTCTGAATATCTCCGACGGATATTATTTGACAGGAGGGCGCATCTTATCATCGATTCAGCACAGTTAATAGAATGGCTGGACAGAATTGCAATTGAATCAAGTGCCCTCAACACGTTCCATACGAGAATTCATCCTAAAGCCTTTTATAATCACTGCTAACCCATACCAGTTGGATGAATTAATAAAACTGGTGATGAAATGTATTGAATGCCAAAGCAATATTGGGAAATGCATGAAAAAGCTGATCAAGCTAATGGAGCATAATTAATATCTAATATTTATTTATCAGGCTGTAAAAACAATGATCGTCCAGTTTCTTTCATCCAATAGCAGGTTTCCGGCTGTAAAGTATAATGCCGATAAAGTAGCTTCGGGCAAGGCTGAGCTCATGTCTGTCATAAACTTTCAGAGCCTATCCGTCTTAGAAAAACCCAGGGCTGCAGATTTCAAGTCCTATCTGCAAATGATCGGAACACTTAATCCAAAGGTCAGAAATAAGCAGCTACATGTAAGCATTATGGCTAAGGGAACTTCCCTCAGTAAACATGAGCTGACTGATATAGCCCATCTTTGGTTAAAAAAAATGGGATACGCCGATAATCCTTATCTGATTTATTTTCATAATGACAACCCGAACAACCATGTCCATATCATTTCTGTGAGAGTTTGTAAGGATAGAAAGTCGGTACCATCAAGTTATGAAAAATTTAGGGGCTCTGTGACACTACATGAACTCATCGGTTTTGATCCGGTTGCACAGGCTAAGGTAGATGCCAATAACGCACTTACTTACGGTTTTACAAGCTTGGATCAGTTTAAAATTCTTTTAAAGAACATGGGCTATTCTGGTTACATCAAAGATTCTGCGTTGCATATAGTGAAGCATAACAGGACACTTCACTCAATAGATCTCAATATAATTAATGATTGCATAAAAATGTATCATCCCCTCGTGGAGGCTACTTCAGCACTCCAACAAGTTTTTGAGGCGGCTTTACGGATTGTATCCGGCAAACCGTTTCGTCATCCTTCTTTCTGGCATCTTTACTTAAGAAAAAATTTAAATCCGATCTCGGTAGTCTACTATCGACGATGGGAAATTTAGATATCGTTTATCACAGTTCCGGTAAGGATGTCACCGGGTTCACACTAATCAATCACGGTACCAAAAGGGTACATGATGGGAAAGAGATAGTTGACTTCGGGAGGATGGTCAAACCTTTAGAAAATCCAGAGGGGTTGATACTTGGGGATAGGGTAATATTCTATGATGAGCGAACCTTCCAGGATCAATATGACCAATATAGATCAAAAGGTCAAGCGCCTGGTACTGAAAAAGAAATTAGAAAGAGAGGTCGATGATAACTGCAGATCCTTTCATTATAATAATTTTGTAATTGATTTAGTTGACAATTTTGTCCTCGTGTTTAATGGTAATGATAAATTTGTGCTTAAGCTGAAAGTTGAGCTATTATGGGATATGGTCAGTGTTCTAGCCGTTAAGCCGAGTGAAATGCTTCTTAGCCACAAATTATTCAATTAAGTTGTTCACTGATAAAGTACGCTGATCGGAAACGAAATTGGAAAACTTAGGTATCTAATATATTCCCTTTAGTGCGAATGCTCTTCTGTAGTGAATTTAATTTTTACCAGATGAAGATCTAATTCACTTTCATTATCGCTGTGGATTTTTCAGATGAAAAGGAGCAGTTCAGTGTTGTCCCCAGGGAATCATTAAAGTATTTTTAATAAACTAAGCGAGGTATATTGATTTGAATGTAATTCATCAATGTCTAATAAGTACTCGTGAAACATGATCTCAGGTACACATAAATATTTTGTTTAGGGAATAGTCGATAATAGAGTATATCTACTGTTTAATGAAAATCATCAGATGAGTATAGGTATGTTGCAGTATTCATCCAATGACTATTGAAGCTAAACCCATGGTTAGTGGCTCGCTAAACGTTTAACAAATTATCTGCCAATTAAAAGGTATGCTCACCCAATGTAGGTTATGTGGGTTACTCAATCTCTATCCCTCGATGATCTTCAACTCGCAGAAATCAATAACTGAAAAGCAAAGCTAGGTGTAAAGTATTGTACAACGTAATCTGGCATTTCTTAGCTTTTATTAATTTGTATACAAGTTCATATTCATCTACTTTTCCGCTTCTTTGATCTGCCCATTAGTATTCAATCGTATTAAATAATTGGTTGGGTATAGCCTTTTTTAGCCATTTCATTAAAAAACATTGGTAAATTGTAATATGTGTGTTATTTTAGCCAATTGAAAATCATTTAATAAACTGTGAAAAAAATTCTCATAACAGGTGGTGCGGGCTTTATTGGCTCACACGTTGTACGTCGTTTTGTAAACAACTACCCACAATACGAAATCGTAAATCTTGATAAGTTAACTTATGCTGGTAACTTGGCTAACTTAACTGATATCGAAAATAAACCCAATTATCGTTTTGTAAAGGAAGACATTACAGATGCGGAAGCCATGTTTGAGCTTTTCAAGACGGAGAATTTCGATGCCGTAGTTCACCTCGCTGCCGAAAGCCATGTAGATCGTTCTATTTCAGACCCTACTGCTTTCGTAATCACTAATGTGATCGGTACAGTAAATTTATTAAATGCCGCTCGTGAATATTGGAAAGGCGATTATGATAAAAAACGTTTTTATCATGTCAGTACCGACGAGGTTTATGGCGCGTTGGGTGAAGAGGGCATGTTTACGGAAACCACTGCTTATGATCCACATAGCCCATATTCAGCTTCTAAGGCAAGCTCTGATCATTTTGTAAGGGCTTATCATGATACTTATGGCATGGACTGTGTAATATCAAACTGTTCAAACAACTACGGCTCACATCATTTTCCTGAGAAATTGATTCCATTAGCCATTAATAACATCAAGAATAATAAACCTGTTCCAGTTTATGGTAAGGGTGAGAATGTTCGCGATTGGCTTTGGGTAGAAGATCATGCCCGTGCCATTGATGTAATCTTTCATAATTCCAAAACCGGAGATACTTATAATATTGGCGGTCATAACGAATGGAAAAATATCGACCTGATCAATTTGCTTTGTAATATCATGGACCAGAAATTAGGGCGTGAGGCAGGTGAATCAGCTAAGCTAATCACTTATGTAACAGATCGTGCTGGTCATGACTTACGTTATGCCATCGATTCAAGCAAGCTGCAAAACCAATTGGATTGGGTGCCAAGTTTGCAATTTGAAGAAGGTTTGGCGAAAACTGTAGATTGGTACCTGCAAAATGAAGATTGGTTAAATAATGTCACCTCTGGTAATTATCAATCTTATTACGATCAACAATACAGCAATAAATAATGGAGATCGAACAAACAGGCTTAAAAGACTGTATCATCATCAAACCTAGGGTTTTTGAAGACCCAAGGGGATATTTCTTCGAAAGTTTCAATAAAGCCACTTTTGAGGAAAAAACAGGTTTATCAGGCGAATTCGTTCAAGATAATCAATCCTATTCCTCTTATGGTGTCATCAGGGGGCTCCACGCCCAAACCGGTGCCTTTACGCAAGCCAAATTGGTACGGGTAACCAAAGGCGAGGTATTGGATGTAGCGGTTGATGTTAGACCAGGTTCACCAACCTATGGAAAACATGTAGCTGTTCGTTTAAGTGCAGAGAATAAACTTCAATTGTACATCCCTCGTGGCTTCGTACACGGCTTTTCCGTATTAAGTGAAACTGCAGAATTCCTATATAAATGCGATAACTTCTTTAATAAAGCCTCAGAAACTGGTGTCATTTATAATGACCGTGATTTGAATATCGATTGGTTGATTCCGCAAGATAAACAATCTGTTTCCGACAAAGACCTCATCCTAAAACCTTTCGCAGCATTACAACATGGGTAAAATATTAATAATTGGTGCAGGTGGACAATTGGGCCAATGTTTAAAAGTGGTTGCCGAGAGAAGAAACATCGATGGGGTTATCTTTCCAGCAGAAGCTGATGCCAACATTCTCAATCAAGAAGGTTTAAGTGCCTTATTGGAAAAAGAGCAACCTGCATTCGTGGTCAACTGCGCAGCCTACACCGCCGTGGATAAGGCAGAAGATGAAGTGGAATTGGCCAAGGCCGTAAATGAAACCGGGGCAGCTAACCTCGCCCTTGCCTGTAAGGCAAATGGTGCAACCTTGATTCATGTTTCTACCGATTTCGTTTTCGAAGGAAATGAAGTGAAGTTGCTTTTGGAAGATGATATCGCTCAGCCCATTAATGTATATGGGCAAACGAAACTCGATGGAGAAAAGGCAGTAATCGCCTTGCTACAAGAACATTTTATCATTCGTACCAGTTGGTTATATTCTGAATATGCCAATAACTTCGTTAAAACGATGTTAAAACTTGGTGCTGAAAGAGATGAACTGAACATCATTGCCGATCAGGTGGGTACGCCTACTTATGCCATAGATTTAGCAAATGCGATTTATGATATTATACAGTCAGAATCTACCGCATACGGATTATACCATTTCAGTAATGAGGGGGTAACTTCATGGTTTGATTTTGCCAAGGCAATTTTCGATATTAGTGATACATTGGTAAAGGTAAATCCTATTCCAGAATCGGTTTATCCTACTAAAGCTACTCGTCCTGCATTCTCGGTAATGGATAAATCAAAGATTAAAAGCACTTTCAATATTTCCATCCCTTATTGGAGAGACAGCTTGGTAGAATGTATTTCTAAAATCAAGGCACAATAGAAATTTATTGGGTGTATACAATTAAAAAATTTGAATGATAATCAAATAAACAATATATGAAAGGTATAATTTTAGCTGGTGGCAGCGGGACCCGTTTGCATCCATTAACGCTTGCTTGTAGCAAACAAATGATGCCAGTATACGATAAGCCGATGATCTATTATCCGCTATCAACATTAATGCTGGCAGGGATTAAAGAAATCCTGATTATTTCTACTCCTCACGATCTTCCTAATTTCGAAAAATTATTAGGTGATGGAACTTCGCTAGGTTGTAAATTTAGTTATGCAGTACAGGCCGAGCCAAATGGTTTAGCACAGGCATTCGTAATTGGTGCAGATTTTATTGGAACCGATAAGGTAGCATTGGTATTGGGCGATAATATCTTTCATGGCGATGGGATGGCAAAATTATTACAAGCTAGCTCAGATCCTGATGGAGGAGTCGTATTTGCTTATCAGGTATCTGATCCAGAACGTTATGGTGTTGTGGAATTCGATGCAGATAAAAAAGCGATTTCGATAGAAGAGAAACCTGAAAATCCTAAATCAGATTATGCGGTTCCAGGATTGTATTTCTATGATAATGAAGTGGTAGAAATCGCCAAAAATATTAAACCTTCACCTCGTGGTGAATATGAAATTACAGATGTAAACCGTGTTTATTTGGAAAGAGGTCGATTAAAGGTTGGGGTGCTGAGTCGTGGCACGGCTTGGTTGGATACCGGAACTTTCACTTCATTGATGCAGGCAGGTCAATTTGTACAGATCATCGAAGAACGCCAGGGCCTAAAAATTGGATGCATTGAAGAGATCGCTTATAGAATGGGCTTCATTGATGCAGAACAGCTTAGGGCAATTGCTACACCATTGGTGAAAAGTGGTTATGGCAGTTATCTATTGAAACAGATTAAATAAACCTCACCCTTTCATCCCCTCTCCTTAAGAGCTAATCTTTACACACATTTATTTAGCAGATATAATTAATTAATGCGTTGATTATCAGTTAATTACGGTTTATTTTTCGTATATTTAGTGATGTTAGATCATTGCTATTCAGGTATTTACAAGGGTTTTTTATCAGATAATCGTATTGCTGCCAGATTGGAAAGTTGTCTATCAGATTTATTATCTTCGGGAACAGCAGTTATCAATCAGTTAGCCAAGACTCATACCCTAAAAACTGCTTTTTACCGTATGCTATCAAATACTCGACTAGATCACGATGATATCCTGGAAGGCGGCTACCGTCTTTGTAGTGCCTCCACTAATGCTAACAAACATGTTTTGTGTATTCAGGATACTACAGAATTTAACTATCGCGGCATCAAGAATAAACTGGGTGAGCTCGATCCAAACATCGGTCCAACGGGAAATAAAACCATTCCAGGTTTCTTTTGCCATCCGATGCTGGTTGTAAATGCTGAAAGTTCATCTATACAGGGGCTGTCCTCGGTAATTATCTATAATAGACAGTGGAACCAAAAAGATAAAAGGGAGCGTAATTATGGCCGGTTGCCTATTCAGGAGAAGGAGTCCTATCGATGGATCAGGAGTGCTGAACTGAGCAAGGATCGGATTGCGGAAACGACAATGATGACCATAATTGGTGATCGTGAGAGTGATATCTACGAAGAATTTGTTGTGGTTCCAGATCAGCGAACCCATATTTTA
>NZ_SJSN01000029.1 GCF_004331675.1 Pedobacter frigidisoli | reverse complement strand
TTTAACTTCGTAAACCAACTTTATGAAAGCACCTCATTTATTATCACCACCAACAAAATGCCTGCTGACTGGGCCAAAATGCTGGATGATGAGGTGCTGGCCACAGCTCTGCTGGACAGGCTTCTATTCCGGTGTGAGGTAATCAGTCTTGCGGGAAAATCTTACAGAATGGAAAATAGGAAAACAATATTTGCAAGTTAGGACCAGAAGATTAGCTTTGTAAAACTGTGCACACTTGTTGCCGTTTTCTGTGCACTCTTAATTGCCAATTCTTGTGCAGTGTTATTTCCCGATTACATAGTGCCTTACAAAGAATTGAATAGAGTTGCTATGTATATTTGTAAACTCATCACTAGCATCCATTAAGCTCAACAAGTACAAAATATAGTCTTTAGCATTTGCGATATCTATAGGATGCTCTATTAACATGTTACGTACATCAATATTAGGTATACTTACTTCAATCTCACTATATTGTGTCATCCGTTTATCTACATGTACAGGCGTGAATGTGTTTAAATATGGCCTATATGTCAAAATCTTATTTACTTATTTTTATACAGGAAATCAGCATTAATAAGGAAATCTTGAATTAACTTTTAAAATCAATTAAATCTTTTAACTCTACATTCAATGCTTGTGCTACTTTTAAAAGAGTAGAAACTCTTGGATTTACTCTACCTGATTCTAATCTTGACATATTGGACTTCTCATAATTCAGCTCAACAGCTAACTCTATTTGAGGCATTCCCTGCTGTTTTCTTAGTTCTTTGATACGCTGACCAATGTTTTTAAGTAACTCTTCCTCTGTCATCTATTGTTATCGAATACGACAACAAAGTGATTGATTTCGGTAATTCAGAGGTTATCGTTTAAGATAACCGATACATTTATCAGATACCCTTTCAAAATTTAATATAAATCTGTAAATAAATAAATATTACAATTAAGTTATCAAAAAAGATAACTTTACCATCAAACTTTTTAATTAAAATCAATATGTCAAAATTCACAACCTCAATCATTCTCTTAATCATTTTATTAAGTTTCAAAATTTCTCACTCACAAACTGTAGCAGAAACTAAATCATGGATAGCAAACAAAATACCTACGTTAGAATACAGCAACCAAGACATTAGATATGATTACACAATTACATTTACCGATAAGACTTTGAACATATCTGAAAATATTAAAACATATTTTCAAGGACAGGAGAGCATAATAAACACAACAACAAATGTACCTATATCACAGATAGGATATCTAACCTTTGATGAGAAATCAAATACTGTTTGGCTTACAGTAAAGGCTAAAGACAATCTAAAAGTTTTTTCAAAGGAATTGGATGGAAAAGAGAGCTTAACCAACGAGTGCATTATGATTTTTAGCAAATTGATATTAAAAGATGATTTACAAAATAGATTACGAAAGGCATTCAATAATCTAATCATAAAGTCGGGAGGTAAAGTAATTAAAGAAACATTCTAACTCATGAGAAAAAATCTAAATTTAAAGGCGCTAACGGATAAACTATTAAAAAATATAGGTTTCTTAGGCTTAATTGGTATAGGAATAATCATTTTAGTTGTGCTTTCATGTATAGGGACTTCTGCAACAATTATCTTTAATACTTTGATAGGAGCTAATCCAGTTGATGACGAAACTGGGATATTAATAACAATTCCTTGGTTAGCATTTACTGAGTTCCTCATCTTAGGCATAATACTACTTTTTATTGATAAAGGATACCAATACCTGAAATCAAAATAAAAGAATTTTGATACACAGATGAGACACATATCCCAGAATCCAACTTCAAGTTTATAAAAAGAAACTATAATCTTACTATTCAGTGTAGTAATAGAATTAACTTATCAAAAATTGTATAATCATTAATAATACTTAAGCATACACTATAATCTTTAAGGGTAAACACATGTTATTAGGCTATCTATAAGGGCTATCCATAATATTTTACATTTCTTTTTAATAGAAAGGTAATTTATTCTATATTTGCAACTCCAAAAAATAACCACTTAAATATTTGATAATATAAGCAAATATTTTTACCCGGCGGGGTAGCTCAGATGGTTAGAGCGCAGGATTCATAACCCTGAGGTCGGCAGTTCGATCCTGCTCCCCGCTACCATAGGGGGCAAATCAAATTTTTGTTTGATTTGCCCTTTTTTTGTCCTTAAAACCGCTTTCACGGCACCTAGGACCCGGATTGCTTCATTCCTACGAATAGTTAAATGTTGTACTGCGTCTGCAAAAACACATCTTACAATAGATTACCTTAATATAAAGTTAAATTTTACTTACCTTGTTTTGCTTCGGATAACGCTATGATAATAAATATCATTTTGCGTCAAGCTTATATTGGCCTTATTTTTCATAATGCTTTTTCCCGCAGCCAAGTTGAGGTAAGAAAAAAGGTCAGTTAATCTGGTTCCCATAGGTTACCCTCGTCTGTCGGTAGAGAAAAGCAGTAATCCACCAGCTTCTTTTTAAACTAAACCGGTTAGCAATCGAATTTTGAATTTTAAACTTTGTTTATTATATTGCAATGTTTACTATTTGTAAACATTATAATATAATAAACATGAAAGCATCAGAGATATGGAAAAAAGCAATGGATACATTGCCTAGAGAAATAGCTTATAAATTTTCTAAGCCAAGATTTTTCATAAGTATGGATGAAGAAAGGGGGCTCATAAATTTTAGTTTTAATGACAAAGGAATCGAATATAAACTCTATACCCCTGGGATAATGAGCCATGCTGATGCCTTTTTCTATTCTGACGTAGCGAAATTTTACAGCATGCAAGATAGACGTGTTTTCTTAATGACCCCACACATTTATCCTAAGATTGCTGAAAAGCTAATAACGGATGGAATTAATTATCTAGATGCTTCAGGTAATATGTATATCAATTATGATGATATTTATATACTCAAAACCGGTAAAAAAACAGAGCAAGAGAAAGTGCAAAAAAGTAGGTTATTTAGCGAAAGTGGAGTTAAATTGTTATTTGGCATTTTACAAAGCCCTGGGTTTTTGGAACTAAATTTCAGGAGAATGGGGGCAGCAGTAGGAATATCTGCATCTTCTGTCAGCATCTTACTAACAGAAATGGAAGGTGCAGGCTACTTATACGAGGGCAATAAAAAGAAACGTGTTATTGGGAAGAGACCAGAATTGATTCAGCGATGGGTGAAAGCCTACAATGAGGTATTAAAACCAAAGCTTTTCCTTGGGTCATTTAGTTCTAAAAAAGTACCGCTGAAAACAGAGTTTAAAAATGTTAAGCCCTTGAGTTTTGGTGCGGAATGGAGCGGTGAGCCTGCAGCAAACCTTTATACTAATTACCTAAGTCCTGAAAAGTTTTCTTTGTTTGTAAGGGAAGATAGTAAACAATGGCGTAACACTCTTTCTTTGCTTCCCGAGAAGAATGGAATCTTGTCCGTTTACCGGTATTTTTGGGATACGGGTCATGAAGTTTTTTACAATCAGGAGCAAATTGAAGATGCTGTCCCTCCTTTGATAGTATATGCCGAACTTACTGGCACAGGTGACAGTAGAAACCTAGAAACCGCAAAAATGATTTTTGATGAGTACTTATAAATTACCGGATAATAAAATCCCGGACCACCTTCGAAATGTGGCGAACACGATTCAAGAAATTCTAGGGGAAGAGGCATTAGATTTTCTGTTGATTGGGGCTACCGCGAGAGATATTATCATGCATGGACAATATGATCTGGAATCAGCAAGAAAAACCCTTGATGTTGATTTTGCAATCTATGTCCCAGAATGGAGTGTGTACCAAAAGGTCATGAAAAAGCTAATTGAATCCGGTAAATTTGAAGAAACCAAGGTCGCTCATAGATTACTTTTTAAAGGCGCTGAAGTAGATATCGTTCCCTTTGGCAATATTCAGGATAAAAACGGGGAATATGCATGGCCTCCGGATTTCATGATTGCGATGAACGTAGCCGGATTTAATGAAATACATGATAAAGGGATAACCCTTGAAAGTGAAGATGGGAAATTCAAATTAAGGATTGCGCCGATTGAAGGAATAGCAATCATGAAGGTATTTGCATGGAAAGACAGAAAACATAGAACTCAAAAGGATGGAGAAGATATTGGGTTTATCATTGCAAACTATGTTGAACTCAAATATGATGTACTTTACGAAAAGTATGAGGATATTATAGAGGCTCAAGATTGGGATACAACTGTATCTGGTGCCAGAATTTTGGGTAGGGATATGGGAAAAATCATTAAATCAAATCCCGTAGCAACAGCAAAACTTATTGAAATCCTGAAGAAAGAACTCGAGGATGAGGACAACAGTAATATGGCCAAAACAATGTCGAAGTCAACAGCTGGCTACCTCAAGGCCTATAAGGCCCTTGAGACTTTGCTACAGGGCATCTGGGACGTCACGGGATAAAAAATAAGAAGAAGTGAGCTGAACTGACTGCTTTGGATCAATAATCTTAAAAAACTTGTTTGAAATTATAAAATAACTGTGTCAATCTAAATCAATGCTTCTGAAAAAAATCTAGTTCAAATCTAGTATCATTCTATCAGGAAATCAAAAAGCAAGTTTTTGAGCAGCTGTAGTTCAGCTGATCAGGGGCCTGATCCATTTCTTGCTGATGTTCTTTTGTGCTAGATAGACAGATTTCAGCGGCGCCATATATGAAGTAAATGCAACCTGAGTTTTGGGGGCCATCCAGGTTACCCCAACAAAAACCCTTTACTAACATGACGCTGAAAATGTTGATCTTTAGTTGCTGATTGGGGAAATCGCTATTAATTTCCCCTCCTCGCCGAAAACATTTTTCTCATTACAGTCCGTTTATTGAAAAGCTACAAATAATTGAAAATTGGTGCAACGGGGTCAAATTGATTGGTGAATTCAATTACCATTTGAACAGTTCGATAAGTGACCAGTTAACTTCCTCTAAATTTTAAAATGATTCCCAACTTTTGCCAATTCCTGCAAATCAGGCCAGAAAAAGTTCGAAATCTGTCCAGTAACGGCTACTGATCAAAAGCTCATCGAAAGATGGGCTTTTTTTGTTTAAAAATCTGCTGAGCATATTTAATTTTCTTATTAAATGCTAAAACGAATTAGATTAGCGAAAAATTTCCACGCAGATAGTCAGTATCAATTGGGTTATGTTTATCTTGAGCCTGTCCTTTTAAGATAAGACAATAATGAAAATCAACAATTCTAAAGAATTGGAAAAGTATAAATCATGAAATTATTCACTAAAATATTGGTTTGCTCAGTGTTGATGATGGGACCATCCGTTACGCTTTACGCACAATCAAAACAACAGCCCGTCAAATTGATATTGCGCTCAACACCGTGGACATTTACCGGAGGATCTCCGCTAAGTACGCTTTCGTCAAAAACAAAAAGCGCAATTTTCAAATCCCCGTCAGATAGCAGTAGCTTTACCATAAAATTACTGGTTAATCTTAAAGCAGGCATTGCGAATAGAACACTTATTGATATCCCTAATGTATTAAAAGTCAATACGTTTCAGCACGACGCCAAAGATCGAAAACGGCAAAACTATCCTGCCTATTTATTGCCAGATGGTTCTGATCCAGTTTTGGAAGCAGCTCTCCGACTTCATTCCCCAACGGAACCTAAAGGTCCACAGGATATGGCTGTGGGTATTCCCCTAGCGATGTTAAAAAAACTAAATGGAGCACATGAGCTTGTGCTGCATTTTTCTGGCGTTCGTTGGACTTTATACGTCGATAATGAGCTTCTTGATAACGACTTCCCCATCGGGTATCCTAAATGGGGCAAACAAAGCAGCTGGAGCATAGATCCATCCCTGGTTTCTAAAGCAGAAATTTTTTTCACTGAAATGGAGCCACAGAGAGTGGCTTTAGAAAAACCCAGAACTTTATCAGAAATTCAATATTGGACGCCTCAAGGACATAATGCCTGGGTTGGAGATGTTACTACGTTGTTTTATAAGGGACGTTACCATTTATTCTATTTGTTCGACCGCCGTGGTCACGCCAGCAAATTTGGAAAAGGAGGCCATTATTTTGAGCACCTCTCCACCACCGATTTTAAAACCTGGGTAGAGCACGATGCCGCCACGCCAATAGAGGAACAATGGGAGACATTGGGAACGGGTACACCTTTTATTTTTGACAATAAATTGTGTCTCAGTTACGGACTGCACACCACCCGGATTTACCCCAAGGAACAAACCCTATTGCCCTTACAGTGGGATTACTACAATAAACATGGCGTTACGGGATCTTTCCGGTACGACACCATTCCTGGCTATCCTGCAGGCTCAACCTATTCCATTAGTGAAGATGGGATCAGCAATTTCAAGAAATCGAAAATCTTATTTCATCCATGCGAAAACCCTAGTGTGTATAGTGATCCTGATGGACGCCTGCGCATGTTGGCGAATTATGGAGCAAAAGGGACCTGGGAATCTAAGTCCATTGATGGCGGCTGGAAATCCGTCAATCCAAACTTCCCTCCTGGTGGCGATTGTACATTTTTCTTTCGCTGGAAAAATTTTGACTACGTGATTGGTGGTTTTACCGGTTTTTGGACAAAACCCGCCAGTGCAACAGAAGAGAAATTTATAGATGGTGTTAAAGCAGGGCTCGACTTTTATAATGGTATGAATGTGCCAGCCGTAACAGAAATCAGCAAGGGTCGGTTTTTGCTGGCTGGCTGGATTCCGATAGCCGTTTGGGGCGGAACATTAGCCATACATGAAATGGTTCAGGCGTCCGACGGCAGAATTGGAACGAAGTGGATGACCGAAATCATGCCTTCAACCCAACAAGAAAGGTTACTCTCAAAAGAAATTAAAGAAACTGCCACATTTCCTTTAGGATCTTCTTCGTTCCTATTAACTTTCGACGTAGCACCTTGCACTGATCTAAATGGAAAACTAGGCGCACTTTTTCTAGGCGCAAACGGTGAAGATCATGCTGCTGAAGTTCAAATCAGTCCAAATTATAAAAGGGCACAATATGGAAATGGACAGCTTCAGCATTTTTCTATTACTGAGAAATCCTTACGTGAGGGAGGATCGCCAAACGGTGTGCGTAATTATGCTATTGAAAATCTGTCTGCTACAGATAAACCGTTCACAGTGCGAATGATTGTTAAATATGATCACAAATTTGGCGGATCGTTAATTGATACTGAAATTGCTGGTCAGCGCACTATGATTTCTTTCCGCCCTGATTTAAAAGTGGAAAAATTATTATTAAGGGCGGAAAATAGCGGTATTAAAAATGTAAAAATTGCTGCACTTAAAAATTAGGAAAATTGTCTTTCGATTATTGCGTATTTGACTTTTGAAAGTAGTCAACAAACAGGCATAAGTAAAAAATCAATAAAACATTGTTTTCTTAATTCTACATTTTAGGTCCTCCTATCTATTATTGGAATTTCGTTTGTATTGTCATTTTTTGATCGATTGACTTAACCTTTTGACTTATTGAGTTTGTTTCGGATCTTCAATAAAAAATTCTCTCATAATGTGAACGAAGAAAGAACCTCCCATCTGGCTTAGGTCTCCGCAGGGAGAGTTGGATACTACCTTTTCTAGTTTAAGTGTTCTAAAGGATAACTTAAATTTCTTTGAAAACCCAGGTCTCCAAACCGAAATAGCTTTCCGTATTAAATATGTAAAGGAGCGACAACCTCCTAGGAGTTTTATTTTTTATTAGTTTTGTCGATACTATATTTCCAGACAAAGTCATTGTTTATATTTTAGATTTAAGTGACTGCAAAAAAGCGGTCGCTTAGACCAGCGAGGGGCTAAGCTTTGCGAGATCTTGACCTAAATACCTAAAGTTAAGTTTAGGTTTATATCTTTAATCACTAGTGGGCTGACGAAAAACCCATTTGCTTTGTAGTCTATTGCTGATTGAGTATACCGTAATAATGGGTGCCAGTATTATTGTTGTAATGTGAATAGTATAGCTGGCCGGCTGCGATAGACATGAGGTTCTGCTTGGTTCCGCCAGTGGTGTTTGCAATGGCTACACCGTTATTTAGCAAAGTGTAATCGGCTCCGACATCTACCTGTGCAATGCCCTCAACGGTAACAGTGAACTTTTTATCAGTCGTAAACTTGATCATACAAATCTTTCCATTGTCTACACCGCTTACGGCCACTATACCTTGAAAGGTTTTCCCCGCAAAAGCATCTGCATCGGGTATTTTTTGTAGATGGTTGGCCCTGTAAGTAGTAGGCTTATTTGTACTGGTAACATTCCCGTCAGCAACATTAAAGGTTACCTCAGTAATGTTAAAAACACCATCTGTATATGTATAACTTGGCTGTGTGAGTATAAGGCCGCCTATCGCAGTTTTTTGGCTTTTGGCGTTAGAGAGAAAAGTAAACACGTAAGTGCTTGGATACTTGGCACCAGGATTTAGGTATTCGCCAGTGATGTAATATCTAGTGGGATCGAAAATTTCAGGTTCAGTTGTTTTTTCTTTCTTACAGGAAGCAAATACAGCAATTATAGAAATGATGAAAAGTGTTTTTACAAGTGTGGTGTTCAGATTTTCCATGCCAATGTTGTTAAAGGTTAACCAAACTAACCACTTTCTAACTTGGTTTTGCGGGGCAATGATTGAAACGTACCTTTGAATGAGCGAATGCTGTTTTTGATTTAGTAAGCTCAATAAAAAAATTAAAAGTTTTTTAACTCCATACACGCCCTCGATGGCGATACGAAAGACGACAACACTAAAAGGCAGAAAAAGTTAGGGTATAACCTTTTTCTCTTAACCAATCGCAAAGCCAACTATGGCGCACTTGCCTTGCTCGAAAAGGAATTTAGCATTGCAGTATAGTCAAGGAGTTAGAAGAAGTCGAAACATTCGCGCAGCCGTTGCTGCCCGTAAAGTCAGTATCTAAAATTGCCAGTTGTAATCACTTCCCATTTATACAATAAATTATAAACGATCTTCAGCCGATCATTAATCCTGCGCTACCCTCAATAGCATACCCATAATTTTACAAAGACACCTTTTAAAGTTCGAGTAACTAAAAAGGAACAAACTACCCTGAAAGTTTTATTTTTGATGATTCTCATTAAGAACTCTAAAATGCAGAATTTTCAAGCGCTTTACGATTACATTGAAAAGCTAACGGGCAAAATGCTTTCAGTGGATGATAAGCAAGTATTTACAGCTCATTTCAAACCTAATAAAATTCGGAAGCGACAATACTTTCTACAGGAAGGGGATGTATGTAAATACACTGGATTTATTGTGAAAGGGGCTGCCAAGACATATACAGTAGATGAAAAAGGGAATGAGCACATTTTAAAATTAAGTGTTGAAGATTGGTGGTTAGCCGATTTTGAGAGTTTCTACAAATTGACACCAAGTCGTTTTAATATTGAAGCGCTGGAGGATATGGAGATCTTACAGATCACTCATGCTTCTGTAGAGGAGTTCATAAAACCTATTCCGGCATTTACATCGATGCAAAATGTGCTGAGTCAAAATAATACCATAGCTGCACAGAAAAGAATGCAGTCTTCCATCAGCCAAACCGGCGAGGAACGATTTCAAGAACTCGTGAACGATTATCCACACTTTATACAGCGGTTTCCGCAAAATCTAATTGCCTCTTACCTGGGCTTAACCCCAGAAACCCTAAGCCGAATCAGGAAGAGTTCCTCGAAGTAGATTGATTTTAATCAAGCGTATTTAATGACTTTTGTTAAGATGCAGGTCGTCGCATAGCTGCACCTTTGGTTAACATAAAATAGGTAAAATCATGAGTAAATTAATAAATAAGGTAGCCGTAATTACTGGCGGCAATAGCGGTATTGGATTTGGTATTGCTGAGGCATTTAAAAGTGAAGGCGCAACTGGAACTATTGTGGGTAGAAACCCTCAAACTTTAGAAAATGCTATTGCGCAACTGGGCAATGATTTTATAGCCATCAATGCAGACGTGACGAACCTTGTCGATTTGGAAAGCGTGTTTAAAGAAACAGCGGCTAAATTTGGTAAATTAGATATATTGGTAGCCAATGCCGGTGCAGGAACAACCGGAACCGTAGCAGAGGTAAGCGAGACTGACTACGACAAAACCATGGACCTTAACCTGAAAAGCGTTTACTTCACGGTTCAAAAAGCACTGCCTTATATGAATGATGGTGCATCTATCATTCTGATCGGTTCCAATGCCGCTCATCGGGCATATCCATCGTTCGGGCTTTACGGCGCTGCAAAAGCTGCTGTGATCTTTTTGGCAAAAAGCTTTTCTAACGACTTGCTAGCCAGAAAAATCAGGGTAAACGTAATCACACCGGGTACTACAGACACCCCTGCATTCGATAAATTCGTTCCTGCAGAACATATTGAAGCGGTGAAAGCACAGTTTGCAGGTGTAATGCCGATAGGCAGGATTGGGCAGCCATCAGACATTGGTAAAACAGCGGTTTTCCTTGCCTCAGAAGATTCATCGTTCATGCTTGGCGCCGAAATCGTTGTTGATGGCGGCATGACTTACCTGGCTAAATAGTTTTTTATTCGCTGGCATGCTTTCAAACTCATGCCAGCGAATACTAAATGCCAAGAATGCCGCAATAAAATATTGATGATGGTATTCGTCTAGGGTTTCTAAACGAAATTATTTATTTAGGATAGTAGAATTATCAATCAGCATTTGATGGGAGCAGCCTTTTATAAATACTACCTAGCAACATCGAAAGCGTAAGCAGCCCTGATTCCAAAAAATGAGGTAGATCGTTGATCGATAATCATACCCTCGTAACGAATGCCTAAATCCACATAATTTTTACCTGTTGTAGGGATTTGAACACCAATTGTTGGTGTATAATTGAATAAGGTTCCCTTAATTTCATATTGGCTGGCAACAAATGAGTTAATATTCTCGACACCTTTTACACCAAGAGCAATTGTACCGCCAATTTCTCCAGCAACGTACACATATTTTAGAAATCTAAACTTCATCCCGATTTTGATTGGTATAAACCTGGCATTAAGATCTACAGCCTTATTATTGCCTGGCAAAGCTAAATTTCCCATAAAATTCATATAACCAACACTTGCAAGTAAGCTCTTGTGTTCGGTAACTCCAAAACGATACCTAACGGCTCCACCGATTCCGTTATCATAAATATCTCCAAAGTCTCCAAGACCTTTTAGATATTCTACGCCAATTTCTAATGCATTTGTTCTTTTCTCAACCCCTATTTCAGAGGTTCTTTTATCTTGCGCTAAGGCGTGAGAGAAACAGAAAAAGAGTCCGAAAACAATCGTTGATAGTTGTATACTTCTTTTCATAAATTATAGGTTTGATTTGCCCGTAAGATACAATTCTAGCCTTAAATTTTAAGCACAAATGCTAAATTTTCATTTTAAAATAAGTAGAAATTGCAACAATACTTATTTAGAAGAGTTTATTGGAACAATTGTCTAGATAGCCACATCATATAGGAATATTAATCTTCCTCACTACAGCAACCGTAACCATTAACTGGCCAACATGCCGCATAGTATGTTCAGCAGCGTGAAACAATAATCCAATAACCGTTGAGGGTAACCCTGCTCGGCCCACTCCCCTAAAATCAGTCAATATAGATTCATCGGTATTTTTAATTTGCTGCAGGGCAACATCTACCTGATTATTGAAACGCAATAACAATTCATCGACCGTAAACCCAACAACATCACCTAAATCTTCATCATATAATTGCTTAAACTGAAATTCAGATAAGCTTTCTGACCTCGCATAAGTAAAAACCCGATCTAGCACACCACTCAAATGTTGTAAATGAAAACCGGTTGAAGCCACTCCTGCGGGCCGAAGCCAAAGTAATTCGTTGGGAAATTCAATTAAATACTCATTAAGTTCCTCTCTAGCTTGAAGCAAGGCATGGGCAATGGGCTGTAATAATGGAATGATTTCGGGTAACGGTCCCCGCTGCCAAACTTCTAGTTTTTGCGACATTTAAGTTGTATTTATGAGTTTAAAGTTATGTATTTCTGAAGTAACTCATCAGAATTATTGTTTTTTTGATGGTTTGGTCTTCAGTAAAAAGTCATTAAAAAAACTAGTATTAGGATAAGCGACTTCAAAAAGGTACATTGTTAGATTAGGACATAGAATTTGTCTATCATTTTATTTTTTCATTAAACTTTTCAATTTGGCATTAAAAAAAGCAGGATTTTACAGAGGGCCACGCTTACCCTTCAGAAAGAAAGAAGCAGAACATAAGATTAATCAATTAGTTACCGCACCAGAGGTAAGATTAACAGGAGAAAATGTTGAAACAGGCATTTATCCAGTAAGCCAAGCCATTGATATGGCCATAGAACAAGGCTTAGATCTGGTGGAAATTTCTCCAAATGCAGTACCGCCAGTCTGCCGCATTGTTGATTATAGTAAGTTTCTTTACGAACAAAAAAAGAAGCAGAAAGAAATCAAATCAAAGGCAAAGCAAACCATTATTAAAGATATTAGATTCGGACCAAATACTGATGACCATGACTTCCAGTTTAAGTTAAAGCATGCCGTTTCATTTTTGGAGAGCGGAGAAAAAGTTAGGGCGTTTGTTCATTTTAAAGGAAGATCAATTGTTTACAAAGAGCAAGGCGAAATTCTCCTACTAAAGTTTGCACAAGGATTAGAAGAAGTTGGTAAAGTAGAATTACTTCCAAAATTAGAGGGTAAAAGAATGTTCTTAACCTTAGCACCGAGATCTGGCAAAAAGTAACTTCATTTGAATATTTATTTATAGCTCATCGAAAGATGGGCTTTTTTTTTGAAATTAAATTTTGCCAAATTAACCACCATGTGGTTTATGCAAATTGCAAGATATGACGTTCAATAAATTTGAGATATTAAAATCTAATATTACCTTGACGAAAATTTAAACTTTGCGGTTAAAGTTTTTTACCGCTTAAAAATTAAGGCAAAATGGATAACGATTTCTTAAGCTTACTTTATAAAAGACCTGTTTATGGTATAAATATTCCATCGAATAAGGTTATTTCTGAATGGGCGCTGAGTGTAATCCGTTTTTTATATCCTGACAATTTACCAGAACAAAAAAATACTTTTCAGCTTAAGGAAGAGGTAAATAAACTTGAGGAAGCGCTAGGAGAAATTATAGCGGCAAACTGCAAGGAAAAAAATATCAGCTGCAGAGAAACTGCGGTACACTTTTTTAATCAGCTACCCACACTTTATGAAATCTTGAATACCGATATTCAAGCAATTTTTAATGGCGACCCCGCTGCTGCAAGCGAATTTGAGGTAATTAGAACCTATCCTGGTTTTTACGCTATTTGCTTCTATCGAATCGCCAATATTCTATCACTCTCAAATGTTCCCTTAGTGCCAAGAATTTTAACAGAACACGCTCATTCCAAAACTGGTATTGATATTCATCCTGCAGCAACGATTGGTGCCTTCTTCCATATCGATCACGGTACAGGAATTGTTATTGGTGAAACCACCAAGATTGGAAAACATGTTAAGTTGTATCAGGGCGTTACATTAGGAGCGCTAAGCGTTCGTAAAAATCTGGCTGGCAGCAAACGTCATCCAACAGTAGAGGATTATGTCATTATTTATTCTGGCGCTACAATTTTAGGAGGCGAAACAGTTATTGGCCATAACAGTGTAATTGGTGGCAATGTATGGATTACGGAAAGCATTCTTCCCTATTCAACGGCTTACCATTCACCGATAATTAAGGTTAGAAACATTAACGAAACAAACGAAATATAAAATGGTTGGCATTATAGATTTGATTGGAAATACACCAATGGTTGAAATTTCCCATCTCAATCCAAATAAAAAAGTGAAAATTTATGCGAAGCTCGAAGGAAATAATCCTGGAGGGAGTGTTAAAGACCGTGCCTCGTTAAACATGATTCGCAGTGCGATGGAACGCGGAGACATTACCGATGGCACAAAACTGGTTGAGGCAACAAGTGGAAACACCGGGATTGCCTTAGCAATGATTGCCAGTTTGTTTGGTTTGGAAATTGAATTGGTTATGCCATCCAACGCTACCCGTGAACGCACATTAACCATGGAAGCCTTTGGGGCCAAGGTTACACTATTGGAAAGCATCGAAGTATGCAGAGACTATGCTGAAGCAAAGGGAAAAGAAGCGGGATATTACTTGCTCAACCAGTTTGCCAACAGTGATAATTATATGGCGCATTATAAAACAACCGGACCAGAATTATGGAATGATACCGATCATAAGATCACTCATTTCGTAAGTTCAATGGGCACCACCGGAACCATTATGGGTTGCTCTAGGTATTTAAAGGAAAAAAATAATAACATCCAAATTGTCGGTTGCCAACCTACAGAAGGTGCTTCTATTCCTGGCATTAGGCGTTGGCCAATTGAATATCTTCCGAAAATTTTCGAACCTGAACGGGTAGATCGGGTAATGGATATTTCTCAGGAAGAAGCTGTGGATATGGCCAGAAAACTAGCAAAAACTGAAGGTGTTTTTGCTGGTATGAGTACTGGCGGCGCATGTTCTGCTGCGATTAAATTGGCATCAGAATTAGAAGAAGGAATTATTGTGTTTATCGCTTGCGATAGAGGTGACCGCTATTTAAGCAGCGATCTGTTTGGATAAAATTTTTATTTAGAGCTGTTGAGGTAAATGGTATTTTAGCTTTGCCTCACGCTCTTGCTTTTTAAGTTTGCTTTCCTTTTTTAACCCAACGCTTGATACAAAACCGCCCATGACAGTTTTTATCCAATAGTTAAAAACAAACTTATTTCTATTTCTTTCGAAGAAAAGAAAGGCAGGTTTGGAGTTTTTATTCGGTAAAATGAGGTTCACAAGCTTGTTCTCCAAGAATAGTATAAAGGTTTTTCGATCAGGATTTTTCTTGTCCAAAAGACTAATTTTTAAATTCCTGTAGGGGAATAAAATTCTCCATCTGCTAAATATTTGTTACCACTCCAATTAACAAATAGCGTTTCTGTATTACCGCTGTTTACCCTAACTGCAGCCATTGGAATACTAATCTGACTAAAATTCGTCAAATCCATAGGTACAATTGCCAAGTTCATTTTGAACCCAGAGAGAGAATCCAAGTATGACTCACGATAATTTAAACTTACTTTACTTTTTCCAAGTAAATCTACATTGCCATTAACAATTAAACTATCCAAATCTTTAAATTGATTTGTTAGATTGAGCACCTTAACGTTAACATTTTCTAACCGAATAATGCCTTCTTTACTTGTTGCCTTAGATATTTCATGAATATTGACGTGGCTAGTCTTGAGCGCTAATTCAATTACTTTAAAAGGAAATTTAACATTTGCAATAAGCTTCGATGGCATGAGTTTTTCCTTTTGCGATCCATCAGGCATTCGTTTGTCTCTACTTGCGCTTAATTCTGCACCATCGATTAGTACACGCTGAATGTCTAGCTTTTCCTTCTTAACCATTCTTGAAACCCCAACACCATCCAGTTCGATATTTCTTGCATTTGCTGCAATATAATCAGCCTGAAGCGGATGTATTAATCTGGTTTCTTCCCATGATAAATTTGGTCTAAAATCAAATCCAGTTAAAGTAGCCCGCTTATTTTCGGGTAACCATTTAATATTATCAACCTTTATAGTGGAGGATTTATTTTGATAATTGATTCCATAGATGTTCAAATCTGTTTTATACAAAAACCTCTCCCAAGCCAATGGCATTCCCTGCTTGAATTTGTTGTCTTTTGACCGAATTGAAGCATCATTTACAGTAAAATGTGTACTATCCTTTAGAAAATTTAAGTTCATTTTATTGCTTCCAAATTCGATTGCCGTGGAAAGTTCCAGCCTATTATTTACCTTATTGAGAACAGTATTGCTAAGCTCCAAGTTAAATGGCGCTGATAAATTTATTCTAGGTTTTATAAAATTCAATTGATTCACGCTAATTTTTGCATCCTCGAAAGCAATCAATTCCTTTCCTAGTTTATGCCCTGTAGCATTTTTTAGGTTGAGATTTAAATCAGCAATAATTTTAGTTGTGTCGTTGGCTTTTATCTTTTGAACATCGATCTTCCCATTTTTAACTACCAAATTTCTAATCTCAAAATCAATTGGAAAGTTAAACAGCTTTTTCTCTTTAGCTTCACGAGATTCTTGAGGTTTCAAGCTTATTTTGGGGTCAATTACATGAACAAAATCGAGTTTAACTGTTTTTAAATAGCTTGATAGAAAAGGACCTTTAACCTCTATCAAAGGCATGTTAATTCCTTGATTATTACTTTCTTTAACAACTATTCCTTCAAACTTATTAACGCTTCTGGCATTTAGCTTAATCGACCTCGCTTTAATAGATAATTTTTCTGTTCGATAATTTAAATTATTAAAATCTCCTCCAAAGTTATCCCAAACAAAGCTTTTGCCTGCTGATTTTAGCTGTTGAGCAAAAATATTTTTTCCTTGAACTTGAATATTTTTCATGGAATTTATTTCGCTTAACTTAAAACTGGCAATATCCAAACGACCAATATGGATTTTAGGTAAGGGCTTATGGGGAGCATTTTGCTTAGCAGAGTTCCCTAGCGTTATCGCTAATGCACCAGCCTTTAACGAATCAATATAAATTAGTTTATAACTTTGATACAAATCCCAATCTAACCATTCCCAATATACTTTCTTGCCATTTATTTTGGTTCCGTTTGCCAAGTTTACATCTACCGAACTGGCACTATTATGCCTTAATAATCCATTAAAAAAGTAATCATTTAGTGTAAACTTTAGCTTTGATGAAGTAAGCTTCATTTGCTTGAAGCTAATTTCGGGGATCGCATATTTAATCTCCAGCGTCGTATCACTATTTAGAAGTTTATCCACCAAAATCCTAGAATTTAGCTTGGTTATTTTAACATTAGTATTAAATTTAGCATGAGAGCTCAAATGAAATGATCCGTCCTTAATCTTAAACTGTTTAACAGCAATTAATCCCTTAATATTTCTAAATAAGCTAAAAACCTTACTAAAATCAGCAACCGTATCCACAACCTTAACCGTCGTTAACTTTGGTGAGGATAAAACCGTAATCACTGGATTTAAAAGTTCTGCCTCTTCTGCGTATATCCTTTTATTTAACAAGGCTGATAAATCAACTTTTTTTAACAGCAATGATGGTGTTTTAAAATTCAGACTATTTTTGCCTTTTGGATGAATTAGCGCATATTCAGCATTTTTTAGAATAACAACATTCTGGGCTATAGCCAGTTCATCAACAGTGAGTTGCGATTTGCCATCTTTTGAAAGGAATTTAATTTTATTAAGGTTGAGCTTAATACTATCTGTTTGTAGAGAATTTTGCTTGGATGGATGATAGGAAAGATTATATATATTCACATTCACCTTTTTGGTGGCATAGTGCTCTTGGGCACCGATGCTATCCATATTTAAAAAACTTCCATCCTCAATGCCAATATATTTAAACTTAACTTGCCTAAACAAGTATTTAATTTTGGCATTATCTACAGGTTTTGATGTTTTGTTATTATTCCTACCAAATTGAAAGAACCGGCTTCAAAAGCAATACGGTATCTAAAATAAGTTCATCCTTTGTAAAAATGGAAGCAAGCGCCGATGATTTGAACCTAAATTTATCAGCAGTAATTTTGGTTTCAGTTCTCAGTGATGTTGCTTTCGCCAAGAAGCCAAAGTTATCCAATTCGAAAAACTGGTTCTTTCCTGAAAAATGCAGATTTTTGAAATTAATCCTATGTAAACCATCAGGGAAATTAATCTCCTGTTTTCCAATAGATAAATCAATATCCTCAGTTGAAAATAGATGCTTGCCTACGTTTTCAGCATCTGAGAAATTTTTAACGGTAAAGTTGATTTGATTTATCCTCAACTCGGTTGGGTTAACCTTACTTTTAAAAACGTACGTTGCATTTTTGATATGGAAAGATTTAACCTGCAAATGTACAAGTGCCTTTTTTATTAAACTTTCTATATTTTCAGTATGAAATTGCTTTTTCTGAGTGGCTACAGCCTTGCTGTGTTCGTGCAAAGAAATTAAAGGATCGCTCAGCGATAAGCTATCTAAAATCAATTTCTGATGAAAAATTAGCTGCCTGAAAGATGTGATTCCAAAATAGAGTCTGGCCACCTTAATTTGATAATGAGCTGCTGTATTAACAGAATCCTTTTTAAAGATTGTTGCATTCCTTATAATGATGTTTTTTTTGAGAAGGGAAAAACTGGCACCACCTGCTTCGAAAACATATTGATCATTTGATTTTTCCTTTACCGCAAGCTGAATGATCTCTTTTAATCGATAATCAACCAGTACTGTTAATGCAAATCCAAGAATGACCCAAAAGCATACAAATATTAAGATTCTTTTACCCCATTTCCGTTGGCTATCCGAGAGTTTCATCTAATAATTTATAGATAAAGGTTAGTTTAAATATGTTAGAAAAATGGGATGAAGATTTCTAAAGCTAATATAGTAAGATTAATTCCTAAAAGAAATGATTGCTACAACGATTTGTTTAAATTCGGCAAATTTGCAGGTAGATATTATAAACCAATCCAAATTATAAGCTAAAGGTAAAATCCCTATATTAGCGGCACCAATTGTAATGACCATCTTTAAAAACGCTAGCCTAAACAGAGTTTCAACATTTCTCTTAAAAAAGCAATGTGTTATAGCCATTTATGTCATATTGGCTGTTGTTGCTGGGTTTAAACAATATCATCACCATTCTTATAACAATTACCTTATTTTTAAGTATGTTTATTGGCATACTACCGATCTTCAAAATTTATACAATAACTATCCCGAATATTTAGACAGCAACCATTACGGCCCTTTATTTTCCTTTTTCATTGCACCATTTGCCTTACTACCCGATGGATTGGGAATGATTCTTTGGAATGTTGCCAATGTTTCCATATTACTTTGGGGGATTTATAGCTTACCGTTATCCATAAATAAACGAACCATTATTGCATGGATCTGTGCTCACGAAGCTTTAACAGCATTGCTGAGTTTTCAATTTAACATTACCCTTACCGGAACAATTTTATTAAGCTTTTCTTATCTCCTTAAAAAGAAGGAATTTCAATCTGCTTTCTTCATTGCCCTCGGAACATTGATTAAACTTTATGGAATAGTTGGCTTGGTTTTTTTCTTCTTTACTAAGCGTAAGTTGAGGTTTATTTTAGGCGGATTAATCGCTTTGTCCATCTTCTTTGTGTTACCAATGGCAATATCATCGCCAGCTTTTGTCATACAGTCCTATCAAGATTGGTATCTATCGCTATCTCACAAAAATGCCATCAATGCCTCACTTACCTCATTTCAAGATATTTCGATTATGGGTATGGCACGAAGAATAACCGGAAATGTTTCCATACCAAATGCACCTTTTTTACTAGGAGGAATTGTGCTTTTTGCATTACCTTATTTAAGAATTAAGCAATATCAGCACTTAGGTTTTAGATTAATGTTGCTAGCATCTACCTTAATATTTACGGTTATTTTCAGTAGTGGTTCCGAATCTCCAACTTATATTATTGCTTTTGCAGGTGTCGCCATTTGGTTTATCATTCAACAACAACCAAAAAAGATGTGGGTTATTGCACTATTTATTTTTGCATTTATATTAACCAGTTTATCTCCTACTGACGTTTTCCCAAGACCCGTTAAAGAATTTATTCGTCTATATTCCCTCAAAGCCCTACCTTGCGTTATCATTTGGCTAACCATTATCTATCAAATGCTGAAAGAGGATTTTGAGTCTTATCTGATTACCGATAAATGAAGAAATTAGTTTCCATAGTAATTCCTGCTTATAATGAGGATGATAATATTTTTGTGATTGCAGAAAGTATTAAAAGCGTTTTTTCAGCCATTAATTATGATTATGAAATCATCCTCGTTGATGATGGAAGTGCAGATCATACGCTAGAAAAAATTAAGGATTACGCTTTAACGGCTGAAAATATTTTCTTTTTGGAGTTTTCTAAAAACTTCGGCCATCAATTGGCAGTAAAGGCTGGAATGGATCATGCTTTTGGCGATTGTGTAATTTCTATGGATTGCGACATGCAACATCCACCAGAGCTCATACCAGAAATGCTTCAAAAATGGGAAGAAGGTTTTGAGGTTGTCTATACCGTTAGAGAAGAGGATAAAAACCTTTCAAAAGGAAAAAGAAGTTCTTCAAGTTTATTCTATAAATTATTAAACTGGCTTTCTGATATTGATCTTGAGCCTGGGGCGGCAGATTTCCGACTTCTTGATCAAAAGGTTGTAAACGTTTTCCGGAATTTTCACGAGAATGAACCTTTTTTACGAGGTTTGGTAAAATGGCTTGGCTTTAAACAATATGCCATTCGTTACAATCCAGCGGCACGTTTCTCTGGAAAAAGTAAATACACCATAAAAAAAATGTTTAGGCTTGCACTTCATGGTGTAACCTCATTTAGCATAAAACCACTTTATTCTGCAGTTTATTTGGGCTTTATCTTATCTTTTGCTTCGGTTTTATACATTCCGTATATTATTTACGCATTTGTAAAAGGTGTAGAGGTTTCAGGTTGGGCTTCGGTAATTATGACGATCGTTTTCTTCGGTGGTTTGCAATTGATCATTTTAGGCATCATCGGTATTTATGTAGGTAAAATGTTTATGCAAACTAAAAACCGCCCAAATTACATCATTCGTTCTACCAACATCCCAAATAAATAATGGTTCTTTTAAGTTTCGATATCGAAGAATTCGACATGCCTTTTGAATATG
The DNA here is from genome assembly GCF_004331675.1 of Pedobacter frigidisoli. Lineage (GTDB taxonomy): Bacteria > Bacteroidota > Bacteroidia > Sphingobacteriales > Sphingobacteriaceae > Pedobacter > Pedobacter frigidisoli. The sequence goes on along the minus strand of NZ_SJSN01000029.1, from coordinate 3,437 downwards.
GTAAAGACATTTCTTTTGCAGATCAAATAGCAATTTCAAGAGCTGGAACAATTGCCATTCTCGATATTCTAGATAAATACGAAGTCAAGGCAACATTCTTTTGTACCGTTACCTTTGCAGAGAACGTTCCCGATCTGATTAAGAGAATTACCGAAACTGGTCACGAACTGGCATCACATGGTTATTACCATTCCGATTTTAAGCCAGAACACTTACTTCAATCTAAATTAAGGCTAGAGAAGCTTTCAGGGAAAGAAATTACAGGTTATCGCATGGCCAGAATGATGCCTGTTGATGAAAAAGAAATCGAAAAGGCGGGTTATACTTACAATACATCAATTAACCCAACTTATTTACCTGGCCGATATAATAATTTCAACATCTCTAGAACGTATTTCAAAAAAGAGAATGTACTGCAAATACCAGCATCTGTTAGCCCAATAATTCGCTTTCCATTATTTTGGTTATCCTTTCATAACCTACCACTAGGCATTTATAAAAGCCTCTCTAGCTGGACTTATAAAAAAGATAAATACCTAAATGTTTATTTCCATCCTTGGGAATTTACTGATCTAGATGATGTTGAAAGATTTGGTTTTCCGAGTTACGTAACAAAAAATACAGGAAATAAAATGATCAAGAGAATGGAAAATTTAATCTCTTGGATGAAATCAAAAAACTATCCGTTCGGAACATTTCAAGATTTTATTAAAATCATTAAATAACTAATAGATAAAACTTATCCATCTTAATTGAAATTGGCAGCTGAAAACTACTTATAACTTTCAGCCAATTTCAATGCATTATAAGCATTTACAATTCCACCACTCACACAAATTTCGCTAAAAGAAACACGCATATTTTCGCCTCTTTCATTTTTGTATTTTACTTTGTGTATTACCTTTGAAACAGATTTCATTATAATTTCTCGGATTTGGGCAGGCGTTAATTGAGGATAGTAACTTAAAATTAAGGCCGCTAATCCAGATACAACCGGCGAAGCCATACTTGTTCCATCTGCTTCCTCATATTTCCCTTCGGGAATAGTAGAATTAATTAAAAATCCTGGTGCAAAAACATCAACATTGTATTTACCGTAATTAGAGAAATCCGCTTTTAAATTATCGTCATCCTTGTATGCACTCGCACCAACCTCAATCCAATTACTTGCATGTGGTAAATTAAACTTAGCAGAATCTAGTGGTATTGGTTTAACAATTGAAGAACGATCAAAAGCTGGTCTCATACCCATTCCATTGCTTTGCGCATTAGGCTTAGGTGGTGTAAAATCCGCTCTTACAGGTTTCTTATGAATTGCTTTATAAGCATCAGCTTCCTTGCTATCAAAATATTTATTGGGATAATTCTCATCGATATCATTATTTTGGTTATCATTACCAGCAGCATGAACCAAAAGTACACCTTTCTCTTCCGCATATTTCACAGCCTCATCAACCACTTTCTTATCCCATTTATAGCCTTTACCAAAACTCATATTAATTACTTTTGCCCCATTATCAACAGCGTAACGAATACCATTGGCCACATCCTTATCACGCTCATCACCAGTAGGTACAACTCGAATTGCCATAATACTTACATTATTGGCTACACCCATTATGCCTACAGTGTTCGTTCTGTCTGCACCAATAATCCCAGATACATGCGTACCATGAAAAGCATCAGGGCCTTTCACATCGTTATTTCCATAGTTTTTTTGATTTGAATTAGAATAGTCATCACCCACCAATTCGGCTCGCATATCATATTTAGGGTTCAAATTGTACTTCAGCATGGCATCATACTGTTTATAGCCATCCCGTATATTTTTGTAGAATTTTTCAAAACTTCCATCCTCTCTCGATCCTCTTCTTATGATGGTCTTTATATATTCCTCATCTTCATCATCCGCTTTATAATTATCTATATCAGCTAAATTTGGAATTTGTTTTTTATTAACCTTGCCTACCGAATCAACAACCTTAACTATCGCCATCAAAATTGGAAACGTTTTACTCGCATCCTCATATTTCTTCCCAAAATCGCCAACCATCTTTTTATATAATCTGTACTCCTCTTTTTGTGCACTATCTAATGGAGTCATATTAGTGGTAGATTGATATTTGGGAGTATAGATTCTCAAAAGTCTAACCATCTCAAGATTATCAAACTCTAAGTTACCTTTCTTTGAGCCGATAAAATTCCATCCATGAATATCATCGATGTACCCGTTGCCATCATCATCAATACCATTTCCGGGAATTTCCTTTTTATTTGTCCAGATAACGCTATTTAAATCAGGATGATTAGGGTCAACACCTCCATCAATTACAGCGACAATAATATTTTGTTTAGGTTTTTTATCTCTTAATAAATCACGATATGCTTTTTCTGTGCTGATTCCAAAATATCCATTTTCAACCAAATCTGAGTTAAACCAGTTTACAGGAAGTTGTACATTTTTACTTTGTGCAAAAACAGCAAAGTTTATACACGTCAAGAAAGCAAGAAAAGTTAATTTCCTAAAATTTATATATATCATATCATCATGTACGTATTCCCACAATAATACGGTTTTATTGCCTTTGGGATGAAAGATTTTACATTTTTTAACAAGCCACTTAAGGCTTGGAGGCGAAAGTGAGTGCCAACGATCTGGGGTCTGTCCCGCTGTACCTACAATCTTTTTGGGGATAAGCTTCTGGTAAAATGGTTGGGCCATCCCACAAAAAGGATTTCCGTCCCATCGGGCGTAGGTGGCCTGGCCTTTTAGAACTATCAATGTCAGGCAGCACAATGCCGAAATACTGATATTGGAGCGTTAACCCTACGGAGGCAGGCCCATAAAAACCTTTCTATACGAAGAAACCCCATCAGCTGTTGCTGACGGGGTCCTTGTTAAACGCCTCTTGGGCTTTTAAGATTTGGCACCGACCTACTCTCCCACGTGTTACCGCAGTACCATCGGCTCTGGTGGGCTTAACTTCTCTGTTCGGAATGGGAAGAGGTGGACACCACCGATATAGGCACCTAAATATTTTGATATAAGACTAAAGGTAAAAGTCCAAAGCTCAAGGCTATCTGAATTCGCCTTAGTCCTTAGTCTTTCAGCTTTTAGCTTAAATGACATATTATTGAAAGAAGTTAGTTAGAGGAGCAAACAACAGTATGTTGCCTTTGAAAGCCTCGGATGATTAGTACTACTCGACTATGGTGTCGCCACCTTTACATCTGTAGCCTATCGACGTAGTAGTCTCCTACGGTCCTATATGGAACTCTCATCTCGTGGCTAGTTTCGCACTTAGATGCTTTCAGCGCTTATCTATTCCCAGCGTAGCTACTCTGCAATGCCCCTGGCGGAACAACAGATTCACTAGAGGCTAGTCCAACCCGGTCCTCTCGTACTAAGGTCAGCCCCACTCAAAATTCCTACGCCC
>NZ_SJSN01000028.1 GCF_004331675.1 Pedobacter frigidisoli | reverse complement strand
GATATTCTGGAGGATAGATACGGCAACGGTGCGACAATAATAACCTCGCAGCTGCCAGTGGATAACTGGTATAACTTTATAGATGAACCCACACTTGCAGATGCAATTATGGACAGGCTGTCAGCATCTGCTCACAGAATTGCACTTACGGGCAAATCCATGAGAAATAAAAAAAATCATTAAGTTTACAGAATATCGCTTTGTCCAAAAAGTGATATGGTTAAAAAGTTAGTGCTAAAGCCAGAACCAAACTGGTGCACTATGCCTCGGAATGTGGTGTACTTTGTTCGGAATAATCACAGTACGCAACGTAAGTAATAATGTTGGCGTAAATTATAAATGGCTGGAAAGAAACTTTGCACAACATATTGGACTATTGCCTAAAGAATATATCCAGCTCCAGCGCTTTATTCATGCCTATAATGAATTACTAGGAGACAAAAATATTGATTTGATGCGAGTAGCGATAAGAAACGGATACTACGATTCGAACCATTTTCTAAAAGACTTTAAAGCCTACACCGGAAAAACACCGCGAGCGTATTTGAAGTTGCAAGAAGTAGTTTAATAATATTTTGAAAATGATGTCTTTGCGATGAATTTTTAAAAAAAAATCATTAAACAAAAAAACCTCACATTTCTGTGAGGTTTTTTGTGATCCCGCTGGGATTTGCACCTAGTGCTAAAATCAGCGTTTAAATAGTATTTGAGGCTGTTTTGTAATTCTACTCATTGAATTACTCACTTTTTTTTTAATACGTTTTAGCTGCAATTGCTATATATAAAAATAACAATTATTATTTAAATTGTCAAAGCTAATTACTCAATATACCAAGATTCCGGTATTAATTTATTTCCATCTCTCCATATTTCTTGAACATGCTCTCTAAACTTATCGGTTTTCAGGAATGCATGATCTGTGATTATTACTTGGAATTTGCCTTCCATCGCAATAGTTGTATCAATAATAAATTCAAACATCTGTTTTACGGCTATTTCGTCTGCGCTTTCTCTAATTTCCCCAGTATTATCTATATCCTTCTCAGGTGGGAAGTATACCTGTGATGGCTGATCCAGCATTAAGAAGTGAGGGATAGGCCTATTCGTTTGAATAAAATGTTGGTGAAGAGCAAAATGTATAAGTAAATGATAAGATACCCAGTTAGCACCACTACCCATTTGTGCTAAACCGATGGGTTTATTAATTGTATCAGCAAAAATAGTTAGTTTATTTATATCAAATCTTATTGGTGAATTTTTATACTCAACATCCAGTTTTTCGACCCATTTACTCATCTGTAAATTTATTTTACTTAAAATGGAAATTAGTTTTTCATCTTTTGTCTCTTTATCGATTCCAATGGATAAATCTTCAATATCCTTTTTTAGCATTTCAATTTTGAGATCAATTGATTTATCTTCAGTGAAATCAACACTCTCTAAAAAAAGACTAACTCGACCAATTACTTTGCCTCTTCTTAAATTTAAATCTCTCAAAGTCCTAGCATTTTCTTTTTCAGCATACAACGCTGAAAGGCTTTGCTCAACTTTAATTATTTCTGATTTAAAGTTTTCTTGTTGTTCTCCAAGTTCCTTTAAATAATTATTAAGGCGAGGTTTCTCTCTCACAGTTGATTCTAAGTTTTTGCTGAGCGTACTAAGTGAGTGTAAAATTGCATCAACTCTAGGAATTTCAATAGATAGTTGATTATCGCATAGCGGACACACATTATGATCCTGATCTGTTTCATCAAATAAGTGAATTGTTTCCAGTCTAATTTTGTGGTGTTCTACTTCATCGGAATATGAAAAATTATTATTGACGAAACTCTGCGTAGCATTTATTGTATCCTCTAAATTACCAAGTTCTTCTTTTAAAGAATTCCTTTTATCAATCAACTCCTTTAATGCAGAATTTTCCCCTGTAGGTTCAATATTAATTTCATATTCCCAATCCTTTATTCCATCTAAAGTTTTAAGAGCCTCTGGAATAGAAGTAACAAGTACAGATTTATTCAAGATACCTATTTGTTTTGCTTCTTCTATCAAAGAATATGATTTACTTATGCCTTCAGAGTGAATCTTTTCTGCCTCATGTTTTTCACGATTCAGTTTATTAAGCTCTCTTCTCTTTTGGGTAATTTGTTGTTCAATCTTAAGATTATCTTCTCTAACAGCCCCTAAAAAATAAGGTAAGCTGTCTTTAATTGCTTGGGGTACGAACGGTTCAGTTTGATTATAAAACAAATAATCCCTTTGAGCAATTAATCCTTGAGGCTGAAAACAGAATATTCTGGAATGTTTAAAATTCACTTCCAGTGCATCTCTTGTATTAAATTCTGAGACTTGGAGATTCTCTGCTATGTTTAGTTTACGAGATAATAATTCTTTCAATCCTGCAACATTACTATTGTTATGAATGCTGTCAAAGGATGGTGATTGTTCAAAAGGTCCCTCTTCAAGATATATTTCTGATACCGTTTGTGTCCCTCTTACATTAGGATTTAATCTGGCTATAAAAAACTCTTCGTTGCTATCAAAGACTATGGTTATCGCAAACCAATAAACTTGATCTTTAATAATACCCTCGGCAATTTTACATTCTGTACTTCCCAAGCAGTAATCAACTATATCAATTAAAGCTGTTTTTCCAGATTTAGATTCTCCTGTTATAATATTAACTTTGCCTATCTCGAAAGGAAGGATTCTAATATTATCTTGGTCTTTGTAAAGTGTTATATTCTTAATCTGCATTTAAGGTCTGATTTTTAAAAACATAAATATGGTTTGAGGGTTACCCGTTAATCGCAGCCATTTCCCTAAAAGTTCTGCCTTTTTATATATTTCATTAATTTCTTCTGTATTATCCCCCTTTGGTGTTACCTTTTTATACTTGGAAGATGAAATGCTACCGTCATCTTCAATAACTATTGCTTTCTGCAACATCAAAAAAGAAATCGCTTCTTTACTATATGGCATCATTTGCCTAGCTCTTTCAGCATAATCTATAAATAGATGTTCATTGTCTTCTACCCAAGAATGAAAGTAGGTACTTGATCTTAGGGGCATTTTTGCTCTAGTCCTTTTATGCAGAACTATAGGGAGTATAAGAAATGATAATATGAAAGGAAATTTTATCTCCTTTTCATTATCATTAAAACTTGCAATAGTTCTACGAATGACTTCACCGCAAAAGGCAGGATTTAACAAGTGAGCTGTAATAATCGATCTTTTTTCCCAGGTTTTTGTTATCATATATCGTTAAGTAAGGTATTATAATTTGGATGCCAGCCGATTCTCTTTTTATCTGATAATATATGACAACTACCTCTAGTTAAATATTCGGAGGTAAAGCGTTCTCTTATTTTTATGGGTGGTACTTTTTCTACATAGAATTTTTTATAAAAATCATAACCTATTTTCATAAGATTAGCTTCATCAAGCCCTTCACATTCGTCTTTTATCATTGAAAAAATATTATTCCAATGATCTTCCAATCTATTTTCAAATAAATCCTCATCATTAATACTTGTAAGTTCTTCTCTAAGCCACTTTGATCTTTGTTTAAAGGCTCTGTGAAAGTCATTAATAGCACTTCTAACCATGTTTGACTTAACAGCTATGATCTTTAGCTGGTTAACAAAAATTCTTTCATTATAGTCTTCTAATTCTGTTTCGTCTATATCAATTGGACTTGCAAAATCGTCAGGAAGATTATCTTCCATTAAAGAGTCATTGATGCCTGCAATTTTAATTTGCAACTCTTGCAGGGAGATATTCTCAATTTTGTTTTGAAGCATATTAATACAAAGCTGGAACCACCAACCTTCAAGCCGTTCAATGAGTGAATTAAGTTTTTTTGGATGGGCTGCATAGCGTAATTCTGCTTGAATTAGATTTAGTGCTTCATCGATAGATAACGAATTATCAAGTACATTAATGCGATTAATAAGTTGAATTTGTTGATCTTCTGACAACTTCTTAAAAGCTTCATATGCTTTGGCATTGGTCGAACTAGTCGATTCATCCGCTATTTTTAGCATTGATTTTAATATGCTTCCAGTATCTCGAATTTGATTTTCGAATTTCAAATTTTCAATAAAAGAACCATTACCAATTCTTGCTGTAGTCATTAAGGTAAAAAGAGTATTTTCCAGAATGACATTGCCCAGTAGGATATTCTCACTCCATATTCTAATTGTTTTCCAAAAATCAGGACTTGAGTTGGTCAAATTAGCAACAGAATTTATATGTAATTTAGTTTGATAGAGGTTCATTGAATTTGTATCGTGTAAAACAACATCATCAAGACTTTCAATCTTTATTATAGTTTTAGGCTTATCTCTTGCCTTAAGAATGAGATATACTCCTATTCTTAATTGATAATAATAGCCTAAAGAAGGTTCCTTAGCTTCAAAGTTTGTTTCACTCATTCGGTTAGAATTTGAAGTAGCAGTATACTCGACAGACCCATTGTCTTTGAGAACATTTTTTTTCAAATGCTAATTAAGTGATTTTTACGCTAATAACCCTTATTAGTTAAGGAATTGCGGAAATAATATTTATGTAACGATAAAACATTTGCTTCATTTTTTAGGAAAACATAATCGAAATAACAATATTACTAATATAATTAGTATTAAGACTAAATAAAAATTATATACTTACAGGCATGCCTCATGTCATTAAAAAGTGGCTTCAGAAATGAATTGAAATAATTATTTGAAATATTACTTCGGGTCGATACGAAATTATTAAATTCAAAAAATAAAAGCTCTTAAGAATGGCAGTAAAAAATACAAAAACAAACTATGGCGTCTACATTATCGAATCTTTGAGGAGCAACGATTTTGCCGATGGAGAAAATCTCAGTGCAATTTTAGAATTATGCAAAATTGACTCTATTTATAGCTGGGCGGATACTATCGCTGATTTCAAAAGGTTGATAATGGATTTCAAAACTTCTCAATTTCGCTACCTACATCTATCTTGTCATGCAAGCAATACTGGAATTACAATAAACGGAGAAGAATTATCTAATGCAGACTTGCAAGTTATATTACATGGGGGATTAGAAAATAAGCGGGTTTTCATGTCGGCCTGTAAAGGTGGAAATCGAGACATAGCCAGCAGAATAATTTCTACTTGTAAAGTGCTTTCGTTAATAGGAACACCAATTGACCTTCCTTTTGAAAAATCTGTATTGTTTTGGCCATCATTTTATCATCTGATGAACGAAATTGATCAGAATAAAATGACAAGATCTGATATAAAAGAGAATTTAAAAAAGTGTGTGGAGTTATTTGGAGTTCCTATAAACTATTTCAGCCGAATCAGTAATAGTAGTAGGCAAATAAGAAGATTAAAGATAAGACCAGATAAGCCTATGGATAATAGAAAACTACTCGTCAAGCTTGGTATTATTTAATTAACGGCGGTATTAAACTGTTCCAACAATTAATCTAATCATTTTTTATCCGTTTACAGCTTTTGATTTTTTATGAACGTTTATTTAGACTTAAATATTTTTGACCAAATTGAGAAGATACACAGACTCGAAAAACCTGAAAAAGGATACTATGAAAGTTTGTTAGGTATGATTGAGGGTAACCAGGTCACAACAGCCTTTTCTAACGCTCATTTGAATGACCTTTTTCGCGGGTATCAGAAAAATCCAGAATATATTAATGGTCACCTGGAAAATATCAGAAAGCTTACTAAAAATCTATGTATCTGTCAGTACTGGGATGAATCAAAAGTGACTTGGCATTATCGTGATATATTTGACTTTTTTCAAAGCAAAGTGGATGAATGGGACGACATTCCTAACAATTACGAAGATCTTTTTAAAGATTTTCCTGAAATGGAAAGTGCGCATATACTTTACAAACTCATACCATTACCTCCTAACTTCAAATTGGGTTATAAAGAGCCAATGTTTGGAATTATGTTCCCTTTATCAAAAATACACAACCACCAGTATGCTCTGCAAGCTGATATTTTCAATTTTCAAGCACGGCTAAAGTCAGATTATGGACTTTATAAAGCTTTTAAATCATATTTAGTTACAGGCATCAACAAAATCAAAAGCAATAAGGAAATGTTGAAATCAATAAATCAGTCATATCCTGATTTACCCAAGCATTTAGGAATTACTGATTTGTTGGAGAGGTATACACCAAACACTAAAACAAGTGATAACCAGTTATATTCCAAAATCGTTGAAACCTTCTTTAAGTTTGATTTGGCGGGATATAAAAGTGACGGTCATTTTAACAATATGTTCGATGATGGGTTACACACTTTTTATGCCGCTCATTTTGATTATTTCATCACCAATGATGACCGCTGTAAATACAAGGCAGAAAAAACCTATGAAAAGTTAAATATTAGCACACGAGTCATAAAAATTGAAAATATTAATCAACTAAAAATGGAGGTTAACAATTAGTATGAGCATATTAGATAACCTTATCGAGTTTGAGAACGAGAATACAAGCTTAGATTTCAAGTTAGAAGAGTACACAAAATATAAAACAATCAGTTTGATCAAAGACATAATGTCTATGGCCAATGCGGACCTTCAGGACGATAGATATATTATTATTGGTATGAAGCCTGATGCAGTTGGAAGAAATATAGTAGGTATTGATACTTTAATTGATTCTGCATCTATTCAGCAGACAATAATTGACAATATCGAACCAGAAATACGTTTAGATTATTTTGCTCATCATTATGGAGGGAAATTGTTAGGTATAATCAAAATAACTAAATGTGAAAACCGACCATACTTGATGAAGAAGGACTTTATTGCTCAAAATAGTTCTTTAAAACGGGGAGAAGGTTTCATTCGGATGGGCACAACACAAATGCGTTTATTCAGGTCTCATTACGAACAAATGTATGCCAAACGATATCAAAGCCATAAATTTTCAGGTGATATAGATATATCTTTTGCCAGGGAGAATATCATTACAAACTTAAATGTTATTAGGAAAAAAATAGACCGTGAAAACCTACCCTCATCATCGAAAGCCAAAGAGATTGAGAGAATAATAGAAATTAAGATTAAGGAATTGGAGAAATACAACAGTATTGGGTCAATTAAACGAGATGAAGATTACATTGATCAAATGTCTATGATGAGAATAGCCCAATTTAATTTGATGGGTGGTGGTACATCTTATGAGGATCGCTCTATCACCACGTTGAGGAAAAACCTCAAAAATATCACCAGAACATACTACGATGAAGATTATTATTTTCTACTCGAAAAAAATTCGGAAAAAATCAATGTTTTTATAAAAAACGTTGGCACAAGCTACCTTAAAGATGTGAAGCTGATACTAAAACTGCCCAAACATGAAAACTTGTTATTAGCTGAAGAGTTACCTAAAAAACCTAATAATAAATATCCAATAATTAATTCGGGCTACCCCTTCGTTGAAGAATTTCCAGACTATTATGAGATTAGTGAAGACCTTGGAGATTTGAAGCAACAACTGTCTATAAAGGCATTTGGTGAGCCATTGAGGATGTTTTTTAGCTCAAAAGACGAAAATGATTTTAATTTGGATATTGAAACCGAATTATTTGCTGTTAATCTTGATGAGCCTATAAGAAAAAATATCAGAATTTGCGTTGCTACCGACCAACCGTTGAAAAATATTTCATAAATTCTAATTTAATTTTGGTGAATTAAGCATTATTTAAATGGAAAGAGACAATTTTTTAAAAAGTACCACTAGGATTTTAGCAGAAAGAGTAGGCTACCGCTGTAGTAATCCGAATTGCAGAGCCTATACTGTTGGGCCAAATGAAAAGGAAAATAAATCTACCAGTGTAGGCGAAGCAGCGCATATTTGTGCCGCCGCTGGTGGGGGGGCAAGATATGATGAAAGTATGACTTCAGTCCAGAGAAGTGATATTTCCAACGGGCTTTGGCTTTGTAGTAACTGTTCTGATCTTATAGATAAAGATTATGAGAATTATTCCGTACAACTGCTTAAAAAGTGGAAAGCGGAAGCTGAACTAGAAATGTATCAGAATATAAAAGGGGGTAAGCGTTCTACAGCTGAAAAGCATGAAGGATCCCCCTATCTTGAAGTTGACCTAAGATATAACAGTAGCGGGAGATGGAATGAGGGATATAGTTACAAGAATCCAAGAGAGGTCGGCGAAAATGGAGAGGAGGTAATGATAATTGGCTTTGATACTGACCCAATAATTTATTGGAAATTGGATTGGGAATATTCATTATTTATCTATAATAATTCAAGTTATCCTGCTTATAATATACAAGTTGATCAAATTTCAAATCATCAATTTAGCCAAATTTCAAGATTGCCGAAAATAAATAATTTACAGCAAATGGGAAAAATGGAACTTACTGCTGAATACATAAGCAGAATGGAGGGGATTTATAAAGAGGCAGATGAATATTTGAAACATAGAATCCCGGAGGCATTAGATGGCTTACAATTGCAGATAACATATTTGGATGAAAAGAGAGAAACGCACACAACATTAGTAACAATAAAAGGTCAAGATGTTATAAGCCAAAAGGTTTAAATCCTCATACTAAGGATGTAACCTGTAATATTACAGCTTATTTTACAACGATTCAGTTTTGCTTATAAACTTTTGAAGCTTATGTTTTTCCACCACCTCAAAAATTTCAGTCCTTATTCCGGCCATATCTACAATGAAATGAGGACGGGCATAGTAAGAAAACATGGCGAACTGATCAGTAAGAATGATAGCCGTTTTGACCTTATTAAACGTATAGGCTATTTTCCATTCAGGGAGCTGCGTAGAATCGATCAAGCCTATTTTATAAGTGATCTGGAACTGTTTGAATTTTTTCAGACTACAGAACAAACGTTAAAGGATTATGATGTTGAGGCTTATTCAAATTGGGGTTATCCCGCAAAAGAAGAACTTCTAAACGTGTTTCTTGAGGGGTATCGACATGGTCTTAACGAATTTAGAGAGAATATCGGGATAACCTATAGCACACTTTCCCATAACCATAAAATCGAATACCTGCGCAATTTCTGCTTATACTGCCTCGACTTCCTTTATTTTGACGGTGAACTTGATAAAGCCCTGTTTTATAATCTAGGCTACATTCAGGCAAATCTATACATGGCATACGTTGAGGTCAATAATTTAAACGCTTTAACCGCTATAAACCATTCAGAAACAGAAACCAACGCCCCTACGAACAATTTGCCGAGCAACGCCACCCAATCGACAGAAGAACCAGAACGTATTGAAATCTATTGTGATGTAACCGATATCAAAAAAATATGGCAGGTGTTAACCGCACCGATCAATACGGGCAAAGGCATCGAACAACCTATTTTTAGCGAAGAGGAACTTGAAAAATATCTTGGGTCAATGTTCTATTCAGGGGCTTTTCCGGATGCTTTCAAACATGCAGGTACGCTTAGTCAGAAAACCATTTCTAGAGGGCATATGCGCAACGTACTTATTGCCTTGATGTATTCATGCTACAGCTTGAATCGAAACTTTGATAGACGCTCAAATCAGATCATGTACGTAGCGATGTTGAAACGCTATTTTTCCGTCTTTGCAACTTCCGAAATAGAAAGCATTAAAAGTGTGTTTGCAACCTATGCACCCAAAGGCATAGACGTATTGAAGAACAATTTGGGCAAAAACCCACATGTCGAAGAAATATTAAGCATCCTTAAAATTCATAAATTATTACATTAATGTCATTGCTATTTTAAGGCATTTCCCTCCATTCCTTTGTATCCATAAACGAAATAATTATGGATAAACAGAAAATCTTATTTACAGCCCTGTCTACTGAAGAACTTTCCGAAATCATGGAAAACTCTGTCAAAAATGCCATCGGGGATTATGAAATTAGCAAACCCGGCGAAGATCAATTACTCAATGCAAGGCAGGCTGCAAAGCTGATCAATTACCAAAGACCAACACTTTATGGTCTGGTCAGGCAGGACAAAATTCCTTATTCCAAAACAGCAGGTAAATTGCTGTTTTCCCGAAACAAATTACTCCAGTGGGTTGGCCAGTACAAAGACGAACCAAAGCACGAAAGTCCCCCACAGTAGTAACCTAAGTATTTTAACTAGCAACTGCACACCTATGTAGCTGTATAACTAGGTATATACGTACCTGATTATATATCGGGATATATAGTTACATCGGGTACCTGTTGATACACAGGCTTGTTATACCTAGTTTTTGTAACACAAAAACTAGGTATTCGCAGTACTCCAGGTGGTGTTAGCAAACGCCCTTGCAGATCGGTAGAACGGCGCACCCTGAAGTCAGTCCCCTTTTCAGGGGCTGAGCAAGCGGAAGTTGGGCAGTGGCCCTACTTGCTTGCCCTGAGCTATCGCTACAGGGGTTTCAAGTATCCTCCGGGGATACTTGTCGGCTTTTCAAGCCGACTAAAACAGTAAACGGTATACTTTGAGGTATACCAAATATTTAGGTTTAAAAAATATATCTATATGTGCATTAATGCATATATCAGAATGAAAGGAGCAAATTATGAAGATGGACATCATTACAATGGATGACTTACAGCAGTTCAAAACAGAAATGCTGAATGAAATGAAAAATATATTAAAAACTAACAGTGGCGCCTCAAATAAATCATGGTTGAGAAGTTCTGAAGTAAGGAAAATGCTAAATATTTCACCAGGAACATTACAGAACCTGCGTATCAATGGCAATTTGCCATTTCGTAAGGTTGGGGGAACTATGTTTTACAGTAGGGAAAAAATTGAAAAGATGATGGAGGGGAAATGAAATGAAGAAAGATGAAAATTTGTACCACAAAAGGTTGCGAAGATATTTTGCGCGTGCGTCACAACAGCCACATTTTTTTCCAACGCATTTAAGCATATTAATTGCATTGGTTCAGTGTTGTAAGTATCAGGATCCAACACTTCCATTTAACGTAAGCAGAAAAACACTTATGCGATTTTCAAGGATAAAGTCTGTTTCTACATACCACAAAAATATTAGGGAGTTGAAGGAAAGTGGCTTTATTAAATATAAACCCTCATGGCATCCAAAGCTGGGAAGTGAAGTGGAACTTAATATAGCATTAGAGAAGAACTTTTAAAGAGATAGTAATGGAAGATATCAATGTTAAGTCCGTGCGATACCCGAAATCAACTGATGAAAAACTGGAAAAAATTTCGGTGAAACTGGGGAGACCAAAAAAATTGGTGGTTATACAGATGGTAAATTATTTTTATGGTACAAAAAAAGACCCGATCGATTTCAACGACGAGTTACTTAAGAAAGAGCTGGTTAACGGAGTGAACAGGATAATATCATTTTTCAAAAAGCAGGAAAAGGATTTTCTGCTACCGATGTTTACCGATGGTAACGGACTCATGATAATTGCAAAAGAACATACAGAATATTTCAAAATAATCTGGCAGCATCTACAGAAAGAGGAAAAGAAAAGTGATGGAATTTCTAACCGTATGGTACAACTGGAAAAAGAAATTGCCAGAACACACCAGTACTACAATGAAAAAAGTAAACTGAAATCTAGTTTTAGAGAAATACTTAACTATTACATCAATCAAAGAGAATCTTTAGGATGGCCAGTATCGGCTGCTAAAAAGGAGGAATTGCAAAGCCATGTCAGAAAATCTGTTGAAAATATTTAGCCTATGTACATCAACATCACAGCATCAGAAACAGGAAATAACAAAGGCAGTAGCGGAGCTTTGGTCAATTATCTGGAAAAGGAGAATGACCTGAAGAATGGGAAAAATTCAGTGTTGGATTACGAAAACTGGTTCAATGGTGTAAGAAACGATATCAGAAGACAGGAAGTCCGGGTAAAAATCGATAATAATATTGCAAAGCTTGGCCGTGATGACAGTAAGTTTTTTCTGATTAATATCAGTCCGAGCCAAAAGGAGCTGGAACACCTTTTTAAACGATATGGTGAGAGTGGTGCAAAAGAGAAACTCAAAGAATTTGCTGTAAAAGTTATGAACGAATATGCTAAGAATTTTAAAAGACCAGGTATCCATACCAATACCGATCTTTTATGGTTTGGCAAGGTTGAAAATTCCCGTTACTACAAGCATACAGATAAAGAAGTAAAAAATGGAATAAAGCAAAAGGGCGATCGAAAAGAAGAACGACAAATGCACGTTCAAGTGATTGTGAGTCGTAAAGATTTAAGCAATAAAGTTAAGCTTAGTCCTCAAAATAACTCAAAAGGTAAGAATGAAAAACATTCTGCAAAATTAGGGCAATTTAACCGCAGTGCATTTAAACAGTCTGGTGAGGAAGTGTTTGATAATTTATTCAATTTCGAGAGAGGACTCAAGGATAAGTTTATTTATGCAAATGTTATGGAGAACGGAACGCCAGAACAGAAAACCCAGATGCAGATGATCTCCGAACTGTATACTGACATTTCAAGAGATATCAGTATAGATGGTTTGACGAAAGGAATTTCAAGTGGACTTTTTGCCAATGTTACTGATATGATGGCTACTGCAAAAGATGCTGGCATTGGGCTATTGGAAATCTTGATGGAACCTACCTACGAATCCCCACAGACAGATTCTGCTGAGGAAGCTGAGAAACGTAGGCGTAAAAAGTTGCAACAATCACAGGGACATAGCAGGTAGGTTTGACAAAACAATAACGATTATGATTTTGAAAATCAATGGTACACCAGGATTATCTATTTAACAAAAAAGGCTACTAAATTGAAAATGTCCGATTTCTTTTATTTACCGAGCAGCACTAAAAATCCAAGTGCTCATCATTTATCTCAAATTATTTCTTCTTTTCGCTATTGAGAACAATTTCATATTTAACATAAATTATCAGATGTGGAATAAAAATAAATTCATTTCTTATTTAGGTGGACAATTTTTTTTAATAACGTACATTATTAATATCTTGGCATGATTACCTAAATTATAGTTATGCCTATTACCATGAATGCTCTCCAAAACCTAATCAATAATATTTCACCATCTTCCATTAGCAATTTCTTTAAATCTAAAATTTCCAGCTTTAAGCCGATTAAAGAGGAGTTTGAACTAAAATCCGAATGGCGAGGAACTTTTTTAAATCCAGTTAAAGTTGGTGAGGTTACGTTTAGCGACAGTGATGAACTTTTGATTTTTTGTTGCAAATCAAATCAGTCCTTAACAGAGCGTTCTTCAAAAAAAATACAGTTTGAGATTGCGAAGAGTTTATTAAAGGAAGATTTTAAGGATGGTGCTATTTTCGTTTTTTATGATGATGCTGGAAATTTTAGGTTTTCTTTTTTACGCAAACATCATGGTAGTTTGGACAATAAATATTCTACATGGAAGCGTTACACATACTTTGTAGAACCCCTCAAGCAAAATAAAACCTTTAAAATAAGAATTGATACTTGTCAGTTTTCTGATTTAGATAAGATACAGGATGCTTTTTCAGTTGAGAAACTAACTAAACAATTTTACGATGAACTTTTTAAGTGGTACCAATGGACTCTTTCCGAAGAAGTTGGCGTAACCTTTCCAAACAATACTGATATAGCGGAAGATGACAGAGTTCAATTAGAGGAACAGATTATTAGGCTAATTACAAGAATATTATTTGTTTGGTTTATAAAACAAAAGGATCTAGTGCCAAGCCAACTTTTTGATATAGATGAGATTGATAAAGTGCTAGAAAACTTTGATCCAAAAAGTGTAAATGAAGGCAACTATTACAATGCAATTT
The DNA here is from genome assembly GCF_004331675.1 of Pedobacter frigidisoli. Classification (GTDB taxonomy): domain Bacteria; phylum Bacteroidota; class Bacteroidia; order Sphingobacteriales; family Sphingobacteriaceae; genus Pedobacter; species Pedobacter frigidisoli. Next base: position 11,522 of record NZ_SJSN01000028.1, on the reverse strand, counting down.
TACAAAATCTATTTTTTGCCACGTTAAACAAATCAATAGAAGAGAGAGGATTTGCAAAAATTGTTAGTGACCGTGATATCAAAACATTATATCGGTACTCTGAAATGTTTAGTATCTCTGAAACAGAAATACTAAATCTTTTTAAAGCAGTGCCATTTTTAAATGGAGGACTATTTGAATGTTTAGATAAAACACTAAAACAGAATGGTGTAAAGTATGCTTTGGATGGGTTTAGCAGAAATGCAACCAAATCAACGAATGGCAATTTTAAGCATAGAGCATTTATACCTAATTGTGTTTTTTTTGATGAACAGAAAGGTATTATTCCACTTTTAGAACGGTATAATTTCACCGTCGAAGAAAATGCTCCAAACGAAATCCAAGTAGCTCTTGATCCGGAATTATTAGGTAATGTTTTTGAGAACTTGTTAGGCGCATTTAATCCAGAAACCAAAGAAACGGCTCGTAAGCAATCTGGATCATTTTATACTCCACGAGAAATCGTAAGTTATATGGTTGATGAAAGCTTGATTTATTATCTAATTGATGCTTTTCCAAACGTTCTCGAAAAAGACATACGTAGTTTATTTACAGAAGATAGTATAGCAAGCGAGTTTGCAAGCAATAAGGTACTTTGTGCCAATATAACTCACAAACTCAAAGAAATTAAAATTTTAGATCCAGCTTGTGGTTCGGGTGCCTTTCCTATGGGTATCTTAAACAGAATGGTATACGTTTTAGAGAAATTGGGGTGTTACAATGAAACTTCAATCTACGATTTGAAACTCCACTTAATCGAAGAATGTATATACGGGATAGATATTCAATCTATAGCAGTTCAAATTAGCAAGTTAAGGTTCTTTATATCCCTTGTTGTAGAACAACAAGAAATAGATTTAACCAAGCCTGAAGAGAACTACAAGGTGATTACCTTGCCCAATCTGGAAACTAAGTTTGTTTCGGCTAATACTTTAATTGGTTTAAAAGCTAGCAATAAAAACATGTTAGATTTAAACGACAAAGTATTGGAAGAAATGAAAACCAAACTTTGGGAGGTGAGAAGACAACACTTTTACGCAAAATCTGCAAACCAAAAAAAGACCTTGCGTATTGAAGACGAAAATTTAAGGGATGAAATTAAAACCTATGTTTCTGCTAATGCCAGCAAACCAAATATAACATATTTACAAAAGCTAGAAAATGAAATTATTCAACTAAAAAATAAACGTGAAGATTTTATTGGTGAACTTTGGGTAGACGAAACAGAGATACATTCTCAGGTCTCTATGTTCGATATTCAGGCTAAAAACCCAAGCATGTTTAGGGTAGATAAAAACTTAGAAGAACGTGCAAAGGTTGATGCCCATATAAAAGTTATATACGCTGAAATAGCAAAGGAAAACAACAAAACTTTAAATGTAGGTTTTGAAAAGGAAATTGAAACAATAGCGAATTGGAACCCTTACGACCAAAATGCCAGCTCGCCATTTTTCGATGTAGAATGGATGTTTGGATTGAAAAGCGAAGCTGAAAAACAAGGGTGTTTTGACTTAGTGATTGGAAACCCTCCCTATTTAAGAATACAGGGAATAAGAGAAGCAAATCCAGAGTTTGCAAATTTCCTAACGAAAGAGTTTGTCTCTGCAAGTGGCTCGTTTGATTTATACACTGTTTTTTTAGAAAAGGCTTTGTCACTTGTCAATAAACATGGTATAGCAAATTATATAATGCCAACTAAATGGACGAATGCTTCATTCGGAGCAGGATTACGCCAAGTCGTATCAAATAAAAAGTCTGCCTGTAAAATAATCAACTTTGGTTCTTATCAGGTCTTTAATGCCTCAACTTATACTGGCTTACAGTGGTTTAAGCAAGGCTCAGATAGCCTACTCTATTTTGGTTTAGATAGAGACCTTAAGTCAAATGAAGACCTTTCTTTATATCTAAGTTCCTTAACTGATAAGGATGCTACATTAATTCCTAACCATAAACTAAATAAAGATATTTGGACGCTAACTGACAAGGCTAAGTCTAAGATTATTGAAAAGCTTAACTTACAGCCAAAAAGAATAAGTGATATTTTTGAGAAAATTTTTCAAGGATTGGCAACAAGTAAAGACGATGTCTATTTCTTATATGATTGCACTTTTGATAATAATCTGGTTAATGGTTTTTCAAAGCAGTTGGATAGAATTATTAGCATTGAAATGGATTTCACAAAACCTCTATTAAAAGGTGACGGTGTACATAGGTACGAAGATATTAAAACGAACAAAGTTGTAGTTTTTCCCTATAAGTTAACAAATGGGAATGCAGACCTCTATACAGAAAATGAAATAAAGAGTAGATTTCCATTGGGTTACTCATATTTGAAAGAATGTGAAGATGTCTTACGTGATAGAGAAAAAGGGAGATTAAAAACAGACAGTTTTTGGTACAGATACATTTATCCAAAAAATTTAACCCTGTTCTGCAAAGAAAAGTTAGTAGCTCCTGAAATATCTTTGGGAGGAAATTTTTCGTATGACGAAAAGGGTGAATTTTATTCGACAACAAAAGTCTATGGTTATATAAAAAAAGAAAATATAAAAGAGAGTTATTTTTTCTGGCTTGGCTTATTTAACTCCAATTTATTTTGGTACTTTATTAAGCAAACTGGATATGTTCTGAGGGGAGGTTACTATACCTTTAAAACCAACTATATTTTACCATTCCCAGTATCTGGTGATATTTCTGTTGAAACTCATTTAGCGATTGAAAATTTGGTAAAAGAAATACTTATGAAAAAAAATAGGCAAAGTGAAGAAAGCACCAATATCCAAGAAAAAGAAATAGATAATTACATATACGAACTTTATCAGTTAACAACTCAAGAAATATCCATAGTAGAGGATAATGCATTGTTATAGTGATAGTTAATATCTATTTGTTGTTGATTAATTCTATCTCTTCTAGTGTAAGATTATATAACTTATACACTATAAAATCAATTTTTTTTTCTAATTGAGGTACGTTACTATTTGCTTTATTTTGTCTTGAGGTATAAATTTCATTAACTAATTTATTTAATGTTTCCGATGCTTCTTTGGTAATTATTGGAAAAGGAAATGGATTTATATAGTTAGGCTTATATCTAAAATAACCATTAGCCAAAACAGTTCCAGTATTCATTAAATACCACCAACATAACTTAGAGTTTAGAATCGCCATTAGAGATTTATAACTTACCAAAACAGCCTCTTTTTTAACGTATCCATAAATAGTTGTTGTCGAATAAAATTCACCGTTTATTATATCTTAAAAGACACTATTTTAAACCCAAAATAATTTATTTAAAATAGACAACTATGATTTACGCATATATTAGAGTAAGCACAGATAAACAAACTGTAGAAAACCAACGTTTTGAAATCAATAACTTTTGCAGAATAAATGAAATGGTAGTTAGTAAATGGATTGAAGAAACTATTTCTGGTTCGAAAAGTGTGAATGACAGAAAATTAGGAAAGCTATTGAAAAAAATGGAAAAAGGAGATGTTCTAATTTGTTCTGAATTATCACGTTTAGGCAGAAATTTGCTAATGATAATGGGCGTGTTAAACGAGTGTATGAATCGAGAAATTCAGGTTTGGACAATTAAAGACAACTATCGTTTGGGTAATGATATTAGCTCGAAAGTATTAGCATTTGCTTTTGGTTTGTCAGCAGAGATTGAGCGGAACTTAATCTCACAACGAACTAAAGAAGCTTTAGCTAGGAAAAAAGCTGAGGGTGTTATACTTGGTCGTCCCAAAGGAAGTAAATCTTCAAAAACTAAACTTACTGGCCAAGAAAATAGAATTAAAGATTTATTGAAGAAAAAAGTTTCTCATAGCGCTATTGGTCGTATAGTAGGTGTACATAGACTCACTGTTAGTAGTTTTGTAGTGAGCAGACTCACGTCAGAAACTTAATTTTACTTATTTTGCATTTTTATTAACGATGAGAAATAAGTAATGGCAAATAATTTTATTACGAACAATAAAACAAAAAAAAGCTTAAAAGGTAGGTTAAGCACCTTAATTGGTATTAGCGAAGAATTAAAGTTTTTAGTTGGTTTCTTTTATTTTTCTGGTTGGAATGAACTTTTTAAAAGTTTACAGAAAGACGCGACCTTAAAACTAAAGCTTTTGGTTGGTTTACAGGTTTGTCAGCATTTGCATCAAGCATTGGAGTTTGCATGTGATGAAAGCGAGCTATCTAGTGATGATAAATTTCAAAATTTTATAACCTCTCTAGGATTTGCCTTAAACAATGCCGAAATGGATACCGAAGACCTATACAATCAAGTAGAGTTTTTTGTGCAAATGATAGAAGAAGGACGGCTAATTATCCGTAAGACAGAAAACCCAAACCATGCTAAATTGTACCTATTTCGTTTAAAACAAGAACAAGCAGAAATCCAAAACACAAATGGACAATTTATTACTGGTAGTAGTAACCTCACAAAGGCTGGGTTAATTGGTCAAGAAGAATTTAACGTAGAAATCAAAGACTATGGGTTTAACGAAGCCGAAGCTTATTTTGACGAGTTATGGGAAAAAGCAATTGAAATATCCGAAGTTGACAGTAGAAAAGCATTCTTAATTGAATTTGTAAAACACAAAAGCCAAGTAGCTACAGTTACACCTTTTGAAGCATATGTATTGATTTTAAAAACTTATTTGGATTTACAATTGCAAAAACAAATAAAGCCTGAGATAGAAAACCTTTTAACAACTATTGGATTTAAAAATTACGCTTACCAAACAGATGCAGTTAACCAAGCGTTAACTATTATACAAGAATATAATGGTGTTATTGTTGCTGATGTGGTGGGTTTGGGTAAATCCGTAATAGCATCGCTTATTGCAAAGAATATTGGTAAACGAGGAATGGTAATTTGCCCACCTGGTTTGATTGGCGATAAAATTTATAATACAGGTTGGTGGGAGTACGTAGATAAATTTAAGCTATATGATTGGGATGTACAAAGTAGGGGCCGCCTAGAACAGATTGCGGAAACAATAGATAACAAAGGAATAGATGTGTTAATTATTGATGAAGCACATTATTTTCGTAATCAAGATACAGCAGATTACGAAGCACTTTTGAATATTTGCCGTAATAGAATTGTTATATTGTTAACTGCAACTCCATTTAACAATTCGCCCACCGATATTTTTTCTCTGCTTAAACTTTTTATTATTCCAGGTAAATCTGGTATAACTGTAGAAGACAACTTGGAAGCTGTATTTAGCAATTATAATTATCGTTTCAAACAATTATCTTATATCACTAAAAATCATAATTCAAAAGATAATGCAAAATACCAAAAGGCAGAGCGTACTTACAAAATAGTTATCGCAGATGAGCCAATTAACTTAGCAAAAGTTAGAGAAAGCACAAAGGTTTTAGCTAACCAAATAAAACAAATCATATCATCAGTAGTAATTAGAAGAAACCGGTTAGATTTAAAGCAAGATTTTGTTTATGGTCGGGAGGTGAATGATTTATCAAAAGTAGAGAATCCAATTGAGTTATTCTATCAGCTTACACCAACACAAAGCATTTTTTATGATGCAGTTGTAAGTGAGTATTTTGCACCAGAAGGGAGGTTTACAGGAGCGATTTATCAGCCTTTTGCTTACGAAAAAATTCTTGACGAAGATAAGTTGGATGAAAAAGGAAATAGAGCTTTTCAACAACAGCGAAATTTATTTGATTTTATGCGTCGATTATTGGTTAAGCGTTTTGAAAGCTCATTTGGTGCGTTTAGCAAATCTATCGACAGGTTTCTAAATGTGCATAGTACAGTAGCGACGTTTATTAAAAATTCTGGCAATAAATATATTTTAGATAGAGCTTTTATAGAAAACATTTATAAGTTTTCGGAAGAAGAAATTGAAGAAAATTTAATAAAATTCAGTTCTGGTACTCTCAATAAAAAGACACCGAAAAATACGACAGTTTATGAGATAGACAATTTTCAAAGAAAAGATGAGTTTTTGGCAGATATCCAAAATGACATATTAATCTTCCAAGAGATTAAATTTAAACTCACGCACTTAAATATCGTTGATAATGACCCGAAAAGAGAAGAGGTATCTAACAAGATTAAAGATATCTTAATAAAAGAACCCAATAGAAAAGTAATCTTATTCTCAGAATATACGGATACAGTTAAGCATTTGGAGCCGTATTTTAGAAATCAATTTGGCCATCGCTTATTAATTTGTGATGGTAATGTATCAAAAGATTTAGCAAAAAATCTAAACTCTGATTTTAATGCACAATATAAGGGCACACAAACTGATAATTTTGATCTGATTATAACCTCTGATAAACTATCAGAAGGATTTAACTTAAACAGAGCTGGTGTAATTATTAATTATGATATCCCTTGGAATCCTACTAGAGTAATACAGCGTGTAGGTCGTATTAATAGAATTGGAACAAAGGTTTTTGATAGTCTCTTTATTTATAATTTTTTTCCTACCATAACAGGTGCAGATATTGTAAAGTCAAGAGAAATAGCAGAGCAAAAGATGTTTTTAATCCATAATTCTTTAGGAGAAGACTCAAAGATCTTTGATGAAGCTGAAGAGCCGACCGCTTCTGGTTTGTTTCAGAAGCTCAATCAGAATCCTGATGAAGAAGGAGAATTAAATATATCTACTATAGTTAGAAATGAATTTAAGCTTATAGCTGAAAAATATCCTGAAATAATTGATAAGATAGAAAATTTACCAGCTAGAGTTAAAACTGCAAAGAGATTTGAAAAATATCAATTGAGTGTATTGAGAAGAAAAGGTTTAAGTCTCTTTGCTCAAGTTATTGAACAAGAGGACGGTGTTTTTACGGAAATAAGAGACATTATTTTTGATGATTTGGTGGAGAATGTTAAATGCGAATTTGATGAGGAAAGGTTACGTTTATCAGAGCATTTCTGGCCAAATTATGAAGCTATCAAAAACTACAAAGCTAGGGAGAAAATGACTACTACAGAAATTTCTCTAGAAGTAAGAGCTTTAAATAATTTAAAAACAGCATTAAAATTGTTAAAAGGCAATGAAGAAACACTACTTGATTTTATGAAAGTGTTAATAACAGATTTGAAAAAATACCGGACGCTTTCAAGTAGGTCTGTTGGCAGATTGGCAAGAAAAAATCTTACAGATAAATCTAACGAAAAAGAAGTTAAAGCTCTTACGGATGAAATAATTTGGTTAAGGAATCATCTCGGTGAAAATTATTTAGAGGTAATTTTAAAGCGGGTCGAACAGTTTCACAATGAAGTTATAATTTCTGTAGAAAATAATTCGATTGAGCAACTCTGATTAACACCTAAATATTGTATAAAGCTATTTACGGGTGAATGATTTAGGAGAATTTATTTTAGCTCATATTAGAGTTGGTAAGAAACCAAGGTAACCCGTTACACAATTATGTACTCCTTCTCAATTCTTGCAGATTCCTATTCCAGCAAAAGATGGGATATCATAGAATTATTATTTGATATTTGTGGATATCGGGACTGGTTATTAAGCATTTCTGAATATACTTTAGGGTTTTAAGAACAATTTCGATAGGTCACTGCTCATAGCAATCTGATCTCGAATGTTCCTAGCTTGATGATTTAGCGGCATAGATTCTATAATGATTTTATAATTGCCACTTCGTAGCAGTGAGAAAACAAAGCTGATCTTCCAGCTTCGGTGAATGGACCGCTTTAAAAACTTATATTAAGTTCAGGGCTGCACTGTGATGAATACTCAATCGGTTAAATTTCTCCAGTAGATTAACAATGTATGCTTGTTTCAACGTTATGCTCGAGTTTTCGTTATTGTAGTTGAGCTATTCCATTCGTAGCAATTATGTCTGAACTGTATATATTTATGCAGCTAATTAGCTTTCGAACTTTTATTATTCGTAAGTAAATCATTTTTTTCTTTCTCGCTCGCAAGCAACCTTTCATAAAGCTCTACAATCTTTTCAATAGTATTAAATGTTGGCTGATAATTTAAAGAACTGGCTATTAATGTTGAGTTATCACTGCTAGTATTGTGAAAAGTATTCGAAATTATATTGAAAACCGCTTCATCGGAATATTCTTTAATAGCTTGGGACGTTACTCCCAGCACATTGGCTATCTTTTCTAAAGTTGAATCTTCAATTACCTCACTCTGTTCCAGTTTACTAATAGCCTGTTGGCTTATGCCAAGTTCAACAGCAAGCGCTTCCTGTTTCATTCCACGTAGTTCACGGATACGGCTTATCTTTCTACCAAGATGCATTCTGTTCGTTTTTTCTGAGGTTTCCATGGCCAAATATATTTAAAAAATTCCGACAGTTAAAAACAACCCTGCGCTTGTATTTAACAACCATTAATGGTTCGATACGTACTTTTTCTAATCGAAATTGGTTCTCGTAATAACCATGAAGATATGAAAAAGAAATCATTAAAGCCAGTGGAGGGCCGGCAAGCGCCGTTCTCCAATTTTGTTAAGGAACTTACAGAGCGGTTCACGCCCTTGCATATTCTTAAGTTCGGTGAAGTAAGTTCCATAAAGAATTCTTGTACTTCCTTCTCACCGCAACAGACGAGCAGCAATGTTCACTATTACTTATTAATGGTAATTGAGGGCACCACAAGAATTGAGCATGGCGTTCAGGATTATGTAAATACGCATTTTAACCATGGCAAGATCACGATCCTTGTTCATAGCCAAGAGAGCGTAGAAACCGCTATTGCAGGTAACAACAGATTTTTTATAGCAGTGTTTAATGCCGGCATTCAGCTATATAGTCATGATGGTACGCTGAATCTGTTTCCTGAATATATTCTTGATAAAAAGATGTCTCTTGAAAAAGCCTGTAAGCATCTATACCATAGGATTCCAATGGCGCAGGGATTTTTGGACGGAGCAGGGGAATGCTACAGTAATGAAAAATTTAATGTGTGCGTTTTTATGCTTCACCAGGTTGTTGAGCAATCCTGCATTGCCATGATCAGGGTTTTTATGGCTTACAGGTCGGATATTCATCATTTGGGCAGGTTACTGGATATCTGTGCATGTTTCTCGGAGCAGCCAAGAGCACTTTTGCTTGGAACGACAGAAAATAGAAGACTTTTTGAGAAACTCATGAATAGTTACAGCCACGCCAGGTATAAAGATAATTTCTATGTCGAGATGGGCGATGCTGATAAACTATATAGCTTAGTTCATCATTTTTTAATTCTCGCCAAAGATCTTTGTGATCAGAAGATCAATCTTTTAACTGCCGAATTTGAAGAGGCGGAAGCAGAGAAAGGAGGAACTGATAATGGCTGATGAAATGATGCTTGCCGGAAAACCTAAATCCCAGTTCTATAAACTTCCGTTTGATAAGAGTACCCGCATATTGAGGTTAAATGTTTTGGAGTCAAACACTGAACTTCGGGCCGGGAACCGACCATATTACATGGTTGAAAGAAAGGTACTTTCATTTAAAAAGGGGATATTGACAATTAGTGTAAAGCTTGAAAATGAGCCACCTGTAAAAGTTTACCTAAAGGTCGAGTATGATCATTTATTGGTAAGTTGTAATACTGATACGGATGAAAATTATCTAGGAAGATATGCCTACCGGACGTTGAGGGCGATGTTATGGAATGAATTTCATGACTTTGAGGAATATTATTGGCCGGAATGTTTTAATGAAGCGACCGGAAGACCAAAATATCTTGAAGTAATCTGTGATAGGTATGGAGTAGACATCAGACTTAAAAAAGAATTTAAGGGTTTTTTCAGGCCAGATGATTATTTCCTGCATATATCCGAACGCAAGGTATTGGAGAGAAAACAGGCGACTAATGGTTTCACTACATTAAACGATGAGTACCTTATTGGTTATTGCCTTGCAAATACCGATCCTGTCAGGTTCCATTCCAACCATTATCCTTTTCTGATACCGTATAGCTTTACCTTAAATGCGGATAATAAGAATGTAAAATCTTTCACGGGGTTTCTCTTCGAAGAAGACGATAGTTTTGAACAATCTGAACTGTCCGAAAATCAAACTGAGCTGAACAGCATCTGCTACGAGATGAAGAAAATTGCAAGGATTCAGTTTAGGGAATACGGAGACAGTGATGAACGTTCTGACGAAATAGACGATCTCAATTTCAGCAATAAGAGGAAGATTTTCGAACTATTCAATAAAGCACTCCCAATGCTATCCAGGGAGCCATTTACACATTATCTTTTTACCTATGGGATGAGAAATATTCAGAAGAAACCTATGAAAAAGGATATGCAGGTTGCCAGATTCTCAGTTGAAGTACCCCGCTTAAATTTTTTACTTAGTGATAAAGGTGATTATTACGAGCTTAAGTTGAGGTTCAGGGTAAAGGGAAAGACTTTTCTTTTTTGCGAGGATAGGATTGCCACGTTTTTCATCTGTTCTTCTTCAAACCACACTGTCTGGTATCTATTGGAATGCGAAACGGATTCTAGGGTAGTTCTGTTTTTTAGCCAGAAAAACTTCAGGATTCAGGTTCCTAAAGGTTATTATAAGGAACATTTTGATCCATACGTAGATGAAATCAAAAAACAATATGAGCTTGAAATAAAATAGCAACGGCGACATGGAAGAAATTAAGAAACTACTCGATTATCAACCTTTAGGACTTTCTGATGAAGAAATTGAAAATGCAGATTCGGAGATGGAATATTTTTTCGTAAATTTTCCATTGCACGAGGCAAGGGCAAATTTATGGGAACTTTACAAGGGCTGGGTTCATTTGGAAGCTGAATCTCCGGAAGGAGAAGACATGACTAATATGCTTTTCTTCTGTAACCAGATGATCAGCTTCCTGAACTTTTCTTTTATAGTAACCAGACAGAAACCAAAAAAATAAGTAGATAACGGAAAGCAAGAGTATTAGCTGATATTACTTTCTGCTATCATTAAATTGTTTTCAATCTACTATTGCGAGATCTGGCCCTCCCGCATTTTCGGCCTGTGAAAGCCCACTTCACTGCCTAGGGATTTTCACTATGGCATATAAGGAAATGCAATTCCGCCCCTAGGTACTATAGTTCATCCGGTTTGAACCCGATCCTATTTCGTTTGGGAATTGGCTTTTCCTCAAGCGCTAATAGCTCATCAAGGTATTGAAAAACAATTTCCATGTTCTTATCTTGGTTTTCCAGCTTGTTTTTTATCTTTTCTATCTCCAGACGAATTTGGGTATTATCAGTTACCATATTCCTGAGTCGTGCAAATATCCGGATGACTTGAATGTTGACATTAATTGCACGCTCACTATTCAGGATACTGGATAACATGGCTACACCCTGTTCAGTGAATACGAAAGGGGTCGCCGGACTGAATTTTGCCGACTTCGGGAGGTTATCACAAATTGTGATAACCTGCTGCCATTCCTCTTTTGTCAACTGGAACATGAAATCGTTTGGAAAACGCTGAATGTTGCGTTTGACTGCCTGTTTGAGTGCACG
>NZ_SJSN01000027.1 GCF_004331675.1 Pedobacter frigidisoli | reverse complement strand
CCTTGATAATTACTCCGTTTGGGTAAATAACCTCTACAGCTGTCGAAATAGCAACTGGAGGGATGGTAACTCTAACAAAATTGGGAACAGCTTGTTTTCGTCTATTGCGCGATACCCAGTTGGCAAAAGTGGTACGTTTGACTCCAAGGGTCTTGCAGTATTCATTCTGGCTAAGCCCACTGGTGCGCCAAGCCTCAACTGCTAACATTTTTTCTTCTGATGTTCTCATATATTTCTTTTATGCAAAGAAAAACATCGTGAAAGTTATTTAAAAGATGTACTTGGTAGGCTGCTTACATTTCTATTGAAAGATTAAATATTAAAAAATCTGATTTCGAAACGGCCTCCTATTATGATGAAGCAACACTTTCGCATCGGGATGAAGGGAATACATTTCACATCGTTGAAAAAGGAACCATTCATGTAGAAATTGATTTTCGAAGATATGAAATAACGGCACCTGCTGCTGTTTATATGCACTCAAGTCAAGTTCATCGCATTTTAGAATTTGAAGATATTACCGTTTGCTCTTTGGCTATCAAAAATGAAAACCTGAATCCAGAATACCTTAAACTGCTAGAAGAATTAACACCAGCAGCGCCATTAAAACTGACCAAAGAGACCAACTTAGTTGTTTCGGATATATCATTTCTTTGTTTAAATTTCTTCACTCAAAAAGACAATAAGCTTAGTTTTTATTTGTTGAAAGACAGTTGTAATACTTTAGTTGCTTTTTTGATCTCACAATTTTTAAATCAACATCAGTTAGAAGCTAATCTATCGAGATTTGAAATAGTTGCCAAAGCATTTAAACAACTGTTAGAAAAGAATTACTGTATTATCAAACGACCAAGTGAATACGCGAATCAGCTCAACATCTCTACCGCCTATTTAAATGAATGCATCAAGAATACCACTGGGTTTTCCGTTTCACAACATATTCAAGACAGGATAATTTTAGAGGCAAAACGTCTTCTTTACCACACCAATAAATCAGTTAAGGAAATTTCGTTTGTATTAGGTTATGAGGATTACCCCTATTTCTCACGAATCTTTACTAAGGCAACAGGTATGTCTGCCTTATCGTTCCGAAAGAAAAACCACGAATAATCCAATACTTACTACGCTTATTTATTTCTTGCTGTAATTATGTTCTTGAATTTTGAACCATCATTTAAACAGTAAAAAATGGAGCATAAAAAGAAAATACTAATATCGGGAGCAAGTTTTGCAGGACTAACAACTGCTTATTGGATGAACAAAATGGGCTATCGAGTAACCATTGTTGAAATTGGAACTCAGCTTAAAATGGGTGGTACGCCAGTTGACATTAAGGATGGTACCGTAGAGATTGTTAAACGGATGGGTCTTTTTGAGCAAATAAAAGCAAACAGAGTTGGCCCAGAAAAGTGGGAATTTAAAAATGCTGATGATGTTACCGAGCATTCTATCCTTTTAAAACAATCGCCAGAAAATGAGTTTGAAATAGAAAGAGATATTTTGTTAAATATGTTATTCGAGCTTGTAAAAAACGATGTTGATTTCACGTTCGATGATGGTATTACATTGCTAAATGAAAAAGAGGATTGTGTGGAAGTTACGTTCAAAAACGGGACTCAAAGCCAATTTGAGCTGGTATTTGGTTGTGATGGCATCCACTCGGCAGTACGAAAAATCTGGTTTGGAGCAGAATCTGAATATGTTCATTTTCTGGGGCAATATTTTGCTATTGCCATTGCAAACAAGTTATTGGTGAAAGCAGGCACTTATCAAATGTATGCAGAGCCAAACAAGGGGCTTGCGCTTTATGCTTACAATAATAAAACGGACATTATTTTTACGTTTCGGCTAGAAAAGGAAATTTCTTACGATTTCCGTAATCAAGAGCAACTTAAGCAAATAGTTTTTGAACAAATGCAAGGCATGAGTTGGCGAACGCCTGAACTGAAAGCAGAATTATTAAACTCAAAATCTTTTTACTTTGATAAGTTTTGCCAAGTGAAAATGCCGTCATGGACAAAAGGTCGTGTTGCATTAGTTGGCGATGCAGGATATTGCGCTTCACCAGCTGCCGGAATGGGTGGCTCATTAGCGATAATCGGCGCCACAGCATTAGCAGATGCTTTTGAGAAACATAACGGCAATTTTGAACTGGCATTTAATGATTACAACAAAGATTTACACCCTTTTATAGCAGAAGTGCAAGCAGGAGCCGTAGAAATGTTAGATCAACTTTTACCAAGAACTGAGGAAGAAGTAAGATGGAGAAATAAGAATGGTTTTTCCATGTAAGTGAAAATTCTTTCGCTGGTGTAGATGAGTTGTACATTATAAAAAATAGCTTAATTTCAATCTTAGTTTTACTTTATAATTCACTATTTTCATGAGCCATAGTTGCTACACTAGCAATGATTAAACCTGTCAAATTTTACCACAATGATAAAACATAAAATCACATTAGTTAATACAGAAATAGATGATTTACAAACATTTTTTCAGTTTCAACTGGATGAAGAAGCAAACTATTTAGCCGCTTTTACGGCTAAAGACCCAAACGATAAAATGGCTTACCTAGAAAAGTACAGCAGGCATTTAGCCGACCCAACCATCAATATGCAAACCATAAAAGTAGATGATGTGATTGTGGGTAGCATCGCAAAATTTATGATGCACAATGAAGCCGAACTTACCTATTGGATTGACAAGAAATTTTGGGGACAAGGGATTGCCACAGCTGCTCTTAAAGCATTTTTGAAAACGGAAACATCCAGACCAATTTATGGCCGCACAGCGTTTGACAACTATGGATCGCAAAAGGTTTTAGAACATTGCGGATTTGAGAGAATTGGGAAAGATAAGGGCTTTGCAAATGCCCGACAAGAAGAGATTGAGGAATATATTTATAGACTATTAGTTTAAGGGCTACGTTTAAGCTATGGTTTATAATGAGTTTACAGCGGGGATTTAAAGCACTAATTGCTTTCTTACCCTTACAAACTGACAGCGTATATGAATATGGAAACAGCACCTCACATCGATTTAATGCAAACATTTTATCATGGTAGTAAAGCCAAGCTCAGCGTAGGAGATTTAATTCAACCGGGCTTTAATTCAAACTACGGCAAACAAAAAAAGGGATCCTACATTTACCTTACCGCTACTTTAGAGGCTGCAATTTGGGGGGCAGAGCTTGCTTTGGGCGATGGTTTGGAGCGAATTTATATTGTTGAGCCAACAGGTGCTATTCAAGATGATCCAAATTTAACAGATAAAAAATTCCCTGGTAATCCAACTAAATCTTACCGCTCGAAGCAAGCACTTCGAGTAATTGCAATAGTTGAGAAATGGCAAGGGCATTCTGAAGAGCAGCTTAAAACAATGAAAGATCATCTGGCTAAACTTAAGGAACAGGGTATTGAAGCAATAGATGATTAAACCAGCTGCTTATGCTCAAATTCAGCACTCAATTTATTGAAAGAATGCCAATTTTCTCTGCTTTGCAAACGCTAACTTTAGTCATAATTTAAAAAACAATTTACAGATAGATCAACAATGGATGATGCTTTAAATTATCAACTACTAAAACCCGAAAAATCCCTTGCTGATTATGTTTATTGTTTTTCGTCATTAAATAACCTAGCTACGGTAAATGATGCCGTAGTAATTCCGAATGGAAAAATTGATTTGATATTTTCAAAAAATGCAGACGACCGCCTTACCATTGCGTTATTGGGTTTGGAAACTAAGCCAAAGTATGCAAAGGTTGATGTGATAAATTTCTTTTCAATTAGTTTCAATCCACTTGCAATAGAATATGTTTTTGGTTTTTCAGTCGCAGAAATATTAAACGCAGGGAAAGTTTTGCCTGATCATTTTTGGGGTTTTTCAATCGATGATTTAAACGATTTTAATGCGTTTTGTAAAAAAGCTACGCAAAAAATAATTTCCTGTTTACCCAAAGAAATTGATGAACGGAAGCGTAAACTGTTTGAATTAATTATGCTCGCAAATGGGGAAATCTCAATAAAAGAACTTGCCGAAAAAATATTTTGGACTGAACGACAAATCAACCGTTATTTCAAGGGGCAATTTGGTCTTTCGCTAAAAGCATATTGCAACATCCTACGTTTTCAAGCTTCGCTTCAACATATCAAAGAAGGCAAACTTTACCCGCAACTCAACTTTACCGATCAATCGCATTTTATTAAAGAAATAAAAAAGCTTTCTGGTGTCTCGCCTAAAGAACTATTCAAAAATGAAAACGACCGTTTTTTACAATTCCTAGTCTATCTGAAGCAATAATTTTGTGGTGTAAAAATCAAAATTATGTTATTACAGAATAAAAACATTGCTATTGTAGGCGGTGGTCCGGGAGGATTAACCTTGGCAAAGCTGTTACAGCTTAAAGGTGCAGATGTAAAAGTTTATGAAAGAGATCTTGATAAAAATGCACGCGTACAGGGTTCGCCACTCGATTTGCATATCGAATCGGGCTTGGCAGCACTGAATAAGGCGAGTTTAATTGATGAATTTAAGATGAATTACATGATTGGTGCTGATAAAACCATTATTGTAAACGAGCAGGCAGAAATATTTTTCAGTGATCACGAAATTGTTAAAGAAGAAAATTTTGATCACGAGCATTTTCGTCCTGAAATAGACCGTGGCGTATTAAGAAAAATCTTAATAGAATCTTTGGAAGCAAATACAATTGTATGGAACAGCCACTTTGTTTCTATGGAAGTTCAAGATGAGGGCTGGCTGCTACATTTTAAGAATGGCGTCGACACTTATGCCGATCTGGTTATTGCGGCTGATGGTGCAAATTCAAAAATTCGCCCTTATTTGACTGATATAAAACCTTTTTATTCTGGAATAACCATGCTTGAGGGAAATATTTATGATGCGGAGAAATCTGTTCCGAGGATTTCCGCCCTGCTTAGAGGAGGAAAGGTAATGGCTTTCGGCAATGAGAAAGATATATTGATGGGACAGAAAGCGAATGGAGAAATTGGCTTTTATGCAAGTTTTAAAGCTGATGAAAATTGGAGTTCAGCAATTGATTTAAACTTTTCTGATAGCGCACAAGTATTGGAATGGTTTAGCAAAAAATACCCTGAGTGGAGTAATATTTGGAACGAACTATTCGAAAATGCAGAAACACCTTTCATTCCACGACCAATATATTGTATGCCTTTAGATCAAACCTGGGAAGCTTTACCAAATTTAACAATGCTGGGTGATGCAGCACATTTAATGCCACCTTTTGCCGGTGAAGGTGTAAATATGGCCATGCTTGATGCATTGGAACTGAGCGAGTGTTTAACTGCAGTCAAATACAATACGGAGCAACAAGCAATTTCTGCTTATGAAACAAATATGCGGAAAAGGGCAGCGATAATGGCTCGTGAATCTCTGGAAAATGGTGAGCGTATGCACGCTGAAAATGCATTGAGTACGATGCTTAAATTCTTTAGTGGCGTTAAGTTGGCTTAATGGTGATCTCGTAAATAAATTACCCTCAGCTTGACTGGGATCTTAATTCTTTGGCCTGCCTCAGCTTGCAGCTGAACCGCTTTTACTTTTGGCTTGGCCCAAAAGTAACAAAAGGCCAAGGCCGGGACCTGATGTTGGATAAATTCGTAAAAGCTCTATTTCGGCAACACAAGTACCCGATGAAAAATCGGGCAGAACGCGTTGCCTGGGGAGTGATGATTTGAAAGTTTCTCCAAAAGCTTTAACGTTTTATCCCGCCATCATCTCCTAGGCCGGATACAGGATGCAAATAGCTTGATGGAAATTGCACTTGGAAAGTGAAATTGCGAAGTGGTCTGTGGCTCACAGACCACTGGAATCAGTCACAGACCACGGAATTACGAGTACTTTTATCAGAAAGAATTTATTAAAACTTAAGGCTTCCCATTTTGCTCTATATCACGATCCATCTCTACTAAATCTACATCCTCTGGATTCGAAAAATCGCCGATTAAGTATTTGTTAAAGTGATCTGCCAATTTCCAGAAAGCATACTCGGTCATGTCGCCAAAACCGTGGCGTTGACCAGGAATAATAAGGAAATCGAAACGTTTACCGGCTTTCATTAACGCATTGGCAACACGAATGGAATTTGCAGGATGAACATTATTATCCACATCGCCATGCATCAATAATAAATGTCCTTTAAGGTTTTTAGCCAAATCAGGGTTTTTATCGATACTGTATTTAAACGAGGTATCTCCTTTTAAGGAAATCACTTCCTTAATACCATTGTGTTTTTCGCTCCACCAACGGTTGTAAATGCTATTATCGTGATTTCCAGCATTGGAAACTGCAGCCTTGAAGAAATCTGGATAAACCAACATGGCCGCTGTTGACATAAACCCACCACCTGAATGACCTGTGATGCCCACTTTTGTTTCATCGATAAATGAATATCTGGCTGCCAATTGCTCGATAGCCGTTTTCTTATCGGCCAAACCATAATCGCGAAGATTACCATAACCGAAAGTATGGTACCATTTTGAACGAGATGGGTTGCCGCCACGATTACCAACCGTAATTACGATGTAACCAAATTGCGCCAAACGTTCGGTACGATCCATGCTTTTGCTAAATGCCTTATTTACCGCCTCCGTTTGCGGTCCGGGATATACGTACTCGATAATTGGATATTTTTTATTGGGATCAAAATCGAATGGCTTATACATTACACCATATAAATCGGTAATTCCATCATCGGCCTTAACCTTAAATGGCTCCGGAAATTTGTAGCCCGCAACGGTTAGCAAAGAAATATCGGTGGTTTCTAAATCCATCACTTTTTTACCAGTTTTATCGTACAAGGTAGATTTAGGAATGGTATTTACCCTCGAATAATTATCTACGAAAAAGGTATTGTTATCGTTCATGTTCGATGCATGATCGAAATCGCCAGCATTTAACAATTTCATGTTAGAACCATCGAAATTGATGCTGTACAAATGCAAATAATATGGATCTTCTTTCGCCTCTCTCCCATTTGCAGTGAAATAAAGGATACGGTTTTTTTCATCAACATTTACAATGCTTTCGCAATGGAAAGCCCCTTTTGTAATCTGATTTTTAAGTTTTCCATTGCCATCAAATAGGTAGAAATGTGCCCAACCATCACGTTCACTCCAATGGATCATTTCAATACCATCGTTAATTAAAGCCGGACGATTAACCTCTACATAAGAATTGAAACGTTCATCGATAAGTGGCTTAACCACATCAGTATTAATATCTACGGTACAAATATCGATTCGTTTCAAATCGCGGCTGGTCCGAGAGAAATAGAATTTGCTATCATTTCCCAACCAAATAGATGGGCGGAATTCGTTATCGCGGTCTTTATTTAAAGCAGGCTTGCTCCATACCGAAACACTCTGATCTTTGAAAGCGGCAACGTTAAGTTTTTTATATGATTTTGCAGAAAAATCGAAAAGAAGAACCTCATCTAATGGAGATTCTGTTTCGCCTGGCATTTGGTACTTATAGGTTTCTAAAGTTGGGCGGCCAGGCGTTACGCTATTAATTACCCACAAATCCTTAACCTTGCGGGCATCGGTTCTATCTAAAACAAAATACCGACTATTTGGCGACCACAATACATAAGCTCCTCTGCGTTTCTTGTTGTTCTTTTCGTTCTCCACGTTGTTTTCTCCATCGCCGTCGCTACCGTAAGAATAAAACTTTACTCCATCTTTTGTCAATTGATGCTCGACTATGGTACTGTCTTCCTCATTCTTAACCGCTTTCTGGTAGTTTGCCTTATCCATCCAATACAAATTATAATTGCGGGAAAAGATAATGGCCGATGAATCTGGCGCTACAGATCCCCATGCTGGTTTTGGTTTAGGCTTGCTAAAATTTGGCACTTCGGTAAGCTTCGCTGTAGCCAATTCATATTTAAAGGAATAGATTTTCTTCTGCATAGAATCTGCAGCTTTCTTGTCTTTTCTATCTTTTTTTAATTCATCGATGGTACTTTTTACTTCGAAAGAAATACTTTTTTCATCAGCAGCGAATTTCAAATTTTCTAGCGGTAAATGTTCAGCGTCAAAGGGATCGCGAACAGCTAAAGTTATCTCTGCCGCAACTTTTGCATTATCGAACATTAATTTTTTGCTTTTTGTTGCAGGATCTACCAAGTACCAGAATTTCCCTTTGGGGCTTTCGAAAGTGTACCAAAAACGGTTGCTTAATTTTAACCAATGTGGATCTACAGCCGTAGAATAAACCATCTTCTTCAACTTATTTGGCGAAAATCGCGATGCGAGTTGATAATTAGCCTTTGGTTGTGGCTGAATATTTTCGGTTATGGTAAATGTTTTATTTTGTGCGGCAACAGTTAGGGATAAAACCTGCGCACAAAGAACGAGTTTGTAAAGTTTGTTCATCAAAATTTGTTTGAGCCGCTAAATTATTTAATTATAGCTTATTGTGGCTGCCATGAATTGTAATAAATGCGATAGTTAGTCAGATTTTATTCATTCGAAAAAATTATTAACAGAATTGATTTTGATAGATAAATAATTGATGGAATTTATAGTTTTGTATCCATATATAATTATAATGAAATACAAATTACTAACCATCATAACAGCTGGAATAATCTTATTAACGAGCTGTCAATCTAAATCTCAAACCGAAAAAGCTGGCGACAAAGGTTCTACTGCACAAACTATTCAAACAGCAGGTAGTACAACAACAACACCAGTTGATGTTTCTAAAATTAAAGTGGCTGATGCCAAAACAATTTTAGCGAGGAAACAAGTTCCAATTTTATGTTATCACCAAGTGAGAAACTGGAAACCAACAGATGGTAAAGTTGGTAAAGACTACATTGTTGAAATTCAGAATTTTAAAGACCAGATGAAAATGCTGGCCGATAGTGGTTACCATACTATTCTGCCCGATCAACTTTATGCCTACCTAAATACTGGTGCAGCGTTGCCAAGCAAGCCTATTATGCTTACTTTCGATGATACAGACATGGATCAATTTACGGTGGTTCGTCCAACTTTAGATAAATTGGGTTACAAAGCGGTGTATTTCATTATGACGGTTTCTATCGGTAGAAAAGGAAAGTTTGTAGATTACATGACCAAGGAGCAGATTAAACAACTTGCTGATGAGGGCAATGTGATCGGTTCTCACACGTACGACCACAAAAACTTTAAAAAATATACTGGAAAAGATTGGGAAGAGCAGTTAGATAAACCCACTAAAAAACTCGAAGAGATTACTGGAAAAACCATGACAGAATTTGCTTATCCATTCGGTTTATGGAATGCTGAAGGAATTCCAGAATTGAAGAAACGCGGTTTCAGAATGGCTTATCAATTATCTACTAAACGCGATGAAAAAGATCCATTGTTTACCATCCGCAGGATTATTGCAAGTGGCTATTGGTCGCCAAAAACATTAAGCAATAGCATTAAAAATAGTTTTTAACTCATTAATAACGGTATCCTAAACGCTCAAAAAAAGGAAAAAGGATACCGTTATTAAGTAAATCCATCATCAGCTCTTCATCATCATGAAACGATATCTGCATTTCGCCGTTATCATCCCCATTTTAATTACATCCTGTAATGCTGATTCAAAAAATCAGAAAACCAAAAGTGATATTGTAATTTCAAGTAAGGAAGTTATAGATACGACTAAACAAAAACCCGCCGACAATAAAACGATTCTGTCTCATAGAGAAGTACCTGTTTTATGCTATCATCAAATTAGAAATAACCTAGCCAGCGATAGTAAAAGGGCCCATGATGATATTATTGCTCCAGATAAATTTAAGCAACACATTAAAATGTTGGCAGATTCTGGCTACCATACTATTTTGCCCGATCAACTCTACAATTACCTGGTTTATGGCGCCAAGCTTCCAGAAAAGCCGATTATGATTACTTTTGATGATACTGATCTGGATCAATTTACAACTGGCGCATCAACGTTAAAAAGGTATGGTTTTAAAGGTGTTTATTTTATCATGACGGTTTCTATCGGCAGGAAAGGTAGAATTAGCTACATGACTAAAGAAAATATTAAGCAACTTGCTGATGATGGAAATGTAATTGCAAGTCATACTTACGATCATAAAAACTTTGCGCAGTTTAAGGATGAGGATTGGACTACGCAGATTGATGAACCTACCAAAAAACTGGAAGAAATTACAGGCAAAAAGATTGAATACTTCGCTTTTCCATATGGCGTTTTTAAGGCATCAACCCTGCATAAATTAAAGGAACATGGATTTAAGGCTGCATTTATTTTATCGACACCAAGAGATGAGAATTTCCCGCTTTATACCATTCGGAGGATCATTGATCCAGGAAGATATTCGGCAAAAAACCTTTATTACAGCATCAATAAAAGCTTTAATAAAACAAAATCATAGTTTCATCTGTAAATGATTAGTCAGTAATAATTGATAAACTATGAAAAACTACATCTTCCTTTGCCTTATTGGATTACTAACTTTACCGGCATGTAATAATGCTAAAACTGGAAAAAATAGTGAAAGTTTAATTGATAGCACCGAGAAAGCAAATACCGAATTACCTGAAAATTTTTATAAAAGATTAACGGGAAACATTGCTGGCAAACCTGTAGTTGTTCATTTGCAAAAGGTAAATGGAAATTACGATGGCGATTATTATTACAATGGATCGTGGTTAAACCTTTCTACAGATACACTGATTGGCAAGGATAGTGTTGTACTTTTTGAGAATAGTTTTTACGATTATTATTTTGATAAAGATGCAAAGCAACCTCAATTAGCCTTAAAATGGATAGGAAATGCCTTTGATGGAAATTGGGAAAGTGGTGATAAAACTAAAAAATATCCTGTTAAGTTGAGCGAAGAATATCCTGATGGCAGTTATGAATTTTCTATAGGTTACTATCAAGATTCTGTAAAAGCATTTCCGGGTAAGGCAAAATCTCCAGCCGCTCAAATCAGTTTTGAATATTTAAAACCTAAAGCAACTGATGAATCTGGAAAATGGTTGGATAATCAATTGAAGCGGATTTCTGGCATTAGATTAGGAAGTGAAGATCGGGAAATTGCCTTTAAAAAAATTGCTGATGCCTACTTTTCTGATTATCAAAAAGAAATTACAGAACAGCAGAAACAAGGTCCGGATAGAGGTTTTTTAGAATGGATGAATTATACTAATAATAGTCAGCAATCTTTAAAATATAATGATAATGGTTACGTGGTGATTGATTTCCTTGCAGATTCCTATTCTGGTGGTGCACATGGAAACTACAGCAGTTTAATGTATTGTTTGGATATTAAAAATAAGCGTCAGATAATATTAAGTGATGTTGTAAAAGTTGACACGAATGCACTTCAGACTTTGTTAGAGCGAAATTTAAGAAAGCAGTACAACATCAAAACAGCTGATCAAATTTCATCAGTATTATTTGATAATTTCTTAAAGCCTAACAAAAATTTCTATTTCAATAAGAATGGTTTGGCGTTTATGTACAACCCTTACGAGGTAGCCAGTTATGCGCAAGGACAAATTGTAGTTTTTATTCCTTTTACAGAAATTAAACCATATTTAGTCCCTGCTTTTGCACAAAGGATTGGCGTGAGATAATGCTATTTTACTACTACTTGGGTAACTTCAATCAGCTCTGGTCCGTTTTCTAATGGATAACCAGAAACCTTAGTCCCCTTAATTTGTACTTGCTTATCTACATATATATCAAGATTTACCGAACTGCTTTTTAGGGCGTAAGGCTTGCCACCATAATTAATGATGTGCGTTCCATATTGATAAGTGGTGATGCCCAATTTTTGCACATTTCCAGTTAAGGTTAACCACAGCGGCATTGCTACTATCTAACATTGCACTACAGCTGGAAAGCACAGCTACTAAAAGCGATAAAAAGATTATTTTTTTCATGATGAGATGATTAAGTTTTTGTACAATTTACAAAGAATCAACACCGAATGTTTAATAAAGTTCTTTTTGAAACTCGAAAAAGTATTGAACAGCCTTAACCAGCCTGCTTCCATACCAGCTAAACATCTCTCCATCAACCAACATAATTTTGGTATTTGGAATAGCAGCCTGAATTTCTTCGATGTGTTTTTCGCCAAATGGGTATGGCTCGGATGATAGAAGAATAAGTTGAGGGTTTAGGGTTAAAAGTTGAGGCAATGTTATTTCTGGATATCTCTCTTGTTTGATCACGTTGGTCATTCCGTTGGTAAGTAAAATATCATCTATAAAAGTGTTTTTACCAGCAGCCATGTAAGGTTTTCTCCAAATGAGGTAAGCGACCTTTTTATCGATATTATTTTGAAGTGCGAGTGTTTTTAAATCGTTAAAGCCCGTAGAAATAAGGTGGTTAAGGTATGCGGCTTCAGGCTCTCGATCAACCAACGCTCCTATTTGTCTGATGGTTTTCATTGCATCTTCTACCGTGAAGATATCGCTCATCCAAACAGGAAAATATTCCGCCAGCTCTTCAATATCACTTTGAGTATTTTCTTCTTTGTTGCCGATAATTAAATCTGGCTTGAGGTCTTTAATTAAATCGATGTTGAGTTTCTTGGTTCCACCAACTTTGGTTCGCTCTGCAAATTTTTCTATGGGATGGATGCAAAATTTCGTTAAACCAATTATTTCTTGATCCAAACCTAAATCAAAGAGCAGTTCTGTTTGCGAGGGAACGATTGAGATTATCCTTTTAGGCGGAAAATCGAAATTTATCTCCCGCCCCATTTGATCAGTAAAAGACTTTTGCATCTCCAAAGGTAATTATCCACGAATGAAAAGGATAAGCCAGATAAGATTTAATTAAATAGATCAGCTGCCCTATACAATTACTTTCACATCATCTTTCACAACGCCATCAGCGATATGCAAAATTCGGTTTCCGTATGTGGCATTTTTCTCCGAATGCGTTACTTGAATAATGGTAATTCCATCCTCTTGGTTTAGTTTTTTAAACAAGTTCATGATCTCATCCGCTTGTGCCGATTGCAAGTTTCCTGTAGGTTCATCAGCCAAAATGATTGATGGTTGAGCAGCCAAAGCCCTTGCAATACCCACCAACTGCTGTTGTCCGCCAGAAAGTTGGTTAGGAAATAAATCTTTTTTGGCTACGATGTTAAATCTATCCAATAGATCTGCAATTCTACTCGCCCGCTCAGAACTTCCTATTTTTTTGTAAAGCAATGGTGCCTCAATGTTTTCATAAACCGTCATCTCATCAATTAAATGGTAAGCCTGAAACACAAAACCAATGTGATTTCTGTAAAGTTCTATACGTTTGCGCTCGTTTAAGGTAGTCACGTCTTCTCCTAAAAACTCATAAGTGCCGTAAGTTGGTTCCTCTAGCATGCCAATAATGTTTAGCAAAGTAGATTTCCCAGCACCAGACGGGCCCATAATGGAAACAAATTCGCCCTGTTTAATGGTTGTGGTTACATGGCGAAGAATGTAACTTTTTACACCCTTGTTGGCGTAGTATTTTTCTATGTTATTTAGTTGTATCATATTCCAAACCCCTAAAGGGGCTTTACCCCTCAATACTCAAAAAGTATCGAGGTACGTTAAATATTCAATTTTTTAATCTTTAGTCTTTGAGCTTATTTATTCGTATTTAAGTGCATCAATTGTATTGGCTACCGCAGCTTTGTAAGATCGAATGCTGACCGTAATTAAAGTTATCAGTACAGAAATCACCATTGCAATAACAAAAGGCCACACGTTTAATTCAATTCTATACTGAAAACCTGATAGCCATTGTTTTACCAAAATGTAACCTATTGGCCAGGCAATCATATTTGCAATCAAAACCATCCATATAAAGGAACTATTTAACATCCTTATCAATTCCAAATTAGATGCACCCAATACTTTGCGGATGGCAATTTCTCTTGTTCGTTGTGTGGCAATAAAGGAGATTAATCCAAATAAACCTATAAAGGAAATGAAGATAACAACCCCCGCAAAAACCTTAAATAAAGTACCCATTATCTGTTCAGTATGGTAGTAATTTGCGATTTGATCATCCAAAAAACTTACATCGTAAACATTATTGGTAAATGTATTATTGAAAGTCTTCTCTATATCAGTCATGGTGCTCAATAACTCTTTTGATTCGAGTTTTATTGCCAATGTTGATGCTCTATCCTTAAATGAAAATAGGGCGATTGGCGAAATGCTTTCATGGAGAGAATAATTATTAAAGTCTTTTACAACACCCACAATTGGACCACTTTTTCCCCAAAGTTTTACGATTTTACCTATTGCCTCATTTGGATTTTTAACGTTCAATTTTTTCAAAAATGTTTCGTTCACCACGAATTCCTTAATGGTATCACTTTTTGATAGCGATCGTCCGGCAACAAGGGATAGACCAAAGGTTTCTAAGTAGGTTTCGTCGGCTATTTTTGTATTTACTTGAAAATCAGCAGTTTTTGAGCTATTATAAGTAAAACTCGTTTCATTATTATTACTCGACGAGGGTGCCGAGCCATTAAAACTAACATTCTTAACGCCCTTTTTAGCAAGCAGTTGGCTTTTAAAACTATTGTACTTCAATAAGCTGAGACTATCAGATGGTAGCTCAATTATTGCCACAGCTTTGGTATCGAAACCTAAGGATTTATCACGAATGAAACTCATTTGTTTGATAATAACAAGCGTACTTACGATCAATATTGCCGTTATCGAAAATTGTATTACGACCAATGTTTTACGTAAGCCCACGCCTCCGGCATTAGCCGAACTTACTCGATTTTTTATTGCAAGCGCCGGACTAAAGCCCGACATAATCATTGCAGGGTATAATCCCGCAAGGAAACTTACTAAGACTAGCATCGCCAATAAGAAAACAAAAATGATGGGATGCGTAAATAAGCCAAAAGTAACTTCGGCACCAAACAGGCTTTCCATTGCTGGCAATGCTAATTCTGTAAACACACAGGCTAATAATAGCGCTATAAATGTTATGAGTGTTGTTTCGCTTAAGAATTGCCAAATTAATTGTTTGCGCCTGCTACCCATCACTTTGCGAACGCCTACTTCCTTAGATCGACTTATAGCTTGGGCTGTAGCTAAGTTTATGAAGTTTATACATGCCGTTAATAATAAAAACAAGCCGATTATACTTATGCCGATAAGTTGTTTGTAGGAGGTAGTGGCTTGATTAAAGTTTCCGTATTTATCATTAAAATGAATATCTCCTAACGACTGAAAACTATTGCTTTCCTTACCTGGAGCCTCTTCTACATAATATTTCTTAATAAATTGAGCCAATGGCTTATCTAAATCCTTTATGTTTATTCCTTTTTGCAATAAAACATAACACTCTGAATTTGAGGAAACAGAGCCCCAACTTTTGCTGTTTTTATCCAGATAACTAGCATAGCTTAAAATAACCTTTAGCGGAAAACTAGTGTTTGGTTCGGTGTCTTTTATAACTCCGGTAACCTTAAAATTAGTTTCGTTATCTAAATTAATGGTACTTCCTAAAGCTTTATGCCAATCGCCAAAATATTTATTGGCTGTTTTTTCTGTTAAAACCATGGCATTAGGCTCGGTTAACGATTGATTGGGATTTCCCGAAAGCCATTGATATTTAAAGATTTCGAAAAACGAAGGTTCGAGGTAAAAGGTCATTTCGAAATCTTTTATTTCAGCTCGTCCGTTTTGCGCCTTAATTTTTAAAGTGCCACCACCTTGCTGTACTGCGGCAACTTTCTCTAATTGGGCAAAATCATTTCGCATTGCCGGGGCTAATGGTCGCGGCACACCTTGCGAATAAAATTCGTTTCCATCCGCATACTTCCATTGAGAAACTACACGGTAAATTCTCTCACTGTTTTCAAAATTCTTATCAAAACTTAGTTCGTACCGCACAAAAATAAATATGAGGATACAGCTGGCTAAGCTGATGGATAGACCAAGAATATTAATAAATGTATAACCCTTGTTTTTCCAAAGGTTTCGCCAGGCGATTTTTAAGTTAAGTTTGAACATATTTTTATAGGTTGAAGGTTAAAAGGTTGAAGGCTGAAAGGTTTTGGGTGCTTAAGCCCTTTACCTTAAAACTTTCCAGCTTTCCGCCTTTATTCATATTTCAGTGCATCAATTGGATTTGCTTTTGCTACTTTTATAGATTGTATGCTTACGGTTAAAATGGCAATCAAAACCGAAATAACTATCGCCAATGAAAATGGCAAAAAAGATATGGCCACTCTGTATTCAAAAGCAGAAAGCCATTGATTAATAATGACATAAGCTAATGGAAAGGCTATTACATTAGCGATAGCCACTAGTTTAATAAAATCTTTGTTTAATAATGTAAGGATATTGCCTGTACTAGCGCCCAAAACTTTACGAATGCTGATTTCTTTTTTACGTTGCTCTGCCATAAATAAAGCCAGTCCAAGTAAACCAAGGCAAGAAATAAAGATGGCAAAACCACCAAACCAATTAGACAGTGTCCCTAATAATTTTTCGTTTTCAAATTTTTGCTCGAAAGATTGGTTTACAAATTCTCTATCAATAGGATAATCGGGATTGATTTCTTTTACAATTTCATCAATTTTTGATAACGATGCAGTAACATTTGCCGATGGATTTAACTTGAGCAAAATTACCGAAACATTATCTTTAAATGCCGAATACAATATCATCGGTTCTACCTTTTGAAAAGGATTATCAATCACAAAATCTTTCATTACGCCAACAATAACATTCTCTCCCGTATCCCATTTAATTTTTTTCCCGATAGGATTTTTCATCCCCATGGCTTTTATACCCGCCTCGTTAAATATTACACTATTGCTATCCTTTTCAAACTGTTTAGAAATGCTTCTGCCCTCAACCATTTTTGCACCAATGGTTTCCACAAAATCATAACCAATTGCCCTGTTGTTAAATAATACGCTGGTATTTGGGTTTTTACCAGGCCAACTAATTCCAGATGTGTTATTACCTCCATTACTAAGACTCATGCTTAAGGTAGAAACATTTGTAACCGCACCAGCTTTTACTAATCTTTCTCTCAATAAATTTATCTTTTGCAGATTTTTTAAATTTCCCTCTGCCGATAGCTGAACCAAACCATTACTATTGTAACCAAGTGGTTTGTTTTTGATGTAATTTAATTGCTGATAAATAACTGATGTACAAACAATTAAACATGAAGCGAATACAAACTGAAAAACCACTAAAACCTTTCTTACAGAAAATGCCGAGCCTGCCTTTATACTGAAACCTTTAAGCACTTTTACAGGCTCGAAAGAGGAAAGATAAAATGCAGGGTAACTACCTGCAATTAACCCAGTAAAAAGTATCAAACAAATTAGTGTTAGCCAATATCTCCAATCATTATATTGAATAATCAAATTGATATTTAGCAAATTGTTAAAATATGGCAGACTAATTTCTAGTAAAATGAAGGCTACAACTGTACCTATAAATGATAAAAGTGTACTTTCTAAAATAAATTGTGAGATAAGGGATTTTCTACTAGAGCCAATCGCTTTGCGAACGCCTACTTCTTTTGCTCTTTTTTCTGAACGAGATGTTGACAAGTTCATGAAGTTTACACAAGCAATTAACAAAATACAAATTGCCAACAGCAAAAATATTTTAAGCTGGCTTATCTTTCCTCCAACAGATTTTCCGTTTTCGAAATCGCCATATAAATGCCATTTACTTAAAGGATGTAAGAATAATTCATTTTCTTGGTCTTTATCCATCCGATGAAAAAGGTCTTTTATCGAAGTATTTACCTGCGCCAACGTGTTACTATTTTGCAATTGTACAACTGTTAAGCAAAAATTGCTTCCCCAACCTTGTTTCTTTGTCCATGTTTCTCTCTTTTCGTATAATTTCCATGGCATTAAATAATCAAACGTTAAGCTACTATTTTGGGGAATATCGTCTATTACTGCTTCAACTTTTAGCGGTTCCAGATTATCCAGCTTAACTATTTTATTGATGGAAGAATGGTTGCCAAACAGTTTTTTCGCCAATGATTTGGTTAAAATAACGGTGTTAATATTTTGCAAAATATTATCAGAAGTTCCATCTATAAAATCAAAATCGAATATTTTTAAATAAGCAGGGTCTACAAACATGCCCTTATTTTTAAGTTTGTTCTCTCCATTGCCAATCAAAAGCGAAATAGGATAAGAACTGCGGGCACTATTACTTACGCCAGTAACATTTTCTTTTAATTCTTGAGAAAGTAAACCTGGAGTCCAAGCCCAACTAAAAGTTTTACCATTCGCCTTCATATTAGTGTAGGCTATATAAGTCGATTTGTAATTTTTATATTGTTTATCGTAGCCGAATTCATATACTACATACAACAACAAAATCATACAACTTGCCAAGCCAATGGCTAAGCCACCAATATTTATAAGCGAGAAACCTTTGTTTTTCCAAAGGTTCCGCAACGCGATTTTTAAGTTTAATCGAAACATACAGCCCCTCCTAAATCCTCCCCAGTAGGGAGGACTTTTTGTTTGTGGTCAAAAAAGTTTGTTTGTGCTATCATTATTGTAAATTATTTAGGTCTGCTCCTTGCACTCCTCCCCTCTGGGGAGGTTGGGTGGGGCTTCATTTATTCATATTTAAGTGCATCAACAGGATTAGCTTTTGCAGTTTTGTAAGCTTGAAAACTTACGGTAATTAATGCCATTGATAACGTTCCTAATGCCGCAACAGGAATTATCCACCAACTTATCTCTGTATGGAATTCGAAATTATTGAGCCATTTCCCCATCGCAAAATAGCTTATCGGCACCGCGACAATAATGGCGGCTACAATCATTTTAATAAATGAAAGTGATAGCAACTGCATCAAATTCGCAACCGATGCGCCAAGCACTTTCCGAACACCAAACTCCTTAGTTCTTTGCTCTGCACTGTAAGCAACCAAGCCAAATAAACCTAAACAAGAGACGAAAATTGCCAATCCGCCGAAAAGGTTAGAAAGAATGCCCAATGTTTTTTCTGATTTATATTTCTCCTGATATAATGAGTTGATGAATGTAATTTCAGTTGGATACGCAGGATTAAAGGCTTTGGTAATTTTATTAATGGTTTCGATGTTGCTTTGTAAATTATTTGAATTATTAAGGCGCATGGTAATTACACCTGTTTGTCCTGTAGTTAAATATACAACCTGCGGATTATTCGATTTGTAAGGCGAATCCCAAACATAATCATCGAAAACACCTACTATGTGTGCGTTTGAACCAAAAACAATAACTTTTTTCCCAATGGGGTTTTTGTAGCCAAATACTTTTACAGCCGAGGCGCTAACCATAACCGCACTCGTATCTGAAGCAAAGTTCTTAGAGAAATCTCTTCCCTGCAATAATTTAATTCCGTTGGTTTTGATGAAATCGTAAGAAGTGGCTACCTGATTAAACATTACCGTATTTTGAGGATTAGTCATCCCATCCCACTTCATATCCATAAAATTACGCCCACGGTGAGATAGACTAACCGACGATTGGTACATCGAAGTAACGGCACCCGATTTTAGCATTTCAGTTTTGAACAAATCGAATTTGGTTTTCAATTCACCATCCTGGGGGATTTCGACCAATGCATTTACATCAAAGCCTACAGGTTTATTTTTAATGTATTGAATTTGGCGATAGATAACCAGGGTTGAAATGATGAGGATGATAGCAAAACAAAACTGACCAATAACCAAAACCTGCCTTAAGCTGACGGTTAAAATGCCTCTTGATTTAATATTCCTTTTTAATGTTTGGATCGGGTTAAAAGATGATAAATAAAAGGCCGGATAACTTCCTGCGATTAAACCTGTGGCAATTACTATACCTAAAATCCCAATCCAGCTTGCTGTATTGAAATACGAAATGCCCAAATTAATGTTTAAAAGTCCGTTAAATGCGGGAAGACAGATTTCGAGTAAGGCAATTGCCATTACAACAGCAACCAATGTAAGCACCATCGATTCGGTTAAAAACTGGAAAATTAATGAAGTTCGGTTTGCACCAATCGTTTTCTTGATTCCAACTTCTTTAGCTCGCTTCTCTGATTTGGCTGTAGCCATATTCATGAAATTGATGCAGGCGATTAATAATATCCCAAATGCCAAACCCATAAAAAGCCAGATTTGCTCAATATCTCCTCCTGCAGGTTTGCCATTCTCGAACTTGCCAAACAAGTGCAATTTGCTCGTCTGATAAAGAAAATGCGGTTGCGATTGCGGGGTTTGTGGAGTATTTGCCTTTACCAAAGCCTCGACCTTACGGTTCACCAAATCAATGTTCGCATCAGGATTTAGCGAAACCATGGTTACGAAACTGTAATTGTTCCAGTTCAATTCTTTGGCACTCGGGTCTACTATTTCATAGAACGACCATGGCATTAAGAAATCAAAACGGTTCGAGCTATTTTCAGGCAAATCTTTAACGACTCCTGTAATGGTTAGATTTTCTTTATCCTGATAACGAACTGATTTGCTCAGCACATCAACGGTTCCAAATAAGGTTTTTGCTGTACTCTCTGTTAAAATAACTGATAGCGGGTTCTGTAAAGCCGTTTTTGGGTCGCCTGAAATGAATTGATAATCATACATTTTAAGTATATCAGGTTCCGCAAACTTCGAATCTTTTTTATAGCTATTTTGGCCGTTGGCAATTAAGCTTTTTTTGCCGTAATCCATGCGAGCTACGTATTTCACCTCTGGCAAATTTTGTTTTAAAAGCGGGCCTAAAGCTGTTGTAGAACCATTAAAAGTTCCTGCAATTTTATTTCCCTCGCCAGGTACATTCGTCATGGCCATATAAACGTTTTTCCAATTTTTGGCTTGCTTATCGAAATTCCATTCGTAAGAAACATACAGCAAAAGCATTAAGCAAGCAGCTAAACCAATGGCCAAACCAATTACATTGATGAAAGAAGAAGTTTTGTTCTTCCAAAGGTTTCGCAAAGCGATTTTTAAGTTTAATTTGAACATAAAGCCCCTCCTAAATCCTCCCCAGTAGGGAGGACTTTTTGTTTGTGGTTAAAAAATTATTTTCTACTAATATTATCATTCGGTTCAAAAGGTATAAAACTCTGCAGCTCCTCCCCTCTGGGAGGCTGGATGGGGCTTCTTTTATTCGTATTTCAAAGCATCAACAGGGTTCGCTTTTACAGCTTTTTTCGCCTGGATACTAACAGTGATTACCGTTAATAAAATGGTGATTAAAGCACTGCTCACAAAAGGCATAGCAGGCAAATCAATTCTATAGGCAAAGGTTTCGAGCCATTTTTTTGTTAAGATGTAAGCTATTGGCCATGAAATCACGTTAGCGATAAGCACCATAATAAAAAATGAACTGTTTATCAGCTTAAAGATTTGAACATCACTTGCACCCAAAATCTTGCGAACGGCGATTTCTTTAATCCTGCCGTTGGTGATGTATTTTGCAAAGGCAAAAAGACCTAAAATAGCAATGAAAATTGTTAGCAAAGCCGCAGCGAAAAATACCGACTGCAGCTGTTCTTGTTTTTTAAAGAGTTTTCCATAAAGTTCGTCTAAAAACTCATACCTGAAATCTTCGCCATCTTTTGGATTGATTTGAGGCCATTGCGCTTTCAAAGCTGCCAAAGCGTCAGCCATTTTGTTCTCCTCAATTTTCAGCAAAATTTGCGTTTTATAACTTCCACAAGGATCCTTAATCGTGTAAATAGTTGGTTGTACAATACTTTCGAAGCCTTGAGTTTTAAAATCCTTAATCACACCAACTATTTTATAATCGATACCGCATCCCCTAATGGTTTGTCCTACGGGATTTTTTATGCTATATTTTGCTACTGCACTTTCATTTATTATAGCAGAGTTAATGGTGTCAGTTTTAAATGTATTTAAAAAAAAACGCCCCTCTTTTAGTTTGATATCGAGCGTTTCAAAATAATCGAAATCAACATTTACGAAATCAATATTTGCTTTAGAAGCATTTACTTCATAACTATTTATTCCATTTTGACCTCCAGGAATGAAACTAGCAACGGTAGCAGATTTTATACCTGGAATTTTAAGTAACCGATCTCTCACAGGATTAAAACTTACCGAACCAAATTTTACAGGATTGTTAAAAAGGGTTAGATTTTTTATGTAAACTACTTGACTTGAATTAAAACCAACATCCTGGCTTCGCATGTATTTTAGTTGTGAGTTGATAATCAACAGACCAATAATAAAAACAACTGCAATACAGAACTGAAAAACCAATAAGCCATTTCGCAACCAAGAATTTTGTTTGCTGGTAGAAAAATTTCCTTTTAATACCAGCGCTGGTTTAAAGCCAGATAAAACCATTGCTGGGTAAATACCTGCTATTAAGGTGATAAGAGATAGAATTAATGGGAGTTGCCAAATCAAATCGCTATCAACTTGCCAAATAGACAAGCCAACTTGAAAAAGATTATTAAAGTATGGTAATACTAATTCTGCCAAAATCAAAGCCAAAATTGTAGCTACAAAACATTGTATAAATATTTCAGTAAGAAATTGAAGCGTAAGTTGTGAACGATAAGCGCCCATTACTTTTTTAACACCTACTTCTTTTGCTCTGTTAGCGGCTTGCGCAATACTTAAATTAGTAAAATTAATACAAGCGATAACCAGAATCAAAAACCCAAGGACGGAAAGTGCTATCAAGGTTTTATAAGGCATATCATTCCCCGCTTTCGGCCGCAAATGCAAATTTGATAGTGGATCCAAAAAAGTAGAAATGGCTTTTAATTCAGCTGTTGATTTTTTACTGGTGTTATTCTTTAATAATTCATACCTGTATAAATCCGTAATCTTCTTTTCAAGATTGGCTACATTCACGTTGGGTTTCAGCTTAAGAAAGATAGAATAATCGTTCATATCATAATTATCATGCTCGCCAAGTTCTGCAGCCAAAGAAATCCCATCAAAAACAAAGTTTGAGTGCTCGTTACTCCTAATCGAGCCAGCTACAACAACAGTTATCCCAGAATTGCTTGCTCCATAACCCACCATTTCAGGCTTGTTATCTTTTTTATCGGGGAAAAGCGTCTGCATGCTCTCCTTACTTAGATAATTAAGTCGTTCTACCTCTCCAGATGGTTTTGTTAGTCCATTTTCTGGCTGTATGTTAAGGATTTTGGCTGCATTATAATCCACAGCCAATATATTCTTAGTAAAAAGTGTATTCTTCCCATTTTTTATGGTTAACTCAAAAGAACCTTCTTTTATTAAACCAACCGACTCCACTTCAGGGTATGTCTGTTTGATCGCTTTCGCAAATGGAGCCGCTATATAATTGGTTTTAAATTCAGGATATGAAACGCCAACTACATAAACATTTTTATAATTCGGATTGGATTTATCAAAACTCGTTTCATAGGTAAAATACATCGTCACTAAAATAAAAGCAGCCAAAGCAATAGCTAAACCACCAACATTAATTGCAGTAATACCTCTGTTTCTCCACAGGTTTCGCAATGCGATTTTTAAGTTAAGTCTGAACATAAAGCCCCTCCTAAATCCTCCCCAATAGGGAGGACTTTTGTTTGTGGTTAAAAAATTTCATTTCTACTAACATTACTTGTTCGGTTCAAAAGGTATAAAACTTTGCAGCTCCTCCCCTCTGGGGAGGTTGGGTGGGGCTCTTTATTCGTATTTCAATGCATCAATTGGATTCGCTTTTGCCACTTTTACAGATTGTATGCTTACCGTTAAGACAGCAATTATAACCGAGATTACAACAGCCAAAAGAAATGGGATAAACGATATCGCTACTCGATATTCAAAAGCAGAAAGCCATTGATTAATAATGATATAAGCTAAAGGAAAGGCAATTACATTTGCGATGGCTACTAATTTTATAAAATCTTTATTTAAAAGTGTAAGGATATTTGCTGTGCTTGCACCTAAAACCTTACGGATGCTGATTTCTTTTTTTCGCTGCTCGGCCATGAAAAGCGCCAACCCCAATAAACCTAAGCAGGAAATGAAAATGGCAAAACCACCAAACCAATTAGATAGTGTGCCTAACAATTTTTCATCTTGAAATTTTACTTCGAAAGATTCATTAACAAATTTTCGGTTAACAGGATAATTAGGCTCTATCCCTTTTACCAACTCATCAATTTTAGCTAATGATGAACTTATATTTTGATTAGGATTTAAACGGGCGATAATCATATTGGCATTGTCGTTGGTTCCTAAATGAAAAATCATCGGGGCAACCTTTTGATAGGCACTTTCTACCACAAAATCTTTAACTATCCCAACAACAGTTAACCTGAAACCCCAAAAAGTAATGATTTTGCCTATCGGATTTTTTAACCGCATCATTTTCACTGCGGCTTCATTCAGCAATACATTGCTTGTATCATTCGGGAATTTCGGAGAAAATTCCCTCCCACTGATCATTTCAGTACCCATAGTTTTGATAAAATCATAACCTATTCCTCTATGGTTAAATGAAATCATTTCCTTTGGATTTTTACCATCCCATTGAACATCGGTTGTATTATTTCCACCCTCGGTAACATCCGAACTAAAGAATGTTACATCTGTTGCTGCGCCAGATTTTATCATCTGGGTTTTAAATAATTCAATTTTACCTTTATCCCTCACTTTGCCATCAACTGCTATTTGTATTAAGTTGGCCTGGTTATAACCAATAGGTTTGTTTTTAACATAATTTAATTGTTGATAAATCACTGCAGTACAAACAATTAAGCAAGCTGCAAATACAAACTGTCCAACCACCAGTACTTTCCTTACAGAAACTGATGAATCTGTTTTAATCTTGAAACCTTTTAATACTTTAATCGGGTCAAAAGAAGAAAGGTATAATGCAGGATAACTACCAGCAATAAAACCTGTAAAAATCATTAACGCTAAAAGCGTAAACCAAAAATTAACATTGCTATAATCAATTTGCAAAGAGATGTTTAACAAATTATTAAAGTATGGCAAGCTCGCTTCAACTAAAATAAAAGCTAAAACGGTAGAGATAAATGTGATGAGTAATGATTCTGAAAAAAACTGACTAATTAAAGATTTACGAGTTGAGCCGATTGCTTTACGAACGCCAACTTCCTTGGCTCTACCCTCAGAACGGGCAGTTGACAAATTCATGAAGTTTACGCAAGCAATTAATAAAATACAAAAGGCCAATAACAAGAAAATTTTAAGTTGGTCTATTTTGCCTCCTACAGATTTCCCATTTTCAAAATCGGCATATAGATGCCACTTAGTTAAAGGGTGCAATAACGCCTTTGCGGTATTATCCTTTTGATTGCGTTGGTAAATCCCATTCATTAATCCGTTGGCCTCCGTAAAAAACTTATTGTCTTGGAGTTGGACAAGTGTTAAACACATATTATTACCCCAATTGCCCTCTTTAGCCCAAGATTCCGTTTTTTCAAACAATGCCCATGGCATTATACAATCAAATTTTATACTGCTATTGGCAGGCGCATCCTCCACAACGGCTTCAACTTTTAAAACATCCTGATTTTCTAATTTTACTATTTTATTAATGGGGTCTTCATTTCCAAATAATTTTTCGGCAAAAGATTTGGTAAGGATTATGGTATTAACATCTTTTAAAACCTGCCGAGAATTTCCTTTAATGAACTTATAATCTAAGATTTTAATAAAATTTTGGTCAGCAAAAACAGCTTTACTTCCTAACTTATTCTCGCCAACTGTAATCAGTTTTGCCCTTGGATAAGTAGAATGTGATGCATACTTAACGCCTGGAATTTTTTCTTGCACTTCTCTAGCCATTACATTAGGTGTCCATGACCAGCTAAATGTTTTACCATTTGCTACTACACTTTGATAAACTACATACGTTTTATCATTATTCGCAAATTGTTTATCATAACTCCATTCATATGATACGTAAATTAGCAAAATCAAGCAGCTGGCTAAACCTATAGCTAATCCTCCAATATTTATCAAAGAGAATCCCTTGTTTTTCCAAAGATTTCGCAACGCGATTTTTAAGTTTAATTTGAACATACTGTAGTATCAAGTATTTAGTAATCTCTCCCCCCGTCCTCTCCTTGAAGAGAGGGAGCTGGAAGTGCTGTTTTGTGATTTTGTGCTTAATCAAGACCAGGCAAATCGCTTTGGTCTTTCTGCTTTTAGTCTTTTGTTTTTTTTAAGCGCCTTTACCAAATCTTCCCATCCAGGAAGATTTCGGTAGGCTATCATTAACTAAAACTAAAATTTTTAAATGGGCTGTTTCATTTATACGTTTGTAGCTCCTCCCCTTTGGGGAGGCTGGATGGGGAACTAAATCAATTCCTCGTTCCTACTTTTATTTATCTTTTCCGAGATCACATGACCATCTTTCAGGTTGATAATTCTGTTTGAGAAACTTGCATCATGGCTCGAGTGCGTAACCATTACGATGGTTGTTCCCGTTTCGTTCAATTCGCAAAGCAACTCCATTACTTCGTTACCGTGTGAACTATCAAGATTACCTGTCGGCTCATCTGCTAAAACTAATTTAGGTTTGGTAACCAAAGCCCTTGCTACTGCAACACGCTGCTGCTGACCACCCGAAAGTTGTTGCGGAAAGTGACCGCTACGGTTTACAATATTCATTCTTTCGATGATTTCGTTAACCAGTTTCTTACGTTCTGCCGTAGGGATTTTGTTGTAAATTAATGGTAATTCGATGTTTTCGAAAACCGTTAATTCATCAATTAGGTTGAAATTCTGGAAAACAAATCCCAT
This sequence comes from Pedobacter frigidisoli, assembly GCF_004331675.1. Lineage (GTDB taxonomy): Bacteria > Bacteroidota > Bacteroidia > Sphingobacteriales > Sphingobacteriaceae > Pedobacter > Pedobacter frigidisoli. The sequence goes on along the minus strand of NZ_SJSN01000027.1, from coordinate 7,771 downwards.
ATTTCTTTTACGGAAATTAGAGCGTTCTCTATCGTTTAAGGTTAAAAGTTCAGTATCGATGAACTTGTAACTGCCACTTTCAGGTTTATCTAATAAACCCATTACGTTTAACAAAGTAGATTTTCCGCAGCCTGATGGCCCCATGATGGAAACGAATTCGCCCTCTTTTACATGAAGATTAATTCCGTTTAGCGCAGTAGTTTCTACTTCTTCAGTTTTGTAAACTTTTTCCAGATTTTCTATTCTAATCATAGCTTTATAGTATCAAGTATTTGGCCCCACCCAACCCTCCCCAGCAGGGAGGGCTTTTGGGATTGTGCTTATTAAATTTATTTATGCTAATATTTTAGCTTGTTCGTATTATTTTCGCCTTGCTCTCCTCCCCTCTGGGGAGGTTGGGAGGGGCTTTTACTTACTTATCTCCACTTGGTCGTATTGGTTAAATTGGTCGTAAGATGAGGTGATTACTTCATCGCCTTTCTGCAAACCATCCAATATTTCGTAATACAAGTAATTTTTTCTTCCAATTTTGACGTTTTTCTTGGTTGCTTTACCATTGTTTACCACAAATACCCACGAACCGCCCGTACTTTGGAAAAACTGACCTTGAGCAAGTAGTAAAGATTTGCTGTTATCAGATAAGGTAAGTTTGGTTTGAAGTGATAAACCGCGACGCAGACCATCAGGAGCAGCACCTTTAAATACCATTTCAACCTGAAACTGACCTGCCGTAACCTCTGGAATAACTTTGCTAACGGTTAGATTATAAGTTTTTCCATTGAACTCACAGGTTGAAGTTTGCCCCTCTTTTACGCGATTGATATAATATTCATCAACTCCAGCCTGCAATTTATAGCCTTGTAACACATCAATTTTCCCAATCATTTCGTTTGAGTTGTAAGATTTACCAATTACAGGGTCGTAAGATGAAAGCTTGCCTGATACAGGTGCTTTGATGGTCATGTTTTCGATATTCTTACGTATCATTTCCAAACTTTCGTTCATCTGCCCCATCGATTGATCGATTTGTGCAAGCTGCATTTTTCTGCTTTGGTTTTCTTGTTTAATCGCCTGACGAACAATTTTAAGTTTACCTTGGTAATATTCGTAATCCTGACTCGATTTATTAAATTCCTGTAGCGTAATTACTTTTTTGCTAAATAGATTACTATCTAAGCGATACTGACGGGATGCAGTTCTTAGGCTATTTTCGACATCCAAAACATCCTGATTTAAAACCCTTTGATTTTGTTCTAAATCCAATCTCGATTTGCGTAACTGATTGATTTGCTCTGTTGCCGCCGTTTGGCTTGAGGTGTAACTCAACATGGCGTTTGAATTGGAGATTCTTAATAATGGCGTTCCTTTTACAACAGATGCGCCGTTTTCAGTGAAGATTTCGGCAACTGTTCCACCCTCTGATGAACTTACAATTACAGAAGTTAAGGGAACAACGCTTGCATTTAATAGAACTACATCTTCAAAATCGCCGTATTCTACTTTGCTAATGGTTAATTTTTCGGCATCGGCACTATATGTTTTCTTAAGTGATAAGGTATAGCCATAAATTACAACTGCTACGAAAGCAATTGCGCCACCTATCATTATTAAGGTTTTGGTGCTAAATCTTTTCTTCTCTATCTTTTTGTCCATTGTTCGGTTGTACTGTTTGATTTCCCTATTAACCAAGCTTGTGCCAAACCAACAAAACACATTTAAAACATTAATAATCAAACATTTAAAAGTTTTTATAATTTTAAGCTGTTCATTTTCGAACAGTTTATGTGCGGGAGCGGACAGTTTGAGTAAATTTACCCCCCAGCCCCCTAAACGGGGAGCTACAGACGAGATGGAAAGACCAGATTCAAGACAACTCAAAATAAATACTATACAATTTAAATGAGAATATCGCTAGATTATGGATATAGAAAGGGAGCTCCCCTTTAGGAGCTGGGGCTTATGAACGATAGAAAGGAAAACTCCCCTTTAGGGGCTGGGGGTTTAGACGCCACAGTTTTAATCATCGATGATGATGACGATATCCTTTTAAGTGCCCGCTTGTTTTTAAAACAGCAGGTTAAGCAAGTGATTACCTGCAAATCGCCTAAGGAAATTAATGTGCTGTTGAGCAAAAACGAAGTTGATATCATTCTGCTCGACATGAATTACCAAAAAGGTGCAAGCGATGGTCGTGAGGGTTTATATTGGTTGGAACATATTTTATCTATAGATAAAGATTATGTAGTGATCCTCATGACAGCCTTTGGAAACGTGGAGCTTGCTGTTAAAGCCATTAAAAAAGGTGCTACAGATTTTATCCTCAAACCCTGGGAAAATGAAAAACTTTTCGCCACCATTTCCGCAGCTTCAAAACTTCGCGAATCGACAAGAAAAGTAAAGAAACTAGAGAAAATACATACTTCGTTACATAAAGATATGACTCGTGGTTTCGAGCACATTGTTGGCGAGGCTGATGGAATAAAACAACTTCAAAATACATTATTAAAAGTCGCCCCAACCGACGCTAATGTTTTGATTTTAGGAGAAAACGGAACAGGAAAGCAGGTTTTCGCTTATGAAATTCATGGCAATTCGCAGCGCAAAAATCAGGTTTTCATGCACGTCGATTTAGGTTCTTTGAATGAAAATCTTTTTGAAAGTGAGCTTTTTGGTTATGCAAAAGGAGCTTTTACTGATGCAAAAGAGGATAAACCTGGCCGTTTTGAGCTTGCTGATGGCGGAACAATCTTTCTAGATGAAATTGGAAACCTCACCTTGCCCCTACAAGCAAAATTATTGAGCGTTCTACAAAACCGAACAGTTACCCGTCTCGGAGAAAGTAAAGAACGCAAGGTAAATGTTCGATTAATCACAGCTACCAATATGCCTTTAAACGAAATGGTGGCTAAAAATACTTTCAGACAAGATTTGCTTTTCCGAATTAACACAGTTGAATTACTGTTGCCACCTTTACGAAAACGTGGTAGAGACATTTTGCTTTTGGCCAATCATTTTATGCAAGTTTTCAGTTCGAAATATCATAAAGAAACCCGAAGTTTAAGCCATAAAGCTGAAGATGTTCTGCTGAATTATAAGTGGCCAGGAAATGTTCGTGAACTACAACACGTTTTAGAACGTGCCGTAATCATGAGCGATGGAAATGAAATCACGGAAGAAGATTTGCAACTAAGTCCGCAGCGCTTTAACCAAAACAATACAATGCCCGATGAAATGGCACTTGGCGATATGGAGAAAATGATGGTGCAAAAAGCCATTGATAAACACAAAGGAAATATATCAAAGGCAGCGGCAGAACTGGGTTTAACCAGGGCAGCTTTATACAGGAGAATAGAGAAATTCGGGATTTGAGCTGAAAGCGAAAAGCATAAAAACTAAAGCTGTATTTCTCTTTGGTCTTTGTGCTTTGGTCTTTTACCTTTAGTCTTTTAGCTTAAAAACATGTTTTACAAACGCTTTACTTTTCGTTTAATATCCCGATTGGTCCTCATTAACTTGCTGGGCTACCTGTTATTTTACCTCATTAAAAACACTCAACTGTGGTTCACTATTATTGGTGTGAGCTTGATTTTATTGGGTTCGATTATTTCACTTTACTATTATATCAATGAAATCCGTTCGGATATAAAGCGCTTTATTTTGGCAGTAAAAACCCGCGACCATACCCTAAATTTTAAGAATAAGGCAACCAAAGGAAGTTTCCCTGAACTTTATGAATCATTTGGAGAGATTCTTCAGGTGCACAAGCAAATAAGATTGGAACAAGAAGCGATGTTCCAATTAATTAAAACCATTTTAGAGCAGGTTCCTGTTGGTGTAATCGTAGTCAACAATACAAAAACTGCTCAGGATAATGAGGAAATCGCCTTTTTCAATCAAGCGGCATCGAATTTGTTGGGTGTTCCTGCGTACAAATATTGGCATCGCTTACAACAACACTTACCAAATTTTGCTAATGAGGTCGACCAGATTTCTTCTGGAGGAAAACGTTTTTTGGAACTTAAAATTCAGGACAAACTGATTCAATTATCAACTGAAGTGATTCCTTTAAATCTTTATGGAAAAAATTACACCATTATTAGTTTCCAAAATATAAAGGATGAAATCGAGCAAAAAGAAACCGAAGCGTGGAATAGGTTAATCGGGGTAATTTCTCATGAGATATTAAATTCTATTACACCAATCAGCTCATTATCCGATACGATAAACAGCATGGTAACCGATAAGGAAAATCTAGACCAGGATGAAATGGAAGATTTAAAAACAGCCTTACAAACCATCAAAAGGCGTTCTGCAGGACTTTTAGATTTTGTAAAAGACTATAGATTAATTGCCGAGTTACCAACGCCAAACCTTGAATCGCATACCATTGGTGAAATTTTAAAGCACATTAAAGTATTGATGCAACCTTTCGCCAAAGTTAGAAACGTGGTGTTAGATGTAGAACAAACTTCGTCGAAAATTACCATTCAGCTCGATTTAAAACTGGTTGAACAAGTACTTATCAACCTCATTACAAACAGCATTTATTCTGTCGAAGAAAATGAAAATCCACATATTTTAGTCAGCTACCGCCTGGAAAACACCAAACTTTATATCGATGTAACCGATAACGGAAAAGGAATCGAACCTACAGACTTGGAGAAAATCTTCGTTCCGTTTTACACTACACGCAAAAATGGTTCGGGCATTGGTTTAACGATTAGTCGCAACATTATGAAAATGCACCGCGGAAGTATTGAAGTGATTTCAACCCCAAACGAGCAGACAACTTTTTCGCTGTTGTTTAATTACGTCTAATTTTTTTAACCACAAATTTTCACAGATGAACACAGATTTTAACGATTTTCCTCAATTAGAACGTTGAGTAACTGGCTCTAAAACCTCACAAACCTTTGCGAAGAACGCCGTCAATCCCAAGAGCCAGGAAATCAAAAAAACAGTTGCAGTCCAGTACCTTTTGCATTCCCAAACATTAAACGCAGTGGTTTTGTGGTTAATGTTCCTACTAACTTTCAATTAGAACTTCCGAACAAAACAAAGTGCCTTTGTTTTGTTGATGTGCATGGGTTGTGTGGAGGCTCCTAGCTGGATTGACAAGCATTTTTGCATACTTTTGATGCGTCAAAAGTTTGATGCCTTGCGGCATAGAGCAAAAAAAATACACAAGAATCAGCTAAAATCAATATTTCTTAAAATCATTTCAATGTTTCTTTTGAAACAAAATCGAAACAAAAACTGTTTAAATGGCTTTTATTTATGTGGATACATCAAATACAAGCATGAAGACAGTTATAATATCGAACAGACTACCCGTTAAAATTATCGAAGAAAACAACGAATACATCTATATTCCAAGCGAGGGTGGATTGGCCACAGGACTTGGCGACGTTTACAAAAATGGAAACTCCGTTTGGGTGGGTTGGCCAGGAATAGAAGTACCCGAACATCGTCAAGAAGAGGTTATTCAGAAACTTTCAGAACTCAATCTCTACCCCGTTTTCCTTACACAAGAAGAAATCAATTTATACTACGAGGGCTTTTCAAACGAAGTTTTATGGCCCGTTTTTCACTATCTCGTAACTTACGCCCATTACGAACAAAGTTATTGGGATTCATACAAATCTGTTAACGAAAAATTTGCCAAAAGTGCAATGAAAGTGCTCAACAGAAGCGATAAAATTTGGATTCAAGATTACCAGCTACTCCTTTTACCTGGAATTTTACGAGAAAAACTACCTAACTCTACCATTGGATTTTTCCAGCACATCCCCTTTCCATCTTACGAAATATTTAGGTTAATTCCTTGGAGGGAAGAGCTACTAAACGGACTTATTGGAGCAGATTTAATCGGCTTCCATACCTTTGACGATGTTCGGCATTTCATCAGCACGGCTACGCGTTTATTACCCGTAAATTCATCATCAAATGTGCTTACCAGCAACGAGCGTCAAATTGTTGTTGAGGCATTTCCAATGGGAATTGATTTTGAAAAATTCTCTGGTCTCACCTCAACCATTGAGGTAAAAAAAGAGGTTGACTATTTTAGAGGTGGTAAAGAGGATATGAAAATCATTCTTTCCATCGATAGATTGGATTACAGCAAGGGGATTTTAGAACGACTAAAAGCAATGGAACTTCTTTTGCAAATCCATCCGGAATACATTGGTAAAATTGAACTTTTTATGATTGTGGTTCCATCGAGAGACAACGTTCCACAATACAGCGACCTCCGGGACCAAATTGACCAATTTGTAGGGAATTTGAATGCCCGTTATCGTTCCATGAACTGGATTCCTGTCAATTATTTTTATCGCTCATTCCCTATTGAAGTTTTATCAGCGCTTTATTCATCCGCCGATATTTGCCTAGTTACGCCCATGCGTGATGGCATGAATTTGGTCAGCAAGGAATACGTGGCCAGTAGGAATGAAAACGATGGTGTTTTAATTCTTAGTGAAATGGCTGGAGCATCAAAAGAACTTACTGATGCACTAATTGTAAACCCAAACAACTTGGGCGATATTATGGCGGCAATTGTTGTAGCCTTGAATATGCCTTTGGAAGAACAACAGCAGCGCATGAAAGCCATGCGGGCAACTATTGAAAAATTCAATGTTAAACATTGGGTCAATAATTTTATTTTAAGATTAAACGAAGTGAAAGATTCTCAAAAATCATTATTAACAAAACATGCGGTAAATTCCATTAACGAATTTATTGCCACAAAATATGCACAAACCAATGATAGGGTCCTGTTTTTGGATTATGATGGAACATTGGTAGATTTTACAGGAAATATTGACGATGCATCTCCAGACCCTGAATTATATGATTTAATTGAAAACCTAGTGCTTGATAAGGCAAACAAAGTTGTTATTATTAGCGGCAGGAGAAATGAAACCCTCGAGAGTTGGTTTGGCCATTTGAAAGTAGATCTTATAGCAGAGCATGGCGCTTGGCAAAAATCGTATGGAGATAAATGGAATAGCTTGCCCTTACTTACCGATCAATGGAAACACGAGATAAAATCACAGCTGGAAACCTATACAGATAGAACTCCAGGATCTTTTATCGAAGAAAAAAGCTATTCTTTAGTTTGGCATTATCGCAAGGCGGAAGAAGGTTTGGGAGAATTAAGAGCAAATGAAATTGTAAGTCACATGAAAATTTTGGCTGCCGATAAAGGTTTACAACTGATGCCAGGGAACAAAGTAATCGAGTTTAAAAATATGGAAGTGAATAAAGGAAAAGCTGCCTTAAACTGGTTATACGATAAAAATCCTGATTTTATTTTAGCCCTTGGCGATGATCATACTGATGAGGATATTTTTAAGGTGCTGCCTGATGATGCTTTTACAATTAAGGTTGGCAACAATATTTCGGAAGCAAAATATTATTTAAATGATTATAAGGAAGTTAGAAAACTACTATGGAGTTTGGTTAAAGAAGAATTGTATGCAGCCTATAAAGTGCATATTTGATTATCCACCTATATTTTTAAAGTTCTGTGGATACAGGTCCTTAATTTTCTTGTGGTTTATTGACATTATATTTTCCAGTGTGTATTTAAGCCACTTGTATGGATTCACCTGATGCTTCTTGCAGATCGCAAAGAAAGAATAGATCATTGCTGATCTTTGCGCTGCTTCGTGGCTTCCGGCGAAGAGATAGTTTTTCCTGCCCAGGCTCACCGGTCTTATTGCATTTTCTACCAGGTTGTTGTCGATTTGAAGGCTGCCATCATAAAGGT
>NZ_SJSN01000026.1 GCF_004331675.1 Pedobacter frigidisoli | reverse complement strand
TTTAACTTCGTAAACCAACTTTATGAAAGCACCTCATTTATTATCACCACCAACAAAATGCCTGCTGACTGGGCCAAAATGCTGGATGATGAGGTGCTGGCCACAGCTCTGCTGGACAGGCTTCTATTCCGGTGTGAGGTAATCAGTCTTGCGGGAAAATCTTACAGAATGGAAAATAGGAAAACAATATTTGCAAGTTAGGACCAGAAGATTAGCTTTGTAAAACTGTGCACACTTGTTGCCGTTTTCTGTGCACTCTTAATTGCCAATTCTTGTGCAGTGTTATTTCCCGATTACATTATCTGTACAAATACACTGCTTTTGTCAAAATTAGTAGTAATTTTCACGTAATCAAATGCTGTCTTTTTAAAAGGATCGGATCGTAATCGGATCGTATCGGTCCATATCGGATAGAATCTAATCATTTGTCTTTCAACAAGCGAAATCCCAATCTTGATCGAACTGACCGACATCAATGTCGGTCAGTTGTGATACCATATTTTAAAATTTTCTTAATCTGATTGTTACTTCAATCAAATACATTATAATGATTGAAAAACAAATATTTAGATTAAGGTTGACAAGACAAATTACAACCGATTTCCTGTTACATTGCCAGCAATCTATCTAAAGAGCTTCATAACTTTCATATCACCAGTATCTTCTTCCTTCTTATCTCGGTCTAACAGTTTCTCCTGTAATGCAGACATCTCAGTACTAACTTTAGTATCGATAACCTTTGCATAATGCTGGGTTGTTTTCAAGCTGTTATGCCCAAGCATCTGGGACACAGTCTCAATCGGAACACCATTTGAAAGCGTAATAGTCGTCGCAAAAGTGTGACGAGCCAGATGATAAGTGAGTACTTTAGTGATGGTACAAAGATCTGCGATCTCTTTGAGGTACCCATTCATCCTCTGGTTGGTGAGCACTGGCAACGCCACTTTTCTCCATCGGCATATCCTGTGATTCTTATACCTGTCAAGAATTACTTTTGCCTCATCCAACAAGGGGATGTGACAGGGTGTTTCCGTTTTCTGGCGTTTGATGAATATCCATAAATTACCGTCATCACCCTTTGTAATCTGATCCGGGCGAAGCTGCTTCACATCTATATAAGAGAGGCCGGTGTAGCAACTGAAAATAAAAATGTCACGAACGATGTTTAAGCGCTCAAGTGGAAATTCCCTGTTTTTAATTCTATCCAACTCTTCCATATTTAGAAAAGTCCTTGCCTTAGCTTTAGCAGTATTGCGATAATTTAAAAATGGATTACCGACTATCCACCCGGCGCCCAGGCAATACAGCATGATTTTTTTCAGGTGAACAATATATTTCCGGGCAGACATCGCATTATTTCCTCGATCTATTCTAAGAAATAACTCATAATCGGTGATAAATTTAAAATCCACCTTTTTGATGTTAATGTCCTGAACCTCATATTTGAGCTGAAGAAATTGTTTAACATGTCTGATGGAACTTTGATAGGTTTGAAACGTGCTATAACTGTACCCTTTACCAATCAGTTTTTCCATATTGTCATTGTGCTTCTGATAAACTCTCAGTAGGCTATGGTTAGACGTATTCTTTCCGGTAAGATGATCCCTCAAGACTACCGCTGTCACCTCATCTTCCTTTTCAACAAGAGAGGTATGAAACCGTCGAACTTTTGAGGCCAGCGTATCCAGATAATCATTAAGTTCCCGGATCTCTTCGCGCAGGCCAGTGCCTTTCCCTTTAAGCGCAGACCAGAAGCTGGGAACAATTTCCCTGCCGACAGAATATTCCGAATGTTTTCCTTTCACGGTAATCCGTAAATAGATGGGCATCATCTCGCCCTTGATAAAATTTTTTGGTCTTTTCAGATAGAATAAAAGATGAAAATTGTAACTCATAATGATACATTTAAAATTAAACAAATGTACATTTGAGCCAGTGAGTCATCAAGATGTTCGCCAGTCGAACGAGCTGTAAATCAATATCTTACAAAATAATCCAGAACCCGAACATTTCGGAATAATTCTGGTTTTGATATTTCAATCAATCTACTGACTTACAGTGTTTTACAAGAAAAAGTCAGTTTTCGACTCACTAAAATTAACCATTCAGAATGGTCGAAAATGAGTCTTAATGCGTTATAAAAACCAAAACAAAGTCTTGAAAATCAACGATTTGCGCGACAATGTTCTGGTTTGAATCTAAGGAAGTGGTCCCGACGAGAATCGAACTCATATCTAAAGTTTAGGAAACTTCTATTCTATCCGTTGAACTACGGGACCAATAATGCTGCAAATATAACAAAAGTTTTGAGCTGAAAAGTGCATAATTTTACAGCTTTAGCTCATAGGAGCATCTGACTTGGCTAGATGTTGTCACTCGCTTTTTGAACCACTTTACGATCTGAAGTGGCTTTCTTATTTTGCCAAAAGAAATCTAACACTGTACCTAAACCCGATCGAAACGAGATGCCACACAATTTTTCATTGTGGGCAGAAGTGGGAGCGGGAGTAAAAACCGCCAAAAGCATCATGCTATTCATTTCCCAAAAAAACAATAGTGAAGATTTACCTCACAATTTATATTAATAGAACATGGTTGCGACTTAAATTTTTCTGACGAAACGAAAAAGCCTCTTGAATCGAATCAAATGGCCTAAACTACTAAAATAATATTATTACCTAATTACACTTCCCTCTATGAACTTATCTACTGGAGCCACAAAAGTGAGTTTTCCTTCTGCGTTTTCAGCCATTAAAATCATCCCTTGTGATAAAATTCCTTTAATTTCTCTTGGGGCTAGATTTACAATAATGCTTACTTGCTTGCCTACAATATCTTCTGGCTGGTAGTATTCTGCAATTCCTGAAACCACTGTCCTTTCATCGATACCAGTGTTTACAGTAAGCTTTAGCAACTTCTTAGTTTTCTCTACCTTTTCTGCAGCAACTATGGTAGCCACTCGAATATCCATGGCAGAAAAATCATCGAAATTTATATTTTCTTTCGCTGGAGTAGCTACTACAGAACCTGCAGCATTGCTGGCCTTACTTTGGTTTAATTTTTCTACCTGATAATCGATTTCAGCATCCTCAATCTTATCGAATAAAAGAACACCTTCACCTATCTCATGCCCACGCTTAATCAACGTTACCGTGCCAGCATCTTCCCAATTATGACCACCATTCTTTAGCATCTTCATTAATTTTTCTGATGTAAAAGGCAAGAAAGGCTCGATTAAAATTTGGATATTAGCCGCAATTTGGAGTGCGAGATGTAAAATCGTACGCACCCGATCTTCATCAGTTTTGATCAATTTCCAAGGCTCGGTTTCTGCAAGGTACTTATTCCCCAAACGGGCAACATTCATCACTTCGGATAGGGCCTCTCTAAAGCGATAATTTTCTATTGATGCAGAAATCTTTGCTGGGTAACTGGCTAACTCATCGATAACGGCTTGATCTACCTCCGTAATTTCCATGCAGGTAGGAACTGTGCCATTAAAATATTTATGGGTTAAAACCACTACACGATTAATGAAATTACCTAAAATGGCTACCAATTCATTATTATTTCTAGCCTGAAAATCTTTCCAGGTAAAATCGTTGTCCTTGGTTTCTGGAGCAGTTGCCGTGAGCACATAACGCAACACATCTTGTTTCCCCTCAAACTCCCTCAAATATTCGTTCAGCCAAACCGCCCAATTTTTAGAGGTAGAAATTTTTTGACCCTCTAGGTTAAGGAATTCATTTGCTGGAACATTATCGGCCAAAGTATAACCTCCATGTGCCATTAACATTGCGGGAAAGATAATGCAGTGGAATACAATGTTATCCTTTCCTATGAAGTGAACCAGTTTAGTTTCGTCGCTCTTCCAATATTCTTCCCAACCACATTTATCATTCTCAAAACTGCTGATGTAATATTCCTCTGCCTTCGGATTCCAAACATCGAGCTTTGCGTAATTACAAAGTTCTTTGGTAGCCGAAATGTAGCCGATGGGCGCATCGAACCACACGTACAATACCTTACCCTTAGCATCACGCAGTGGAACTCGAACACCCCAGTCTAAATCGCGAGTCATTGCCCTTGGTTGTAAACCTGCATTTAACCAACTTTGGCACTGACCATAAACATTTGGTCGCCATTCCTTATGGCTTTCGATATAAGTTCTTAAGCGGTCTTCATACTTATCAAGTGGCAAGAACCAGTTTTTGGTTTCCTTTAAAATTGGTTTATCGCCAGAAAGTGTCGATTTTGGATTGATTAAATCGGTAGCATTAAGTGTAGAGCCACAATTTTCGCATTGATCGCCATATGCATTTTCGTTTCCGCACTTCGGACAAGTACCAGTAATGTAACGATCGGCCAAAAATTGCTTAGCCGTTGGATCGTAGTATTGTTCGGTAATCTCTTCGGTAAAAACGCCTTTATCATACAAGGTTTCAAAAAAATCAGAAGCTGTTTGATGATGTGTTAAAGACGATGTACGGTGATAGATATCGAAAGACACCCCAAACTCCTTAAATGAATCGCCTATGATTTTATGGTACTTATCTACAACTTCCTGCGGGGTAATGCCCTCTCTTTTGGCTTTTAAGGTAATGGGTACACCATTTTCATCAGAGCCGCATATAAATTTTACATCCCGCTTATTCGAACGCAGATAACGGGCATAAATATCGGCAGGGATATAAACGCCAGCAAGGTGCCCTATGTGTACCGGTCCATTGGTGTATGGAAGCGCCGCGGTTACAGTATATCTTTTTATTTTACTATTATCCAAAACAATTTTTATTAATTTGGCAAAGATAAGTGTTTTGAAGATGATTAAGCAGCCCCCATATTTAAAAAAAGGAGATAAGATTGCCCTCGTTTGTCCGGCAAAGAAATTACCCAAACCTATAGACCATGCCATTGAAATATTAAAGGAATGGGGATTGGAAGTAATTATAGGTGAAAGTGTATATGCCAGTCACCATCAATTTGCTGGAACAGATGCTTTACGCACCAAGGATATCCAGCAATTTTTAGATGATCCATCAATAAAAGCAATCATTTCTGGCCGGGGTGGTTATGGAACCATTCGGATCATCGATGATTTGGATTTTACCAAATTTAATAAGAGCCCCAAATGGTTTGTGGGTTTTAGCGATATCACGGTTTTGCTATCGCACCTCATTGCTGATATGGATACGCAATGTATTCACGCACAAATGCCCTACACTTTTGATGATTCTACTGAAGAGGCGCTTGAATCGTTAAGAAAATCGTTATTTGGTGAGCAGCAGCAATACCAATATCAAAGTGAGTTTAAAAATCAACAAGGAAAGAGCCAAGGCATTTTAATTGGAGGAAATTTAACTTTGCTAACGATGTTGCAAGGTTCTGTTTCAGAAATGGATTTCGATAATAAGATTCTTTTTCTGGAAGATGTAGGCGAGCAAGAATATGGAATAGATAGAATGTTAAGAATGCTGAAACGTGCCGGAAAGCTTGAAAACTTGAATGGTTTAATTATTGGTGCATTTAACGAAATTGAGGAAGAAAAAATTTCTTTCGGGCAAACAGCTGATGAGGTAATATGGGAGGTGGTTAAGGATTATAATTACCCCGTTTGTTTTAATTTTCCAACAGGGCACATCGAGAATAACTTAAGCATGGTATTAGGTGCTGAAGTTGAGTTAAAGGTAGAAAGCAACAACGTTTATTTTAAATATTTATAACATGGCCATTTTAGATAATTTAGGAAAGTACCGCAACACGGGTTTGTTATTAATCCGTTTGGGCTTAGGCATTATGTTCATTATTCATGGTTTCCCGAAACTTGCAGGCGGACCTAGCGGTTGGACTGGTTTAGGAGGAAGCATGAAAGTAATTGGAATAGATTTCTTGCCTATTTTCTGGGGATTTATGGCCGCAGCAACTGAAACATTTGGTGGCTTCCTTTTAATTGTTGGATTGTTCTTTCGCCCTGCATGTATTCTATTAATCTTCACCATGATTATTGCCGCACTTGTTCATTTTTCAAAAGGAGATGGCTTACAAGGCGCTAGTCATGCGATCGAGTTGGGAATTGTATTTTTTGGATTGATATTTATTGGCCCAGGGAAGTATAGTGTGGATAAGAAGTAGAGGAAAAAATTCATTAACAAGAAAAGCCAGCAGTGCTGGCTTTTCTTGTTAATGAAAAAATATTATTAATTCTGAACGATTAACTTATTATTCTGAACCTCATTTGCTGATATTGGCCAAACATAGCCTGCCGTATTAAATGGTATTGCAGGGGCTGTACCTTGTGAACCACTTTTTGCAGGGAAGCCAAGTCCTAACCTCATAATATCTGGAGATCTTAAACCTTCACCAAGCAATTCTATTCTACGTTCGGTTAATATTGTATTTTTCAAGTTTGCAGGTAATAAGTCTGCTGCTGGAAAAACATAGGTAGGATTAGATCGTTGTCTAACAGCAGTTAACAAAGCGATTGATCTTGCTGGATCGGTAACAACAGTTGCTTCAGCAAGGTTCAATAAAACCTCTGCGTAGCGAATTGCTGGAACATAGTCCGTATATGGCGAAGGTCTTTTAAACTTAGATAGATAAGTGTTTGCACCAGATACAGTCGTCAAGCTTTTTCTAGCATCGGTTGAACCAGCAGCAAATGCAGCATTTCCGAAAATCCCTGTAGGATTTAAGAAAAACTCTTCATTACCCCCAGCCTGATTTGGAGAAACATTATAATAGTAAGCCAACTGATTTTGGGTTCCTGGGGCATCTAGGTCTGCCATTGGAAACGACAATGCAGCTTCAGTGGCTGTTGCATTACCAGTATATGCGCCGCCAAAAACAGTTGTAATGTTTGCCTCAAGTTTTAATGGAGAACCCGTAGCTGCAACAAATGGTGCTGTGGCACTTACAATTTTATTTGCCTCTGTTACAACTGATGATAAATTACCCATTGATAAATATACTCTTGTTTTAAAAGCAATTGCCGTATTTCTTGATGCTCTCGTTGCAGCGAGTGTAAGAGCTAGATCAGGCTCAGCTTCATTTAAGTCCTTTAAAATTTGGGTGTAAACCTCGGCCACAGTACTTCTTTTTAGGTCATTACCAGTAAGGTCTTTCTCACCTTTTAATCTTAATGGAACACCTAAACTTGCACCGTTATCTGTGATGTAAGGTTTTGCATATAGTTGTAATAAACTATAATAACAGAAAGCCCTACAAAATTTAGCTTCTGCAATATATTGCTTTGTTAGCGTAGGAGTTAGCAAAGAAGAGTTTGCTGTAACCCCTTCTATTACTAAATTAGCACGATTGATTGCTGCATATACTGCACCCCACAAATTTACGACTTCATTAGTGCCTGAAGTTACATTAAACCTCCAAGTATCCAAACCAGTTACACCATTCGGCTTGTTTACTATAAATTCCTCTCCTCGAATATCGTTATAGATTAAAAACCGACCGCCATAATACTGGCCATTTTTTATCCCTGCATATACCCCGTTAACCTGCGATAGAATTCTATCTGGATTTGCAAATGCATCTTCAATAGGTAAAGCGGTATCAGGAGCAGTATTTAAGAAATCCTTTTTGCATGATGTCGCAAAGAAAAAAGGTGCGGCAAGAAAAAGATATTTTAGTTTATTATTTATTTTAATTTTCATGATCTCTATTTTTTAAAATCCAACATTAATACCGAAAGTAAATGTTCTGCCAGATGGCACTGAGTTTCTATCTACACCCGGAGCTAAGTTTCCACTATTACCTGTTGTTGTAGAGTTTCCATTTACAGAAACTTCTGGATCAGGCCCTGGATAGTTTGATATAATCCAAAGGTTACTAGATTGTGCATATACTCTAATATTTGATACGCCGTATTTGCTCAAAAGCGCTTTTGGTAAAGTATAACCTAAAGCAAGATTACGAACTTTTAAGAAATTTCCAGAGAACACATTTTGTGATTGAGCAAATGCCGAACCGTTTGAAGTATTATCTCCATAAACCAAACGAGGAATATCTGTGATCTGACCCGGAGTTGTCCATCTATCCAATACGCCCGCTTCATTATTCCAGAAACGTTGATCACGAAGGCCTGCTAACGATCCGTAATAAATCTTGTTTCCTCCTGAAAAAGTTAAGCCGATAGATAAATCAAAATCTTTATAACGGAAATTATTATCTAAACCACCAAACCATTTCGGTATTGATTGCCCTGTAATTGTGGCATCTAATGCTGCATCAATCGCAGTTGCATTTTGACCTGCTTTTGGACCATCTAAATATTGGTAACGAGCAGCAGTTGCTCTTTGAAAGCTAAACCTCAATTTCTCCCCAAATCTATTGATAAAAATTCTTTCTCCAGTTCCAGGATCTACACCTGCTGTTGGAACTGTGTAAATAGATCCAATTGGATATCCAACTCTAGTAATATTCGCTGTCTCTAAAGATGTTGCACCAAATAGATCAGCATTATTATTACCTAAAGCGGTAACTTCATTTTTCAATGTACTAAATGTTAAACTCGTCGACCAAGAGAAATCATCATTGTCAAAGTTTTTTGAATTTACAGTAAACTCAAATCCCTTATTATACATTTTTCCAACGTTAGTAGTAATTGCATTTCCCGGAACACCTTTAGAGGGAGCTTGCGGCGCAAATTGCACTAGATTATCAATATTATTGTGATAGTAATCTACATCAAGAGAGAAACGTCCACCTAAAAATTCAAGATTTAAGCCTACATCTGCTTTTTTACTAGTTTCCCATTTCAAATCTGGATTACCCGCCTGAGAGAAAGAAAGTGCAGAAGCATTTCCATACAGACCAGGACTATATAAAAATAGCGCTGGGTAGTTACCAATATTAATGTTACCCACTTCACCGTAACTACCATGGAATTTAATCCGCGTTAACACTTCACTTAAGCCAGATTCTTTATAAAAACTCTCCTCTGACAGTGCCCATCCTACTGAAGCTCCTCCAAAGTTACCATACTTATTTCCTGCTGATAAACCTGAATAACCATCACGTCTGAAAGATCCTGTTAAATAGTATTTTTTCTTATAATCGTAATTAACACTTCCGAAGTACGAACGAAATGCGTTGTCTCCTTGAACTAATCCAGCTGGTGTAATTGTTCCAAACGCCCCTTGAAAAACTTCAATAAATGGATCAATAACTCCCTGTCTGGTGGCACCATAACCATTCGACTTAGAATATTGATCTTCCGCACCTACTAAAGCCCCAATAGTATGATCACCAAAAACCCCATTGTAATTTAATGTATTAGACCAATTCCAGCGGCTATTCTTTACAAAGTTGCTAGTAGCACCACCATTGTACCCAAAACCATCTCCCTGCAAACGATTAACAAATGAATTATTGTCTATTTTAAGGTTATCTAAGCCATAAGTAGTCTTAAGTGTTAATCCCTTAACTAACTGAATCGATGCATAAGCATTCGCAATGATGCGATCACTTTCAGATGTATTTCTGTCTTCATTAATTAATACAGCTGAGTTGGGATAGTTTGAAGCTATTGTATTAGCGCCTAATCCAATGGCACCAGATGCGTTCATATTATAAGATCCATCCTCATTATAAGGTGAAACATTAGGAGGAAGCACAATGGCTAATCTTCCTAAACCAACAGTTGAAAATGCTTGGCCTGGTAACGATCCGGTATTTGGCGCACGATTTAGCGTATTACTATAAGAAAAATTCGTTCCGATAGTTATGTTCTTGAATAATTTATGATCTAAGTTTACACGTCCATTTTTCCTTTCGAAAGAGTTTCCAATAATAAAGCCCTCTTGATTGCTGTAACCTAAAGATATATAATATGAGGTTTTATCATTTGCACCAGAAAAGTTCAAAGCATGATTTTGCGAAGTCGCAGTTCTGTAAGCATAATCGTACCAATTGGTTTCTACTTGTGAGCCGTCTGATTTTGTTTGCAAAAAGAAAGCTGGGGCTTGCCCAATATTTGTTCTAGACTCATTTTTGATTTGCACATATTCTGCTGCATTTAAAAGAGGCGTAAGGTTTTGAGCTTTTGTAGTTCCTACCCATCCTTCGTAATTAATTTTTGTAGCACCTTGTTTTCCTTTTTTAGTGGTAATTACAACAACACCATTTGCTGCTCTAGAACCATAAATTGCAGAAGAAGCAGCATCTTTTAAGATATCTATAGATTCTATATCTGCTGGATTAATATCACCCAATGCATTACCTGCTGCACTATTTGAAGATTGGTCGCCAGTAAATACTGGAATACCATCTACAATAATTAAGGGATAAGAGCTTAAAGAAATGGAGTTAAATCCACGCACCCTAAAAACAGGTGGGTTATTTAGTACACCATTTGGTTGAATGATGTTAACACCCGCTGCTTTACCAGCTAATGCCTGTTCAAAACTTTGGACAGGCTGGTTTTTGAGTTTTTCACCACTTACACTCGCAATTGAGCCTGTAACATCTCTTTTTGATTGTGTAGTGTAGCCAGTAACAACTACATCAGATAGTGTTTTAGAATCACTAGATAATGCTACATTGAGCACACTTGATGATCCAATAGGCCTTGTTTGCGATACATAACCAATGTAGGAAAATTCTAAAGCAGTACCTGCAATAACCTTCAGTGAGAATTTTCCATCTGCAGCTGTTGTGGTTCCGCCAGCTGCGCCTTTGATTTTAACACTTACACCAGGAAGAGGCATTCCGTCTTCCTTTCCTGTAACTGTTCCAGTGATTGTTCTATCCTGAGCCATTGCAGTCCCTGCAATAAATAGGATTATGAACAAACTTTGTAGAAGTTTTTTCATAAAATTTAGTTTGGTTTAGTTAATAATTCCCTAATATAAAATTTTGGAGGTTGTAATACAAATTTTACACCAGAAAACAATACAGTATTTTAATGAAACGAATGTAAATCACATATCTCATCGGATATATTGGGTGTAATTTTTCATAAAAGCAGAAAATATATGCAATTTTTGCATATTAGTACTTTTTAGAGCCAATTTATTCTTTAACATGCTGTATATACATCTATTGATTAATTAGATGATATAATAAATTAGAATTGGAAACTCAGCACCAAATTAATTAATAAACACACATAAATTTATAATAAGTCTAGATGTGGGCATAAAAAAAGGGCTGCCAACAAATTGACAGCCCCTATAATTTTAACGGCTCCTACTATGGGTTTTGTGGCCCAATATTTGGATTTGCATTAATTTCATCACGAGGGATTAAGAATAGAAATCTTGGGTCACCCGCTGGGATTTGTAATACATTTGCAACAGAAGTTGCAACATAATTCGGAACATTTGCAGTTGTCCTATCCAAAGATAGATTCAAGCGCTTAAGATCTAAATATCTAAATCCTTCACCCCATAGTTCAACCCTACGATTAATCATAACCTCATCAATCAACGCGGTACCAATTTTTGTTGATTTAATAGCGCTCAAATCTCTTTTGGCAACTAAAACGAATAAGGCAGTTTGCGCTAAACCATCTTGTGCACTTCTAGCATACGCTTCTGCTAAAATTAAATGCATCTCTGCGCTTCTCATCCAAGGCACATCGCCTAAAGATGGATCACCGATCGCTTTAACCGAAAACTTTCTAGTCATATAGTTTCTTCTAACAAAAGTTGGCAGTGGTAATGGAAAATTAGCTGCAGTAGCGACTGGTTCCCACATTTTTTTTCTAACATCAGTTGCCGAGATTTGGTCATATAATGCAGAGTTGATCATTTTTGGGGTAGCACGTTGATAACTTGTGTTGGCATTGTAAGCAATTTGAGCATAAAATGAACCAAAGGTATCACCTTGTTCTGTTGAAGGATTAGCGCCCCACATATATTCAGATAAACCAATATTATTAAAGCCTGTTTGGTAATCAGCCTGGCTCATCAATGGAAATGCATTTCCATCTATAACTTCTTTAGCATACTTAATTGCATTTGGATAATCTTGCATGGTTAAAGCTACTCTCGCCCTTAAACCTTTAGCAACCCAAATACCAGCATGAGTTTTGTTTGGAACTGTTGTTGCATTTAAAGCGATGGCTGCTTCCAAATCAGCTACAATAGCTGCATAAACAGTTTCAACGCTTACTCTTGGCATTCTTGTATCTGTTGATTTAAGTGGAAGAGGTACAGCAAGTTGGTTGTTAGGCTTAGCTGCAGCGTTGTACCGATTGCCATAGAACTGTACTAAATAAGAATACGAATATGCTCTTAACGTGAGCGCCTCAGCTTTTATCCTAGATTTTTCCGCGGCGGTACCTTCAGCGGCATCTATATTATCAATGATATAGTTTGCATTACCTATCATCCGGTAGAAAGTTCTATAATAATAAAGGTTACTCGCCGCATTATCTGTTCTAGCAGCAACGTAATTCCCCTCACCAGTTGATGTAAACCAAGTTGCAGCAGCTTGATGCAAATCTTCGCCCATGAAGTCTATCCCTAAAAGAATTCCAGCAACACCTGGTTTTCCTTGCGCATTACTTGTAGTGGTTGTTGTTCTTTCAAACATGTAACGATAAATTCCATTTAGTGCGACACTAGCATTAGCTGTTGTTGAAAATATGGAAGTATTATCTACCTTATCGGTTGGCGTTGTTTGAAGATAGTCCTTTTTACAGCTAGATCCGCCTAAAATCATAGAGGCTAAAATTGCTGAGTAAAATATCTTTTTCATATCTATTTGATATTAATAATTAAAAATTAAAAAGAAGCGTTTAAGCCTACACTTAATATTCTTGCTTGTGGGTAAACATTTGCATTTGTACCATCAAATGATTCAGATGGGTTCAAACCTTTTCTTTTTGAGAATAAGTGTAAGTTTTCACCTGTTACAAATAGTCTTGCGCTGCTTACATCGATTTTCCTAAGCCACTGTTTAGGCAAGCTATAAGCTAAATTCACATTTCGGAATGCTAAATAAGATGCATCTACCAACCATCTGGTTGATGTTGCGTTAATGTTGGCTGAGTTACCAAAGTCTGCTCTAGGAATACTTGAAGTTGTATTTGTTTGCGTCCAAGCATCCAACAAATCTTTGTGCAATGCAGAGCCGTAAGAAGCTGTACTCATTAAACCTTGATAATTACCATCATAAAACTTTCCACCTATTTGGTAGTTGATTAATACAGATAATGATAAATTTTTATATGAGAAAGTATTATTAAAAGACCCCATTAAATCAGGAATAGCACTTCCAGAACGATCGAACAAAGCATTTGATTGGTTGGTTGTATATTCTACTCCATTAACTGTTCTTTTGTTAGCTGCCGCTATTGTAGTATTATAATCAGGAACGTATAAAGCAGCTCCATCCAATGGATCTACACCTGCATACTGTCTTAACCAAAATTGATAGTAATCATAGCCAACTTCTCTTCTTTTTGTACCACTAATAATTTGAGGAGTTTCAGCTGGAAGTTTTGTTACTTTATTTTTTAAGATTGTCCAGTTGGTTGTAAGATTCCATGTGAAATTCTGAGTTCTAACAACATCTGCACCCAACATAAGTTCAATACCTGAATTATACATCGAACCCACGTTTTGGTTAATTGATGTAACTGGGTCAGACAGTGGCTGAGGAACACTAAATAACAAACCATCAACAGTTTTCTTGAAATACTCAAGCTCACCATATACTCTTTTTTTGAATACAGAGAAATTTAAACCGGTATTAAATGTGTTTTGTGATTCCCATTTCAAGGCTGGATTTGCAGCTGACGACAAAAGGGCTCCTGGCTCAGCTCCATTGCTAAATCCTAAATCATAAAATGCTCTATCCAGATAGTAACCATCTAATAAGTTATTACCTACTTGTCCATAAGATACTTTAAATCTTAAATCATCAATCCAAGATGTTTCCTTGAAAAAATCTTTATTAATTGACCAAGATCCACCAAGAGAGAAGAAAGTTCCCCATCTTGCATCTGGAGCAAATCTCGATGACCCATCACGTCTCAATGATGCGTCGAAGAAATATTTCTCTTTGTAGTTATAGCTAGCTCTTGACAGGAAAGACTCAATTAAGTCGTTATCCGCTTGACCGCCCGAACTATTAGAAGTTACAAAGTTTGCGAATTCGGTATTACCTTGTAAAATTAAACCAGTTCTACTAGCATTAAATGTACGATAATTATAATCATAATTTTCATGTCCAATTAACGCAGAAATTGTATGATCACCTATTGTTTTATTATAGTTTAAGATTTGGTTAAAAGTATAAGATCTGATAGTATTGGTACTTTGAGATTTGTATCCATTTTGAGTTACCCCATCACCAACGGTAGGATTCCAATACGTGTTTCCGTTACTATTCCTTAAATCTATGCTAAAAGTCGGTGCAAAAGTAAAGTCTTTCAAAAATTTAATTTCAACAAAAGTTCTAGCACTTATTTGACTTCTTCTAGTCAAGTAATCGTTTAACAATGTTTCGTAAACAACATGTCTACCTGGAGATGCGCCTTGTGGACGTCCAACAGCACCAGGATGAGCTCCATAGTCATACCATTGCTCGCCAGTTAAGCTATTCTGAATCGGAGCACCCGTAGCAGTAAAAGCACGAACTGGATAGATTGGGCCTATGCCTCGTGTGAAAGAAAAAGCGTTAATAAAACTTGCTCCACTTCCTGTGAAAGAGTCATTCGCAGTATTTGCATTAGTCATCGACCCTGAAACATTTAAACCTGTTTTTAACCAAGGCTTAATCTGAGAATTTACATTGACACGAGCGTTAAAACGTTGGAAATCAGATTTGATATTGAAGCCTTGATCATTTAAGTATCCCATTGAAACAAAAAAATCAGATTTTTCAGATTTTCCAGAAAAACTTAGGTTGGCATCGGTTCTTTTACCTTGTCTAGACATTGCATCATACCAGTCAAAATCGTCATATAATAAAGATGCATTGGGATTTAGTCTGCCATCCGTACCAACAACTTGACCCCCAGGGACACTGAAAGGATTATAAACTAAGTTGGTAAACACGTCTGCGGATGCCTTTGTAGCAGCAGCCGATTCTGATAATGCGGGTGAAGCATTGTACATTAGGTTGTTCTTAATTCCTTGCCAAACCAATGGATAATATTCTTGAGCATTGACACGTTCATATTCTGGAATTCCTCTTTCAGAAAAACCCTGAACAACACTTGCGTTTACCGTAGGCTGAGAAGATCTTCCTCTTTTTGTTGTAATTATAACTACACCATTAGCACCACGAGACCCATATAAAGCTGAAGAAGAAGCGTCTTTCAATACAGAAATGCTCTCAATGTCATTTTGGTTAATGTCACCAATACTTCCATCATAAACAGACCCATCTAATACGTATAGTGGAGTATTTGATGCAGAAAACGATCCAAACCCACGAATTCTAATCCCTGCTGAGCTTCCTGGCTGACCATTAGAAGCACCCACACTAATACCAGGAGCCGCACCTTGCAACGCAGCAGTAATATTCGTTACCGTCCTGTTTTCTAAATCTTTAGCACTTAAAGAGGATACTGAGCCGGTAATTGCTTCTTTTTTAGCTGTACCATAAGCCACCACAACAACATCACTTAGTGTTTTAGAATCAGCCTCTAAACCTACATTTAAAGTGTTCGAGCCAGCAATATTAATTGTTTTTGTAGTATATCCAATATAAGAAAATTGAATACTTTTTGTAGAGGATGTGATTTTAAGTGAGTATTTACCATCACCCCCAGTTACAGCCACACCCTGTGCGCCAACCGCCTTAACACTAACTCCAGGTAGAGGAAGACCATCCTCAACCGACGTTACTGTTCCATTAACTGTTCGATCTTGAGCCATTGCATTAAATGCAACAAACAAAAGCACGAACAAACTTTGTAGAAGTTTTTTCATGAATTTAAATTAGTTTGTTTGATTAATTACTTGAGGAGTCTAATTTAAATAAATATTGTAGTGTAATTCAAATATTACACTTAAAATGAGTATGCAACTAACAATTGTGGCCAATTATGACAATTAAATTACCCTTTTGGTAACACCTTGTTAATACTAAATCCTTAGTTATTCAGCCAGAGCCGTCTTTCATAGATAAAAACAAGCTTCTTATGCAAAAATAAAAGCCATGATCGAAAAAATCAAATCATGGCTCTTGTTAAAGTTTAAACCTTTTCTACAATGTATCGTAATATGTTAACAGCTTACTTATACCTTCGGTAGACTTTAAATCTAATTTATTCTCTTTGATGTATTTTGATAATGCTTCATTTTTGCCTAGCACGGCAATGATGGATTTTTCGTTACCTTTAACCTTGACAGGTTTTTCACCAGCTTTAGCAATATAAAAATTCGTTTCATCTGCAACTTTCTTTTCTACGGTTGCAGAATTATAGCCTTTACTTTCAATAACCATTTTCGATAATTTCTTAAGGTATTTTACCTTGCCATCGTAAATTACATTATAAAACGTTTTTTCAGTCATCTTATCTACTGGAGAAAATCCATTTCTATAAATCTCATTGTTAGTAGAAAGTTTAAACTCTTTCGGCGCATCGGTGAAAGTATATTCAGTATCACCCTCGCCCTTTATAATCAGAACATCATCCAATAAGTCATATTTAATATTTTCAGTTTTAGGTTCAATTCCGGGAGAAAACTTTATTGTGGCAGCAGTCCAATCTGAAAGTAAATATGGGGAACCCTGTAGATCTGCTCTTGATTCTTTAACCGTTATAAGATTTTTGTAAGAGCCAACGGTGTTAATTTGAGCAGAAAGGCTTGTACAATCGATGATCAATATAAGAATCAAAGAAAGCTTAATGTAAGTTGCTGTTTTCATATTATAAAAATAAAGTTTTTAAAATGATAAAGCCCGCATTGGCGGGCTTTATTATTTTTATATGATTATTCTCTAGATGCTATGTATTTCCACACCTCATCCCAAGTAACCCTAACATTTGGTGCTACCGGAACTAAGCTTGGCTGAAGCATATTATACTTAACTGTTAGCGTTTTAGTGCTTGCGTCGTAAGAGTTCTTGCTACCGCTTGGATCAAGTCTACCCGCTCTCGTATTGGCAACAGTTCCATAATAGTTAGTCACACTCACAACCTTGTCCGTTACCGGGTCAAACTCAAATACCAGACCGAATGTACCATAATAACTAAGGCCCGTACCCGTGTAGAAAGGACACCAAACGCCGCCTATTACATAGTTATCATATGCTGCACATTTAGTAGGTGAAATGGTACGCAGTTCATATTGCATAGGAGCATCTGCACCTAAACCATTGTTAACATGCGAATTGGCTGGACCTAACACATCGACCATAGAGCCTGTTACGGCATAAACACCATCCCATTTATTCTTGATGCTTAATAACACTACGATTGTATCACTCGTTGCAGCAGTTTTTTTAATTCCACCCCAATCGGTTACACGGAAAGCAAGAGCGTATTTTTTACTTAGATCAATCCACTTACTTCCATCAATGTTAAGCTTAAAGTTTTGAGAAAAAACACCAGCTGCAAAGTTTACAGTATAACCATTTGAGGTTTTTACGTATCCTGCATCTCCTGTAAAGGCATAAAATGATGATGGTAACTCTTCAAAAGTTTCAGAATGATCTGCATTATATTTTGTTATAATTCCAGCATTTTGCTCTATTTTAATCGAAGCTGGAGTTTGTAAACTCTGATTGCTTGGATTTTCCTTTCTAATGCTAAACATTGGAACCTGTTTTACATCTGTAAATGGGCTAAAGAATAATTTTACTTCGCTTCCCTCCAGAACTTTAAAATATGTCGTTCCTTTATCATCTAAGATCGTGTCATCAGACACAAAGTCGTCTTTCGTACAAGAAGAAATCAGAACAGTAGTTAATACAATTCCTAAGGAAAAGTATTTTAAAAATCTTTGTTTCATAATTTTATTTTTAAAATTAATTTATCTTAAATATTATAAATCCCACCAAATTCTAGCATCCTGAGTATTTCCACCCGTCAATCTAGCGATTGCAGCAGTAACGCTCTCTAAATTTGTTGCCAACTCGGATGGCGCATAAACATATCTTCTAGGGATTTGCTTAGTAGAATTACTTGCCGCTGAAGCTGGAACTAGTGCAGGAAATCCTGTTCTACGGAAAATATTCCAAGCCCTTAAGCCATTTGGATAACTTGCAACGTATTCCTGAATAGCAATATTTTTTAAATTGGCAGCAGATGGCGTAGCGCTTATTGCTACATTACTATTTGCTAAGTATCCAGCTGAAGGCGTTCCAACACCCCATTGCTCAAAAGATAAGCCAATTCCGGCAGTGTAAAGTGCTACTTGAGATTCTGAAGTCCAATTCATATTGGCAGCCTCAGCACGAGCTAAGGTTACTTCAGCAGCAGATAAAATCACATAAGGGCTGCTTTCTGTTCTCAAATCTCCTCTTAAAACACGTGCCCATGTTGTATTGGCATCAGTAAATGCTGTTGCTACAGCTCTAGTAACACCATAAGGTACGCCGATACTTGATGAGGTTGTACTACCCAGTACTTCTGAAGCACCACCATAAGCAGCTTGTCTTGGATCATTACCTAATGTACCTACCATTAAGTCTGTCATGGTTTTACTTTCAGCCAAATCTTTACGACCGTTATATTCGTTAAATAATGGGTTTTTGTAATTTACATTATAAACGATCTTAACATTTTGAGCATTTGTGGTTATGTAACCACCAGCATCAGCTAAGGCTGCTTTAAATTGTGTCGCAGAATAATCCGTAGCACTAGGGTATCTTTTTGATAATTGCAATGCCATTAACATTCTTAGAGAATTAGCAAATCTTTTCCAAGATGCCACATCACCATTGAATACAATGTCGCCTGGGATTGCTGATCCATCCATTGCTGCAACTGAACTTGTCAGTGTAGAAATCATTCCTTTGTAAATGGCTTCTTGCGTATCGTAAGCAGGTGCATTAAACTCAATTCCTTTTAAGGCTTGGCTGTAAGGAACATCACCCCAACGATCAGTAATCGTCCAAAATATATATTGTTGTACAATTTTAGCAACTTGTTTCATGTTGTTTGTTGATTCTAACAACTGAACATTTTGCAAATCGTAAAGCGCACCGCTGTAAGCGCCTGTAAAGCTCTCTTGAACTAAGGTATAATTTGAGGCATCAGGATATTGTGTCTCTGAAAAATACTGTCCGTAAAAACCTGGTCTTGTTTGATAAGCATAACTCGCTAATCCTGACAATGCATTTGTTAATAACGCAGGTGGATTTGATTGGGTTGTACTATTTGGATCAAGGTTTGTAGCCCCAAAATCCTCTAGTTTTTTACATCCTGCCGAAGCCATTAAGAATAAGCCGGCTAATGTGTATATAAATATCTTTTTCATATCTTTTCTTTAAAAATTAATCTACCCTATTAAAAACCAATTCTCAAATTGAATCCAAATCCTCTAGTTCCTGGCAATTGAGAGGTTTCACCACTTGTAGCAGAAATTTCTGATGGATCGAAATCTTTAGTTTTGGCATAAATTAAAACAGGATTTCTGGCAACTACAGAGAACGTAGCGTTTTGTACAAATTTAGCTATACCCAATTTTTGTACTGGAATACGGTAACCGATAGAAACCTCTCTTAATTTAATAAATGTTAAATCGTAGATATAATCATCAAAAGTTTTCGAGTTATATAAACCTTGATAATAATCCTGAGCTTCTAAGTAGTAAGTTTTAGCTTGACCTGTAGTTTGATCTACACCATCAACACGAACACCACCACCATCTGCAACTTTATCACGAACAGGATTTCCTTTATCGTTAATTCCAGCTGTACGCTCAGTTACACCACTGTAAGCACCCCATTGATTAGACAACGAAACGAATTTACCACCAACTTGATAATCGATATTTGCATTAATATCAATCATTTTGAAAAGCGTAAAAGAGTTTTGCAAACCACCTGTATGTTTTGGTAATACACTTCCAAAATATACATTAGGATCATTCACAAAATGACCGTTACCATCTAATAAAGGAACACCATCAGCATTACGTTTTTTACCGTTACCCCAAATTTGACCCCATTCGTAACCAGCTTCGTGAATCATGATTGGCATAGTAGTACCCCATACACTTTCAACGCTAATTCTGGTAACTTTATATTTATCACTCACCTCTACTACTTTATTACTTAATAAATTAGCATAAGTTGCAGAAAGTGTCCAGCTAAAGTTTGGTAAAGTAACCGGAGATGCGGTTAATTGAAACTCTAAACCGTTACTTGTAATTTTACCAACGTTTGTTAAGATTGAACTGAAACCGCTGGCCGCATTTACGCCAACTGATCTTGGATAGTTGGTTTCTGTTTTATCCCAATAGGTAGCAGAAATGCTAATTTTTCTCTTAAAGAGTTTTAAATCCAAACCAACCTCAGAACTTTGAGCAACTGCCCCTCTAATATCTGGATCCACTAAGGCATCAGGAGTATTTTGTAATAAGTTTCCGTTAAATTTCAGTGCATTAACACCATAAGCAAATCCTGGGTAGCGATAAGCTCCGAAAGAATCGTTTGTTGTTCCTAATGCTTGAGGAATTTCACCATATGATGCTCTAATTTTTCCCTCAGATAAGAAACCAAATGCCTCCTTAGGTAATAATTCTGTGAACACGAATGAAGCACCTATCGATTTAGATAATACTCCACTGTGATCGCTAGGTAGTGTTGAAAACCAATCGTTACGAATTGATCCATCCAAAAATACCATGTCTTTATAGCCAACAGTAGCACGAGCTAATAACGCTCTATATTTTTCGATTTGTCTGTAATTTGCAACAGATGGAGCATCTACCGAGTTATTTACCGTAAATAAGTTAGGGATAGACAAACCATTATTTGTTCCAGCTTGGTTATAGTTCGATTCTCCTTTGAAAATATCCGTACCTGCCGTAGCATCAATTGTAAAATCCTTAATTTTTTTGGTATACATACCTAAAACCTCGTAATTTTCTCTGTTTGAGTAAGTATTGGCACTGAAATAAGAACCTTTAAAGCCAGTTTGGTTACCACTAGTCTCTAATTCTGTTCTTGCTTTATTTTCTGTAAAGGTTGTATTTTGCTGTTTACGATAAGTAGCCGTGAACTTTAAGTCGCTGTTTACTTTGTAGGTAAAGGCAACATTGCCATACAAACGATCTCTTTGGTTTTTCTGTGATATCAAATCCGTATAAGAATAAGGATTGTACCAATAGTTACCACCATAGAAAGCTTTAGGATTGGATGGATCGTAAGATGTAGGATCTGAGTGGTTCCAACTTGCATAAATTGTTTCACCTGGTAAGCCTGGTACGGTTAAACCTCTCAATTCTTTCATAATATTCATGTCAATATCTCTGTGAAACCATTGACTGAAAGATCCTGTAGTTAAATTGCTATAACCATCATTAATTTCACCATTTAATATCGTTTTAACGTAATTGATATTAGCAGAAACAGTGAAGTGTTTATTCAAATCATAAGAAGAGTTGAAATTAAAAGTATTTTTTACTAGACTTGAATTTGGAATTAAACCTTGTGTGTTTTGATTTCCATAAGTCATTTTAGCATTATACTTATCTCCACTTGCAGTATATGATACTGAATTGTTAAAGGTAACACCTGTTTGGAAAAAATCTCTAGCGTTATCAGGATTAGGTGTTAATGAAGCTGTTTTATAAGAGTAATCTGTTCCTGGGTACCAAGCATACCATGGAATATATTCTTGCCCAACCATACGCGGACCCCAACTCGAGTCATCACTATAATTTGGATAATATTTTCCATCTAAAGCTTTCCAAGCAACAGGATCTGTAGACTTCCAAGTATATCTTGTCATGTCTGCAGTATTACCACCTGCATAAGAATTCTGATAATTAGGAAGAATGTATGCATCTTCAAAAATAGCACCTAAGTTTAATGTGATTCCAGAACCTGTAGTAGATTTTCCTTTCTTAGTGGTAATCAAGATTGCACCACTTGCAGCTTGAGAACCCAATAAGGCTGCCGCAGCTGGACCCTGTAAAACGGATACATCTTCGATATCATCAAGATTGACATCATCTGCATTTGGAAGAATTGTTCCATCTACTACATAAAGCGCTCCACTTCCTGTACCGAAACCACCAGCACCACGTAATCTAACTGCGGTATTTCTACCTAATGCAGCCGCAGATTGACTTCTTACCTGAATACCGGCAACCTTACCAGCAAGCGCATTGTTAATGTTTGTAGAACGAACAGTGTTCAATTTCTCGCCAGATAACGATTGTGTGTTAGTTACTTGAGAACGAGCAGTTTGCTTTGTTCCGTAAGCACCAGTAACTACAACCTCCGTTAATTGGTTAGCATCGTTTTCAAGTGAAGCATTAATAACACTTGAAGATCCTACTGTAGCTTCTTTAACCTTATATCCGATATAAGTAAAGACTAGTGTTGAACCCGTTGCGGCGGTGATGGTAAATTTACCACTTGCAGAAGTGACTGTACCCGTTTGGGTACCTTTGATTTTAACACTTACCCCTGGGAGAGGAAGATTATCCTCTTGTGCGGTAACTGTACCAGTAATTGTTCGATCTTGCGCATATCCAGCCGTAGCAAGGCACAAGAATATGAACAAACTTTGTAGAAGTTTTTTCATAATTTGAAAATAGGTTAGTTAATGATTATTAATAATGTGCTAAAATATAGTTAGTTGAGTATATCACCAAATTTATTTTAACATATTTTAACAAATAAATCAAAATATGACAGTTTAAATTACTTTTATTCCTAATTCTTTTGATTATAGATGAGATTGTATATGATTTTTTGCGCTAATGGATTAAACAAAAAATTAAAAGCAATAATTATGTGAAATTAGGGAGGTTAAATTCCAATCATCCTACCTCAGAATAATTTTAGCGAAATTTAAATAATTGAATTTTAGTTATGATCTAATAGCTACAAAATACAATATTCCCGAAAAGCGTTTTACCGCCCTCCCAAAAATTCCTAAAGAGTGGGTCGTTTGCTAAGTAAACAACTTGTCCACGTCCAAAATCTTGAACTCCAATTAATAAACCAGTCTTTAATTCTTCGCGAACTTTTTTACCAACTACTCCAGCCATTAAGCTTTTGTCGTTCAATAAACCAACATTCCAGCCTTTAACAAATGGTTCGTAAATTTTGCGATCGGTTTTTAAGGTGTAATACGATTTTCCCAAACCGTAAGAAAATGGGTGCGTTGCATCTAAATTAACCCTATAAATTGCACCAGGAATGGCAAATTCGTAATCATCTTTATCTTTATCCTTAAAAAGAAGCTTACTTGGCTCTGGCTTTTCATCTTTTTTAACAACAGCTTCTTTCTTTTTGATGTCGAAGCCTTTTTTCTCCAGCACACTTTCAATGGCATCTTCCATTAAGATTAGCTTTCCACCCCTATTTAACCAAGCGGTTAATCCTTCGCCAATAAATGCACTATAACTTCCATCAGGAAGAATGAGTGTATTCACTTTATTAATATCCAAGCTATTGATATCTTTTGCCGCAATAATACTCGGAGAAAGGTTTAAATCATGTTCTAAATAAAACCAAGCCTCGCCAAAGGCCAACGAAGAAACCTCGCTTCCAGATACTATGGCAATTTTAGGTTGCTTTAATAATGGATAAACGTTTGATCCAAAATCCTTTCCTTTTTCTACAAAACCACTGGTAATGGCTTGAATCGGTTTATCAAGCTTCGTTAAAACATTCTCTACCTTATTTTTAACATCCTTTATTACTTTTTCATTTTCCACCCTCAAAACAATTAATGTTCCGGCAGGATAATCTTTACCCGCAACAGTAAAAGGTTGATCTGCTTGACGGACTTTTAAATTCTCCTTTTGAAGCGCAATTAAAACCTGTGCGTCTTCTGCAGATCCCCAAGCAAAAAGCCAAGCTAGCGGTTTATCAACATTGGTAGAAGCTGATTTATTATCCTCTTTCGCACTAAACTTTCCTTTGAAGCTTTCTTTACTGGCATAGGCTTTTAATCCATAAACATAAGGCAAGGCCCAAGCGGTAATATCGTAGGTGTTAGAATCGGTTACTAATGTTTGAGGCTCTAAAAGCACATTAGCCAATACGGCTCTTGGTTGCTGAACATTTACAATTAAATCGTTTCGGTTAACGGTAAAGCTTTCTTCCTTTTGAGTATCATAATCATAACCTCTCCCCGATTTATCGCCACCATAAGTAAATTCAATTTTATTTTTGGTTAGCAATTCAGACAATTTCTTTTGTCGTGATGGGTTGCTCGCTTTAATGACAAAGGTTTTATAAATACCTGGAGCGCCATTTAATTCTTGTTGAAAATATTTTTTGTATTCTTCTAATAACTTATTGTGATTTGCTGATGCGATTTCGACGGTTGACATCCCCGTAGTAAAATGATGGGCAATTCTATCCTTTAAAGTAAGCGTATCACCATCATTGGTTACCACAGATAATCCTGCCCTAATTCCACCTTGCTCGTAAGTCATTCCTATTGAGCCATTATATAAAGGATAAGTATCGCCATAAGATGGGTAAAGCAAATCGAAACGTTCTTTGGTAAAATAGCCCCAACCCTCGGCATCGAAATACTTTGCATTATTTTTACCCACTACCACTTGAAAGCTTTTTTGCCAAGGGGTAATATCTTGATGAACAGGTTCTGCTGCTGGAGCAAAATAATAGGGTTCATTGTAACTTTGCTCATGAAAATCGACATGAACCTGTGGCATCCATTGGTTATATAAAGCTAACCGCTGCTGACTTTCAATTTGTGTCTGCCAAGCCCAATCGCGGTTTAAATCAAAATAGTAATGATTCGGTCTTCCACCTGGCCAAGGTTCGATATGTTCTCTTGAGGTTGGATCGGAGTTTGGCGTTTTACCTACCACACTATTGAAATAATTTACATAACGATCTCTTCCATCAGGATTTAAACAAGGATCGATTACCACTACCGTATTTTTTAACCAATCGTTCGCTTTCGAATTTTGTCCCGATGATAACGTATAAAGCATTTTCATTGAGGTTTCTGAAGAGTTTGCCTCATTGCCGTGTACATTATAACTTAACCACACAATGCTGGGCTGAGTTGTTAAATCTATTGCATTTGTAGAGCCGGTTGAAAGCTTGATGTTATTGGCACGAATCTGCTCTAGTTTAGCTATATTCTCTGCTGATGAAACAACCGCGACCAATAACGGTCTACCCTCGTTGGTTTTTCCGTATTCAATTAGTTTTATGTTTTTTGATGAAGCCGTTGCTGCCTGACGAAAATATTCAACCACTTTATAATGTGGCGTAAAATGAGCACCCAATTCATAATCCAAAAATTCATCGGGAGATTTTACTTGTGCATTAACAAATAGGATGGAGCTAATAAAAAGCAGGCAGAACGTTAGGCTTTTCTTCATAAGGGCATTAAATTTTATCTAATGTAGTAATTTTGTTTTTTGTTGTTGCTAAACCTTAATTTTACAGCAGATTTTTTACGCAAAGCATGATTACTACCGAAAAATTATATAGCCATTTCCTTAAAAACCCATCAATATCTACCGATACCAGAAATATTACGCCAGGTTGCATCTTTTTTGCCTTGAAGGGCGATAATTTTAACGCCAACGCTTTTGCAGCTCAGGCATTAGAAAAAGGAGCCTCTTTTGTAGTAATTGATGAGGATAAGTATGCACTTAATAATCAATGTCTATTTGTTGACGATGTTTTAACTGCTTTGCAGGATTTAGCCCGTCATCATCGTAAGCAATTAAGTATTCCAGTTGTTGGTTTAACGGGCAGTAATGGTAAAACTACCAGCAAGGAATTGGTGAATGCCGTTTTAGCTGAGCGTTATAACACCTTTGCCACTTTTGGCAACCTCAATAATCATATTGGTGTGCCTCTTTCTATTTTGTCCATAAGTGATGATGTTCAAATTGCCGTCATCGAAATGGGTGCCAACCATCAAAAGGAAATCGAATTACTTTGTACCATAGCCCAACCTACGCATGGCATCATCACCAACGTTGGAATGGCACATTTAGATGGCTTCGGAGGATTTGAGGGTGTAAAAAAAGGAAAAGCTGAGCTTTACGCCTACCTCAAGGAAACCCATGGTTATATTTTCATCAACAGAGATAATCCTTATCTTTTGGAAATGAGTGCGGCCGCAGGACTAAATAAATTGATTTACTACGGAACAGAAAACGGCAATACGATAAAAGGAAGCTTAAAAAGTAGCGATCCATTTATAGAAGTGGAATGGACTAATCACGATGTTTACTCTTCTGCAAAGACTCATTTAACAGGAAGTTATAATTTCGAAAATATCTTAGCGGCAATCTGTATCGGCGACTTCTTTGATATGAGTCCTGAAGAAATTAATAACGGTTTAACCAATTACCAGCCTAAAAACAACCGTTCTCAGTTAACAAAAACCGAAAAAAACACCGTTATCTGTGATTTCTACAATGCCAATCCGAGCAGCATGTCGGCAGCGTTAAACAATATCTCAACTTTATCAGCAGCAAAAAAGACAGCAATTTTAGGCGATATGTTTGAGCTTGGACCAGAATCGGATGAACAGCACAAATTAATTGCAAAACAGGCATCAGAAAGTGGATTAGATGAAATCATTTTTATCGGGAAATATTTCTTTGTCTTTAAGGATGAGCTAAAAGCCTTATTTTTCGAAACACCAGCAGAAGCTGCTAATTACCTGCAGCAAAACCCAATAGAAAACAATTTGGTTTTATTGAAAGGATCGAGAGGAATGAAATTAGAAAGTTTGTTGCAGTACTTGTAGTTTATTGAACCGCAAAGTAACACAAAGAAAAAGGCGTAAAGAACGCAAAGCTAACTTCAGAATTTTAACCACCTGAGAAACCTAAGAATAACTAAGTTGGGTACACTAATTTGTAGGTTTTTGGTTTAAACCTCAGTCTTTCAAATCCCTTCCCTTTGGGGAGGGAATGCAGAAATTAGCCAAACCACAAACATTGACAGAGTGGGGATTATTTAACCGCAAAGTAACACAAAGAAAAAGGCGCAAAGAACGAAAAGCTAGGTTCAGAATTTTCACCACCTGAGAAACCTAAGAACAACTAAGTTGGATGCAAAAATTTTTAGACTATGGATTTTAAAACCACAGTTCTTCAAATCCCTTCCCTTTGGGGAGGGAATACAGAAATTAGCCAAACCACAAACATTGACAGAGTGGGGATTATTTAACCGCAAAGTACAAAGAGAGAAAGGCGCAAAGAGCGCAAAGCTGGGTTCAGAATTTTAACCACCTGAGAAACCTAAGAACAACTAAGTTGGATGCAAAAATTTTTAGACTATGGATTTTAAAACCACAGTTCTTCAAATCCCTTCCCTTTGGGGTGGGAATGCAGAATTTAGCCAAACCACGAACATTAATAGGGTGGGGATTTTTAACCGCAAAGTGCACAGAGGAAAAGGCGCAAAGAACGCAAAGCTGGGTTCAGAATTTTAACCACCTGAGAAACCTAAGAACAACTAAGTTGGATGCAAAAATTTTTAGACTCTGGATTTTAAAACCACAGTTCTTCAAATCCCTTCCCTTTGGGGAGGGAATGTAGAATTTAGCCAAACCACGAACATTGATAGGGTGGGGATTTTTAACCAC
Organism: Pedobacter frigidisoli; assembly: GCF_004331675.1. Taxonomy (GTDB): domain Bacteria; phylum Bacteroidota; class Bacteroidia; order Sphingobacteriales; family Sphingobacteriaceae; genus Pedobacter; species Pedobacter frigidisoli. The sequence continues at coordinate 7,185 of NZ_SJSN01000026.1, read as the reverse complement.
AAAGTGCACAGAGGAAAAGGCGCAAAGAACGCAAAGCTAGGTTCAGAATTTTTACCACCTAAGAACAACTAAGTTGGATGCAATAATTTTTAAACTATGGATTTTAAAACCACAGTTCTTCAAATCCCTTCCCTTTGGGGAGGGAATGTAGAAATTAGCCTAACCACAAACATTGATAGGGTGGGGCTTTTGGGGCCTAAAAAAGCGCTGAACATTTCTGTGCAGCGCTTCTAGTTGTTTGGTTATTATTATCTTAAAAAGTACAAGCTATTTTTCCGTAAACATAACGTCCGCTAAATCCGAACTGACTTACTGCTCTTGGATATAAGAATCTTCCGTTAGAAGTGTTATCAAGAGATCCCGAATAAGTACTTCCAGTAACTCCACTTAAATTATTTTCGTTATTACGAGGATCAATGTATAATTTATCTGGATAAACATCAAAAATATTATTTGCGCCCACTGTAACCGACCACATTTTATTTGCTTGATAGCTTACTGAAAAATCACTCACCCATTTTGGTGAGAATGTTTGATCCAATTGAGTTGGCAATCCATTTGCAGCAACATTAGGATCAATGGCATTTAAATAAGTTACCTCGCCAAAACGAACTGTTCTTGCTACAAATGATAACTTATCTACATTGTAGGTAGCTGTAATATTTAATTTGTTCTTAGGAACCGAACTCTCAAAACGTGAGCGCTCTAAACGATCGAAAAGTTTTGCTTTCAATGTTGCGTCACTTTCAATTTTATCAGACCCTTGAATACTTCTCACAACTGTTTTATTCACGTTACCTGCAGCACTCAAAATTAAGCTGCTTTTTGCACCCAATGAGAATTTGTTAGTCAAAACAACATCGATACCAGCAGTATTTGTAGTAATGGCATTGGTAAAGAACTGTACACTATTTACTTGTGCAGATGGATCAACCGTATTTAAAATCTGATTTACAACACCAGTTGGTATCAATGCTCCTGCACTTGTACGCTCACGAGCATATTGGCTTGAGAACACAATACGATCGCTGATATCGATATTATATGCATCGATGGTAAAGGTGAAAGTTTTAGCAATTCTACCAGCTAAGCCTAAACTTCCTGATTTAGAAATTTCTGGTTTTAATGTTCCTACACCAAACTGACCAACAATAGGGTTGCTATTGTTAACCGTTAGAACCTGAGTGGCATTACCCGCTACGAATTGGGTACTTTCATTATTAAAATATTGTTGATGTAAAGATGGCGCTCTAAATCCTGTTGCATAAGCACCACGTAGTGAGATATCGCCAAATAATTTAACCTTACCTGTAAATTTGTAAGAGAAATTTGAACCAAAATCGCTAAAGTTTTCATAACGACCTGCAGCTCCTAAAGTTACTCTTGGACCAAATTCTGCTTCCAAATCTGCGTAGGCACCAACGTTATTTCTTGATTTATCAATAGCATTGCTAGGTTTAAATCCTGGGAAAACCTGCGATCCAGATGCTGTTGGTGAGGTACCAATTAATCGTCCACCGTTTGAATAAGATAATAATTCGCCTTCTTTTATCTGATAGTTATCTATTCTAAACTCCCCACCAAATGCAGTGTTTAATGAAGTTAAGAAACCACCATCGAAAGTGTGTTTTTTACTTAAATCTAAATTGGTTGTGTTTTGTCTAAAAAGCAGCTCTCCTGCATAAAATGAAGTAGGGCTAGTTCCTGTAGGCAAAGATGCATTAACCGTATTATCGATATTAAATTTAATGGTATTTTCGCCACTTGTATTACTCAAATCGTAATCCCAAGTTCCAACCTTACCCCTTAAACCAGCTGAAAACGAATAGTCATTTATTTTTGTATCGATAAAAGGAAGAAATCCATTAGGATAAATTGATAAATCTACCTGCGTAGTTTGAGTTGGTAAACGGTAGAAACCTGCTGCACTACCTGTTTTGTGGGTAAAGCCTGCTGCATAATATAGCTGGGTAGTTTTCCCAAAGTTAAATTGACCATTTAAGAAACCGCCACCGTTTTTCGAATCAGAGTTACCTACCCGCATGTTGTTTCTATCTAATCCGTTTGCTGCTGCTCTTGCATTATCTGCAGCTTTAATATTTGCAAAACGGGCTTGATATGCAGCTTCTGTTTCTGTTGCGCCCTTTGTTGGGTTTGCAGAATATAATAATGGACGAGTATCTAAACCACCTCGATTGGTATAGTCACGTTGTAAGTATTGCGCTGCAAAATTGATAAAGCCCTTATCATTTTTGAAAGCCCAACCTTTACTAAAATCTGCCTGGAAAGTTCTACCATCGCTAAAATCGCGACCTAAAGCACTTGAGGAAGATTGACCAAAAGAAGTGGAGAAACTGTAAGGTGTAGCTTTTTTCAACACAATGTTGATTACACCCGCTATCGCATCAGAACCATATTGTGCTGCAGCACCATCACGCAAAACCTCAATTCGCTCAATAGCTGAAACTGGAATGGAGTTTAAATCCGTTCCAACAGAACCACGACCGAATGTTCCGTTGATGTTTACCAAAGCTGTTGTATGGCGACGTTTTCCATTTACCAAAACCAAAACCTGATCTGGGCCCAAACCACGTAAAGATGCCGGATCAATGTGATCCGTTCCATCAGAAACAGTTTGTCTGTTCGAACTGAAAGATGGAGCCACGAAGTTCAAAATCTGCGTTAAATCCGTTTGGGCAAAAGCCTTAACATCTTTCGTAGTAATTAAATCTACAGGAACAACACTTTCTATGTTCGTTCTAGGTGTAGATCTTGAACCAATTACCACGACATCACCTAAATTTGATTTCGTTTCTAATAGAGAAAAATCTAAAGTTTTAACCGAATTATCTACAGCAATATCTTGTTCTAAAGTAATGAAGCCAGTAAACGATACGCGAACTTTATAGGTTCCTGCGGCAGAAAGTTTCAAGCTGTATTGTCCTGCACCATCAGTTGAGGTGCCAACTTTTTGGCCAACCACCAAAACACTAGCGCCCGGAATGGCAACACCAGCAGAATCGGTAACCTTACCTTTTACACCTTGCGCAAATAATTGAGCAGAAATGATTAAAAAAAAGAGTGGGAGGGAGATTTTGAGTAAGTTTTTTATCATACGTTATAGTTTGTTATTCAGCAATGATAACAAATTTATTACAATAACAATTTTTTTACATTCATTTTTCCAAATAATATTCTGAAAAAACGATTTGTATGAACAAAATCGCCAATATTATTTGTCAAAAACAATATGAATTACACTAATCACCATAAGAAAATTGAGAATTTATGATTTATTCTACCTCTTGAACCAATATACCAGCATCACTAACTTCGAGCAGTGGGTTATCTCGCATGTTTTGTTCAATTTCGATTTCAAACTTGCCATTTTTAGGGAAACGATGGTTTGTTAGCATGGGTAAAGTGTAATTAAATACATTTCCAGAACCACTTCCCAGCCATTCCCCATCATTTTTGGCCAACTTATATTGGTAGCGCTTGGTTACCCTGTTTTTTCCATCCTTAAAATGAGCGAGGATAAAAATATTGGAATACTTATAATCAGCGGTATGCCTTAACTTAAAGTAGATATTGTAAGCCTTTGTATTATCCTTAATTTCGAAAGGAGTAGAAATATGATTTCGATAACTCCATGCACGCTGCGGAATCTCGATATTGCTATCAATTACGTTTGCAGTACATCCCGAAATTAAAAATGCAATGAATAAAAAACCAATTAAAAGTATTGGCTTTCTACTCAACTGTAGGTTTGTTCTCTGAGCCATTATTATTGTTTCGGCGGTTATTGTTTTTCCTACGATTATTTCTATTCTTATTTTTGCTCTGCTCCGGCTTTGTTCCATCAACAGCATCTGGCGTACCTTCTGCTTTTGCAACAGGTTTTGTACCCTGTGGTTTTGGTCCGTTAACATGCTGCGGTTTTGGCACTGCTTGTTGTTGAGGTTTAGCACCAGCATTTTGCTGTGGTTTTGGTCCGTTTTGAGCAGGCTTTCCACCTTGAGGATTGGCTTGAGGTTTATTGTTTGGAGCTATGCTTTTATCGCCAGTAGGAACTCTTTCTCTTCTATTCGGGTTATTGTTGCGGTTGCTTTTCTGGTTTCTGTTTGCGTTGTTTTTCCCTTTCGAACGTTCATCCAAACGGGTTAAACTATCCTGACCAACCACATTCTCGTAATCGAAAGATTTCTCTATCACCACTGGTGCAGCAATTTGAATGGCCTCTTCTTTTAAGTTTGGCGCCTTTTTGCCAGCCTTATTCATTACCATGATTTCCTTTACACGAGCTGCCGCAACTGGGATCCAGTTTTCATCACCCTGGTAACTGAACCACATGATTTTTTTGAAAATATCTGTCTTTTGGTGACGGGCATAACCAGCCTCAGTATCCAGGTTTTCTATACGATCGGGAATATCTTTTAAGGCATCTAAATAAGTATCTAACTCATAATTTAAACAGCATTTTAATTTACCGCATTGCCCGGCAAGCTTTAATGTATTTAAGGATAGGTTTTGATAACGAGCCGCAGCCGTAGATACAGTTTTGAAATTTGTTAGCCAAGTAGAACAACACAATTCACGACCGCAAGAGCCAATTCCGCCTAAACGACCAGCTTCCTGGCGCATTCCAATCTGGCGCATTTCTATACGGATACGGAAATTTTCGGCCATCTTTTTAATCAGCTCACGAAAATCTACACGCCCATCTGCAGTGTAAAAAAACGTCGCCTTGGTTTTATCAGCCTGATAATCTACATCGCTAATTTTCATTTGCAAACGAAGATCTAAAGCTAGCTTACGAGCTTTATGCATGGTTTCCCATTCCATTTCCTTAGCGGCATTCCACTTTTCTACATCGGCCTCCGTTGCCTTGCGGTATATTTTTTTTGTAACCTGATCCATGGAAGTTTTACGGCGTTTCATTTGCACACGCACCAATTCGCCAGTAAGCGAAACATGCCCAACATCAAAACCACCAGTTGGGCCTTCAACAGCTACCAACTCACCAATTTCCAGATAAATGTTATCGTTATTTAAGAAAAATTCTTTTCTAGACCCCTTAAATTTGATTTCGGTAACCTGAAAAGCTTTATAATTAGAAGGCATATCCAAGTTGGATAGCCAATCGTGTACTTCCATTGTTTGGCAACCACCGGTGCCACATGAGCCATTACTTTTGCATCCATTAGGGGTGCAACCACCACCTGTTGAACAACTTCCACATCCCATAATTAATTGTATATATATTGAGTCCCCGTAGGGAGCGTTTTAAACTTTATAATTTTTACCAACTGTAAAGATACATCTAAAAACAGAATTTTCGGATTTGCATTCCTTTCGATGTGGTAGTGTGCCTTCTCTAACTCACCAATTATGGCTTCTGCCATTGGCAAAGTAAGCACATGTGTACTCAGCTTTTTAGCGGTATCTAGCGTTAATGGCGACAATTTCACCAATTCTTCGGCGCCACTTATAATTAAACAGCACTCCCTTAAATAGTTTACGCCGTACTTTAAAAAATTCTTTTGGTTTTCTCTTCCCCACTTAGCCGCCTCATCGGTAAAATCAACTAAATCTGGCACTTTGTTTCCGAAACCCATTCTTAGCCAAGCGGTAAAAGTTCCCGAACTATCGGTTTGTATATCAGCCGCCAAGGCTTTTGCCTCAATTAAATTTCCATCGGCCAAAAAGGAATAATCAATGGCTTGGTGTTCCGTTAATCCGCTTGTGCTAAGCAAATAACCAGAAACATCATCGCTTGTTAATTTTGGGATTTTTACAATTTGCGTTCGCGACAAAATCGTGGTTAAAATCTGATCCTGACTTTGAGCAATCAAAATGAAAAGCGTATTTGCAGGCGGTTCCTCGATTAATTTTAGCAATGCATTTCCGGCTTTATCCAAATATTCAGGCAACCACATTATCAAAACCTTAGTATCAGCTTCAAAAGCTTTGTAACTTAATTTTTTAATAATATCGTGACATTCGGCTATCGGAATATTCGCCTGTTTATTTGCAGCATCAAGCTTGGAGCGCCAAATATCCATATCGAAATAGGGATCTTGCATCAGCATGTTTCTCCATTCTTCCAATACATCGACTGCTATTTTTGTACTTGCCGAGGCGAAAAAAGGATACGAGAAATGTAAATCTGGATGAATTAATCTTTCGTATTTCCTGCAGCTAGAACAAATGCCGCAGCTATCATTTTGCTGCTTATCTAAACAATTTATGTATTGCGCATACGCAATTGCAAGCGGCAATGCACCAGAACCAACCGGCGATAAAAACAGTTGCGCATGGCTAACACGGTTTTCCTTAACCGTTTGCACCAATTGTTGCTTAACTTTGTCTTGTCCGATGATTTCCTTAAACTGCATTTGGTGCAAAATAAGAAATAGATATGATATTCAAAGCCTCGTCCTTCCGAACTTGATTCAGGATCCGTTAATTTTAAGTTTTTAAGACATTTAGATTTTATTTTGAAAAGCCTGCTCCGGTAATTCTTTTTACCCGCTCTGCCCCTCTTTCCGCTGTATCTTTTATTGTGAAAGTATCGAGTAAAACAAATAAATTTATTTACTTTATTTTGCTTACACGCTTTCACGAACATTCGGAATATCGCTGCCATTCGGATAATTGTGTAATCCTTAAACAGAGAAACCTTATGGCATAAAAAAGCCGCCCAAAATTTTGAGCGGCTTATATAATTTGATAAATTTAGAAACGGTAACCAATACCCAAATTGGCACGAATACCTGCCCACGGACCGCTAACATTTACTGTTGCGCCATTTCCATCTACACTAGAACTCACTTTACCAATCGGCATGTCGTTTTCCAAATCTTTTAACTCATCTCTTAACGATTCCTGACTTCGCCAATGCGTCACCCAAATTGAGATTTCCAAAAATCATCGGAAAATAGTGGTTCGATTGCTTTCTGTCTTTCGGTAATAATCATTGTTTTACTCATGATCTTTCCGCTGTTTGGTAATTTTATTTTCAGTGTTGTGACCGTCTTAGCAACTTCCAAGACCTTATCTACACTGATCTTATACCGATTATTCTTTAGTATACGTTCTAGTTCTTTATAGACCTTATAAGCTACAAAACAGATACATACATGAGCTTCTATTCGTTTGGGAGTAAAGTGGAACATCGGTCTC
>NZ_SJSN01000025.1 GCF_004331675.1 Pedobacter frigidisoli | reverse complement strand
GCCTTGATAATTACTCCGTTTGGGTAAATAACCTCTACAGCTGTCGAAATAGCAACTGGAGGGATGGTAACTCTAACAAAATTGGGAACAGCTTGTTTTCGTCTATTGCGCGATACCCAGTTGGCAAAAGTGGTACGTTTGACTCCAAGGGTCTTGCAGTATTCATTCTGGCTAAGCCCACTGGTGCGCCAAGCCTCAACTGCTAACATTTTTTCTTCTGATGTTCTCATATATTTCTTTTATGCAAAGAAAAACATCGTGAAAGTTATTTAAAAGATGTACTTGGTAGGCTGCTTACACAAAACAGACAAAAATGAAATTGGAATTTATGATTTGAAAACACTGAAACTAATCAACAAAATATAAAGCTGGGCACACAACGTTTCATTTTTTATTATCCCATAGGGTTGACCTTACTGACATCGAACACAAAATCTTTGTTTAATTAGTTTTTAAGCAACATTGCAAATTACCTTAAAAACAGAAAACCACCTTTAAATTAAATAAAGGTGGTTTTTGTCTTTCTGTGATCCCGCTGGGATTTGCACCTAGTGCTAAAATCAGCGATTAAATAGTATTTTAGCGGTTTTCGATTTTGACTCACCTAATCGCTCACCATTTTTTTTGATACGTTTTAGTTGCAATTGCTAAGTTCGAATATACATGTAAATACCGGAAATATCAATAATATTATACTCTAACTTGATATTTTATTTTAGGTAATCATAAAAACGGAGTTGATAAATTATTATCTTGTAGCAGTCTGAAACTGCATAATCTAATTAATGTCTAACGAACTCAATCGAAATCCCGAACAAAAAGCTCGGGATCAGATAGATGCTATGCTTCGCTTGGCAGGCTGGCATGTTCAGTCAAGAAACGATATTGACTTTAGTGTAGGCATTGGAGTAGCCATTAGAGAATATCAAACAAGTGTTGGACCTGCCGATTATATCCTTTTCGTCAATCAAAAACCTTTGGGGATAATAGAAGCTAAACGTGAGGATGAAGGTCATAGATTAACTGTTGTAGAAGGACAATCTAAAGAATACGCAGTTGCTAAACTAAATGCATTGGTAAATGCCGAGCCTCTAAAATATGTGTATGAAAGTACAGGTGTGGTAACTCGTTATACTGACCACAAACCGAGAGGAAAAAATGTTTTTAGTTTTCATAAACCGGAGACTTTTTTAGGAAGGTGGAGGTGAATGATAAAACGGAGTTGGTTTATAAGCTGAGACAAGGAGTGACTTAATGAAATTAATTACCAACGTTGTTCATTTGGGGACAGCATTTATTGTTTATTCTGTTTAAATTTTTAGTTTAGCATAAAATTAACAAGCTCAATGACCAATTTTAATGAATTTATAAATAAGGATTACTTTCGGGTCAATAATCCAGATCATCCTTTTGTCTATTCTGGCCCAGATATTTTACTTTCTGATGCAAAAAGTCTGACAGCTTTGTTTATCCCTTCACCTGAGGAATTAGGCTCCAGTAATAAACTACTCTTGCGTTTGATAAACTCAAAGATCGGTTATCCTGCCAATACAATTATGACATTGGTTTTGGATCACAATAAGGAGTTTAAAAACACTGATCGTGTTGAACGGGACTTTTTCGATCTAGTTATTGAGCCCTCAGACTTGAAGCGATTAAAATCTATTCTCAAAGAGACAAAATCTATAAGCTATTTTAAGGATTTTAAACATACTCAAAAACAGCTGTTTGATCGTCAGGCGATGGTGCAAAATAGCAACTTAGTCTATGCTGAAAAAGTCAAGTTTGACAAGGATAAAGTGGAACCATTTATTAACAAGGAAAAAATCCAATATTTTAATTATTTGGAGGATAGATTCGAAAAAGTCAGATCAAATATATACGCGTTCGAAAACACGTTGATAGGATTTAAAAACCTGTCAAAAAAGCCAGATTTGGAAGAATTGGCGCCGTATTATGATTTTGTTCTTAGATCGGAATTGTTCATGAAAGATAAGATTCCTTTTTTCAAGAAGAGGGACGATGCAAAATGTTTAAGCCTTAATGAACTTCCAACCAGCAGGTTCGATCCAATGAAGCCTATGAGATTAGCGAGTTTATTCGGATGGCTAATCGGTAACATCAATAGTGAAAAGGATTTAGAATTCAGATTAAATAGTTATGAGCGATCAAAGAAATAGAATTAATACAATTGTGGCTTTATTGAATTCTAACTCGAATTTATCTAGTGGGAATCTCAATAAAGTAAAGGCTGAATTGCACCAGGTGGTGGATGTACATGGCATATCGCCCACTAGAAGACGAAATCTGATGAAAGTTCTGCATTCTACTAGGGCACTGGATTCGACACTAAACGCGTTTGTAGAATTTCACAACATTAAGAATAATGCCAAGTCTATCGGTCAGTATCTTTCTCAGTTACAAAAGCATAATGAGCAATCCTTGCAGAATCTTTCCGCATCGGAGAGAAGCAGGTATCAACGATCTATTGCGGATCTTCGCAATAAGCATTTGCACACTGCAGATAGCTATCCAGCAAATGAAGCAGAGGTTAATAACATTATTGGCGAAATGCAAACTTTAATTTCAAGGTTAGCAACATTATAATTTGAATAAAAAGCCTTGGTGTGCGTGATTATGTCTTTAAGAAATACTGGTTAGTAAGGTGTTAATTATTGTCGATAATACAGCACATCCATAAATGCTACTCGATAGGCTGCAATTTTCTGTTCTACGGCATTTTTGGGTTTAGGGAACTGGTACCAGTGTGAGGACTGGATTCTCTCGACAACTTCATCCCAGTAGCGTTCCAGATTCATAGTGCCAACTGATTTAATCTGGAAGTCATCTGCCAGTAATTGGTTGTTCCCTGTCGATATGGCGAAGAAAACGTCCGGTCTTTTCATTGCAAGTAGCCTGGTTGCAGAACGGTATTTATTGCCGCCATCAACTGCCTTTTGGAAAAGTTCAACGAATTTTTCATAGTGCTGTTTAGTGACTTCTCCGCTCAGTGGTATGATGTCTATTGCTTTTCCGATAAGACCTGGTTTGTTATTGATGACCTGTTTGAGTTTGCCAGCATTATTCATATTCCCAAAAAGGCGGAAATCTGCTGGTTGGTTAGCCCATTTATATCCAGCAATCCGCTGTTGAATAGTAACATCCATATCTGCGAACTTCTGGTTTTCCTGAAAGTACTGCTGAACAAAATCCAGTACTTTTATCCGCTCCTGTATCTGCGCTTTTTTTTGATCGTTGATGCGTTTGATGTACTCAGACCATGTGGTTGATACAATTGGGATAGAGAAATAAGGTGTTCCTGGTTTTTGTTTGTTCTCTAAGCGGGAGAGGGCTTTGAGTTTGGATTGATTCCTTTCCCATGATCTGTGGTAGTCTTTTAGAAGGTCTTTATCGAAGTGTTTTGCTTGATCCCAGGCATCTGCGATGGATTTTTTGATTTGATTATACATTTCTTTGTCGGCATTCTCGCTGGTGATGAGTATGCCTGCTTCATTATTGGCACTGAATGCGGCATTGGTAAAATTGGCGCTGCCGATGATGGCTTCCCATTTTTCAGGGCTGCTAGAGAATAGGTAGACTTTTGGATGAAAGGTGCCGGCAGAAATGGTCATAAATTTCATTTCTTTATACCCCATAAATTGCTCGATAAAATCCGGGTGGGTCTGGTAAAAATGTAGCCCAACTACTATCTTTCTAATTTTATTTGTGTTTTTGCTTAGTTCTGTTGTGAGCGGAAATGGTTTTCCTGCCCAGGCGACCATCCAATGGTATTTGTCATATTGATTCATTAAACGGCTAAATTCTGCATTTAATGCTGAGGCGTCAATAAGGTATTTCATATGGCAAGATAAGTATTATGCTGGTATTGATGTTACGGTTTGGTAAAATGGTCTCCGATAACGCTTAGGATATCGGAGACCAGAAAGGTGTAGCTACTATGATCTCAGTGCTACGATGCACAATGCAAAGAATGCAATGATTACTAGGGCGACAATCGCCAGAGCGGTGTTGTTGGGCTTGTTTTTCATTTTACTTGGATTTTGGTTATTATTAATTTTAATAATTGCTGAAATGCATTTTAAAAAGAAGTTGAAGGCAGAGAAAAGGAATTGTTGTTCCATGTTGCTGTTTTTTATATGTTTATGATAAAATTTTCGAATTCTGTCTTACCCAGTTTGGCTAATTGCATAGATGGGCCTTGCGCTTTTTGGGCGCTTTTTTTTGTGTTCGTAGGTACAGGGGTTTTAGGCATGTAAACCGGCATGGGTCTTCACTACCTTCGTGTTTTCTTAATAGATGGCTGTTTTTAAGCTTTTGTTGCCGTTTTACATCGCTAAGGATTTCGGGCGGCTAAAACGGTCTGATTGATCTGCCGATTATATCTTACCCAATTAGTCACGTTTGTTTCAGTATGGCGATATTATTTTTTGCAATGCTTTGGGCCTTAAAAGAACTGGTCTTTTCTTTGGTTATCTACCGTATAGATAAATTTTTCAAAATCTATCTGATAATGTTCGGCTTGATCAGTGCGGTTAAGCTTTTTTATTTTTTAAATTTTACGCTTAAGGGTTTTACACCGCTTAAAAAGACGGGTTTTCAAATTCCTCAATTCTCGGGTGCTAGATTTAGAATTGGCTTATTTTTTGAAGTCATTAACTTCTATAAAGATTTGAGACCGCGAAAACCTTCAAGCTTGTATTCGGATAGCATATAACCTAAGAATTGTATTTTGTTTTACTAAGGATTGTTACTAGTAGAATTATTGGTATCCCCATTTTTTAGTGTGGCGCCTGAATAGGCGTTAAAGGCAGTTTTATAAAATGCTTTGTGGAGTTGATTTAATGGTTTTTGAAAATAATCTTTCTGATTTTCAGTGTCTTGAAAAATAATTTTTTCTTTTTTGATTGATGAGGAGCTTTGTGAGGAAATGTAGGACTTTTTTTGCACGCTTATTTTCCTGTTAACCCTTTCTAGGAAGCATTTACGATCAATACCCCCGTTAAAAGGTCATGTCACCTATTGAAATTTAAGTAAAGAATTTTGGCGGTAAAGGTTGATAGAGCATGTCAATGTGCAATTTGTCATTAAATTTTGCAAAATAAAAAAAGTTGTTTTGGATCGTTTTAATGGCCGTGCTTTGAAACCAGGTCTGCCTATGACTTTTCGATATTATACGTAATTTGATATATTTGATATTTGAAATTACGCGATCCTTATGCCGAATAATATATTGAACCCTTTTGCCACACTGCCCATCTGGAAACACTTTCTTGAAGTTACCAAAGACCAACCTGATGAACAGTCCATGGTGATTAAACATGTTGAACATGCACTGCCGTTGTTGGAGCGTATTCCTTTGGCATTCCCGTTTTATACCCTGCACAATAGCCAGCACCAATATAATATCCTTCACCTGATAGGGGAAATATTAGGTCCCAGACTAAACGAACTGACCGGTCTTGAAACTGCGATGATCATTTTGTCTGCAGTTTACCATGATATCGGAATGGTCTACTCTCCTGCGGATCTTCAAAAGATCGTCACCGAGCCGGAATTCCTGGACTTTTTGTCGGAAAACACCTCGGCCAACCTTCAATTTGAGGAAAACGGAAAGCAGCCTACAGAGGAACTAATCAACTGGTACTGCCGCTGGGCACATGCCAAAAGGGTGTGGCCATTTCTACAGCAGGCCGATGAAAGAATACCCATTGTTTGGGAAGGGGTGCCGTTCCGTGACGAACTCGGGAATGTCTGCGAGAGCCACAATGAGCCGGTAGATGTCATTAAGAACGATGACTTGAAGTTCAGCAACAGTTTTTTGGGGAAATGTGACCTGAAGTTCTGCGCCCTGCTGCTACGTTTGGGGGATATACTTGATTTTGATGATACCCGATCACCAAGGGGTCTATATGAGTTTCTTAGATTGGACAAGGCAAAAAGAACTAGAGAAGTGATCAGCAACGAAGAGTGGCGCAAACATATGAGCGCCAAAGGGTTTGCGATAGATAGAAAAGGCAAGCGCCCAGGCCTTCGATTTATTGCTGTTCCAGAACATCCGAAAGTGGAAGTGGGCATCCGCGATTTTTTGAAGATCATAGAAAATGAACTCAACGCCTGTGCCAGGCTTTTGCATTTCTGTTCCCCGCACTGGTCTGACTTTGAACTTCCAGAAGAAATGAACCTGGAAGGCATCAAAAGCAAAAACTACCGATCGGGCAACTATCATTTTTCGCTCGCTGAAAACGATGTGATGAAACTGCTGACCGGAGAAGGGATCTATAACGACGATTATATTTTCCTGAGGGAACTGCTGCAGAACGCCATAGACACCAGCAGGCACAGGGAGTTCAGGGAGAGATTAACGACAGCGGGTTTTCAGGCTTCGCCCATTGTTGTTTCCAGTTTTACCGACCAAGAAGGTTACCAATGGATCAGGATTGATGATTTCGGAATGGGCATGACCCTGGATATCATTGAAAAGCATTTGCTCAAGAAAGGACAATCCTATTATAACTCGGATTCGTTCAAACTCGAAAAGCTGGCCATCAAAGAAAAAGTGAATGCGGATTTTGTTCCGATAAGCCGTTTTGGGATCGGACTATTGTCATGCTTCATCGCTGGTGATAGAATCGAGATCAGTACCGTGCATAAGGATGACCTGCAAAATCCCTATAGACTTTCTGTGGAGGGAAGAAACGGATTCTTTACCCTGCAGAGCAAAAAGGCAAGGCATATACCGGCACCAATGCCAGCTGAATATGGACCGGAGACCGGTTTTCGTCAACAGGCAGGTACCTCGATAGCCGTAAGGATCACCACGAACAAGGAATATGAAGGTTTGATGTCAAAAGGCACTTGGAAAAATACCTGATGGCACCGCCAGTTCCCGTGAAATACGATGGTGTCCAGGTCGGGGGTGATTTTGAGCTGCTGACAAAAGAGCCATGGACAACAGCCCAGTCCTTTGACCTGGAAGAAGAATTTGTCGAACGCGTCAGGACGCTGACTGATCTGCCCTTCGAAAAAGGGATAAAGGTTTCTATACTTCCGATCAACCTGACCAATGATGCGCTATCGTCCAATATCAAAGGGCAGCTGGTAATCACCTATATCGATATCAACGGACAAGGGCTGGGTAGTGACGAGAAAATCAGCTTTACCCTTGAATCTCATGAAGAGAACCAAATGAAGGTCCGTTGTACTCGTAGGATTCAGGACGGATCGAATTCCACAGAAAACCAGGAAACCTTGGATGTATCCTTCCTAATGGAACATTTACAGATTCCCAAGGAAATCACTTCCTATCCTTATTACTATAACCCATATCACCTCAATTCGCTTAGGTTCAGCCATAATGGTATCATGATCCCATCAGAATCCGAACTTTTTGCGCTGAACAGGGGACTGATTAACAACCACGTTCGCAGCTGGGGACATATGAACAATTTCAATTTCATTTGTACAGGCCTGATCTATTTCCAGGATGAACTGCTGCCGAAGCTGACCGTTTCCAGAAATGAAGTCAGGGAAATGACCTATCCTACGATAGCGCACATGCTCTCGGCGATGAGAGCATTAAACGGCCTGTTGTATGTGGAACCAAAACTCGACCAATATCATTTTTTTGATAAGTTGGAACGTGACGTCAAATATACCTCAGGGGATATCAAGGAGTCCAGGTTCTATGAGGATAACAGAGATTTCTGGAACGATCGCATCGAAGTCAGCACTGTTGAAGGGACGCTGACGATCCGTGAGCTCGTGGAAAAATCTCCGCAACGATTGCAGGTATATCTTGGTTCGCACAGTTCACGCTTCTACCAGACCCTGATCAACTATGTCCTGGAAGAAAATTTCGATATCGAGGCAGAGGATTATGAGGAAGACGGCTACCGCCACATGCGCTATTTTGTTACCAAGAGGTCCAGGCCTTTACCTGAGATGGTCCTGGGATTCGATCCGCTTACCTTTGTAGACATTTCGAACAGTAGCCTGCTCAAGCTTGGCAAAAACATCAACATCAACCATAGTTTTGTCAAATGGTATGCCGCTGCCTACCCAATTCTTAACGCTGAGTATTTCCATTATTCTAAACAGCTCATCTATGGGCTGTATGGGAACTACAGCTCGATCAGGCCAGACACCCAGAAGATAAACAGGATATTGGAAAAACTCAGGAGCATCCTGCCGCCGGATCTAAGGCCCCCAAAGGACATAGACCTGAGCATAGATGATTTAGGCATCAAAGACTAGCCGGTAATTAGATCGTTTCCGTAGCAAACCTCTGTACATGTTTCAATGAACAGAGGTTTGGTAACCGCTCAGTATTTCCAGATTCTGGAAGCGATCTCTTTCAACTGGGCAAATTCCAGGTGAGCTGAAGGTTCGTAAAGGTTTTTATTGCCCTTGACGATCGAATGAAGCATGCTTCTTAATATATTCATCGTTTCCTTGCCACAGGTGTACCTTTCCGGGTCGCTTTCGTAGATCTTGGCGAGCTCAGGTTTTTCAGCGGCATGCATTTCATGCTTTTTGCCATATTTTTCCTTGAGCATTTTTTCGATCGAGAGCTCCCTGGTTTTTTCCCTTGCGACTTCGACTAATCCTACGGCCGATTCCAGGGATATAGTAGGGATGATGGCGCTGATGTGCTCTGGATCCAGAAAATGGGATTCGATGTCGGTACCCTTGGTTACAAAGGGAATTGCTCCAAGGGCAGTGATCTTCTTGCACTGATTTTCCAATTTTTCGGCGCTGAGGTAGTCTTTGTCCCTGTGTACGATAAAGATCAGGTCTTTGTTCACCTTTCTCAACGTTTCAAGCGTCAGCGGCAGTAGATCTATCTTTGTACAATTGCTGTAGGACATGATCGTCGTCTGTTCTGTGTCAAAGCCGTTCGACTGCACCAGCACCTCCAACATACCGGTTTTGGAGTCTTCTGAAAATACAACGCACCTGCTTTTGATGAGATCCTTTAGATTCATTACTGCCGATAGCCTGGCCACATATTCATCCAGATACATCATTCTGGAAGCCTCGTCCATCCGGTCGACGCCAGGACTGGCAAATATATGTACTCCGGGTAAAAGGTCAGCTCCGCCCGACAGGAGTACCTTGGCGTTGTCAAGCCCCTGGTCTCCCAGAACGACGATCTTCACCTTGCTGATCCCGGCTACCCGTAGGACCATATAGGTCTGGTAGTCATCGCTGGTCACAAAAGCGCCATCTTTCCAATAGACCACCAGTCCGCTTTTTACATGGTCATCGATATTCCGTTTGGCCTGCTGGATCTCGAAATAGGGGATCATAAAGCAGGCGTCAAAACTAAAAGGCCTGATCATATCGAAATCCACTTCGGCAACATGGCACAATATCTGTCCAAGAAATACTTGCTGCACTAGCTTGGTATAGACAGGGTCATCCGGTGCGGAATCCTTTTTTTTGAATTTTGTCTTCTTAGATTTTTCCAGACTCTGTTCCAACGTCAAAAAAGACTCGGTATAGTGGTCGGACAGGAATTTAAGTGCCTCCACGCAGAGCCATAACGGCTCATTTTTGCTGATCCCAGGATCAGCTTTTGCCGAGGAAACCCATTGGCCATCCTGATCATAGTAGCAGTAGGCCGGTTCAGGTTCCGACTGGCTTACCCTGATCTCGAAGTAGGAGATCTGTGATGGATAGTGTTCGTCCATAAAAGTAATGGCATAGAAATGTCCGATATTTCCTGCTAGCTGATGGCAATGGACCATCACGCCGATCGGCTTATCTGGTAGGAAGTTCACTACTTCCAAGAAGATCGGCTTTCTCAGCGGAAATCTGTCCAGCCTTGCAAAGAGCTCACCAACGTCAATGTCCTGGGCCGTCTGCTGATGATCGACCAGGATAAAGCGGGCGTCATTGAGGACATAGACCGCTATCTCTACGAAAGTGATCTGCTGTTTGGTAAAACTGCGAATGTACCGCTGTACCTCTTTGACAGTTGGTGCCATGTCGTGTTTGCCCAGGATTTCCCTAAAAAGTGCAAGCTTGAGCCTGCCCATCAAACTGGAACGAAGATTGGCCAATACCAATGGGTTTATTTTGTTCATCTCTAAACTGATCTTTAATTTTTGTCTATGCTATCAAAATATTCCGGACTATAGCAGCTCCTCCAGCACCTTGTCCGTATCAGTTCTGTAGCGGTAATCCCTCAGGATTTCATCAAAAGACTCCAGAAGCTGCTTCCTTAAGATTCTGCTAGCATTATCCTTTCCGTTAAGAGCGGTAAATGCGCCTACAATGAACTTGGTATAGCCATCCTTTTCGCGAACATGTCCTCTGTTATCATTTTTTGATGACCTTTTCTGGATAGCCTTGTTAAACAAGCCAATACTCATCTGGGGATTAGAACTACATTGCTGGGTCAGGTATTTTAACAGGTTACCCGAAAAAGTAAAACTCACCGAATTGATAAAAGCCTCGAGAAAGTCATGGATTTCTCCGAGCTTGATGTGCTCGATATTAAAAAACCTGATTTCCATTGGATCTGCTGGGTCATTGGCGAATTTTTCGACCAGGTAAATCAGCAAGGGATGGGTTTTCGCAGCGGATTGTTCATTGAAGTGGTAATGTTTGCAGCCTTCGCTGAGTGCCCAGGTGCGGCTTTTGGGATTATGGTCCAACAGTTGATAAAGTAGCTCATCTGCTCCCGGTTTGTCAAACAGATGGGAAAAGTAAAGTATCGATACCAGCCAGTTCGTATCGTCATTTCCCAAGGTATCCGATATCACCAATTTCTCATACACACCCCTCAATCCAGAGAAATCGACGTTCCCCATATACTGCAGCGACCAGATGGCTGAGGCTGTGACATAAATGTTCGTTTCTTTGAGCAGGGAGCTGCGAAAAAGTGCATACGCCCTGTGCCTGTTCAGGTGGTTCAGGTAGGCAAAACGGAAATAGAGTGCCGCCCGGGTTTCTTCGGGGGCCTTGTTGAGCAGCCGTTCTAATGCCGAAAATACCTGTTCCTCGAACTTTGGATCCTGGATTGATAGCAGGAGCTTTGCCGCCGATCCGTGGGTCGTGTTGATACCCCTTGTGACTAGTCCTCCGATCTGGGTCTCTCCAGATACATCCTCTTGATCCTCGCGCTGGTCCTGGTAGTTTTCCGACTGGGCCACCAAGAAATCGATCAACTCGATTTCGGTTTCCTCGCCGCTGACCAGTGGTTTGATAAAATAAAGTATATAACGCTCGCTTCCTGCCAGCCGCGTATCCGTGATCAGTTTTTTGGTGATGCCAACTGCCCGTTGGACCTCCGCACCGGCGTCGACAAGTCCCCAAAGCCCTTTTAACGGATAGATGAAGTTGATCTTTGCGTCCTGCATAGACTGTTCCACCAAATTGAACATCTTTTCTGCATCTGCCTTTCCGGCGGTATCTCTAAAGGCGTTTGAATGTTCCTCTATTCCGCCCTTTAAAAAATCTCCTCCAAAAGGATCGCGGTCCGAAGAATACCTCCTAAAACTGCGCAGCCACTGTTCGATCGACATCTTTTCATAGGCCCCCGGCGGTAAGGGGCGTCGGACAACTCCAGCAAGGACTGGGCCGGTTTTGGATTTATCCTGGTAAGGACCAAACTTGCGCTCGAGTTCCTGTAATTGCCGCTTCAGCTCGAGGTCCATATTGACAAAGTCCGCGGGAAGCCGCAGTAGAAACGTGTACTTTCCTTTACCCCAATTGCTATGTACCTTTGATACGCCCTCTTCCTTGTAGGAATAAATCTCTTCTTTGTTCACTAATGTTTTGAGGGTTGAGGCAGCTTCTGCCTTTTGACCTGGGGAGAAGTGGGGGAATGTACTGGAAAAAAGTTGACGGAATTCGACACGGAAGTCCTGTCCCAGCACAAGTGCTCCGATACCGCGCATGTAGCTGAACAGTCCGAACACCTCATTTGCAAAAAGTGCCTCATTGGTTCCCATGGCAAATATCACCAACCGGAGCATTGCCTTGTGCTTGGATCTGTGATGTCTGGACTGAAATGAGTAGAATTCTTCAGCTCCCATTCTTGCTGCTCTGCGCAGGCATACGGCCAAAAGGCGGTAAAGGTATTCCCTCCCCATGAGGTCATCGGATTCTTTCAGGTCAATATAGGTGTAGTTGTGGTCGCCGATCAATGGCCTATCCAGAAAATTGGTCTCGGGCAGGTCTTCAATGATGATCGCTTCCAGTGTTCCGATCATCTTTTCGGGAATACTCTTGGACAGTGCCTTCAGTAGCTCGACTTCCTCGTATTCGTTGTGCGAGTTCTTATCGTTCCGGGCGGACTGGACCAATGGTCCTTGGATCTTCGACCAGGAATACTCGGGCCTATGGGCTGCGATCTTTTCCAATATGTGCATATACCCAAACTGGTCCTCGACAAAAAAGTCGCCACTTTTTTCCAAAAGCTGGTAAGCCGGATCAAAGGACCAATCTTCAAATCCATAGAGCAGCTCCTTGATCAGCGCGGCATTGCCGGAGCGCGCCAGGAAGGCCCAGGCTCGTGGATTTTTTGCGTTGATAAAACGGCCGAGCAGCATCCCTGCGGTCCGTTTGAAATAGCCGAGTTTCCATGTCGCCTTTTCCGGATCATCCGGCAGGTCGAGGAAGACTTTGTCATCGATCTCTTTCCCAAATTCCAGAAAGGAAATCAGCTGCCTGTCGATCACCATTTCAAACCATTCCTGAGACCTCGCCTGGTCGAAAAAGTGGCTGCTCAGATGCAGGCAAACTTTCAGGATTCTTTGAACCATCTCCTTTTCCTCCTCGGTGGGATGTTCAAGGAAAGCAAGCATGGAAACTAGCATGTGCTTAATGTGGTAGTGGACCTCTCCATCCTCCAATAGTGTGCCCATGATCTGTTCGTATTTATGCTGGTCATAGTCCCTTAAGTAGTTCAGGATCATTTTCAGCGCCGAGCGGATCAGCAGGGACTGTTCCTGCTTTTTAAGGTAGGCGATCAGGTCTTCGCCTTTTTCTACAAAACGTTTGGCGAACACAAAATCATAGAAGCTCTGATGGAAAAACTGTAGTTGCCCATCTTCGCGTTTCAGGATGCGTTCACTGGCCAGATAGGAGATTTCTGCATCATATTCCTCATAGGGTTTTTCCGATAGGGAGATCCGCTGGGACTGGAACATCTGTTTGACCAGTTTATAACAGAGCTGTTTGATCCGTTTGGGGTCCATGGCGAGCGATCTTGGTTTGCTCATCACCTTTTGACGCCACAGTTCTCCATAAAGACCCTGGATATTGGTAATGCCCAAGCTTCCAGTGGATCCAGGGGAGATCCTGGCAAATATGTTCAACTGGTTGGGAACTTTCAGCAGCTGCAGGAGTTTTTGGGTAACCTGTTCCTTTTTGATGCCGATCTTTTCCAGCAGTGAAAATATCTGTGATTCGGTAAGGGGAGAGACGACGATGGTCTTGATGTTCTTGTATACCCTGAGCGAAGGATCATAATACAGGTCGAACAGCCTCACCGAGATGATGATGCGCACGTTTGGATCATGGGTGTACCGGTCGATCAAGGATTTGTAGACTTCCAAAAAACTCCTGTCGGCGGACATGGCCTGGGACAGTGCATCGATCTGATCGATAACCAGTATGGTCTGCTTGTATTTCTGTTTGCACTGTTCGATGAACTGGAAGACGGGTAGGGTGAGCCCGATCTTCTGCTGGAGTTCCATGATACTTGTCGCATATAGTTTATCGGCCTTCAGTGCCAGTATGGGGAGGTTTTTTAGTGCCAACTGATCGTAGAAGTCTTTGAGAATGACTGTTTTGCCGGTACCTGCGTTACCGGCCAGCAGGCAGATATTCTGCTCTTTCCCGTTATCGTCCTTTTGGGCTGGTTGCTCCAGCCACTCCAACAGCTCATCGGTTTCCGACCTTTGGATATGGGAGTCGGGTATGTCCTCGAACTGGTTGTTTTCGTGTTTTAGGCTCGAAGATCCCCGGTCGAGCTCCTGGTCCAATTGTTCCTTTTTCATTTCCCCAGTTCGGAGTTCACTCAGTTCGACCCTGATCTGTTCCACAGCATGGTTGTCGATTAGCACCCGGAGTTCGAAAAACAGCGGCTGCAGGTGCTGGCAGCCGGGTTCACTGAGATAACCATCCAGGTCTTGGGGAAGGATCTTTTCCACTTTGATCCTGGTGAGAATGTCACGCACCTGTGGTTCGATATTGTCGAGCTTCAGGGTGGCCAGCGTGGGATTGCGGAGGTTTTTATCGATCCAGGTGGTAAGCTGTGGCTCATTGGCCATCTTGTTATTGAAATCGTCAATGAAATCGGTGCAGTCCAGTACGAATCCCTGTGAGACTGCAATGTAGTAGGTGAAGTCGTCCGGATCTTCAATGAGTTTGCCCTCCAGAAGGGTGTACATCACAAACTTGGTGATCTCTTCCCCGAAGATCCCTTTTCCGATATTGCTCCCGTATTTCTTGCACTGGATCAGTCCGTGGTTTTTTCCGTTCCTTGTCAATGAACAGTCGCGGCCCTTGTCCCTGACCCCGCTCATCAAGCTGATCCCGTCAAATCCCTGGAAGCTCCCGTTTTTGATTTTATCCTTGAACAGCGCATAGAGCAATTCCTCAAACCTGCGGTCATCGGCGAGTTCGTTATAGGGGAAGGATTTATTGGCCATGGCCGGGGGCCTCTGCTCGGCTATGGCGATAATAGGGTATTCATAGGTAACAAGTTGTTCCATGTTTAAATTTCATTAATGATGATTGGGGGACGGACTAAGATAACAGTTAGTATCAGCAAGAAAAAAGAAAGTTCTCAACCGGGAATGTGGGACAGGCTGGGATGTGCCCATTCTGGATACCTGGGGACGTGGAGTTCGGCCAGGAAGTTTTCTATGTCCGTTCTCATCGCCCTCTGATCGGTGATGATATTGGCATAGGCCCAGTCCTGCTGCCCGTAGAAGTTTTGGATCTGCATGCGCTGGAATAGTTTGGATACCGTGGCCAGGGCTTTTGCAGTCACATAACAGTTGGCATCGTTGCCGGTGTGTACGAAATGGTTTGACCACTGGTAGATGATTTGCATTTCAAGCGGCCGAAAGGGTAGTGAAAAGTAGGTTTTTTGGGCATGTTCAACCAGAAACTTCCATGGCAGCTGGGTATTTCCGCGGTCCGGACGGCGGTCCGATCTATGTATCGCTTTAATCCCGAGGAGTTCTTTTGCCCCGGATTCCAATGCCTGTCTCAAGGCAAAAATGGTAAAACCGTTCAGGGTATTGGACCGTTGTATGGTCTTTGCATTGGAGAAAAACTGGCTGGCGATCTTGTACGACGAATAGGCACTCACTTTGGTATTCCTTGATCCGGAAAAGGAGCCGACTGGAAGGGGGTAGCCATTTGCTGTAGCCCGAAGGAGTTTGGCATAGTCGAATAGTAAGGCAACGATTTCGTTGTCGATCACAATGGCCGGATCGGCTTCGATCC
The DNA here is from genome assembly GCF_004331675.1 of Pedobacter frigidisoli. Taxonomy (GTDB): domain Bacteria; phylum Bacteroidota; class Bacteroidia; order Sphingobacteriales; family Sphingobacteriaceae; genus Pedobacter; species Pedobacter frigidisoli. The sequence goes on along the minus strand of NZ_SJSN01000025.1, from coordinate 22,780 downwards.
TGCCAGTCAGTTCCGCGGCATAATCTGATGCGGCGAGCAGGTGGGCGGAAAGTTCCTCTTTTTTAGTCAGGTCAGCTGATGGCCTGAACAACAGTTCGAAATGCCTGGTATTTGCTCTTGGGTTCAACATATCAACGAAGGCGACAAAAGTGTCGCAGAAACTGGCAAATAGCACATGATCTGCCGAACTATTGTGATAAATGTCTATGAGCCTGGAATGCAGTGCATAGAGCTTTTGGAGCAGGTTGATCCTTCTATCCATCGCGCCTTGTTGTTTTGCTGGGCATCGAAAAGCTCAGTTTTTCTACATGAAGGTCTTCCCGGAATGCACGGATCAGCCGTTCCGCTTTTTTGCGGAACAGCTCTTCGTTTTTCCAATAGCTTACCCGGTCCATTTTGGATAGCTCTCCTGTTCCGCCCATGTTCTGGGTAGTCACAAAATCCATCAACTGGGAGATGATCTTTCCCGGAACCAGCATGTGGGCATCGATCACCAGGTATTCGATCTCCTGTCCCAGACGGTTGGCCTTCTCAGCCTGCTCCAAAAGTAGTTCCCTGACCGAATGGTCATGCTGGGACTGGTTGAGCGTTGGACCGGCAACGTCCAGCAATTCGATGAACTCGGCCAGCTTTCGGCTGAGCTCGATGTACTTTTTGAGCTTTTCGTTGAAGAGCTGGTTTTTGATGTTCAGCGTCTTTTTGAGCCTATAGTTGTAATAACTGATCACTGCTGCCGCAACAGAAATCGTTATGGTAAGACCGGGAACCAGAAAGGGAGAAAGCGTTGCCATTTTTTAAATGCGTTAGTGTAGCGGCTAATTTAAGAATTTTATGGTGTTGGAACAGTGGGTCCGGGTTGGTAATTCTTCCACATTTCTGGTTTATTCTTAGTAACTTGTGCTTTTGTAACCATCCATGAAATTAATCTCTGACATCATTGGTGACCTGGTCGACCAGCAGACTTCCCTTGTCTCGGCACTGACCAAGACAAAGGTGCTGGCCACGAGGATCGGCAACCAGAATCTGCTGGAATGGGTAAACTTCGAACTGAAGGGCTATCCCAACACCAGCTCCCTGCCGGAATACCGGAAACTATCGGGAACGATCATCGGCGATTTCATGAACAGGGTAAGGCATGTGACCAATTACCCGATCCCATTGCCGGAGTTTGGCGGGGATGTGGATGATACGCTCCGCGAGATGCCCTTTTTGGAAGGGGCCTCTACGCTTGAACTGTTCGAGAAGAACGAAAATCCGAGCCTGGTCTTTCGCTTTCCCGATTCGGTGAAGCATTCCCTGGAAAGTATCCTGCGGAATGCAAATGGTCCCTATTTCCAGCTGCTGAACATCGGGGTTACCCTTCCGATCCATGCAGCCAACCAGGTGCTTTCCGCTGCAAGGGACAGGCTATTGGATTTTATACTGGAACTGGAAAAGCAGTTTGGTATGGAAACTGACCTCTCTGAACTCAAGAAGAACAACACTAAGATCAACTATATCATGAACAATACCATTACCAACAATGGCGACGGGAACGTGGTCAATACCGGTGAGAACGCTATGGTCAATGCGAACATCACCATCACCAAGGGAAACAAGGACCAATTGGCCAGAACGCTAAGGGACAATGGCGTGGAGACTGAGGATGTGGCCGAACTGCTCACTGTGATAGATACCGAGCAGCCCGAGGGCAGTTCTTTTGGGGCGAAAGTGAACGGCTGGATGAAAAAAATGCTGGCAAAATCCATAGATGGCACCTGGCAGATCAGTGTCGGGGCTGCTGGTAATCTATTAGCGGAAGCGCTCAAGGCCTATTATAGCTAGTTTTTTGGCCTGTTCTTATTCCTGGTCACTTTGGCATGGTTGCCGGTGTTGTTCACGTTGTGGTTTCCATTGTTGACGATCTGGTTCTGTATGTAATTGTTGATCATCTGGTTGTTCTGTTGTAGATGTCCAGTGAATGAGCCGATCTCTATCACATAACCGAACTGTTCGGCAATCTCTGTGGCGAACCCTAGCATCCGGTACCTGACCGTGCTGATGATCTGCATGGTCAGAGTGGGATTTCCACTGACCATCGCGCTGATGGGAGATACACCATTGGCGGTGAACTTGTCGGTTACCTTTTTGATGTATGCCAGCATGCCGCTGGGCACCGGTGTCCCTATTGTCTGGTCGTTCTCTACAATCTTCTTTTCCGCCATGGCCTCTACGATCCTGATGCCTTCCCTGACCTGTATGTTTCTCAACTGGGTATTGAACGGCGCTTCCAGGTTCTCGATGGGAAGGTCTATGGTTTTGTTCTGGTGTCCATCGCTGAGTACGACATTGAGGTGGGCGATCGTCTGCCGGTAGGCTGGAACCTTAGTTTCCTGTTTGTACCCGTTGATCTCCAGCTCGGTGAATTTCAGCAACCTGTCGTTTTTCACGAGCCTGGCAAAGTAGTTGAGCTTTAGCAATGCCGCCTCTACAGAGGTTTGTGGATCCAGAAGATCGTTTATGACGTTCTGGATGAGAAAAACATTTTTATCATGCATCATTTTAAATTATCTATATCTTTAAGAGTTACGACTACTAAAACTTAATTAAGTTATGCAAAATCTTGCCATTTTTTTAATCCGTTTACAGACTTTTGAACTCCGCATCATTACCAAGGCAGAATTGAAGAGCCCAATAAAACAAGATGGAAATAAGCCAGCTTATAGCCTTGCGCACGAAACACATTACTATGATTCTTTTACTTATAGGAGTGAAATCAGGGTATTAAAAGACATGGCTTTAATTGACCTGCTCTCACTTAATGACATAAGTTTAAAAAGAGAATTTGAACAGCTCAAAAAATTAAAGGAAAGGTTTAAACTCATATGGACAAATTTCCACCAGCATTATAGCGAGGTCAGAGCGGAATATCCCAGCAACTTCATATTTTCAATCCAACTCGATTACCTGTTTATCGTTAACAATCTGCAATCAGACTACGAGGATATTTATATAGGTGACGAGTTTGTGGAAAGTCTGCACGATACTTTAAAGATCAGAGACAAGTTCTTAAGTGAGCTGGTCAGCGAAATTGATGAAATCCTACATCCTCGTGAAACGTTCGAGGAATGGATGGCCAAACAGAAAAGCCAGCAACAAACTGAAAATGTCACGCTTGAGCAGCCCACAAAAATCCCATATAACCCCGATGCGGGTCGGCCAAAATTCAATCATCAGTATATAGATGATTTCTTGCAACTGATAAGAACTTATTTTTCAGAAGAACATTTCGTCCAGCTTGACGCCCTAATAAAAGCGGATGAGCAACCTGCAAGCCAGTTGATCTTCAACGGAAACAGTAATAAGCTTGCCGATGCTTTTAAGCAGCTTTATGAAGCAAACCTGATTGTGGGATGCAATAAAGCGGAACTTGAAAAATGGATTTTAAAGCACTTCTTATATAGCAATGGAGATAAAGTAAACGAATATTCGGAGGGCTGGCTCAGTGCGATTATATCTTCCGATACCAAGGTCTGCAAATCACCAATTTTAGAGGTAAGGATGAAAGACAAAGTTCCTTTTCTAATTCCAACAGTCAGAAACAAAAAAAACAGTAAATATTAGTAGGGAAACAGTAAGGATGCGGTTTAACGTGTTGTAACCCTACAAAACAAGCGACTAACATTGCGGTATCAAAACAAAAGATACCGCTTATGAAGTACACATTCGAAGAACTACCACAGGCCATTAGCGTACTGCACGAAAAGGTAGATTGTATTAAAGACCTGTTGCTGGAAAACAGGTCGCAAAACTCCCAACGTCCCCGAGACGATTTATTGACCATCAGACAGGCTTCCAAATTTCTCAGCCTGTCCGTACCCACCCTTTACACCAAAGTGAGCCGGAAGGAAATCCCCGTGAACAAGCGGGGCAAAAGACTGTATTTCTCCACGGTGGAACTATCCGAATGGGTAAGATCGGGAAGGAAGAAAACCACAGAAGAAATCTATTCCCCAACGAACGGTGTCCCACCACCAACATAACTACATATGCCTATAGCCAAGCAGATATATATCCATATAGCAACATAAATATATATCCACATAACAATGGTTTATGTGTAACAAAAACCACTGGCACAGCATGATAGTTCGGGACTGCCCAAAAGGTTGTGGCGTTTTCAAGGGTGCGTGATTGGCGGTAGAAAGGCGGTTCAAGCAGTCAGTCCCCTTTTCGGGGGCTGAGCAAGCGGAAGTTGGGCAGTGGCCCTACTTGCTTGCCCTGAGCTATCGCTACAGGGGTTTCAAGTATCCTCCGGGGATACTTGTCGGCTTTTCAAGCCGATAAAAACAGTAAACGGTATACTTTGAGGTATACCGAATATTTGAATGTAAAAATATATGTATATGTGCATTGATGCATATATCAAAATGAAAGGAGCTAATTATGAAAATGGACATTATTACAATGGATGACTTGCAGCAGTTCAAGACAGAAATGCTGAATGAAATGAAAAATATATTAAAGACTAATAGTGGTACATCAAACAAATCATGGTTGAGGAGTGCTGAGGTAAGGAAAATGCTAAATATTTCGCCAGGTACATTACAGAACCTGCGTATCAATGGCAATTTGCCATTCCGTAAGGTTGGTGGAACTATGTTTTACAGCAGGGAAAAAATTGATAAGATGATGGAGGGGAAATGAAATGAAGAAAGATGAAAATTTGCACTATATAGGATTGCGTAGATACTTCGCGCATGCGTGCGAGCAGCCACATTTTTTCCCAACGCATTTGAGCATGTTGATTGCATTGTTTCAGTGTTGTAATTATCAGGATGTAACACTTCCATTTAATGTAAGCAGAAAAACACTTATGCGATTTTCAAGGATAAAGTCTGTCTCTACATACCACAAAAATATCAGGGAGTTGAAGGAAGGCGGTTTTATTAAATATAAACCCTCATGGCATCCAAAGCTGGGAAGTGAAGTGAAGCTTAATATAGAATTGGAGAAGAACTTTTAAGGAGATAGGCAATGGAAGATATCAATGTTAAGTCTGTGCGATATCCAAAAGCAACTGATGAAAAACTGGAAAAAATCTCGTTGCAACTGGGGAGACCGAAGAAATTGGTGGTTATACAGATGGTTAATTATTTTTATGGTACAAAAAAAGATCCGATCGATTTCAACGACGAGCTACTTAAGAAAGAGCTGGTAAACGGAGTAAGCAGGATAATATCATTTTTCAAAAAGCAGGAAAAGGATTTTCTGTTACCCATGTTTACCGATAGTAACGGACTCACTATCATAGCAAAAGAGCATACAGAATATTTCAAAATAATCTGGCAGCATCTACAGAAAGAGGAAAAGAAAAGTGACGGAATTTCTAACCGTATGGTACAACTGGAAAAAGAAATTGCCAGAACTCACCAGTATCATATTGAAAAAAGTAAACTGAAGTCCAGTTTTAGAGAGATACTCAATTATTATATCAATCAGAGAGAATCTTTGGGATGGCCGGTATCAGCTGCCAAAAAGGAGGAATTGCAAAGCCATGTCAGAAAATCTCTTGAAAATATTTAGCCTATGTACATTAACATCACAGCATCTGAGACGGGAAATAACAAAGGCAGTAGTGGAGCTTTGGTCAATTATCTGGAAAAAGAGAATAGTTTACAAACTGAAAAAAACTTAGATCAGCGTTATGAAAACTGGTTCAATGGTGTAAGAAACGATATCAGAAGGCAGGAAGTTCGGGTTAAGATCGATAATAACATTGCAAAGCTTTGTCGTGATGACAGTAAGTTTTTCCTGATTAATATCAGTCCGAGCCAAAAGGAGCTGGAACATCTTTTTAAACATTATGGCGAGAGTGGCGCAAAGGAGAAAATCAAGGAATTGGCGGTAAAAATTATGGATGAATACGCCAAGAATTTCAAAAGGCCAGGAATCAATACCAATACCGATCTTTTATGGTTTGCCAAAGTTGAAAACTACCGTTACTATAAGCACACAGATAAAGAAGTAAAAAATGGAACAAAGCAAAAGGGCGATCGAAAAGAAGGACCACAAATGCACGTTCAGGTGATCGTAAGTCGGAAAGATTTAAGTAATAAAGTTAAACTTAGTCCTCAAAATACCTCAAAAGGCAAGAATGAAAAACATTCTGCAAAACTAGGGCAATTTAATCGCAGTGCATTTAAGCAGTCTGGTGAGGAGATTTTTGATAATCTATTCAAATTTGATAGAGGGCTGAAGGATAAGTTTATTTATGCAAATGTTATGAAGAACGGAACTCCTGAACAGAAAACCCAGATGCAAATGATCTCGGAACTCTCGACTGACATTTCAAGAGATATCAATATAGATAGTTTGACGAAAGGAATTGCAGATGGAGTTTTTGCCAATGTTACCGATATGATGACTATTGCAAAAGATGCTGGCGGTGGGTTATTGGAAATCTTGATGGAACCTACTTACGAATCCTCACAGACAGATTCTGTCGAGGAAGCTGAGAAACGGAGGCGTAAAAGGTTGCAGCAGTCACAGGGATTTAGTAGGTAGGTTCGGAAAAAGTCAATTAAATAATTTGTTTCTAATCATTACCATTATTTAATTGTTTTTTTAACGTATTTATAAAGCTATATTTAAGGATATTTTATCTAAATGGCCTCGATCTCAACAATTAAATATAAAAATTACAAATCCTTTTCGAATTTCAGCGTAACACTTAATGACTTTAACATTCTGGTAGGCCCTAATAATGCAGGTAAGTCAACTGTTATCGGTTCCCTTAAACTTTTGTCTGAAGGTATTAAACGAGCTAATATAAGAAAGCCAACAGCAATTTATGACAATGGAGGCTTAATGATTTGGGGATATGAAATTGATTTACGGCAGGTCCCCATTCCCACAGAAAATGTTTTTCATAACTATGACGATTCTGTACCTGCAGAAATTGTTTTCATACTCAGTAACGAGTACAAAATTATTTTTGTTTTTACAGAGTTAGATAGGTGTTACATGCAAATAGATGGTGAGACACCAATTCGTTCCCCAAAGGAATATCGGGAATTAATTGGTATAAATGTAGGATTCGTACCAATACTAGGACCAGTTGACCATCATGAACAACTTTACCAGCAACAAGCAGCTCGCTTAGCTTTGTCATCTCAACGGTCATCAAGAAATTTTAGAAACATTTGGTTTCACTACAGTGAAGATTTTCCTGAATTTCAAGAAATGGTACGTAATACATGGCCTGGGATGGATATTAATAGACCCGAAGCTGATTATACTCAGGAGGATCCGATGTTAAACATGTTTTGTCCCGAAGAAAGAATTCCAAGGGAGATTTTTTGGGCTGGATATGGTTTTCAGGTTTGGTGTCAAATGCTGACCTACATAATTAAAAATAAAGACTCAACGATTTTTCTAATTGATGAACCAGACATTTACCTGCATTCGGACCTTCAGAGGCAACTTTTGGGTATTTTAAAAGGACTTGGCCCAGACATTGTAATTGCTACTCACTCGACCGAAATTATTAGTGAAGCGGAAACAAATGATATTTTATTGATAAATAAGGCTAGTAAATCAGCCAAGCGTATAAAGGATCAAACTCAGCTTAAAGAAATTTTTGGAATACTTGGCTCAAATCTAAATCCTATTTTGACTCAGATTGCAAAAACCAGAAGGATTTTATTCGTTGAAGGAAAGGATTTTTTAATTTTTTCAAAACTGGCAAGAATATTAAAACTTGATAGAGTAGCCAATAGATCAGACTTTGCAGTGGTGCCAGTTGAAGGATTTAATCCTACTAGACTGAGGGCTTTTAAAGAAGGAATTGAAAAAACTGTCGGCTTGAAAATACTTTCAGCAGTTATTTTTGATAGAGATTATCGATCTTCGCTCGAGGTCAAAGAAGTACAAGAGGATTTAAATATCGGTCAAGTGTTTGCACATATTCATACTTTCAAAGAGTTGGAAAACATTTTATTGGTTCCAGATGCTATTGAGAAAGCTATTAATGTAAGACTTGCTGAAATAAACATACGTACTAATTCAAAACGTCAGATTAATTTAGATATTAAACAGCTCATTAGCGATATCACCAACCAATTTAAAAATCAAACCCAATCGCAACTACATGCACACAGACTTAAATATGAAAAGAGTAAGAACTCCAAGATAGATGAGGCTAACATTATTCAAAACTCATTGGATGAGTTCGATAAAATGTGGCTTAATCTTTCTGACAAGCTGAAGTTAGTCCCTGGGAAAGACTTTTTGTCGGTATTAAATCAAAAACTTCAGGAACTTTATAGTCTTACTATAACTCATACAAATATTGTTAAGAGCATGGACGCATCAATGATTCCATCGGAAATTAAAGACTTATTGGCTAACATAGAGCTGTTTCGTAAAAAAGCCCTAGACTGATCAGCGATTTTTATTTTTAGCTGTCATTTGTTGCTGCCAAGTTAAAGTGGGGTGCCTTGGCTTGCAAAGGATTTTCCAACACAAACGCTTTTGATATCTTTGCAGGATTAATAAATTGGACACAGAAATAAATATGCAGAGAATGAACTACTTGCATAGTGATGGAAACTAAATGCTACAAATATTGCAAGAAGTGCTAAACTTTTTGCCCTTAACGTCCTCTTGAACGGGCTAGACATCTCGAAATTGAATTTTTTAAATAAACACTTTATTTTTTAAGTCACTTGATAAATTAGTTTCTTCAAACATTTTTACGAGATGGGGTTTTTCAGCTTTTCTCCTTAAATACAAAATCATCTTGTAGTTTAAATTTTCGACAATAACAGAGATACGCTAAATATCCTAGTTGTGAATATAGGTCAAGAAGCTTAATAAATGAATCATTGCTTAACTGGATGTACCCAATATCTCTAGGTAGTGAATAGCAAAAAACTTCTTTTTTAAGGATCCATAAACTTCTAAATCTCGGTATTTTCCGTCCTTCAATTTTTGATTGTATTCCTCAAATTCGGAACCTAAGTTCGATATCTTACCCCCATTATGAGTTATACAGTTTCTAAAAAGTCTTAAATTGTGTAATATTAATATAGTAGGAGTTTTAATAATTTTTTGTTTATCGAACTCTAAAACCTCAGCTCTGAACTCAAGGTCGAAATCATTAATTACATCAAAGTTATTTCGGCCTTTTGAATTAGATAAATCTTTTAATAACACACATATATGCTCAAATAGAATCACACTCAATTGACAAAAAATATTCGACAAAAACTCTCTAGAAATGTTAGCCTTGTTATCCTCACTTATTACTATTTGAGCATTTGAGAGTATTTTATTAGCCCATTTTATTTCTTTATAGTCAGTATTAAACAACTTATTAAAATGCTCTACTTGCTTCTTGTCGTCTTGAACTAGATAATTTATCGGGTCTGTGAAATGATGATTAGCTATGCTCAAATTAATGCTCGCTAACCAACTATTATTAATAGCTTCAATTGACTTCTGAATAGCTAAAACTTTCAAAAAGAAGCTATTCAGGATTGTTGTGTGATTTATCTTATTTTTCATTTGTACAATATATTTCAAATCGGATTAGTCGTCAATTTCAGTAAACAACTTGTGCCTGATGGTAAAGGTAAACCGTGGAATACTTAGCATTCTTTTTTCCGGGGACAGGAATGCAATAACTAATATGTATCGAAGAATTTTCTCGCTGAGAGCATGCAAAAGGCTAAATTAGGGAAGCCATATACTACAGACATTTGAGCTCCAATGGTAAATCAATTTAGTTGATTGCATCTTTTTTGAGGGTAGTCCAGCTTCGTCTGATCCTGCACTGTCATTTAGTAATTTTGTATTTTTCCTTTATCCAGCCACCCTGGTATTGTGAAATTTTGTGCTTTTGGATGCCCAGCAAAGCTGTGCCTGAGTGCTTTTGTAGCATGATAACAACGATTGATCAGTTCTAATTGCATATCATAATATTTGAGGTCATAGTTGTTTTGGGTTATTTTATGAGCAGGTGTTTGCCTCTGTTTTCTAACATCTCGAAATTCGTCGAAAAGCATTTTCATGCCTTTCGGGTCACTTCCTGATAGTTCTGCTTTTAACCAGTCTTCAAATAGTCGAATGGTACCTTTAGCTTTTCGCTCAGTTACCCCACCTTTTCCTTCAATGGTTTCTTCGAGGTCTACTTTGTCTTTAAAAAAATCTTTATTGATGTTATCAGAAATCATTTTGTCGAGTAGGGAAACGAAGTCCAGATAATTCTTTAAAGTTGGTGAAAAAAATGGTGTGAATTCTTTAGGTCGATTATCAGGGTCATAAACTGTGCGGAATAATCGCTTCCCAAAAATATGTTCCGATAATTTATTCAAGCAATTTTGTTCCCCAATAAAGGCCGTGAATACGCTGTATGAGCTAGTCCATTTGCCAAGTATGATATTTTCATAATATGCCTGTGCAACTTTACCTTTCTTGCTGTATCTCTTACTTTTCCAAAACATCTGTTGATCTTCTGAAAGATCTTTTAAATAGCATAGTGGCACTACTGTTAACCGCTCACCGTTCTCTCCGTATCCTAGACCAAAACTTTTTAAAAACAACTCATCCTCCTCCCGAACAAGAAGCTTTTCTGTCTCATCATAATGACAATAAATAGAGCCAGAATAGTTGTTAAAACGAAAATCATATCTTGGATCACTTGCATACCTATCCAGTACCTCAATGTCGAAATAGATCAATAATAATTGTGGTTCTGCGAGCGCCAACTGTTTGGTATAGTAAGCATCCCCATATTGAATTAGGTTTCTATGAGTTTGCAAATATACTTGCGATGGATATAGACAAATTGGAAATTCAGTTCCTTCCATTGCCAGAGTAATGCCACCAAATTTTTGATATTTAACCTTTGTATCTTTCGCCTGGTCAAGCGCCCAAATTTGTTTAGAGGTTTCAAAATGTTGGAATCCGATAATGTGAGGATTGGTGCTACTTTGAATACTTATATCACCGTTTTTAACACCTTCTTTTATAAGATCAATCGATTTTTTGTAACTGATTCCAATTTTTTCAGAGATATCACGCAAGGGTATCCCATTGAAATCAGACGATTCGATGAAAAAGTCGTAAACTAAGCTGACAATTGTATTTACAATATTGTTTTGCATGGGGTAAGATAACTATCTATTAGAAATTTCCCATAATGATGAATAGAATCTTATTGTCGTACAGAAAAAACAGTCGTTTTTAATAATTTAAATGTTAATATAATTTGCACTGTAGCCAGCAAAGTCAAACCTTTATGTTGGGTACTTAATGAGATAAGAATGGATTCAACTAAAGCTTTCTCAGAAGGTCAATTTTTTCTTTTTCGCTTGCCAACAAACGTTCATATAATTCAACTATTTTTTCGATAGGATTGAAATTGTTCTGAATCGAATTATCATGAAAATTGTTGATGTTGTTAAAAATTGTCTCTTCTGTAAAATGCTTAATGCCTTCAGCAGTTACACCTAAGGCCTTTGCCACTTTATCAAGAGTAGATTCTTCAATTTCCTCACTTTGTTCCAGTTTACTAATTGCCTGTTGGCTTATGCCAAGTTCTGTAGCAAGCGCTTCCTGTTTCATTCCACGCAGTTCCCTGATACGGCTTATTTTTCTACCAATATGCATCCTGTTCGTTTTTTCTGAGGTTTCCATGGCCAAATATATTTAAAAAATTCCGACAGTTAAAAACAACCTTGTGCTTGTATTTAACAATAATTATTGGTTCGGTACGCGCCTTTTCCAATCGAAATTGGTCTTCATAATAACGATGAAGATATGAAAAAGAAATCATTAAAGCCAGTAGTGGGCCGGCAAGAGCCGTTCTCCAATTTTGTTAAAGAACTTGCAGAGCGGTTTACGCCCTTGCATATTCTTAAGTTCGGTGAAATAAATTCTATAAAGAATTCTTTTACTTCCTTTTCAATACAACAGACAAAGAGCAATTTTCACTATTACTTATTAATGGTAATAGAGGGCACCACAAGAATCGAGCATGGAGTGCAGGATTATGTAAATACGCATTTCAACCATGGCAAGATCACGATTCTGGTTCATAGCAAAGAGAGCGTAGACACCGCGATTGACGCTAATAACAGATTTTTTATAACTGTTTTTAATACAGGTATTCAGCTATACAGTCATGATGGGACGCTGAATCTATTTCCTGAATCTATTCTTGATAAAAAGATATCGCTTGAAAAAGCCCGTAAGCATTTGTATCATAGGATTCCAATGGCGCAGGGATTTTTGGACGGAGCGGGGGAATGCTACAGTAATGAAAAATTTAATGTATGCGTATTTATGCTTCACCAGGTTGTTGAGCAGTCATGCATTGCCATGATCAGGGTTTTTATGGCTTACAGGTCGGATATTCATCATTTGGGCAGGCTACTGGATATCTGTGCATGTTTCTCGGAGCAGCCGAGAGAGCTTTTGCTTGGAACGCCAGAAAACAGAAGGCTTTTTGAAAAGCTCATGAATAGTTACAGCCACGCCAGGTATAAAGATAATTTCAATGTCGAGATGGGTGATGCTGATAAACTATATAGCCTGGTTCATCATTTTTTAATTCTCGCCAAAGATCTTTGTGATAAAAAGATCAATCTTCTAACTGCCGAATGTGAAGAGGCGGAAGCAGAGAAAGGGGGAATTTGCAATGGCTGATGAAATGATGCTTGCCGGAAAACCTAAATCCCAGTTCTATAAACTTCCGTTTGATAAGAGTACCCGTATATTGAGGTTAAATGTTTTGGAGTCACACACAGAACTTCGAGCTGGGAACCGGCCATATTACATGGTTGAAAGAAAGGTACTTTCATTTAAGAAAGGGATATTGACAATTAGGGTAAAGCTCGAAAATGAGTCGCCTGTAAAAGTTTACCTGAAGGTCGAGTATGATCATTTATTGGTAAGCTGCAATATTGATACGGATGAAAATTATCTGGGAAGATATGCCTACCGTACTTTGAGGGCGATGTTATGGAATGAATTTCATGACTTTGAGGGATATTATTGGCCAGAATGCTTCAATGAAGCAACCGGAAAATCCAAATATCTTGAAGTAATCTGTGATAGATATGGAGTGGACATCAGGCTAAAAAAAGAATTTAAAGGTTTTTTCAGGCCAGATGATTATTTCCTGCACATAGCCGAACGCAAGGTATTGGAGAGAAAACTTGTGACTGATGGTTCCACGACATTAAACCATGAGTACCTTATTGGTTATTGCCTTGCAAATACCGATCCTGTCAGGTTTCATTCCAACCATTATCCATTTTTGATACCGTACAAATTTTCCCTAAATGCGGATAATAACACAGTAAAATCTTTCACTGGTTTTCTTTTCGAAGAAAACGATAGTTTTGAACAATCTGAACTGTCCGCAAATCAAACTGAGCTGAACAGCATCTGCTACGAAATGAAGAAAATGGCAAGGATTCAGTTTAGGGAATATGAAGACACTGATGAACGTTCTGACGAAATAGACGATCTCAATTTCAGCAGTAAGAGGAAGATTTTCGAACTATTCACTAAAGCACTCCCTATGATATCCAGGGAGCCGTTTACACACTATCTGTTTACCTATGGGATGAGAAATATTCAGAAGAGACCTATGAAAAAGGATATGCAGGTTGCCAGATTCTCAGATGAAGTACCGAGTTTAAATTTTTTACTTAGTGATAAGGGTGATTATTACGAACTTAAGTTGAGGTTCAAGGTAAAAGGAAAGGTCTTGCATTTTTGCGAAGATAGGATTGCCATGTTTTTCATCTGTTCGTCTTCAAACGCCACTGTTTGGTATCTTTTGGAATCCGAAACGGATTCTAGGGTAGTTCTGTTTTTTAGTCGTAAAAACTTCAAGATCCAGGTTCCTAAGGCTTATTTTAAAGAGCATTTTGAACCCTATGTAAATGAAATTAAAAAACATTATGAGCTTGAAATTAAATAGAAACAGAGACATGGAAGATATCAAAAAACTACTCGATTTTCAACCTTCCGGGCTTACCGACGAAGAAATTGAAAATGCAGATTCGGAGATGGAATATTTTTTCGTGAATTTTCCATTGCACGAGGCGAGGGCAAATTTATGGGAACTTTACAAGGGCTGGGTGCATTTGGAAGCTGAATCTCCTGAAGGAGAAGAAATGACTGATATGCTTTTCTTTTGTAACCAGATGATCAGCTTCCTGAACTTTTCTTTTATAGTAACAAGGCAGAAACCGAATAGATGAATAAATAACAGAAAGCAAGATCATCAGGAGTCGCTTTCTGTTATAATGAAATTGTTTTCAATCTACTATTGCGAGAGCCAGTCCTCCCGCATTTTCGGCCTGTGAAAGCCCAATCTCTACCCCAGGGTTTTCACTATGGTATATACGGAAATGCAATTCCGCCTTAGGTACTACAGTTCATCCGGTTTGAACCCGATCCTCTTTCGTTTAGGAACAGGTGTTTCCTTTAGTTCTAACAACTCATCAAGATATTGAAAAACAATTTCCATGTTCCTGTCTTGGTTTTCCAGATTGTTTTTTATCTTTTCTATCTCCAGACGAATTTGGGTATTATCAGCTACCATATTCCTAAGTCGTGCAAATATTCGAATGACTTGAATGTTGACATTAATGGCACGTTCACTATTAAGTATGCTTGATAACATGGCTACACCCTGTTCAGTGAATACGAAAGGGGTTGCCGGACTGAATTTTGCCGACTTTGGGAAGTTATCACAAATTGTGATAACCTACTGCCATTCCTCTTTCGTCAACCAGAGTGGACAAACCATTTTATTTGGCCCAGTTGTACCAATTTTTAAGTATTTGTAAGTGCGTTGAAAAATAAAATGTTATAACAAAATTATTATTGGCGAGATGGGGTCAATTGACAGCAGTTTATCCACCTGTTTCCAGAATGTCAATAATGTGAACATTAGCACTTTATTGAGCGCTGTTTCCAGATGTGAAATTTCGTGCAGGACTAAACCAAATGTTTTTAAAAGTAGTCTATTTTTAATATCTTGTTTAAAATTTTTATTTTAGCAGCTGTATTACTTCTATAATGAGTTAATTAACAAAGATACTAACCATCAAAAAATAAATTTATACTTCAACCATAAGCAATGTACATATGGGCAATATAAATTCTGATTATTATTTCCTCAAATGGGGAGGTGAAATGGACGAGCTTATAAGAGCAAAAAACCGGATTAAAACCTCTTTCGGTTATCCTTCTGACTGGCCACAAAGCTTGCAAACCATGATTGCCGTAATGTTCTATAATTCTTTTGGAATGTATATCCCCTGGGGCAGCGAATAAACCAAGTTTTAACTCAATAACCTATAATCAATTCTGCATTCAAAATGAAAGCAACTTCTGCAACAACTCATAAAAAATCTTCAGTTGAAAACGTAGTCAAAGAAAATTCTTTTCCAGTTGTTGCCATTGGCGCATCCGCAGGAGGATTGGAGGCAATCACCGAGTTATTAAAAAATCTTCCGTCCGACACAGGCATGTCCTTTATTTATGTGCAGCACCTTAGCCCCGACCACAAAAGCATGTTGACTGAAATTTTATCGAAGCATACGAAAATGAAGGTGCAGGAAATTGATCAAATGGATAAAATAGAGCCTGATAGTGTTTTCATTATTCCGCATGACAAAGGAATTGAAGTAACTGATGGGCACATAAAATTAATACCACGTGCAGAAAACAGTTCGGCAATTTCTATTGACATTCTTTTTTCATCACTTGCACATGCGCAAAAAGAACTGGTTATCGGAGTTATTCTTAGCGGCAGCGGCAGCGATGGAACGGCAGGCATGAAAGCCATCAAGCTCGAAGGTGGTTTAACCTTTGCGCAAGATGACACAGCAAAATTCGCAAGTATGCCTCAAAGTGCCATTGTAGCGGGCGCAGTTGATTTTATTTTATCGCCAAAGGAAATTGCACTTGAGTTAGCGCGACTAAGCAAACATCCATTTATAAAATCAAACGGCAACATAAAGAACACCGCAAGTATACCGGGGAAGGTGGCTAAAGAAGATTTGATTAATAATAATAATCCTGATTTAGAAAATATTCTTAATCACCTGCAAAGCACCACAGGTGTTGATTTCAGCCAGTATAAAATGACCACCATCAAAAGGCGAATCATTCGCAGAATGTTTTTGTATAAAATAGAGACGCTAAAAGAGTATGCAGATTATCTTGACAAAAAAAACGAGGAGATAGATATTCTCTATCAGGACTTGCTGATTAATGTAACCAGTTTTTTTCGCGATACCGACACACACAAATATTTAGAGGAACATCTTTTCCCCAAGCTACTCGACAGAAAAAAAACAGGACAGCCGTTGCGAATTTGGGTTCCCGCATGTGCATCAGGCGAAGAGGCCTATTCCATTGCCATGATTTTGCTTGAACTGCAAGAGAGCAGGGACACTGCAAAAATTCCAGTTCAGATTTTTGCTACCGATCTAAGCGCACAGGCAATCAGCAAAGCCCGTATCGGTATCTATTCAAAAAAGGAACTGGAAACCGTTTCGCCAGAACGCATTGAGAATTTCTTCACCAAAACAGCTGGCGGCTACCGCGTTAGTAAATCTGTGCGTGAAATGTGTGTGTTTGCTCCCCATAATATTTTGCGTGACCCACCTTATTCACGCCTTGATTTTATAAGTTGCTGCAACCTCTTTATTTATTTTGATGTTGCAGCACAAAAAAAGGCCATGAACACTTTTCACTATGCATTGAATGATGATGGATTTTTAATGCTTGGTAAATCAGAAACCATTAGTCAGTCTGCAAATCTTTTTACGGGAGTAAACAAAAAGTATAAAATATTTTCACGAAAAATAAATTCGGGCGTGCGCATTTTCCCGCAATTATCGCAGCGATTCGCAAACCAAACTTTGGCAGAAAAAAATATCCCCACAGAAAACAAAAAGACAAAGCATCAATCCAACAATTCAACAATGCAACAATTAAACAATGTGGATTCCGCTATTGACACTGTGCTTCTTTCAGAATTTATGCCTTCCAGCGTAGCCATCAATCACCAAATGGAGATTGTGCAATTCCGAGGCGCAACAGAGTTATTTTTAACACACCCGAAAGGCAAAGCCAATTTGAACATTTTAAAAATGGCGAGACCAGAAATTGCGTTTGAACTTCGCACTGCAATTGCAAAAGCTATCAAAACAAAGAAGCGTATGTATAAAGGCGGTATTGAAATAAAAACGGATGCCGCAGTGAAAATTATTTCCGTTGAAGTGGTGCCGCTTAAAATTCAATCCGATGAACCGTTGCTCTTAATTCTTTTTACGGAACATATGCAGGTTGAAACCTTTTCAACATCAAACGAAAAAGGAAAAAACAATTCAGTTGCATTAGATCGCAGAATAAAAAAATTAGAAGAAGAACTTGCTGCTGCACATGCCGATGCACTATCATTTACGGAGGAGCAGGAAGCATATATAGAAGAACTGCAAAGTGCCAGTGAAGAAGTAGTTAGCAGCAACGAAGAACTACAAACGGTGAACGAGGAATTAGAAACTTCAAAAGAAGAAATCGAAAGCGCCAACGAAGAACTCATTACCACCAATCAGGAATTGCAGATGCGCAACGACCTGCTCAACGAATCTTATGACTTTACCGAAGCTGTGGTTGCCACGATACATGATTCAATGATTGTGCTCGATAAGAACCTTCGCATAGTTTCTGCCAGCAAATCATTCTATAAAAACTTTGGTGTAACGGATACCGAAACAGAAGGAATGCTTTTGTATGATCTGGGAAACAGGCAATGGAACATCCCACGCCTGCGTGAGTTTTTGGAAGATATCCTTCCAAAAAATTCTCACTTCGAGGATTTTGAAGTCACACACAACTTTCCGCACATAGGCGAAAAAATAATGATGCTTAATGCAAGCCGCATTGTTCAGAAATCAAAGCGTGAACCATTAATACTTCTCTCCATTCAGGATATTACCGACATGAGAGATAAAGCAAATGAACTTCAGGCCAAAGAAAAAAAATACCTGAGCCGCTTTCAAAACCTGCTGATGGAAGCGCCCGCCATTGTTTGTGTTCTTCGAGGCCCCACCCATATCTACGAACTTGCCAATGCAAATTATATAGAGTTAGTCGGACATCGCCAAGTTGTTGGCAAGCCAATAAGGGAAGCATTGCCTGAACTTGAGGGACAGGGATTCTATGAAATTTTAGATGCGGTTTATAAAACAGGGAAATCTTTTTTTGGCAATGAAATGCCCGTTAAATTGATCAAGGGAAATGGAAAGGCGGAAGATTGTTATGTAAACTTTGTATATCAGGCATCTTATAACGAGGATGAAATAGATGGCATATTAGTTTATGGAGTAGAGGTTACCGAACAGGTGAATGCACGAAAAAAAATTGAAGAAAGCGAACAACGATTTCAGGCGGCAGTAAAGGCAGTTCAGGGTATTTTATGGACCAATAATGCAAGTGGAGAAATGGAGGGAGAGCAGGTAGGCTGGGCTTTACTCACAGGACAAACTAATAAAGAATACCAAGGTTACGGCTGGACAAATGCAGTACACCCAGACGATGTAAAACCCACAGTAGAAGCATGGAATGAGGCAGTGAAAGAACGCAAGACATTTATTTTTGAACACCGGCTTAAGACAAAAAATGGGGAATGGCGGGATTTTTCGATACGGGCAATACCGCTCTTAAACGACGATGGGATATTGATACAGTGGGTGGGTGTACATACAGACATTACAGATAAAAAACAAGCGGCAAGATCACTGAAGGCAAACGAGGAAAAACTAAATATTGTTATTGAAGCAAGTGAACTTGGTACTTATGAATTGAATTTAAAAACTAAAGACCCTACCTATTCAAAAAGATACCTGGAAATTTTAGGTGGATATAAAGAGGATATTAAATTAACTCATGCCCAGCTTCTTCAGCATCTACATCCTGATGATTTTCATATTCGGGAAAAAGCATTTAAGGAAGCAATTATATCAGGTTATCTAGACTACGAGGCAAGGCTGATATGGAATGATAAATCCATTCACTGGATGAAAGCGAAAGGAAGAGTTTTTTATAATGAAGAAAATA
The DNA here is from genome assembly GCF_004331675.1 of Pedobacter frigidisoli. Classification (GTDB taxonomy): domain Bacteria; phylum Bacteroidota; class Bacteroidia; order Sphingobacteriales; family Sphingobacteriaceae; genus Pedobacter; species Pedobacter frigidisoli. Next base: position 3,643 of record NZ_SJSN01000025.1, on the reverse strand, counting down.
ATCCGGAGAAACTATTAGGAACTATAAGGGACATAACCAAAGAAAGAAATCATCAGCAGGAATTGGAAGAAAGTGAAGAGAGATTTCGTAACGTAGCGGACAGCGCCCCAGTGTTAATCTGGATGTCAGGCACGGATAAGCTCTGCTATTTCTTCAATAAAGGATGGCTTAATTTTACCGGCCGCACCATGGAAGAGGAATCTGGAAATGGATGGGCGGACGGCGTACATCCGGACGATCTGCAAAGATGTTTGGATATTTATTTGTCATCCTTTGATAAAAGAGAGCCTTTTTATATGGAGTACCGGCTAAAAAGGCATGATAGGGAATACCGGTGGTTATCTGATAGCGGGGTACCCCGTTTTACATCAGGCGGAGTATTTGAAGGTTATATCGGTGCCTGTATGGATATCAATGAGCAAAAAAAGGCAGAAGAACAATTCAAGGCACTGGCAGACCAGGCCCCGATGTGGGTCTGGCTAACCGATAAGGAAGTGAATATTTTATACACCAACCCAGAAGTGCTTAAATTTATCGGCATTGCACATTATTCAGAATTTACAGGAAATATGTGGGAACAAAAAGTGCATCCGGAAGATATAGGAATGGTTTACCAGTCTTTCGCCGAAGCAGTTTCGTTGCAGAAATCTTTTTCATTTGATTTCCGTGTGCTCAATGCATCAACACAGCAGTACGAATGGTTTTATCTAAAAGCAGTTCCCCGAATGGAATCAGGTGAGTTTACGGGTTTTATCGGCACAGCCATAAACATCAACGAACAAAGATTGATAATATCTCAGCTTGAATACCGCAAAGCGTTACTGGAAGCACACAACGAAGCAAGTATAGATGGTATTTTATTAGTGGATACAAAAGGCAAGATCCTTTCTTACAACCACAGGTTTGTGGAGATATGGAATATGCCACAGCCAATAGTGGACGTAAAAGATGATGACGCAGCATTGACTTTTGCATTAACCCAACTAGTGCACCCAGAACAGTTTATCGAAAAAGTAAAAAGGTTATACGAGCATCCTGATGAAATTAGTATAGATGAACTCGAATTTAAAGATGGCAGAATAATCGAAAGGTATGGCTACCCAGTGGCTGCAGCAGATGGAAGTTATTATGCGTGGAGCTGGATGTTCAGGGATATAACCCAGCAAAGAGAATATGAAAGAGCAATAATGGAAAGCGAAGAAACATTTCGCCTGCTTGCTGATTCAATGCCACAACAAATATGGACATCAGACACAGAAGGCAATTTGAACTATTATAACCAATCTGTTTTTGATTATTCCGGTTTGAGCCTGGAACAAATCAATGAAGATGGATGGATACAAATAGTGCATCCCGATGATAGGGAAGAGAACATCAAACAATGGCTGAATGCCATATCAACCGGTGAAGATTTTTTGGTGGAACACCGCTTCAGGAGACATGACGGCGAATACCGCTGGCAACTTAGCCGGGCCATTCCGCAGCGGGATGCAAATGGTAAAATTCAAATGTGGGTGGGTACGAGCACAGATATACAGGAGCAAAAAACGAGAGAAGAAAAGAAAGATGAATTCATCAGTATCGCAAGCCATGAAATGAAAACCCCGCTTACCACTGCGAACGGATATTTGCAGATACTCGAACGTTTGTTGGATCAAGATAACGCAAATGCGAGCCTGTATGCAAAAAAAGCAAGGCAGTCGGTTAACAGGCTCAATGAATTGGCAAGCGAACTGCTGGACGTAAGCAAGATAAGGTTTGGTAAGCTAAATTATACGATAACCAATTTCAATTTTAACGATATGATTGAAAGTACTGTCGAAAGTATACAGCTTACTTCAGCAAAACACATTATCGTAAAAACCGGTCAAGCGAAAGATACCGTAAACGGGGATGAGGACAGGCTGCAGCAGGTTGTCATTAATTTATTGACCAATGCCATCAAATATTCGCCCGGTGCCGAAAAGGTTGTTGTTAACGTAGAACAGAACAATGATCACATAACCGTTTCAGTAAAAGACGCGGGCATTGGTATTGCCCAGAAAAGTCTTGACAAAATATTCGAAAAGTACCATCGGGTGGAAGAACATTCAGGGCAATTTCAGGGTTTGGGCATTGGCCTGTTTATTTCTTATGAAATTATCCAGCGACATCACGGCAGATTGTGGGCAGAAAGTGAACCGGGAAAAGGAAGTACTTTTTATTTTACCATACCAGTTCACATTAAATTGCAGTAATGATGAAGGTTGTTGACCAAATTAAATCAACTTTAAACGTCTCGAAAAATGAAACTGGATGGATTGGAAGGTAGTATCGAGTGCAAAGTTAGTTTTGAAAAACCATTTAGTTGCAGGGGTGTTCGCTAGGAAAGTAAGCTATGGAAATTAAAACGATCATCGGGATCAGTGCGGGGGTGCTCACCGCAGTGTCTATCCTTCCACAGATTTTAAAAGTACTTAGGGAGAAAAAAGCGCAGGCGGTTTCGCCTTTGATGTTTTTTGTTCTGCTTGCTGGAAATTTGCTGTGGTGTTGGTACGGGCTGATCTTGAATGAACTTCCGATTGTGGTGACCAATGCCTTTTCGGTAGGCTGTGATATTTTGATGATTGTGGTCAACTACAAGTATTCCAAGAGATAGTTTAAGCTAAGCGCTCGATCTTAGCCAAAAATTGGTGGATGTCAAACGGTTTTTCGATATAGTCTTCGGCCTTGCATCCTACTTTTAAATTCGCCAGCTCTTTATGAGCGGACATCATGATGATCGGGATGTTACTGGTCTTTGGGTCAGCTTTGAGTTGCTGGCAAATGTCCAGTCCATTGCCGTCGGGAAGCATGACATCTAGTAACAGCACATCCAGGTGCTCATTTTGGATACTTTCATAGAAGTCGGCGGCTGTCGGGTAGCTTTTCACCTGGTAATCCTCCAGTTCTAACATCAGGGTAAACAGTTCCCGAAAGTCTTGGTTATCTTCGAGTACAAATACGCATTTTTTCATGGGTTAGGTGCATAGAGTTAACCCTATTTTTTTCTTTTTGATAAACGTCATGCTGTTGTTTGCAGCTAAAAAATATGCTTACCAGATTGTTGTATGGTAATAAAAATCTATCACTCTTGATGTTGCCATGCCAGCGATGACCTCATCAGATAATGCAGATCTGATTGGCGCAATAGCGTTTCGTTATGGTATATACGGAAATGCAATTCCGCCTCTAGGTACTACAGTTCATCCGGTTTGAACCCAATCCTCTTTCGCTTGGGGGCAGGTATCTCCTTTATCGCTAACAGCTCATCCAGATATTGAAAAACTATTTCCATGTTCTTGTCCTGGTTCTCTAGCTTGTTCTTTATCTTTTCTATCTCCAGACGAATTTGGGTATTATCAGTTACCATATTCCTGAGTCGTGCAAATATCCGGATGACTTGAATGTTGACATTAATTGCACGCTCACTATTCAGGATACTGGATAACATGGCTACACCCTGTTCAGTGAATACGAAAGGGGTCGCCGGACTGAATTTTGCCGACTTCGGGAGGTTATCACAAATTGTGATAACCTGCTGCCATTCCTCTTTTGTCAACTGGAACATGAAATCGTTTGGAAAACGCTGAATGTTGCGTTTGACTGCCTGTTTGAGTGCACG
>NZ_SJSN01000024.1 GCF_004331675.1 Pedobacter frigidisoli | reverse complement strand
TGAGACCGATGTTCCACTTTACTCCCAAACGAATAGAAGCTCATGTATGTATCTGTTTTGTAGCTTATAAGGTCTATAAAGAACTAGAACGTATACTAAAGAATAATCGGTATAAGATCAGTGTAGATAAGGTCTTGGAAGTTGCTAAGACGGTCACAACACTGAAAATAAAATTACCAAACAGCGGAAAGATCATGAGTAAAACAATGATTATTACCGAAAGACAGAAAGCAATCGAACCACTATTTTCCGATGATTTTTGGAAATCTCAATTTGGGTGACGCATTGGCGAAGTCAGGTGGTTCTATAATTGCCGCAAAAATAATGCTTATAAATTAAAAAACCCCTTTCGGCCATTTTATTTTTTAAATTGTATAAACAGTGATCAAGATCTTTCAAAAACTGAATTCTTTTTGACTCCAAACTCAACATATCTTTTTACCAACAACCCGTAAAATTTTTTGCAATTAATGTAAAATGCAATTCCACGATCTAAATTACTTTCAAACCATATTGTTCCGCCATGTACTTCTACAATTTGTTTTGCTATTGCTAATCCCAAGCCAAAAGGGTGCTCACCAGCAGTTCCTGAACGCCTGGCATCTGTAAATATTTCAAAAATTTTTCTTTAAGTTCAAAGGGAATACCAATACCAACATCTTTAACTGAGATTAGAGTAGTTTTTAATCTGCCTGTCTTTAATTTTATCCGGTAGTTCCTTTAAAGGTTGCCCCAATCGTTGAATAACTAAATCTGCATCATTCTAATTCTCTTTATTTTGCTGACGGCAGGATACTATCGCTAAAACTAACAACAACACAATACATTCAATTCTAATCTTTTTAAATAAAAAGCGATATAACGTAGGGGAAATGGTTACTATGAAGATATAATTATTTGAGCTGCGATCAACAAAAAAATGAACTAAACTTTAATCGGGAGAAAATGAATTATAGTTCAATTTCTGAGCGGTATTTCGCCATTATATTGAAAGATATCACCGGAAATTATAAAGCCGAAAAGTAGCGATTTGCTGCTTTTCGGCGTTAAATTCTTATGAAATATGTTGGATAAGATCGGTCGATGCGCCAGAACCAACAAAGCGGTATTTTACTACGAAAATTTGATAGTAAATGTTATACATCTGTGAAGTGAAAAACACCGATTTGGCAAATCTATTATTTGTAAATAGAGGTAATGTTCGGAAAATCTGTTTTTGCTTTAGCCAACATTGGCGCCCAATCTACTCCCTTTTCATCTTTAGGGCCAAAGGCTGCTAAAGCAAGTGGCTCTAAGTTTGCTTTTGCGGCACCGCTCCAAAAATGAACAAATTCTCCGAAGTTCATTTTACGGGTATATTGCTGATAACTTTTCCCTTGAACAGTAAGTTGTTGCTTAGGAAAATGCTGAGATAATAGGGTAAAAAAGCCATTTAAAGCTTTTGTTTTACCATAATTCTCGTAAATGGGTAGAAACCAGTTTTTAAACCATTGTGTTCCAGCTTTAGGATAGCTATCGGTTGTAGCCATCATTTTATTATACCATCGTTGTGCATCTGCAGTCCTATTTAAACCCAAATAAACATCGTACTGATAAATTTCCATCCATTTGCTATCATGCCAGATATCAAAAGCAGGAGATTCCTTTACCCCTTTTGATGCACCTTCAACAATGTGGCCAATCTCATGCGTAGATAGATCGATATCATTATCTACTCCAGTTACCCAAGCATCTAAACTACTGGCACCACAATCGGTCACATTTCTAAAATCATGGGCTCCATCCAAATAAGTTCCAGGATGGCCACCACTATATTTACCTGAATGATAAATCACAAACAAGCGACTATCATCACCAAACTTTCCATAGGTTTTCTTCGTATAATTCCAAGCTTCTGCCATGTATGTCTTGGGCCAAGCAATGGTCGGTTTTACATCGCCATCATAATAAACTACTACACTCGTATCGTAATAAACACGATTTAACAATTGAACATGTTCAAACCAATGCTCTTTCCATGTTTTTGGCGGTGCATCTGGTGGATCTACAGCTACAACGAGTGGAGGTGCTGGTTTTACGGTTTCAATTGGTTCTTTTTTGTCATTGCATGCTAATAAAACAACCAATGCAACAGCAGACAAGGGAAAAATATATTTCATAGTGTAGGTATTATATATTTAAAAAGCACCGAGCTAAATACTCGGCGCTACATTTTTTTACCAGCCTGTATTCTGAACAATTACAGGAACTTTTTGAACTTCGCCATTAGGTATTGGCCATAAATAGTGTTTCTTTTGGAAAACCCTATTTTCTGTCACTACAGGAGTAAAGAATGCTGGTGCATTTTGAGTGATGTTTAAGCCTCTAATTTGAGTATCAGTGGTTTCTGCAATTTTCCACTCTCTGGTATAAAAATAACGATCTAACTCAAAAGCAAGCTCAACACGTCTCTCCTTACGTATTGCACCTCTCATATCTGATGGCACAGCAATTCCGCCATTGCCATATAATGGAATGCCTGCTCTGGACCGAATTCTATTAAGATAAATTAAGATATCTGGGTCTGATGGATTTGATTCCTGCAATGCTTCAATATAATCCAAATAGATTTCGGCTAGTCTGATAACACTAAAGGTTGGTCTGCCAGTAGTTCTTCCAGAAACGCCCAAGTGTTTTCTTGGCGTATAACCTGTTTTTGTGTAATCGTTATTTGAAATGTTTGATTTTCCTGCATTACCAGTAAACTCAAAGCTAGTAATAATACTCGATTGAGGATTTATCCACCTACGACCCGAATAAGTAATGTTTGTGTAAAAACGAGGTTCACGATTTACATACATATTGCTGATTGACCTGCTTGCATTCTGATCATTTTGATCTGGAGCCTGATAAGCAGACGTTCCCGAGGCAGTATAACTTGGATCATCTTGTATTGATAATCCATTTACAGTAAAAAATGCATCAACAACTTGCTGCGAAGCAGATAGGAACGAACCTCCCTTATCTGGGTCTGGAGCACCTAAGTGATTTGGTGTTACCGAATACTGATAATTGGTAGCATCTCCAGTTCTTGCGAAAATAATTTCAGCGTTCCATGTTGCTAACATCACATCTCTAGTAGCTATAAAAGCTCTATTAAATGCTGTATTTGGCACCCCTGCTGGCGTAGTACTTACGGTGTATAAGGTATAGCTAGCATAGTTTGGATTATTCAAGAACGCTTTAGCAGCTGTTGCCAACCTTGTCCATTTAGCTGCACTAGCTGTTTGACTAATTAATTGCTTTCCATCTTGATTTCTCAAATTTGCATAATCAGGATTTCCATTAAATAATGGACGAGCAGCTGTTAACAACGCCTTGATTTTATAAGCTTCGGCAACAGAACCGTTAATGTGCCCGTAATCTTCTGCTGATTGAGGTGTTGCTGGTAAACCAGCGATTGTGGCATCCAATTCGCTTACAATATAGTCTATACACTCATCCATTGAGTTACGCGGCTTACTGATTGCCTCGAGTGGTGCATCTGATGCGATCGGATCATTTCCTAGCAAAACCACTGGTCCATATTGCCTTACTAGATGGTAATAATATATTGCCCTTAAGGCCCTAGCTTCATTGTAGTATCTGTTAATAAAATCGATACCACCAATATTACAATCCGTGCATTTTGATACGTTGGCCATAAAAGCACTTGCAGACTGAATACCACGGTAAAAATTTTGCCAATGGTAATTCACCTCTCCTCTTGTAGCATCCCATGCCCCGGAGTTTACTACCTCAGTAAAGTTGGGTAATGTATAATCTGCCTCATCTGATGCAGCAGTCCATGGCCCGATGTTACCCGCCTGGCTCGGAAAACGATCTTCAGTTTGACTAGGGATGGTAGCGTAAATATTTGCCAAGGCCCTATCAATTGTATTCTTTTTCTCATACACCTGATCAAATGTAAGCCTATCATCAGGTACTTGATTCAAAAATTTTTTACAGCCAAAATTACCAACTATCAGTAATGCACCTACTGTATATATAAATATTTTTTTCATCCTTTTAATTTTAAAAATTAGCGGTAAGACCTAAAGAGTAATTAGAGGTTAAAGGGTATCTCGTACCGTTGTTGGTACCTAATTCTGGATCCCAAAGCTTAAACTTACTGATGGTGAAAACATTATATCCCGTTGCATAGATCCTTAGGCGCTTAACGCCAATAGTCTTAATACCCTCTTTTAATGTATAACCTAAATCTGCATTTTTCAACCTAAGAAAGCTGATATCACGTTTCCACCAAGTACTCGACTGGAAGTTATTATTATTAGTTCCACCGTAAGATAAACGGGGATAAACGACATCTTGACTAGGATTTGAAACGGTCCAACGATCTGTAGCAACCGCTAACATATTACCTAAACCACCTGAATTGGCAAATGATGGAATGTTTAGCAGGATATCTGCATTGTCCTGACCTTGGAAGAATAAACCGAAATCGAAGTTCTTATACGTTAGCGAGAAACCAAAGCCATAAGTAGTGCTTGGAATATCTCCCCTACCAATTACGGTTTGATCAAATGAATCGATTTTACCATCGCCATTTAAATCCTTGTACTTAATATCACCCGGCATCAAAGTACCAAACTGCGTTGGACTGGCATTAATCTCTGCCTGAGTATCAAATAATTTTTCAGCTACATATCCAAAACGGGATAAGATATTTAGGCCTCTTTGCTCTAAGTAAGGGTAAGCCTTAGGTGCCTGATCGTTCTCAATTACCTTATCCTTATTATAGGTAAAATTGGCCCTAAAATTTATCGTCAAATCTTGCCCAAACTTTGCGTCGTACTGTAAAGTACCATCAATACCTTTATTTTCTACAACTCCCAAATTACCAATTGGCGTATTGGCCAAACCAATGTAGTTGGGCACGGTTCCCCTGCTTATAAACTGATTATCTCTTTTTTCCTTAAAAAAATCTACGATTAGGGAGAGATTATTATTTAAGGTCTTCATCTCGAAACCTAGATCCTGTTTACGCGTTTCTGCCCAGGTTACATCTACACCATAGGCTGTTACCCCCAAACCACCTGTGGTTGTAGAGTTTCCCGGTGTAATATTTCCATTTTGACCCCAGGTATAACCAGCTGCATTTCCAACTTTTGTTAGGTAATAGAAACGATCCCCCTCATTTGCCGCATATCCGCCACCACTACCTCCACTACCAACAATACCATTCGAATAACGGAACTTAACCATTTGGATAGCATCCTTAAGGGGTTCGAAAAACTTTTCATTTGATAATAACCAGCCCACACCAAGCGCTGGAAAGAAGCCATATCGCTTATCAGGCGCAAAATTTTCTGATCCATTATAACCTACGTTAAACTCTATGAAATATTTGTTATCATAAGCATAGGTTGCTCTACTGGCAACACCTTGCAGCCTATAGGGAAGAGAAAGCGTTAGGTTACCTGCAAATGGGTTTGAATTATCATTTTGATTGTATAATAACAAACCACTTACTGCATGCTTGCCAAAAGTACGGTTATAATTAGCGGCAGCTTCAAAATATATCTTTTTATCGCCATTATTGGTAATGGCATAATTTAAGAAATCCTGACCTTGCAAAACCAGACCGTACTTATAGCCTGATGAAGGATCTCCAGCCTTGATGTATGGATCGGTAGGATTGATGCGATATAGGGATTCTCTTTTTTCTCTTGTTAAGGTATTTGAGTTGCTAATATCAAAGGAAAACATTGATGTTACGGATAGACCTGGCGTAATCCCTTTTAGATCTTGAGTTAGGCGAAGATTGGAATATAATTGATTGCTATATCCTTCCTTATATCCGTTCCTGGTGATATCTCCATATGGATTACGTTGATCAGATTGAGGACTAATACCTGGCAGGCTACCATTTGGATATAGAATTGGAAACGAAGTTGGATTAATTTGAAATGCCTGAAGAAAAATATCTTGGGCATTATATTGACTTGGATAGGTAGTTTCGCCCAAAATACCCTTAATCCCCAAATCCATCTTTGTTGTACCGGTGATATCCCAGTTTAAATTTGCACTCACATTATAACGGCTATAGTTTTGTTTCACTCCAGAATTAACTGCCTGGTCAGTTTTAAACAGACCATCTTCCCCGTAATATCCAAGTGAAACATAATATTTGGCATTACTTACTCCTCCAGAAAGGTTTGCTGTTGCTGATCTGTTTCTACCAAAATCATTATATATGGCATCGAACCAGTTTACATTAGGATAAAGAACTGGATCCAGACCACCGGCAGTTTTTTGAACGGCATCTATTGAGTAAACTGGTGTGAATGCACCTGCTGCCCCACTCCGTAGATAGTCAGAATATTTGGCCTCATTAGCCAGATTCATATAGTCGACCCCATCAATCAATTGTGGTCTTTTGGTAAAACGGCTTATACCTTCAAAATACTCTACATTAATTTTTGGCGTCCCGATCTTTCCTTGCTTGGTGTTGATTAATATAACACCATTCGCACCACGTATGCCGTATACAGCAGTCGCAGCAGCATCCTTTAATACGGTGAAGTTCTCTACATCATAAACACTAATATCATTCAGGTTACGATTAGGAACACCATCAATAATCACCAATGGACCCCTATCATTAGCCGTTAGTGAGGATATCCCCCGAATGAAAATATCAGAGCCCGTTGCACCAGGCTCGCCGTTTCGGGTAACATTCACTACACCAGGGATTCGACCTGCCAACAGCTGACTCATACTAGAAACAGGTTGTTTCAATTCATCAGCCTTTACCGATGATTGAGCGCCTACCAAACTCTCTTTTTTCTGTGTACCGAAACCAACAATAGCAACCTCTTGTAAGTTAGCGCCAGTAGTCTCCTTTAAAACTACATCTAATACTGTTTGAGTACCAACTGTAATTTCTTTAGTATCATAACCTACATAGGTTACAACCAATACGGTATTTTGATCTGGTACGGTGATGGTAAAAGCGCCATTCACATCTGCAGCGGCACTCGTAGAACTGCCCTTTACCTTAATACCAGCTCCCGGAAGAGGTAGCCCTTTTTCATCCTTAACAATACCGCGTATCACAATGGCGGCCTTGGCTTGACGAGCCAAAACTGAACTGCTGATATTTATTGAGGAAGCAGCTGCATTGGCATTTAAACTGGCACTTATAGCTAAGGTAAGTGCCATAGCCTTTAAAGCACCAGGTTTTAGCGTGAGCTTGCTTCCCATTAGATTTGTAATTATTTTTATCATAATTATTTTATTCTTAATAGATTAACTGTTAAAAGGAATATTGATTTATAGAATTCACTTTATTAACCATCAGCTTCTGATGGCATAAATCATAATTGTATTCCAATAAATGGATTTAAATAAAAACCAAAAATTATTGTTGCTCCTCTGGAACTTCTATAACTCGCCACTCAGAAAGCTGGAATAGGGAACCTTTACCAATGGCCGAAATACTGATTCTGTAAAACCTGTATAAAACCTTGTTCTTAAAGCTATAAGTCTTGGTGAGGTTACGCCCTGAAAAGGTTTCACCTGTTCTAGTGTCTAGATCTATCCATGTTGCACCATCTACAGAGCCAGCGAATTTCCAGTCCTTAGGATCTCTATCTGGAGCGTCGTTTCCCGATGTTAAGGTATAGGATGCTACTTGTTGAGGTGCTGGGAAAGATAACTGCATGTAGAAATTGGTTTGATACGGGTTGATCAAAAACTTTGAATTAATAAAGTCATTGTCTACAACCTTAGAAGATCCTTCAGCCCCTGTAGCACCACCAGAACTTTCAATGTTGGTTGAAATTGCGGCTTTGGCGGTTACATCTACCTTCGCTTTCCAGGTAAATAATTCAGTTGAAGGATATTCTTCTTTAAGGCATCCGGTTAGGAAAATTAGGGCAATACAAATCCCTATAGCCGACTTGGCTATTTTTAAAAGAGTCATAAAATAATTAGTTTAAGTTTGTTGGTTGATTTTTAAAAGCCTGAACTTTGCGTTGATCAAAAATGATCGTGTAGGGTAAAATCTTTTTTTCTCGATAGTAGCTGGATTAATAGTTAGGGATTGATTGGTAAAACGTTTTACGTATAGCAATAATAGTGATTTTATGAATTAACAGCAAATGACTAAACCTAAAAATAGGGTAATATATTATCCAATTTAAACAGACAAAAGTGTAAATTATAAGAGCCGTGTATGTTTTGGCAAATTAAATTTCTAGAACAGCGATAAACATAGAATTTAATTGCAGTAAGAAGCCTTAAATAATTTTAATTTATTATCACTTTTATTAAAAAATATTAAGAATAATATAAAATTTTAAGAATTTAATGAGAATTAATAAATATACAATGTAAAATTCAGAGGTATGTTGAATTATTTTAAGGGTTTTTTTGACTAATTCATTAATTATGGAATTAAACAAGGGAATTAATTTAATTATTTAATTAAATATCAAAATTTATTCCAAATTGTGTTATTTATATGCGATTTCACTATGGATTATTAGAAATTCAACAACAAATTGTTCTTATTTATAAATAATAGTCGAATCGAACTGATTAAAAGCAATTATTAAATCAAAAAACCAGAAAGAATATTTTAAATTAAAATGGATGTTGTTAAATGTCATAGGTTATTTTAGTTTAAAACCTTTGCATTTGATATATTTAATCGCACCTAACTATAATTTAGTTAAATGCGATTTATGGTGGAGAATATCGGATTGAAAAATTCGCCTAATATTTCTCCATAGATGTCTTTTTGATACTCTGAGAGGGGTTTTACTTTTCTCATTTCGCTGTTTTTAGGGGGTGTTTGGCAGACTTATGTCAGACTTTTTACCCCTGATATTTATCTTAAAATTAAGAAAAAACAAGCTTTTTAGCAAGTGAAACGGGATTATTTTTCATCTGATTTGAAATTTATAAAAAGCAATCGTCATACTTTTGGGGAAGGAGGCCGAAAAACCATTATCACAAATTAGTAAAAAACTGAAAATGAATAACTTGAGTAGTAGTGGGAAATGTGCATTCGAATGACATTCACCAATACTTTTCATGAAAAGAACTGTTTTTATATGATCTAAATGATTTCATGTGTGAATTGAAAATCTTCAAAAAAACCCACACATTTAAAAGTAAACTAAATCCTTAACTGGAGATTTCGGCATCAATGACCAAGAAATTCCAAGCATTACATCTAAATCAAATGGCTTTTCAAGATAATCGCCTTAATTAAGTAGCTTTCTGGATCCTTGTAAAATCTATTGACGACAGACATTTAACATTATCGATATATGCTTATATTGTGCTCGCTTTAAGTCCTTGCAAATTTCTCGATTATGGAACACCTTAAGGAAGTATCTATCCCAACATTAGTATTTGTAATCCTATTATTCACGACGGGTTGTTTAGTTCCTGGCGCACCACATCATTTTATTTATAAATCCACCTCAAATTCGGTGGATTCGGTTGATTTGGCCACAATGACGTGGCATATTGAATATCATTTATATTCCAAGCAGAAAAATACTGATAGCATATTCGTTCTTTTTCCAATCGACAATCAATTTAAGAAGATGCAAGTGGATGAAAAGAGGATCTTTGGAGATTTTTATCGAACAGAAAGAGTACAGATGCGGGATGTCAGGAAAATAGAGTCAAAGGATTCAATTGTAATAAAGATCTTTAGTGATAAGACAGAACGAAACCAAGTATTTAAATACGTTCCGGAAGCCCAAAGGTCGCTCAGGTATCGTCGTTAGGATCAATATTAGCAACTGTAAATCGTTTATTCAGTATTATTACGTTTTAAAACAGACATTATTGAGCTGACTGTGCTTCATACCAGACACAATGTACATGCCAAATTTCTTATTTTGCTAATTTATCCTTAACAGTTGTTTAATAAGCTGAGGTTAGCTTTGTGCAACGATGAACATAAACCAAACCGAGGATTTTGCACTTTTGATGCGCTTGCGGAACGATGAGGAGAAATCCTTTGATCAGTTGTTTAAAAAATATTATCCAGGACTGGTGCGCTTTGGCAAATCATTACTCCGCTCCTCGGATGGCGATGCGGAGGATCTGGTTCAGGATGTGTTTTTTAAACTTTGGGAGGCTAGAAAAGGGCTTTCCATCCATAGTGCGCTCAATTCCTTTTTGTACATCTCGGTTAGGAACAGGGTAAACGATCATTTCAGGAAGCTGAAAAATCAGCCAACTCTTGGTATTGATTTCACAGAGGAAAAATTTGCAGAGGAGTACTTGATTCCCGATCAGCTCTTGATTTATAAGGAACTTCAGCTAGATATGGATCAAATGATAAGTCTACTGCCTGAAAGAACCGAACTGGTATTCCGCATGAATAGGCATGATCATCTTTCCTATGAAGAGATCGCCCAGATACTGGCCATTTCCATCAATTCGGTCAAGACCCATATGTACCGGGCGATTAAATTCCTGAAAGAAAACTTCCGCCATTACAATTCCCATCAATAATGTTAATTTCCCGTTAAGGATGTTATTATTCTGTTAAATCGCACACGGGCTGTAAGGAGACACGGTCTTGCACGCGTCCTCTCTGCAAACACACCATATTTTGGACGAGAGAGATATTTATCTGCTGATCACACGGTACCTGCAGAACCAGACCAACACGGAGGAGAACGAGATACTCGCTGACTGGATTACCGCATCACAGGAAAACGAACAAACCTTTGAGGAAATCAAACTGGCCTGGCAAGCTACGGCGCTACCCAAGGCGGTAGAGACAGGTGGTGCCTTATCCAGGCTAAAGGTCAGGATCAGTGAGGAAACGAAAGAGCAAGCTCACATAAAAAAGCTTAACCCGTTGAATTGGGGCATGGTTGCAGCAAGTATTGCGATGATAAGTCTGATTTCTATCGGCCTTCTTTACCTATTTTATAAACAGGATTCTTCACAGCCAGTTATCCACGTATTGGTTACAAGGGCGGGTGAGGTTAAGAACATCACCCTGGTCGACGGAACCAAGATCTCATTGGGGCCAAAAAGCTCCTTGACCTATCCTGATACTTTCAGCAGCACCGAGCGGGGCATTCATCTTGTTGGACAGGCCTATTTTGAGGTGAGCAAGAACCCGCACAAACCCTTCACTGTGAGTACCGCTGAACTTCGGGTGAAAGTATTAGGGACACATTTTAACGTCGATGCAACGAGAAATCAAGTGCTCACGACCGTATCACTTTTCGAGGGCAAGGTTGAGGTCAACCCGACCCATGACAGTGAGGATACGTACACCTTGAGGCCTGGTCAGGAACTTTCCCTTGACAGGAATAACCTAAGGGTATTTCAGCGCAGCCTGGATAGCCTTAATGTTTTGGGCTGGATGACAAAAACGCTCATCTTTAGAAACGATAAACTGAGTGAGGCAGCATCAAAAATCGAAAATATGTATGGTGTGAAACTCATCTTCTCAGATCAGGATACCGCCGACACAAGGATCTATGCCCAGTTCAATGGCGATGCACTTGATGATGTGCTTACCATTATCTGTGCTTCGGGCAACCTAAGATATCGCAAACAGGGAAACAAGATCTACATAAACGAGAGATGATGAGCTATGATAAGGGAATTGACAGGCCATACCTAAGAACAGGGGCCTTGAAAGAAGAAAAACCGGCATTTCGAGATGCCGGCTATAATCGACATATAAACAACTAAAATTTAACTTACGAATTCGCTAATCTATGAAAAAAAGGATCTACAAAACAACTTTAATTTTTTTGAGGAAAGCTTTATCAACAGCATGCCTGTTGATGATACTCTTCAACTCCGTTTATGCTGCTCCCAAAGCAGGTAGAGAGGAAAATCTCTCCGAGGTACGGTGTTCAATCAGAACGGCAAACAAATCACTTGCCCAGGTTTTTGAGATCATCCAAAAGCAGACCCGTTACAGTTTCGTATGCGTAGACAGAAACGGTTTTTTAAAAAGGCAGATCACCTTGAACGAAACCAACAGCAATCTAGAGCAAGTACTTAGGAAAATTGCCTCGACAGTACCTTTTACCTACACAAAGCTGAGCAATAAAATTATCCTGAAACCCACAGAAAAAGCATCGGCAAACCAAAATGCAAGACTCATTAAAGGTCATGTTACCGATCAAAGTAACTTAGGTGTACCTGGCGTTTCTGTATTAATTAAGGGCACTAATACGGGCACGGTAACCAATCAGGAGGGCGACTTTTCTATAAAGGCCGATAATGGCGAGGTATTGGTATTTACCAGCATTGGCTATCAGGTAAAAGAAATAACTGTAACTGATGCAAATACCTATCAGGTACAATTAACGGAGGATAGTAAAGCCTTATCAGATGTGGTTGTCACCGCATTGGGGATTAAAAAAGAACGGGCAAAACTAGGTTATGTGGTGCAGGAGGTTCAGGGGGAGAGCTTGGTAAAGGCCAGGGAACCCAACCTGATCAACTCTCTTACCGGCCGTGTTGCGGGATTGAATATCACCAACTCAACGGATCTTTTCCAGGACCCTGGAATTTCGCTAAGGGGCAGAAAACCACTTATTGTAATTGATGGAATTCCTGATCAATCGGCAGATTTATATCGTGTTAATGCTGATGATGTGGAAACGGTTACGGTATTGAAAGGTGCAAACGCTTCTGCACTGTATGGCTCTATTGGTCAGAACGGTGCAATCATGATCACTACAAAACGCGGTAAGGGCAAGGATTTGAGTATCGACGTGAACAGTTCCACTCAAATTCAACCCAGCTTTATCAGAATTCCTGAAGTGCAAACTGAATATGGTGCAGGTTTTAAGGGCAAATATACTTATGTTGATGGCTCTGGCGGAGGACCTGAAGGTTCTGGATGGATCTGGGGACCAAAGCTAGATCAGCTGGATCCGACAACGCCCAGTGGCTTTTTTGAAACGCCTCAATTTAATAGTCCGAAAGATCCTGTAACAGGCAAGCTGGTTCCCCTACCCTTTATTTCTAGGGGGAAAAATAATGTTAAGGATTTCTTCCAAACTGGACTGATCGCCAGTAACAATATCAGTATCACACAGAGTGGCGAAAAAGGTGCATTCAGGGCCTCAGCCTCCCATATTTATCAACGCGGCATTGTTCCGAATACGGATTTACAGAATAGTTCTTTCAACATCTCTGGAAACTATAAGCTATCAGACAATTTTACGGTAGATGCCAGACTGAACTATAACCGACAGTTTACTAAAAACTTTCCTGAAACAGGCTATGGACCAACAAATTACCTATATAACTTGGTATTATGGACGGGTGCAGATGTCAGTGTAGCAGATTTGAGAGATTATTGGGTTCCTGGGAAGGAAGGCATCCAACAGAGAAACTACAATACTTCTTATTATAACAATCCTTATTTCCAGGCCTATGAATATTTACGGGGATACGATAAGGACAATACCTTTGGATCATTGAACCTGAACTATAAGATCAGCCCTGCCTTCAGCGTTCAGTTTAGAAACGGCATTAACGCCTACGGGCTGAACCGAACCTATAAGGAACCGATGAGCTATATTGGTTATGGTAATAAATCACGGGGCCAGTTTACGGTTAATACTGGAAATTATATCGACTTGGTTTCTGATCTGATAGGTGATTACAACCATACTTTTACAGAGAAATTTAAGTTACACGCACAGGTTGGTGCAGCGAACTACTACAGAAACAACAAGTACGGATCTACGAGCACTGATGGATTGACCATTCCGGGCTTTTACAACCTCAGCAACTCTGCCAACCCCATTCAGGGAAATAATTTTGTTGAGGAGAGACGCACAAGCAGTGTATATGCGGTTTTGGATCTGGAATTCCTGAATGCAATTTACCTAACGGCTACAGGCAGAAACGATATCATCTCTACCCTACCCACGGCAAATAATAGCTTTTTCTATCCATCAATAAGTTCATCTGTTGTAATCTCTCAACTTACAACCTTACCAAAATGGTTCTCATACTTAAAGGCAAGAGCTTCATGGTCGAGGGTTTCGAGTGCAACGCTGAACGATAATGCCTATACCTACAGTTATTTACCATCGTTTAATAAGGGAACCATTTGGAACAGCGTCCCTTCCCTAACTTTCGGTGATGCCTTGTTAAATGCAAATCTTACTCCACAGACTTCTGATAGCTGGGAGGTTGGTTTGGATACCAAGTTTTTTAAGAACAGGTTAAGTATTGAGGCAACTTATTACCAAACGCGTGATTTTAATAACATCGTTTCTATTCCAACCTCCATTACCAGTGGTTATAACAGTCAGCTGGCAAATGGAAACGTATTTCAGCGTAAGGGATTAGAATTTGTGCTCTCTGGAACGTTAATAAAAAGCACAGATTTTAATTGGAACATTGCTCTAAATGTCAGTAAATACCGGAGGTATCTGAAAGAGATCTATGGGGGTGCTGAAACCTTAAACTTTTTAAGGGTTGGCGATCGCACTGACAAAATCTTCACATCAGTTTATCAAACCAACAATCAGGGACAGGTTATTTATGGTAGCAATGGTTTCCCGGTAAACGATACCTTTTCAAGATTTATTGGTTATCAATCTCCAGATTGGACCTACGGTATAGAGAACACCTTCAATTATAAGGCTTTTACCTTAAAGTTTTTAGTTGATGGCCGTTTAGGGGGTATGATGTATTCCACAACCAACCAGAAAATGTGGTGGGGTGGTACAAATCCGGGAACGCTTAATCAATTTCGGGTGGATGCAAATGCAGGTAGATCAACATTTATTGGTGATGGTGTAGTGGTGACCAGCGGACAGGCAACCTACGATGCCAATGGAAATATCATCAGCGATACCCGTGTTTTCGCACCAAATACCAAGGCTGTTAATTACATCGATTACATGACCAACACCAGCAATGGTGCTTACAATAACTACAACTACTTCTCACAAACTTTTTTAAAACTGAGGGAGGTTACCTTGGGCTGGCAAGTTCCCACTAAACTACTGGGTAAATCATTCATTAAGGGATTGGATTTCTCTGTGGTTGGCCGTAACCTTTTATTATTCTCCAAAATGCCAAATGTAGATCCTGATCCGGCAGTGGACAATCTTCAAACGCCTTCAACCCGTTCATTTGGATTCAATGTTAACCTTAAATTTTAATCTGCACGAATATGAAAAAGACATTATATCTATTATTATTTGCAACGCTTACACAAGTGGGATGCAAAAAGTTTAGTGAATTTCAAATAGATCCAAATAAATCAACAATTGCAACGCCTGATCTGCTCTTGAATGCAATCGAACAAACAGCTTTCCAGTCTACGGATATCAACATCGCGTTTACCACACGCCAAATGGTTTACACCGATGCCGTTTCCCTGAGTCAGTATTATGGCTGGAACAGGGGAAGCTTTGGAAATTTCGGTAACCTACGCCAGGTAATCAAGATGGAAGAGGCAGCAGCAAGCCAGAATAAGCCACAATACCAACCCATTGCAAAATTTTTTAGGGCATGGTATTTTTTACAGCTCACGCAGATGTTTGGTGATATACCTTATAGTCAGGCACTAAAGGGAGATGAAAACCTATCTACTCCAATATACGATAAGCAGGAGGATATATATTTAAGTATTCTAAATGACTTAAAGGCAGCGAACGGAATGATTGCCACCAATACGCCGGCAATTCAGGGAGACATTGTTTTCAATGGTAACATGCAACAATGGAAGCGAGCAATCAATTCATTGTCGCTTAGGGTATTGATGAGTTTATCCATTAAGGAAAATGATGCAAGATTTGAAGTGAAGAAACGTTTTGCGGAAATAGTCAACAGTCCTGCGGAGTTCCCGATTTTCACAGGCAATACCGATAATGCCCAGCTTAAATTCTACGATCTTGCGGGTAATCGCTATCCCTATTTTAACAATAACGATATCCAGACTGCCAATTATTTGGAGGAAACCTTTGTTAATTTATTAAAATCGTTAAACGATGTTCGTCTTTTCAATTTTGCAGATAAGGCACCGAAATTTGCTGCACTGGCAGTAACCGATTTCAACGCTTATGGTGGCGCAAAAGGTAGCGCTCCTGTTAATGAGAACAATGCACGTACAGTAGCGGGAGAAATTTCGAAGATCAAACCTCGCTATTACAACAGTCCAACAAATGAACCCAGTATTGCCCTGGGATATGCAGAAGTGCAATTTATTTTAGCTGAGGCCGTACAACGGGGATGGATTACCGGAAGTGCAAGCGACTATTATCAAAAAGGGATTAGGGCCTCGATGCAATTCTATGGAATTGAAGAAAATACCATCGCTAACTATTTAACTCAACCCTCTGTATTACTAACAGGTGCTGCTAATCCATTATCGAAAATCATCACGCAAAAATATATCGCATCCTTTATGAATAGTGGTCTGCAACCTTTTTATGAGCAACGCAGAACGGGCTTCCCCATTTTTGATACCACTGGAGCAGGAATGCTGAATGAAAAGCGCATTCCAAAACGTTGGATGTACCCCGAAACAGAATTAAGATTGAACCAACAAAATGTTA
The DNA here is from genome assembly GCF_004331675.1 of Pedobacter frigidisoli. Lineage (GTDB taxonomy): Bacteria > Bacteroidota > Bacteroidia > Sphingobacteriales > Sphingobacteriaceae > Pedobacter > Pedobacter frigidisoli. Next base: position 22,193 of record NZ_SJSN01000024.1, on the reverse strand, counting down.
CTGGCGCAATCTCCAGACAGTATCCCGAGGGAGATAATATTAACGGTATAATGTGGTTACTTAAACCATAAGATTTTACAGCACCATCTTTTTTGATGGTGCTTTTCGATTACCCAAAACGATTCAATCCCATAATCAATCCATTTGTTTTGAGCACAATGATAAAAAAGATTATAGTAGTAGCATTACTTGCTGTTTCAGTTAATACCTGGGCGCAGAACGTGAGGAAAACCGTTTTCATTATTGCTGATGGTATTCCTGCCGATGTGATTGAGCGTCTTGATCTTCCGAATATAAAAAGAATTATTAAGGCCGGAAGCTACACCAGAATGTACGTTGGAGGCGAAAAAGACGGTTATAGCCAAACACCAACCATTTCTGCCGTAGGCTATAACAGTTTGTTGACGGGCGTGTGGTTCAATAAGCACAATATCCCAGATAATGAGATCAAGGATCCGAACTACAACTATCAGAATATATTCAGGTTCCTCAAGACGCAATATCCACAAAAAAAGACGGCCATTTTTTCGAGCTGGCAGGATAACCGGACGAAATTACTGGGGCACAACCTGCCCTCGGCGGGCAACCTGCAGGTCGATCAATATTTTGATGGCTATGAATTGGATACCATAAATTTCAAACATGATAGGAGTCGAAATTTCATGCACCAGATTGATGAGAAAGTGGTTGGCGAGGCTGTTGCTAGCATAAGAAAGGATGCCCCTGACCTATCTTGGGTGTATCTGGAATATACCGATGACATGGGACATATGCATGGCGATAGTCCAGAATATATAGCAGCAATCAAAAAACTGGACATCCAGCTCGGAAAGATCTACGACGCTGTAGAGTACCGTAAAAAAAACAATGGCGAGGATTGGCTAATGGTCGTGACAACAGACCACGGAAGAGACGAGCGGACAGGAAAAGGTCATGGTGGGCAATCAATGAGGCAGCGAAGCACCTGGATGGTAAGCAACTATCCTCAACTGAATAACTACAGCCAATACTATGATCCCGCTATCGTAGATATCATGCTCACCATTGCACGGTTTATGGGCGTTGATCTACCAAGGCCCAGCCTGATGGAAGTGGATGGTATACCGCTCATCGGCGAGGTCTCGATTGCGGAGCCACAGGCAAACTACATTCAGGGGAACATTGATATTAGCTGGAAAGCATTGGAAAACAAGGGAACTGTGAAGGTGTGGGTGGCGACGACCAATGGCTTCAAAAGGGGTCAAAAAGATATTTATCAGCTTGTAGCGGAGGTTCCGATCGCTGACAGGCATATCTTGGTTAACGTAGAAAAGTATCCATCTCGCTTTTACAAGGTTGTATTGGAGGGAAAAGACAATTTTGTAAACCGTTGGGTAATATTGGATAAGTAGATAATCAGCAAAAGATGCAATTGATCTGCTAGCAATATAATAGGCTTACCAATCCATTCGTTGACTAAGGAATAGGATATATCATGGTGCCCAATAAGTAAGATAACATCGGTAAATATAATATACCTATAGAGATACAATTTAAAGAAGAGTTCTACTAAACCTGGAATAATTGGTTAGAGTGCCCAGGCAAACAATATAATAACGCACTGGAAATACTGACTTAATATGGATTCTTTTTTTTTCGATGTAAATATCTCGTATTATTTATTAAGTTTAGATTAGTTGTGATAAGGGTTCGGGCTGGTTACCGGAGCCCTTTTTTTTTAAAAGGTATTTTTTATCAAAACTTGCCCTACTCACTAAGCGACAGTGGTCCATTGATCGAGAAAGCCAAGGCATTCAACATGCAGGGTGCCTGTCGAAAGGAAAGCCAGACATAAATGACGAGAACAAATAATCTTATATTGATGGATGTACCGCGAGGTTTTTGATATATAGTGACGGCGCCGCCCTTGGCGTGCGATATCAGAGAGTACATGGAGCGGAAGACCTTTATTATGAGCGCGCAACGGAACCGCCATGATGCCTAACCGAATATGAAAAGGCGGATACTGCACAGTTAATCGCCGCGTATTTGGGGTCAGGCTAACCGGTTGTGATTAAAGAGCTGAATACACATTAGGTTAGGGCCGTAAGAGCTTCAGACATATATCAACCACAATACGCGGTATTTGGATGTATTCCTTATATCCATGTATTGTCCACAAAAACAACAATTAGCGTAGGGTTAGGGAAAATTGAGCTGGTCACGATAACATGCAGATAATATCCTTGAAATCCCTTCTTTGTCTAATTCTAAAATACCCTTTCATTGCCTTGAGCATCTGGGGAAATCCTGCTCAATCCCTCTTGGGCAGATTTCTTTCTTTAGTTAGATTCTGGATCAGAAGCCTTGGAATTCTATCGAACCCGTGAAAGATTTTGCATGTAATCAAAATTGAAATGTCAGATACAGTCATAGGTTAATAAATCAGCTATAAACCCATTGTGACAAATAAGGACCCCACAAACCAATTTACCTCCCTAAAATTCCGAAGTGGCATCACGCAAAATGCTTTCCGCACGACAAAGACCCCATTTCTGAGATCAAGGGAATTCTTGGGAGCATGGCCCCTAACTCTTAATTTGTAAATCCTCGCGCTGAAGTGGGGCTTTTATCTTCACAAAATCTTAATCAATTGATAACACTGGATAGTAGTACTCTTTACGATTTGAACTGACCTTAGAGAAAACACTGTATAAGGTTAAGTCATATGATCGGTAAATTCTTATCCATGCGACCAGTCTACCAGAAAGAGCAAGGAACCTCATCATATCTTGATGTTGCCAAGCAAAATACCCCAATCAGACGTGCCATGACATGTTTAAAATCCATAATGATATTGGGCATAAAAATCTCCATAATACCAGGTATAGACGATATAAGGCTGCTAGCGTCTGACTCAATCGAGTGCTACAAATTTGAAACAAGTTATCCAAACTCAATACCACAAATAGACATACAAACATACCCAAACATGAAAAGATTATCCCTCCTACTGGCAGTAATTGCCTGCTCATTTACTGCGTGTAAAAAGGAGCAAGAATCACCACTTTCTGATTTTTCAGGAAACGAAAACAATTTGCAGCAGCTTGATGCACTCCAACTACAGGTGCCCACCACATTAAACAACTGGATGCTGGGCCTGCCCAATACCACGGCGATCGGAAGGTTGTCTATTCCTGGCACCCATGACTCCGGTGCCTTGTTCGAGCCGATCTCCAGCACAGCAAAATGCCAGAACATTAGTATCGCTGAGCAATTGAAGATCGGCGTACGTTATCTGGATATACGCTGTAGACACATCGACAACGCCTTTGCGATTCACCATGGCGCAATTTACCAAAACCTTAATTTTCAAGATGTAATCAATGCATGTATCAGTTTTTTAAATGTCAATCCATCAGAGACTATTTTGATGTGCGTGAAAGAGGAACATACCCCCTCAAACAATACCCGTTCCTTCGAACAAACCTTTGATTCCTACACCCAGCAAAACCCGGGTAAATGGAGTTTATCCAACGACCTGCCCAACCTTGGCAGCTTACGGGGCAGGATCAAGTTGATCAGAAGATTTAGTGCAGCTGCAACCAAGGGAATCAATGCCACAGCTTGGGCGGACAATACAGCTTTTGATATCAGTAACAGTTATGGTGGCATAAAAATACAGGATTTTTACAAGGTAAATGATCTTCCGAGCAAATGGACTGCGGTAGAGCAGCTCCTCAATGCTGCTATGGCTGATGGGTCCAACAAGCTTTACATAAACTATTCGAGTGGATACCAGCCGGGCATTTTTTCCATCCCCAATATCAATGCTGTGGCAAACTATATCAATCCTAAACTTAGCCAATACTTCTCCAGTAATTCCTCGGGCAGGTATGGCGTGATACCCATGGATTTTGTCGACCAGGCAAAAGCTCAACTCATCCTTAACAAAAATTTTTAACCCCATACAGATACTGTCTATTTGTTTAGGCCGACACGATTAGTGCCGGCCTTTTTTGGATAGTTAAATCACGGCTGCCTTCCCTCAGAAGTTGTCGTAGAGATAATGGGGGACATTTGTATTTTTTAATCGAGTCTAGGTCATTCTCATTGCATACTGGGCAATCACAGGAGTATATCAATTTACACTTAGGTACCATTACGATCTCAATATCCAATCCCATCTTCATAATCACAACCTAAGCTGGCCTCATTTGACCGATGGCAAAGACAAATAATTATATCTTGATTGCAATGAAGGGCAATCTGGATTGAACTTTAACGGTATCTTTCGCAAAGTACTCGGATTGCACTCTTTAATTTTAGATTTCTGTTACCAGAGTGATAAAATCTTATTAATGGTTTTTGATATCCTTTAAAGCTTTTCCAAGACCTGAATGCCTCTGCTGAGTCTTATAATTTCGTTGAAAAATTTAGCGTCGGTAAACCTGTATTAAAGTTTAACCATTACTTAACATTCTGCAAATAGTTCTGAATTAACTTCGCAGTGTACATATTTGGTTTATATTACAGGTTTACGTTAGTTGATTTTGAAAGCCCCGATGGATATCTGGGCTTTTTGATTGAGAAGTTACTTGGTTTTTTTCCTTCAGTAACCAATGTAGCTCTCCTCAAAGCTTCCGTCCGAAAAAAGATCCACTATACCATATCCTGGAACGGTTTCCCTCCTCTGCCCTTTCCACCAGGCGCCAGAAACTGCTCCATTACAGATATAGCTAACATTATTGTAAATGACCTTATCCCGCATGTGTAAGTGTCCACTTAAACAAAGTCGGACGTTAGGATACTGGTAAAAAAGATTGATGATCTTAGCCGTATCTGTATGCATATCACCGCCAAGCATTGTCCACTTGTTTACAACATTTTCCTCAATCATTAATAAGGCGGTCAGAATTGGAATATGCGACATCACCAATACAGGCATATCACCTGGAGTCGTTTTCAGTTCCTGCTCCAGCCATTCAAACTGTGCATCTCCAAGCTTTCCGATATACCAGGTTTGATCGATATCCAAATGGACGCTATCTAGAATCAAGAATTTCCATCCAGCCTTCACAAAGCTATAATATGGTTTTGCCAGGCCAAGCTGATCCATGGAATATTTCTTCCCATAAAAAGCTTCATTCCTACTATTCTCATTCCACCAGATATCATGGTTTCCCAAGCAATAATGAATAGGAAGATTGGACTCGTTCTTCATCGTATCTTTCATTAATTTCCATTGATCGTTAATGTTGTCGATATTTTCCTTGTTCATATCAAAGACCGCATCCCCACCATTGAGAATGAGATCTACCTTTGGCGATTGAGACTGCAAATGGTGCAGGCATTTGATAAACTTATCCGGCGCACCAAATTCATTTTTGAGGTGAACATCTGTAATATGAGCAATCCTAAGCACGGGCTTCTTTAGATCTTGGGCAACATTAAATCCCAATGATGGGAGGAGTAATATTCCACCTAAATTTTTTATAGCTGATCGTCTTTCCATTATAGTCACTTGTTTAGGGCAAAGCTAAGCCCACCATATTTCCTTAACATTAAATCTCAACTACAAAAAGAGCGAGTCTCATTTCAATTTATAGGAACTGATGATCTTGGAGAAGATTATCGTATTTGGATAAACACCAATAAAATCGGCAGCCCCTGGGCCATAGGCAAATACCGGAACCATAATATTGGTATGATCATCGGTACTGAAATTTCCCCTAACGGTGCCTTTTTTGTAAGCTGCATCCAAAAGCGATAGTCCTCCTGTCTCATGATCAGCGGTTACGATAACCAAGGTTTCACCATTCTGATCGGCAAATTTTAGCGCCTCGCCAACCAGGCGATCGAAATCATGCTGCTCTGTTACCGCAAATGGAAGATCATTGGCATGGCCGCCATGATCGATCTGCGCTCCCTCGGCCATGATAAAAAATCCATTTTTGTTTTTTGATAGCAATTCGACTGTTTTTAAAAAGGAAGTATTGAGCATCTCTCCCCGTCCGTCAAGCTTTCTTCGTGTAACCGAATCATCAAGCAACACCAACTGTTTTACCGCATTTGAAGAGACAAAGCCTTTCAGGTCCTTTTGATAGGTATAGCCCCTATCCGCCAGATGATCCATTAACTTCGTATTTTTATTATCTGAAAAGCTTTTTCTTTTAGAACCTACGAATACATCCACGTGGCTGGTTAGCAGATCAGCCGCTATTTCCTGAGTCATAGATCGCTCAGTCTGATGCGCATAAAATGCAGCAGGCGTTGCGTCAGTGATATCGCTAACGCTTATAACACCACTTTTAAACCCCAAAATTATTTAATGTGTCGACGATATTTGTACGTTTTCTATGATCAGTTCCCATACCGATGTAACAATTATTAGTTTTTTCGCCCGTTGCCATGGCCGTTGCTCCCGCTGCCGAATCTGTATTATCAGAACTTGCCGCAGCAGTTTGTAAGAAACCTATATTTTTTATTCTGCTGATATTTAAATCTCCGTGATTGACAATTTGTCCGGCATGAATTTGCGATAATCCCATTCCATCGCCAATTAGCAGAATAACGTTTTTGACTTTTTTATTTGCACCATCGTTTCGATAAGCCGGTGCGTAAACCTGATAGGGATTTGGATTGGTATATGTGAGTTTTTCCTGATGCTCATAAAATTCCGCCAGTCGTTCCGGATGGTCTGTATTTATCCAATCGGCACCCATACGGCCAAGAACAATCCATGTATTCGGATTATCTGTGGTGGCCCAAAAACGAAAAGGTTTATTTAATTGATGTGCATCATCGATAACTTTTTTCAATTTCGCAAAATCTGCCGGCGTTGGTACACCTTTGCCATTCCAAAGAGAATATTTTTTTATATCCTGACTTATCATAGCAACATACTTTAATTCTTCAGGCGTATACCTAATTTCAGGGCGGCCATCGAAATAAATATAATCAGGCCAGTTTTTAAAGTTAGAAGGCGTAGGCATATCGCCACGGATAACAATCTTTATTGCATCAGGATTCTTGCTTGCATTAAACACATCGCCAAAGTTTTTCAGTTCGGCAATTAATTCATTCAGCACGTTCATATGGTCTTGCTTTATATCAATAACCAATTGAAGTTTTTGATCTGTTTTTTCAAAAGCATGATTACCATTTGACGTGTAAAGTGAAGCTAAGGGTGATAAATAAAAATTCTTTAATGTTCGGTCTGCTTTTATCTCAGTACTTTCATGTGCTACAAAAAGTGCTCCGGGACTTAAAAAAACATCAGCTTCAATCGAACCCATTCCTGCATAGTAAGCTTGCAAAAGAGGAATGTTTTGGTGGTAATCATTATGACTATGGCCACGGTTAACAGATTTTGTTTGTGCATTTACCGCAGATGAAAATATTGCAAAGACTGCTATGGTAGTGAATAAAGATATTTTCATTAACAGAGATATGGTAAATTTTGATAAAGTTAAATAAGAGATGTTGCCTTAAAGTTAAATCGTTTAAACCTTAACTTATTGCAAAAACTAAGATTAGATTTAAAATTCGGATTGAGATTAAAGTAAATCGGATTTGAAAAGGCGACGATCTTCATTCAGGAAATTATTATCCGCCTGATCAAAGTGTATTTACCTGAAAACCACCATAACTAAGCATTTCGGCAGTATGCACAACAGTCAGATTCAACTCCAGGTTGGCAATAATTGTACGGGCATGCATAAGATTTCTGTACATATCATTAATACCCTGAATTTCTACACCGGCTCTGGTCATTTTGTATTTTTAGGGTCAAATTTTTCGATAAAAGTTTGTAAATCTTCATTATTCTGTGTCTGCTCGATATTCATATAATGATTTTTATTGGCACGAAGTTGAGGTTTTATTCTTGGCTTACTGTTAAGAAAACAATGCCTTTTGGTTAAGCATTTAAAGAACTAAACAGTATGCTGTTAAACAAATAAAGCACAACCATCCGGTTGTGCCTGCTAAATCAAACTAATTTTTATGTGATCAAATATTTACTTTAACAAAAGTAAAAAAGTCGTATTAACAGTACATTGATCAACTGTTAAATACTTTTCTTACAACCGTTTTTACAAAATTATTGCCTTATAAACTTAAGTCCGCAACCCTCGATACATGGTGGATTCAGAGTTAAAGTTTTAGCAGTAACTTTATAATAATAAGTTAAAGGCATTGAATAATTTCTTGTCGAAATCTCCAACCTAGTGCTATCCAATATTCTAAAAGTCATGAGGTCAGGCATCGCGTCGCCCGTAATTTGGCCCGTATTAAGCAGGGTGAGGTTTTTCGAATCTCCCTTAACCCTCATATATTTTCCGCTGCCATCACCGGGGTCATTCAGCGTTTCTGTCAGTTTCCATTTTCCGTATATTTCTCCCAGCCCATCATCTGTTTTCTTGCATGAGGAATAGAGAAACCCGGTGACAATTACTAAAAGTAAAAGCGCTTTTTTCATTGTGTTATATCTTTTATAATCCATACGCACTCAAGGCCTCAAACGCTACAATGTTTCTTAATTTTTTTAAGATTTATAAACAAAACGCTTCCTGAACATTCAGGAAGCGCTTATTTCTGTTCCGGATGAACCGGTAAAATACAGAATTACTTCAATTCAACTTCAGCCAATACAGGAAAATGATCTGAAGGAAATTTACCGAAATAAGTATCTGTTAAAATACCCCATCTGGTAGCGGTAAATTGCTTGCTCATAAAAATATGATCTATTACCGATTGCCCTCTTGGTATTCGGAAACCATTTGACGAAGAATTATTCGCGTATGGAAACTCAACTTTCCCGTTAACATCCGCTAAAACTTCAGAGTTAGCTATAGTTTTATACCATTCACTGTCTCTGCCGCCATTAAAATCACCTGTTAACAAAACGGGTTTTGTGCCTGCAATTTCATTAATTTTCTTCAGAATAAGCTTACTGCTTTCGCGACGAGCGATAACGCCCTGATGATCATAATGTACGTTAAAGGAATAGAATTGCTTTTTGGATTTTACCTCTTCAAGATAAACCCAACTGCAAATTCTGTTACAACAGGTAACATCCCATCCTTTTCCGGGTACATCAGGTGTTTCAGACAACCAGAAATCACCGCTTTTTAACAGTTTAAATCTGTCTTTTTTGAAATATATAGCTGAATGTTCTCCCGCATCTTTACCATCATCACGGCCTTTTCCATACCTCGAGTATTCCGGTAGCGCATTGCTGATATCATCGAGTTGGTTTTTTAAACCTTCCTGAATTCCAAGAACATCAAAACCATGGAAACGAATTAAGTTTGCAACCACAGGTGCCCTGTCAACCCAAAGATTTCCCGAATCACGCGGGTTATCGTAGCGAATGTTAAAAGTTCCGACCGTGATCTGCTGTGCACTAACTTCAAAAGAAGTAAATACAAGCATTACCGCAGCAATCATTATTCTTATTTTCATATTCTGTATTTTATTGATTAATTATTCCCAACCTTTATTTTGTTTCAGGTTCGGATTGCGTTGAAGATCTGCGAGCGGAATCGGATAATAATAATTGCGTTCATTCCATTTTCTTGGAATTTCTTTCATCCAGGTAAGTTCACCTGAACTGCCGTTTTTCAAAAGCTGAGAGTTTACCGCCGTTCCTGAAGTAGCCGAAACATCAACATATGTTACACCCGCAACTGCAGGTGTCGGACGTGTACCTTGATAGAAAGCAACATCTAAAATTCCGTCTTCATTTAAATCCATTGGTGTAATTAATGAAGGAACATAGAAACCATTCCATTCCTGCTCCATTAACGTACCTCGTTTCCATCTCAACAGATCAGAAAAACGTAAACCTTCCAAACTTAACTCGATTCCTCTTTCTCTTCTGATTTCAAGCAATGAGGCATCGGAAATGCCAGGAAAATAATTTGCAACTAAATAGGGGTCTGCTACAGTTGGTTTAGCTGTTAATCCTCCCGTAATACCTGCTCTCGCCCGAATTGCCCCGATTGTTAATACCCAATCGGCATCGTTAAAGGTTCCCAATTCGGCTTTAGCTTCAGCATAATTTAACAATACTTCGGCATAACGAAATAAAGAAACTGCATTTGTGTTTAAAGCACCTGCATCATAGTAGGTATCATCCAAAGTCCATTTAATAGGTTGATAACCTGTAAAGGTGTAAGAGAATACTGGCGGTGCAGGTATTTGTTGCCCGCTGCTAATGCGTTTGTAATCTCCTGAGCGGATGGTTTGTTTAAGTCGTAAATCACGGTTTTTAACCTCATCCTTAAATAACATAGTTCTGTAAGCAGGATCATTGGTAAAAGGAGTACCATCCAGCTTAAGGTAAGTATTTATGAATGTACGGGTGAAACTTGCTTTTGCTCCGTAAGTTCCGCTGGTCCACCACCAATTAGCCTCATTCAGCACGCCGAGGTTTAAATCGGCAACTGCTGATTGCAGCACTTCGTTGGCAAGAGGAGTGTTACTGGTAAAAATCTGGCGATAAGAAATACCTGCGCCGCCTGCGGTATTTAGCGAGTAACCGCCTTTTGTAATAATTTCATTGGCTGCTGATGCAGCATCGTCAAGCCATTTATTCGCAGTTCCGGAAAGGTTTAAATCTGTATGGTATTTCCTGAACGTTCCTTCGAAAAGACACAATCTGGATTTGTAAGCATAAGCTACCCATTTTGTTATAGTGGTTCGGCTCGCATCGTTTGTACTGCTGATATTTGCACAGGCAAAATTTATATCTGCGAGCACCGAATCCATCACTAATTCTCTTTTATCTCTGCCCGCATTTAAAGCCGGGTCATCAATATCCAAAGGTTTTCCTATCCATGGCACATCGCCGAAACGCTTTACCTTTTCCATGTAAAAGTACGCTCTGAAATATCTTGCAAGCCCCAAATAGTTATTGCGGACAGCTGCAGGAACTGCAGGGTCTTTACAGTTTTCGATGAAGTAATTAATATTCCTTAAATCTCTCCAGGTCCAGCCCGAACTGTTATTTGCAGCAAAACCTCCTTCGCGTACAAAATCCGGAACAGATTTCACAGCTAAATAATCCGACATGGCATCCTGACTGGTTGAATTCTTAGGCAGGAAATCCATGTTGTAAAAAGAGTTGGTATATAACTTTAAACCGTTCTCAGTTCCGAAAACAGCTTGTTTGGAAGCCGAGGATTCGGGTTGCTGATCGAGCTTTTTGCAGGCAGCTAATGTTATGCAACCCAGCAATATCCATATATATTGATTTTTCATTTTAATTAATTTTATTGGTATGAGAATTAAAATCCAATGTTAACCCCGAAAGAGAAACTCTTCATTAGAGGATAATTATATCCGTCACCGTTAGTACTGTTCGGGTTTAAATCCTGATCTGAAGGAACGGCATTTTCAACATCAATCGTATTCTTTACAATTTTGTACATTGGTGAGTAAGTAAAAAGATTTTCTCCCGAAAAGAATACCTTCGCACTGCGCATTCCGACACGATTAACCCATTTAGTCGGCAGGGTGTATCCTATCTGAATATTTTTCATTCTCAGGTAAGCAACATTTTGCAGGTATCGTGTTTGTGCAACCCCAAGTGTACGATTAGTATTGCTGGATGCTGCTCTAGACATTGTTCTCGGGAAATAAGCATCGGTATTCTGAGGTGTCCACATGTTACCAAGCTGGAAAGTTGGGATGTTATTATATGGTCTGTTGTATTGACCCCAAAACATTTCAGTTTCTGTACTCGGATACCATTGTTGTTTGCCAACCCCTTGAAAGAAAACAGAAAAAGAGATATTATGCCAGTCTGCGCCAAGATTAATACCATAAAGATATCTCGGTGCCGAGTTGCCGATGATTCTTCTGTCGCCTGATTTGCCAACTTTGTTTTCACCAACATTTATAAATCCGTCACCGTTTAAATCTTTTAGTTTGATATCGCCGGGAAACCATTTTCCGGTTGGAGAAGCCCTCATTTGAGGGTCTTGTTTTGCATGAGATGCAATATCTGCTTCGTCAATAAAAAACCCTTCGGTTTCATAACCCCAAATTTCGCCTAAAGTCTGACCTTCGTAATAATCGCTAAGCAATTTATCAGGGTTGTTGTACTTATCTATTTTAGTCTTATTATCAGCAAGGGTTAACCTTACATTATACCTGAAGGGTTTATCAGACTTACCGATTCTATCATTCCAGGCTACCGAAACTTCCCAGCCCCGAGTGGTTAAATCAGCATAATTCCCTTTAGGAACGTCGGCACCAAATACCGCAGGCGGCGTTAACCCGAAAGTAAACATGTCTGTTGTTTTACGAACATAGGCATCCCCTGTGAAGCTTAACCGGCCTGAAAGCATTGTTAAATCAAGACCAAAATTGCTTGTTGTCGAAGTTTCCCAGGTAAGTCCTTCAGGTAGAACCGCAGGTATGCGGGTTGTTGAAGGTTTTACACCATTAAGAATAACGCCTGACTGATTGATGTTAAAAATTTCCTGAAATGCATAAGAAGCGATGTTACCGTTTCCGAGCGAGCCGTAAGATGCCCTTAATTTTAAATCTGAAATTAATTTATCAGATACATTCCAGAATGCTTCTTTATTGATTCTCCAACCACCTGAAACAGACGGGAAGAAGCCGTAGCGCTGGTTGGAAGGAAATTTAGAAGAACCATCGTAACGGGCATTGACTTCAAGCAAATAACGATCTTTGAATGAATAATTTAACCTCGAAAAGCCTCCGAGAATAGCCCATTGTTCGTAACCGCCGCCTGTAGTAATTGATTGCCCTAAAGCAAGGTTTAAATCGTTAGCGTCTTCGAAAATAATCCCGTTTCTTTGTACTGCAGCGCGGTTATAGGTAGATTGCTCATAGTTGTAACCAACCATCGCTTTCAGGTAGTGATCGGTACCGAAACGGTTTTCAAATTCACTGTAAATATTTGTTGCGATATATTGCGTTTCCCGCTTATCGAACAACAAATCGTTTGTAGTTGTACCTACAAATGCTGTAACTCCGCGACTGTTGCTGTAAGGTACCTGTACTCTTTTTTGCTCGATATCGTTATTTGTATTACGAAAAGTAAAATCTGCGTTAATGCGAAACTTATTCTTAAAGAAATTGGTCCTCAATCCTGTAATATTCCTGAAAACCTGTTTGCGGGTATCAATTCCGTTTTTTCCGTAAATAAAATCGCCTACGGTATATGCTGCAGCGAAAGTTAAAGAACCGTCAGGATTATAAATCGGCATGGTTGGTTTACCTTCATCGGCAATATTTCTCCAGATACCACCGCCTTCACCTACGTTAATTGGGTTGTGATAATTTGACACGGAATAATCGGCATTATTTTCTACGCTTAACCAAGGAAAAACCTGTACAGATCCGCGAACACGAAGGTTTTTCATGTCGTAATCATCACTGTTGTACCTGAATAATCCATCCTGATTTAAGAAACGGCCTGAAACTAAAAATGAAACTTTATCACTGCCACCGCTTATAGAAAGGTTATTCTCTGTAGCAGCTGTATTTTTTTTATAGAGTTCTGCATAATAATCGGTACTTCCGTAATAGGTATATTCTCCCGTTGTCGGATTTATTTCTATTTGATTATAAGGCTGGCCTGATTCTGCTCTTTTTTTAAACTCATCAAGATAAGCCTGCGAGAATTTCTGAGTTTTATTTGCGTTTTGAGGAAAAGCGCCGTCACCGTTTACAAAAGCCTCGGCAAACATCTTAGCCCAGGTATATCCGTCAGTAACAAAATCGGGTACCTGTAACGGGTTCTTAATTGCGTAATTGGTTGAATAAGAAATATTCGTTCTGCCTTTCTCTGCTTTTTTGGTGGTGATCAAAACCACACCAAAAACACCTCTGGCACCATAAATCGATGCTGAAGCAGCATCCTTTAAGATCGAAACACTTTCCACATCGTTAGGGTTGAGTAAACTCGGGTCACCCTCAAAACCATCAATCAGAATAAGTGCACTACCGCCCTGCCCGATTGAAGTTGTACCTCTGATATTATAACTCGGTGATTGGGTAGGCTTACCATCCATCATTTTTAAATTCAGGTTGGGAAGCAAGCCCTGTAACCCCTGAGTAAGATTGGTAATCGGTCTGTTCTCTAAATTTTTTGACGTAATCTGATCTACGGCTCCGGTAGCATTTTCTCTTTTTTGCGTACCGTAACCAACAACAAGCACTTCATTTAAGCTTCCTGTTTCTCCTTTTAGGGTGATGTTTAAAGGCGTATTTTCGTTCGCCTTAACCACGATTTTACTTAAAGTTACCGTTGTATAAGAAACAAAGCTTATTTGAATATTATAAGTACCTGCAGGGGCCGCAACATTGAAAGTTCCGTCAGGATTACTTTGAACCACCTTGTTAAGTTCCTTAATTATTACACTCGCACCGGGAAGCGTTTCGCCTTTTTCATCAACGATTTTACCGCTGATTGTGCCTGTTTCCTGTTTTTGTAATTGTAAAGTTGCGGGATTTACGGAGGCGAGTGAGGGTGCCGCAAACGCACCCGTTAGCAAACACACAATTGATGTGCAGCGCACAAACTCCCGCATGAGCAGTAGAGGTTTTTTCATCTGTTAATTAATATTAGTTATCGGTAGTAAACCGTTTTAGGTCATTCCCTGGGCCCTTGGAAACGGGGCAAAGCTATAGTACTCATGTAAACCTAATATTAACTTACCTTAACATTTGAAATCTTAAATACCACCTTTAAGGCTGCAGCTTTTTGATAAAAAAACAGGTAAATTCAAAGCCCACTTTTCGCTGATTGAGCCTTTCACAATAAATTTATCAGAAAGACGCCGACGATTTTACGCCGGTTAATTGGTATGGTTCATCAGGAGAAAGCCTCTTTCTCTATGAAAATCCAATTAGGTATTTAACTGAGAAACAATTTGCGCTTAACGTTAAATAAACATAATGCAAGTAAATTAGAAGCTGCTTTGTAATAACCTTTTGAAGGCATAGCGATAATTGCAAAACAGGCCTACAATACTCAGATACATTTTGACGGGTTAATTTATTTAAAAAATACATCACAATAGTAATAAGACTGATGAACCAACAAATCTCCACGGGCCTTACCTCTTACAGGGACGGTTATTTTGAGTTTAATTTTACAGGGAACTATTATTTTGAAATAAAAAAGCCTTCTGAATGCTCAATCGCTGAAATTCACCTGTTCTATCTAAAACTCAGGAATGGGAATAAGGTTACTCCTTTAAATCTTCACGAAAAAATTTTTAGCGCCGAATACCTTGGCTTTTGTTACGGGGGAGGTAATCTTATCGGGATATCCGGCATTAAGAAACCCACGGCAAACTACCTGGAAATCGTTCATAAAAAAGCCGGAATTATACGGAATACCGATCAAACTATATTGGAAATTGGTTATTCATTTACAGAAGAGGGCTTCAGACAAAGAGGAATCAGCACAAAGCTTAAAACCATGCTCTTAAGAAAAATAAGTCGACATAATGGAATTATTTTTTCGACTACCGCCACCAGGAGTAGTCAGCGTTTTTTATTGGCGAATGGTTTTATCGCCCGTGGTTTCCCCTATCAAGGCATGTTTGACGATAATATAGTTTATTTTGAGAAGTCATCAATCGGAATGTAGCTGATGTGTGATAATTAATCAGCTCATTCAAAACAACACAATAAAACCACATAAAACTTAACGTTTTGTTAATAATAACAGGCAGCGTTTATTTTTTTAATAGCGTATGAGCTATAAAACTTAAATCATGAAAATGCTTTCCAACAACCCTCTTCTATGAAGTATATATAATTATCCTTTAACCCAGTTTGGGTCAAAAAATGGTTTTTAGGATATTGCCACTCATTCAAATGCGAGACGAGTTCCTCAATAGATGAATCGGATAGAGGATAATAACGACGAAGCCCGTTTACAATATTTAAAAATTTCTGTAAATCCAATATTATATATTCTAGATTAGTTTATGTACTAAGTTACCTGCTTTATTTAACAATTTCAAATTCTCAGTTATTGTCTAAAGACGCCCTAAACGACCAATCAGGGTAAAGTTACATTCCATTAAACCCTGGTTTTTTGAAGGTGTTTAGACCTTGCTCTCTTTTACAATTTTAATGTATCGATAGCAGGTGGCGATGGGTATCTGTAGCCTTTTGGATATTTCCAAAATTGAATATTTCCCCGTATCATGAAGATCCAAAGCAATGATTGCCAACTGAAGCTTTTCAGGGGATAAGCCTGAAGGGCGGCCTCCCTTTTTACCTCTAGCTCTTGCTGCAACGAGCCCCGCTTTAGTACGTTCTCGGATAATTTCTCTTTCAAACTCTGCTAATGAAGCAAAAATATTAAATGTAAATCTTCCTGTAGCTGTTGTAGTATCAATGTGATCATGTAGGCTAACGAAATTAACTCCTTTTTCATTGAATAGAGCAACCAGATCTACCAGGTCACGAAGAGAACGTCCAAGACGATCCAGTTTCCAAACGACTACCTGATCACCCTTACGAAGAGTCGCCAAAAGATTTTTTAGTTCGGGTCTGTCTGTATTCTTGCCGGAAATCTTTTCCTGGTATATTGTCGTGCATCCATAATCTGTCAGCGCATTGAATTGAAGATCTAAATTTTGGTCTGCAGTACTTACTCTTGCGTAGCCTATTTTCATGTCATTTTTATTATCAAAAACTCATTATCAAAAATAGAAAAATCATTTTGATTAATGGAATGGGTTTATGATAATTGGCAAAAAGAGAAAAGATATTTTAGTTTTTAAATGAGATAGGTTTGATTTGTTTAAAGGCATCGGTTTATGCTCAAGATAAATTATCGAAAAAGGAGGCAATAATGATAGATTAGAACTTTAAGAAAAACTTAAAACCAAACGCTTTTATTCTTATGTAACCTTTGACCCTTATACATCGTCTTATTAAAAATAAACAATATGATAATCCGTTTCCTTTTACTCTTACTTATAATTTCGACTTACATTCCAACCGTATTTTCTCAAGAGGAGAATAAAAAAAACAAGATAACAAAGGTTGAAAACGGACTATCACTAGGCGTAGTTTTTCAAGATAGTTCTGAGATAAAATATAATATCATTGATAGAATGCAGTTCTACAAGGTACCATCGGTGTCTATCGCTGTTGTCAATAATGGTAAAATAATATGGTCTAAAGCATATGGTAAACGCGAAGTAGCGTCTGTCAGCACTGCGGATGTCAACACAATTTACCAAACTGCATCAATCAGTAAATCTATCAATGCTTTTGCCGTTCTGAAATTGGCGCAAGAGGGGAAAATTTCACTTCAAAAGGACATACGTGAATATTTGACAACTTGGGAGCTTCCAAATAATAAATTTTCGACGTCAAGGAAAATTACATTAGCTAATTTACTGAGTCATACCTCAGGCTTAGGAACAGGTGGTTTTTTTGGTTATAAAATTACAAATACCATTCCCTCCTTGAATCAAATTCTTAGTGGAACTAAACCTGCTAACAGTGACCCTGTTCAGTCAATAAATTTCCCAGGGGCTGAATATTTTTATTCAGGAGGTGGAACAACCCTCATTAGAAAGATTTTGGAAGACCAGTTTAAAACTAATTACGCATCCCTTATACAAACTAATGTTTTAACTCCTTTAAATATGAAGCGTAGCACTTACAATCAACCATTACAAAAGGCTGAACATAACTTCGCAAGTGGGTATGTAGGAGATAGCCAAGTGATCGACGGTGGTTATCATGTATTTCCCGAACTTGCCCCGGACGGTCTTTGGAGCAACGCAAATGATATTGCAAAATTCATACTATCTATCCAAAAATCATTAAGAGGAGAAAATGCCCTTCTGCAAAAACAAACTGCTCTGCAAATGTTTAGCAAGGTGATACCAACATCAAACTATACATTGGGGTTTGTTGTAGAAGACAAGGGCGGCGAAAAATATTTCTCGCATAGGGGAGCAAACTATGGCTACAGGAGTGTATTTTATGGGAGTATGAAGACTGGGAAAGGAATAGTTGTTTTAACTAACTCCGAAAATGGAGAAATGCTTATCAATGAAATAGTAAATAGTGTAGCTGTAGCCTATGATTGGGGAAAATTTTATAATCCACCTATTAAAAAATTAGTTATTGCAGATCCAGCCTTAATTAAGGACGTTGTAGGAAAATATTCTAATGGCGAAGCTAATTTTACCATTAACAACATCAATGGAAAATTAGAGATGACTGGTAATTCTGCTGAATCATTGCATTATGTAGGCAATCACAGATTTTTCTTACTTTCAAGTCCCAACATCGAAGTGGTTTTCTCTAGTTCGGACGGAGGAAAAATATACGATGCCCTAGAACTTATTGAAAATGGAAATGTCTTAATAAAGGCTTTAAGGAATAAATAAGTAGTTTTTATTCCTCATTACTTGTTTTGTTATTCGAACCTAAATAGTGAGATTGTTGAGCAAACCATTATCAAGAAACGGTGGAATAATATAAAACACAAGATTTGGAGTAAGCCAGATTTTTCGCACAAACCTATTATTTATTTTTGCCGTCAGACTTAATTGAGGTCAGATTAGCCAGGGCCATTTTTTTTAAGGAGGGAATATCGAGAAGATAAATGATTGCATCTATTGATATTTGAATCTTTGATTGCTTTTCATCTACAAAGAGCCCTTTGTTAAATTAATAGCGTAAGTAATATTAATATAATGCATATATTTAAACATGACCGTTAGAATAATCCTAGCTTTTTTCCTATTCCCTCTATTTTGCTCCTCTCAGAGTACTTTTTCCATCCAGGGAAGCGGACTTAAGCTTATAGACGGAGATAAGATTTTCCTGCAATACAAGACTGATGAAGGTGTTGTCAATGATTCTATAGTAGTAGCCAATAAAACATTTTATTTTAAAGGGAAAATAAAGAATACAGTTAGAGCTGGTGTTTATCGCAATCAAAATCCTAAGTATAGTGATGAGATTTATGATTACTCGTTTGTCTATTTAGAGCAGGGAGATATAAGGTTCGCATCTAAAGATACCTTGTTAAATTCAGTGGTAACCGGAACACAATCTAACGTAGACAACTCAGAATTAAAAGCCTTGCTCAAGCCCTTTTTGGACAAGGGTAAATTACTTACTGATCCATATAAAATAACATCAAGTGAGATGAATGACACAGCATTTGTAACTAAAGTTAAAACGCAGTGGTATGATTACATCAATTCAATGATTCCTTTAAAACTAAGCTTTGTAAAGGCACACCCTTCGTCGTTTGTTAGTCTTCTCACCCTTTCCGAAATCATCAAGGATAGCAAGTGGCTTCCAGAAGTGGAATCAAGTTATGCAAAACTCAGCCCCAAGCTTCAGTCGTCTTCAACTGGAAAGTTGTTGATGAAAAATATGCAACTTGGAAAGAAAGTATCTGTCGGGATGGCTGCTAAGGATTTTGCTCAGCCTGATCCCGATGGTAAAATCATTAATCTTTCAGACTTTAAGGGAAAGTATGTGCTTGTTGACTTTTGGGCATCTTGGTGTGGTCCTTGCCGTGCCGAGAATCCAAACTTACTTTTAGCATATAACAAGTTCAGCAATAAAGGATTTACAATTCTGAGCGTTTCTATTGATGCGAGGAAAGACAAAGCGGCATGGCTTAAGGCGGTCAAAGATGATGGTATGTCTTGGTTGCAAGTATCGGATTTGAGAGGAAGTAAAAATACTGCTTCGCAGCTATACGGTGTCACTGTTATCCCTTCAAATTTCCTAATCTCCCCTGATGGAATTGTAGTCGCAAAGGATTTAAAGAGGAATGAACTGCATGCTAAATTGGCATCTTTACTTAATTAGCTCATATTCCCTGATTGAAAATATTTGAATATGTAATCATATCTTATTTCAAAGAGCCATTAATATTATGTTCAAGTTAAATTATTAAAAACGGTAAAATAATGATAACGCAAAGCTTAAGCATCTCGGAAATCCAGGAAATAATGATAATAAAGGTTGCCTATTGTATTCATAGCCTTTGACCTGACAGATGTAACATCTTTCCTAGATTCGAGTCTATCGGTTATGAAAGATCCTGGAACGATGCAAAAAGTTATTATCATGGGTGCTTCATCAGGCATCGGCAGAGAGCTTGCCATGCAACTAGTTAAGCAAAACTATCATATTGCGATTACCGGCAGAAGAACGCAACACCTTGAAGAATTGAAAGCGCAACACCCAGAGAAGATCCTTTATGCAAGGATTGACATCACAGAGATTAGTTCTTTGGAACAAAATCTTGATGAATTAACAAAGGAACTTGGGGGGCTTGATCTTTTAATTTTATGTTCAGGTATTGGAGATATTAATATTGAACTAGACTTTGAGGTTGAAGAAAGAACTATAGCTGTAAATGTAACTGGTTTCACTAAAATTGCTGATTGGACTATTCTATATTTTCAAAAGCAAAAATATGGTCAATTTGCAGCCATCACCTCAATTGCAGGCATGACGGGTGATAATGAAGCACCGGCATATAATGCCAGTAAAGCATACCAAATAAACTATCTTTCTGGGTTAAGGAAGAAAATGAAGAAACAACAGCTGCCAATATATATTACCGATATAAGGCCGGGATTTGTAGACACAGATATGGCAAAAGGCGAAGGTCAATTTTGGGTAGCTCCAGTCAACAAAGCAGCCTCACAGGTTATAGCGGGGATTAAAGCCAAAAGACAGCTCATTTACATCACTCGACGCTGGCGGATAATTGGTTTTATTCTTCGACTATTTGGCTAAACTATCAGTTATTAAAAGCGTTGTAGAATGTTATTTTAAACAAAATGTTAAAGTCCAATCTGATATCATAAATCATATCAAAAAAGGGTCGTTTCTAAAATCAGTAACACGAGATATTCATAATGTTTCCTTATTTCGCTTTGCTTAATCTATGAGTAGTAGAAAAATCTCCTTTTTGCCAATTATAATTGGATAAATTCATGCTCATTATATAAGCTCCGGTTTTAGTATCTAGTATAACTACTCCACTTTCTGCAACAGATGTTTGATATCTTCCTTCTTTTTCGGAAGCTTCATCTTTAAAACTAAAAGCGCCTATTAATAAAGCTGCACTTAAGAATCCGATCAAAATTGATTTAAAATCCACTTGGTAACTCATATTATTTAGACATTAAAATGTTGCAATACTATTGATTACACAATAATAGCTAAACCAGGCTATTCAAGAGCATTTTGCATGTAACTCTATTGTTATCAAAAAACGGTTGTTATATATAAGCTGTTCGTCACTTACTAAGCAGTTAATACTTCTGGTTTAATAAGCTGAAACAACCTACATTTATAGCTTTTGATAAATGCTTTCATCAAGCGTGCTTAATGCCTATTTGGAACATGGACAATAACGACACAAAACGACTTTCACGTCTTACCGCAATTTTAATTCAGTTGCAAGCGAAGCGAATGGTTACAGCGCCAAGTTTAGCAGGGAAATTCAATGTTAGCATAAGGACAATTTATCGCGACATCAAAGCATTAGAACAGGCAGGTGTACCCATCCTAACAGAAGAAGGAAAAGGTTACACGTTGATGGAGGGTTATAGAATTCCACCTGTAATGTTTTCAGAAAACCAGGCAAATGCTTTAATTCTTGCCGAACAACTCGTCTTAATGAACAAGGACTCTTCATTCATAAAGGACTATACAGAAGCCATAGATAAAATCAAAGCCGTTTTAGGACAATCGGAAAAAAACAAAGCAAATCTACTTTCTGAAAGAACTCGCTTTGAGCAAAATGTTAAAAGAGAGAGAAACAGCGATAATATTTCACAACTACAGTTTGCGCTGACCAATTTTTGTTTAACAGAGATTGACTATACAGACGAGCTTAATAAATGATTATTCCGAACAAAGTACACCACATTCCGAGGCATAGTGCACCAGTTTGGTTCTGGCTTTAGCACTAACTTTTTAACCATATCACTTTTTGGACAAAGCGATATTCTGTAAACTTAATGATTTTTTTTATTTCTCATGGATTTGCCCGTAAGTGCAATTCTGTGAGCAGATGCTGACAGCCTGTCCATAATTGCATCTGCAAGTGTGGGTTCATCTATAAAGTTATACCAGTTATCCACTGGCAGCTGCGAGGTTATTATTGTCGCACCGTTGCCGTATCTATCCTCCAGAATATC
>NZ_SJSN01000023.1 GCF_004331675.1 Pedobacter frigidisoli | reverse complement strand
AAAGGCGTCAAACTCCCCGTCATCCATCTCAAGGTACTTTTTTACCGTTCTGCGGTTACAGTTCAGCGCCTTGCTGATCTTTGAAGCTGAACGTCCGGCAAGGGACATTCGCTTAATTTCATAATACATCATAAATTTGTTCAAGAATGCGTGCATATTCATCAGTTGTCGTAAGCCGATGAAGGTCGTATTAAACGGTGGGGTTTAATTATCCTACCGTTTTTTTTGTGCACTCTTGTTGCCGTTTTTGGTGTATTCTTATTTGCCGATTTCTGTGCAGATTAACTTACTGATTACATGTAGCCCATCAAAACTTGTTGCGAGGCCTTAAATATAGGCCTTAAGTTTTCTTTTTTCCAGATCCCTGTAGTAGGATCATTTTCTTTAAAAATGTTAACCTCATCTAGTAAAGTTAAATTTTCATTATTCTGGGCTTGAAATGCCTCAGCCTTTTTTCGCTCTTCTGAGACGATGAAATCGATTATGTCGATCTTTGGATTTTCTTTCTCCATGTTTTTTTCCTTGATTATTTTAATGTGAAATGATGTTTCCATTATTACAAATCTTAAATAAGCGGCCGCTTTGTTTCTGATTTGATAGGCCAAAGGAAGTGAAAAAGTTTCCGGTCTGCTTTTAAAAGCTCATTAGATCCCAGACCCAAATATGTTAGTAATACTGGGTCGATTATCCTCTTTGAAATTTTTCAAAATATTTTTCACCTTTTCATACTGTTTTGTTTTATCTTCTATTCTTTCAACAAGTCCGAAACAATAACAGAGCTGATAGATTATACGGTACTGCTCTACTGCCGTTTCTTTTGGTATGCCATCAATTTCCCCCTCTGGTTTGATCGAGGTTTCATTATTTAAATATTCCAATAACGTTTTGTAAATCATCCTTAGTAGATCATTTTTATATTTAGTCTTGTTGAAATTGTTTTTAGAAATGAGCTTATTTAACTCATTTTTCAATAGATCAAATGTTTCTAGTTCAGGTGAAATGTTTTTAACTCCTTTAGCAAGAGATATGGCGACATCGATGTATACCTCAGTAATCTCCATATTATTTTCACCTGAAAATGCTTGAAATGATGACTTGAGGGAGTGTAACTTTTCAAGGGATGATGCTTTTAAAAAATTAACAATTTCGACATTTTCATCTTTATTTAGAATTTCAAAGCCATTTGTATTAGAAAACTGGTTAGTAGAATCTATTAAAAACCTAATAGCACTTTTTTTATTTAACTCACTTAAGTTGCTTAAACGTGATACAACCTCTAGGAATTTTTTATTTAAGTGACTCAGTTCTTCAGCATCGCTAGGATCGCTATTTTCAATATAAACTTTTATGATTCCCAACATATTTGCGATATGATTGTCTTCTAATCTGTAAGCATCACTAAGTATTTTATAATGATTTTCAAATTCAGAAGCATACTCAATATCTGCGTGAAAGATGACTTGTTGCTTTAAATAATATGGTAAATTTTGAAGAGTACAGTTCCTGTATTCTAGTTTAAAAATTACGTGGTATTCTCTTAATCGCTCTAATTCGAGAATAATATCAAACCTCTTTTCCATGAATGATTAAAGGTAAAATTTATCCAAGAAATTTTGATCATCACCTGAGGCAAAAATGGCATTAAACTTCCTATATAATTTGATGTAGTCATTCCGATATATAATAATGAATATTTGTATTCAATTCTAGTTAGCTAATAAATTTGAAGCCATAGCAGAGGACAATAACTTTTATTCTGATATTATAAATTTAGGGTAGGCATTACATCTTTTAAATTTTCGTTTTTGATTGCAGCTAAACCTCGTAGGTATTTAAGTGTTACTATCATATCTGAGTGGCCTAAAAGTTGTTGGAGAATGTGCAGATCCTTGGTTTTATTATACACCTGAACCGCTGCTGTATGTCTGAATGAATATATGGTTTGATTCTTTTCAATTAAACCAATTCTTTGCATAGCCTTGAACTGCCTTGTCCAAGCAGTACTAAAATAGTACTCATTTGGAATTTCAATTGTTTTAGTAAATAAGCTATCATTTAATGTTAATCCATCAATTAATGGTAGAAGTTCCTTTCTCAAATAGTCTGGAATATAGACAATCCTAATACGCTTTCCTTTGTTCTCTGCTCCATCGAGGTGTATTTCTGTACAATCATTTTTGATGTGGCTTAATTTAAGTGCTCTAATCTCATGATGTGGTCTTAAGAAAGTCGCATAAGTAATTAAACAGCATATATATAAGTTGTGGTGGTTTTCCTTTAAGAAGTCAAGTATGGGTTTGATTTGTTCTTCTTGATAAACCTTATGTAGCTTTGCGCTTGATTTCATTTTCTCGCTATCTTGGATTATATGAATTTTGTTTTTAAGCTGCTTATTTATAGTTGAAAATAAAACACCTAAGTCCCGTCGTTTATTCATATAATAGGTTCCCGAACTAGAGTAGTTCGACAAAAAGTCTTCCACTCTAGCTAGACTGATATTTTCGATTCTTCCTGATTTCTCTCTTTCATTCAAGAACTTCAAAAATTGGGTGTGAATCGTCTCTAAATTGGTCTTATATTTATTGTTGATATTTGACTTTAGCTTCTTTGCGATAGCCTGATCGAGGTATCCTTTTGCGGTTATAAAGCTAGGTTCAATTACGGTTATACTAAGTGGTTCTTTAACGTTAATTTGGTAATGTTTATTTTCTAGGGCTTTGGTGTATTCATATTCAAGTTTCTTTAAAAGCTGATTTCTTTCTTTAATGGAGTTAGCAGTATTTGGTTTTAGATCAATATTGATTGAATCCCCATTATATTCTCTGATCCTTTTTCCTAGGTAATAAAAAGTAACATAACTTCTAGAATTTAGATCTTTAGATGTTACGATTCTTGGCAATGTATTCTTCATTTTTGGCGCACTTTGGCGCACTCGGCCTAAATTTATCGATTCCTTACATAATTAGCTTATGATCTCAGCAAAAAAGTTGGTGGAAAGGTAAAGGTTTAGGTTGCCTACTACTTAGCTTTTAAATTGAATTTTTTACCCACAACCTCTATTTTTTATCCTATATTTATCCCCTCGACTTCTTAGCTCAGCTGGTAGAGCAACAGACTCTTAATCTGTGGGTCCAGGGTTCGAACCCCTGAGGGGTCACTGAAAAAACCGAATCTAATTTCGGTTTTTTTCATGTTTAAAATCTGCTCAATATTTAAGTTTCAAATATTTTTACCTTGAATAAAAACCTTATTTGTTTAATTTAACCTCTTCCAACTAATAAATTACCTGTCTAGATCAAAATAAATATTATTTAATCGAGCTTATGATTTAGTAAAAGCCTGGTGCACAATAATTACAACCAATGGTTGTTTTTGCGTAGGATGATCTACAATTAATACGGATTTAGTGTTAATGAAAAATTTATAGACGTATTAATACGTTGTTAACACGTATATTAACATATGATAATCAATAAAAGGTGTTCGAACAATGATTTAGATGGAGTAAGAATAGGAGATCACTTGCAAGATGATTTTGGAAATATTGGTTTAGCAACCAAGGTGATGATTACTAGATATATTAAGGAAACGCATTACTATTTCTCTTTAGGTAAAGAAAGGCAAACCATCTTTATCATTAAATAATGGTGCTTAATGCTTATCGTAAAATCTGATTACCATACATAATCAAATACTTTCTGGTGTATTCTTTAATCCTTAAGTTTTCTCTTAAATCAAGATTTAATTAAGGCTATTTTTTCGCTCTGCTTTCTTGGCGTAATAAATTTGATTGATTCCGAATAGAAAAAATGATATTGGTATATTGTCAACTCTTTAGCAACTTCCATTTCTATGAGAAAATTATTTTTTATTATTTTTATTTTTCAGCTTTTGATTTTACCAACTTACGCACAGAAAAAACCTAATTTTTGGGAAGATATTCAAACGATCAAAAAGTACGATCAAATGTTTCAGCCACCAGTTCATCCAGTATTGTTTGTTGGCAGTTCATCCATTAGAAAATGGGACGATTTAACGCAGGTCTTCGCAAAAAATAATGGTTTAAATCGTGGCATTGGTGGGGCGGTAATTAACGATATCACTTTTTATTTAAACGATATCGTCTTTCCTTATCAACCAAAACAAATTGTGCTTTACGTTGGCGAAAACGATTTAACGGATGAAACCGTAACAGCAGATACCGTTTTAAATAGAACAATTGTTTTATACAAGGCGATTAGAGCGAAGTTGCCTGCAGTGCCCATCGTTTATATTTCTATTAAGCCTAGTCCGAGTAGGGCGAAATTTAAGGAAAAGGCTGTGGCCTCGAATGCATTAATCGAAAAATTTTTAGTTGGAGAAGCGAATACCAAGTTTGTAAATATTTACCCGTTGATGCTAACAGACAAAGGCGATTTTAGGCGTGAATTGTTCCTTAGCGATATGTTGCACATGAATCCTAATGGTTATGCCATTTGGAAAAAGGCAATTGAGAAATATCTTTTAAAAGCAGAAACTAAATAAATTTGGCTGTAGGTTTTCAGGATTTTAGCTATATTCAATTTTTAAAATAAGCTAACCAAATCCCTAATCTTGAAAGGCGCCAAACGTATTCTCCTAATTTTAGGTGCAATCTCTATTGTGATCATTATTTTATCGAGATGCATGACCGCGGCCGATAAACTCCCAAGAGATATTCGTGGAGACGCATATACTGGTGCGGCAACTTGCGTTAAATGCCATAAGGATCTGCCTCAATCTTATGCCCATAGTCCGCATGGATTAACTTCTAATTTGGTTGTAGATCAAGAATTGTTAAAGGTTTACGCTCCCGATTCTAATTCCTTTTCTTTTAACGAACATCAAAAAGTTGTGGTTGAGAAGCGGAATGATGGCATATTTCAAGTCGCTTATAACGATGGCAAAGAAGTTAATGCCCAGAAGTTCGATATTAAATTTGGTTCTGGCGAAAAGGCATTTACCTTTGCTTATTGGCATGGGAAAAAACTTTATGAATTGCCATTGTCTTATTTTTCATCCATTAATAATTGGGCGATCAGTCCTGGTTTTCCGGCAAATACTTTTTATTACGAACGTGGTATTACGAGTCGTTGTTTCGAATGTCATGGCTCTTATGTAGAAAAGAAACTCACTCAAAAATCTGCTTTTTCTATGGATGAGGAAATGGAAAAAGGCTCGATCATTTACGGGATAGATTGCGAACGTTGCCACGGACCAGGAAAGCAGCACGTGGTATTTCACATCGAAAATCCAGCGGAAAAAACGGCAAAATACATTGCTATATTTAAAACATTAAGTAGAAAACAGAAGATGGATGCTTGCGGTGTTTGTCATTCTGGCAATACATTAATGGCACATCAATCGGTATTTGAATTTAAGCCTGGCGATAATATTGATGATTATTATGCACAAGATTTTGTTGGCTTTGGTGGTGGAAATCCTGATGTTCATGGCAACCAAACAACCATGTTAATGGGAAGTAATTGCTACCTTAAAAGTGAAACCATGACCTGTCAATCTTGCCACAACACACATGAAAATATCAAGGGAAATTTAAATATCTATTCACAACGCTGTATTAGTTGCCATCAAACAACAAATCACAGCAGAGAAACTTTAGCTAAGGGAGCGCTCACCACAAATTGTATCGACTGCCACATGCCAAAAGAATCGTCAAAATTAATTTCCTTTCAGCAAGCGGGTAAAGATCAGGCAAGTGCTTATATGTTAAGGTCGCACCGCGTTGCAATATATCCCGATAGGATAAAATAATTAAGGCATAAAAAGGGCTTGTAATTCGTACATTTCCTCTATAATAGTTGTCTCTCAACGGCAGAGGAGAGATCGATAAAGTTGCTTTTTTATTTCAGACAATTATAATTGCTTAACTAAGCAACTTTATCTAAGTTTGATACCAAGTTAAAAATCAGATCGAGCCGGTATGCCCTTAAAAAACTACTTAGTCATATTCCTTATTTTCGTTCTCCAAAATTCCGTTTTTGCTCAAAATAAATTTACGTTAAGTGGTACCGTTCGCAATGCAAGTACTGGCGAAACCTTAATTGGGGCAACCGTTAGGATTACGGGCGCATCTACTGGCGCCACCTTAACAAATGGTTACGGTTATTTTGCACTTACCCAACCTGCCGGAACATATACGGTTACGGTAAGTTATACGGGTTATGCGTCTATGGTAAAAACCATCAATTTAACTAAGGATATAAAATTAAATGAGGAGTTAAAAGCCGCAAATGATTTGGCAGAAGTAACTGTAAGTGCCAATAATCGCAAGAATGAGAATGTAAAAAGTGCGCAAATGGGTTTAGAAAAAATCGATATGCAGGCCTTAAATTCTATTCCTGTTTTATTGGGTGAGAAAGATATTTTAAAAACCATTCAGTTACTTCCCGGTGTAAAATCTGGCGGCGAGGGCAATACGGGTTTTTATGTTCGTGGTGGCGCTGCCGATCAAAACTTGATTATTTTAGATGAGGCCGTGGTTTATAATTCCTCGCATTTGTTAGGCTTCTTCTCTACTTTTAATGCCGATGCGATTAAGGATGTGAGCCTGTACAAAGGTGGAATGCCTGCACAATATGGTGGACGTTTATCATCCGTTTTGGATGTTAAAATGGATGACGGGAATAATAAGGAGTTTAAGTTTCAGGGTGGAATTGGCTTAATTGCATCTCGTTTAAAAGCAGAAGGACCAATTGTGAAAGATAAAGGCTCTTTTATGGTTAGCTTTCGTAGAACTTATATCGATTTATTTTTACGGGCTTCACCAGATTCATCCATCAATGGTAGCACTTTAAACTTTTATGATATTAACGCAAAGGCGAACTACAAAATCGATGATAAAAACACCATTTATATTTCCGGTTATTTCGGCAAGGATAATATCGGCGTAAAAGATTTATTTGAGAATAATTGGGGCAATGTTACTACAACAATCAGGTTGAATCATATTTTTAACGATCGTTTGTTTTCCAATACTTCCTTAATTTATAACAACTACAACTACACGGTTCAATTGCTTAATGATGCCACCAATTTCAAGGCTACATCTTTAGTTCGGGATTTCAACTTTAAGGAAGATTTTCAATATTTCAGTAATAAGCATATTTTAAGGTTTGGTTTAAACGCTACACAGCATCGAATTTCACCAATTGATATTAGTACAGATCGAGAATCGCAGGTAAATCCACTTACACAAGAAAAGCGTTACGGACTAGAATCTGCGGCATACGTTTCTGATGAATGGGCAGTCAACGATAAGCTGAACTTTTTGTATGGTGTGCGTTTGGCAGCCTTTTCTTTAATGGGTCCGGGGAATTTCAGTATTTATGATCCTGCCGGAAATATTACCTCAACAGAAAATGTTGCTAGCGGAAAATTCTACAAAAGCTACCTTAATTTAGAGCCTCGTTTTTCGGTAAGTTATTTGTTTAATGAGCAGAACTCCATCAAGGCTTCGTATAATAGGAATACCCAGAATATCCACATTTTAACCAACGCAACTTCGAGTTCGCCAACAGATCAATATGTTTTGAGTAGCAATAACATCAAGCCCGAAATTGCTGATCAGGTGGCTTTGGGATACTTCAAGAATATTCAGGAGAATAATTATGAATTCTCTGGAGAGATTTATTACAAGTGGCTTCAAAATCAAATTGATTATAAAAACGCTGCACAGCTATTGGCAAATTCAAATATAGAATCAGAATTGCTGTACGGAACAGGTAGGGCTTATGGCTTGGAATTATTCTTTAAAAAGAAATTCGGCAAATTGAATGGCTGGGTTGGTTACACTTTATCTAGAACAGAAAGAAAGTTTGCACAATTGAATAATGGAAATTATTTTCCCGCAAGGCAAGATAGAACTCATGATATTTCTGTAGTTGGAATTTATAATTTAAACAAGCGTTGGACTTTCTCATCAAGCTTTATTTATAGTACAGGAAATGCGGTTACTTTTCCGGCAGGAAAATACAATATTGGTGGACAAACCTCGTACTATTATACAGAAAGAAATGCAGGGAGAATGCCTTACAATATGCGTTTAGATTTGAGCGCTACATTGGAGGGTAAAAATACTGGCAAATTCCATTCGAGCTGGAACTTTGGGGTTTACAATGCCTTGGCAAGAAAAAATCCATACTCCATTGAGTTTATAAACGACCCTACAAATCCATCAAAAACTGTTGCAGAACAAACTTCACTTTTCGGGTTAATTCCGTCGGTAACTTGGAACTTTAAATTTTAAGAAATGAAAAAACTGATAATATATTTAGCGGTAATTGCTTTTTGCACTACTTCATGCAAGAAAATTATTACGATTGATACCGAAAATGCCGAACCACAAATCGTTATCGAGGGTAAGATAAACGATGTTTTAATGGATCAGCAGATTAAGATATCCAAAACCGTAGGTTATACAGATGCAAGTATTTTTCCGAAAGTTTCTGGTGCTGTGGTAACCGTAACGGATGACAAAGGTGGAAGCTTCAAATTTACAGAAACAACACCAGGAGTTTATACCAACCGCATGCGGGGCGTTCGTGGTTTAATTTACAATTTAAATGTTGCTACCGAGGGAAAAACATTTGTAGCCAGTTCTAAAATGCCTAATTACGTTAAGTTCGATTCAATAGGTATTGTAAGCAATTCATTTTTTGGAAACGAAAGAAAAATTACGGCGGCCTATCTTGTCGATCCAGCTAATGAAGCTAATTACTATCGTTTTACACTTAATAGAAATGCATTACATTCTAACCGCATTTATGTGAATAATGATCGTTTAACAAATGGAAACAAACTTCGGATACAATTATATTTCAATAGTGAGGATGATGAAGATGAGGATTTACAAACCGGCGATAATATTGCAGTCGAAATGGAAAGTATTGATCCAAATGTGTTCGATTATTGGTATGCTTTAAGCCAGCAATCGGGTAGAGGGCCAAACCAAGGTACAACTCCTGCAAATCCAACATCAAACATATCAAACAATGCTTTAGGCTATTTTAGTGCCAATACCTATCAAAAAATAACGGCCACGGTTAAGTAGCCATTTTATGACTTAACTTTTGGAATTATAAAAAACTGCTACGAATTTTTAATGTTAATTAAAGCATGAAAGTATTTATAAGTGGCAACATTGCTCCCATTGGATTAAAACAACTGGAAGATAATAATATTTCCATTACGCAGTGGAAAGAAGAAAGACAAATTACTGCTGAAGAATTAGTTCAGGCCTGCAAAGATAAAGATGGATTAATTAGCGTTGGTCCGAATAGGATTGATGCAGCTTTTTTAAATGCCTGTAAACATTTAAAGGTTATTGCCCTGCACTCTGTTGGGTTCGACCAAGTTGATATAACAGAAGCAAAAAAACTTAACATTGCAATTGGAAATACACCTGGCGTTTTGAGTAGTGCAACTGCCGATACTGCTTTTTTGTTAATGCTTGCCGTTTCTAGAAAAGCATTTTACCTGCATAAAAAAATTATTAATGGTGGATGGAAAAATTATGAACCTACGCCAGAACTAGGGATTGAAATTAATGGCAAAACACTCGGCATATTCGGCTTAGGAAAAATAGGTTTAGAGCTTGCGAAAAAGTGTGCTGCTGCTTACCAAATGAAAATTATTTACCATAACAGATCTCGAAATCAGGAAGCAGAAAAAGAGATTGGAGCTGAATATGTTTCTTTTGAGGAGCTTTTAGCTCAAAGTGATGTGCTTTCTGTCCACACGGCCTTAACAGCAGAAACGAAAGATAAATTTACATTGGAAGTATTCGACAAGATGAAACCCAATGCTATTTTTATCAATACGGCCAGAGGTGGAATTCATAATGAAAAGGATTTAATTAAGGCGCTAGAAGATAAAGTAATTTGGGGAGCTGGTTTAGATGTAACCAACCCTGAGCCAATGGATAAAAGTAACCCTTTATTGTCGATGGAAAGCGTAGCTGTTCTTCCGCATATTGGATCTGCTACAGAGGAAACTCGTGATGCAATGGCTAAACTCATTGTAGAAAATATTGTTGCGGGATTAAAAGGCGAGAAACTACCCTACCAAGTTTAGAAACATATTTTAATCAAAAAAAGGGCTGATCATCGTTGAAATGATCAGCCCTTTTGATTGAAACAATTCGAGTGAATATTATTTCACTGTATATTTAAAGATAGATCTTCCCAAGTTTCCATTTCCATCAATACCTTCTATAGTTACCTTGTACTGTCCTCTTCCATCAGCATTGTAAAATTCGAAAGAAGCATTTCCAGCTGCATCAGTAATCACTTTCGGATTCCAATAAATAGTAGTTCTTAAATCATTGCGGTTCATATTTGTGGCCACATCATATCTTGGCGAATAAAACTGTTTTTCCTTATCATATCCTTGAGGAGAAAAGGTTAACTCATAATATTTCGGCAACATATCCATCAATTGGCTTTTCGATATTTTTTGTCCTTTTGGTGCTTTCTTTTGGTTAAACACCAACACACCATTAACATTATTGGCTCTGTTTACCAATCCCAATTCATCCCTTAAGAAAATCTCTACAGATTCCAATTGGTTAGGATCGATGGTATTGATCTGGTTAACATCAACATTCATCCCATTTATAAAAATTCCCATAGGCGTTCTGTTACCCGCATTGTAATCTCTACTTACGTAAAAGTTTCCATCCATAAAAGTAACACCAGCAAGCATGCCTTGTAGGCAAGTAACCAACATTCCGCAACCTTTTAGTTGTTCGCCAGAAACTTCATGATCTGCCATTTGACTTAAACCTGTTAGAGCTGGGTAATCCTTATGGCTCACTTTAGGAACAATGGCAGCTTTAATGGTAACATCTTTCAGCGTATGTAAATAAGCATATTGTCTTTTGCTGTTATCAAGATAGGTGGTAAGCGCACTATCGATATTCAAAACCTCCTCGGCAGCACTAAAGTTTCTAGTTAAACTAGGTACCGGAGAGCCATTCATTTGCAGCGTCATTCCCTTGTAGTTCGGGTTATATTTCGCAGAAATAGTCACTTTCGATGAATCGTTAAAAACCAATCCCTTAAACTTGAAGTTTCCAACTGGATCTGTAGTGCCTTCCAAGTTAAAACGTTTATCGGGAATGGTTAATAGAAGTGCTCCTTTTCTAACGGGAATACCATTGTTCATTCTTAAAATACCCGAAAGCTCGATGCCTTGCTCAGGTAAAAAATCTATTTTTGGTAATTTATTGGCTATAATGTCGGTGTACTTGAAACTGCGATAGCCTTGCGTTAAAAGTAAAACATCTAAATCTGTGTTTTTCTTTGCATCTGGGGCGTTAAAGTAATAATTTGCCTTTTCTATATAACCCTTAACATCGCTACTTAATAAAAGTCCGGTTAATATGGTACTCGTTGCATCCTCGCTAGATGGAACCTTGGTTTCATCAACAACAGCAACCGAGAAGCTTCCCTCTACAGGTGCGCCATCTTTTTTTGCTGCAACATTTATCTTAACCTTTTTCTTAATTCCGTATGTAGTTGCCAGACTAGATAAGGTAACCACCATATTATCTTTATGCTGAACAAAAACCAAGCGTTCGCTTAGTGGTTTTCCATATTCATTAAATAAGGTAAACTGTGCAATACCATTGGGGAATTTCGATTTTAAAACCGTGGTATTGTATTCCTTATTCGAAAGCGCCGTTTGCGCACCATAGCAAATTACACCCTTGCTTTGCGCAATGAGATAAAACTTTTTACCTTGGTTTTCGCCAAAGAAGGCATCGTTTGCAGAAATTTTAATCGCGACATTATCGGCACTGCTATTATCAATATTCACCACAATTCCCGCTGCGGTAACTGTGGGTAAATTGTAGTTTTGAGTGGTTCCATCAACATAAGTAACAGCGGCTTTGTAAGTTTTTCCGGCTTCAGGAATTAGGTTAAAAGTTCCCATTCCTAAATGTTGCGAGGTAAAAATTGCTACTTGTTTGCCGTCGTTATCCGTTACAGTACCTTTCGCTCCAATTCCCAAACCATCACTCTTAATTCCTTTAAAAGCAATCTTGGTTGCTAGGCCAGCAATTAAGCTTCCACCCTCAGGAAAAAATTGAAAATCCTTATTAATGATGGCATTTTTTAGCAAGAAGCTACTCGTTGCAACGTCTTTTTCTGTGGTATTGATGCTGGTAATTAATTGCCCCTTTTGTAATTGATATTCTGCCTTTTGCGCATTGCTCATTGCGATGGTTAAGTACCCATTTGCATCTGTTGTTCCTCTACCTTTAGCAATAACCGTGTAGCTGGTTACCACTTGCCAGGTTACGTTCTTGTTAGCGTAGGGTTTGTTGTTGGCGTCTTTAAACTGCACTCGGGCATCAATTTTTTCGAGCTTATCTGTCGATGAATTTTTATAGGTAATATGCGTTTTTACTTCCTTATCAATTGCTTCGCCAACATAAAAAGTCTTGCTAAAGAAAGCAGGATCATCGCTATTTAACATCCACATGGTATAAGCACGAATATGGTAGTTACCTTGCTTGTAATTAAATTGATCTAATGGAAAACTTCCATAAGCAAAACCACCAACAACCGGTAATTTAACGGTTTGTATCAGCGAATCGTTCTGGTTAATCACATCCACATAAACGATTTTGCTCAAGCCTGATAAGAAATTTTGATTCTCTGTAACGTAGGCCTTAAACCACACCGTATCGGCAACAGCATAATAAGGCTTATCGAAATGGAGGTAAACTTTCTCGGCAGGATAATCACTTAAAATCTTATTCGTTTTTAAAATAATGGTGTTTATACCAATTGTATCGGTTTGTGCCGAGGAAGAAAAGTTTATTACGGTTAGAAGTGAAAGTATGATAAACGCTATTCTAAAAATCTTCATGAATGGGAAATTAAATGCTAAGACTGTAAATATATCCAATTATAAATACCGTACCTAAACAGAAGCAATGTTTAACATTTTTTTACATAAAATTTGATCATGGTTAATGATGATTTGGAAAGCAGGTTTCTGTTTCTATCGGTCATGGTAGCCCCGCTGTTCCTCCAAGCGCTATGAAAAATAGCTGCTTTCCGTGTCATCGGGTTTAGAAACCTAATGCATTGCTTTTCGGGGAAATCGCATGGTGCCGATGAAGTTTTAAGAACAGCCCATTGTTAAATAAACCTGACAGCAGCGGCAGCCTCCGATTTTCTTCGGAGCTACAGCGAATGGCAGGACTGAAGCACCTATGAAATACTTCCGTTCGTTTTCAAATAAGGCTCGTAGTTAAGGGTTTATCTTAAAAACTGACGAAGTTTCCCCAACGCTGAATGGCCTTTGAGACTTCGTAAGTTGATGTTCCTTGATAACCATTCCCAGCTTTGAAGCAGACCTTTGTTAAATAAACCTGACAGCAACGGCAGCCTCCGATTACTTCTATCGGAGCTACAGTGAATGGCGGGACCGTAGCCACCTATGAAATGCTTCCGTTCGTTTCCAAATAAAGCTCGTAGTTAAGGGTTTATCCAAGAAATTGACGAATTTCCCCCAGCGCTCAGTGGCCTTTAAAACTTCGTAAGTTAATGTACGCTTAAAAACTGACGAAGTTTCCCCAACGCTGAGTGGCCTTTGAGACTTCGTAAGTTGATATCAAAAAAAAGCAAGCCACTAATTTAGCGACTTGCAATATATATACATCAGGATGTGAATTTCTTATTTAAATTCGATTACAAACTCGTTTAAAGGTGTACGAACCTTTTTTAAGTTTACCAACCAATCGCCTGCTTCATCTCTATTTCCTAATGGTAATAAAGTTACGCTTTTTAATCCTTTTTTATCAAGTCCTAAAAGTTCATCTAAAGCAGGGCCATTAAAGCCCTCCATTGGTGTAGTGTCAACCTTTAATAAGGCTGCTTCTGCAATGGCAATTCCAAAGGCAATATAAGCTTGGCGAGCGGCATGATTAAAGTTTTCCTCAGCCGATTTAGTCAAAATCATTCCTTTCAGTTGCGTTTTATATGCATCTGTAGCATCAAGTGGTAAGCCACGTTCGGTATTCATTCTGTTAAAAACAGCATCAATACCTTCTTCTGTGTAGTTATCTTGTGCAGCAAAAATTAATACGTGAGAAGAATCTATCACTTGAGTTTGGCCGTAAGCAATCGGCGCAATTTTTTCTTTTAACTCTTGGTTGGTTACTACAATAACCTTAAATGGTTGCAAACCTGATGAGGTTGGAGCCAACAAAGCAGCTTCAATAATTTTATCAACCTTTTCTTGTTCAACTGGTTGGCCATTCATTTTTTTAACGGCATAACGCCATTTTAGGGCATCTATTAAACTCATAGTATTATGTTATTTTTTTAGTTCTATCTTATTAGTGCCAAAGGTGGATATTAATCTATCGCAAATTGTTGATCTATGGTAAGAAAATAGTATTCTGTTTGTCGAATTCTCTGATCCAAAAATTAGGGCTTGAACCTTAAATCGGCCCGTACCGGAAAATGATCTGATAGTTTGGCTTGGGTAATGTTGTAATTCAAAACCTCTAAATCTTTCGAAGTTGCAATGTAATCGATCTGGAAGTTTGGAAATTTTCCGTTATAGGTTTTTCCAAAGCCCGAGCCTTGTTTTATGAAGCTATTATTTAAGCCATCGGTAATTTGGGTTACCACATATGAGGCCGGGGTATCATTAAAATCGCCGGCAATTAAGTAAGGGGTTTTACAAGAGGCCATCTCTTTTTTCATAATATCAACCTGGCTGCTGCGTTTTAGAAAGGCACTTTTTAACATTCTTAAAATCCGTTTCGATGGCTGTAAATCAGTATCCATTTTCTTCACTTTATCCAGGTATTCGTAGTCTTGTTTTTCAAAGGAAATCGATTGGAAGTGTACATTATAAATCCTAAGCGATTTCCCCTTAATATTTAAATCGGTGTAAATGCTCATATTCCCAATAAAACCCTCGTTAAAACGAATTTCACCCTTTTGCTTTATTGGATATTTAGAAAAAATCGCTAAACCAGTTGCTTCGTAATCATTTTTGTTTGTGGGTACAAAGTAATAGTATTTTGCATTGAGCAAGGTTTTTAAACTGTCCACCGTATCGAAAGCACCTTTGTAGCGGGTATAAAATTCCTGAAAACAAACCACATCAGGATTTTGGTCTTTCACCACTTGAAGCATTTTTTCCTTTACCGATTCGTCGTTATCCTCACCATAAAGTTTAAAGCTGTGAACGTTATACGTCATCATTCTAACACTGTTTTCTGCTTTTTCGGCTCCACCAGTATCGCCACCAATGGCGAAAGTTGCCTTTAAGGTTTTAAAGCCGAATACGATAATTACGATAGTGGCAATGGCAAAAATCCATTTTTTGCTTATCATCCACCAGATTAAGAAAATAATATTTACGAATAAAACGAAAGGATAAGCCAATCCGAAAAAGGCAATAATGGCGTGTTCTCTTGGATCCATACTGCCAGCAAGCGTACCCAAAAGCAAAGCAATTGCAAGTAATACTGCAATGGGCAATACCAGTTTATCGAAGAAATTATACTTTTTCTTATTTGCCATTAATCTTTACTTGCCTTAAATAATTTTTCCTTTTCTAAAGGAGTCAATTTATCGTAACCGGTAGTAGATATTTTATCTAAAATTGTGTCTATTTCTTGTTGAGAAACACCGCCTTTAAACTCGGGTTTTTTCGGAATTGGCTTTTCGTTTCTAACCACTTTCAATTTTGGTTTGCGTTCGAAAATTTTGCTCCAATCTCTGCCATTTTGTAAACTTTTTATAAAAGTGAAACCTAAGATTGCACCACCAATATGGGCTAAACTTCCGCCGGCATTAACAGAGCCAACAGCAAGGAAATCTAAAAAGAAATACACCAGGGCAATCCATTTTATTTTAACCTCGCCAAAAAGTAATAGCATGATCGTGTAGTCTGGAACCAATGTTGCTGCAGCAAAAATGATGGCCATTACGGCTGCTGAAGCTCCAACTATTGTTACACCACCCAAACCACTGGCATAAACAGGAAAAATGTTTAAAATGGCTACGGCAAATAAACCTCCAAATAATCCTCCAGCTAAATAAACAAAATGAAACTGACGGCTCTTTAAAAAGTTCATGAATATACTGCCGAACCAATACAACCCCAACATGTTAAACAAGATGTGAAAAATTCCATCATGAAAAAACATGTACGTGAAAACTGTATAAAATCGTTCAGGCAAGTGCGAAAGATTTGCGGGTAGACCCACGTACTCAAAAAGGAATGCATTCATACTTAAAGAACTGCCACTTAAGAATACGAAAACGCCAATAATCGCTGTAACTAGAAATATAATTACGTTGATGCCAATGTAAAAGAATAATGGATTTCCCGATTGGAAAACCTTGAATTTTAGATCTTTGAAAGTGTTATTCATAGAGCGTATAAAATGTGTCTTTTTTATCTTTCCATATTTTAACGAGGATGAACCCGATTATTGCACCACCTAAATGGGCGTAATGCGCAATTGAATCTCCGGCAAAATTAGCTACGCCTAAAGTTAACTCTATTAAGATATAAACTGGAATAAAGTATTTAGCTTTTACAGGAACAGGAATAAACATCAGCATTAATTCCGCATTTGGATAAAGCACTCCAAAGGCAACCAGTAAACCGAAAATTGCCCCAGAAGCGCCTACCATTCCGCCTCCATAAATACCTGCAATAGTATTATATTGTGCTTGGTTTGCAATGAGCTTTTGCCAACCATCAAATAAGGTGAAATGGCCAATTAATTGATGAACCTCAAAAGCTTGCACAGCCATTTGTAGCACTAACGCACCGAGACCTGTAATAAAATAAAATATCAAGAATTTTTTTGCTCCCCAACGTGTTTCTAAGATACTGCCAAATGAGAATAGCGCAAACATGTTAAAAAAGATATGCCCTATGCCACCATGCATAAACATATAAGTAATTGGTTGCCAAAATCTAAAATTAGGCGAATCGAAATAATATACAGCAAGTAAGGTTTGTAGATTTAAACTCGGAATTAAGTACGTTGCCGCAAAAAATAAGACGTTAATAATCAGTAGGTTTTTAACTACCGGTGGAATATATATGTTATTCATTTAATTTCTATTTGTTTTATTCAACGCTATACTGCTAAGCCTTCTCAAACTTCTTATCTAGCTCGGCTAGGGTAATCGTTTGGATAATCGGTTTTCCGCTCACGCTAAAGTTAGGCGTTTTGCAGGCGAAAAGTTCATCAATCAACGTATTCATTTCTTCCTGACCAAGTGCCGTACCCGCTTTGATGGCACTGTTTTTTGCAAGTGATCTGGCCAAGCTATCGCGTTTACTTAACTTTAATTCTTGTTGAGAGTTTTTAAAACCCTCAATTAATTGTTCAAATATTAGCGTTTCATTAATGTTGCTGCTGCCCAAATCTACGGGAACGCCCTCTACAACCAAAGTATTTTTACCAAACTCCCGTACATCAAAACCTAAACTTTTTATATCGTCCAACAAACTTTTTGCCAATTCAAAATCATTTGCATTTAGCGTAATGGTTTGTGGAAACAGACTTTGTTGCGATGCGCCTTTGCGATCATCTAAATGTACGAGAAAACGTTCATAAAGGATCCTTTCATGTGCCATTTGCTGGTCGATAACCATCATTCCCGATTTTATTTGCGAAACAATGTAACGGTTATGCAATTGCATATATTGCTTTTGCTTAGTCTCCAAAATGGGTTCATCGGCATAAAAAGAGGTTTGCTCTACAATAGGCTGTTCGGTAATTTCGTAAAGTGAGCCCCAGTTTTTTGCACTGGGTTTTGCCTCGTAGTTTCTCGGCGATGTAGAGTAGCCAGAAGTCGAGCTGCTATCGCTTGCAAAAGGATTAAAATCAGGATTGAAATTAATGCTCGGGGGAACAATATCTTCTACTGCTTTTTGCGTAATCATATTACTGAAACCAGTTTCCTGATCAAAATCTAAGGTAGGAGAGATGTTGTAGCGACCAATGGAACGTTTTACGGCCGATTTTAAAATGGCATAAATAGATTTTTCATCCAAATATTTAATTTCCGTTTTGGTTGGGTGAACGTTGACATCAATTTTGGCTGGGTCGATCTCAATAAACAAAACATAAAGCGGGTAACTGTCATCAGGCAAAAGATCGTCAAAAGCAGAACTTACCGCATGGTTTAAATATGGATCTTTAATAAAACGGTTATTCACAAAAAAGAACTGCTCACCACGGGTTTTCTTAGCAAAAGCGGGCTTGCCGATATATCCTTTGAGGTTGATGATAGTCGTTTCTTCCTCAACAGGAACCAAACGTTCGTTATAATTATTGCCAAAAATATGAACAATACGCTGTTTTAAATTTCCTTTCGGGAGGTTAAAAATCTCCGTTCCATCGTGGTGTAGACTGAAAAATACTGTAGGATGAGCCAAGGCAATCCGTGTAAATTCATCAATAATATGACGCATTTCTACCGGGTTACTTTTTAAAAAGTTACGACGAGCAGGCGTATTAAAAAATAAGTTTTTAATGGCTATTTGCGTTCCAGCAGTTGTGGCTACGGGTTCTTGCGAAGTTACTTGCGCACCTTCTATGGTAATGCAACTTCCAATCTCATCCTCATGCCTGCGTGTTTTCATTTCCACTTGAGAAATTGCAGCGATTGAAGCCATGGCCTCGCCACGGAAACCCATGGTACGAATAGCAAACAGATCTTCGGCTTTCTTTACCTTTGATGTTGCATGGCGTTCGAAACACATCCTGGCATCGGTAACACTCATGCCACAACCATTGTCGATAATCTGAATTAACGCCTTTCCAGCATCTTTTATTACCAATTGAATTTTATCTGCGCCAGCATCAATAGAATTTTCGAGCAATTCCTTAACGGCAGAAGCAGGTCGTTGAACAACTTCTCCGGCAGCAATTTGGTTGGCAACAGCATCAGGCAATAAATGGATAATATCAGTCATGTATTAGGGCAAAGTGAATTTGCTAAATTATGCAAATTTAGCTTAAGGAAAGTGATTTGTTTAAAACTCAACATGTAAATGACTGTGCGTAAACGTGGTTAAATATATTGGGTGTAAAAACAATTCTCAAATTTAACTTGGTGCTCTTGGTGTCTTTGTGGTTAAACCATTTCTTCGTTATAAATCACAGCTATACTCGTTTTGTAAAGCTGAAATTACAAAGCCAAATGATTTCAATTTTCTATCTTTATCGATATGAAATCCATTTTATTTGCCAGTTTTTTGGCTGTTCTATTCTGTTCTTGCACTAAGAAAGAGCAGGTAGATGTAATCGTTTTTAATGCCAAGGTTTACACT
The DNA here is from genome assembly GCF_004331675.1 of Pedobacter frigidisoli. Classification (GTDB taxonomy): domain Bacteria; phylum Bacteroidota; class Bacteroidia; order Sphingobacteriales; family Sphingobacteriaceae; genus Pedobacter; species Pedobacter frigidisoli. The sequence goes on along the minus strand of NZ_SJSN01000023.1, from coordinate 25,665 downwards.
GTTAACGCAAAGTTCGATGCTGTCGAAGCTTTCGCCGTAAAGGACGGAAAGATTTTAGCTTTAGGAACTTCTGATGATATTCAATCAAAATACAAAGCTAAAGAAGAAATAAATGTTGATGGAAAAGCTGTTTATCCAGGTTTTATAGATGCTCATGCCCATTTTTTTGGTTACGGACAAAACCTCCAAACTGCAGATTTACGTGATACCAAATCATGGGAAGAAATTTTAAATAGATTAACAGAATTTGCCAAGACACATCCCGATGGTTGGTTAATTGGTAACGGTTGGGATCAAAATGATTGGAGCAATAAGGCTTTCCCAACCAATGAAAAGTTATCGCAACTATTTCCGGATCGACCAGTTTTGTTAAATCGCATTGATGGTCATGCCGCAGTGGCCAATCAAAAAGCTTTAGATGCTGCTGGCATTAAAGGAGAGCAGAAACTTATTGGTGGCGATATGCTTACCGAAAACGGAAAGTTAACGGGAGTTTTAATCGATAACGCCGTTACTTTGGTAGAAAGCAAAATTCCATCGCCCGATGCTAAGCTTGCTGAAAAGATTTTTACCGATGCACAAAAAAATTGTTTTGCTGTCGGATTAACTACAATTGATGATTGTGGTTTAAGTTATTTGGCCGTAGAATTTATCGAGAAACTTCAAAAGGAAAATAAGCTGAAAATGCGTTTATACGTCATGCTTTCTGATTCTGAAGATAACTACAAATATCTTTTTAGCCGCGGACCAATAAAAACAGATCGCTTAAATGTTCGCTCGTTTAAGGTTTATGCAGATGGTGCACTAGGTTCTCGAGGCGCATGTTTATTGCATCCTTATAGCGATATGCCAAATAAAACTGGTTTTTTACTCAGCGATCAAAAGCATTTTGAGGATGTTGCGAAAAAAATTGCCGCCAATAATTTTCAAATGTGTACACATGCAATCGGCGATTCTGCCAACCGAGTAATGCTTAACATTTACAATAAAATTTTAAAAGGTAAAAATGATAAACGTTGGCGTATAGAACATGCGCAATTGGTTAATAGTAAGGATTTTGATCTATTTGGCCAAGCAAATATTATCCCTTCGGTACAACCTACACACGCCACTTCGGATATGTATTGGGCAGCACAACGTTTAGGTGCAGAACGTGTAAAGCAAGCTTATGCCTACAAACAATTATTAAAGCAAAACGGTTGGATTCCATTGGGAACAGATTTTCCTGTCGAAAACATTAATCCATTATTAACGTTTTATGCAGCAACAGTTAGAGAAGATGCAAAAGGTTTTCCGAAAGGGGGCTTCCAAATGGAAAACGCATTAACGCCAGAAGAAGCGCTAAGAGGAATGACAATTTGGGCGGCAAAGGCAAATTTTGAGGAGCATGAAAAGGGAAGTTTAGAAAAAGGTAAAATAGCCGATTTCGTAATCCTTGATCATGATATCTTAAAATCAACCCCACAAAACATATTAAAAACCAAGGTTTTAAAAACCTTTTTGAATGGAGAAAAAGTATATGAAGCGAAATAGATTATTTGTATTGGCTGCGGCGAGTTTTTTTAATGTTTTATGTTTAATGGCCTGTGCCCAAGAACATACCAATAATGAAAAGAAACTTTCAATAGCCAATACGATTACGCGTACCACAGTTGTTTTAAATAATCAGGATTCGATTATTCCATTGAAATCGCTTGAGAAAAAGAATATTGCTTCGGTAAGTTTAAGTTTTGCCTATAGTTCGGTTTTCGATAGTTTGGCAAATAAATATGATAAAATAACGGCTTTTTCTGCCGATTCGTATAAAGATAGCGCTAACCTAAACGACTTAGAAGACGAGCTAAAATATTTTAATACGGTTATAATTGCTATTGATGATCAAAATGCCAACAATACTAAATTCATCAATTTTATCAATAGCATAGGTAAAATCAAAAAGGTTATCATTGCTTTTTTTGGTGATGGTAGAAGTTTAAAGTCGTTCGATTTACTGCAAGCGCCAATCGTTTGGACTGCTCAAAACAATGCGGATGCAGCTGCAATTGTTCCACAATATATTTTTGGAGGAATTGCTGCTGAGAATAAACTAACAACTGCATTTTCTGCTAAATATACCATTGGCTATGGTTTTGCAACCACAAAAATACGTTTGAAATACACGGTTCCTGAAGATGCTGGACTAAACTCGAACAGCTTAAAAGAAATTGATGCCATTGCTGCTGAAGCAATAAATCAGAAAGCTACGCCTGGTTTGGTTGTTTTAGTTGCGAAAGATGGAAAGGTAATTTTTAACAAAGCCTACGGAACGCATACTTATGATACCAATATTCCAGATAAGATAACCGATATTTTTGATTTAGCCTCAGTTACTAAAGTTACTGCAACAACGCCATCGGTAATGCGCTTGTTTGAAGAAGGTAAGTTAAAGCTAGATACTAATATTGGTGCTTATATTCCGAAGGCTCGAACTACACCGATGGACAATATCCAAGTGCGTGAAGTGATGTTGCATCAAGCAGGATTTATCCCTTTTATTCCATTCCACGATTATGTAAAAAATGGAGATTATAGCCGTGATTCTTCAGCTGCGTTTCCTACAAAAGTTGCCGATAATTATTACATTAAAAAAGGTTTCTTTAAGGATTTCATGTGGCCAAAGATGTTAAACTCACCAATAAAAACAAGAGGGAAATATGTATATAGTGATATTAGTATGTACGTGATGAAAGATATTGTGGAGCACATTAGCGAAGAACCTTTAAACCAATACACTTACGAAAATTTCTACAAGCCATTGGGGATGCAAACTGCAGGTTTCTTACCGAGAAATCGTTTCAAGCCAGAGCAAATTATTCCTACGGAAATGGATGCTTATTTTAGGAAAACGTTACTAGTGGGTTATGTTCACGATCAGGGTGCTGCCTTAGCTGGAGGAGTTTCTGGCCATGCAGGTTTATTTTCCAGCGCAAACGATTTGGCCATTATTTATCAAATGCTGCTTAACCGTGGTACTTATGGAGGTCAAGAATATTTCAAGCCACAAACGGTAGATATGTTTACTTCCAAACAGTCGAATGTAAGTCGTAGAGGTTTAGGTTTCGATCGTTGGGATCCAGATAGTACGAAACATTATCCATCAGAGTTGGCCTCGCCGCAAACCTACGGGCATACAGGTTACACAGGAACGTGTGTTTGGGTTGATCCATCAAGAGGCTTGGTTTACGTTTTCCTTTCTAATCGTGTTAATCCAACCGTTAGCGATAAATTGGGCAACTTAAAAATTCGAGGTCGTATTCAAGATGTGGTGAATAAAGCGATCGATGAGGCTAAAAAGTAAGATGCGAAATTTTAAAAACTATGCCAAGGTTCGTGTCCCCACGAACCTTTTTTAATATTCAAATTTTTTGGAAAGGTGCTGAGGTGCTTCTCGGTTTCAGCAGCCCGTCTTTTCGCTATATCCCCCGATAAAAGCCTGTGAGACATTAAGCATTCCGATAAAAAGATAGGTTATATGTTTAAATCGGGGGGATGCCGCTGCAATACGGTTTAGATAAATTAGGTACTTTTAAGAAACTCAAATTAAACCTAGTATCCCGAAAAATTTAATTCCAAATGCCTTTCTCTCTTTGAATTTTCAAAATTCCAATTGTTGCATTTTGAAAATATTGTGGCTCTTTCTCTAAAATTTCTTTAAGCATTATATTTTTATTTATTAGTGAATTAAGGTATTTAGTTACTAAGGCATGTTGTCTTGAATTACTACTTAAAGACCATTTTGCTGTTGCACCCGCTAAAAATAAATTCAAATCGGTTCGGTTTTCAATATAAGGTGCATTTGCTATAATATTGTCCAGATATTTTGTGCTACCAGTTGCAAAAAAAGAAGACCAATTCATATCATTTAGCGATGTAGATATTTTAGTTTTGGAATAAATTGTATCAATGTTTGATGATAGGAGAAAGGTTAATAATTGTTTAAATTCAGGTTTTTCTACCAAATTTAATTTTTTTGCAAAATCACTTTTTATTGTCTTATCATTTATAAATGCCGCTCCAAAGAAACCTGTTAAAATAGGACTTAGTTTATTGTAATCCATTGGAGTTTTGTTTATAAAATCAACTGCTTTATCAACAACATCATTATCCTTGTGTAAATAATAAGTTTGTAGTATTTGTCCAAAATCTCTATTCATATTTTGTGCGAATGAAATTTCGGACAACATTAAGGTTATTGCTAGAATTATTGTTGCTTTTTTCATGTTTGATTTTTAGTTTGTGGTTTTAATTAAAAAAACTTAGCTTTTATGCACATCCTTAAACTTAATCATATCAAATAATCTTTGTTCCTTTTCATTATCAAAGCCACAAGAAGTAGTAAACTCTTTTGGGTTCTCGTAAGTTCCAAATAACATATCCCACCAAACAATATCGCCATAATTATTACTATGTTTTTCATATTCATGATGAATACGATGCATTTCAGGTCTTTGAAAAATATAACCGATCCATTGAGGGGTTTTAACATTGGTGTGGTAGAAGAATTCCCCCAGTGCTGTGCAAAGCGTATAAATTCCGCCTGCCTCAGGATTTAATCCCAATAAAGTGTAAACTAAAAGACTTCCAATTATCGAATTAACGGTCATTTCCAAGGGGTGTTTATAAAACGATGTAATCACTTCCAATCGTTGCGGACTATGGTGTATTTGATGAAAACCCAGCCATAAAAAATCTACGGTATGGCGCCACCTATGCCACCAATAAAAAATAAAAGTCGCAATGAAGTAAGCAATAATTCCTCCCAGCCAATTCGGAACGAAATTAGACAGTTGAAAAACGGATATTGACGACAGCCATTTTTCCCAAGTATAACCAGCCAAGACAACAATGCTGAGCTGAATAAAATTTACGCCTAAAACCCTAATGGTCCAAGTGGAAACATTTGGGAGCTTCCATCCCGGTTTGATTCTTTCGATAACAAAGCAGAAACCAAATACGATAAAGATTATAACTAGCATAGAATTTTGATTTATTTACCAAATCTATGCATGTCTTTGTTGCTGACTTTTGACAAATGTCAAAAAATTATTTTTGCTTTCTAATTCTACTTAATGTTTCTTGAGATATTCCTAAGTAAGATGCAATGTGCCCTAAAGAAACGCGTTGAAAAAGTTGGGGATTTCTTTCTAAAAGGTTTTCATAACGTTCTTTTGCGCTTAGCATGCGCAATTCATTAGCTTGCAACTCATTTCGCATGTGGTAATATTCGGTTAGCTTTCTCCCCGAAAAATTGAATTCCATGAATTTCAAGTACATTTCATCAAGTTTTTCTCGCCTTACCGCAATGAGCTTGCAATCTTCTAATGTTTCAATATATTCAAAGCTAGGCTTGCCAGTATAGAAGCTATAGACAGAAATAAGCAGCTCATTTTCGAATAAGAACCAAGTATTGGTTTCCTTACCAGCCTTATCTAAGTAATAAATTCTGGCCGCACCAGTTACTATAAAGTAGATGATGTTACTACGTTCTCCAACACTTAAAAGTTTGGTTTTCTTTTTAACCTCAACTATTTCACTATTTACAATAATAGCCTTTTTGATTTCCTCCTTTAATGGAAAGATGGCGTTAAAAAGCCCAAACAAGTTGTGATAATCTCCGTAAAATGATGTTTCTGACATGTATAATTTTTAAACGGGATATAACTTGCAATAGAAATGCTCTTCAAATATATTTTTAATTAGACAAACTCAGCTTATAAATAATTGTCTTCAACTCGTCTGTATCACGATCTTCGCAAAGCAAAAACTCAATTTTGCCTTTATCCTGATTCAAAACGGAGATGCCCTCAAATTTCTGATGACTAGAAATCCTGTGCGTAAAATTAAGCTCCATGGTTTTTTTATTGAGACTACCAATAAAGCTTCCCAAAATCTCCCCATCGGTATAAGTGGATTTTGTGTCTTCAGCTGTGGAAATAAAGAAGATTTCATTACCTAGAAGTACGGCATCGGTAAAGGATGATTCTACATGATCGATGTTGGGTAATTTAATAGGCAAAAATCTAATTTGTTCCCCATTTACTAAATCTTGACCACGAATGATAAAAATCCCATTTTTCGAATCAAATCCATTTCCTCGGTTAAAAAGTAACCATTCATCGCCAGTAAAGATCGCACCCTCAATATTAAAATTCTTGTCATCGATTTTAGAAATTTCTTGGAGTTTGCTATAAACTTCTTTTAAATCACGCTCCACAACTTTTTTACCAAAAAGATCGAACTCAATCATTAGATTTCTTTTTATTGTAGATCCCGATCCTAAAATGTATAGCTTGTTTTCGTGGTAACAAAGCGCCTCAAAATCTGGTTTCTGAACTTTTGCAATATTATCCAATTGATTTAAATTCTTATCGAATAGGATTTGAATCTTTTTGAGTTCTTTGGTCTTGATGTTGTATTCATTCAAATTTCCGCTGTTATCGCCGATGATATAAAGTAAGTTACGATGTAGAAATAAGCCCGAGGCGGCACCAATTCCTTTGATTTCGGTGAAAATTTCTAAATGGGTTGAATGCATTTTTCAAGATATAAAAAAAGCATCAGTTCTTAACCGATGCTGATCTATTAAATGAGACTGCCATCCCGAAACTTCGGGAATGAAAAATCGAGTCTCGCAATTGACGATTTTTTATGCCATTAAACTTCGGTTTCCCGACTCCTGACCTCGGACTCCAAACTACTTTTTCAACCCAATTTCTCTTAATCTTTCATCAAGATATTCGCCAGCAGTCATGTCGCTGTAGGCTTTTGGATGTTCAGCATCAACAGTAGATGGCAAACTGGTTAAATCCATATCACTCCGTGGATGTAAGAAAAACGGCACCGAAAATCTCGAAGTTTTCATTAATTCACGAGGTGGATTAACCACTCTGTGCGTTGTAGATTTTAATTTGTTATTAGTTAAACGTTGCAGCATGTCGCCTACATTAACAACGATATCAGTATGGTGCGCTTTGATTGGCAACCATTCATTGCTGCGGGTTAAAACTTCCAAACCATCGGCACTTGCGCCAATTAAAAGTGTAATCAGGTTAATATCTTCATGCGCACCAGCACGAACAGCATCATCAGGAATAACCTCTGGATTTTCGATAGGGAAGTAGTGGATTCCTCTTAAAATCGAATTTCCATTGTGAACGTGCTTGTCGAAATAATCAATTGGCAATTCTAAATATGTAGCAATTGCCCTTAAAAGTTGCGTTCCGTTTTCCTCTAATTTTTTATAAATAGCTCCTGTTACCTGATTAAACTCAGGTAATTCTTCCAAAACCTCGTTGTCTGGATATTGATCCTTAACGGGATCGCCATCTGTAACCTCCTGACCAATTTGCCAAAATTCTTTTAAGTCTGGCGTTTTTGCTCCCTTTGCAGTTTCTTTTCCTGCACTTGTATAACCGCGTTGGCCAGCTAATTCTGGTTTCTCGTATTTTCTTTTCGTTTCTACTGGTAAACCGAAAGCTGCTTTAATGTTTTCGTAAAGCTTATCAATCAATTCCTGGCTTAAGCCATGGTTGGTTATCGTTACAAAGCCAGAATCGTTGAAAGCTCTGCCCAGTTCATCAGAAAATTTTTTGCGGTCTTCTTCAGACCCGTTGATGTACGAGCCTAAATCTAAACAAGGAATATACGGTGTAGACATAATTTTATTTTTAATGTTATACGAATTTAAAAAAGAATTGTTAATAAGTGTGATTGAGCTTAAAAATTGGCGTTTAAAAATTTACAAATCAATATTTTAAGTTATTAACACTAACAACTAATTCCACATAATGTTACGATTGTCATGCAAAATCCATTATTAAGTTACTAGAAACTATCATGGTTTCTTTTTCGTAATATAGATAGGTTAAAGAGAAACGTGATAGTAGATTCTCAATTTAAATACACACAAACAAATGAAAAAAATAATTTTAATCTTATTAGCTGTTTTAGCTTTAAATCAAGCTAATGCTCAAGGAAAAAAAACAGAAAAGGCCACTTTCGGAATGGGCTGTTTTTGGTGTACTGAAGCAATATTTCAACGTTTAAAAGGCGTAACATCTGTAAAATCGGGTTACGAAGGTGGTACATTAACCAATCCTACTTACGAGGAAGTTTGTACCGGCGCAACCGGACATGCAGAAGTTTTGGAAATAAACTACAACCCAATGGTAATTACTTACGATGAATTATTGGAGGTTTTTTGGAAAAGCCATGATCCTACAACCCTTAATCGCCAAGGTGCAGATAGCGGAACACAATACCGTTCTGTAGTTTTTTACCACAATGCTGAACAAAAAGCTTTGGCAGAGAAATATAAGGCAGAGTTAAATAAAACGAATGCTTTTGGGAAGAAAGTAGTTACGGCAATTGAAGCTGCAAAACCATTTTATGTTGCAGAAAACTATCATCAAGATTACTACTTAAAAAATGGTAGCGAGCCTTATTGTAGAGCGGTTATTTTACCAAAAATGCAAAAGCTAGAAAAAATATTCAAAGCTAAGCTCAAAAATTAAATATTTATGTGGCGTTTTGATTCTAAGGTATCAAGACGCCACGTTTTACTTCCAAAGTCCCTTAGCTTTTTCAATTAATTCTCCACCTTTATCAGTTATATCTTTCTTTCCTTTTTCAATAGTTGATGGTTGTGTGTAATCGCTCACCGAATTGGAAAGGGCTTTAAACTTTTTAACTCCCGCAAAGATTTCTTCTGTATGCGGCACGCCTTTTTCTTTCATCAATTTTTCCCAATCTACTTCGAGAGTATAGAAAACATATACTTTGTAGCGATTTTGCCCATGAAAGCTTTATCATAAACGCCTTTTAAAGCTGCATCAGATTTTCTATCCTTTACATAATCTATTGTTTGCTGAATTGCTTCTCTTTCACTTTCAGAAAATAATGGGCTTTTTTTAAGCTTCTCCAAAGCTGGAATGGCTTTATCTGGGTTTTCTCTCTTGAGGTTTAAGTAACTATCAATTCCCCAAACCAATTCATTTTGCAGACCAAGTTTATCCATGTCTTTTAAAAATAGATCGAAATCTTCTAATGATCTTTCTTCATCAACCTTGCGTTCCATCCTCATTCTATCAAAACCTCTAAAGAGATAATTCATGCTGTGAAATGCAGTATGCGTTTGTTCATCACTTAGCCGGCTCCAACCGAAAAATGCTTTTGTGTAAGGCAAAGGAATACTTTCATTTTTATCTAACCATTTGATGTTTCTTGATAATCCATCCTCAGATAAATAGAATAGATTATTGCTGAAGAATAGGAACCCACGGACAAACTCGAGCAAGGTTTTCATTTCAGAATCTTTGAGTAGCTCAGGCTGCGTTTTCGAACATTCATAAAGTGCAAACGGCTGTCCCAAATCTCTCGTTGTTAAAACCAGCATACTCAAAACGGCATGTTCAACATTTTGATAATAAGCTTTTTCGGTATTTTGGAAAAAGTTGTTGGATGTTTTTTGTCCGGTGTACATGGCAATAAAACCATCTGTTAATGGCGGGAAAATATCTTCATCGGTTTCTTTTACAAAACCCTTAACTGAACGATATTCTTTATACATCATTAACGCATCAATAACCGAAATGCTTTCCTTGCTATTTGGGTTGATGGTTTTCATCGTTCGATTTACACCTTCCACCTGTTTGGAGAATTTTTGATATTCGGGCATGGTAGTGTCTTGAACAGCGGCCATCCTAACCGCAATTTTTGCAAACTTGTAAAATACAATTTTATCGTAGTTGATGTTTTCCTCCAGTTTGGCTTTATCTAGTTCTAACAAAACTTGATCGGTTTTCTCACTCGAACAGCTAAAAGAAAAAAACGTTATTGAAAAAACGAAAGCGAATTTGGTGGTAGTTTTCATCAAAAAATAATTAGCCATTAAAAATAACTTTTTTCAATAAAGAATTAAAGATGAATGTGTATCTGCAATGATTGAGTTTGTTTTTGTCGGAAAACGTTTATTATTCGCATGATTGAATGTGTCTTTTGATCCTTAGTTTCGCATAGTAAATTCATCATGATAAATTTTTTTACAACATAAGCACGGTTTCTAATATTAATTTAATGTCTTTTTTTAAGCAGGAGCTAAAGTTTTAAGGATTTGGACTAAACTTTGTTAATGCTTTACTAGATATGAGTATTTTTTAAATTTTTTAATACTTTTTTTAAGTTTTCATCACTTAAAATTCGTGCTATGTTTAAAATGATTCTAAATTTGTAACTCCTTTAACATAAGATGACAAAAAAGAAAAAGACAGTTGGTAAAACTGACGCTGATGTAATTTTAATAGGGGCTGGCATAATGAGTGCTACCCTTGGTGTTTTATTAAAACAATTAGAGCCGAATTTAAGCATAGAAATTTACGAACGTTTGGATATTGCGGCCGCAGAAAGTTCTGATGCTTGGAATAATGCCGGCACTGGTCACTCTGCTTTTTGTGAGTTAAACTATACTCCTGAGAAAAAAGATGGTACTGTAGAAATTGTAAAAGCTGTACAAATTGCTGAACATTTCGAGGTTTCCAAACAGTTTTGGTCTTATCTTATCGAAAAGGGATTAATTTCTGATCCTGAAAATTTCATTCGCAAAATTCCCCACATGAGCTTTGTATGGGGTAAAAAGAATGTAGATTATCTTAAAAAACGATATGATGCCTTGCAGAAATGTGATCTTTTTAGCGACATGGAATATACCGAGGATACTGAAATCGTAAATACTTGGGCACCATTGATTATGGATGGTCGTAAGAAAGGTGAAAAAGTTGCGGCTACAAAAATGGATTTAGGTACCGATGTTAATTTCGGTTCGTTAACCCGCGATATGTTTAATCACCTTAAGGAGCAAAGTAATGTTAGCCTTAACTTCAATCATGAAATTCGTGATTTGAAGAAAAATAAGGATGGCAACTGGAGCATAAAGGTTAAGGATTTAGAAACTGGCGATAAACGCAAACGTGTTGCTAAATTTGTTTTTATCGGTGCTGGAGGTGGTTCTTTGCCACTTTTAGAAAAATCTGATATCCCTGAGGGAAAAGGTTTTGGCGGGTTCCCGGTGAGTGGCCAATGGCTGAAATGTACCAATGAGGAAATTATTAAAAAGCACCATGCAAAGGTTTACGGTAAAGCTGCAGTTGGTGCCCCACCAATGTCGGTTCCGCATTTAGATACCAGAATGATTAATGGCAAACAAGCTTTACTGTTTGGTCCTTACGCGGGTTTTTCGACTAAATTCTTAAAAAATGGATCATTTTTAGATTTACCAAAATCGATTAAGTTTAACAATATCCGTCCGATGCTTTCGGCTGGGTTACATAATCTAGATTTAACGAAATATTTAATCGAGCAGGTAAGGCAATCTCCTGAGGATAGGTTGGAAGCATTAAAGGAATATCTGCCAACAGCCGAATTAAAGGATTGGGAATTGGAATATGCCGGGCAACGCGTTCAGGTAATTAAAAAAGACGAGAAACAAGGTGGAATTTTAGAATTTGGAACAGAGGTGGTAAGTGCTGGCGATGGTTCTATTGCAGCATTATTGGGTGCATCTCCAGGTGCATCTACAGCAGTTTCGATTATGTTAGAGCTTTTAGATCGTTGTTTTAAGGATGATTTGGCAACCGAAGAATGGCAAGCGAAAATTAAGGAAATGATTCCTACCTACGGAAAAGAGTTGGCCAAAGACGAAGCATTATGTAAATCGACCAGACAAAGAACTTCCAAGATTTTGAAAATAGACGAGGCCTAACCAACATAGATTAAATAGAAAAGGCTTTGCAATTGCAAGGCCTTTTTTGTAATTAATATTTTACTTTCGGTTTAAGCTGCAATAACTTCAGCAACCTCTTCGGCAGAAATATCGCTATGAGAAGCCTCTAATACACAATCGCCATCTTTAATTAACAGAATTTGTGGCGATTGGTGTGCTACTTGAAATAAGCTAGCGATTTCATTCGAAACATCGCGATAGCTAATCAAATCTAAAAAGTAAAGTTTCGTGTTTTCTGGAATAACATCCCAGCTAAATTCGAAATTTCTCTTAGCCATCATACTGATGGAGCAACGCGTACTGTGCTTAAAAATAAGGCTGTATCCGCTTGCGGCTTTTACCTCGTTAAGCTGATCTATTGAAGTTAAGTTAACCCAAGTCATGATTTTATAAATATTGTTTTACAGATAAACACCTGCAGTTTAATAATGTTCTGCAAATGACCTGAAAATGAAAATTCGGAAATTTTGAAGATTAGTTTCTTCTGCGTTTACCTTCAGGATATGAACCGTAAGCCGGGCAAAGCTTAGAAGAACAAGATTCTAATATGGTAATGGTGCAAAACACCGCCAATAACAAAATGGCTACTTTTTTCATCTGTATATAATTGTTTTTTAACGGTAATGAAGCTATCTTGATAAACAGGATGGTTTCATTGAATGGGACAAGTTTTGAAACTCTAAGGTACAAATAGTTTATTAAAACGCAATTCTAAATTTTAGCAGAAAAATCGGCCATTTTAATTGCTGTAATTGCAGCCTCGTCACCTTTATTACCATGTTTGCCACCAGCACGATCTTGTGCTTGCTCTAAATTATTGGTTGTTAATACACCGAAAATAACCGGCTTGCTATATTTTATGCCAACGTTGGTAACACCTTGTGCAGCTGCATCGCAAATAAAATCAAAGTGTTTGGTATCGCCTTGAATTACGCAACCCAAGCAAATTACCGCATCGATGTCGCTTCTTTTGCTCAATAAAATCTCAGCACCTCCAGTTAATTCAAAACTTCCGGGAACAGGCAATGAAACAATATTTTCTTCCTTAACGCCATTTTCCAAAAGGGTTTTTAATGCACCATTGTAAAGTGCACCGGTAATTTCAGCATTCCATTCGGCAACAATAATTCCGAATTTATAGTCTGCTCCATTTGGAACTGTTGTGTGAGAGAAATCGGATAGGTTTTTTAATTGACTTGACATGGGGCAAAGATAGTGCTAAGCATGTAATGTTAAAAGAGGTTAATGTTTAAATGTTGTAAGTTTATTTTGGCTGGTAAATGTTTACTTTAGAATAATAATCAGATATAAATTTAAATTGTTTATGGAAATCAATTCGCTATTCCATCTAATACTTTAAAGGCCCTAAATATGAAAAACGCTCTACATTCATTATTCTTATTCTCCATTTTTTGCCTATTTTCCTTTAAAGCATTCCCCCAAAATAATCCAGAATTTTATAAAAAGGGATTTAAAAATGTTGATTCGTTAGCCATCGCAGCGAAGCCGAAAGAAGCTTTAATTATCCTCAATAAATTAAGTGTTAATGCTAGAGCAGATGGAAATACACCAATGCTCATCAAATCTGTAATGTATAGCATGTTGTTTCAGAGTTATTTGGAGGAAGATGCATTCTCGAAAATTATAAAAGCGTTAAAGCAAGATGTTTCCTCGGCCAAGCAGCCTGCTAAAAGTATTCTTCAATCGATATTGGCAGAAAGCTACTGGAAGTATTATGAGCAGAACAGTTACAATTTAATGAATAGAACTAATGTTCAATCGAATTTGGGTGATGACATTAAAATCTGGTCGAGAAACAAATTTATTGACGAAACCATAAAATATTACCTCGCCTCACTGGCTGATGTTAAATTATTGCAGAGAACCAGGATAGATAGCCTAAGCGACATGATGATTGGAGATAATTACAGCAGGTATTTGCGACCAAAGCTTTATGATATTTTAGCCTATCGGGCAATAGCGGTTTTGATGAATACGCAGCTGGAAATAAATAAAACTGATGATGTAATTAATTTTAATGATGAGAAATGGTTTGGCGATTATCAATCATTTTTAGCAATTGAGATTCCAAAAACCGATACAACATCATTTGCTGCCAAAGCTTTTGATATTTTTCAAACCCTAATTAAAACACATAGTTCAACACAAAATATTGGCGCTATTGCAGATGCAGATTTAAAAAGACTCAATTATATATTTCTGAGAAGTACCCGTGAGGACAAGTTAGAACTTTACAGCAAGGCGCTCCAAAAGGTGTCCGAATATTCAAAAAGATCAGAGATTTATGCTGATGTATTGTTCGAACTCGCATCAAAAAAATATGAAAGTAGGTTTTCTCAAGATCCAAAGCAACTGCCTAATTTAAAAGAATTGGTTGGGATTGCTAATCGGGCAATTAAAGCTTATCCAAATAGTATTGGCGGAAAGAATTCAGAGAAACTTGTTATCGATATTAAAAATAGATCGCTAAACATGACGATGAAAGAGTTTCTTCAGCCTGGTAAAGCGGCTCAAATGCTTTTTCGATATAAAAGTGTAGATACCATTTATTTAAAGCTTTTTAAACCGAGTTATATGCTCGATCCGAATGCACTAAATACCAAATCTGCATATACAAAGTTTCTGGCTGGAAATAAGATGGAGAAAGAGTGGACTATAGTTTTGCCTGTAAATAAAGACTATCAAGAACACTCCATTATAGATAAATTAAATGGCCTAGAGATTGGAAACTATGTCATCATCGCACAAAGTACATTAGACAGTAATGACCGGAATGCTGCCTATAACTTTGTTAGTTTTAGGGTAACCAATTTGGCGGTTACAAACAGGGTATCCGGCGTGATGAACCATCAATATTTTGTAGCAAATAGTTCTACTGGAGAAGCAATTGAAAATGCTTCAATTCAGGAAAAGATGAGCGAATATAAAAATGGCAAATCTGTTTTAAATAATAAAGGGACGCTGTTGACAGATGAAAATGGTTTTGCAGAAAGTGTGTTAAACACCTCAGTAAATAAAATTGTGGTGAACCACGGTAGCGATTCTATCGCAATGGATATCAATCAAAAATGGTATCAGTATCAAGCCAAAAAGGAAAAGGTAGTTTTATTTACAGATAGAGCAATTTATCGCCCAGGTCAAACTGTTTTTTACAAAGGAATTTACTTCGAATACGAAGATTACAAGAATAGAATTTTAAAGCAGCAAAGCATAGATATCACCTTTAAGGATACTAACTGGAAAGACATCGAAAAGTGTACGAAAATTACCAATGAATATGGTACTTTTCAAGGTTCGTTTATCATTCCAATGGGTAAGCTAAATGGTAGAATGAATATTTCAACTACTTACGGAGCTATTCAAGTACAGGTTGAGGAATACAAAAGACCAACTTTTGAAATTGTATTCGATAAGTTGAATAAAAAGTATAATCTAAACGATAGCATTCGTTTGCAGGGCAAGGCAATTAGTTTTTCTGGTTATGCCGTAACTGGCGCTAAAGTAAAATATACCATTACTAGAATCATTTTGGCAGAGTTCGGTCGAGTTTATGGCATTAATACGTTTAAACAGATAGCTGTTGGAAAAACGGAAACGAAAGCAGATGGGGGTTTTGAAATCAACTATATGGCTTTGGCTGATAGCGGTAATATCAATGCATATTCTTATCAAGTTAATGTTGAAATCACGGATCTTAATGGAGAAACAAAAACTAAAATGCTCACTGTTAATGCTGGTAAAAGTGATGTGCTTTTAAATGTCTCAATGCCTACAAAACTCTTTTTAACTGCCAAGGTTGATAGTATTCCTTTCCAAATTACCAATTTAAATCGCGAATCTATAAAAGGAAAACTAAGTTCAGAATGGTATTTTTTAGTTAATCCCGATCGCCCTATCTACCCGAGTTCTTTCTACAATAAAACAGAGAAATATAACCTAAGCAAAGAGGAATTTCTAAAGTACTTTCCAAATGAGGAATATAACGGAGATGCAAATCCAGAAAACTGGAAAGCAAAAAAAGTTGATTTTACACAGCATGCCAATGTAGGTATGGGTACTGGGAAAATAGCGGTCAGTAGCAAATCAATTCCAGCAGGATATTACAAAGTTAGGTTTAAGGCAATAAATGAGGCGCAAGATTCTACTGTTGTGGAGAAAATTGTTCGTGTTTATAAAGAAAGTGCAGAAAAGATTCACTTGAGTAATGAATGGCTTGTTGCTGAGAAAACAACGATAAAACCAGAACAATTTGCTGTTTTTAGGTTAGCGAGTATTGTACCAAATGCAAAAGCCTATTATGAGGTATATTACAAAGATAAGATTGTAGAAAAAGTTTGGCTAAAAGCGTCGCCAAAGCAAACAATTATTAAGATTAAGCCTCAATTAGGTTTTGTTGATGGCTTTGCTGTTCAATTTACCATGGTGCAAAACGGTAGAATTTTTCAATCGATGAATGAGGTTTCGATTATAAATACTGAGGATAATCTTGACATTAAATTTCTAACATTTAGAGATAAACTTCAGCCGGGAGAAAAAGAAAGTTGGAAGCTCAGTATCACCAACAAAAGAGGTGAAAAACAAATGGCAGAAATGGTGGCTTCTTTATACGATGCTTCATTGGATGATTTGAAGCCCATGAGCTGGGATAATATTGTAACTCCTAAATATGATTACCAAAAATACTTTTGGGGCTTTAACTTAAATAATTTATTAAGTGGAAATGAATTTTGGTTTCTGAAAAACTACGCGAACTATTTCGATATTACCCGAAGAGCTTATGAGGTAATCAATTTTTACGGATTTAACTATAATAGTTACGATCCAAAATATAGTTACAACCAATTCTTGAGGGGCCTAGAAACAGATAGGCGCAAATTTATTTCAGAAGCTGCAAGTAAAAAGCTTGATGAGCTAAAGGCAACTGGTAAAATTTACGGCGTTGTAACTGATCCTGATGGATATGCCTTTCCTGGTGTTTCTATTAAAGCAGGAAATAAAAAAACTTCTACAGATCAATATGGGATTTACAGCATTGACGCCAAGATAGGAGAGGAATTAAGTGCTAATTTCATAGGATATACTTCGGCATCCTTAAAAATAGGATCGACAAAACGCATAAACTTTAGGTTAGAAGAAGATGGTAAAGGTCTGAGCGAAATTTCTGTTGTAGGTTACGGAACCCAAAAGAAAAGCGATGTAACAGGATCTGCAACAATGTATGATGACAAAGATCCAACATTGAGGCAAGAGGTAGAAGCTAACAGAATAGTTCTTAGAGAAATTAGAACCACACCTGGTTTAAAATATAATTCTTCGGGCGATCCATCACCAGAAACGTTAAGGGATGCCATTGCTGTAGATGATAACCAGGTTTATGATTTCCTGAGTATAAAGGGCTACGATCCTAAAACCGATACTTATATTGTTAATGGCAAACCCGTTAAAAAAGCCAAGGTTATTCCAAGAACAAATTTTACAGAAACCGCTTTTTTCTATCCTCAATTACAAACCAATGAAGCCGGCGAAATTAATATCGAGTTTACCATTCCACAATCATTAACCCGGTATAAAATGATGGGGTTTGCGCATACGACAGACCTTAAAACGGCGACCATAACCAAAGAATTGGTAACTCAAAAGCAACTTTCTATTTCTGCAAATGCACCCCGCTTTTTTCGTGAGGGCGATTCGATTTTATTCAGCGCTAAACTGAACAATTTATCTGGAAAGGCGATTGATGGAAATGCAATTTTAGAATTAAGAGATGCGCTTTCTGGAAAGATCATTTCAATTTTTGGAAAAGATGTAGCAATCGTACAAAAATTTCAATTGGCCAACAATGGTAATCAATCCTTGAAATGGTCGTTAATTATCCCATCGGGAATTGGCGCAATTACCTATAAATTAATTGCACAATCGGGAGATTATTCTGATGGTGAGGAAATGACGATTCCTGTTTTACCGAACAACATGCTGGTTACCGAAAGTATGCCAATCAATGTTAGAGGTGGTATGAATAAAACCTTTACAATGGATAAGCTGTTAAACTCTGGCGATTCAAAAACATTAAAAAATCAATCCTTAACATTCGAATTTACCTCAAATCCTGTTTGGTATGCGGTACAGGCATTGCCATATTTAATGGAATACCCTTATGAATGTGCAGAGCAAACGTTTAGCCGGTTTTACGCAAACAGTTTTGCTACGGGAATTATCAATTCATCACCAAAAGTTAAAACCGTTTTCGAATCTTGGAAGCACGTTGATAATGGCGTAGCCTTACTTTCCAATTTGGAGAAAAACCCAGCTTTAAAATCAATTTTATTGGAAGAAACACCTTGGGTTAGAAATGCCGAAAATGAAACCGAACGCAAAAAACGTTTGGCTGTACTTTTCGATCTCAACAGGATGACTTACGAACTAAAAGCAAATTTCGAAAAACTCGAAAATATGCAGTTTAGCAATGGTTCCTTTCCTTGGTTCTCGGGAATGCAAGAAGACAGATATATTACCCAGCACATTACTTTGGGGCTAGGCCAATTGCAACACCTTAAATTGGTTGATGAAAAAGCCTTTCCAAAACTGAACCAAATGTTAAGCAAGTCAATTAGTTACCTTGATGATAAATTGGTAGTAGATTATAAGGATGCGCTAAAAAATAAAATCACTTCAACTTATCTTCCCACTCATTATTTGTATGCCAGAAGTTATTCCATCCAGAAAAATGCGAATCTAGATTTTGTAAAGGCACAACAATATTTTATCAAAAGAATAATTAGCGATTGGAAATATATGCAGCCTTACCAATTGGCACAATCGGCTTTAATTTTAGAGCGAAACGGTAACCATACAGAGGCAATGAAAATCATTAATTTGTTAAAGCAAACTGCGCAACAAAGTGATGAAATGGGGATGTATTGGCCGAAAAACCAAAATGGTTGGTGGTGGTATCAAAATCCAATTGAAACTCAAGCTTTGTTGATCGAAGCATTTGATGAAGTGGCAAAGGATACGAAGTCAGTTGAGGAAATGAAGATTTGGTTACTAAAGAATAAGCAAACCAACGATTGGAAAACCACCAAGGCAACCGCTGCGGCTTCGTATGCATTGCTGATGCGAGGCTATGATTTGTTAAATGAATCTGCAACTCCAGAAATACTAATTGGCGGAAAAACGTTTGCACAATTGGGAATAAGCGAGTCACCAAAAGAAGCTGGAACAGGTTATGAAAAAGTGGTGATCCTCGGTAAAGATATTAAACCAGAAATGGCGAAGGTACAAATCAAAAACAACAATAAAACGGTGTCATGGGGTGCTTACTATTGGCAATATTTCGAACAATTGGATAAAATTACATCTGCTGCAACTGGTGTAAAAATTAACAAACAACTATTTCTGCAAAAGCAAACTGAAAAAGGAAATCTATTAACGCCTTTAACAGCAACCAATGTTTTATCTCCCGGAGATTTGATTAAGGTTCGGATAGAAATTTTTTGTGATCGGGATATGGAATACATCCACTTGAAAGATATGCGCTCTTCGGGTTTTGAGCCTGTGAATGTGATTTCTCAATATAAATATCAAGACGGTTTAAGCTACTACGAAAGCACAAAAGATGCCTCAACAAACTTCTTCATCAGCTATTTGCGTAAAGGAACTTATGTTTTTGAATACCCATTGAGAGTTACACATTCAGGGAATTTTTCAAATGGAATAACAACGTTACAAAGCATGTATGCGCCAGAGTTTACCACGCATTCTGCAGGAGTTCGGGTTACTGTGAGGCCATAATTTAGGTAAGTTGGATGCCGCCGTAAGTGGCACCAATTGGTATGATTTTCTCGCCAACCCAAATTTGACTGCGATCGAATTTTGTAATCTTGCTTTTTGGAACGATAAACGCTCGGTGGCAGCGAATAAATTCTGATTTTGGCAATAGTTCTGCCAAGTCGTTTATCGTTATTCTAGAGCTTAAAAGCTTGTCCTTAAGTTGGATTTGAGTGTAATTTCCCGAAGCTTCAACATAAATGATTTCGCTTAATTCCACCTTAATTTGTTCATAACCATCTTTAACGAAAATGTATTCGGTTTTGGTCTCCAGCTTCTGATTTCGAAGATTAAACAACTCTTGAGCTTTGTTGCAAGCCTTTAAAAAACGAAAAAGCGAAAAAGGTTTTAACAAATAATCAACAGCATCAAGTTCAAAACTTTGCACCGCATGTTCGGTGTAAGCCGTAGTAAAAATGACCATCGGCGGATTGCTTAAACTCTTTAAAAAATCAATGCCGCTAATGTCTGGCATTTTAATATCCAAAAAGAGTAAATCAATTTTATGCTGTTGCAAATAACTAATAGCCGCAAAGGCATCGGTAAAGGTTTCCTGCAATTCTACAAACGGAACTTTTGAAGCATGTGATTTAATTATCTCAAGCGCAATCGGTTCATCATCTATAGCAATTGCAATCATATTTTTTTCTTTGCGGCAATATAGTAATTAGGACTAACCCAACTGCAAAGTTAAATGAACAAAGAATTCGTTTGCACTTTCGCGAATAATCAATTCGTGTTTTCCATGATAAAGTAAGGCCAAACGTTGTTTTACATTTTCTAAACCAATACCACTTTTTAGTTTCTCCGGATCGTTATCTGCCTTAATGTAAATGCTATTGCTCACATCGAAATACAAGGTGCTTTCTTTGGTTTGCAGCGTCATTTTGATATAGGATGGTTGCTGTAAACTAATGCCATGTTTAAAAGCATTTTCTATGAAAGGAATCAACAACATCGGCGTAATTTGCAAGTTGTTAAGTTGTTCTTCAATGTGCGAATCTATGCTGATATCT
The DNA here is from genome assembly GCF_004331675.1 of Pedobacter frigidisoli. Lineage (GTDB taxonomy): Bacteria > Bacteroidota > Bacteroidia > Sphingobacteriales > Sphingobacteriaceae > Pedobacter > Pedobacter frigidisoli. The sequence continues at coordinate 4,986 of NZ_SJSN01000023.1, read as the reverse complement.
GCCGAGCGAGATGTTCTTAACTTTTGTAGATCGATGTAATTATTAAGGTACTCAACCTCTCGTGTTAGCGAAATTTTATCTTGGGTATTTTCATGCAGCATGAACCGCATCATATCGCCGAGTTTTTGTATTCCCTCGCCAGTTCTTTCTGCTTTCTCTTGTAATGCTGTGCCAAATAAAGTGTTTAAGGCATTAAATAAAAAGTGAGGATTAATTTGCGATTTAAGAAAATTTAAGCTTGCATCAGATTTTCCCAACTCAGTTTTCAGCATTTGTATTTCCGTTTGCTTTTCAAACTTATGTTTATAAATGTACCAAGCTAATGGCGTAGAAATGCAAATTAGGCTGATTGAAGTCAAAATTAACGCAATGGGAACAGCAGGTCCATTTCTCATAAACCCAACAAGTAGCAATAGGAGTAGCAGGCAAATCATTGCAGATATTGCCACATTACCCCAAAAATATCGGCCAAAACCTTTACCTATTTTTCGAAGATTTGGAATAGTGTAATAAATTGAGAGGAATACAAAAATAATATTTACCGGGGGAGCAATTAAGCAAATAACCACGATTTCGTAATCACGGGTTGGAGAAAATACAACAGCAAATACCATTAAAGTAATTAACCAGATTTTTATCGAGGTGAAAATTTCTAGCTTGATATTGGAATTAAAGCTCTTCAAAAATGAAAGCTTTTCTAATAATTCCATTCCCTTTTCACTGAAATAGGCATATATATTAAAAAGGAGGTAAAGCAAGAAAATATAAGTAAAAGCTTCGCCAAATAAAATATCGTAAGCATGGCCAATATCATCATCTTCTATTAAGCGATCGGCTTGAGAATAAGTGTTGGCAACCATCCAAATTAAAACCGAAACTCCGGTAACTATGACAGTAAGTACAACATTCAACACGATGTTATTCTTTTTAGCCAGTTGTGGCATAAAGCAAAAATTAATGAGCAAAAAGCTGATGTAGAGAATGCTAATTTTAAAAATTTCTGGTAGAAAGAAATTGCTTAATCGGCTGTAAGAAATGTGATTCTCGATAAAACGATAAGCGTTTGCTGTGCCATAGCTTGTTGAAGTGCAAATGCCAATCACCGCAAGAATGTATAACGTAGTAGAGATCCAAAACTCCAATTGATTGATGTTTTTTGTTTTCGTTTCAGCCGGGTCGCCAGAAAGTATGATCATTTTATTTTTGGTTTATGGTACAATTCTACAAAGACTTCGCAATTCGATTTTTAAAATGTGATGGATTATCGAAAAAATGTGATGAATGAATAGGATTCTCATGATTTCAGGACTTTAAATTAATCCAAATGCTGCATCCATTAACAAACATATTTCTGCAAAGCGATCAGAATGTTAACTTTGAGCTTAATATTTAATCATTCAAAATCCAATAATTTAAGATGGTCGTATACGGAATTCCAAATTGCAATACAGTTAAAAAATCGCTCGATTGGCTTAAAGCGCACAAAATAGATTTCGAGTTTCACGATTTTAAGAAAAAGGGCATCACTCCAGAAAAATTAAATGAATGGTGTAACACTTTTGGTTGGGAAACTGTATTAAACCGAAAAGGCTTAACTTGGAAAAAACTCAACAAAGAGGAACAGGCCGAAATCGATAATCAAGAAAAAGCCATTAACTATTTAATCGAAAATACCAGTGCCATTAAACGTCCGATTATTGAAAAAGATAGTCAGGCTATTTTAATTTCCTTTGATGAAACCAGATATAATGAAACACTTGGCTAATCCATTTGTTATAATGTTAAAGTATGTTAAAAGCAGCTTTTGAATGTCGAACTAACTTACTTTTGAATATGTATAAGCTGATCATCTTTCTCGTTCTTGCCTTGCCATTCGGCGCTCTAGCACAAACAGTTACCACAGGTACTGTTTTCGATTATTCTAAAAAAACGCTCACTTTACCGGGCGTAAATATTCGAAACCTAAATAGTAAAAAATCAACAAACACCAATAAGGAAGGTAAATATACCATTACTGCAGCCGTTGGCGATTTAATCGAATTCTCGGCAGTGGGATACCATACCGATACTTTGTACTTAACCAATCTTTTAAATAGAACCATTTATCTGCCCGTTAAATCTACAAACCTTGCCGAGGTTAACGTAGAGGCTGTTAGGATGAATAGCCAAATTACTGATGCCAAAGATCCTCTTGCAGAAAAATATACGCTATTAAATACTGGCGGAAATCTGAATAGAAAAAGAATGACCGATAAGGTTGGGGGTTTAAATCTCAATCTAGGTTATGGCAAATACAAAAGGCAACAACGTAAGGAAGCAGAATTAAGTGAGCGAGAAATGTACCTCGAAGAAATTGACGAGAATTTTTCGCAAAATGCGGTTGTCGATTTAACAAAACTTCAGGGAGAGGATCTTAAAAACTTTATGATTATTTATCGTCCATCTGTAGAGCAGGTAAAAGCAGAAAGACCATATCGTTACGCTTATTATATTTCTCGTGCATTTGTTGCTTGGCAAAAACTAACGCCACAACAAAGAAAATTGCAAGATTTACCTAAACTTAAAGCTAATTAATACTCACTTTTAATTCCTTACTCACTTTAAACGTAAAATTATAACCACATATATTCGCTATATGTGGTATTTTTTTATATTTACCACCGATAACTTATTATAAATATGAAAATTAAACTATTCACCCTGTGTATAGCTTGTTTCGCTATTATTTTTTCTTCAAGTGCGCAACAAACCACACAGGCACCGCCTAAATCTAATTATAATCCATCTGAGGCATTCGGCCCACTGTTCTACACACAAAATGGAAATGAATTCCGCTCTGCCATTGGTGCTCCTGGACCAAAATATTGGCAAAATCGCGTAGATTATAATATTACTGCCAATCTTGATGACAGCAAAAGCATGGTTACTGGAACGGTTACCATTACTTATAAAAATAATAGTCCAGATAAATTACCTTATTTATGGTTACAATTAGATCAAAATACTTTCAAGGAAAATTCTAGGGGCAAGCAAATTACGCCATCACGTAGCCGTTACGGCGCACAGGGCGAAAAATTCGATGGAGGGTATTCGATAAAGAACGTTAGTGTTTCGCAAAAAGCTGCGGCTGTAAAATTTACTTCTTTGGTAGAAGATACCCGTATGCAAATCCGCTTAGACCAACCATTGGCTGCAAATGGAGATATTGTTACCATTAAAATGGACTATTCTTACATTGTTCCCAAACTGGGATCGGATAGAACTGGTCACTTAACCACCAAGAATGGCGAAATTTTCGCCATTGCACAATGGTTCCCACGTATGTGTGTTTACGATGATGTAATTGGTTGGAATACTTTACCATATTGGGGTGGTGGTGAGTTTTACTGCGAATATGGCGATATAAATTTCGCTATAACTGCGCCAGCAAACCACATTGTAATGGGTTCTGGAGAATTATTAAATCCTCAAGAAGTTTTTACGGCAACCCAATTACAAAGATGGAATGCAGCAAAAACCAGCGATGCAACAGTTCATATTCGCACAGAAGCTGAGGTTACAGATCCAAAATCTCGTCCTGCAAAAGATAAGTTAACTTGGAAATTTAAAATATTAAATGCTCGTGATGCGGCTTGGGCTTCATCAAAGGCTTTTGTTTTAGATGCTGCTCGTATTAATTTGCCGAGTGGTAAAAAATCTCTGGCGGTTTCGGCGCATCCTGTAGAAAGTAATAGTTTAGAAGGCTATGGTCGTGGTGTTGAATATGTAAAATCAACAATCGAACATTATTCTGCAAAGTGGTTCGAATATCCATATCCAATGGCTGTTAATGTGGCTACAAATATTGGTGGAATGGAATATCCAGGTATTGTTTTTTGTGGTTGGACAGCTAAAAAAGGCGATGCATGGGGTGTAATCGATCATGAATTTGGGCACACTTGGTTCCCAATGATTGTAGGTTCTAACGAGCGTAAGTATGGTTGGATGGATGAGGGTTTTAACACCTTTATCAACGGAATTTCTTCGAAAAGCTTTAACAATGGAGAATATGCTGAAAAGGGAGAAGACATGAATAACATGGGTAAAAACGTTATTGGCAATCCTAGATATGAAAATATTATGCAAATGCCCGATGGTATGACTGAGGGAAATATTGGTGTAAATTTATATGCTAAACCAGGTTGGGGATTAAACATATTAAGAGAGCAAATTTTAGGCGAAGACCGCTTCGATTATGCTTTCCGCCAATACATTAAAAATTGGGCTTTCAAACACCCTACACCATTCGATTTTTTCCGATCGATGGAAAATGCTGGCGGAGAAGATCTAGCTTGGTTTTGGAGAAGTTGGTTTTTAAATAGCTGGAAAATGGATCAAGGAATTGAAAGCGTAAAACCATTAAAAAATGATCAGTTTTCGGGTTATATAATTAATGTTTTAAACCTCGAGAAAATGCCAATGCCCATTATACTTCAAATTAAAACTAAAAGTGGTAAAACAGATACCATAAAAATTCCGGTAGATGTGTGGATGAAATATACAAACTGGGTTGTACGTTACCCAACAACAGAAGAAGTTGTATCAGTAGTTCTAGATCCTAATAAAGTATTGCCTGATTCTAATCCAGATAACAATACTTGGACAGCTTCGGCTAACTAAAAAATAAACTAAACGCCCTGAATTTCAGGGCTTTTTTTTTTGGGTGCGCCGGGCATGTCAATCGACTATAGGGTTAGAGTCCCGAACACGCTTAGCAGTAGGAAGTGTTAGCCAGAGACAAGGGTGTCGTGGGTGACTGCGAATCTGAAGGAAGTCCGCGGCAAATATGGGGGCCTACGAACAGAAACTGTATATGAGGCGGATTTAGTCCGGGTGATGTTGCCCAACAAACAGAAGCCCAATACTGCACGGGGACTATTACGTATATACAGAGGCCACATCCATAGGAAGTAGATTGTCCTACCCCGGGAGATCTGAATGAGTTCT
>NZ_SJSN01000022.1 GCF_004331675.1 Pedobacter frigidisoli | reverse complement strand
ATACCTTTATGATGGCAGCCTTCAAATCGACAACAACCTGGTAGAAAATGCAATAAGACCGGTGAGCCTGGGCAGGAAAAACTATCTCTTCGCCGGAAGCCACGAAGCAGCGCAAAGATCAGCAATGATCTATTCTTTCTTTGCGATCTGCAAGAAGCATCAGGTGAATCCATACAAGTGGCTTAAATACACACTGGAAAATATAATGTCAATAAACCACAAGAAAATTAAGGACCTGTATCCACAGAACTTTAAAAATATAGGTGGATAATCAAATATGCACTTTATAGGCTGCATACCTCTAGACTGAGGACTATTATACTGAAAGTTAATTAAAAGATTTAGATATTTATAGGAATAAAAATCTTTAAGCAACTGAACTTCAGAATCCCGACTAAAGACTTCTGACTATTTTAATGTCAATAAAATGTACTATCTAAACTTAAATATAATTAGCGCTATTAATAGCCTTAAATTTGTTAAGAATTAAGGATTTGGCCATGTTTAAGGAAGAAGTAGCAGAACGTTATAAGCAAATACAGGATGAGATTTGTAGAGGATTAGAAATTGCAGATGGTAAAGGTAAATTCGAAGAAGAGCTCTGGGATCGAAATGGTGGGGGAGGCGGTCGTACCCGAATTATGCAGAATGGGGCAATCATCGAAAAAGGTGGTGTTAATTTCTCAGCTGTTCACGGTAAGCTACCAGAAAGTGTAAAAAAAGCATTTAATGTTACCGAAGAAGATTTTTTTGCAACAGGAGTTTCTATTGTAATTCATCCAAATCATCCACTGGTTCCAATAATACATATGAACATTCGCTATTTCGAGCTAAACGAGGAAACTCGATGGTTTGGTGGCGGCATTGATTTAACACCACATTACGTTTTTGAAAACGATGCTCGCTTTTTTCATTATAAGTTGAAACAAGCTTGTGATGAGTTCAATACAGATTTTTATCCTAAATTTAAAACCCATGCCGATGATTATTTCTTCATTAAACACCGTGAAGAAACCCGTGGAATTGGAGGCATTTTTTATGATAGATTAAAACCTGAAAGTACCAATTTAACTTGGGAACAAATTTTGGATTTTTCTGCGAACATTGGTGAAACATTTTTACCGATCTACACAGAATTAATTGATAGAAACCGTAATAAGGAATTTACCCAATTACAAAAAGAATGGCAATATCAACGTCGTAGTCGTTATGTAGAATTTAACTTGGTTTACGATTCGGGAACAAAATTTGGATTAGAGACTAATGGCAGAATTGAATCGATCTTAATGAGTTTACCGCCACAGGCAAACTGGGGTTATAACGTTCAACCGAAGCCAGATTCTGAAGAATATAAAACGCAACAATTTTTTAAAAAAGGCATTAATTGGATTTAGTAATGAATGAGTTGAGGGAATTTGAAAGATCTCTATTAGAAGTTATTATTAAAGCTAATGCGGCTAAATTTGCTTTTCTACAAACTCATTTAGATTTCATAAGAGTTAAATCGAGAGAAACAAAAGCGATTAGTCTGGTTTTGAATTTTGAGTATTTAAAAGAATTTAATGAGGAAGAATTTGTTAATGGTTTATTGAGCGCTGAACAAAAATTGATCGCTCCAAACTTGAAGAACGAACTAACTTACTGCTTGGATATTACCAATGGAAAGTTAGATTTCCTTGAGATTGTAACGAATGGAAATGAAACCTGGGATGGTAATCTTGAGAATTGCATTTTAAAAGAAGCATCAGAATAAAGTTAAAGGCTGGTCAACAATATGGAACCCGGCACTTAATTTTCCAATTCTAAAATAGTTAATACATCAGACTTATCGGCAATCAAATCCCAAACTTTCAATAATGCGGGAACTTCTTTAAAACCTAAAAACCCAGCTTTGTAAGGAAATGATGTTTCATAGGTTTCTAATGCAAAAGACTTCAAAATCATTTCTGGATATTTTAAAATTACAATTCCAGCATACATCGTTGTGTTGTTTTTATTGAAAGAAATATCTGCGCCAGCTATTGTAGAAATACTTTCAACTTTTTGAAATTTTAATTGTTTTACAAGCTCAATCAGCAATGCCGTTGCTTCTAAAAAACTTTAATGATCATACATGATATGAGTACAATTTATGTTCTAAAAATATTTTTATATTTGTCCTATAATTAATATTATGTTAAGTTGTATTTAATTCACCATCCTGCTTTCACTTAAATTCATTCATCATCTATAACTCCTGTAATCTACGATTTAGCTCCTGAACTTTGTCAGTTGCATTTTTACGAGTGTAAATATCGATTAGCAACTGAACTGTTTTCTTATCATTAGGATTAATTTCATTTGCTCTCTGTAAAGCCAGTTGAGCTTTATCAATTAATCCATTGTACTTAGCAGCTTTGTCCTGCTCGTTTTTATTCAAACTTTCATTAGCTGTGTTTAAATAAGCCAAACTCAATTGGTACAGCGCATCAAAATAATTCTGGTCTGATGTTAAGGCTCTATCATAAGCTAAAATTGCAGTCGCATTATTTCCTCCAGCCTGTTGTAGGTAGCCATACAGAAAATATAAAAGCTTGTTGCCTTTTTCCACTTTTAGGTTGCCTTCAATTAACCCTTGAGCTTTACTATAGTTTTCTGTATCAAGTAAAAGATTGATATAATCATTGGTAAGAAAACGATTGAATGGATTTAGTAATAACCCATCTTCTAATGTTTTGATAGCAGTTTCGTTATCAGATTTAACTACATACATCTGCGCCATTTTCTGAAAGACAGATGGATTTTTAATTCCGTTTTCTTTTGCACGCTTAAAATAATTTAAGGATTCATCATAAGATTGAATATTTAAAGCACAAATGGCAGTATTTAATGCCAAAGTTGTATCACCAGGAAAGCTATCGCTCACTTCTTTCAAATCAGCAAAAGCTTCATTAAAATCATTGTTAAAATATGCTTCGTTGCCTTTATCTTGTTTTTTAATTAAGATATTATGTCGTGAAGCTTTGATTAATCCAGAATTGTCATCGTATTTATCCAAGCTTTTAGCCTGCTTAACGGCTTCTACAGCAGCATCATAAAATTTATTTGCATTGTTTGGATCAGTGTCAATTAATGATGCAAAGGATGTTAAGTATGATTTTATCGACCAAGTTTCTGACCATTTTTTGGTTTTATTATCCTTTTCTGCAGATTCAATAGCCTTTAAACCATCGTTGATAATAGACAATTGCTTTTTTGAATCCTCCTTATTGGCGATGGAAGCTTGTAGTTTTCCAACGGAATTTCTTGCTATTAAAATCTGACTTTTTTGAGCTGATGCATTTATTGAAAGTAAAAGAAGAGCCGCTAACGATATTTTAAAGCAATTATACATGGGATAAATCTATTGGTAAACCTTTTATAAATGATAAAAATAAACATAAAAAAAAGAGCCCCGAAATTTCAGAGCTCTTTTTTTCTATGTGAAGTAAATTATTGCTTAGGTAAAGCGTCTATACGTTTTTTAATTTCATCATAATTTTTAGTGTCGTTTCTGAAAGCATAAATCGTTTTCAGCGTATCTAATGCTCCTCTATTATTGGCATCAACAGCTAAAGCTTTTTTATAAAAAGGAAGTGATTTATCCAATAAACCATTCATTTTGGTAGTTACTTCATTAAATTCCTTTACTTTTTTAGCATCGATCTTATTTCTAACATCTTGCAATTTTAAGGCCTGAGCGAAATAAATATTACCCAATAATACCTGATAATTTGGATTCTCTGGCTCTTTGGCAGCTAAAGCAATAAGCATTTGCTCAGATTTTGCAGCATCTCCCCTGTCAATATAAATTTGGGTCTCCGTTTTAATCCAGTCTGTATTATCTGGGAACTTTGCAGATGCTTCTTTAATTAAAGCTAAACCAGCAGTAGTATCCTTTTGCATGCTCAAAGTGGTATTAATAATTTCTGAGTATAAATCTTTCGACTGCGGAGAATTCATAGAAATTACTTTTTTGAATTGCGTAATCATATTTGGATAATCCTCAATAAACCTAGCAGCAATACCAGCATTTAAATACATAGAGGTGTCTGTAGGATTAATTACCGTTGCAGCCATAAATTTTTCGTATGCTGCTTTGTAATCCTTTTTATTATAGGCAATTACGCCGCCATTTCTAATTGCATTGATAATGTTAGTCTCTGCCAAAGCGATATTATCTTTTTCAGCTCCCTTGGTATCTAATTTTTTAGCTTCAGCCACTGCCTCTTGTGCAATTTTTAAGTTTGCATCTGCATTGGCTGTACTTGTAGAATCCAAAATTGCAACCGATGATGCAAATAGAGCTCGGTAAGACCACGCATCAGGCATTACTTTTGATTTCTCATCAGCAATAGCTTTATCTGTATGGGCCAATCCGGTTTTAAGTGATTCTAACTTTTTATTCAAAGGACCACTTTGATTCTGAAGTACAAATTGGCTTATACTCCAAGCTTTTTTTGCTTCACTAACTTCGCTTTTCTGAGCAAATGCAGCGCTTACTGCACCTGCTAAAAATATACCTAGAAATACTCTTTTCATAATTTTTATTCTAATCTTAATTTAGTTAATTTTCTTCTTTTGATTCCTCATCAGATTCTTCTTCATCTTCAGTTTCGTCGGCTTCAACGGTTGGATCTGCTTCTAATTCTTCACCATCAACCACTAAAACATCCGCTAAATCAACCTCTTCAACTTCATCCTCTTCATGGTCGATTTTAGTAACCGATGCAATTTCGTCATCACCTTTTAAAGATATTAAACGAACACCTTGTGTTGCACGTCCCATTACTCTTAAAGCCGATACAGGAATTCTAATAACTATTCCAGAACGGTTAATGATCATTAAATCTTCGCTATCAGTAACATCTTTTATAGAAACCAATTGTCCTGTTTTTTCTGTTACGTTAATAGTTTTTACACCTTTACCACCACGGTTTGTAACACGATAATCTTCAATATCAGTACGTTTTCCGTATCCTTTTTCTGATACTACTAACACCGTAACCTCTGGATTGTTTACAGCAATCATGCCAATAACTTCATCCTGATCATGTGCAAGTCTAACACCACGTACGCCAGTAGCCGTTCTACCCATCGGACGAACAGTTTTCTCATTAAAACGAATTGCTCTTCCTGAACGTAAAGCCATTACAATTTCGCTTTCACCGTTGGTTAAACATGCTTCTAATAATACATCACCTTCGTTAATGTTAATGGCATTTATACCGTTAACACGAGGACGAGAATAAGATTCTAGAGAAGTTTTCTTTATGGTACCTTTTTTAGTACACATAATAATGAAATTGTTCTCTAAATATTCTTGATCCTTAAGGTTTTTAACTTTAATGTATGCCTTAATTTTCTCTTCTTTCGGTATGTTGATAATATTCTGAATTGCTCTTCCTTTACTGGTTCTAGAACCCTCTGGAATTTCATAAACCCTTAACCAGAAGCATCTTCCAGCCTCGGTAAAGAATAACATATAATTGTGGTTAGTTGCAATAAGCATGTGCTCAATAAAATCTTCATTTCTTGAGTTACTACCTTTCGATCCCTTTCCACCTCTGCCCTGCGCTCTAAATTCTGTTGCTGGAGTACGTTTTACATAACCTTCGTGAGATATTGTAATTACCACCTCTTCATCATCGATGAAATCTTCCATGCTCATATCCTCTGCCGAGTGAACGATTGTTGTTCTACGTTCATCGCCAAACTTCTGACGGATTTCTGCCAATTCATCCTTAATGATTTGCATACGCAAACCTTCATCGGCTAAAATAGATTTCAAATGCTCAATGGTTTTCATTAATTCAGCATATTCTTCTTTAATTTTATCACGCTCTAGTCCTGTTAAACGACGAAGCGTCATATCCAAAATCGCACGAGCTTGAAGATCGCTCAATCCGAATTTTTCCATTAAGCCAACGCGGGCTTCCTCTGGAGTTTCTGATGCACGAATTAATTTAATTACTTCATCTAAATGATCTAAGGCAATTAAATAACCTTCTAAAATATGTGCACGTTTTTCAGCTTCTGCTAATTCATATTTGGTACGGCGAACCACTACATCATGACGGTGATCGACAAAATGCATAATTAAATCCTTAAGATTTAACATTTGCGGACGACCTTTAACCAATGCAATATTATTTACACTGAAAGATGTTTGTAAAGCCGTGTACTTATATAGGTTGTTTAAAACGATAGAGGCATTTGCATCGCGTTTAATTTCGTAAACAATGCGGATACCATCTTTATTAGATTCATCACGAATGTTAGAAATACCCTCTAATTTTTTCTCATTTACCAGTTCAGCTGTACGCTCAACCATGTTGGCCTTATTTACCTGATAAGGAATTTCGGTAACAATAATTACTTCACGATCCTTAACACTTTCAATTTCAGCTTTAGCACGCATCACAATACGGCCACGACCAGTTTCAAATGCTTCTTTAACACCAGTGTAACCATAAATGATACCACCAGTAGGGAAATCCGGAGCTTTAACAAACTTCATCAATTCCTCAATAGTAATTTCGCTATTATCAATATAAGCAACAACACCATCAATAACCTCAGTTAAATTGTGAGGAGCCATATTGGTGGCCATACCTACTGCAATACCTGATGATCCATTAACTAAAAGGTTAGGGATTTTTGCAGGTAAAACTGTTGGTTCCTGCAAGGTATCATCAAAGTTTAGCTGAAAATCTACCGTATCTTTATTGATATCGGCAAGCATCTCCTCTGCAATTTTGGAGAAACGTGCTTCCGTATAACGCATTGCAGCTGGTGAATCACCATCGATGTGACCAAAATTTCCTTGTCCATCTACCATTGGGTAACGTAAGCTCCAATCTTGAGCCATACGAACCATGGTAAAATATACAGATGCATCACCGTGTGGGTGATATTTACCAAGAACCTCCCCTACAATACGGGCAGATTTTTTATGTGGCTTATTGCTTGTTACACCTAAATCGAGCATACCATATAAAACACGGCGGTGTACCGGTTTCAATCCATCGCGTACATCAGGTAAAGCCCTCGATACAATTACCGACATTGAATAGTCAATGTAGGCCGATTTCATCTGCTCTTCAATATTTATTTGAATGATTTTGTCGTTTTGCTGATTTTCTAAATCTTCTGCCATAAATTATTATTCTCGTTATCAAAAACGATATTTAAAAAGGTATTATTATAACCTTGCGAATTTAGCAAAAATATGGCGAAATAAGGCATTGTGGAAAAGTTTTGGGCATTGATTATGGTTTTTAGACGGCAAATTATTTTGCGGCCTTACATAGCTGTTTAAATCAGTAATTTATTAACCTAAAATTCTATTTTTGTTTAGTAACCACAAACACTATGGCAAAAGAAAAAAAATCGGCAATGGTATTTATCATGATCACACTCTTGATAGATTTTACAGGTTTCGGAATCATTATTCCTGTTCTACCAAAACTGATTCAGGAGTTTACAGGTGGAAGTGTAAGTGTGGCGGCAGATTACGGCGGATATTTAATGGTTGCTTTTGCCTTGGCTCAGTTTATTTTTTCACCCATCATGGGCGGTTTGAGTGATCAATATGGTCGTAGGCCAATCTTGCTTTTCTCCTTATTCGGACTCGGAATAGATTACATCTTTTTATCATTTGCGCCATCAATTTTCTGGTTATTTATTGGGCGGATAATCGCTGGCATTACTGGAGCCAGTTTTACTACAGCCATGGCCTACATTGCAGATATTTCAGAACCGGAGAAGAAAGCCCAAAATTTCGGTTTAGTTGGCGCCGCTTTTGGTGTGGGTTTTATTCTGGGTCCAGTCATCGGTGGCTTATTCAGCACATTTGGTTTAAGGGTTCCTTTTATGATTTCTGCAGGATTAGCGCTCGTAAACTGGCTATATGGTTATTTTATTCTGCCTGAATCTTTATCAAAAGTCAACAGAAGAAAGTTTTCTTGGAAACGGGCCAACCCTATTGGATCATTTTTTACAGCATCTAAATACCCAGCCATTTTGGGTTTGTTGGCCACACTCCTATTATTATATGTCGCAAGTCATTCAGTTCAATCGAACTGGTCGTACTATGTTATCGAAAAATTTAAATGGGATTCTACCATGATCGGCTACTCCTTAGGCGTTGTTGGTTTGTTGGTAGCCATTGTTCAAGGTGGATTAATTCGGATTATTATCCCCAAAATTGGAAATAGAAAAGCGATTTATTTTGGTTTGATTTTATATGTAATAGGTTTTGTTTGCTTTGCCTTTGCGGCAAATGGCTTAATGATGATGCTTTTCATTATTCCCTATTGTTTAGCAGGAATCGGTGGACCAGCAATGCAAAGTATCATTTCGAATCAAGTTCCGGAGAATGCACAGGGAGAAATACAAGGGATAACCACTAGCCTACAAAGTTTGGCCGCCATTATTGGGCCTTTCTTGGCGAGCCATATTTTCGTGTATTTTATCCAAGATGGAACACCGCTCTATTTTCCCGGTGCGCCATTTATATTTAGTGCTTTCTTAACCCTAATTGGATTATTTATCGCCATTAGAGCCTTACGGAAATATCATTAATTTAAGCGTTGAGGATTTTGTATTCGTTGTAAGCCATTACAACATTGTAAACCAGCAATACAATTCCTTGGACATTTACCATTTTATCAATATTCAATTTTAATAGCGCTGAGGTAATAAATATTACCAATATCAACCCTATTGAGATAAAAAAAGATAATTTAAAAGAGCGGAAAAGCATAGACATTCTGAATATCGTTTTCTGTTTAAACAGCACCGGGTTTTTAATGAGTTGAATAATGTTTCCAAATACGAAAAAGAGAATCAATATGATGGCGATGCTTGAGATTGTGCCTTGATTAAAGTTTGGGATCACCAGGTATTTATTGTAAATGAAATAAGCTACAATTAAAATGCAAAAAAGTGCTTTTATTAATTGCCAATTACGATTTTTTAAAAACCAATTTAACCATTCCCCTTTGGGTACTGAAGCCAGCTGTTCTATTTTTAATCTTGTTTCGGGCGAAAAGGAAACGAAGGGATTTATTAAACCTATAATCACGATTAACACCGTACTTACAAATTGAAAAATACCATCAGCTACTAAAATTCCAATTTTCTCCGCACTCAAAATTCCTGGTGTAAAACAAGAAATTAAAATGATTACGATAATCACCAGGTGAAAAACCATTGGCGAATAATTCTCTATTCGGTTTTCGCTGATGTTTGGGTTTTCGGTGATAAGAGGTTTGTTGGCGTTCTTGCTCACATAATTGTTCATTATGCGAAGCGCAACCAGCACTATAAATAAAGAAAACGTCGAGCCCAAGAGTGAAAATTTAGCGCTATAAAATTAATTGTGGAGCAAAATAGTAAACTTAAAGCAATTCGTTGGCAAGATTTGCCAATTCACTTCTTTCCCCTTTTTGTAAAGTGATGTGTGCATAAAGTGGGTGATTTTTAGCATTCTCAATTAAATACGATAGACCATTACTTTCCGAATCCAAATAAGGTGTATCTATTTGATAAATATCTCCAGTGAAAACGATCTTTGTATGCTCTCCAGCTCTGGAAATAATCGTTTTAACTTCGTGTGGAGTTAAATTTTGTGCTTCATCAATAATAAAAAAGATCTTGGTGAGCGTTCTTCCACGAATAAAAGCCAAGGGTGCGATGGCAATTTTTTCGGTAACGATTAATTCATCAATCTTGGCCGACATCTTATCATCGCCGATAAATTGTTCCTTTATAAATCGGAGATTATCCCAAATGGGCGCCATAAACGGATCTGTTTTTGATTTTGCATCGCCAGGTAAAAAGCCAATGTCCTTGTTGCTTAACGACACAATAGGTCGTGTAACGTAAATTTGGCGGAAATTTTTGCGCTGTTCTAAGGCACTTGCTAATGCTAAAAGTGTTTTCCCGGTTCCCGCGTTTCCCTGTATGCTTACCAGCTTGATTTCTGGATCGAGAAGTGCATGAATGGCGAAAGCCTGCTCAATATTTTTTGGTTTGATTTTGAAAATTGCTTCTGTAGAAACCGATGATAGGATTTTTAAGTTGTGGTTATAAAACACATTGGCCACTTTGCGCTTATTCCTCAAAACATAAAAGTGATTACCACTTCTTGCTGGCAGTTCTAATGCTGCGGAATCGAGAAACTTTTCTTTTTTTACCTCATCAATAATCGTTTCAGAGAAATTAATCAGTTCCGTTTTGCCTGCATAAAGTTCATCTACATTCTTGATTTTGCCAGTTTCGTAATCTTCGGCAAATAAGTCAAGTGCCTTTGCTTTTAAGCGCAAACAAATATCTTTGGAAACCAAAACAACCTTTTTATCAGGATTTTCCTCACGAAGAAATAGAGCGGCATTTAGGATTTTGTGATCTGTTTTGCCTTTACCAAAAACTACTTCAGCATCTGTTTTTAAAGGCTTTTCGTTCAACACGACTTTAAATTTGCCAGCGTTGGGCGCTTTAATGGTTACCCAATCGCTGATCAGTTTTTGCTGTGATGTTTGATCAATTAATCGAATAAAACTTCGAGCTTCGAAATTTCTGGTGTCGTTTCCACTTTTAAAATTATCAAGCTCTTCTAAAACCTGAATGGGAATGGCTACATCGTGCTCGTGAAAATTGTTGATAGCATCATGATCGTAAAGGATAACAGAAGTATCTAAAACGAAAATCTTTTTTGATGGATTGGAAACTGGTTTACCTTTTTTGGCCATGTGGTAAATTTAATCTTTTACCCATAATTTGCAGAAGATTTGAAAATTCTTTTTGATTTAAAGATGCATCTTTCCAAATTTTGGGCAAAATAAAAACGGGGTTCTTCTTCTTTCGATTCAGTTCCCCGTTTTAACCCTAAAATCAACCGTGGTTGTGTTTCAAGGCACCTAATTCTTGTTACTCTGATTTTTCCGTTATTTGCTTGGCCTTGCGACTTTTGCAACTCTTGAAAATTTATTTCCAACTATTCCGTCCTTAAACTTCCTAGTTTTCAATAAGCTCTGTTTGGGCCTGTGCGATTTTCTTATTTTCGAATCTTGCGATTACCTAATGTATATTCTTAATCGGTTTAACCCTTTCTGAAATCAATCGTTTTCCCTGTGAACAAATCCGAAATAATTTCCCTTTCGGTGCTTTATCTCTTTTGGATTGTTTTGTCAGAATTCAAAGTACTTCGTATTTGATATCATCTAATTTACTATCGAATCGCTTATTTGTCAAGAGAAAAATGATTGTTTTTATAAACAAAGTTATTAACCTAAATAACCTGTTTATCAACATGTTAAAAAGTTATTTAATGGCTTCAATATAGCTCAAAACTCATATCGATTAGGTTATTAACATTTATGGAAGTCGATCTTATAAACAATTGCTAAGTTTTTAACCATCAATTAAGTAGCCTCTTTCTGCCTAAAAATCAAAATTTTCTGAAAAACTTAATTTTATGGTCAATAAAAAACATCCATATTATGTTATTTTTGTACCATGCAGATTAGGCAACCCATTCGAAATATACAAGACTTTTTATTGAGTACGTATTTTGCAGACGGCTTGCGCATTACAATAGGCGTACTCCTCCCCTCACTAATTCTGGCACAATTTGGCATGCTCACTTACGGCATGACACTTTCCTTGGGCGCATTATGTGTGAGTGTGGTTGATAGTCCGGGTCCAATGGTTCATCGTAGGAATGCGATGTTGGTTACCACAGCACTTATTTTTGTGTTTTCGATATTAACTGGATTAACCAACAAAAGCCATTATTTCATTGGTTTTTTATTGGCTATATCTAGCTTCATCTTTTCCATGTTCTATATATATGGCGTTCGTGCTGCCTCAGTTGGAACTGCCGTGCTTTTAATTATGGTGTTGAGTATCGATGATGTCCGCCCTTGGCAAGATGTGCTTATTCATGGATTTATGGTGCTTGCCGGAAGTTTATGGTACACGGGTTTAAGTTATTTCGTTTATCGATTGCGCCCTTTTAGGTTGGTGCAGCAATCATTAAGTGATTCTATTTTAGAGGTTGCAGAATTTTTGAGGGAGAAAGCAAAGTTTTATCACCAGAATAATAACTACGATAAAACTTATGCAGATTTAATTCAATTGCAAGTTTTAGTTCACGAAAAGCAAGATGCCGTAAGAGAATTACTTTTTCGAACCAGAGAGATGGTGAGAGATTCAAGCCCTGAGGGTAGATTTCTCCTTTTGATCTTTGTAGATATGGTCGATTTGTTTGAGCAAGTGATGTCAACCTATTATAACTATCAGCAATTACACGATCAATTTGATAAAGCTGGAATTTTATCAGATTATGAGATGGCCATTAAAAGGATTTCTTATGCATTGGATGATATTGCTTTTGCGTTAAAAAGTGGTGGAAAACCGGTTCTTTCTAAAAGATTATTAATCGAGATAGAACGCCTAAAAATTAAGATCAATCAACTGGAAACCAATAATACCAATCAGGAATACAGCACCATTGGAATCATCGCCCTAAAAAATATTGAAGTAAACATTGAGAATATCCTATCCAGAGTAAAAACAATTTACAGTTACTTTAAGGTTAGAACCAGTAAGGATATTCGCCAAGCGGAAGTAGATCGAGAAAAATTTATCACCAGACAAAAGTTCGATTTTGATTTATTTAAGGATAACCTCACCTACAGCTCATCTACTTTTAGGCATTCTTTAAGGGTTACTGTGGTAATGTCCTTAGGATTTATCGTTTCACAGATCTTAAATTTCTCTCATAGTTATTGGATTTTGCTAACGATTCTTGTGATCTCAAAACCAGGATTTAGTCTCACCAAAGAGCGCAACTATCAACGCTTAATTGGAACTACCATCGGGGCATTTGTAGGGATGGCGGTAGTGAGTTATGTTCACGATAAACATGCGCTTTTTATAATCCTGTTGATTTGTATGATTGGCAGTTACAGTTTTCAAAGGAAGAATTATGTGGTAAGTGTACTTTTTATGACACCCTATATTCTTATTCTCTTTGATTTCCTCGGAATGGGATCAATCGCCTTGGCCCGAGAAAGGATTTACGATACATTTATTGGTTCTGGAATTGCCTTGCTAGCCAGTTATTCGCTCTTTCCTACTTGGGAACATGAAAAGTTGAAAGAAGCAATGTTGAATATTATTAAGGCCAACAAAGCTTATTATGAGCAAGTTGCCCGGATGTATTTTGAAAAGGCGTACAATAGAACGGATTATAAATTGGCCAGAAAAGAAGTTTTTGTGAGCACAGCCAACTTGGCATCACTGTTTCAACGAATGTTTTCTGAGCCTAAAAGCAAGCAATTGTATATTAAGGAAGTTCATCAATTTACAGCTTTAAGTCATTTACTTTCCTCCTACATTGCAACCTTATCCCTTTATAATAAGGAGCATGAGTTTACTTTTGAAAGTTTTGATGCGCTAAAACCAATGTCGAACAATACGGATTATTTGTTGGATGCCTCGATTACAAATCTTTTGGATGGAAAAAGTACGATTGATAATGTTCCGTTGATTAGGTTAAACGATACAGGCTTATCCATACAAAAAGGACAAGATCTGATTCCAGAACAGTTTGATCTGATTCAAAAGGTAGCTTACGATATTTATAAATTATCGGTAAAGGTTAAGCTCTAATTTTTGGCGATGAACTCGATTACGTTGCAGGTACTGAAAGGCAATGAGTAAGAGGTCCCGTTATCCAACTTGAAAATAATTTGGGCATTGCAAGGTAATTTCTTATTCTCCAGATCCTTTCCATTAAAAACTATCGGATAAAATTTCTGTTCTGGATTATCAGATTTAACAGTTTCTTCTCGGACTTTAAATTTCAACCTCAATTCTACCTCGCCTGCTTTTACATATATTTTTTCTATCTTTTTAAAACTGCTATTTGAGGTGAAATTGATCATCAATTGATCATCCATTCCGTTATTAGAGTTTTTAAACAACTCAAATGCATAATAGCTTTTATCATCTCTAAAGTATTGATAATCGATGCTTTGCTTGACTTGCTGGCAATAACCCATTTTTCCGAAAGCCATAAAAGCAAATAAAAATAATGCCGTTTTCATAAGATTAAAATTTAGGACATGGAACTTTAAAACCTTTAAAATTATTGTGTCGATATATTAATGACAATTCATAAGTACGTGGCGTTGCACTTAATAATTTGCTTCCGTAAACGGTGTAATTCATTCCAGCACTTACATTTCCTACTGCAACGCCGAGGTACGGATAAAATGACGCTTCGTTAAATTTATACCACTTACCGAAATGGAGTTTCATGCGGGTTTCATCATTGGGCTTAAAGCCTAAAACGGTTCCGAATATGGTATCCTTGTTATTTCGTTGCACATTGTAAACCCCAGTGAAATTTAAATCAACGTAGTTATTAAGGAGGTAAAGCATCCCAAAAGTTGCTGTTTTTCTGGCGGCTACCACTTCACTGCTATTGCTTAATAAGCTTTCTTGGGGTTTAGTTAAGTGATATTGCGCATAACCAACTGCAAAGCTCACCCGATCGAAACTTGCCGCAAAGTTTGCCCCAATATTGACATCAAAATAGGAAGTTTTATCGTTTTTTAAATCGAGGTAATTTGGCATTGATGAATCAAAACCACCATCGGTATACTGAGAAGCAAAGGTAAGTTTGTTGTAATCTAAATATTTAGAAACGTAGGATACCTGAGGCGCTAAACCAAACTTAAATTTATGTTGAACATCTAGATATTGATAATATGAAACACTAGCGCTAACGTATTGCGATTTTAGTGCTCCATTAAATGATTCATCGAAAAGTCCGCTTAAGCCTAAACTAAAAACACTGTTTGTAAAATTTTCATCCTCAACAAGTTTAACATCACCCGAAACGCTGTAGGTATTATAGGGATCGCCTAAGTTTCCCCACTGCTGGCGGGTATTGGCTGCAAATCGATATTCACCATCAAAAAAACCTGTATAAGCTGGGTTTAAAGTTAGTGGAGCCGCAAAGTATTGCGAAAACTTTGGGTCTTGTGCAGCACAACATAATGTAGCTAAGCACAATAAGGTGATGAGTAGCGATTTGTACATTACAGTATCAGTATGGTTTTTCCTGTTGATTGATATTTACCTCCAAACGTATCGATGCCCTCGGCAAACCAAGAAAAGGTTTCCAAGGGTTGCATTTTGCTCTTAAATTGACCATCCCAACCGCCATTTGCCAAGGCATCGGTTTGATAAACCAGAATTCCCCATTTATTAAAAACCTTAAAACTGGTTAACTTTTGGATGCTAACCAAAAATGGATATAATCGATTATTGGTTTCTTTATGAGGCGTGAATGCTGTTGGAACGATAATTTTTGGTTGTGGTAAAATATTTAATTCAATTGAGGCTGATACTGAACAGCCTTTGTCGTTTTGTAAAGAAATATAATACACACCAGCCTTGTTTATTTTGGTTGGATTAGCAATTGGCCTTGTTAAAGCTGCATCTTCAAAATAACTGGCTTTTACAAAACTCTTGCTCCCTTTGATAATCTTTGCTGAAGTAAGATCTATAAAGTTGTAATCAAAAATAGGATTTGGCTTGTTTAACACAATTGTGGGAAGTGAATTTACCACCACGTTAATTTTTCCAACAACGAAACAGCCAGTAGAATTCGTTGCTTTTACATAATAGGTTCCTGTTTGATTAATAGCTTTTGGATAAACAATTTTGTTCGTTAAATCCTGATCATAAAAGAAAGTATAACTAATATTTGCTGATGAACCTTGGTATAATGCTAATGAAGTGATATCTACCTTTTCTGGATAACAAACCGCACTGGGATCCTTTACAGCTAAAACCGGTAGTTCATTTACAACGACATTAATCTGGCCAGATACAGCACATCCTAGGTTATTTGTTGCTTTAACGGAATAAGTAGCGCTTTTTTCGATATTTTTAGGATCGATAACAGACTTAGTTAAAGCTTGATCTTCATAAAAGGCATAAGTAAAGGATGCATCGCTACCAGCAAAATTATGATTTGCCGTAATATCAACTTTGGCAGGAAAACAAACTGCAGCAGGATCAGTAATTTTTAAAATTGGTTTGGGATTGATAACAACATCAATAGGAAGAATCTTATTACAGCCATAATTATTACTCAGTTTCACGAAATATTTGGCCGAAACTTTAATGTTTTTAGGATCAGCCAAGATTTGAGTCGCATTTATATCAGTGTAATAACTTCTCGCAACACTTGTTAAATCAGAATAAAGTTCATCTTTTGTGATATCAATAAATTCATTATAGCAGGCAACTTCCGGATTTTTAACGGTTACATTCGTAAGATCGAAAACCGAAATATCGATGGTAGCAAAACTCTCGCATCCCTTATAATTGGTTGCCTTAATATAATATTTTGTATTGCCGCTTATTCTTATCGGTCCATTTAACTGTTTGGTTAAATCTTTATCCTCATAAATTAGATAAGTAAACTCAGCAGATTTGTTTAAAATATATTCAGTACTTGTTAAATCAATTTCTGTGTTTTGACAAACCAAATTTTTCTCCAAAACCTGGACTTGGTAATCTACGCTATGAACGATGGCACTAATCGAACTGGGGCAACCAAATCCAGAATATGGAGTTAAATCTAAAATAACTTTCGAACTTTCTGCTGGTGTAGGTTTAATTACAATTGACTGGCCAGAGCCATATTTCACAGATCTATCTTCATTAAACCAATTGTAATTCTGGAAACCACTTGGGCCAGAAATATTGAGCTGAGCAGTACTTTTACAATAAGTATTGCCGATTATAAGATCTCCACATAAGTTATTTACATCTACATAAGCATAACCAAAATGCCCTCCCAACGTACAATCTGCACTAATAAACTCTATTAATAATTGTTTGCCTTGATAACCAGATAAGTTAATGGTGACTGGTGACCATTCTTTATAGATAACCGTTGCATTTGACTTCGATTTCTTGAAACCTGGGAGTGATGATGTGGCTATATATTCGAATGATGCACAGGGAATGTATTCATTTTTCTCTAAATCCTTTACTCGGGCAATAAATCGAGGCTGCTCATTTGGTAAGTGATTTGGATCTTCTAAAACAACCGCGTATTGATAGGTAAGCGTAAATTCTGGTCTATTTGTAGGAATATTGATTAAGTAAGAAATACCATCCACCTGAGCACCAGTTCCGTTATTACCAAGTTTTACAGAGAAATTGCCACCTGATGCTGGAACTAAAGCAAAGCCACCATAAGGATCGGTTAAGTTTTTGTCGCTAATTACGGTGTGCCTACCATAAGCTGGGTTGGCGATTTCGTTGGTGGTAACAATGTTTTTGTTGTTCGAAATGGTAGTCACACCATTAGATATCTTCCAGTTCTGAAAATTTCCATTTTCAAAACCGATATTCTCCGGGCAGGATTGAGCGTACAAAATCGATGGCATAGCAAAACTGGCTATTAGCAGCATCAAAAACAATCTATTTATCAACGGGGGACGATTTAAACAGTTATGATGTAAAAATATTGTTTTAGTATATCCACAGTTGTACTGTCAAGATGGATGAACTGTTTTTTACACGAATGTTTAATTATAAATGAGTATCTAGAAATGATTAATCAGTTGATGCATTAATGATACCTCCTTATAAGTTATTGATTACTAAATATATATATACTTTTCAGCGCCAATTTGCCTTTTAAGATAATACGATCATTGCTAAATAATAGCTTGATTAGGATCTTTGTTTTTTTTACCAAGTCTATTATTCTTTTACCTAAAACGATTCAGGTTATGCTATTTCAATCTTATACGACAAATTTATCATACAAAACAAAGCCATCAGCAGATTGTTAATACTGTATTAAAAACTTAAAATATTATGGAAAAGCTATATACAGCTGAAGTTACAGCTACTGGAGGAAGAGACGGACACATTAAATCTAGTGATGGGATTTTAGATTTTGAACTTAGGAAACCGAAAGAATTAGGTGGACAAGGTGGAGCTACCAATCCTGAAGAATTATTCGCAGCAGCTTGGGGTCCATGTTATTTAGGCGCACTAGGTTCTATTGCTGAACGTGAGGGCGTAGATGTAAGTGAGGCAAATGTGAAAGTTTTGGTATCTTTTAACAAGGATGGAAACTCATTTGCATTATCTGCTGATTTGGATGTGCACATACCAGGTATTTCGCATGAGGAAGCACAATCGATAGCCGATAAAGCACACAGAGCCTGCCCTTATTCAAAAGCCGTAAAAGGAAATATTGATGTTAGGGTTACAGCAGTTTAGAATACTTTATACAACAAAAAAAGCGGCAAATGCCGCTTTTTTTATGCTTAAATTTTTAGCTATACAGCTTCTTGTTCAATTCTAGTATTCGCTGGTCTGCCGTTTTTAAAAGCATCTCTAGTTTTAAGTCCTAATAACTCAAACATGGCCATATCATCCACAAAAGCTGGATTTGGTGTAGTTAATAATTTATCTCCAGCAAAAATAGAGCTTGCTCCTGCCATAAAGCAAAACGCCTGTTCTAAAGTACTCATTTCATTTCTTCCAGCTGATAAGCGCACGACCGAATTCGGCATTACAATACGAGCGGTAGCAATCATCCTCACCATATCCCAAATCGGAACACGAGGTTGATCTTCCAATGGCGTACCCTTAACAGGAACTAAAGCATTAACAGGAACTGATTCAGGGTGTTTTTCCATGTTAGATAAAGTCTGTAACATCGAAACACGATCTTCAACAGTTTCACCTAAACCAATAATTCCGCCGCTACAAACAGTTAATTTTGCCTTACGTACATTTTTAATGGTATTTAAGCGATCATCAAAAGTTCTCGTAGAAATAATGCGTTTGTAATCATCCTCAGAAGTATCTATATTATGATTGTAAGCATATAATCCTGCATCAGCTAAACGTTGTGCCTGGTTTTCTGTAAGCATACCTAAAGTACAGCAAACTTCCATATCCATGTCGTTAACGGCTTTAACCATTTCAATAACGCGATCGAAATCGCGATTATCGCGAACTTCTCTCCAAGCTGCACCCATACATAAGCGAGATGCGCCACCCTCTTTTGCCTTAACAGCGGCATTAACCACTTGGCTAACTTGCATAAGCGGTTGAACCTCTAATTCTGTGTGGTAACGAGCCGCTTGTGGGCAGTATGAACAATCTTCGGCACAGCCGCCAGTTTTAATCGAGATTAATGAACTTACCTGAACTTCATTATAATCTTTGTTTTCTCTGTGGATGCTTGCGGCCTCATAAACCAAATCTAAAAATGGTCTGTTATAAATTTCAAATATTTCTTCTTTGCTCCAATCGTGTCTTGTTGTTTGCATCGGGATCAGGATTTTTTGTTCTATAGTAATAGTTTACTGGCCAATCCTAAAATTAAAAGGAAGCCAAAAACATCGGTAAAAGTAGTAATAATAATAGAGGATGCAATGGCTGGATCGATACCTACACGTTTCAGAATTAAAGGAATTCCGGCACCGGTAATGCCAGCAATAACGAGATTCCCCGTCATAGCCAAGAAGATAACCAAACCTAACATGGGGTTTCCATCAAAAAAGAAAGCAAAAATAAATACGATTAAACCATTTGCCGCACCATTAATTAATCCCACAGTAAATTCTTTCAGCACCGTTCGGTATGCTTGGTTATCACTTAAGTCATATAAAGAAATCCGTCGGACAGTAACCGCAAGTGCTTGTGTTGCAGCATTTCCGCCCATTCCGGCAATAATTGTCATGTAGGCCGCTAATGATGGAATAAGTTTTATAGTTGGATCAAAATAGCGAACTACCGATGAAGCTAAAAACGCAGTGCCAAGATTGATAATTAACCAAGGAAGCCGAGATTTTACAGCCTCGACCCAATTACCACTTAATTCCTCATCTTCAGAAACCCCAGAAATTTTTAAGATATCTTCGGTACTTTCCGCTTCCATTACATCAATAACATCATCAAATGTTACTCGACCTAATAATTTTTGGTGATCATCGATTACTGGAATACTAGTTAAATTATATTGAGAAATTAGATTCGCTACTTCTTCCTGATCGGTATTTGGATGAACATAAACAGCATCCATTTTTACCAATTCGGTAATTTGTGCATTGTGTTTCGCCTTGATAATATCTTTTAGTGAAACAATTCCTTTGAAAATTTTATCATCATCTACTACGTAAATGGTGTAAAATTCTTCCATTTCCTCGCTCTGGCGGATAATCTCATCAATAGCATCCTTTTTAGTAAGATTAATGTTTACACAGATTAATTCCGTGTTCATTAAACCACCGGCGGTTTTCTCGTCGTAGGTTAAAAGGTTTCTAATTTCTGAAGCGTCTTCTGCATCGAGATTTTCTAGAATTTCGTTTTGCTCATGATCTTCTAACTGCGAAATAATATCAGTTGCGTCATCATAATCGAGTTCTTCAACAATTTCTGTACGCTTATCGGGGTGGAGTTTAAATAATAAATCCTCTGGATGGGATTCTTCATGCATCTCAGAAATAATTTCTGAAGCAACTTCCGTAGGAAGAAGATTGATAATGTGCTGTTGTTCAGACTTATCTAAACGCTCGAAAAGTTTTGCAATTTCTGAAGCATGATAATCTGCTAAAACCTCTTTTAAAGTTTCATCACCAGCTAAAATTGCATTTTTAACCTTTAGTACATCGCTTTTATCTATCTCGAATGACTGCATCTAATTACCTAACCATAAAACTTTCTAAAGCTACTAATATTAAATGCAGTTGAAAATTTTTAAACGCAATTTATCCTTATTTAAACCAACCTCTGCGCCAGAAATAAATTACCTGAAGAACCGCTATTACCGCCATCACAATCCAAGTCCACATATAGCCATGCGGACTGTAAAGCTCGGGCATATTATCTGGTAAAACTTTTCCAGTAACCGGATCTTCACGACTGAAATTCATCCCGTAGATACCAGCAATAAAGGTTAATGGAATAAATATGGATGAAATAATGGTGAGCACTTTCATAATCTCATTCATTCTATTGCTAATGATGGAGAGATTCATATCTATATTGGCTGATGCAATTTCTTTCAGTGATTCAATAAAATCAATAATCTGGATGCAATGATCGTAAGCATCTTTCATGTAGGTTTTAGTCAGATCTGAAATCAGAGCACTATCCGTACGAATAATATCGTTAAGTTTATCACGCTCAGGCCAAGCTACTTTTCTAATGGTAATCAAAGATCGCTTAATGGCTTGTGTATCAAACATGATCCGCTTATCAGGATTATCAAATAAACGATCTTCAATCGCATCCAATTCTTCTCCCCAGAAATTTAAAAGCGAAAAATAATTATCTACAATCACATCCATAATGGCGTACATTAAATAACTGCTTCCACCAATACGGATATTTCCTTTGCCAACTTCTAGCCTTTTCCTAACGGGTTCAAAACAATCGGCATAAGTCTCTTGAAAGGTTATTAACGTTCTTTCTGATAAAATAAACGAGATCTGATCATTGGTAAGGATGTTATCCTCATTTAAATAAAGGTGTCTGCTTACTGCAAAAATATATTTGTCGTTATCGTATTCATCCAGTTTTGGGCGTTGATAAGAACTGGTGATATCTTCCAGAACAAGCCGACTGATATCGAATTTATTGTATAGAGTTTCAAAAATATTGGGATCAGCCAAGCCCTTAATATCAAACCAATAGTTGAAATCCTTATTCTGAACCAGCTTATCGATGTTATTAATATCCTTTAATTCCTCTTTCTTATAACTTTTATCATTATAGGTATGAAGAACAATTTTAGGTTTTAAAGCATCTTGATCAATTTCATATAAACCCGGGCTAGTTCCAGGTTCTGGTACCTTATAATGTTTATGACGTGCACGTGGCTTGTTTTTTCCCATTTTACAAATATAATCTAGCCTGCGGACCTTGATTAAATAACAAATCAACAATGCTTAAGTTGGGCAAAAATTGATGTCTGTCTTCAAAAACCTGATAATATGGTTTATTGTTTACAATATCTTCAGTTTTTTTTGGGTTCATTATCCCTCTATAATCTAATTCAGGTTTTATATCATCAAAATATTCGCTTGTTACATTAAACTCAATATTGAGTTTCAATTTTTTACCCAGCCATTCTAGCAGCTCTAGGTTGTAATCAAATAAGAATTCAAATTTTTCATTGTAAAATCTTGATAATTCGTCTTCATAAAATTCGAAATAGGCCGAACTTCTGTAACAACTTTCCAGGCTTAACCAATGCAACCGCTGCCATTTAAAATCATAGCTAATGCGAACATCTTTCATTTTCCTGTGCGTTTTTGATCCCTTAATGATGGGAACTGTAATATCCAATTTTCCATTAGGAGAATAAACACATGCCCTATTCCTATAAGTTTGCTTTACCAAATGTTCCTGTTTCTCGATTAAAAAATCGGGACTAACCTTTTGCAATAGACTAAAGTAACCAACTGGTGGAAGATAAAATAAAGGAAGTATAGCTGTATTTTGCATTTGAAAATTTATGTTTGTAGCTGAAACGTTTTAAAAATAATGATTAAAAGAGGAATTGCGCATCTAGGCGTATTTTTTTTATACCTATTGTCGCTGTTGCCTCTGCCCTTGCTATTCTTTTTTGCAAGATTACTATATTATCTGCTTTATTACGTAATTGGATATAGAAAAAAAGTTGTGAGGCAGAATCTCACTCATTCTTTTCCAGAAAAATCTACTTCCGAAATCATTAGTATCGAAAAGAAATATTTCAGATACCTGGCTGAATTGATTTTTGAAATCATTAAACTTACTACCATTTCTGAAAAAGAAGTACTTCAACGTGTTAAATTTAAAGGCTTGGAACAATTAGCTGTTCATTTTAAATCTGGTGAAAGTGTTCTGGCTTGTACTGGTCATTATGGCAACTGGGAATTAGGAACATTAGCCTTGGGTATTAACGTAGCTGCCATTTCTGCTAAAACATTGGTGATTTTTAAACCCATAAATAACAAAATTTTCGAGGCTTGGTTTAACAAATTGAGAACTAATTACGGCAATATTTTTATCGCCATGCGCCAAACCTTACGAGGAATGGCAACCTATAAAAACGAACCAACTTTGTTGTGTTTTGCCAGCGATCAATCGCCAACACGCGAAGAAACGAAGTATTTTGTCGATTTTTTGCACCAGCCTACTGCTGCATTATTGGGTGTAGAGAAGATTGCAAAATCTACCAACCGACCAATTTATTATTTCAAGGTAACGGTTGTTAAAAAAGGTTATTACCATGTTGAGGTTTTGCCGATGTGCCTCGATCCATCAAAAATGAATGAATTTGAAATCACCAATCTGCATTTCAAATTTTTAGAAGATATTATTAAAGAACAGCCACAATATTGGCTTTGGAGCCATAAACGTTGGAAATTTAAACCCGAATAACACGAATGAGTCCCTCAGTAGCCGTAGTCATATTAAACTGGAATGGTAAGGCATTTTTACAGCAATTTTTATCAGGAGTATTACTTTCTGAATATGATAACCTGCAAATAATTGTTGGAGATAACGCTTCTACAGATGATTCTGTCTCATTTCTAGAGAAAAACTTTCCAACCGTTAAAATCATCAAAAACGATTTGAATTATGGTTTTGCCGGAGGATACAACAAGGTTTTGGAACGTGTAGAGGCAGATTATTTTGTGCTTTTAAATTCTGATGTGGAGGTTACGCCCAATTGGATTCAACCCGTTATCGATTTAATGGAAAGTGATGCACAAATTGCAGCAGCGCAACCTAAAATTAAATGGCAACTCGATAAAAATCAATTTGAATATGCAGGTGCGGCTGGTGGTTACTTGGATATTTACGCCTACCCTTTTTGCCGCGGACGATTATTTAATGTTTATGAGTTTGATCAAGGCCAATACAATGCACAAAAAGAAGTTTTTTGGGCAAGTGGAGCGGCTTTCTTCATCAAAAGCAAATGTTGGATCGAAACTGGCGGATTAGATGCTGATCTTTTCGCTCACATGGAGGAAATAGATTTATGTTGGCGCTTAAAAAACCTGAATTATAAAATAATGTTCTGCCCCGAGGCTGAGGTTTATCATGTCGGCGGTGGAACTTTACAAACAGAAAACCCATTCAAAACCTATTTAAACTTTAGGAATAACCTCATTATTATGCAGAAGAATCTTCCCGCAGGTGATGCAATTTTTAGAATCACCATTAGGATGTGGATTGATTTTATCGCTTGGTGGCATTTCCTTTTATCGGGCAAACCTAAGTTTACACTAGCGGTAAGTAAAGGCCATTGGCATTTTATTAAGTCGATTGCTAAAACCAACAAGAAAAGAGCGGCTATTCAAAAACCATACACTAAACATGCTGGAGTTTATAACAAAAGCGTGGTTTGGGCCTTTTTTATCAAGAAAATAAAATACTTTTCTAAGCTTAATTAGCCGCTAAAGAATCATCAATCGATTTTTTTATCCAGTAAATTGTATTGGAAGCTAGGCCAACTGTTCCAAATTTTACCTTTCCATTTTTATCGATAATGGCATGGGTTGGATAAAGCTTTACGCCATATTTGCTTGCAAGGTAACTTCCTCCATCAATAATATTATAATTGTAAGGATTGGTTTTGAGAAAGTTCTTAAGATCGTACTTTTCATCAGTTGCAATGGCGAGAAAAATCACATCTGGATTATTTTTATATTCTGCAACCAGCTCATTTAATTGCGGAATTTCTTGCCTGCATGGCGGACAGTTAATGAACCAAAAATTGAGCACAATAACCTTTCCCCTGGCTTCCCGCAGATCGAACTTGTTGCCGTTCATATCTGTTGCTTTAAAACCCTTAAAATCATCGTTTTCCTTGAACGAATCGCTAATTCTAGGTTTCGCCATTCTAGCAAAATAAGTAGCTTTTTGTTCAGCAGATAGTTCATAAACTAAATATTCTGGGTTTCCACTATCAGTATTTGTACCCCGACTTCTTAAACCGTACTTGCCAGTCGACATTAATTTCTTCCAAATAGCATAGGGATAAACCATCCCATCCTCACCCCTTACGATTGAGTTTTCATCAATTTTATTTTTAGGCAGTGCAGTGTTTGTTTGCGCTTTTCCAACTAATGCAGCAAAAATGAAAACGATAAATAAGAGCTTTTTTAACATAGCGTTTTAATTAACCTAACAAACTTTCAATAGCCAAACGATAGCCTTTCATGCCAAATCCCGTTAAAACACCTTGGCAATTTTTACCTGTTAAAGAAACGTGACGATATTCTTCTCTGGCATAAATATTAGAAATATGAACTTCAACCACCGGTGTTTTAATGGCCGAAATCGCATCTGCAATGGCTACAGACGTATGTGTATAACCACCTGCATTTAAAACAATGCCGTCATAGCTGAAACCAATTTCATGAAGTTTGTTGATGAGCTCTCCCTCAACATTACTTTGATAATAGTCGATTTCTATTAATGGATAAATTGATTTAAGTTCTTTTACGTAATCTTCAATACTTGTATTGCCATAAATTGATGGCTCACGAACACCCAAAAGATTTAAATTCGGACCGTTTATAATTTGTATTTTCATTTCAGGATTAATATGATTTAAAGATTTTCAGGATCGATGTTATTGTTAATTAAAAGAATTGATATTGCAATATTAGGTTTTTTAAACTGTATTGTAAATTCCATTTTTTGGTATTCCTTTTCAATCATAAAACTTAACTAACTTTACAACTCGTCAATAATTGAAAACAGATTTGATTTCATCCTATCACAAAATATGATGATGTTAATCTAAAATCACGTAAATTTTAATTCTGTGTGGCAATCATATATTAAAGGATTTAAGTCTTATCTAAAGTTAGAGCGCTCACTTTCTGGAAATTCTGTCGATGCTTATTTAGGTGATTTGGATAAACTGATCCAATACTTTCAATCCTTGTCACTAGAGCCAAAGTTGACTGATATTAAGGTTGCTGATTTAAAGTCATTCATTTCCTGGCTAAACGAATTGGGTACGCAAGCCAGTACACAAGCGAGAGTAATTTCGGGTTTAAAAGCTTTTTTCAAATATTTAATGCTGGAAGAACTTATTCAAAATGATCCTACGGCATTAATTGAAGCTCCAAAATTGAGTAGAAAATTACCGGATACTTTGAATATTCACGAGATCAATGAGCTGATTTCTGCGATTGATGCCTCTAAGCCTGAGGGAATGCGCAATAAGGCCATTATTGAGGTTTTATATGGTTGCGGATTGAGGGTTACAGAATTAACGGAGCTTAAAATCTCCAATCTGTATCCTCAAATTGAATTTGTAAAAGTAATTGGTAAGGGAAATAAAGAACGTTTGGTTCCTATTGGTGGTGTTGCCCTAAAACTTTTAGATATTTATTTAACGCAAGTTAGAGTACACATGAGCATCAAAAAAGGAAACGAAGATTTCATCTTCCTGAATCGCTTCGGCGCAAAACTTTCAAGGATTTCGATTTTTAACTTAATTAAAAGCCTTGCCGTAGCAATTGGATTAAAAAAAACAATTAGTCCACACACTTTAAGGCATTCGTTCGCAACGCATTTAATTGAAGGTGGTGCCGATTTAAGAGCCGTTCAGGAAATGTTAGGTCACTCAAGCATTACCACAACTGAAATTTACACACATGTAGATCGAGATTATTTGCGAGAAGTGATTACGCAATTTCACCCAAGATCTTAAACCACACCTCTTAAAGGAGTCTTGTTTTAATCATTCTATCTTTACCTTGCATATCTTGCTTCAATTCAATTTCTACAAAGCCTTTCTGCTGAAGCATTTCGATAGTTTCTGTAGCCAGATATTCATTGATTTCAAAATAAAGTTCGCCATCAGGTTTTAGATTTGTTTTGGCAAAATCAGCAATCGCTTTATAGAAAATTAATGGGTTTTCATCACTCACAAATAAAGCTAAATGCGGCTCATGAACTAGAACATTATTATGCATTTGAGCTTTTTCTAAATCTCTGATATACGGCGGATTACTAACTATAATATCAAATTTAGCTTCAGTAGCAAAGTTCAATATATCTGCGTTAATAAAATTGATTGTAACTCCAATTGAATCTGCATTTTCTTTAGCTACATTAATTGCAGCTAAAGAAACATCCAAAGTTGAAACTTCGGCATTTAGTAAATACTTTTTTAAGGTAATTGGAATACAACCAGATCCGGTTCCAATATCGAGTATATTTAGATGGCTAGCTGGAGATTTCGAATTGACCACTGAAATAATCCAATCCACCAGTTCTTCTGTTTCTGGCCTTGGAATAAGTAC
Organism: Pedobacter frigidisoli; assembly: GCF_004331675.1. Lineage (GTDB taxonomy): Bacteria > Bacteroidota > Bacteroidia > Sphingobacteriales > Sphingobacteriaceae > Pedobacter > Pedobacter frigidisoli. The sequence continues at coordinate 30,906 of NZ_SJSN01000022.1, read as the reverse complement.
ATTTTCATCAACCTTAAAAATAGATCCGTAGAAGTGAGCTTCACCTAAAATGTGCTGAATAGGCTTCCCAATCTTCAAATCATTTAAAATCGTCAGCAATTTTTGAAAATGGATGAAATCGGTAGAACTTTCTTTCATCAGCCTCAACTTGGTTGGAGAAAATTCCAGAACGTTTTCGGCTGCCAAGCTGAATAATGCTTTTGCTTCATACTCGTCGTAAAGTTGTTCCAACTCCAAAACATAATGTTCTTCTAATTCTCCAATTTTCATTGGCACAAATTTACTTATTTGTAACCGTATCAATTCTGATTTATCAAATCCATCAGTCAATTTTTACTATTTTTGCGCTAATGAGCGATGAATTCTACATTAAACGCTGTCTAGAGCTGGCATCGCTGGCAATCGGAAACGTAAGTCCAAACCCAATGGTGGGCTGTGTCATTGTTGTTGATGGGAAAATCATCGGCGAGGGTTATCATCAGGAATTTGGGAAAGCTCATGCAGAGCCCAATGCAGTGAAAGCTGTTTTTGATAAATTCGGAGATCGAGCAGAAGAATTACTTAAACAAGCAACTGCTTACGTTAATCTTGAGCCTTGTGCGCATTTTGGAAAAACACCACCATGTGCTGATCTTTTTGTCAAGCATCAAATTAAAAAAGTAGTTATTGGCAACAGAGATCCATTTTCTGGTGTGGATGGAAAAGGATTAGAAAAATTAAAAAATGCTGGGATCGAAGTTGTGAGCGGTATTTTAGATGAGGAATGTAAATATTTCAATCGCAGGTTTTTCACTAGGATACAACAACAACGGCCATACATTATCTTAAAGTGGGCGGAAACCGCAAATGGTTATTTCGCAACAATTGGCGGTCACCAAAAGTGGATTAGTGGTGCTCTTGCGAAACGTTTAGCACATCAATGGCGAACTGAAGAAGACGCCATTCTTATTGGAAAGCAAACGGCGATTATCGATAATCCACACTTAACGGCCAGAGAATGGGTTGGAAAGAATCCAATTCGCTTAGTAATTGATAAAAATCTGGAAGTTCCACATACCAATCATATCTACAATAACGAAGCTAAAACCATCATTTTTAATGAGGTTAAAACCGATGTTATCGAAAACATCCATTACATCCAAATGGAAGATATGCACTTTTATCTGGCACAAAAAATAGCTTTCCAGCTTTATTTAATGGATATTCAATCTGTAATTATAGAAGGTGGCGCTAACATTTTAAAGCAATTTTTAGATTCAAACCTGTGGGATGAAGCTCGTGTATTTACCTCATCTAATAGTTGGGATAGCGGCATCCCATCACCTACAATTAACGGTAATATACAAGAACAAATTCAAATTGGATCAGATAAACTCTCCATGTATATAAACGATATAACTAAATGATATACATTTTATTAAGCATTTTTTGTAGTGTTACTGTTGCTATCTTATTAAAGCTGGCAAAGCGTTATCAAATCAGCATTATTCAAGCCGTAACTGTAAACTATTTAACTGCTTTAGCGTTGTGTTTTTTCTTTTTTAAGCCCGATGTTAAACTTGTAACTTCAGCCGCACCATGGCCAATATATATTGCTTTGGCCATATTGCTACCGACAATCTTTTTATTCTTGGCTGCATCCATTAAAAATTTAGGAATTGTTAAAACCGATATCGCCCAGCGCTTATCGTTATTTATTCCAATTTTAGCTGCCTATTTTATTTTTCAGGAAGATTTTAATTACCTCAAAATAATTGGCCTATGTATTGGGTTTCCGGCAATTCTTTTAACTTTTCTACGCAAAACAGAAGAAGATAAAAAAGGGAATTGGGTATATCCTGTTATGGTTTTTGTTGGTTTTGGTGTGATAGATGTACTTTTCAAACAAATCGCATTGTACAAAGCACTACCCTACACCACTTCACTTTTTACGGTTTTTTGTTTATCGTTTATTGTTTCACTAATCATCGTAACGGTGATGGTTATTCATGGTAAAATAAAAATTCAGTTGGTAAATTTGGCTTGTGGATTAATCCTCGGACTTTTTAATTTCGGTAACATTTTGTTTTATATGAAAGCCCATAAGGCGTTGGCAGAAAATCCATCAACAGTATTCGCTGCTATGAATTTAGGGGTAATCATTGTTGGCAGTTTAATTGGAATTATTGCTTTTAAAGAAAAACTGACCAAGTTAAACTACCTTGGAATTCTTTTAGCACTCGCGGCTGTTGTCTTCATTAAACTTTCGCAAGATGCTGTTTGATGATACCTATAAAACCATAGAAAAAGCCGCCGAGGGTATTTTTCGAGATAAGGGAAGTAAATTTATCGCCATTGCCTATCCTATTCGGTCGGAAGATGAGGTTAAGCCCATTATAACAAATCTAAGAGCTGAGCATTCAAAAGCCAGGCATTTTTGTTATGCATATCGATTAACACCAGATCGTTCCATTTTTAGAATTAACGATGATGGAGAACCATCTGGAACTGCCGGGAGACCGATTCTTAACTGCTTATTATCTGAGGATATTACTAATATTTTAATTGTGGTAGTTCGTTATTTCGGTGGGACTTTATTAGGTGTTCCAGGTTTAATTAATGCTTATAAATGTGCTAGTATAGTAGCAATTACAGAATCGAATATTATTAGTAAAACGGTAAATGATATCTACGAAATAAATTTCGATTACCTACAAATGAATGATGTGATGAAATTAGTTAAGGATGAAAACTTGCAAGTTCTTGGGCAAAACTTCGATACCAATTGTACACTTAAATTTGAGGTTAGAAAAGCACAACTCAACCAAGTTTTAAGTAAGTTTGATAAAGTTGAAAATGCGAAGCTAAAATATTTGCAGACTGTTTAATTGCCTAACCAAATTTAATCTATCACAATCTCATGAAAATATCCGATAGCGACTTAATCATCAATCCTGATGGAAGTATATATCACCTTAATCTTTTGCCAGGCGATGTTGCGGAAACCGTAATTACAGTCGGCGACCCTGATCGTGTTGGCGAAGTGAGTAAATATTTCGATAGTATCGAATTTGAAAAGGGCAAACGCGAATTCATAACGCATACCGGTTATGTGGGTAAAAAGCGAATTACTGTACTTTCAACCGGTATTGGAACCGATAATATCGATATTGTTTTCAACGAATTAGATGTCTTGGTTAATGTAGATTTCGAAAGCCGTGAAGTTAAAAAGGAACTTACATCCTTAAATATTATTCGTGTTGGCACATCTGGGGCAGTTCAAAAAGATATCCCGATGGGAACGATTTTAGCCTCATCGCATGGTTTAGGGATGGATGCGTTAATGAATTATTATGTTCATGAACTATCAAACGATGAACAGGTTCTGATGGATGAAATTAAGATTCATTTCGGAAACCTTGAAAATATTAATCCTTACCTAACAGCGGCAAGTGAAACATTATTAAATACCATTGGCAAGGATTTGCCAAAAGGAATTACCATTACGGCACCAGGTTTTTATGCGCCACAAGGTAGAATTGTAAGGGCCAAAAACGCTGTTCCAAATTTTATTAGCCTAATTAATAGTTTCCACAGCAATCAATATCGAATTACCAATTTAGAAATGGAAACCGCAGGAATTTATGCTTTAGCAAAGATTTTAGGCCATCAAGCGCTGTCGATCAATGCAATTTTGGCCAGCCGGGTAAATTTTGAATTTAGTAAGGAACCTAATAAAATCGTGGAGCAAGCCATTAAAATGGTTCTGGAAAGGATTTAGAATCTCGAAAATGATTAGAAAATGAAAGCCAGAAATCTTTAGCTTGCTGCAGCCCTGCTAATGTTTCAAATCCGCTCCCGATGCTGCTTCAGTGCCAATTGCTCGGTAGAAAATCGGGAGGCGGGTTTTCCACTTATATCAGGTTTAGGAATATTGGCACCATGCCATGTAGCCAAGGCCTGCTCCCATTCCAATCCAAACCCGACAGTCGTGGAAATCCTTTTCGATGCAGATCTTAAAACACAGCTCTAACCTTCACGAAAAGATTGCAACAATGGCGGGAACAAATTTGCCAATAATTACTGCAATTGATTTACAAAAAAAAATGATCTGGAAATGCAGACCATCTTAAAATTTTATTTTAGGTCTACACAATAGGGATTTTTTCCTTTACCAATTCGTTTCCCTCAGCGTCCAAGTAAGTACAAGTCATTTCTTCCAAATCAATTACCCATTTCTCCACACCTGCATCTGCGGCCTGCTTACAAAATGTAAAATAGTCAGTCTCACCTTTCTGGTGTACTGTTAAGGCATGTTGAAGTTTCTCAACCGAGGGCTCATCATTTATAACCAAACTTGGGTATTCATTTGGGCTAGCTTGGAGCGATTTATCTTCATTATCAAAATAGATAGATAAGCCGTTGGAAACATAAACATCATTTCTGGTGATGCCCATTTCCTTAATCTCCTTTATAAATTGGGGAAAATCTGCTCCGGTTTTAATTTTGGATTCTGCTGCCTGAATATTCTCTATGGTAAACATAATTTATTTATTTAATGATACTTTGTAAATGGTAGTTTGCGTGTACAAATCATCGGGCTTTAATACTGTGCTAGGAAATTCGGGAATGTTAATCGCATTCGGATGATGCTGTGTTTCAATACAAAACGCATCGTAAGCAGCATAATCCTTTCCTCCTTTTCCACTTCTTGCTACTAAATATTTAGCTGTATATAAATGTGCAACAGGCTCTGTTGTGTAAACGCTAAGTGTTAAACCGCTCTCGGCTTCAGCTGTTTTACTGGCTAATGATAAGTCGCCATAAATTTTATCAAGCACAAAAGTTTGATCGTAGCCCACCTCTGGATCCCAATCCTTACCAATTTCCTTGGCAACAGTAAAATCTAGTGGGGTGCCCGCAACTGGAATAAGTTTGCCAGTAACACAAAAATTATCATCTTGCTCTAAATAATTAGAAGCAAAAATCTGTTGTTTATGCTCACGTATGTTTCCACCATTTGGTGCCAAATTAAAATAACCATGATGAGTTAAGTTTATCGCAGTAGTTTGATCTGTTTCTGCTTCGTAACTTAAAATCAGTTCATCATTTTCGGTGAGTTCAAAAGTTAAATCGACAATTAGGTTTCCAGGAAAATGCTCTTCTCCATCAACACTTTCATATTGCAAGGTAACTATCGATTGATCTTCATCTTCGATCTCCAAAACATCCCAAACTTTCTTATCGAAACCAACTATACCGCCATGTAAGGTATCTTTTCCGTTATTCTGAGCCAATTGATAGGTTTCGCCATCAATTGTAAATTGGCCACCCTTAATTCTATTTGCATACCTGCCAATAACGGCGCCCAGGTAAACACCATTTGCCACATATTCTGGATCTAGATATTGCTCAATAGTGTCGAAACCAAGTACAATATCCTGCATTTCACCCTTGGCATTTTTGACGATGAATTTGTTAATAATTGCACCGTAATTAAATATTTTAACGTAAGTGCCTTTATTATTGGTTAGTTCGATTGCGATAACTTCTTCGCCATCAATAAATTTTCCTGTTGGTATTTGCTGAACGCTCATAAATTGTAACTTAGGGCTTTTGTTTCCTAAACAAACATACTATTATTAGTTGTTTTTATAAATATTTTTAACCAAATGAAGATTAAACTTGAGGAAAAATTTGCCGAGCAATATCACCAAAATGCCGATGCAGTTTATTTTACACCCGGTCGTGTTAACCTAATTGGCGAACATATCGATTACAATGGCGGCTTGGTTATGCCATGTGCCATCACTTTAGGAACTTGGATTGCTATTGCACCAAACAACGACAATAAGTTTAGATTTAAAAGTTTAAATTTTGATGCACAAGCTGAAGTTGAAAGCAATAAAACTCATGAAAAGAACGGAAGCTTGTGGGCAAATTATCCGATAGGTGTAATTAATGAGTTTATTAAGGATGGTAAGGAAATTAATGGTTTCGATTTTCTTTACTATGGAAATATCCCCATCGGATCTGGTCTATCTTCATCAGCATCAATAGAAATCGCCACAGCTTTTGCTTTGAACAGTTACATCAATTTAGGTTATGATAACTTAGAGTTGGTAAAAATTGCCAAACGTGTTGAGAACGATTTTATTGGATTAAATTCTGGAATTATGGATCAATTTGCAGTTGCCTTTGGCGAAAAGGATAAAGCTATTGTTCTAGATTGCGAAACACTTAAATATAAAATGGTTGATGTTGATTTGGGGAATTATGTTCTTGCAATTATCAACACAAACAAACCTCGAGAACTTGCAGATTCTAAATACAACGAACGTGTTGAGGAATGCCAAACCGCTTTAAAGCTACTAAACGAGGAAATTACACTTCATAATCTCTGTGAGTTAACAGCAGAAAAATTTGCATTACATAGCCATTTAATTGCTGACGAAACGGTTCTGAATCGTGCGACCCATGTAGTTAAGGAAAACGATCGCGTTCATTTAGCCGCAAAAGCCTTAAATGCTGGCAACTTAGAAGAATTTGGTCGGTTAATGTACGCTTCCCATCAATCACTAAAAGAACTTTATGAAGTGAGCGGCAAGGAATTAGATGCCGTAGTAGATTTTTGTTCAACTTATAATCACGTTATTGGCGCTCGTATGACTGGCGCTGGTTTTGGTGGATGCGCCATAGCCTTACTAGAAAAAGGGTACGAAGAAGATTTTGCTAAGCAGCTAACTGATTATTATGTAGATAAAATTGGTTATCCTGCGGCTATTTATGTTAGTGAAATTGGCAACGGACCAACTAAATTGTAAAATATTATTCAGTCGAGATTCATAATTGATTAAAACTTAATCTGCGAATCTGCGGCAATCTTGAAAATGAGAAAATTAAAATTAGACGAATTAAATCGTCCAGATATTGAAGAGTTTAAGGCGCAGGAAAAACTACCTGTTGTTGTGGTTTTGGATAATGTTCGCAGTATGCACAATGTAGGCTCAATATTTCGCACTGCAGATGGATTTGCGCTTGAAAAAGTTGTGCTCTGTGGAATTACAGCAGAGCCTCCACACCGAGAAATCGAAAAGACAGCTTTGGGTGCAACACAATCGGTAGATTGGATACATTTTCCCGATACAGTTACAGCTGTTGATGCTTTAAGAGCGCAAGGTTATGAAATCGTAGCCATAGAACAAGCAGAGAATAGTACGATGTTAAATACATTTCAGCCAGATCCTACTAAAAAATATGCGCTAATATTTGGCAACGAGGTTGATGGTGTAAGCGATGAAGTAATGGCTAAGATTGATGAATGCATTGAAATTCCTCAATTTGGAACCAAACATTCGTTTAATATCGTAATCTCTGCGGGCATTGTTTTTTGGGATTTCTTCGCCAAATTGAGACTTTAACATTTTACGATGGAGAATCTATTTCTTAAAAAGCTGCAAATAAAACCTACTCATGTAGTAAAAGTTGTGGGTGCTTCAGAAAATAGTGCCGGTATATTCGGAGATATTCCTAATGATGTTTTTTTTAGATACTCAGCAGAAACTGATTTCAACGTATTAATTGCATTCTCTGTTACCTGGCAACAACTTAACGATCAAATAGAAAGCCATATTAAAAAAATTGATTCGAAAACAATTTTTTGGGTTTTCTTTCCAAAAAAATCCTCAAAAATCGAATCTAATTTAGATTTGATGAAAACATGGAAAGAGTTAAGCATTTACGGTTTATCGCCCTGCGCATCAGCGGCTGTTAACGAAACATGGACAGGCTTAAGACTAAAATTAGAAGCTGATGTTAAACGTTCTGGACTTGGAAACGGACAAATTAAATCAAATGAATTCGGCGAATACATCGATCCAGTAAACAAGATTGTAAAGTTACCTAAAGACTTTGAAGCCATTCTTACTCAGAATTCCACTGCGCTAAATCATTATAATAGTCTCGCATATTCACATAGAAAGGAATATGTACTTTGGATTTTAACCGCCAAGCAAGAGAAAACTCGTTTGAGCAGAATTGAAAAAGTGCTTGAAATGTTATTAAACGGCAAGAAAAATCCATCCGATAAAAGTTAATCTTCACCAATCTAAATTTAATGTCTGTATAGAAAACTATACAAAACTTTCTATGCTTTTATATTCGAAGTAACTTTTTTGCGAGAATACATTCTTCTCTTAATCTTCTGATAATACGCTATTTGTAAATGAAAACCATCTTTGGCAAGGTTTTTTCTTAGTGCAAGCAAAACAGTACTATAAAAAAACTGTTTAGAGACTAACATTTATAAAATAGAACAATGAATACGAGAATTACTAAATCAACAATGTTGATTGCCCTATTAGGCTTATCATCACAATTATTTGCACAAGAAACACCAACTCCGTCTGGTAGATTTGGCAAACAATCTTTAAGAACATGGAGCGTTGGTGCTCACGGAGGTATCTTAAGTCAAAACACTTTTCTAGGTGGCGGAAGCGTTGATGCTAGAGAATTTAAAAGTATCGGTTACGGTGCATTTGTTAAAAAACAAATTCTACCAGCTTTAGGTTTGCAAGCAGACTTTTTACGTGGTGAAGTTAAAACAACAAATTATTTTGCTCCAAATGTTGAGCAAGTGAATAGCATTAATTGGTCAGGATCATTAACAGCTGTATTAAATATTGCAAACTTCAGTTTAAATACGGAGAACGCAGTTTTAATCCCTTATGTTAAAGCTGGTGCTGGTTACATGTCATCTGATTCTAAAGTTGGAACTACCGAAATATTCAATGGCAGAGAAGGTTGGTTCATCCCAACTGGTGTTGGATTTAAGTTAGGCGTATCTAAGGGCATCAATTTAGACTTTGGTTATGATATTAACTTCATCAAATCTTCTCCAACAGTTAAAAATGCTTATAACGAAAGTAGGTTCTCTTATGCACATGCAGGTTTAGAATTTGCGCTTGGTGATAAAGAAAAATCTCAATTACAAAACTATAGCGCAATTGCTGATTTACGCAAACAAAGTGCTGAAGAAAGTGCTGAATTAAGAAGAGCATTATCTAGTGCTGAAGAAAATGCAGCTAGAGATAGAGCACAATATACTAAGGACTTAGGTGATGATGATAGCGATGGTGTTGCAAATAAATTTGATAAATGCGCTGGAACTCCATCTGGTACTGTTGTAGATGGTTCTGGTTGTCCATTAGCTGCTCCAAAAACTCAAGTAATTAAAGAAACTACTGTAATTACAGAAGCAGATCGTAAAGTGGTAAGAGATGCCATCTCTAACTTAGAATTCGATTTAGGTAAATCAACTATCCGTGCTAAATCATACTCAACTTTAAATAGAGTTGCTGGTTTGTTAGTAGAGAAAAACTTTAGCCTAAAATTAGCTGGTCACACAGATAATACTGGTGGTAGAGAGTTAAACCTACGTTTATCTAAAGAAAGAGCAGAATCAGTAAAAGCTTATTTAGTATCTCAAGGTGCTAATGCATCAAGAGTTGAAGCTACTGGTTACGGACCAGATCAACCAATTTCAACTAACAAAACTGCCGCTGGTCGTCAAGAAAACCGTCGTGTAGAATTTACATTATACTAGTAAATAGTTAAGTTTAATAGAAAAGCCCCGATGAAAATCGGGGCTTTTTGCGTTCTAGCAATCTTGTCATTGCGTGTTACGAAGCAATCTATGTTCAAGATATTGCTTCCGAACTTCACAATAACTTTTTATCGATTAAGACAATCCTTTTTTATTCTTGTAAGTCATCTTAGCTTTTGTTCCAGCACTATAGTTGTAATTTTTTAAGTTACTCGCTTTCTTATCATGGAAAGCGGCACCACGCTCAGATGTATCTTCTTCCTCACCTTTCTTTTTCTTAGGTTTCGAAGCTGCATCAACAATTTTCAAATCATCTGGCAATTCCATCACTTCCATTCTCTGACCAATTGCTTGCTCAATTTTCTTTACTTCAATCAATTCAATATCCGTAGAAAAAGTTATCGCAACTACATCTTCATCACTCTGTTTAACAATACGCTGAATTAAAGTTTCCTTTTGCTCTGGTAATTCTAAGTGAAGTATAAACGGAATACCCTGAATATCCAAGCCGTCTAAATTTTCATTTGCAACGATTAACACCCTTGCATTAGGATTCCCCTTAAAATCTTCAATATCATCGTAACCTTTATCATCAAAAAACAAAGAGCGGTAAATGCTAATCTCGTTCTCTTTAGAATTATTAAAGTTTTTATAAACTGTTTGTGCGGTCAATCTAGTATTCACAAAAACTACAATCTTATCAAAAACCTCTACATCATTTAATAATAAGGTTAAAAGATTAAGCTTAGTTCTAAAATTAGGAACATGATAGAGCATTTGCTGATAAACTTCTGCTTGAGCTTCCCGAATTTCATCTACTTCGATGGTTGTAGTAGATTCTTTCATAAAAGGCGAAATCATTAGATTTAGCTTTTCATGTAAAACCTCGGTAAATACTACGTGTTGAGCTTTGTAAGCACTATTTGCCAATTCCACTACAGGTAATTGTAAGCCTTTTTTAACAATAAGTTCTGCATTATCTAAAATAAATAACTGAATTTTATTGGTGTTAAGTGCCAATTTCAAATACAAAGCACGAGCCCTGTCCGGTACGGCAACAATAATATCAACACCATCGGTAATCTCATTCATCTGCGTATCTACCGCACCGCGACTATCGATTCCTAAAATTCTAAAAGTTTTGTTTCTGTTTAATAATTTGAATTGTTCCAAAACGAGGTCAACATGCTCGGCATCAGGAACTAAGATTAAAGCCCTTGGCGCCTCTTCGAAAGCATATTTTAACTTCATTAATGTAGCTAAAACATAAGTTGTAGTTTTTCCTGCCCCCTCCGGTCCTACTGCGATAACATCTTGTCCACCTAAAATTCTCGACATGGTTTTGATTTGGATTTCTTTTGGAGTTAAAAATCCTGCATCAGTCATGGCTGCAACAAGTGGTTTGCTTAGTTTTAATTTATCTAATGACACGTTTACTTTTTTAATGTTTGAAAATGCAAATATCCTCAAAAAAATTAGCTTTTGAGAAACTGAATTTAAAGCTTGGAAATGAACGCCGCTAATCCTTAGGCACTTCAGTCCTGCTATCCATTATTTCCGATGAAAAATCGGAATCATTTCTATCAGGTTTAGACAATTTAGCTGCTGTTTCAAAATGAAATAGCAGGCGAAATATAAATTAATCATCTGATAATAAATAAGTTAATCCTAAACTCAAATTAAATACTACTAATTCTATAGATGTTATATGCTAATTTATATATTTGCCTCACCATTAATCATTAATTAAAAATATGTTAAACAATTAAATGCTGAAATTATGTCAATCTATTTTCAATATCCGACAATAAACAATTACCCAAATCTTTCTTATCCAGCAAAGAATATTGAAGTCGACGTTAAAAAGATTGTGGATGAAGATAATATAAATAGAGAGCATATTATAGAATTGAAAGATTTTTTAGCATTAAAACCTGTTTAGCATATACGGCCAGTTGACCGATTGGGAGGTTGAAGTTTCATAAACTTTTGCATAATGGTTCGAATCCATTACTAGGCCTCTAAGTGTACTCATAGCACTTACCCTGATTCTGCTCAATCAGGAAGATTTGGTTATCTTATATTTGTTTTGTTGTTAGCAAAGGCTATCCGCGATGGATAGCCTTAACTTTTACATGGTTTTTTTTACAATTCGTCATTTCGACAGAAAGTGGAGAAATCTTTGAAATAAGGTTTCAAAGATTTCTCTGTTCCGCTACGCTTCAATCGAAATGACAATAAAGAAACTTTTTTCAAAAAATCGCAAACATTTTATTTACTCATTGGTTATCTATTCATAATTCACATTATACTAATCTTTTACAGATTAATTTGTTTGGTTTAAAAAAGGGATTTATGGATATAGATCCCTTTTCTTTTATGCAGAAATTTTAAATCATATATTAGCTAAACGAAAAATCATCTCCTATTTAAATGAACAGAAAATATTTCCTTTCTTCATTCATTGCAGCTGCAACCGTACTTCCTGCTTTTAAAACTTTAGCCAGTACTGTAGAAAACGAAAGTTCATTGTTTAAAATTCCACCTTATTTAAAGAAAGGCGATACAATTGGTATTACCAGTCCAGCGGGTTACATTACTTTGGAACAAGTTCAGCCGTCGGTATTGCAAATGCAAAGTTGGGGTTTTGATATTCGAATGGGCGAAACGATTGGTAAACGAGATTTTACCTACGGCGGTACAGATGAAGAAAGGTTAATGGATTTTCAGAAAATGCTGGACGACACGAATATCAAAGCAATTATGTGCGCTCGTGGTGGTTACGGTTTTGTTCGTATAATTGATAAACTAGATTTTTCTTCATTTAAAAGGAACCCAAAATGGATAATTGGTTTTAGCGATATTACTGTCCTGCATTGTCATCTGGCCAAAAATTATGGCATTGCCTCTATTCATTCTAAAATGTGTAACAGTTTTCCTGATGATTGGTCGAAAGCTGAACCGATTCAAATTGAACCATTTTATCCATCAAAAATGCTTTAATTGGCGAGCAAATGGGCTATACGGCTCCTACTAATCCCAATAATCGATTAGGAAAAGTTGATGGAATTTTAGTTGGTGGTAATTTAAGTATCATCGAAACCTTAGCAGGAAGTGATTCTGATTTAGATACCAAAAACAAAATTCTTTTCATCGAAGATACAGGCGAATATCTTTACAGCATTGATAGAATGCTTTGGAACTTGAAGCGTAGTGGAAAACTAAAAAATCTAAAAGGTTTAATTGTCGGCGGTTTCAAAGTTAAACCAGATGATGTAGGTGAAGAGTTCGGCAAAACTGTGTACGATGTTGTTTTAGAGAAAGTTTCCGAATACAACTACCCTATCTCTTTCGATTTCCCGGTTGGTCATCAACGGAATAATTATGCGTTAAAATGTGGCGTAAATCATGTTTTGGATGTGAGTAAAACTGGTTCTTCACTTCGAAGTCTTTAATTTCTAATGATTTAAACGTGTAAGAATCATATAAGCTTAAAGGTGGCTAACATACAACTGTTTGTCATTCTGAATGCAGTGAAAAATATACAAGAAAAACTAAACAGTTTTCACTTCATCTTCACTATAATCCTTAATATCAGTAATATATCCGTTTATTAAAAGAAAATCAAAAAGTGGTTTTGCTTCTGGGGTAACAGGCATATTTGAGGTTGTGATTACTTCGTTTGTCTTTTTGTCTAAGAATGGATAAGCAAATAATCGAACGTTTGTATTAAACATATCGTTTACATAACTCAACAACTGACCAGAATAATTTTCGCCTTTAAAGTTTGTAGAATTGAATACAAATTTTAAGTTATTAATGTTCGTAGCTAAGCCCACACTTTTGGGTTTACAACGGGCTAAATATTTTGCTAAACGGTTATGACGAGTAAAATTAGATACAATTACAATATTGCCTGTATCGCACATTTCCTGAGCACGTTTCGCTACTGATTCCAAATCGATATCATCTGGCGTTTCCTGGTCGTCTGTTAAAACGTTGGTTAATAGAACCTCAATCATTACCGCCAGATTCCCGTCTTCTACTTTATTTGTACGTTTAAATTGGTCGGTAGCTTTATTAAACAAGTTGAAGTTTGGCAATGATTTCTGACCATATTTGGTTCTCAAAATCATGATATCTTTTTTGTACAACAAATCTTTCGCCTGACGAGGATGCGCATCTGCATCAAAAATTGCTGCTGCTGAAAAATCTTTCATAATCATATACAGATTAAGCAAGATATTATCTACTTCAGGAAAAGCAGGTCCTTTAACAGAAATCAAATCTATTTCAACAGAACCAATAGTCAAATTATCAGCTAAGGACTCTACCATTAATTTTGGGTCTTGATAATGGTAAAAAGCTGCATAAAGTAAGTTAACGCCAATAATGCCTAGAACTCTTTGCTGCATGTTTACATCAGTATCGAGCAAGCGAACATGAAAGAATATTTCATTTGGCAAACCTCCAGGTTCATTTTGAAATCGAATTCCAACCCAACCATGAGGTTCATTTGTACGTTTGTAATTTAGCGTCGTAACGGTATCCGCGAATGCGAAAAAGGTTCTGCTCTCGTATTTTTCGCCAGATAAACGCTCTGTAAGTAAACCAAATTCATGGTCGAGCATTTGCAAAAGCCTATTCTGACTAACATAACGGCCTGAAGCTTCAGTTCCATAAATGGCATCACTAAAAGTCATATCGTAAGCCGACATGGTCTTAGCAACCGTTCCAGATGCTGCACCAGCATTAAAAAAGTTTCGGGAAACTTCCTGCCCTGCTCCAATCTCGGCAAAGGTACCGTAGATTCTTGGGTCGAGGTTTATTTTTAATGCTTTACGTTTAGTATCCAGAATTTCTCTTTCCATGCCGCAAAAATAACAAAAATCATTAGTTCATTGGCATCATTAGTTCATTTGTTTAGCTGCATGAATTGTCGACAGAAAACCGATATCGTATAACAAAATAAGGTTAACGCCATCCAGCGTTAACCTTATAAAACCTAAACTTAAACTATTATTATGAAAAACCCTCTTTCGAGAATATTTTATTATGATACTACAATTTCTTTGTGTTGTAACTTAGCATCGTCTTTTTTGCTGATGTTGATGTTTAAAATACCATCTTTATATTCGGCGGTAATGTTATCACCATCGGCTGTATCTGGTAAATTAAATGACCTTGCAAATGAGCTGTAGTCAAATTCTTTACGTGTAAAATCTTTAGCTACCTGGGTTTCGTCTTTTTTTACATCTGCCCAAACAGAAAGCATATCTTTTTTTAAGTTGATTTGAAAATCTTCTTTCCTTAAACCTGGAGCAGCTAACTCAATAACGTAAGCAGTTTCATTTTCAAGAATATTTACGTTTGGCGATTTATCAACCATTTTGTTTTTAGTTACTGCATCGCTAAACAATGAATCAAAAACATTGTTAAAGTAAGGAGCTGTGTTACGGGTTCTGTTGTTAAAATTTACAAGTGTCATATCTCTAATTTTTTATTTTTTTAATTTGATATTAACCTTTATTCAACTTACATACCAAACCAAATATTTATGATTTTTAAGACATTATGGCAAAGTATTTCTAAATCAAAAGACAAATTGACAGATATTCGTGATTTTTCAGACAAATTCAACTATAAAACGAATATACATTTGCGCTTTATCGATTTTGATTTGATGGGTCACGTTAATAATTCCGTGTACTTTACCTACCTAGAAATCGCCAGAACTAAATATTGGGAAGAGATTGTAAAATGGGATTGGAAGAAAACAGGAATTGTAATTGCCCATGCCGAAATAGATTACATTCTACCAATTGTGATGAATGATAAAATTGCGGTTCACGTAAAAACCTCACGAATTGGAAATACAAGCTTTGATTTGGAATATCAAATCGTAAAAATAAAAGGAAGCGAAGAAGTAATTTGCAGTAAAGGAAAAACGGTTTGTATTGCTGTTGATTATACCACCAGCAGGCCAATGGCTATACCAGAGGCTGAAAAGCAGAAGATGTTGGGGTTTGAGCAGTTAACCCCCTAGCCCCCTAAAGGGGGAACTACAGGCGAGGTGGAAAAGCAAGTTGATTATGTAATCCGCAGAATTAAAAATTCGGATAAAGCATCCCTCTGAATCTAATATAAACGAAAGAAAGACAACTTCCCTAGCCCCTAAAGGGGGAACTACAGGCGAGATGGAAAAGCGAATCTATCACTTAAAATATTCATTTAAATCCCATAAAGCCTTTTCAGAAACCTTATATAAATGATAAAAAGAACAACTTCTCATTTAGGGAAACCATGAAAAAGATAATACACTTTCTTTTAAAAACTTCACATGAACGATAGAAAGGCAACTCCCCCTTTAGGGAGTTGGGGGGTTAGGCATTATCTTCCCAGGATTTAAAATCCCGTTCGGGTCGAAAACCTTTTTAATTCCTCGCATTAAGTTTAAATGGATTTCAGAATATTTAATTGGCATGAATTCCTTTTGCACCAAACCAATTCCATGTTCGCCTGATAAAGTTCCACCTAAAGCAGTTGTGAGTTCGAATATTTCAGCGATACCAAATTTGAGTTTATCTTTCCAGTCTTCATCGCTCATTCCTGCCTTAATAATGTTTACATGCAAGTTTCCATCACCTGCGTGACCATAACAAACGCTTTCAAAACCATACTTGCTGCCTATTTCTTTAATTCCGTTAATTAATTTTGGTAAAGCCGCACGAGGAACAACAGTATCTTCTTCTTTGTAAACCGAATTGGATTTTACCGATTCAGCCATTGTTCTGCGCATCCGCCACAATTCTTCCTTTTGCGATGCGGTATCAGCAAATAAAACTTCCGTACAGTTGTGTTCCTCTAAAACAATGTTTGTTTTCTCACAGTTTTTGAAAATATCATCCAAATCATCACCATCAAATTCAATCATCAATAAAGCTGCAACATCATCCTTTAAATCAAATTTTATATCATCAAATTTGATTACCCACTCCACCCCTTTTCGCTCCATAAACTCCAGGGCTGATGGTGTTACGCCTGCCCTAAAAATAGCTGAAACAGCTGCACAAGCATCCTCGCTTGTACTAAAAGAACCCATCATTAAAACAGACTGACTTGGTTTTGGCAAAAGCTTGGTTACGATTTTTGTTACTACGCCTAAAGTACCCTCAGAACCTATCATCAACTGTGTTAAATTATATCCTGATGCGTATTTTAAGGTATTTGCACCTGTCCAGATGATATCGCCGTTTGGCAGAACAACTTCCAGATTTAAGATATACTCGCGAATGGTTCCATATTTAACAACCCTTGGTCCGCCAGAACCATGAGCCACATTTCCACCGATAAAACACGAGCCTTTACTGCTTGGGTCAACAGGATAAAGCAGTCCTTTTTCTGCAACAGCATTGATAAATTCCTCTGTAATTACGCCAGGTTCGACGGTTGCTTGCAGGTTTTCGGTATCAATATTAATAATCGATTTAAATTTTTCCATCGATAAAGAAACCCCGCCATAAATAGGTAAAGCCGCTCCGCTCAGACCCGTTCCGCCACCACGAGGCGTTACTGGAACGTTATGTGCGTTACAGATTTTTAACAGTGCAGAAACATCTTCAGGCGATATTGGTTTTACCACAATCTCTGGCTGATAACGTAAATCTTCAGTTTCATCGTGACTGTAATTATCTAAACTCTCGGCATCGGTAAACACTTTTTCCTCGCCTAAAGCTGATTTAATTTCTGCTAAAATCTCCGAATTTATTTTGGTAAAGTTCATTTTTATTTGGCTGATGTATAGGATAATTTAACAAATGAATGTCCGATTTGTCCTGGCATTGGTGGATTTAATTTTTTCATACTCACATTTATAGTCTCCACAAAAGGATAATGCTCAATAACTTTCGAAATAATATTGTTCAAAACTGTTTCCAAAAGCTTTTGAGTGTTTTTCATTTCCTCTTGGATAATCGTATTCAAATCTTCATAATTTACCGTTTGAGCAAGCTCATCATCGAAACCTTGAGGTGTAAATTCCGTTTCTAAATCGATAACAAAATGATTTCCAATAATTTGCTCTTCGGGATAATAACCATGCAAGGCAAAGCATCTTACATCTTTTAAAGCTACGGTTTGTTTGAATTGACTCATGTATAATTTGTATGCGGTAAAATTAAATTTTTATTCATGAATATAATGCCCATTGCCGTAAATTGTTACCTTTGAAATGAACGCTATTTCTTAACCAGATAAGACGATATTACATGAGCAAATCAGTGAAAAAAGACCTATACGAGGCGCCAGACTATTATTTATTGGATGAATTGTTAACTGATGAGCATAAATTAATTCGTGCAACAGCAAGGGAGTGGGTTAAAAAAGAAGTGAGCCCGATTATTGAGGATTATGCTCAAAAGGCTGAATTCCCAAAACATTTAATAAAGGGGTTAGCTGATATTGGTGCTTTCGGACCAACAATACCTGTAGAATATGGTGGCGCTGGTTTAGATTATACCGCTTATGGAATTTTGATGCAGGAAATTGAGCGTGGTGATTCAGGAATTCGCTCAACGGCATCTGTTCAGGGTTCTTTGGTAATGTATCCTATTTATGCCTATGGAAGTGAAGAACAGCGAAAAAAATATTTACCAAAATTAGCCAGCGGCGAAATGATGGGCTGCTTCGGATTAACTGAGCCTGACCATGGGTCAAATCCTGGCGGAATGTTAACCAATATAAAAGATGCTGGTTCGCATTATATTTTGAATGGCACCAAAATGTGGATTAGCAATGCTCCTTTTGCAGATATCGCCGTTGTTTGGGCAAAAGATGAAGCTGGTAAAATACGAGGGATGGTTGTGGAACGTGGCATGGAGGGATTTTCAACTCCCGAAACACATAACAAATGGAGTTTAAGAGCATCAGCCACAGGCGAATTGGTTTTCGATAATGTTCAAATTCCTAAAGAAAATGTTTTCCCTGAAATTAGCGGATTGAAAGGTCCGTTAGGTTGCTTGAACCAAGCCCGTTACGGAATTGCCTGGGGTGCTTTGGGTGCTGCAATGGATTGTTACGATACTGCATTGCGTTACTCGAAAGAAAGAATTCAGTTTGGGAAACCAATCGGAGGTTTTCAATTACAACAGAAAAAACTTGCAGAAATGATTACCGAAATTACCAAAGGTCAGCTTTTAGTTTGGCGTTTGGGCGTACTTAAAAGTGAAAACCGAGCCACCGCAGAACAGATATCAATGGCTAAAAGAAACAGTGTAGAAATTGCATTGGATATTGCCAGAAATGCCCGTCAGATGCTCGGCGGAATGGGAATTACAGGTGAATATTCCATTATGCGCCACATGATGAACCTGGAATCTGTAGTAACTTACGAGGGAACTCATGATATACATTTATTGATTACAGGAATGGATGTGACGGGACTAAACGCGTTCAAATAAGGAACAGGATTTAAGGTGATTTTAGGATTTACATGATAAGGCATGTATTAATAAGTTCAAAACAATAAAATTATAATTCAATTAATTAAATCTTATAAAGTTTTTTAGGTTTGGATTTTTCTGAAACTATCATTTTGAAAATCTTTTAATCCTTAAATCCTGTTCCCCTGTTGTTGTAGTTTTCATTCCATAAATTTTAATAAAATGGATATTGAAGATTTGACTTATCGAATAAATGGTTGTGCAATGAAAGTGCACAATGTTTTGGGAAACGGATTTCAAGAAGTGATTTATCAAAGATGCTTAGCAATTGAATTAGAAAAAGCTGGAATAAAATTTAAGAGAGAAGTTGAGCAGGAGATTTTTTATGACGGAACAATAGTTGGAAAGCGTCGTGCAGATTTTGTAGTTGAAGAATTAATTACTGTTGAACTTAAAGCGTGTGTAAATCTGGAAAACCACCATTTGGCTCAAGCAAAAAATTATGTGGTTGCTTATAATTTCAATATCGGATTATTGATTAATTTTGGTGCGACAAGTTTACAATTTAAAAAGATTTACAATCCTGCAATAAATAAATATAGAGCAGGATTAAAATGATTTAAGGATTTGCATCCATAGTGTTTAATAAATAAAAAATAAAACTAAAATTTCCATAAAAACAAAAACCTAAGATTGGATTTTATTTTCTTGAACTGTCTCTTGAAAATCCTTAAATCCTACAAATCATGATACAGAATGGATTAAAGGATTTGCGTGATTTATGATAATTAAACTTTAACCTAAATCGCACTACTTAAGTATTAAACTTGAACAAATATTAAAAAATAAATAATTATTGGATTTTGATTTTCTTGAACTATTCTCTTGAAAATCCTTAAATCCTACAAATCATGATACAGAATGAAAGATTTTAAAAAATACGTTTACATCCCTGCAACACCAGAAGAAGTTTATTTAGCGTTAACAAAAGACATCAGCATTAAACTCTGGACTGGCGCCGAAGTAGAGTTTGAAGAAAAACCAGATACAGAATTTTCTCTATGGGATGGCGATATCGTGGGCAAAAACCTTGAGTTTGAAACTAATAAAAAAATTGTTCAGCAATGGTATTTTGGAGAGCAAGCTGAGCCATCAATCGTTACCATTAAACTTCATGAGGATAAAAAAGGAACATCATTAGAGTTTAAACAAACCAACATTCCTGACGAAGATTATAAAGATTTTACTGAGGGCATTGAAGAATATTTCCTTGGAGGTCTGGTAGATTTCTTTGATGAATAATTCGTAAAAATTAAACTCTCAACCTAATATGAAAACGAAAATCATCTCTCTCAGCTTTTGTTTATTATTTCTACTCATTTTTAGTTCTTGCAGAACCTATCTAACTCCAGCTATATTGGGTAACAATATGGGTTACCTACCAAAAGCCATGGGGGCTGATAGTGTAAAATCTATAACTAATTTTTCGGCAAGTTTTGCTGGAGCAAATTCCCCCGATACAAAAGTAACTTTCGAATTAGGCATGGCTAACATAAGTCAGGCACGTACTTTTAAACAATTTAATATTGCATACGGAGTTTTTGGCTATGCCGGAAAGGCGTCAAACGGGATTAGAGATCGTTCTAATGATGATACTGATGATTACTTACCATCTTTTAACAAGTCTATAAGTGGTTTTAGTTTAAGATTTTCTACTGGCTTACACAATACGTCATCAAATGGAAATACTGATTTTCGGTATATAAACTTTGAAAATGCCATCAGCTTTGAAAGCGGAGCATATGGAAATTTTAGAAAGGAAATTTATAATGGTAGGGTTCCAAATTATGTAGCCGTTACAGATAGAAAAATTATCTGGTCAACTGGATTATCAACTGAAGTAATTTGGAGAGCTAGGCGAAATCATGATATTAGAAATGCTTTCAGATTTTTTATAGGTGGCACACCAGGTTTAGCCAGTAGTTTTAAATATGGTGGAAATGTAAGTGATTACGAAAATGATCAAAATTCGGCTGGCTTTGTTGTCAGTTATTATCTATACATAAAGAAATTTACAATGACATTAGAGACTGCAAATAGCGTAAACCTAGCAAATAAGATAACATTAGGTTATTCGCTTTAGCAAACTTAATTGTTTATTCAGTGTTCTGATATAAAATCAATTATCATGAACAAAACCCTAGGACTAATATTAATCATCGTTGGAATAGCAATGCTGGTTTGGACTGGCTTTACTTATACCAAAAAAGAAAAAATTGTTGATGCTGGGCCGATTCAAATATCGGCTGATAAAGAGAAATCTGTGAACTGGCCGCCTTATGCTGGTGGGATAATTTTAGTAGCAGGCGTTATTGTATTTGTGGCGTCGAAAAGGAGATAAAGAACTTCTCATTCTGAGCTTGTCGAAGAACTTTAAAGCATTTCGACAAGCTCAATGTGACAAAAACTCTATATCTCGTTACTGTAAACCGACCTTATCGCATCTCGCAAATTATATTTCGACGCCATCACTTCTCCGTAAGCGCCTGCGCTACGAATGGCGAAAACATCACCTCTGAAAGATTCTGGTTGTTCTACTTCTTTTCCAAAACAATCGGTGCTTTCGCAAATTGGCCCAACGATGTCGTATTTAACTTCAGTTCCGTTTCCACGACTCAAGTTTTCAATTTTGTGGTAAGCCTGATATAAAGCTGGGCGCATTAATTCCGTCATTCCTGCATCTAAAACCACAAAGTTTTTTTTCTTACCATTTTTGATATACAAGGCTCTGGTAATTAGCGAGGCAGATTGTCCAACCAATGCTCTACCTAATTCAAAATGAACTTCTTGGTTTGATTTTACTTCTAAGAAATCTTTAAATATTTTGAAGTAAGATTTAAAGTCAGGTATTTGACTATCAGGATTATAATAGTCGATACCTAAACCACCACCTACGTTTAAAACTTTAACAACGAAACCTTTATCTTCAAACCAAGAGCAAAACTCGTTTACGCGAACACAAAGGTTTTTGTAAACATCCAGATTGGTAATTTGCGAACCAATGTGGAAGTGAATTCCAATAAACTTCAGGTTTGCAGATGCTTTTAAGGTTTCGGCACATTCTTGTAAATCCCAAGAATTGATACCGAATTTATTTTCATCTAAACCAGTCGTAATGTTATGGTGTGTGTGTGCATCAACATTTGGATTGATTCGAATTGCAACCTGCGCTGTTTTACCTTTAGCCGCTGCAAGCTCATTTAAAACTTCCAATTCCTGAATAGATTCTACATTGAAGCAGAAAATATCCAAATCCAAAGCTTCATTTATTTCTTTGTCAGATTTACCAACACCTGCGAACACAATTTTTTTATTATCGAAACCTACTTCAACGGCTCTTCTCACCTCTCCAGCACTTACACAATCTGCACCGAAACCAATTTGTTTAATTTGTTCAAGCAGAACAGAATTGAAGTTTGCTTTTAATGCGTAATGGATGTGAAACTGATAAGGCTTTGCAGCTTCAGCACAAGTGCTTAAGGTTTTCTGCAATAAATCCGTATCGTAATAGTAAAAAGGCGTTTCTATATTGTTAAACTTTGATATATCTTTATCGGCGAACATGTTCAAATTCCTTATTATAATTTTAATTTTATTCTTTGGGCTGATTTATTTGGGTAATTACCTCGATTTAAAGCATGGAAGAATTACCCAAAAACAATACAATGGAAAAATTCGATTCTCTATCGTTTTACTTCTAATTGTATTGTTTCTTTTATTTATTAAAAAATGAAGATAGTTGCTGCCATATTTATCGTTTTAATCATTTCCTTAGGATTATTTAATTCCTATAAGAAATACAAAAACGGATTATTACCATCAAGCTTTTTGGCTTTCCATTGCTTTATTGGCTTGCTTGTAATCATTGGCGCTTTCTATCTTCTATTCGAATAATCTATTGTGCAGACTTCGTAAAGCCTCCGTTTTATATTCGCTTAAAATCAAAAGAGAAACGTTGTAGTTACTTCCCCCATAAGAAATCATTCGAATTGGAATGTGTTTTAATCCCTCTAAAACCCTGCTTGCGAAACCATGCTTTTCAGAACCAAAATCGCCAACCACACAAACAATGCTGTGGTCGGTATCTACTTCGACGGTTCCGAAACTTTCTAATTCCTCAATAATTTTCGGCAAATGTGCGGTTTCATCAATCGTTAAAGAAACGGCGACTTCTGAAGTAGTAATCATATCGATTGGCGTTTTATAACGCTCAAAAACTTCAAAAACACGACGTAAAAATCCGTAAGCCAATAACATTCGGCTCGATTGAATACGTATTGCCGTAATGCCATCTTTCGCTGCGATAGATTTAATTTTTCCTTTTTCGCTATCATGCGTAATTAAAGTACCAGCAGCCGATGGCTCCATCGTGTTTAATAAACGAACAGGAATTTTGTATTTCTGTGCTGGAAAAACTGACTGTGGATGCAAAATCTTCGCTCCAAAATAAGCCAATTCCGCTGCCTCATCGAAAGATAATTGTGCAATTGGTTTGGTTCCTTTTACAATACGAGGGTCGTTATTGTGCATTCCATCAATGTCAGTCCAGATTTGAACTTCTTCTGCCATGATTGCTGCACCTAATAAAGATGCGGTATAATCACTTCCACCGCGACGTAAATTATCTACTTCGCCAAAACTATTGCGACAAATAAACCCTTGCGTAATAAATAATTTATTTCCTTTATTTGCTTCTAATAATGGAGTTAAATGCTTCGTTGTGAATGGTATATCAGGCTCATTATCTTCATCCGTTTTCATGAAATCCAAAGCTGGCAGCAAAACTGATTCTACTCCAATAGATTTTAAATAGATATGATATAAGGTAGTAGATAATAATTCGCCTTGCGCTAAAACAACTTTCTCTTCAATTGAAGTAAAAATATCGTTGGTTAAAACAGCTAAGAAACTGAAATGATAATCTATAACTTCATTACCCATCTCCTGAAAATCAGCAGCTGGCAAAAGTTCAATTACAAAATATTTATATTTTTGATACAAATTCTCGACGCACTCGCTTCCCTTTTTCTTATCTCCAGCTAAAAAATAATTAGAAATTTCTACTAAACTGTTTGTTGTACCAGATACGGCTGATAAAACAACAATTTGCTCTTCATTTGGATTAATGATATCCAACAACTTCGTCATGCGCTCGGGACTACCTACTGAAGTACCCCCAAATTTTAATATTTTCATTTAATGTTTCTTGTTTTTTAGCGGTTACAAATCCACCATAACTTTACATTTTACCATACACACTGTGAAAAAGTTATGCTGGTTTCATTTTAGTACTGGATTTTCTTTATTATTGTATCGGGGCGTGAAATTAAGCAAAAGCAGCTTAAAAGCAACATCCTCAACAAAATAAAATTTGGATGAATTGAAATTAATTGATTTCAACCAAACATCATCCACCTAAATTTGTTCAACACCAGATATTAAATTAAAAATAAAGCTCAATGCAATCAATTGACCAATCGACCCAAGCCACAATTAATCAGTGGTTAAGCGGAAATTACGACGAAAAAACGAAGTCAGAAATTCAGACCCTTGTAGATAATAACTCAACAACCGAACTTACCGATGCTTTTTATAAAAGCTTAGAATTTGGTACGGGTGGTTTACGCGGAATTATGGGTGCTGGTTCTAACCGTATAAATAAATACACTATCGGAACTGCGACCCAAGGTTTAGCGAACTACCTGAACAACAAATATCCAGGTGAGAAAATCAGTGTAGCCATTGCGCATGATAGCAGAAATAATTCTGATTATTTTGCAGGAATTACGGCAGATGTTTTCTCGGCGAATGGCATTCATGTTTACTTTTTCGAGGCTTTAAGACCAACTCCAGAATTATCTTTTGCCGTTCGTCATTTCGGTTGTAAAAGTGGTGTAATGTTAACGGCATCGCACAATCCGAAAGAATATAATGGTTACAAGGCTTACGGTGCAGATGGCGGTCAGTTTACTTCTCCTGATGATAAATTGGTTATCGATGAAGTAAATAAAATCAAAAGTATTGATGAAGTAAAGTTTGATAGAGTTGATGCAAACGTTGAATTAATCGGCGAGGCTGTTGACAAACTTTATTTAGATGGCATCACGGCACTTTCCATTTCTCCTGATGCGATAAAAAGACAGCATGACTTAAAAATCGTGTACTCGCCTATCCACGGAACTGGAATTACTTTGGTACCAAAAGCCTTAGCTCAATTCGGTTTCACAAACGTAACTTTAGTTGAAGAACAAAGTACACCAGATGGTAATTTCCCAACGGTTGTTTATCCAAACCCAGAGGAAAAAGAAGCTTTGACTTTAGCCATGAATAAGGCAAAGGAGATTGATGCTGATTTAGTTTTGGCGACTGACCCCGATGCTGACCGTGTTGGTATTGCAGTTAAGGATAATGATGGCGAATGGGTATTATTGAACGGTAACCAAACAGGAAGTTTATTAATTAATTACCTTTTAACCGCTTGGCAAGAAAGTGGTAAACTAGATGGTAATCAGTTTATTGTGAAAACAATTGTTACTTCAAACCTGATTGAAGAAATCGCTAAGAAAAAGGACGTTACCTATTACAATACCTTAACAGGATTTAAGTATATCGGTCAGTTAATGACTGAATTAGAGGGTAAAAAGTATTTTATTGGTGGTGGCGAAGAAAGTTATGGTTACTTAATCGGCGATTTAGTTCGTGATAAAGATGCTGTAGTCTCTGCGGCTTTCATTTCTGAAATGACAGCTTACTATAAAGATAAAGGCGCAAGTTTGTATAATGCGTTATTAGATATGTATGTTGAATACGGCTTGTACAAAGAAGATTTAGTTTCGTTGACTAAAAAAGGCAAAACTGGCGCTGAAGAAATCAAGGCTATGATGGAAAAATTTAGAAATAATCCACCTGCAAGCTTAGGCGGTTCTAAAGTTTTTGTATTGAAAGATTACGAACTCAGTCAGGAAACGGATTTAGCGACAGGAAAAGTGACTAAATTAGATTATCCAACTTCTGATGTTTTACAATTTATCACTGAAGATGGAAGTATCGTTTCTGCTCGCCCGAGCGGTACTGAACCGAAAATTAAATTCTACTGCAGCGTAAATGCGCCATTGGCTGATAAAGCAGATTTTGCAAAAGTGAATGAAGAATTAGGCGATAAAATTAAAGCTGTAATGGCTGATTTGCAGGCTTAGTTTTAGCCGCAGATTCGCAGATTAAATAATTTATTAATCCAGATGCATAAAATTGCATCTGGTTTTTTTTATATCCGTCAGTTTCAACTGACGGCAAGGAATAGCATTTAGTATAATCGTTCCGTTGACAATTGAAAGATTCTGCACTTGTCTTTTCACATATAAGGTATTCATTGCCGTTGATTTCAATCAACGGTTAAAAAAGGCTTTCTTTTCCTTTGCAGCAACCAATTTCTTTAATACTTTTGCAGCAAATAAAATGTTGAAAAAAATCCTGATATACCTATTAGTGATTTGCTCGGTTTCAAACGGGGCGATGCAGCTGGTGGTTTATTCTGGTTACAAAATGAACAAAGAATACATCACAAGTGTATTTTGTATCAATAAAGAACATCCAGAACTGCATTGTGATGGACAATGTTTCTTAGCTAAAAAGCTAAAAGACTTAGACAACAAGAACAAACAAGTTCAAGAAAATTTAAAAAGAGTTGCAGAGGCTGAACCCAAATTTCAGACCATTGCAATCAATCATCAAATCCCATACATCATTATTAAATCAGAAAGCGGTTACTTCGAAAAACCTGTTAAGGACCTTTCTGTTTCTATTTTTCATCCA
Organism: Pedobacter frigidisoli; assembly: GCF_004331675.1. Classification (GTDB taxonomy): domain Bacteria; phylum Bacteroidota; class Bacteroidia; order Sphingobacteriales; family Sphingobacteriaceae; genus Pedobacter; species Pedobacter frigidisoli. The sequence goes on along the minus strand of NZ_SJSN01000022.1, from coordinate 4,011 downwards.
CCGAAAACGGTTTAAGGAAATTTTATTTTTATTGTGATGGCTTTGCTATCGCAGGATTTAGGCTGTTTGTCATTCTGAGCACAGCGAAGAATCTCATTGCCAAGAACCACAAAACTGCCATTCTAATCATGTCAATTCCTGCAAAAACGTTAGGGATTCTTCGTGCCTCAGAATGACAGCATTATTAAAGGTTTTCAATGCTCGATTTATGCATGTTCAAAAATGCTTACTTCTCAGTATGACGACCGCCTTAGAATTATTCTACTATTTTTACTTATCCCAATTTTCAAGAAATGAAGATTTCACAATACTTATTGGCGCTGTTATGCCCTATTATACTTTTATCATCATGCAAAAAAAGCAATGATGAAATAAACCCAAATACAAAATCAAGCTTTACAATCGAATTTGAGCACCAGGTTAACGGTGCTGCTTTAGCTTTAAATACAACAACATATAAAAATGCCAAAGGCGAAGATTTTAAAATAAATGTATTCAAATATTACGTCAGCAACATCAAATTAAGCAAGACTGATGGAACAACTTATTTGGTTCCTGAAAGTTATTTTCTAATTGATGAATTGAAAAGTGTATCAAAACTGATTACCGTTAATGATGTGCCGACAGGCGATTACACAAAGATTGAATATACCATTGGCGTGGACTATGCCCGTAATTTTGCAGGTGCGCAAACAGGTGCACTAGACCCAATCAACGGAATGTTCTGGACTTGGAACAGCGGTTATATTTTTGTTAAATTGGAGGGAACTTCGCCACAATCTACAGCAGCAAACAATATGTTAACTTTCCATATTGGCGGCGTTGTCGACCCCAGTAACACTATCAGAACCTATTCCACAGAGATTAATGCGGCAAATCCGTTACGTGTTAGAACTGATGCCAAGCCTGATATGCACTTCATTGTAAACGCTGCTGCATTATTTACAGGCACAACAGATATCAGCTTTGCTACATTAAATTTTACAATGGGTGGTGCTAACTCTGTTATTGTAGCCAACAATTATGCGAAAGGATTATTCCGTTTAGACCATATCCACAACTAATATGTGGCGGAAATCAATCGTCTTTGCAATGCTTTTTTTAAGCATTGCATTGATGTATGCTTGTAGAAAAGATGAAATTAAACCTGAAGAAGCGAAAATAACTTTTGCGATTCCATCAAATTTCCCTGCGCCCGCATACAATTTCGAAGATAATCAATTAACTAACGCAGGCTTTGCTTTAGGTAAGAAGTTGTTTTATGATGCTCGGTTATCGGCCGATAAAAGTGTTTCTTGCGGAAGTTGCCATCAGCAATTTGCGGCATTTGCAAACCTCGACCATAAGGTAAGCCACGGGGTGAATAATTGTCAAGGAAAAAGGAATGCCCCGCCCCTTTTCAATTTGGCCTGGCAAAAAGCTTTCTTTTGGGATGGCGGTGTAAAAAACATCGAAACCTCACCATTAAATGCCATTACCGATGCTTGTGAAATGGGAACGGATATCGAAGCCATCATTGCTTTTTTGAAAAGTACAGCACCTTATCCTGACTTATTTAAGCAAGCCTTTGGTTCTACTGATATTAATTCACAAAGAATTTTGAAATCGATAACGCAATTCACAGCCGTTTTGGTTTCAGGAAATTCGAAGTATGACAGAGTGATGCGTAAAGAAAGTGGTGCAACTTTTACTTCTGACGAGTTAGCAGGCTATAATCTATTTAAAGAAAAATGTTCATCATGCCACACAGAGCCATTTTTTACTGATTTTTCGTACCGAAGTAATGGCTTGGATTTGGTTAGTGCTGACGAGGGTCGCTCTCACATTACTGGTGTAAATGCAGATTTCGGAACATTCCGAGTGCCCACACTTCGCAACATCGAATACACTGGCCCATACATGCACGATGGTCGTTTTTACAGTTTGGATGAGGTGTTAGAACATTACAATTCAGGCGTAAAAGCATCAGCAAATTTAGATTCCAAATTGAAAAATGGCATTCCACTCAATGCATCAGAAAAAGAACAAATCAAGGCATTTTTAAAAACATTAACAGACAATGAATTTATCAAAAATACATTATACAATGAATCGTAAATTACTGATTTTACTATTCGTTTTAATGAGCAGTCAGGTTTTTGCCTGTGATATTTGCGGATGTTTTATGGGCATCACACCTTATAATAACCGTAACAGCATCAGCTTATTATATCGCTATCGCTCATTTAACGGATATAATGGTCAATCCCATTCGTTATTTCCTAACGGTGGAAATTTCTTCATTCCCGCCCAAAGTCAGAATTCGCCGATAACTGACCACGCAGGTAATCCAGATGATTATGAATTGTATCGTTCGCTGGAAATCAGAGGGAAATACTTTATCACTAGCAAATTGGAAATCAATGCTATTCTTCCCTATGTTTCAAATAGCGAACGCTACAATGGTTATACTTCTTCCATTTCGGGTATTGGCGATATTAACTTTTACGCAGGATATCATGTTGTTCAAAAACTGGAAGATAATTTCAAGCAGCAGCTTATCGCAGGTGCAGGAATAAAACTTGCTACAGGAAAAAACGATTTCAAAAACAATGAAAGAATTCGTTATTCATCGCTAATGCAAGGGGGAACCGGTAGCACCGATGGATTTGTTTACCTGAATTACTTGGTTGGATTAGGCAAGTTTGGCGCAAGTTTAAACACATCTTACAAAGTAAACGGAACCAACAACCGTGATGAGGGAATTGCAAACAGTACGACCAGTTTCCTTAATATTTTCTACATCCAAAGAATTGGAAAAGATGCGCAAGTAATGCCATCAGCACAGTTTTTCTATGAATATTCTGCAGGAGAAAAATATAAAGGCGTTAAAACAGGCGAGCACGTAATGAACAATTTAATGGGTGGCGTTGGTGCAGATATCTTCTATAAAAACATTGCCTTAAATGCGGGAATACAAAAAAACATTTGGGAGGGCGAAACAGACCATCCTATGAGTGCAGGGAAAGTTTATGTTGGAATTACTTATAATTTTTAAAAATCAATAATATGAAAAAATTAATAACATTTGGATTTTGCTTGTCCGTAATACTTTTGGGTTCTTGTAAATCAGAACCCGATGTAAAAGCAGTGAAAAAAGAAGTACTAAATATCCATGATAAATTAATGATGGATGGCGAAAAAGTGGTTAAGAATAAAATGAAGCTGGATTCTGTTCTGAAATCGGATAAAATTAAATCTGCTGAAGATTCAATAAAATTGGCTGATTTGATTGTCAGATTGAATAAAGCCGATGAAAACATGATGGATTGGATGCATTTTTTCAAAGATGATTTCAAAGGTAAAAGTGAACAGGAAGATTTGGACTACTATAAATCTGAAATGGTAAAAATCAGAGCAGTTGAAGATGGCTATATTAAAGTTACCCGAGAATCAGATTCTGTGTTAAAAGTTTACAATGTTTTGCCAGCTGAAAAGATGGAAATGGAACATCATAAGCATTAAAGCCTTACCCTATCAAAGTTAGTGCTTTGGCTACTGTTGTAGCCGCCCTCTCCAGAAGAGAGGAATTTAGGGGGCAGCATTTTAAACCCTCCAATTCAAACCACTGTTCTTTATTTCCCTCTCTTTTGGAGAGGGATTTACAGAAAAATACCATTTACTACAAACTTTCATAGGGTGAGGCTTCTGTTCTTTGTTTCCCTCTCCAGATGCTAATCTTTACACACATTTATTTAGCAGATATAATTAATTAATACGCTGATTATCAGTTAATTACGGTTTATTTTTCGTATATTTAGTGATGTTAGATCATTGCTATTCAGGTATTTACAAGGGTTTTTTATCAGATAATCGTATTGCTGCCAGATTGGAAAGTTGTCTATCAGATTTATTATCTTCGGGAACAGCAGTTATCAATCAGTTAGCCCAGACTCATACCCTAAAAACTGCTTTTTACCGTATGCTATCAAATACTCGATTAGATCACGATGATATCCTGGAAGGCGGCTA